>CAWDEB010000028.1:0-377458 GCA_963801155.1 uncultured Actinomycetes bacterium
AGGAGACTGCCGGGGTCAACTCGGAGGAAGGTGGGGATGACGTCAAGTCCTCATGCCCCTTATGTCTTGGGCTGCAAACATGCTACAATGGCCGGTACAAAGGGTTGCGAGACCGCAAGGTGGAGCGAATCCCAAAAAGCCGGTCTCAGTTCGGATTGGGGTCTGCAACTCGACCCCATGAAGTCGGAGTCGCTAGTAATCGCGAATCAGCAACGTCGCGGTGAATACGTTCCCGGGCCTTGTACACACCGCCCGTCACGTCACGAAAGTAGGTAACACCCGAAGCCGGTGGCCTAACCCGTAAGGGAGGGAGCCGTCGAAGGTGGGGTCTGCGATTGGGACGAAGTCGTAACAAGGTAGCCGTACCGGAAGGTGCGGCTGGATCACCTCCTTTCTAAGGAGCAGCTGGCGCGGTCCCGAACGGGGTCGCGTCCAGAGCCATGTCTTGGGCGAGTGTCCCAAGATGGCAGCTCACTGTGGAGCACTGGTTATTCGGTCAAGCTCGTCACTCAAGCCAGTTAGTACGGCCCTCCGGGGCTGGAAGGGTGGTGGCGGTACGGCCTGGCCGAGCACGCTGTTGGGTCCTGAGGGAACGGGCGTTGAGCCGTCCCTCGGACCGGGGCGCCCCGCCGCGTAATGCGGAGGTGCGCGCGCCGGGACCGCCCGTATCTTGAGAACTGCACAGTGGACGCGAGCATCAATTGTAGTCGCCAAGTTAATAAGGGCACACGGTGGATGCCTTGGCACCAGGAGCCGAAGAAGGACGTTGGAGCCTGCGATAAGCCCCGGGAAGTCGGCAACCAGACATTGATCCGGGGATTTCCGAATAGGGAAACCTGATAGGGCGTAATTGCCCGTCACCCCTGCCTGAACACATAGGGCAGGTGGAGGTAACGCGGGGAAGTGAAACATCTCAGTACCCGCAGGAAGAGAAAGCAACCGCGATTCCCCGAGTAGTGGTGAGCGAAAGGGGAAGAGGCCAAACCAGTCACGTGTTAAAGCCAGCAGGCGTTGCGTGGCCGGGGTAGCGGGACCGTTCAGCCGGAACTGCTGATCTGGCAGAGAGTTACAAATCGTTTGGGTAGTAGAAGACGTTGGAAAGCGTCGGCATAGAGGGTGATACCCCCGTACGCGAAACCTAGACGACTCTCGAGCGGTATCCCAAGTAGCACGGAGCCCGTGAAATTCCGTGTGAATCCGGGAGGACCACCTCCTAAGCCTAAATACTCCCTGGTGACCGATAGTGAACCAGTACCGTGAGGGAAAGGTGAAAAGTACCCCGGTGAGGGGTCGTGAAATAGTACCTGAAACCGTGTGCCTACAAGCCGTGGGAGCGTGTCAGCTTCGGCTGACGTGAAGTGACCGCGTGCCTTTTGAAGAATGAGCCTGCGAGTTACGATATGTGGCAAGGTTAACCCGTGAGGGGCAGCCGTAGCGAAAGCGAGTCTGAATAGGGCGTCGAGTCGCATGTTGTAGACCCGAAGCGGAGTGATCTACCCATGGGCAGGTTGAAGCGCGGGTAAGACCGCGTGGAGGACCGAACCCACCAGGGTTGAAAACCTGGGGGATGACCTGTGGGTAGGGGTGAAAGGCCAATCAAACTCCGTGATAGCTGGTTCTCCCCGAAATGCATTTAGGTGCAGCGTCGCGTGTTTCTTACCGGAGGTAGAGCTACTGGTTGGCCTAGGGGGCCGACAAGCTTACTGAAGTCAGCCAAACTCCGAATGCCGGTAAGTGAGAGCGCGGCAGTGAGACTGCGGGCGATAAGGTTCGTAGTCGAGAGGGAAACAGCCCAGATCACCAGCTAAGGCCCCTAAGCGTGTGCTAAGTGGGAAAGGATGTGGAGTTGCAGAGACAACCAGGAGGTTGGCTTAGAAGCAGCCACCCTTGAAAGAGTGCGTAATAGCTCACTGGTCAAGTGATTCTGCGCCGACAATTTAGCGGGGCTCAAGCACACCGCCGAAGCTGTGACACTCGCGCGATCGCCCGGCCCTCTGTGGTTAAGGTGGATGGCGGTCTTGGCCGCCGCGGCTTCGGCTGCGGTCGCCTCGGCTGCGGCCACTGGCTCCTTTAGGGTCCAGGTGCGCGGGTGGGTAGGGGAGCGTCGTGTGGCAAGGGAAGCAGCGGAGTGATCCAGCTGTGGATGCTACACGAGTGAGAATGCAGGCATGAGTAGCGAAAGAGGAGTGAGAAACTCCTCCGCCGAATGACCAAGGGTTCCTGGGGCAGGCTAATCCGCCCAGGGTAAGTCGGGACCTAAGGCGAGGCCGACAGGCGTAGTCGATGGACAACGGGTTGATATTCCCGTACCCGCGTAAGTGCGCCAATGCCGAGGCTAGCGATGCTAAGCACCTGACGCCGGGGAGCCCTTCGGGGCTGATCCGGCTGATCGTGTGGCCCAGACTGGTAGTAGGCAAGCTGAAGGGGTGACGCAGGAGGGTAGCTCTACCGGGCGATGGTCGTCCCGGAGTAAGGGTGTAGGGCGGTGCGTAGGCAAATCCGCGCACCACATAGCCTGAGACCTGATGCCGAGCCAATTTTGGTGAAGTGAGTAATCCCATGCTGCCAAGAAAAACCTCGCAGCGAGCACTTAAGCGGCCCGTACCCTAAACCGACGCAGGTGGTCAGGTAGAGAATACCGAGGCGATCGGGTGAACCGTGGTTAAGGAACTAGGCAAATTATCCCCGTAACTTTGGGAGAAGGGGAGCCGTGTCCGGTGATGGGATTTACTCCCTGAGCTGGGCGTGGCCGCAGATACCAGGGAGAAGCGACTGTTTACTAAAAACACAGGACCGTGCAAAGTCGCAAGACGACGTATACGGTCTGACGCCTGCCCGGTGCCGGAACGTTAAGGGGACGGGTTAGCGGCCTTCGGGCTGCGAAGCTCAGAACTTAAGCGCCGGTAAACGGCGGTGGTAACTATAACCATCCTAAGGTAGCGAAATTCCTTGTCGGGTAAGTTCCGACCTGCACGAATGGCGTAACGACTTCTCCACTGTCTCAACCACGGACCCGGCGAAATTGCACTACGAGTAAAGATGCTCGTTACGCGCAGCAGGACGGAAAGACCCCGGGACCTTCACTGCAGCTTGACATTGGTGTTTGGGACGTCTTGTGTAGGATAGGTGGGAGACTGTGAAGCAGGGACGCTAGTTCTTGTGGAGTCATCGGTGAAATACCACTCTGGTCGTTCTGGATGTCTAACCTAGGTCCGTGATCCGGATCAGGGACAGTGTCTGGTGGGTAGTTTAACTGGGGCGGTTGCCTCCCAAAAGGTAACGGAGGCGCCCAAAGGTACCCTCAGCCTGGTCGGCAACCAGGTGTCGAGTGCAAGTGCACAAGGGTGCTTGACTGTGAGACAGACATGTCGAGCAGGAGCGAAAGCTGGGACTAGTGATCCGGCGGTGGCATGTGGAAGCGCCGTCGCTTAACGGCTAAAAGGTACCCCGGGGATAACAGGCTGATCTTCCCCAAGAGTCCATATCGACGGGATGGTTTGGCACCTCGATGTCGGCTCGTCGCATCCTGGGGCTGGAGCAGGTCCCAAGGGTTGGGCTGTTCGCCCATTAAAGCGGTACGCGAGCTGGGTTTAGAACGTCGTGAGACAGTTCGGTCCCTATCCGCTGCGCGCGCAGGAGACTTGAGAGGGGCTGTCCCTAGTACGAGAGGACCGGGACGGACGAACCTCTGGTGTGCCAGTTGTTCTGCCAAGAGCACGGCTGGTTTGCTACGTTCGGAAGGGATAACCGCTGAAAGCATCTAAGCGGGAAGCTCGCCTCAAGATGAGGTCTCCCTCTGGGTTAACCAGGTAAGGCCCCCAGCTAGACGACTGGGTTGATAGGCCGGAGGTGGAAGCACGGCAACGTGTGCAGCTGACCGGTACTAATAGGCCGAGTGGCTTGGCTTCTACTTCATTTGATCTTGCGTCCACTGTGCGGTTCCCGAGATACGGTCGCCAAACAGGCCCTCGTGCAAGCGGGCCGGTGACATCTCAATAGAGTTTCGGCGGTTATAGCGAAGGGGAAACACCCGGTCCCATTCCGAACCCGGAAGTTAAGCCCTTCAGCGCCGATGGTACTGCGCGGGGGACCGCGTGGGAGAGTAGGACGCCGCCGGACATGCTTGAAGAGGGTCGCTCCCGATGAGGTCGAGCGGCCCTCTTCGCTTGTCTGGATACAGTAGTGGCAGATGCTGGAGGTTGGTTGGCGTGGCTGAGGGACGCAGAACGCCCAAGGGCCGAGAGGCAAGCGGTGGTGGTCGTAAGGGCGCGGGTATCCCGAAGACCCCGAAGACGGCGCGCACCCCCTCCGGTACGGCGAAGACCCCGAGTAGGGGCGCCCGGCCGACCGGAACCGGCGGGTCGGCAAACTACGGCCGCGGAACCGGCGGGTCGGCGAACCACGGCCGCGGAACCGGCGGGTCGGCGAACCACGGCCGGGGTCGGCCGGCGTCTAGCCGCGCCGGACAGGAAACGCGCACCAGCCGCGCTGGGCGCCCGGCGGGCACCGGTCGTGACGATACGGGACGCGATGGCGCGGCGGGCGAAGGTTCGCGGCGTGCCCCGCGAACCCCGTCCACCGATAGGCCACGCCGGACGAGCCGGACGTCGTCGCCGGACCGCGCGCGCGAGCTGACGGCGGCCCGCGGCGGCGAAGCGACTCGGCGAACGGCGCGTCCTGCGGCGAGCGACGGAACGCGCCAGACCGCACGGCCGTCCGCGACCGAAGGGCCTCGCCGGACCGCACGGCCGTCCGCGACCGAAGGGCCTCGCCGGACCGCACGGCCGTCCGCGACCGAAGGGCCTCGCCGGACCGCACGGCCGTCCGCGACCGAAGGGCCTCGCCGGACCGCACGGCCGTCCGCGACCGAAGGGCCTCGCCGGACGGCGGGCCGGTCGTTCGGCTCAGGGGCGCGCACCACCGCCGGACAAAGCACGACCCGGGCCTTCCGCGGCGATGGTCCGCGGGGCATGAGCGAGAATCCGGCCAAGGAAAGCGCCAGTCTCGAGCGAGAAGCGCGGACGCGACCCGGCGGCCAGGGCCGGGAGAGCCGGGAGGGCCGGGAGAACCGGGAGCGGCGCGGGCCTGCCAACGCAGGACGCCGGTCGTGGGACGGGGCTCCGGCGCGTGCGGCCCGCACGCGAGGCGGCGACCGGGTACCCGACGGCGAGGCCGCGGCGCACCGGCCTTGGGAGGGCAGGCCCCGCCTGCCGGACACGATCACCGCTCAGCAGCTCGACCCCGAGGCGCGGTCCCAGCTGCACAGCCTGCCGAACGACCTGGCCGACGCGGTGGCCCGTTACCTGGTCGCCGCGGGAACGGCCGGAGACCCCGAGCAGAGTTACGACTACGCCCAGGCCGCACGCCGCCTCGCCGCCCGTGTCGGCGTAGTCAGGGAGGCGTCCGGGATCGCCGCCTACCAGACCGGGCGATGGGCCGAGGCGCTGTCGGAGCTCCGGGCCGCACGGCGCCTGACCGGGCGCGATGATTACCTCCCCATCATGGCCGACTGCGAACGCGCGCTCGGCCGGCTGGACCGGGCGCTGGCCCTCATCCGCGAGGCGGGCGCCGGCACGCTGGATCGGGCCACACAGATCGAGCTGCGCATCGTCGAGTCGGGCATCCGCCGGGACCAGGGGCTCGCGGATGCCGCCGTCATCGCCTTGCAGGTTCCCGAGCTAACCAGCGGGCGGCTGCGTCCCTGGTCCGCCCGACTGTTCTACGCGTACGCCGACGCTGTGCTCGCGGCGGGGCGCACGGAAGAGGCCAGGGAAGCGTTCGCCCGGGCCGCGGCTGCCGACGCCGACGGCGAGACCGACGCGGCCGACCGCCTGGACGAGCTCGATGGCGTCGAGTTCGAGGATCTGGCCGAGGCCGAGGACTATCCGTATCCGGAGGACGTCACGGCCGATCCGCTGTGAGCATGGACCGCGTGCGTTCTGCTGGAGCGTCGGCTAAACCCGAAGACGAATCCCGAGACTCGGTCTTATCCAGCCAGTACATGATCCCGCTGACGTTGGACGCGCCTCCGCTCATCCGGTCGAACTTCACGCCCAGAGCGGGGTCGGCCTCCGGGCCAAACGCCGCGTAGCGGGCCCTGGTGCGTTCCACCACCATGGCGAAGGCGTGGTCCAGGTCCAGGCCTGCCCTGCGCGCCCGCCGTGTCTCATCCACCCAGACCCGGATCTCCTCCGCGGACCGGTCCAGCGTCGCAGCGACCTCGGTGACCGGCCCGTAGTGGCTGAACAGCAGCCGGGAAGGCTGGAGCGCGGCGAACCTCCGCACGGTGGCGAGCGCGACCTCGAGATCGAAGTCCGGCGGCGGGGTGGCGGGTCGCACGTCTCCCGTGTCCGGGATATAGACCCCGGCCGCGTCGCCGGTGTACAGATCCCCGGTGCCGGAGTCGACCAAGCCGACGTGGTGCTTGGCATGGCCGGGGGAGTAGTAGCTGTCCAGCCGTCGGCCGCCGCCGAGATCGACAGTTCCGGTATCTTCCAGAGCCACGATGCGATCGGCCGGGACAGGCGCGAGCACGCCGAAGAACCTGTCGAGCGCGTTGCCGTAGACCGCCCTGGCGCTGGCCATGAGCCTGCTCGGATCGGCGAGATGCCGGGCCCCACGCTGGTGGACGACGATCTGGGCTCCCGGGTACAGGGCGGCGATGTCGCCGGCGCCGCCCGCGTGGTCGAGGTGGATGTGCGTCACCACCACGGTCGCGAGATCGTCGGCGCCGATCCCGAGCCGGGCCAGGGCGTCACGGACCACCGGCGCCGACGGCGCGGTCCCGGTTTCCACCAGGCACGGCCGGTCGCTCCGGATCAGGTAACCCGCCGTGATCCCGTCGTACCCGGCCATGCGGGTATCGATCTGGAATACGTCGTGCCCCAGCGGGGTGATGATGTCCGGGCCTGCTGGTTTTTCGTCCACCCGGTCATTGTCGCAGACGGCCAGCCTCAGTCGGCCGGGCCGAACGTGCGCAGGACCAGCCCGGTACGCGGCTTGGGGCCGAACGACGTGGACTTGCGCGGTACCCGCTCGCCCTGCGCGGCGATCTGGATGACGTCCTCGAACGAGGGCGGGTTGCAGATGACGGCGGTCGTCCCGGTGCTGGCCGCCGCGCGTACCGCATCGGCCGCGTCATGATTGATCAATACGTCGCGCTCGCTGTCGGCGATGCCCCACAGACGGCCCATCAGCAGCTGCTGCATCACCGATGCGTCCAGGCACCGCCACCGCGCCGGGGCGCCGGCCGGCATCGACGCCGCGACCTGCACCGGGTCCGGCTGGCTGAGCAGCCAGAAGTCGGAACCTCCGGCGAGCAGGAACGCGGTCCCCTCGCGCCCGGCCGCGTCGAGGCACTCGAGCGCGCCAGCGAGGCCGCAGTCAGCGGGCAGGTCCTGCACGGTGAACCCGGCCTTGGCTAGCTCGGCCGCGCGCTCGGGCGGCAGGCCCGGCAGCACCCGATGGATCGCGCCCAGCCGCGGCGGGTAGGCGTCGGAGTCGACCAGGAACGCCAGACCGTAGTCCCACGGCCCGGCACCGAGTCCAGACGCTCGCATCTGGGCCTGCAGGTCCAGGTAGGCGGCGTACCGGTGGTGGCCGTCCGCGATCAGGGCCCGGCGTCCGGCCAGGTCGGCGGTGATGGCGGCCTGCTCGTCGGGATGGCCGAGCCGCCACAGCCGGTGGGTCACTCCGTCCTCGGTCGTGATCGTGACCAGCGGCGCACGTTCGGCCGCCACCGTGTCGATGGTCTCGGTCGCGGTACCGGCGTCCTCGCCGGCCTGCTCGCCGTCGTAGATGAGGAAGATCGGCTCCAGGTTGGCCTGCGTCGCCGCCATCAGTGCCCGCCGGTCGGCCACCAGGCCCGGCATGACCCCCTCGTGCGGCAGGATGCCCGCGGCCCCGGGCGAGCCCAGCCGGACCAGGCTGATGATGCCGCGCTGCAGCCACGACGACGCCTCGCCGGACTGCTCGTACAGGTACAGCGCGGGCATCCGGTCCCTGATCAGCACGCCCGCCGACAGCCACTCGCGCAGCAGGCCGGCTGCGGCCCGGCTCGCATCGGCGTCCTCGCCTGGCAGGATGAGACGGACAACGTTATGCGGGTCAGCCGCCCGCAGGTGTTCGAGGCTGCCGCCGCTTATCACGTCGTACGGTGGGGATGTGACATTTGCGATGCTACTCACCCGGTCACGGGCATAACGGATGCCGCGGAAGGGTGCCAGCACGAGGCCGGAACCAGAGTCGGACGGAAGGGTCTGCACACCATGTCAGAAGGATCAAGCGCGAGCGGTGATTCCCGTCCGGAACAAAACTTCCCTGGCCAGGCCCTTCCCGAAGAAGATGTGCACGCCTGGTACCGGCGTGGCATGGAACTTCTCGGCCGCGGCAGCCCCGCGGCAGCGGCTCAGGTGCTGCAGCGCGCCTCGACGGCCGAACCCGCCTCTCGCAGCGTACGGGAGGCTCTGGCGCGGGCCCAGTTCGACGCGGGCCGGTACGCGGAGGCGGCTGACAACTTCCGGATGATCGTGGAGGCGAGCCCGTCGGACGACTACGCGCACTTCGGCCTCGGGCTGGCCCTGGCCAGGACCGGGCACTACGCCGCCGCAGCCGAGTACCTGGCCCTCGCCGCCGCGATGCGACCCGACGCCGCGCACTACACCGAAGCCCTGCGGTCGGTCCGCGCCATCCTGCGCGCCCAGCAGGACAGGACGGACAGCACCCGATGACGAGCAGCCCGCGGCCGCTGCGCGGCAGTGCCGAGCCCCTCGATACCGCCTACGATGTCGCGCTGCTCGACCTGGACGGAACCGTCTACCTGGGCGGCGCCGCGATCCCCGGAGCGGCCGAGGCGCTCCGCAAGGCCGACGCGGCGGGCCTGCGGCTGGCCTACGTGACGAACAACGCCTTCCGGACGCCCGCCGCCATCGCCGAGCTGCTGACCAGCTTCGGCGTCCCCGCCGCCCCGCAGGACGTCGTGACCTCCGCCCAGGCCGCCGCGCGTATGCTCGCCGAGCGCCTGCCGGCGGGTGCTGCGGTCCTGGTCATCGGCGGCAGCGGCCTGCGGATGGCCGTGCGGGAACGCGGCCTCCGCCCGGTGAGCACGGCCGCTGACCGGCCGCAGGCCGTGGTCGAGGGCTATTCGCCGGACGTGAGCTACTCGATCCTGGCCGAAGGAAGCCTCGCGGTCGCCGCGGGTGCCTTGTTCGTCGCCTCGAACGGGGACCTCACGCTGCCGAGCCGTCGTGGGCGCCAGCCCGGGAAACGGATCGCTCATCCAGGTGATCGCGTCCGCGACCGGCGTGCGGCCGCTGGTGGCGGGCAAGCCCGAGCCGCCGCTGCACCACGAGTCGGTGCTGCGGACCGGTGCCGAGCGCCCGCTGGTCGTCGGGGACCGGCTGGACACCGACATCGAGGGCGCCCATCGCGTGGGTGCGGACAGCCTGCTCGTGCTGACCGGGGTGACCGGCCCGGCCGAGGCCATCCTCGCGCCGCCCTCGCAGCGCCCCACCTACCTGGCCGAGGATCTGGCCGGGCTGCTCGAACCGCATCCCGAGGTGACCAGCCAGGATGGCACCTATCGCTGTGGCGGCTGGACGGCGCGCCAGGACGGGAACCGGCTGGAGCTGGCTGGGCCCCGTAACGGCGGGGACCGTATCGACGGCCTGCGTGCGTCGTGCGCGGCCGCCTGGGCGGGCGACGGCGTCAGCCCGGAGTCGGCGCGTTCCGCGGCCCAGCGTCTGGACGGCGCCCGCTGAGGCGCCTGCCCGCTGAGGCGCCTGCCCGCTGAGATGCCCGCCCGCTGAGATGCCCGCCCGCTGAGATGCCCGCCCGCCGAATACCGCCACCTATAGTCACCAGCGGTGTATGCTATCGGCCATGCCAGGCCACGCAGCGCGCTGCCACGGTGACCACGTGGGTGCCTCCTCCCTGATGCTGCGCGTGTCCTGTCCTTCGTGTTGTCGCTGACAACGACTCTCAGCTGACCGTTGTCGCCGCCGGGTTTCAGGGGCCCTCAATCTCCTGAAGGCCCATGAAGCCCACGAAGGATGTCCCGTTGACCGCCGACATGTCTGTCGCCCCGGAGATCGCCAGGCTTGCCGAGTCCGGGCTGCTCGTCCCCGCGCAGCCGGCCGCGCCGCCCGCCACCGGGCCGCACGGCGCGGACCACCAGCTGACGCTGGGCACTCTCGCCCGCCGCCTGCGGTCCATCGCTGCCACCCCCGAGCGCTGGTGGGGTCTGGTCCGCTTCGAGCCGGACCGTTCGGTAGAAATAACGGTCGAAGAGGATGCGGCCTGCCGCGCCTGGCTCGTGATCCTGCCGCCTGGCGACGCCGGGCAGAGCTGTGACTGCGACGTGGCGACGATGATCGCCGGCGAGGCGACCGAGGGAACGCCGACCAGCGCGGTGCTGCGTCCCGGCCCGGTGCGGGTGCACGGCGAGCGGCATAGGCTGCACGGCCGGGGTTCGGGATATTCGATCAGCCTGCACGCCCGTGCTCACCGGCCGACCTTAAACCATAAAGAGGTAATAGGCTGAACGGGCCGTGGTGGCACTTTCCCGAACGGTGCCACTGGAGAGGACTCATCCGATGATTGAGGTACGGGGGCTCGTCAAGCGGTTCGGCGACAAAATCGCCGTCAACGACCTGTCATTCGATGTGGAGCCGGGTCACGTGACTGGCTTCCTCGGCCCGAACGGCGCGGGCAAGACCACCACCATGCGGCTGATTCTCGGCCTCGACTACCCGGAAGCGGGCACGGTCAAAATCGACGGGAAGCCGTACGCGGGCTTGGGCTATCCGATGCGCGAAGTGGGCGCGCTGATCGACGCCAAGGCGGTGCACGGCGGCCGGTCCGCCTACAATCACCTGCTCTGCCTGGCCCAGACCAATAACCTGCCCAAGCGCCGGGTGGGTGAGGTGCTCGAGCTGGTCGGGCTGACCGAGGTGGCGCGTAAGCGCGCCAAGGGCTTCTCGCTCGGCATGAGCCAGCGGCTCGGCATCGCCGGTACGCTGCTCGGCGACCCGGCGGTGCTCATGTTCGACGAGCCGGTCAACGGGCTGGACCCCGAGGGGATCCTGTGGATCCGGAACCTGATGAAGGCCCTGGCGGCCGAGGGCCGGACGGTGTTCGTCTCCAGCCACCTGATGTCGGAGATGGAGAACACCGCGGATCACCTGATCGTGATCGGCCGCGGCAGCCTGCTCGCCGACTGCACCATGGACGAGTTCATCGCGCGCAGCTCCGGCCAGACCGTCCGGGTGCGCACCCCGCAGCCTGACCTGCTGGCCAAGGCGGTGCGGGAGGCAGGACCAGGGGCCGGGACGGGAGACGGCGCGTCGAGCGGCACCGCGGGACCGGCCGGAGCCACGCCCACGGCCACCGCCGAGGCAGACGGCTCGCTGATCGTGCACGGGCTCACCGCGGCCCAGGTGGGCGACCTCGCGTTCGACCACGGCGTGCGGCTGCACGAGCTGACCGTAGTCCGCGCCTCGCTGGAGGCGGCCTTCATGGAACTGACCGCCGACAGCGTGGAATACCGGGCCGGCCAGGGCCCAGGAGGCGAGCCCGCGGCCGCAAGCCACGAGGACCCTGCCCAAGGCCGGCACACCGTGGAAGGGCGGATCTGAGATGGCGGCCACTACCCAGTCCCAGCCGGTCCTGGCCACGCTGCCGCCCGCCTCCGGGCGAGCCGGTTTCCGCGGCACGCTGGCCTCGGAGCTCACCAAGATCCGCTCGGTCCGCTCCACCTACTGGACGCTGCTCGTGTTGCTGGTGGTCAGCGTCGGGATCGGGGCAGCGGTCACCGCCGGGACGGCGGCCAACTGGTCGCACACGGCACCGTCGGACCAGGCCACGTTCGATCCGACCCAGGCCAGCGTGGCGGGGCTGTTCTACCTGGGTCAGCTGGTCATCGTGGTCTTCGGCGCGATGACGCTCACCGCCGAGTACTCCACCGGGATGATCCGCACCTCGCTGACCGCGATGCCCCGTCGGCCCGTGGTCTACGTCTCCAAGGCTGTCGTCTTCACCGTCGTCGCCCTCGTGGTCACGTTCGCCGCCGCGTTCATTTCGTTCTTCCTCGGCCAGTCGCTGCTGGCCAGCACGCACGACACCGCGACCCTGTCCCAGCCGAACGTGCTGCGCGCCGTGGTCGGCAGCGCGCTGTACGTGACCTTGTGCGGTCTGTTCGCGTTCGCGGTCGGGGCCATCCTGCGCCACACGGCGGGTACCATCACGGCGGTGATCGGGCTGCTGTTCGTGATCCCGATTCTCGCCCACGTGCTGCCGCAGAGCTGGTACCAGGACGTGGAGCGGTGGCTGCCTGACGCCGCGGGCCGGGCCCTGTCGGTCACGGTCGGCCCGGCACCGCCGCACCTGTTCTCCGCCTGGACCCAGTTCGGTGTGTTCGTCATCTACACCGCGGTCCTGCTCGTGGTCGGCGCGGTGCTGTTCCGCAAGCGCGACGCCTAAGCCGGGCGCGCCGTCCCGTATAACGGCACGGTCAGGATCTCGTGGCCGTCCTCGGTGACCAGGATGGTGTGCTCGAACTGCGCCGTGCGCCGCCGGTCCTTGGTCACCGCCGTCCAGCCGTCCGGCCAGACGTCGTAGTCGATCGTGCCCAGGGTGAGCATCGGCTCGATGGTGAACGTCATCCCGGGTTCCATGATCACGTCACTGTGCGGGTCGTCGTAGTGCGGCACGATCAGGCCCGAATGGAACGTCCGGCCGATCCCGTGCCCGGTGAAGTCCCGCACCACCCCGTAGCCGAACCGCCGGGCGTACGACTCGATCACCCGGCCGATGGCGTTCAGCGGGCGGCCGGGCGCGACGGCGCGGATGCCGCGCATCATCGCCTCGTGCGTGCGCTCGACCAGCAGCCGCGACTCCTCGTCCACGTCTCCGGCCAGGAACGTCGCGTTGGTGTCCCCGTGCACGCCGTCGATGTACGCGGTGATGTCAACGTTGACGATGTCGCCGTCGCTGATCAGCGTGTCGTCGGGGATCCCGTGGCAGATCACCTCGTTCAGCGAGGTGCACAGCGACTTCGGGTAACCGCGGTAGCCGAGCGTGCTCGGGTAGGCGCCGTGGCTGACCAGGAAGTCGTGACCCACCTGGTCCAGGTAGTCGGTGGTCACGCCCGGCGCCACAGCAGCACCGACCGCCTCCAGGGCCTGGGCGGCCAGTCGGCCGGCCACCCGCATCCGCTCGATGATCTCGGGCGTTTTGACGTCCGGCTCGCCGGTCCTGGGGTGCTTGCGGCCCACGTACTCCGGCCGCGGGATGTCCGCGGGAACCTGGCGGGTGGGTGAAAGCCGGCCCGGATGAAGCACTGTCGCCATGCTTTGCGAGTCTAATGTGCATGGACACAGAGAAGCGATGGTGGTACAGCCTTACGCGCCACACTGTGGAAGACGACGACGGGCCCACCCCGGGCAAGGACCGGCTGGGCCCCTTCCCCACCCCGGAGGCCGCGGCCCGGGCGCTGGAGACCGTCCAGCGCAGGAACGAGGAATGGGACGCGCAGGACTAGGCTGGAGGGGTGAGCGAAAAGCTGCCTCCCGCCGCCGAAGCCCGGATGCAGGAAATCCGGCACAGCGGCACGTGGGGTTCGGCCCTGACGTCGGATGAGTTCGCCGCGATCCGCAGCGTCGGCTTCGAGCCGGTCGGCCAGGTGCTCGGCGCCGCGGTGTACAACATCGGCTACACCGGCGGCTACAACTGCCCGGGCGCCTGGGGGTCCTGGGGTTACGGAATCCCGGCCCGCACCGTCACCCAGGTTTCGAGCCAGGGTGGGTTCGGTTCGTTCGCCCCGCTGGTCAAGACGATGTACGACGCGCGGCACAAGGCCCTGGACCGGATGACCACCGAGTGCGACGAACTCGGCGGCCACGGCGTGGTCGGCGTCCGGCTGAGCATCGGGTCGTTCCCGGCCGGCGGGCTGGAGTTCAAGGCCATCGGCACCGCCATCCGCGCGCCGGGGGTGCCCTCCATGGCCAACTGGAACAAGGACTTCTCGGGCCACCGCCGGACGCCCTTCACCTCCGACCTATCCGGCCAGGACTTCGCCAAGCTGATCATGAAGGGCTGGATGCCCGCCGGTCTCGCCCTCGGCATCTCGATCGGATCCCGGCACGACGACTGGCTGACCGTCGGCCAGACCCGGTGGGGATCCGGCAACGCCGAAGTCACCGGCTACACCGAGCTGGTCAACGACGCCCGGCACGACTCGCGGCAGCAACTGGAACGAGACGTCCGGCACCTCGGCGGCGAGGGGGTGGTGATCGCGACCATGGAGATGCGGGTCCGGGAACGGGAATGCCCGGCCATGGAGGGCCGCCGCGACCACATCGTGGAGGCCACCACCATCGGCACCGCGATCGCCCGGTTCGCCCGCTCGGAGCAGCAGCACAGCCGGCCCACGCTGGCCATCATGTCGCTCGACCCGCAGCGCCGCCAGGCGGCGCGCATCCGGATATAGGAGACAGACCCATGACCGACCAGGGCAAATTGGCCGAAGGCTCGGGGGGGCTCGGGCCCGCTGCCACAGGCGGCCAAACCAACAGCGCTGCCACAGGCGGCCAACCCAACAGCGCTGCCACAGGCGGCCAACCCAACAGCGCTCCCGTCCACCCTCCGGAGCCAGCATCGCCAGCGAGCTGGATGCCGCCGGGGTCCCGCAGGATGCCATGCGCCGCCTGGCCGAGCTGCAGCCGGGGCGGGCCGGCTCGATCTTCACCTCCGACCTGTCGGTCAACGAGTTCCTGCTGGTCCGGGAGGTAGGGTTCCGGCCGCTCGGCCTGGTGCTCGGCAGCTCGATCTACCACGTCGGGCTGCAGGTCGGCCGGTGGGGCCGCAACCAGGAGCTCGACGTGCTGTCCCAGGCCATGTACCACGCGCGCGAGCTGGCCATGACCCGGATGGAGGCCGAGGCCGACGCGCTGCGCGCGGACGGGATCGTCGGCGTCCGGCTGGACGTGGAGATGAAGGAGTTCGGCGCGGACATCGCCGAGTTCATCGCGGTCGGCACGGCGGTCAAGGCCGAGGAGGGCGCCGGCGGCGGGGGAGTGGACAACTGGCGCAACAACAAGAACCAGCCGTTCACCTCCGACCTGTCCGGCCAGGACTTCTGGACCCTGATCCGGGCTGGTTACGCGCCGCTCGGCATGGTGATGGGCTCATGCGTGTACCACATCGCGCACCAGAAGCTCGGCGCCAAGATGGGCAACATCGGCCGGAACGTGGAGATCGAGCAGTTCACCCAGGCCTTGTACGACGCCCGCGAGCTCGCGATGAGCCGGATGCAGGCCGAGGCCGAGGCCCTGCACGCGGAAGGGATCGTCGGCGTCCAGCTGCGGCAGCACAGCCACACCTGGGGCTCGCACACCACCGAGTTCTTCGCCATCGGTACGGCCGTGCGCCCGCTGCGCCCCGACCACATCATCGAGCGTCCCACGATGGTCCTGACCCTGGACGCCTGACCTGGCGAGACAGCTAAGAGCGTTTAGGGTTTTAGGGGACTTGAGGGGGGTTTACGGGACCGGCCCGCTCACCACGTCCAGCAGGCGCGCGACCCGGTCCTTGAGCCCGCGTACGCCGGTACGGTACCGCTGGTAGCCGGGGGTGCCCGGCCGTCCGGCCCCGGACTCTCCGTCCCGGCCCAGCTCACCGCAGGCCGTGCTGATCAGGTGCTGAGCCGCCCCGAACGACAGCAAGCCCGGCATACCCGGCCCGGGCGCGATCGTCATCGCCTCGTGGGCCAGCGCGTCGAGTTCCGGATCGCCCTGGTCGAGCGCGAAGACCGTGGCCCCAACCCGCCGCGCGTCGCTGACCCGCTCGAGCAGCGGGACCGGCGCGCTGGTCGGCGTCACGACGAAGACCGTCTCGCCGCGCCGGGCCGCCTCCAGCCGCTCCAGGCCGAACCGCAGGTGCGGCGGCGCGCTCTCCGGGACCTCCCAGCGGACGAGCGTGGGCATCAGCTCGGGGATCCCGGACAGGCGGCTTTCCTCGTCCAGGTGCGCGGTGAGGTGCCAGGGCTCTTCGGCCGGCGTGCCGACCAGAAGCAGCCCTCCCGGCGTCCGGGTCGCCTTCCGCAGCCCGCGCGCGAAGGCGCGGGTCCGGTCGAGCCATCCCGTGGGGGCTAGTAGCGCACGGAGAGTGGCCACCTGGTTCGCGTCCACGTATCTATGGTGCCTCCTGAAGGTACTTCCCCGCAGCCATATCGGCACGGAGGGTATTTTCAGTGTTTTCTGGGGGGACGATCCCCCCCAGACCCCCCCTGCTCTTGGGGGATGCCGTCCCCCCAAACCCCCCTGGCCCCCCTGCTCTTGGGGGAAAACCGTTCCCCCCAAACCCCCTCGGCCCCCCTGGCCCCCTCGGCCCCCCAAACTCCCTCGGCCCCATGGCGATCTGGCAGGATCAGAACATGACTGAGCGCGAAGCCCCGTCCGTCGACGGCCTGGTCATCGGCATCCTCGGCGGCACCGGCGACCAGGGCCGCGGCCTGGCCTTCAGGTTCGCGCGGGCCGGGCATCCGGTGATCATCGGCTCCCGCACGCCGGAGCGGGCCAGGATGGTGGCCGGCCTGCTCGGGCACCACGTCCAGGGGATGGCCAACCGGGATGCGGCCCGGGAGGCCAGCGTGGTGATCGCCGCGGTTCCCTATGAAGGCCACCACGATCTGCTGGCCTCGCTGGCGCCCGAACTGGCCGACAAGATCGTGGTCGACTGCGTGAACCCGCTCGGCTTCGACGACCGCGGCGCCTACCCGCTGCGCGTTCCCGAAGGCAGCGCCGCCGAGCAGGCCGCCGCGCTGCTTCCCGACAGCCGGGTGGTCGCGGCGTTCCACCACGTCTCGGCGGTCCTGCTGCTGGATCCCGAGGTGGAGAGCGTGGACCTGGACGTGCTGGTGCTGGGAGATGACCGCACCGCCACCGACCTGGTGCAGGCCCTGGCGGCCAGGATCCCCGGGGTGCGCGGCGTCTACGCGGGCCGCCTGCGCAACTGCGGTCAGATCGAGGCCCTCACCGCCAACCTGGTCTCCATCAACCGCCGTTACAAGGCGCACGCCGGGCTCCGGATCACCGACATCTAAGAGACTTTTTAACCGAACGGACCGCCGTTCCCGCCCCCGGCCAACTCGGGCGTATGCCGATAAAATCGGTAGTCCGTGGTCTTCATCCAGACATCATGCGCACGCCACGACCTGTCCAGCATGCGGCCGGTCCCGGCGGCGACGCATGTGATGCCAGCCGGGGAAGGATGACGATGCCGCCGACGAAGAAGAACAAGAAGAGCAACCGGCGCGGAAACCCCGCGGCCAGGACGGCTCAGCCGCAGACTCGGCGCAACAGCGCCCCGTCCGTGCCGGTCGGCCCAGGCCCGGGCCAGGACGTCCCGCCCGGCCTCACCTCTCCCCGCAAGACGCCTCCCGGCCTGGTGCCGGCCACACCACCAAGCCCGAACCTTCCCCCGGCCCTGGCCCCCGCCCCCGCCCGTCCGGCCGAGGCCAGGCCCACGCGGCCGCGTGGTACTGCGCAGGCTGAACGACCACCGGCGGCCGCCGAGCCCGGGGCCCCGCCCGCCAGCACCGCGGACGACGTGCCCAAGTGGGCCGCGAAGGCCGTCGAGCAACTGCTCACGCCGACCTACTGGCTCGACCCCGGCGAGGCCGACGAGCCGTTCAGCGCCACGATCCGGTTCTCCGGCCGCCGGACCGACGTCACCGGGAAGCCCCAGCCCCGCGACTCCTTCTGGCAGGAGGAAACCGTCGACGGGATCATCCCGGGCAGCGGGCCGGTGGCCGTCACCGCTGAGGTCCGCGGCATCAACCCGGGCCAGTGGACGGTGACCGCGCGATCGGTGGCACGGGTCGGCGGCCGGCCCTACCGGTCCTATCCGCCGCCCGGGCATGACCCGGACGGCGTGTACCGGGTGCCCAGCCCCCGGCGGGTGAGAATCCCGGAGGAGCCCTCGGCCTGCGTCCATACCTCCTCGCTGCTGCGCAGCAAGGTGCCCGGGGTCGTCCGGTTCGCCTACGCGACCCTGGTCAGCCTGGGCGTCCTGGTCGGGCTCGGCCTGGTAGCGCTGCTCCTCAGCCACGGCCACTACTCCCTGTTCCGTCCGATGCTGTTCTCGGTGATCGCGATCGTGGCGGGCGTGATCGGCGGGAAGGGCTGGTATATCGCCGTGCACCGCGGCAAGAAGGCCGACGGCTGGTGCATCCAGGGCTTCGTGGCCGGTGCGGCCGTGGTGGTCGCCGCGGCCGCGCTCGCGGGGCCGGGCATCCCGGCCGGCGCCTACCTGGCCGCGGCCGCGCCCGCCCTGCTCATCGGCATGGCCATCGGCCGGCCCGGATGCTTCTGGGCCGGCTGCTGTACCGGCCGGGCCACGGCGGCCCGCTGGGGAATCTGGTCCTCCGACCGCCGGCTCGGCTGCCGCCGCGCGCCCGCGCAGCTGCTCGAGGCGCTGTCCGCGCTGATCAGCGGGGGAGCGGTCCTGGCCGTCGTGCTGGCCGACGGGCTCGCACGGTCCGGCCCCGTGGCCGTCGTCGGGCTGGCCGCCTACACCCTGTGCCGGCAGTTCATCCTCGGCCTGCGGGCCGAGGCGCGGGTGTGGCGCTACGGGCGCCGGGTCACCGGCACGATCGCCGCGCTGGCGCTCATCGCCGGCATCGTCCTGCTGATCAGGGGCTAGCCCGGCTGAGTCCGGCCATCTGTCCGGCGGATTGGCGGGCCGCCCGTACCGGCAGGTGACGGGAGTGCTTGGATTGGTTGAAGATCTGCCTATTCGACGGCCCAGCGGAATAAGCCTGCGGAGGTATGGCGTGGACATCGGAATCGGCCTGCCCAACACGGTCCCCGGCACCGAAGGCCGGACGCTCGTCGACTGGGCCCGGCACGCCGAGGAAGCCGGGTTCAGCACGCTGGGCACGATCGGCCGCCTCGTGTACCCGAACTACGAGGAGCTGATCGCCCTCAGCGCCGCCGCGGCGGTCACCAGCCAGATCCGGCTGACCACCGGCGTGCTGCTGGCGCCGCTGCTACACGAACTCCGCGTTGTTCGCCAAGCAGGCGGCCTCGCTCGACCGGCTCTCCGGCGGGCGCCTGGTGCTGGGCCTCGGCCTGGGCGGCCGGGAGGACGACTTCGCCGCCAGCGGGGTGAGCACGCAGGGTCGCGGGCGCCGGCTGGAAGAGCAGGTGGCCATGATGAAGCGGGTCTGGTCCGGTGAGGAGTTCGGCTACGCCGGCGGGATCGGGCCCGAGCCCGCCCGGCCCGGCGGCCCGGAGATCATCCTGGGCGGCGGCACCGAGGCCAGCTTCCGCCGGGTCGCCCGGATCGCCGACGGCTGGATCATGGGCGGCGGCACGCCCGACATGTTCGCCCAGGGCGCGGCGGGCGTGGATCAGGCCTGGCAGGACGCGGGCCGCCCGGGCCGGCCGCGCAAGCTCACCCTGGCCTACTTCGGGCTCGGACCCGAGGCCCGCAGCCAGGCCGAGGGCTACATCCTGCACTACTACGGCTGGCTCGGCGATATCGCCGGCCAGATCGCGGCGGGCGCGGCGGTCAGCGCCGAGATGGTCAAGTCTTACGTCGCGGCGTTCGAGGCTAGCGGCTGCGACGAGATCATCTTCGTCCCCACCGCGTCCCGGCTCGACCAGGTATCCCTGCTCGCCGAGGCGATCGCCTGACCCTAGGGGTTCGAGGCGGCGTAGGCTGCTGGTCATGGGGTTCGAGCACATTCTGGTCGAGCGGTCCGGCGAGTTCGCCACCATCACGATGAACCGGCCGCAGCGGCGCAACGCCCTGTCGCTGGAGCACATGCGCGAGCTGATCGCCGCGTTCGCCGACGCCGGGAACAGCGATGCCCTGGGCATCGTGCTGGCCGGCAACGGGCCGGTGTTCAGCGCCGGGCATGACTTCGCCGATGTGGCCGAGGCCGACCTGTCCGGAGTCCGCTCGCTGCTGATGACCTGCACCGAGCTGATGACGCTGATGCAGCAGGTGCCCCAGCCGGTCGTGGCGCGCGTGCACGGGCTGGCCACGGCGGCCGGATGCCAGCTGGTGGCCAGCGCCGACCTGGCCGTGGCCAGCGAAGACGCGGGCTTTGCCGCGCCCGGGGGCAAGGGCGGCTGGTTCTGCCACACTCCGATGGTGGCCATCGCCAGGAACGTCGGCCGCAAGCGGGCCGCGGAGATGGCCATGTCGGGTGACGTCATCGACGCACGCACCGCGCTGGACTGGGGCCTGGTCAACCGGGTCGTGCCGGCCGCGCAGCTCGACACCGCCGTCCAGGATCTCCTCGAGCGGGTCACCCGCGGGTCGGCGGACAGCAAGGGCATCGGCAAGCAGGCCCTGTACGCCCAGATCGACCTGGACCAGCCCAAGGCCTACGCCTACGCCATCGAGGTCATGGCCGCCACCAGCCAGCTCCCCGACGCGCGGGAGGGGATGCGGGCGTTCCTGGACAAGCGCAAGCCGCGCTGGCGCCGCGGCCGCGACTGAGGCCGCCGGGCCGGTGCTCCGGCCTGCTCGTCACGCGGCCTCAATGGCAGGCTCACTCGCTCCGAGTGACAGTGGCCGGGCTTACCCGGCTATCGGGATATTTCGCGAGTTATTCACGGCGTTCTGTGGACAAGCTGTGAATTAGCCGTGGATAACGATCGCGACCTGCGGATAACTGCCCGCTATCTGTGGACATAATGTGGATATTGAAATAACAAAATAAGTCCGCGAAAAACTCTTGCGCCCGCGCTCGCGGAAGGGGTAGAAATACATTCACCGTCGGAAACGGGCACCACCCGGGGGAAACTCCGGAAGGTGGGAAAGACCGGGAAACCGGGCTTTCGCACCGGTGCCTGGCCCTGGCGGGCGGCCCGAAGTGCCAACTGGCCAGGTGACTGGCTGCCCTGGTGCGGCAGGGCCGACGGGGCCCCCTCCATCTCATACATGGAGGGGGCCTCGTTCAACCCTACTCGTCTATTTACCCCATCGGGTAGCGGTGAAAAGCGACGGCGTATTCGCACCCGGCGCCCAATCCGACGTAGCCCGCCATGTTCCGCAGGAACTCGTCGGGATCGAAGTCGCGGCCGAGACCGTCGATATAGGCCTGGTGCTCGCGCAGCGAGGCGACGCCCGCCTCGATGGTGGCGGTCACGTCCACGAAGTGAGTCGGTGCGCCGACCGTGGCCACGTAGGCGTCCCGGATGCCGGTGCACGGCGGTCCGGCCTCGGGGAAGACCCACCCGTTCGCGGCGTCCCGGCAGGCATCCAGTACGGCCAGCCCGACGGCGCGGTGGTCGGCATGGTTGACCGGGCCCTCGTCGCCCCAGGTGAGGTCGAAGCTCATGGTGATGATCACCTCGGGTTGCAGCCTGCGGAACGCGGCCGCCAGGTCGCGCCGCAGCGGTATCCCGTATTCCACCAGCCCGTCCGGATGGTCGAGGAACTCGACCTCGGTCACGCCCACCACCGCGGCGCTGCGCCGCTCCTCTTCCACCCGAAGCGGCCCGACCCGGTCCGGGGACATGCCCGCGATACCGGCCTCGCCCCTGGTGGCGAGCACGTAGGTGATGTGCTTCCCCTGGCCGGTCCAGCGGGCCACGGCCGCCGCCACGCCGTACTCCAGATCGTCCGGGTGAGCGACCACCGCGACGGCCCGGTCCCAGTCCTCCGGCATCGGCTCCATCCGCCTGACCCCTTTCTTCCCGCTCTCCTCGTCCGGTACTGCCGCAACTGTGCCACACCCGTGAGAGGGTGGTGGACCGGGACCAGGACTCAGCAGCCGGAAAGGACCAGCCAGCCGTGACCGCAGCAGCCGGGCGGCCCCGGGCCACGGCTGGACGCTCCTGTTCCCCGATAAGCACCCGTACGCGGGCGGACCGGATCACCACGCCGCCTACCTGGCCAGCACCGACGGATTCGAGGTCGAGCTCGTCGCGGGCCAGTCCGCGTTACCTCACTGGTAGGAGTGCTCCTCGTCCGGGAAGGTCCCCGAGGTGACGTCCTCGGCGAACGCGGTCGCGGCCTGGCCGAGGATGGCGGCCAGATCGGCGTACTTCTTGACGAACTTGGCGGTGCGCGGGGACAGGCCGGCCATGTCCTGCCAGACCAGCACCTGAGCGTCGCAGGCCGGGCCGCCCGATGCCGATGGTGGGGATGGTCAGGGCTTCGGTCACCCGGGCGGCCAGCGAGGCCGGCACGCACTCGAGCACCACGGAGAACGCGCCGGCCGCCTGCAGCACCTTGGCGTCGTGCAGCAGGCGCTCCCCGTCCTCGCCGCGGCCCTGGACCCGGTAGCCGCCGAAGGCGTTGACCGATTGCGGCGTCAGGCCGAGGTGCGCCATCACCGGGATGCCGGCCGCGACCAGTTCCTCGACCTGGTGCGCGACCCGCTGCCCGCCCTCGAGCTTGACCGCGTGCGCGCCGGTCTCCTTCAGGAAGCGGCTCGCGGCGGCCAGGGCCGCGCCCGCCGAGGCCTGGTAGGAGCCGAACGGCAGGTCGGCGACGACCAGCGCCCGGCTGGTACCGCGGACCACCGCGGCGGTCAGCGGGATCAGGTCATCGACGGTGACCGGGATCGTGGTTTCGTGGCCGTAGACCACCATCGCCGCGGAATCGCCGACCAGCAGCACCGGGATCCCGGCCCGGTCGAAGATCCCGGCGGTGAGCGCGTCGTACGCGGTGAGCATGGGCCACTTCTCGCCGCGGGCCTTCGCCGCGGCGATATCCCGGACGGTGACCCGGCGCCCGGTGCCGGTCCCGCCGTACAGTGTCGCCCCGTGCTGGGGCTCGCCGGAAATGGATACTGTGGTCCGCCGTCCTGTCGCGGCCACGGATGCAGAAGTGTCGTGTGACATAGTCACCAGCCTCCATGTCTCGTGTCGCCCTCGTGGCGTACCCGGACGCGATCAATGATCGCACGCCAGCCTGATTAGCGATACCGCCCTTCGACTCTGGAAGACTGGGGCGATGGTCGACTTCGCGGACGTGGACGCTCTGGCGGCGAGCCATCAGGAGCGTGGCGGGCAGCCCGGGCTGGCCTACGGGATCGTGCTGGGCGGCGAGCTCGTGCACGCGGTCGGCCTCGGCGAGCGGCACCTCGGCGGGCCGCGGCCGGACGCCGGCACGGTCTTCCGGATCGCCTCGATGACGAAGAGCTTCACCGCGTCCGCGATCCTCGCACTGCGCGACGACGGCCTGCTGAAGCTCGACGACCCGGCCGAACAGTACGTCCCCGAACTGCGCGGGTGGCCGTCGGTGACGCCGGACTCGGCCCGCGTGTCGATCAGGCACCTGCTCACCATGACCGCGGGCTTCCCGACCGACGACCCGTGGGGTGACCGGCAGCAGGGCCTGCCGCTGGAGGAGTTCGCCAGCTTCCTGTCCGGCGGCGTGTGCTTCAACTGGGCGCCGGGCACCCGGTTCGAGTACTCCAACCTCGGCTACGCGATCCTGGGCCGGCTCATCACCGCCGTCACGGGCGCGCCGTACCCGGACTACATCCGCCACCGCCTGCTGCACCCGCTCGGCATGACCCGCACCGGGTTCGAGGCCGAGGAGTTCGAGACGCCGGGTCAGCGCGGCACCGAGGCCTCGGGCATCGCCCACGGTTACCGGCGCACAGCCCGACGGCGTGGGTCCGAGGTGGCGTTCGACGAGGCCGGCGCGTTCGCCCCGATGGGCGGGATCTTCAGCTGTGTACGGGACCTGGCCCGCTGGGTGGCCGGCTTCGCCGGCGCGTTCCCGCCGGGCGAGCCCGAGGCCGGCGGGGCGCATCCGGTGCGGCGCACCACCCGGCGGGAAATGCAGCTCCCGCAGGTGCTGACCGGATGGGACAAACCGGCCGCCTTCCCCGGGGATGCGACGCCCTCGCTGTCGGCCTACGGGTTCGGGCTGTTCGTCGAGGATCATCCCGGCTTCGGCCGGATTGTCAGCCACAGCGGCGGATACCCGGGGTTCGGCAGCAACATGCGCTGGCATCCGGCCTCGGGCACCGGCGTCATCGCGCTCGGCAACAGCACCTACGCGCCGATGATGGGGCTGGCCACCCGGCTGCTGGAGGTCGTGCTGCGGCACCGTGAGCCGCCCGCGGCCGGCTACGGCGTGGCGCTGGCCCCCGCGGCGCGCCAGGAGGCCGGGCCGTGGCCCGAGACGCTGGCCGCGCGGGAGGCGGTCAGCGGCTTGCTGCGATCCTGGGACGATGCGCAGGCGTCCCGGCTGTTCTCGCCCAACGTGGCCATGGACGCGCCGTTCGACGAACGGCAGCAGGTCATCGCGACGATCCGGGAGCGCATCGGGGACTTCCGGGACGACGAGGGCCGCCCACCGGAGTTCGACACGCCTGCCCACTGCCGGTGGTGGCTGGCGGGGGAGCGCGGCGTGGTCCAGGCCCAGATCCAGCTCGACCCGGAGCGCCCGCCCCGGGTCCAGTCCCTCACGCTGGCCGTGCCGCCCGCCGCGGGCTCGCCGCTGGCTGACACGCTGGCCGCGGTCCTCGCCTGGCTGAACGGCACCGACCGCGACTGGCCGAAAGCGATCCCGGTCGCCGAGACCACGGACGCCGGACTGCTGGCCCGCCGCCTGCGGATGGCCGCGGTCTGGGCCGGCCAATGCCGCCTCGGTGCGTACCGGGCCGGTGACGGCGCCGCGTCGTCCGCGGTGGAACTGGCCGGGGAGCACGCCACCCTCACCCTGACCCTGATCGTCGACCCCGCCTCCGGCCTGCTCCGCCAGGCCGACATCCTCCCTATAGGGGCCTGTCGGCGACATCGCCGTTTTGGCCATAGCTCATGGCGAGCACGCACCGCGGGCCGTCCGATCCGTAGCGGAGCACGCGCCACGTTCCGTTCGGCCCGATCGGCAGCCTCGCGGCCCACCGCCGAGATGTGACCTGGATCACAGTGCAAGCCGCGGAAATATATTCCGATACGAGACTGTTCCGTATCGATAGTTGCGGTGCCCGGGCGCCTCGATCATGGCAACACATCGATGGTCGGTGACCTTCCCGGTTCCGCCGGCAGACTTCCGCGGGGGCCAGCCCCCCGGGGCAACACACCAAGTGATCCGGAAGGGACACATGGACACGCAGACGATTTACCGTCGCCGCTGGGTCATCCTCAGCGTGCTGATCGTCGGGCTGCTCGCCATTGTCATCGACAACACGGTGCTCAACGTGGCGCTGAAGACTATCGCCGAGCCGCGCGGGGGCCTCGGCGCTAGCCAGAGCCAGCTCGAATGGGCGATCAACTCCTACACTCTCGTGTTCGCCGGCCTGCTGTTCACGTTCGGCGTGATCGGCGACAAGATCGGCCGCAAGCGCATGCTCATGATCGGGCTCGCGCTGTTCGGCATCGCCTCGCTGCTCTCGGCCTACTCACGCACGCCCGAGCAGCTGATCTTCGCGCGGGCCGCGATGGGCCTGGGCGGCGCGGCGGTCATGCCGCAGACGCTCTCCATCATCTCCAACGTCTTCGAGCCCGCCGAACGGCCGCGGGCCATCGGCCTGTGGGCGATGGCGGTCGGCCTCGGCATCGCCACCGGGCCCGGTGCTCGGCGGCCTGCTGCTCGACCACTTCTGGTGGGGTTCGGTCTTCCTGATCAACGTGCCGGTGACCGCCGTCGGCATCATCGCCGCCGCGATCCTGGTCCCGGAGTCCCGGAACCGCGAGGCCGGCGGGATCGACTATGTGGGCGTGCTGCTATCCGTCGCGGGCCTGGTGTCGCTGGTGTACGGGATCGTCCAGGGCGGTGACGGCGACTCGTGGCTAAGCCTTGGCGTGCTCGGCCCGATCGTCGGCGGCCTGGTGATCCTCGCGGCCTTCGCCGTCTACGAGGCCCGGATCCAGCACCCGTCGCTTGACGTGCGGCTGTTCCGCGACCGACGGCTGTCCGCCTCGGTCGGGTCGCTCGGCCTGGTCTTCTTCGGCATGGGTGGCGTCTTCTTCTTCACCAGCTTCTACCTGCAGAACGTCCGGGGTTACACCCCGCTGGCCGCGGGCCTGCTGACCGTGCCGTTCGCGGCTGGGCAGCTGCTCATGTCGCCGCGCAGCGCCCGCCTGGTCCAGCGCTACGGGGCCAAGGCGGTCGGCGCGACGGGCATGTTCGTCATGGCCGGCGCCATAGCGGGCTACGCCAGCCTCGGCACCGCCTCGCCGATCTGGCTGCTCGGGGTGCTGTTCGGCATCCAGGGCGCGGCGATCGGCCTGAGCATGCCGGCCGCCACCGCCGCCGTCATGGACGTGCTGCCGCGTGAGCGGGCCGGCGCGGGTTCGGCGCTGACCAACACCGCCCGGCAGGTCGCGGTGGCGCTCAGCGTCGCGGTCCTCGGCTCGATCCTGGCCGAGTTCTACCGGAACGCGCTCAGCCCCACGCTGGCCGGACTGCCGGCCGCGGCCCGCGAGACGGCCTCGGCCTCGATCACCGGCACCCAGGCGGTGGCGCAGCAGCTCGGCAGCGCCGGACGGTCGCTGCTCGTCCCCGCGAACGACGCGTTCGTGCACGCGATGCACATCACCACGCTGGTCGCAGCGGTCCTCGCGCTGGCCGGCGGGTTCGTGGTCCTGCGCTGGATGCCGGGCCGCCCGCGGCCCGCGGCGGAAATCACCGCGGCGAGCGAGGGCTCGTACGAGGCCGAGCTGGCCATAATGGAAGAAGACATGCTCAACACCGCGGATCGAGAGGGATGACCAGCCATGCAGCCCGTGATCCTGGATCAGGGGCCTGGCCCGAACACCGAAAGCACTGACACGGGCGCCGGGCCGGGGCGGGAGACCAGTCGCCGGCCCGGCCGCCCGCGCAGCGAGCAGGCCGAGCAGGCCATCATCGAGGCCACGCTCGACCTGTTCGCTGAGCAGGGGTTCGAGGGGGTCTGCGTCGAGGCCGTCGCCGCCCGCGCCGGGGTCGGCAAGGCCACCATCTACCGCCGCTGGCCGAACAAGGAGGAGCTGCTGCTCGCCGCGTTCAGCTCGCTGAAGTCGCCGTTCCCCGAGGCCAAGGGCGTCTCCGTCCGCGACGACCTGCTCACGATGGTCGAGGTCATGTGCGCGGACAAGGCCGACCCGAGGAAGTCGCGCCGGTACGCGCTGCTGCTCGGCGAGGGGGAGAAGTACCCGCGGCTGATGGCCCGGTACAAGGAGACGATCGTCGAGCCGCGGCGCGACGCCATGCGGGCGGTCATCCGCCGCGGCGTGCAGACCGGCGAGCTGCGCCCCGAAACCGACGTCGAGATCGCCATGCTCACGCTGACCGGGGCCATCATGGCGCAGGAGAAGACCCCGGACGGGGCGCTCGACGGCGACTTCGCCACCCGCCTGGTCGACGGACTGCTGCTCGGCCTGTCGGCCCGCGCCTGACCGCCCCTGAAACCCGCCCCGTTTCAGGCCCCTCACTACGGTCCGCAGCGCTCGCGCCAGCGGTTGGTGATGGGCAGCCGCCGGTCCCGGCCGAAGTTCTTCTGGCTGATCTTCGGCCCCGGGGGATACTGCCGCCGCTTGAATTCGGCCGCGTCGACCAGCCGGATGACCCGTTCGACCAGCGCCGGGTCATGCCCGGCCGCGATCAGCTCGGCGCTGCCCATGTCGTTCTCCACGTAGTCGTCGAGCAGCGCGTCGAGCACCTCGTACGGCGGCAGTGAGTCGGTGTCGAGCTGGCCCGGCGCGAGCTCGGCGCTCGGCGGCTTGGTGATGGAGTTCTCCGGGATGGGGGGAGTCAGTCCCAGCCGCGACGCCTCGGCGTTGCGCCACCGGGCCAGCTCCCAGACCATGGTCTTGAACACGTCCTTGATCGGCCCGAACCCGCCGGCCGAGTCCCCGTACAGCGTGGAGTACCCGGTCGCCAGCTCGCTTTTGTTGCCCGTGGTGAGGACCAGGTGCCCGCCCGCGTTGGACAGCCCCATCAGCACCACCCCGCGCACCCGGGATTGCAGGTTCTCCGGGGGCAGCCCGGTCCCCGGGAACCCGGCCGGGGTGAGCTCCTCGGTGAACGCGTCCACCATCGAGGCTATGGGGATCGTCACCGCGTGCACGCCCTGCCGCTTGACCAGGTCTTCGGCATCGCTCACCGAATGCTCCGAGGAATAGCGGCTGGGCATCAGCACCACGTGCACGTTGTCCGCGCCGATCGCGTCCGTGGCGATCGTCGCGGTCAGCGCCGAGTCGATGCCGCCGGACAGCGCCAGGATGACCGAACGGAACCCGTTCTTGCGCACGTAATCCCTGACCCCGGTGACCAGCGCCGCGTACACCTCGGCCGGGTCCGGCAGCCGCGGCCAGAACGCCTCGCCCGGATCCTCGGCCGTGGCCGCGAGCCGCGCCGGCGTCCGGCAGCGTCACCCGCTTGATCGTGATCACCGTGCCGTCCTCGGCGTCCACCGGCTGTTCGCCCGGCACCTCCGCGGCCGCCGCGGCAGGCAGGTCCACGTCCGCGACGACCAGCGCCTCCTCGAACTGCGGCCCGCGGGCCAGCAGCGTGCCGTCCGCGCTCACCAGGATCGAGTCGCCGTCGAAGACCAGCTCGTCCTGCCCGCCGATCATGTTGGCGTAGGCCAGCGCGGCGCCCGCCTCGCGGGCCCGCCGGACCACCAGGTCCAGCCGCACGTCGTCCTTGCCCCGTTCGTAGGGCGAGGCGTTCGGCACCGCCAGCAGGCCCGCCCCCGACCGCCGGCATACCGAAACAGGCCCGCCGTCCTGCCACAGGTCCTCGCAGATCGCGATCGCGACTTCCACGCTCTGCCCGTCCGCCGTCGGCACCCGGAACACCGGCAGCGTGTCGCCCGGCACGAAGTAGCGGAACTCGTCGAACACCCCGTAGTTCGGCAGGTGGTGCTTGGCCGAGGTGATGACGACCTGCCCCCCGTACAGCAGCGCCGCCGCGTCCTGGGGTGCGCCGGCAGGCAGCCCGGTGCGTGCCGCCAGGTCGGTCCGCCGGTCCAGGTACCCGGTCACCACGGCGGTCCCGCCCAGCCCTTCGGCCCCGAGCCGGGCCGCCACCGCGTGCAGCGTCGCGATGGACGCCTCGACGAACGACGCCCGCAGCGCGAGGTCCTCCACCGGGTACCCGGTGAGCATCATCTCGGGAAACACCACGACCCGGGCCCCGCGCTCCGCGGCCCGCCGCGTCCACGCCACGATCAGCTCGGCGTTCCCGTCCAGGTCCCCGACCGTGGCATTAACCTGCGCCAGCGCGATCCTCAGCTTCGTCACACTTCCAGCCTAGGCCGTAGGCCCGCTGGCCCTCCGCGCCCGGTGCTCACTCAGATTCTTATGCCGAACGGAGCGTGGTGCTTGGCCCGGGACACGGCAGGAAATAACCGCGCGGAAACACCGGCCGGGCAGACTCACACCGGGACGGTCGGGCACCAGGGAACGTCTAAGGTGATTACGTGGACAGGCAGGAAGAGTTCGTGCTGCGCACGCTGGAGGAGCGGGACATCAGGTTCGTCCGGCTCTGGTTCACCGACGTGCTCGGCACGCTGAAGTCGGTGGCGGTCGCCCCGGCCGAACTGGAGGGCGCGTTCGCCGACGGGATCGGCTTCGACGGCTCCGCGATCGAGGGCTTCGCCCGGGTCTACGAGGCGGACATGATCGCGCGGCCGGACCCGTCGACGTTCCAGCTGCTGCCCTGGCGCGGGGAGTACCCGGGCGTGGCCCGGATGTTCTGCGACATCCTGCTGCCCGACGGGTCGCCGTCCTACGCGGACCCGCGCTGGGTGCTCAAGCGCAACCTGGCCCGGGCCTCCGAGCTCGGCTTCACCTTCTACGCCCACCCGGAGATCGAGTTCTTCCTGCTCCGGGAGAGGCCCGAGCCGGGCGCCAGGCCGCGGCCGATCGATACCGGCGGCTACTACGACCACACGCCGCACAGCATCGCGCATGACTTCCGCCGCACCGCGATCACGATGCTGGAATCCATGGGCATCTCGGTGGAGTACAGCCATCACGAGGGCGCGCCCGGGCAGCAGGAGATCGACCTGCGCTACGCCGACGCGCTGACCACGGCCGACAACATCATGTCGTTCCGGCTGGTGATGAAGGAGGTGGCGATCGAGCAGGGCGTGTACGCCACGTTCATGCCCAAGCCGTTCACCGACCATCCCGGCTCGGGCATGCACACCCACGTGTCGCTGTTCGAGGGCGACAAGAACGCGTTCTACGAGGCGGGGCGGAGTTCCAGCTGTCCAAGACGGCCCGGGCCTTCATGGCCGGGCTGCTGCGGCACGCGCCGGAGATCACCGCGGTCTGCAACCAGTGGGTGAACTCCTACAAGCGGCTGTGGGGCGCGGAGGAGCGGACCGCCGGCGCGGGCGGGGAAGCCCCGGCGTACGTGTGCTGGGGGCACAACAACCGCTCCGCCCTGGTCCGGGTGCCGATGTACAAGCCGCAGAAGGGCAACTCCACCCGGGTGGAGTTCCGCTCGGTGGACGCCGCGTGCAACCCGTACCTGGCCTTCGCCGTGATCCTGGCCGCCGGCCTGAAGGGCATCGAGGGGGACTACGAGCTGCCGCCCGGCGCCGAGGACGACGTGTGGGCGCTGACCTCGGCCGAGCGCCGCGCGCTCGGCATCCGGCCGCTGCCCCAGAACCTGGACCAGGCCATCAAGGCCATGCAGGACAGCGAGCTCGTCGCCGAGACGCTGGGGGAGCACGTCTTCGACTTCTTCCTGCGCAACAAGCGCGAGGAGTGGCAGGAGTACCGCCGCCAGGTCACCGAGTACGAGCTGGGCCGCTACTTGCCCATGCTCTGACCGCCCCGACCGTAGCATTGAGGTAGCGGCAGGCTCGGTCTAAGGAGGTGCGGTCTATGAGCGAGGGGGCACTTCAGCTCGACGACTTCAATAATCAGGATCTGCGGGACGTCGCCGACCGGCTGCTCGAGACCACCAGGGTCGAGTATGTGGACGAGGGAGCCCTGCTGATCATGAACCCGCCCGGCATCGAGCACCGTAGGATCGTGCGCAGCATCGTCCGGGCTGTCATTCTGGCCTACCACACCGGCCAGGCCACGGTGAACTGGGCAGTTGACGAGAACTTCCAGTGGGAGTTCTCGGACGGGTCACGCCGCTTCTTCATCCCGGACATCGTGCTCATCCACCCGGACGCGGTTACCGCCGATGAGGAACGGGCCTCCATGGTACTGGCCGTCGAGGTGACGTCGCCGCCGTCACGAGACGCGGTGTTCAACGACCGGACGGTCAAGCCGGTCCAGTACGCCAAGGGCGGCGTACCGCTGTACCTGCTCGTCGACCAGGAAGCCGGCCAGTGGACCCTGCATGGGCTCGCCGAGGGCTGGCAGCGCTACCAGATCGTCGCCGAAGGCGCGTACGGCGAGGATATCCCGCTTCCTGAACCGCTCGGGTTCACTATCCCGACCGCGAACTGGCCGCGCTGGCTCCCCTGAACCCCGGGTCCACTCCCCGGTCGCCCGGCTCGCTGTCCGCCGGCAGCGCGTCACTCCTCGAAGCGGCCGCCCAGGTACTTGGCTAGGAAGCGCTCGGCCGCGGCGTAGAACTTCAGCCGGTTCTCCGGCTTGGCGAAGCCGTGGCCCTCGTCCGGGAACAGCATGTACTCGTGGTCGATCCCGGCCTCGGCCAGCGCCGCGACGATCTGCTCCGACTCGGCCTGCTTGACCCGCGGGTCATTGGCGCCCTGGGCGATCAGCAGCGGGATGCGGATGTCATGGGCCCGGGACAGCGGTGAGCGCGACCAAAGAAACTCCTTGTCCGTCTCGGGGTTCCCGACCCGCTTGTAGAGCTGCGCCTTCATAGGCGCCCAGTAGGGCGGGATCGTCTCGAGCAGCGTCTGCAGGTTCGACGGGCCGACGATGTCCACCGCGCAGCGGAACACGTCCGGGGTGAACGCCGCCCCGACCAGTGCCGCGTAGCCGCCGTAGGAACCGCCGTAGATCGCGATCCGGTCCCGGTCGGCCCAGCCCTGCCCCACCACGTACCCGACCGCGTCGATCAGGTCGTCGTGCATCTTGGCGCCCCACTCGCGGTCGCCGGCGTTGACGAACGCCTTGCCGTAGCCGGTCGAGCCGCGGTAGTTGACCTGGATGCACAGGTAGCCGCGGTTGGCGAGCCATTGGGCTTCGGGATTCCAGCCCCACACGTCGCGGACCTGCGGCCCGCCGTGCACGTTGAGCACCGCGGGCAGGCCGGACCGCGCGCCTCCCGGCGGGAAGGTGACGTACCCGTGCACGGTCAGCCCGTCCCGGGTCGGGTAGGAGAACGGCTCCATCCGGGCCAGATCGTACCGCGACAGCTCGGGACGGCTTTCGAACAGGAACCGACCGGCCCGGCGGGCCCGGTCGTAGGCGTAGTACCGGACCGGGCCCGCGTCCTCGGTGAACGCGACCAGCCAGGTCGTGTCGGCCTCGTCCCGCCCGGTCAGCATCGGATCACCGGAGTGCAGCGCCCGGATCGCCTCGTAGTCGGCCGCCACCTCCGGGTCGAGCACGTGATACTCGGCGCGGTCCTTGACCACCTCCACGATCTGCGGTTCGCGGGTGTCCGGGTGCAGCATCGCGCCCTCGACGTCCGCCTCGGGATCCTCGAACAGCACCTGGGTGTCGCCGGAGGAATTGGGGTCCAAGTCGATCCGGACCAGCCGGCCGGTGTTCACCCCGACCGAGCTGATGGCCAACAGCGACTTCCCGTCGCCGGTGAACGCCAGCACGTCGCTGGCCGGGGCGTCGTCGGCCGGGATGGTCAGCAGCGTCCGCCAGTCGCTCTCGGCGTCGTCGCGGACCAGCAAGTCGTAGCCGCCGTCGGGCAGCGGGGCGAGCGCGCCGCGGACCACCATGTCCTCGTCGGCGAGCCAGCCGCGTACCCCGGGTTGTCGATCAGCTTGGTCAGCTCGCCGGTCTTCAGGTCCAGCCGGTAGACGTCGTGCAGCTGCGGGTTGTCCCGGTTCATCCCGACCAGGATCTCGTCGCGGTGGCTCTTGCGGGTGGCGATGATCCGCGCCTGGATGCCGTCGTACGGCGTCAGGTCGCGCTTGGCCCACTTATTGTCGCCGCCTGCGGCGGCGGGATCTCGAGGTCGACGTCGTACAGCCGCCAGTTCTCATCCCCGCCGGTGTCCTGGACGTACATCAGGTGCCGGCCGTCCCAGGCCCAGGCGTAGGCGCGGATGCCCCGGTCGGTGTCGTCGGTCACCGCCTGCGCGGCGTCCCAGTCGACGCCCGAAGTCCGCGCCGCCCGCGGTCCCGATCGGCGCGACCCAGACGTTGAGCACCCCTTCGTGAGGCGCGATCCAGGCCAGCCGGGTGCCGTCGGGCGAGATCTGCGGGCTGATGCGCTCCGGGTTACCGAACAGCACCTTGCGCGGGATGAGATCGACCATGCCCAATGCCTACCACACCAGTAGCAGCGTGCCGTCCCGGCCATGGCCCCGGTTCGCCGTGGGCTTACACCGAGAACCAGCGCGCCGGCGCCGGGTTCGTGTTGTGGTAGATGTGCTTCTTCTCCTGGTACTCGTCCAGGCCTGAGGGCCCGAGCTCGCGGCCGATGCCGGACCTGCCGAAGCCGCCCCACTCCGCCTGCGGCAGGTAGGGGTGGTAGTCGTTGATCCATACCGTGCCGTGGCGCAGTGCGCCGGCGACCCGCTCGGCCCGGCCCGCGTCCGAAGTCCACACCGCGCCCGCCAGTCCGTACGCCGTGTCGTTCCCCAGCAGGACCGCCTCGTCCTCGGTACTGAACCGCTCCACGGTCACCACCGGCCCGAACACCTCATCCTGCACCACCGCCATCTCGCGCCGGCATCCGGCGAACACGGTCGGCCGCAGGAAGAAGCCCCGTGCCAGCGACGGCGACGACGGCCGCTGGCCTCCGGCCAGCAGCGATGCCCCCTCGGCCAGGCCCAGCGCGATGTACCGCTCCACCTTGGCCCGGTGCGCCTCGGAGATCAGCGGGCCGCATTCGGTGTCCGGATCCAGGCCGCTCCCCAGCCGGATCCGGTCCGCCCGGGCGGCCAGCTCGGCCACGAAGCTGTCGTGCAGGCTGTCCTGCACGATCAGCCGGGCGCCGGCCGAGCACACCTGCCCGGAATGCAGGAACGCCGCGGTCAGCGCGTTGTCCACCACGGTGTCGAAGTCGGTGTCGTCGAAGACGATGTTCGGGTTCTTGCCGCCGAGCTCGAGCGCGACCCTCCGCACCCCGTGCGCTGCGGCGGCCATGATCCTCTCGCCGGTGGCGAGGCCGCCGGTGAACGAGATCAGGTCCACCCCGGCGTGCGCGACCAGCGCCTGGCCCACCGTCCCGCCCGCTCCCAGCAGCAGGTTCACCACGCCCGGCGGGATCCCGGCCTCCTCGAACAGCCCGACCAGCGCCACCGTGGACAGCGGGGTCAGCTCGCTGGGCTTGACCACCGTCGTGTTGCCCGCCGCCAGCGCGGGCGCGAGCTTCCAGGAGATCTGCAGCAGCGGGTAGTTCCACGGCGCGATGAGCGCGCACACGCCGACCGGCTCGTGCGTGATCCGGCTGACCACGCCGGGCCGGCCCGGGTCGACCACGCGGCCGGCGTGCGAGCCCGCCATCCCCGCGTAGTACCGGAACACCGCGGTCGTGTCGTCCACGTCGGCCCGCGCCTCGTTCAGCGTCTTGCCGGTGTCCAGGCTCTCGGTGTGCGCCAGCTGCTCGCGGTCCCGCTGCAGCAGGTCCGGCGATCTTGGCCAGCAACGCGGTGCGTTCGGTGATCGTCGACCGGCGCCACGGGCCCTCGTCGAACGCCTCCCGGGCCGCCGCGACGGCCGCGTCGACGTCCCGCGGCGACGCCTCGGCCAGGGTCTCCAGCGGCTCCGCGTCGAACGGGTTGATGCTCTGTGACGTGCCGCCGTCCTCGGCGGGGACCCACTTTCCAGCAAGGTAGAGATTCTTCATGGCCTGCTCCCATGGGTCCATTCCCGCCGACGTCGCCACTATAGACAGGGCCGGTCCCGGCGGTCAGGTGGTTGTGGTGCCCCCGCCGCTGGTGCCCCCGCCGCTGGTGCCCCCGCCGCTGGTGCCCCCGCCGCTGGTGCCCCCGCCGCCGGAGCCGCCGCCGCCGGAGCCGCCCCCGCCGCCCCCGCCGCCCCCGCCGCCCCTTAGCTGGAGGGAATCCTCGCGGCCAGTCCCGCCGAGCGTTCGCCTCGGCTGCCCTAGGGTTCCGCGAGGATCAGCTATCCCGTTACCTTTGCTGGGGTGAGCGGTTCGCGGACGACGCTGGCGGGGCGCCTGGCCCGGCTGGGTTTCGCGGACGCCGCACGGGCCGAACGCCTGCTGCTCACCGATCTCGGCGGCATCGGCCCGGACGGCGCGGAGAGCGATCCGGCCACCGACCCGCTGCTGACCGCGCTGGCCGCCGCGGCCGATCCCGACCTGGCCCTGACCGGGCTGGCCCGGGTGTGCGGCGTCGCGGACGACCCGGCCGCCCTGCGCCAGGCACTGCGCGACGAACCCGACTTCCGCGACCGGCTGACCGCCGTCCTCGGCGTCAGCACCGGCCTGGCCGACCACCTGACCCGGCACCCCGGCGACGCCCAGCTGCTGCGCGCCACCATTCGCCGTCCGGACCCGGCCGAACTGCGTGAGGAAATGCTGCGGGCCGTCGGCGCGAATCCTCGCCTGGCCGAGCCGGTGGCCAGCCAGGAACCCGACGCCGAGCCGGCGGCGGCGCTGGCCGCGGCGTACCGGCGGCGGCTGCTGCATCTGGCGGCGCGCGACATGACCGCGGTCATCACCGTGGACGATGTGGTCGAGGAACTGGCCGACATCGCCGCCGGGGTGCTCGAGGCGGCGCTCGCCGTGGCCCGGTCCGAGCTGCCCCCCGGGTCCGCGCCGTGCCGGCTCGCCGTGGTGGCCATGGGCAAGTGCGGCGCCCGCGAGCTGAACTACGCCAGCGACGTCGACGTGATCTTCGTCGCCGAGCCGGTCACCGGCCCGCCCGGGACCGGGGACGAGACCGCGGCGCTGGCCACCGCCAGCCGTCTGGCCGCGGGCCTGATCGGCGTCTGCGCGCGGTCCACGCCCGAGGGCAGCATCTTCCCCGTCGACCCGAACCTCCGGCCCGAAGGCCGCCAGGGCCCGCTGGTCCGCACCCTGGCCAGCCACCGGGCCTACTACGAGCGCTGGGCCAAGACCTGGGAGTTCCAGGCGCTGCTCAAGGCCCGGCCGGTGGCGGGCGACATGGCCCTCGGCCAGGCCTACGCGGACACGTTCGCCCCGCTGGTCTGGCAGGCGGCGCGTCGCGAGCACTTCGTCGAGGACACCCAGGCCATGCGCCGCCGGGTGGAGCAGTCGCTGCCCGCCCGGCAGGCCGGGCGCGAGCTGAAGCTCGGTCCCGGCGGACTGCGGGACATCGAGTTCGCTGTCCAGCTCCTGCAGCTCGTGCACGGCCGCACCGACGAGACGCTGCGCGAGCCCGCGACGCTGCCCGCGCTGGCGGCGCTGGCCGCGGGCGGCTACGTCGGCCGCGCCGACGCGGAGGAACTGGCCGCCGCCTACCGGTTCCTGCGCCGCACCGAACACCTGCTCCAGCTGTACCGGCTGAGCCGGACCCACATCCTGCCGGAGGATCCCGCCGTACTTCGCAGGCTGGGCCGGGCGATGAGATCTTTTGATCTGCCGAACGGGCCGTGGTATCAGCCCCCGGCCACCGGCAACCGCTCCGACCCGGCGGTCGAGTTCGACGCTATGTGGCGCCTGCACGCCCGGCAGGTCCGGCGGCTGCACGAGAAGCTGTTCTACCGGCCGCTGCTGGACGCGGTGGCCCGGCTCCCGTCGGACGCGGCCCGGCTGACCCCGGCCGAGGCCCGGGCTCGGCTCGAGGCGCTCGGCTACGTCGACCCCGCCGGCGCACTGCGCCATATCGACGCGCTGACCACGGGCGTCTCGCGGCGCGCGGCGATCCAGCGCACGCTGCTGCCGGTCCTGCTCGGCTGGTTCGCCGACGCCGCCGAGCCCGACGCGGGCCTGCTGGCCTTCCGCCAGGTCAGCGAGGCGCTGGGGGAGAGCCCGTGGTACCTGCGGCTGCTGCGGGACGAAACCAAGGCGGCCGAGCGGATGGCACGCGTGCTGGCGTCCAGCCGCTATGTCACGGGCCTGCTGCTGCGTGCGCCCGACGCGGTCGCGATGTTCGGCGACGACGCCGAGCTCGCGCCCCGCAGCCTGGCCGCGCTGCGCACCGAGATGATGGCCGCGGCCCAGCGCTACGAAGACGACGCGGAGGCGGCGGTATCGGCGATCCGGTCGGTCCGCCGCCGCGAGCTGCTCCGGATCGCAGCCGCGGATGTGCTCGGCGTCACCCAGGGCCTCGATGCCACGGGCGAGGCGCTGACCAGCGTCACCCGGGCTACGGTACAGGCCGCGCTGGATGTGGCCATCCGGAAGGTCTCCGCCGAGCTGCGGCGGTCGCTGCCGACCCGGTTCGCCGTGATCGCCATGGGCCGGTTCGGCGGTCACGAGTGCGGCTACGGCAGCGACGCGGATGTGCTGTTCGTACACGATCCGATCCCCGGGCAGCCGGAACGGGAAGCCTCGGACGCCGCTCAGGCGGTGGCCGCCGAGCTGCGGCGGCTGCTCGCCCTGCCGGTGCCCGATCCGGCCCTGGTCGTGGACGCCGACCTGCGGCCGGATGGCAGGCAGGGCCCGCTGGTGCGCACGCTGGCCGCGTACCGCGCCTACTACCGCGGCCGGTCCGCACCATGGGAGGCGCAGGCCCTGCTGCGCGCCGAGCCGGCCGGCGGGGACGAGGAGCTCGTCACCCGCTTCATCCGGATGATCGCCGAGTTCCGCTACCCCCTGGACGGGATCGAGCCGGCCGCCGTGCGGGAGATCCGCCGCATCAAGGCCCGGGTCGAGGCCGAGCGGATCCCGCGCGGCGCGGACCGGGCGCTGCACGTCAAGCTCGGCCCCGGCGGGCTGTCGGACGTGGAGTGGACGATCCAGCTGCTCCAGCTGCAGCACGCGCACGCGGTTCCCGCGTTGCGCACCACCCGGACCGGCGAGGCCATGGCGGCGGCGGTGGGGGACGGCTTGCTGCCCGCCGACGACGCGGCCGCGCTCATGGCCGCCTGGCAGCTGGCCGCGCGGATCAGGAACGCGATCGTACTGGTCCGCGGTCGGCCCGGCGACACCCTGCCGACCCGGCACGGTGAGCTGACCGCGGTGGCCCGGCTACTCGGGTATCCGCCCGGCGACGCCGCGCAGGCGCTCGAGCAGGACTACCGCCGGGCCGCGCGCCGCGCCCGCGCGGTCATGGAGCCGCTGTTCTACGGCTAGGCCAGGTACCCGTTGGCCCGCAGGATGCCGGAATTGTCTCAACTGAGACACAAGCGCGGGAACTGGCAACCTGTACATACCGCCGAACGTCCAATGGGCGTTGTCGCCAATTGGACTCGATGGGCGTCGGGGGGAAGCAATGGCCCTGACTGGACAAGGATGCGGTCACGAATTGCGACCGGGGGTCCGATTCTGCGCCATATGCGAAGCTGCCCGCGCCGAGCCGGACGGCGAGCCGGACGGCGAACCGGGCCCGCCCCCACGCAGGGGATCCCCCGAGTTCTACGCCCAGACCCAGCCGCCTGCCCTACCACCGGTGCCGCGCCAGGTCCCTCTCGGCCCGCCAAGCCCGCAGCCGGGCCGGCCGCGGCGCCTCCGCGGCCTGCTGCTCGGCGTGGTCACCTTCCTGGCCGCAGGCGCCCTCACCGCAGGGGTGATGCTGATCGCGCACCCGTTGCAGCGCGGGCCCGTCCCGGCGCCGGTCAGTTCGGGGCCGCCCGGCGGGACGGCATCCTCGCCGGCGGCCCAGCCCGCGCAGGAGCAGGCGGCCCAGGGCCTCGCCGGGCTCCTGGCCCAGAGCGTCACGGACCGCAGTTCCATCGTCGCGGCGGTCACCGACGTCAGCCAGTGCGGGCCGAACCTACACCAGGACCCGCAGACCTTCCGGGCCGCGGTCACGTCGCGGCAGATCCTGCTCAGCCGGCTCGTGAGCCTTCCGGGTCGTTCGGCGCTGCCCGCCAGCATGCTGGCCGCGCTGACCAGCGCCTGGCAGAACTCGATCAAGGCGGATCAGGATTACGCGGGGTGGGCGCAGGACGAGATCTCCGACGGCTGCACCCTGAATAACCAGTCGGACCCCCACGCACATGCTGCGGCCGGGCCCGACGCTCAGGCGACCACCGACAAGAAGACCTTCGTCAGCCTCTGGAATCCGATCGCGGCGCACGACGGGCTGTCCGCCTACCAGTGGAACCAGCTCTGAACCTGATCGTCGCGCCTGCCGGTCAGGCCATGTTGTTCCAGACCATGGCGCCCAGCTCGTCGATCGTGTCGATGCCGTACTGCTCGGTCGGATTTCCGGTGGTCAGCACGGCCATCAGGTAATCCCGCCCGCTGCCCGAGATCCACCCCACGCTGTTGATCTGCCAGTCGCTGTCCGCGCTGTTCAGCGGGAGCCAGCCGTTCTTGAGCGCCACGGTGGCCTGGGCCGGGACGCCGCCGGAGACTCCCCACCGCTGGGTCGGCGTCACGTTTTCCATCAGCGACAACGCGTAGCTTCGTTCGGCGCTCGTCAGCAGCGAGTTCGGCTCGACCAGCGCCCGCAGCAGGGTCAGCTGGTCGCCGGGGATCGTCGTGGTCAGCCCCCACCCGGGCCAGGGGAAGCCGGGGCAGTTCACGCAGGAGGAAGGAGCCGTGTCAGCCAGGCCGGCGGCGGAGTTGAACGACCGGATACCGCTGGCCCCGCCCACCTCGTACCACAGGCTGGTCGCCGCGTCGTTGTCGCTGTCCTCGATCATCTGCCCGGCCAGCGTCTGGTCACCGGCGGACAGCCCGGTGCCGCTTCGGCCCCGTTCGGCCAGCAGCGTCTCGAGTACGTCGAGCTTGACCACGCTCGCCTCGTCCTGCGGCTGTCCCTGCCCGAGCTGCCACGTCTGGCCCGTGCGCAGATCGTAGACCGCGGCCAGGACGACGCCTGCCCGGCTCGATACGTAGGAGGCCGCCGCCGCGCCGAGCGGATCCTGGCGCCGGCCCAGCGCCGGGGACGCCGGCGGCCGGGGGGCACGCGGGCTCGCCGTCACCGCGGCGGTCGCCGTCAGCGGCCTGGGGGATGAGCCAGGCTCGGTCGCCACGGCGGCACTGCCCCCGGGCTGCTGGGCTCCCGGTCCCCGGAAGGTGAGGATCGCGACGATGCCCGCGGCTATGAGCAGGCCAGCGCCGGCGACCGCGAGTACCATCCGCGTACCTGCGGGCACTCCCGACGAGTGCCGCCCCCTCATTCCGATGACGACGTCCTTGGCTACGGCCTACCCCGTGGGGCACACCTGCTGGAATGGCTGGCTTCCAGCGTAGTCAGCCCATTGCTGAGGGGTGAGCGATATGTCCGCGATGCCGCAGGCGGCCTGCGGGAGGTTGGCCGGGAAGGCGACGTCCCAGACCCGGGCCGTGCCGTCGCCGCCGGCGGTGGCCAGCGTGCCGCCACCGGGGCTGAACGCTGCCGCGTAGACCGGCTGGGTGCCGGCGGTCATGGGCGTGCCGATCTCTTGCTGGGTGGCCACGTCCCAGAGCCGGACGCTGCCGTCGCCGCCGGCGGTGGCCAGCGTGCCGCCACCGGGGCTGAACGCTGCCGCGTAGACCGGCTGGGCGTCGGCGGTCATGGGCGTGCCGATCTCTTGCTGGGTGGCCACGTCCCAGAGCCGGACGCTGCCGTCGCTCCCCGCGGTGGCCAGCCTCGTGCCGTCCGGGCTGAACGTCACCACGGTCGTGGCCGGGCCCGCGGCCATGGGCTTGCCGAGTGCCCGGTGAGTCGCCACGCTCCAGAGCTGGGCCTGGCCGCCCGCGCCCACCGTGACCAGCGTCCGGCCGCTGGGGCTGAACGCCACGGCCCCGGTCGGCGCAACGGGCCGGTCGACGGTCATCGGCGCGCCGATTTCCTGCTGGGTCGTCACGTTCCAGATCCGGGCCGTGCCGTCCGCGCCGAGCGTGGCCAGCAGGGTGCCGTCCGGGCTGAACGCCACGGCCCGGTAGCGCCCGTGGCCGACCGCGGGCAGCGCGCTGCCGATCCGCTGGCCGGTTGCCGTCTGCCACAGTTGCACGCCGCTGCCGGCCACGGCCAGTGTCTTCCCGTCCGGGCTGAGGGCCAGCCCGGTGAGGGTGTGGTAGCTGGACAGTGGCTCGCCCACCAGCCGTCGCGCGCTGATGTCCCACACCCGGACGATCCCGTGCCCGTCGCTGGTGGCGAGCAGACCGCCGCCGGCGCTGAACGTGGCCGGCGGGTGTGCCCGGACGCCGCGGCGGCCGGGCTGACCGGCCCGACGGCCAGGGGAGCCGACGGCTGGTGGAAGCCCGCCGGGTTCCATAGCTGGATGCTGCCGCTGCCATTCCCGGTGGCCAGGGCGTCCGCGCCGGGACTGAAGGCCAGCGCGCTCACGCCGGCCGAGCCCTGGACGGTCAGCGCGGCTCCGGTCTGGGTCTGCGTGGTGACATCCCACAACTCGGTGGCGCCGTCGCTCTCGGCGGTGGCGAGCGTGGTCCCTCCGGCGCCGAACGTCAGAGCGCTCACCGTGTCGCCGGTCGCCATGGTCGCACCGATCTGGCTCCTCGGTCGTGACGTCCCAGAGCCGGGCGGTGCCGTCCTGGCCGCCGGTGGCCAGCAGCTTCCCGTCGGGGCTGAACGCCAGCGCGTCAACCTCCGCCCCGTTGGGGACCAGGGCAGGTCCCGCCACCTGCTGGCTGGCCGTGCTCCACAGCTGGACGTTCCCATCCGAGCTGGCCGCCGCCACCAGCGTGCCATCGGGGTTGAACGCCACGGCCGCCACCGGCTTGGCGTCCGAGCTCATCGGCGGGCCGATCTCCTGCTGGGTGGCCGCATCCCACAGCCGGACGTTCCCGTCGGCACCGCCGGTGGCGAGGGTCTTGCCGTCCGGGCTGAACGCCACCGCGTTACCCTGCGCCGGGCTGGCGAACGGCCGCGCGGTGATCCGGTCCTGATCGGCCAGGTTCCAGGTGCCGACGGCGTCGGCGTCCGCGACCTCGAGCTGCTTTCCGCCGCTGGTGAAGGCCAGGGCGAGCGGAGTGGCCCCCAAGCTGGTGACGCTGATCGTGCGGTGCGAGGCAAGATCCCACAGCCGGATCGCGCCGCCGGAGTAGCCGGCCGCCAGCGTGCCGCCGTCCGGGCTGTAGGCCAGCGCGGTAACCACGCCCGACGGCGCGGTCAAGACGCCGCGGACCGGCTGCGCCAGCGACTGGAGCAGGCTGTACTGGGCCTGCGCGGTCGGGGACAGCCGCCAGGCGGCTCCGGCCAGGAGCGCGGCCGTGACCGGGTCGGAGGCGTCCAGGGCCGTGCTCTGCGCGGCCAGCCGCTGCGCGACGTTCGCGGTGCCCTGCTGGGCGGCGCTGGTCCTCGCGTTCTTGACCGCGATTCCCGCCCCGGCCAGTGCGGCGATGACCAGCACGGCCGCCATCCCGGCCAGGATCCGGCGCCGCCACTGGCCGCGGGCCATGGCCCGTCCGCTGGCCTGCAAGAACGCATTCTCGCTGGCGCTCAGCGCTGGGTACCGGGCCGGATCCGCTTCCCAGACGCGCGCGGCCTGCCGGGTGGCGGCCAGCTGGACTCCGCGGTACAGCAGCGCCCGGTCATCTCCGCTCGCGCGCCACTGGGCCGTGTCCTCGGCGAGCTGGCCGTACAGGATCATGCTGGTCTCGTCTTCTTCCAGCCACCCCCGCAGCCGCGGCCACGCCTGCAACAGGACGTCGTGCGCGATCTGGGTACGGTCCGCGTCCAGCACCAGCAGGCGGTGGCGGGCAAATGCCTCCAGGATCGCCTCTACCTCGGGCCACTCGCTCTGGGGCCGCCCGGAACGCAGGTCGCGGCTGGTCGCCGCCCGGCGGATGGGCCGGCGGTCAGGGCCCATGGCCGTCATTCGCCGGAATACCTCCCGCGCGATCGCCTGCTGGCTTTCGGTCAGGCCGCGGTAGGCCGTCTCGGCGGTGACCTCGATGGCCCGGGCGATCCCCGCCCGGTTACCCGCATCCTCGTAGCCTCGCCTGGTCAGCCGGTCGCCGTCGCGGCGCTCCCAGGTCAGCACCATGGCCTGGGAGAGCAGCGGAAGGAGCCCAGGAGCCCCGGCGCTGCTGTGGGCTCCGTCGGCGGCCGAGCGCAGATCGGCCAGGATGGTGTCGACCAGGCCCGGCTCGACGGCCAGCCCGCTCGCCTCGGCCGGCCCGGTGATCACGCGGCGCAAGTCGGCGTCGGTCATCGGACCGACGACGATCTGGCCGCCCTGCATGGCGCCGACGAGCTCGGGGAAGCCGGCACACCGGTCCCAGTAGTCCCCGCGAACCGCGAGCACCACCAGCGCTGGAGGCTCGCCCCGGGACCCGGCCGGCCTGGTCGCCGCCGCGCACACCGCCTCGATGAACGCGTCCCGTTCCAGTGCGCCTTCCTCGTCCTCGGCCGCGAAGACCTGCTCGAACTGGTCGATGATCAGGACCAGCCGGGCCGGCCGGACGATGTCGCTGAGCAGTAGGTGAGCGTCCCGCGGTGCGTCGGCCAGGCCCTTGCGGATCACCGCGGGATCACGGTCGGCCAGCTGCGCCAGCTGGGCCGAGAGCTCGGTGAGCGGGCGCGTCCCCGGGGTCATGCTGATCCGGAACCAGGAGGATGAACCCGGTACCTGCACTCCCCGGGCCAGCGCCGGCACCAGGCCCGCCTGCAGCAGCGAGGTCTTGCCCGCGCCCGAGGCGCCGGTCACCATCACGATGCCGGCCTGCGCCAGCGTCCCGGCCAGCGTCGCGATGAGCCGTTCGCGGCCGAAGAACACGGTCTCGTGGGCCTGCTCGTAGGGCAGCAGCCCGCGGTACGGACAGCCGCCCGTCCACCGCGGGCGGCTCTGGTCCGGGCCGCCGGAGCCGGGAATCCACTGCCGCGTGCGCTGCTCGATGACCGTCAGTGCCTCGCGGATCATGCGCACGTCGGCGTACTGCCGCGCGACCTGCTCGCTCGCGATCCTCAGCTCGGTGCTCTGCCCGCCGAGGCTGTCCTGGATCTCCCCGGCCGCGCGCGCCAGGTCGGCGAGCATGAACTCCATCTCGCCGAACTCGGCGCTCACCGCCCCGACCGCGGCGAGTACCTCGCGCTGCAGTTCCTCATCGCCCGCCTCGATCGCGGCGCGGAAGACGGTGCCGCCGGCGTCGATCTCGCGCAGCACCATCGCGATATCGGAGCGCACCTCGCCGGTGTGCGTATCGCCGGCGGACAGGATCTCCTTCACGCTCCGGCTGATCTCCCGCTGTACGTCACTGCGCGACAGGTCTCCGGACGGGTGCGCCGACCGCACCCGGTCCACGGCTCCGGCCAGGACACCGCCCAGTGCGCTGGCCCCGACCGAGGACAGGACCCCGACCCTGGCCACCGCCGCGGCGCCGCCCAGATCGGCGGCCTCGGCGAGCGCCGGCCCGAACGCGGCCGCGCACAGCAGCGGCAGTACCGCCGGAGCCGGAACGCCGCGCAGTTCGTGGCGGCCGTTCCTGGCCGCCCGTAGCAGCCACTCGCGGATCCCCGCCTGGAGCCGCACGACCTCCTCGAAGTCGCCCAATCCCTCCACTCCCACCCGCCCATAACACCCCAAAGACGGGCGCAGCCTAGCCGGCGGCGCAGCGACCGAGCGGAAACTTTGGCGTAGTGTGACCGTTTGCGTACCGGTAAGGCGGAGTCGTCTCCGCGCACGGCGGCCTGGGTCTCCGGGTCGAGCACCGCCAGCAGCGGGGCCGAGGCGGCCCGGAGCTGTTGCACCGCGTCGTCGAGCCGGGCGTCCTTGGATGCCGCCGGACCGGACGACTTGGCCGTCACTGCCCAGCGAGACCGCCATCAGCCCGCCCACGACCTGGGCCTGCTCCAGGAAGCTCCTCGACACCTGCGCGTCGATCAGGACCGGCGCGCCGACCAGCAGCATCATCATGTACGTTCGCAACTCGTCGGAGGCCGCGTCACGGTCACTGTCGTCCGCGCCCTGTGCCACCGCCTGGGATACCGAACGCAACGTGCGCCCGGCCTGGGTCATGATGATGGCCGCCTGGGCCGCCACGGCGCGGGCCCGGGCGTTGAGCTGCCGGAGCCTGACCACCTGGTCGATCACCAGCAGCGTGATCAGCAGCACGAGCAGCCCCGACACCGTGTCGGTGGTGAGCGCGTGACCGTCCCACCACCGGCGCATCGCCTTGTCAGTGACGTCTAGGACCACCAGCACGCCAGTCAGCAGCGTGACGATGATCGCGGCGAACCCGCCTCAGCCAGCGTGACAGCACGCCACGACCATAGCGGTGAGCGGCCCTCAGCCGGTCAGGCGCCGCCGGATCAGGCCGAACGGCTAGCGGGCAGTCTCGGCGATCATGGCGGTGCCGATCTCGCGGAAGCCGATCCTGGCGTAGATGCGGGCCACCGCGTCGTCGCTGGCGGACAGGAAAATGGTCTGCACCCCGCGGTCCCGGGCGTCCGCGGCCAGCAGCGCGGTGACCGCCGCGCCGAGACCCTGCCGCCGAACCGACGGCAGCACGCCGACGCCGGTGATCTCGGCGACGCTGTCCACCGCCTGGCAGCTTCCCGCCGCGAGCGGGCCATCCGGGCCGAACGCGGCGGCCAGCACCGAGTGCCCCGATCGCAGCCGCTCGCGCAGCATCGCGATCGTGCCGCCGTCGTGGTCCGCGGCGATCTTGTCCCGCTCGGCCGCACCCGCCTCGCCTGCACCCGTTCCCGGATGGCTGAACGCCACCGCCGGGACGGCCCAGACCCGGTCGAGCTCGGCGTCTTCGGGTGCGACGATCCGCACCGTGATCCCCGGCGGCAGCGGCGGGATCTGGGCCGGGCCGGCCAGCACCATCAGCGGGTGCGCCCGGACCTCAAGGCCCGCTTCCCCGGCGGCAGCCGCCATCTCGGGCGCGGTCTGCTCGATCCACTCGAACGACTCGGGAATGATCAGCTCACGCTGCCGGGCGCGCACCGCGCGGATGTCGGCCGCGGTAACCGGCGGCCGTGAGCCCTGTCTCGGGCGCGCGTAGTACGGCCATCCGGAGCCAGCCGGAACGAAGATCACGAGCGGGCCGTATTCCTCGGCCCGGGTCCGGCGGCGCGGGACAGCGTCGCAGAACGCGTCAATCCGCTCAATGATCTCGTTGTCTCCCACAGCAGTACTTACCTTAAGACGCCGGGCGCGGTAGTCCAACCGCGTTTGCCGTCAGCGGCCTCCCGGTCCAGTCCGGCCCACGTCTCGTCCAGCGGCTGCCGCCAGGGCCCGTCCGCCCTCACGTGCGGCGCCTCGCGATCACGTGCAGCAGGGCGGCCACCCGGCGATAGGGGTCGGTGCGTCCGGCCCGTTCCTCGCAGGCGAGCAGGTCCTCCAGATCAGGCGGCGGTTCGGCGTCGCCGGGCGCCGTGTCGGTGAACACCCGCACGCCGTACCACGCGGTGACGTCCAGCCCGTGGCCCGCCAGCCGGGCGGTGAGGTCGGCCAGCCGGTCGGCCCGGGCGGTGATCCCGATCCGGTTTGCGTACGTGACCGACCCGAAGGCGTCCCCGCACGCCGCCCAGTCACCCTGCAGCCCCGGCCGCATGGCCAGCGCGTCGCCGTTGCGGACCAGGAGCGAGGCCATCCCGCCCGGCGCCGTCAGCCTCGCGACGGCACGCAGGACCGGATCGGGATCCGCCGCGTACATCAGCACCCCGTGGCACAGCACGGCCCCGGCGGGTGAAACCCCGGACCGTTCGGCCCACTCCTCGATCAGGCCGCGCTCGACCCGCACCCGGGCGCGGACCTCGGCCGGCTCGGCGGCCAGGTCCCGCTCGAAGCGGGCCAGCAGCTCCGCCGAGGCATCGACCCCGGTCACCTCATACCCGCGCCGGGCCAGAGCGACGGCCTGTGTCCCCTGGCCGCAGCCAAGATCGATGATCCGAACGGGCGGTGGTCCCAGCTCGCCGGCCAGCTGGCGCGCCACGAGTTCCTGGCGCACCACGTCCCTCAGCTTCCCCAGCCGGGCCTGCCAGCGCCCTTCGTGTCCGGTGAACGCGGTGCTGACCGGATCCCCAGGCCTCATCGGTCCGTACCCCTTGGCCCCAGTTCGCGCTGCATCAGGACGGTGTCGATCCACCGCCCGTGCTTGCGGCCGACCCGGCGCAGCCGGCCGATGGTCTCGAAACCGAAGCGGCGGTGCAGCGCGGCCGAGGCGTCGCTGCCGGTGTCGGCGATGACCGCGATGACCTGCCGCGCGCCAGCCTGCTCGCACCCGGTGAGCAGCGCGCCGAGCAGGGCGCGGCCCAGCCCGCGGCCGGTGCGGGCGGGGGAGACGTACACCGTGTCCTCGACGGTGTACCGGTAGGCCGGCTTGGGCCGCCACGGGCCGGCGTAGGCGTACCCGCAGACGGCGCCGTCCTGCTCGGCCACCAGGAACGGCAGGTTACGGCCGGCCAGGTCGTCCAGCCGCCGTTGCCAGTCCGCGGCCGCGGGCGGCACCTCCTCGAACGTCGTCACGGTGGTCGTGACATAGTGCGCGCAGATCGCGGCGACCGGCTCGAGGTCAGCCGGGACCGCCGCGCGGACGGTCAACTCCTCACCCATCTCGACCCATTAAACCGATGGTACGGCTAGGCGAGAACGCCCGGGCCGCCGGGCGCGGCGTCGGCGGCCCTCTCGTTTGCCGGGTCATGGAACCGAGCCGCCTCCGCCAGACGTCCAAGTTCCGGCCTGACCTACGGAGCTAATCCTCAGCTGCTCCGCACAGGACGCCCAGCGGAGGCTCAGATGAACGTTCGGTCGGCAGGGCCGGGGGCGTGCCTCCTGGCTGTCGTGATCGCTGGCTGCGGAACGGTTACGGCGTCAGCGCCGGGTGCCGGGGGGCACCCGACCGCCTCGGCGAAGCATGCCCAGGCGCCGAGCACGCCGGCGGCGGGTACCGGCGTGCCGTCCAGCTGCCAGGCTCCGGCGGATGACACCGTCACGCTGGCCGGCAACGGCAAGAGCTACTGCGTCCGGATCGGCAAGCGGTTGGACGTGTACCTGCAAGGCACCCTTTCCCGCCCGTGGCTGGTGCCGCTGGCCAGCAGCGACGTGCTGGTGCCGGTCCCGAACGGCGGGATGTCACTGCCAGTGGGGCTCACCGGCGAGTCGTTCTCCGCAGCCCGGCCCGGACGGGTGCTCATCACCTCCATCCGGCGCCCGTGCACCGCCGCGATGATGGGCAAGAACGAAGCCGAGGCGTCCGCGTCGCTGCCCCGGGTCTACCCGCTCGGGTTCTGCCCGCCGCCGGGCCGCTTCAGCGTCTCGGTCACCGTGCTGCGCTGACCCCGGGGCGCGCCTCGTCAGGAGGGGCGCAGGCCCGGGAACATGTGCCCGAATACCTCGTCGATGAGCGCGGTGGCGTTACTCCGGTCCGGTCTCGGCATGACCTGACCATAACGTCTGTTCGGGTCGCCCTTCGAGCTGAGTCGTAACGCTTTCGGAACGGTCCCGCCGTAGCGTGCGGAGTATGAGGTACGTACTGATTACCGGGCTGCTGACCGTGGCCTATGTCGCACTGGTGCTAATGGCCACCCAGGTGGTGGCGTTCCACACGCCCGTCGCGGTGGCCGCTGCGACGGCGGCCGCCGCGCTGCTGTTCAACCTGCCCCGTCGCCGCCTGCAGCGGGCGATAAACCGGCGGTACCACCGCCCGGCCTGACCCGGCCGGGCCGCGCCGCGGCTCCCGGGGGCGCCGTGCGCCTGGTGATACCGTGACCGTAGGCGCGAGAGGGCGCCTCCGAATCCGCGCGGGCAGGGCACGTCATGACCGATCTTCCGGCTCGTCCCAGCCTGGACCACCTGCGCCGCGAGGCCCGCACCACCGAACTGGACCGGCAGGCGGAGGCGTTCTGCGAGGCCAGCATCCGCGACTGGACCGGACGTGCGGCCCGGATGCTGGCCGCCAACCCCGAACTGGCCGGGTACAACTTCGCCACCGCGGTGATCCTGGGCGACGCAGACCGGGTACGGGCCGAGATCGCCCGGAACCCCGGCCGCGGCGCTGATCCGCGCCGCGGAGACGGGCCGCGGATCGGCCATCAGCCTGATGCTCGAGCTCGGCTTCCCGGTCGACGCCCGCGGTGGCGACGACGGCGGAACGGTGCTGCACGCCGCCGCCTACTCCGGCAGCGCGGGCGCCGTCCGGCTGCTGCTCGACCGCGGCGCGAACCTCCAGGCCCGCGACGCCACCTGGGACAGCCCTCCGCTGGACTGGGCCGCCGTCGGCAGCGGCGAACGGCCCGCCACCAACCCCCGCCCCGACTGGATCGCCACCGTCGCGGCCCTGCTCGACGCCGGCGCCTCCACCGAGGGCATCACGCTCTCGCCTGATGAGCCCAAGCAGCCCAGCCCCGAAGTCGCCGCCCTCCTGCAGCAGGCGATCGGCCAGGCCCGGCCGTAGCGAGATGTGGAGGTGATGGTCAATGACTGCTGAGACGATCCGCGACCTGCTCGAGCCGCTCATCGGCAAGTCCGGGTCCATTTTCATGGTCGTCAGCAGAATCGGCCCGATCGGGTTCGCCACGGCCGAGAACAAGAAGCTGACCGGCGTGGAGATCCAGCCGGACGGCCTGATCCGCCTGGAGCGCGAGAGCGGGTGGGCCGTGATCGATCCGGGTGAGATTGTGGCGCTCGTGTGGAACGGGGATACGGACAGCACGCCAGGCCAGTTCCTCTGAGCGCCCGAGGTGCTGTCGTGATGTGCCACCCAGGCTCTGGTCAGCCTGATCCAGCGGCACCGCCCGGCTCGGAGGGGTGCCACAGCTGGACCGTCAGCCTGCTGGCGTGGTGCACCCGGTCACCCGCGGCTGGCGTCTGGCCGACGACGAGGCCCTCAACCGGCATCGGGTGCGAGGTCAGCCGGACCGGTTCCACGTGCAGGCCGACCCGGCCGGCCACGTCCATGCACGCGCGGTAGAACAGCCCCCTGACATCCGGCACCACGACCCGGGAAGGCGGATCGGAATACGGCTCCAGCGACTCCTCATCCGCCCTGGACCACCCCCCACCCAGGCTGACATCAGGCCCCGACGGCCCCCGCCATGGCGGGGCCAGGCCCTCCCCGGGCCTCGCGAAACCGATCTCCTGGTCATACGATTCCCGGGCGGCGGGATCGGCCAGGACGCCCCATGCCTCCTCCACCGCCTGCCGCGCCCGCTCGGCGGCCGACAGCACGTCCGGCGAGGCCGCCGCCAGCAGGCCCGGCTGGAGCATGGCCTTCCTCGCCTGCCACGCTTCGCGGATGTCCTCCGGTGGCGCGTCTGGCAGCACCCCCAGCACGTCATACCACGTGACAAGGCTGCTCATCGGTCACCGGTGAGGGCTGGCGCACACGTTGACGGCATTAGCGGCACTCCCATCTCTGCGACGCGGACATACCCAATCATGCACGGCCAGCCCGAGGTCGCTGGCCGCGATCCGGGGATTGACAGGGCAGCGGCGCCCGCTTCATGCTGAGCCGGTCATCAGGTGGGGTTTGCCGGGCCCGGATGCGGGCCGGACGAAAGCCCGGGGAGGGGACTGCCTCCGGCCAGATGCCAGGGTGCAGGGCCGGCGGGCGATGGGTGGGGACCTGATGGCGCGAGAGTGGGATGTCCCGGGTTATACCGAGGTGAAGACGCTGGGCTCGGGCGGGTTCGGCGATGTGGTGCTGGCCCGGCATGATGCCTCGGGCACTGCGGTGGCGATCAAGTACCTGCGCCCTCAGCTGCTGGCCGATCCGGAGTTCACGGAGTTGTTCCGGGCTGAGGCGGCGGTGCTGGCCTCGCTGGATGACCCGAACGTGGTGCGGCTGTACGAGTATGTGGAGTCGCCGGCCGGCGCCGCGATCGTGATGGAACTCATCGACGGGGTCTCGCTCCGCGACATCCTGGTTCGTCAGGGCGCCACCACGGCGGAGGCGGCGCTGGTGGTGCTGCAGGGCTCGCTGCTGGGCCTGGCCGCGGCGCACCGGCGCGGGCGTGGTGCACCGGGACTACAAGCCGGAGAACGTGCTGATCAACGGGGCAGGCGAGAGCAAGCTGACCGACTTCGGCATCGCGGCGCGGGCCGGGGACAGCCCGATCCCGGCCGGCACGCTGATGTACGCGCCGCCCGAGCAGTTCGGCGGGTCCCCGGCTACCCCGGCCAGCGACGTCTACGCGGCCACCGCCACCTTTTACGAGTGCCTGACCGGTCGGCCGCCGTTCACCGGGGACACCGCCGAGCGGCTGCTGTACCAGCACATGTCCCAGCCGGTGCCGCTGGAGCCGGTCCCCGAGCCGCTGCGGCCGCTGGTGGCCGCCGGCCTGGCCAAAGACCCCGGCGCCCGTCCGGCCGACGGGACCGCGCTGGTCGCCGAGCTGCGGGCGGTCGCCGGGGGCACATACGGGCCGGACTGGGAGGAACGCGGCCGGTCCGCGCTGGCCGCGGCGGCGCTGCTGCTGGCCGCGCTGTGGCCGACGGGCGGACCGGCCGCCGCGCAAGGCAGCACCGTGCACCGGGTCCGCCTGCGCCGGCATTTCCTGCGTCGGCATCTCCTGCACGGGCATATCGGCGCGGTCAAGGCCGCGGCGGTCACGACCGGCATCGTGATCGTCGGCATCGCCGTAGCCGCGGCTGTCATCGTGGCCAGGCCCACCCGGCACCCGGCACCGCCACCAGCACCGGCAACGGCACCAGAGCTCGTCTACACCACGTCGACATCGGTGGACCTCCGCACCGGCAACGGGTCGGTCAGGACTCTTGCCACCTTCCCGAAGGACGCCGGATTTACCGGTCCGCAAGGCTTTGACTCAGGGCAGCTAGTCTGGTCAGCCGATGGGAGCAAGGTGGCCTGGCTCGATGGCCAGGGGGTCGGCGAGTTCATCGTGGGCCGCGATCAGGTACGCACGTGGCATTGCGACTGCACGTCGATCGTATTCCAGGGTGACCAGCTGCTGTCAGATGACTACACGGCAGAGAATGCTCCTCGCCTGCTGAGCTATCCCGATGATGGCTCCAAGCCGGTCCCGATCGTCATCTCGGGTCTGCCCAAGATCCGTTTTTCTTTCGGCAACGAATACGGCCTGGTTGCCGCCGTTCCTCCGGCGGACGTGATCGTGGGATATGGAATGGGAGTGTCCGCCTCTGGTGGCCCGCAATTGCTCTACCGGGTCGACGCGGAGGGCCGGGCGGTCCTGTTCGCGCCTGCGGCCAGCCAGGTGACCAGCAACACGGGGCCCGGACGTTTCGTGTTCAGCCCGGATGACACGCAGGCCGGCTTCCTGCTATTCGGGCTAGCCGGCGTCTGCGCCGACGGCGACACGGTGGTGCTGGCCGACGTTGCCACAGGCGCGGAGACCCAGCCGGCCATGCCGGCCGGCATGCGATACGCCCTGGCAGTCTGGTTCGGGCCATCCGGCACTCCTTATGCCTCGATGGCACCCGCACCTCCTGGCTGCGCTGACGTTGGTCATGGCACCGTGGCCAGCGTCGTCGTTTCGCCCGAGGACTACCGCCTGGAGGCGGGTACCTGGGTCAGGTCTGGCAGCGGGGTAATCAAGGAGGAATCCATCCGCGGCTGGGAGGCGACGCTCTACGGCAAGGTCGACTCCGCTCCCTTGGGCGCGTCCGTATCCACCGGTTTCAAGCTGGTCGTGTCGCACGGCTCTTCATCGGTGACTATCCCGGGTGCCCTGACATTCATGTGGGCGCCGGCCGCTGCGCCGACGTCCTCCTCCGCGCCCTCCGCCGTGTCCTCCTCCGTGCCCTCGGCCGTCTCCTCGCCCACGCTACCGCCGCGTCGGCAGGCGGCACAGGCCCTGGCGGCATTGCTGGCCCAGAGCGGTACGGACCGGGCTGCGGTGACGCGGGCCGTCGGTGCCGTCGCGGCCTGCTCGCCTGGCCTGAGCCAGGACGAGACGATCTTCAGCAGCGCCGCGTCGTCGCGTCAGGTCCTGCTGGGCAAGCTTGCCGCCCTGCCTGACCGCTCGGCCCTGCCCGCACCGATGCTGCAGGACCTCACCACGGCCTGGCAGGCATCCGGCCAGGCTGACCAGGACTTCGCCAAGTGGACGCAAGACGAGATCTCGCAAGGATGCAGCACGAACGACCGGTCCGATGCCAGCTACCAGGCCGCGATGGTGCCCGATCACCAGGCCACGACGTACAAGAAGGCCTTCGCCGCGCTATGGGCGGCGATTGCGGCCGAATACGGCCTGCCGAGCTATCGGTACAACCAGATATGACCGGGCCGGCCGCGGCGGCACTGCCGTATCAGGCCCCGGCCAGGACTCGAAGTTCCGGGATGTTGCGGAGTGAGGGGCCGTGACGCGCCCCCAGCTCGGCAGCCGGGAAGGCTGCACGTCGTAGTACAGCTCGTTGCTGGCTCCGCTGACTGCGGCCGGGCGCGTTGAGGGAACTGGCCTGGTCTGGTTCGATGAGACGTCGGGCCTGTCGCTTCTGCGGGAGGGCATGGTCGTGAATACGGCGCTGGCGGAAGCCTTGTCCGTCGTCTTGCTGGCGGGGGTGCTGGCGTGTGCTGTGGTGCGCCCGTGGGGCTGGCCGGAGGCAGTCGTGGCGGTCCCGGCCGCGCTGGTGCTGCTGGGCACGGGGGCGATCTCGCTGGACCAGGCCCGCGCGGTGGCGGAGCGGCTGGGGCCGGTGATCGGGTTCCTGGCGGCGGTGCTGGTGCTGGGTCAGTTGTGTGATGACGAAGGGCTGTTCCGTGCGTGCGGGGGCTGGATGGCACGTGCCGCCGCGGGGCGGCCGCGGCGGCTGCTGCTGGCGGTCTTCGTTCTCGCCTCGGTGATCACGGCGGTGCTGAGCCTGGACGCCGCGGTGGTGTTGCTGACCCCGGTGGTGTTCGTCACTGCCGCCCGGCTGGGGGCGCGTCCCAGGCCGCACGTGTATGCCTGCACCCATCTGGCGAATACCGCCTCTTTGCTGCTTCCGGTTTCCAATCTGACCAACCTGCTGGCGTTCGCGGCCAGCGGGCTGAGCTTCACGCGGTTCGCCGCGCTGATGGCGCTGCCGTGGCTGGTCGCCATCGGAGCCGAGTACGCGGTCTTCCGCCGGTTCTTCGCCTCCGACCTGGACGCCGGCGCCCAGGCCCTGCCTGCCGCCGGGCCGCCCGAGGTGCCGGTGTTCGTGGTGGCGGTGGTGGCCTGCACCCTCGCCGGGTTCGCCGTCACCTCCGTCGCCGGGGTGAACCCGGCCTGGGCGGCCCTGGCGGGCGCGGCGGTGCTCGCCGCCCGGGCCCTGGCCCAGCGGCGCACCACCCCGGCTGCCATCGTCGCAGCCGCGAATATCCCCTTCCTGTTCTTCGTGCTGGGCCTGGGGATCGTGGTCCGCGTGGTGGTCGATAACGGGCTCGCCGGGGCGCTGGGGCATCTGCTGCCCGGCGGCGTGAGCCTGCCCGCGCTGCTGGGCGTCGCGGCGCTGTCCGCCGTCCTGGCCAACGTGATCAACAACCTGCCCGCCGTGCTGGTGCTGCTGCCGCTGGCCGTCCCCGCGGGCCCCGGCGCCGTTCTGGCGGTGCTGCTCGGGGTGAACATCGGGCCCAACCTCACCTACGCCGGTTCCCTGGCCACCTTGCTGTGGCGCCGCATCGCGCGCGAGCATGACACCAGCGTCGATCTTGGGGAATTCACCCGGCTCGGACTGCTCACCGTGCCTGCCGCCCTGATCCTGGCGGTGCTGGCCCTGTGGGCCTCGCTGCACGCCATCGGAGGCTGATTCCCGTGACCGTGATCGCCTGGATCGTCGAAGGCACCTGGCCGGCCTGCGTCGACGCCGCCAGCACCCACGCCCCCGAAGGCGCCGATATCGTCCTGCTCCACGTCACCGGCAACGACGTCCCTGGTGCCGCCCACGGCGCCTACGCGGGCCTGTTCGGCCGCAGCCGCCCCGAGCGCGACCCCGGCACCCGCCTGCAGCAGCTGGCCGCCGCCTCCGCTCAGCAACTCCTCGGAGCCGCCGCCGAGCGCCTGGGGCGGCCCTGCACCCGGCTGGAACGATCCGGGCGGATCGAGCGGGAAGTCGTTGCCGTTGCCGACGGCGCCGATCTTCTCATCCTCGCCCGCGACGGCGACCGCACCCACCTGGGACCCCGGAGCCTGAGCCCCGCCACCCGCTTCGTCGTCGACCACGCACCCTGCCCGGTCCTGCTGGTCTGGCCCGAGACCCCGCCGGCCATCACCACCATCCCGCCCGCGCCTCCCCGCCCGCCGCACCGGCCCGGTCAGGAGCCGCCGAAGGCACCGCCGGCATCCTCGCCCTGAGCTGCATCTGACAACGTCACGCACTCGGCAGATCCAGGCCGGCCACAGCTAACTGCGAATCTGCCGCGCACGCCCAGCCCCCGTCGCCCGACGGCCCGCGGCCCGGCAGATGTGACGGACCGCGCGTATGATTGACATCACGGCTCCAGACCTCGGTCGCTTCTCCCACATGTGAGAAGAATCAAGGACTCGGAGGTCGGCATGAGCCTTCCCGGCGCGTTGCGGGCAGACGGCAACGCGCCGGCGGCCGTGTCACCGCACTATGCGGCAGCCAGAGGGTCGAGATAGCCGGTGACCAGTGCAGACGCGGCAGCGGCCGCGTCCTGATCGGCGGCACAGCTACCCCGCACCGCCTGCGCACCGCCGGCTATGGCTACTCGGTGAGGCTGGCCGCCGGCGCCACCCGGTAAGACAGCCGTCCCCCCGCAGGAGTACCCCGAATCATCACCGGGGCCGACGCGGGCGAGCGCGGTGGACGGCCAGAATTGGGCGTATGTCAAGAGGAGAGGACCATTTAATGATTGAGGTGCACGGCCTCACGAAGCGATACGGCGATAAAACCGCCGTCGACGAGCTGACGTTCGGCGTTGAGCCGGGCAAGGTCACCGGCTTCCTGGGTCCGAACGGTGCCGGCAAGACCACTACGATGCGGTGCATCCTCGGGCTTGACTACCCGGACGCTGGCACCGTCACGGTGGACGGCCGCGACTACCACGACCTGGGATACCCGATGCGCGAGGTTGGCGCGCTGCTCGACGCGAAGGCGGTGCACGGCGGCCGGTCGGCCTACAACCACCTGCTCTGCCTGGCGCAGACCAACAACCTGCCGAAGCGCCGCGTCGACGAGGTCCTCGAGCTTGTCGGCCTCTCCGAGGTGGCGAAGAAGCGGTCCAAGGGGTTCTCGCTCGGCATGAGCCAGCGCCTTGGCATCGCCGCGACCTTGCTCGGCGATCCCAGGGTGCTCATGTTCGACGAGCCGGTCAACGGGCTCGACCCCGAGGGCATCTTGTGGATCAGGAACCTGATGAAGGCCCTGGCCGCCGAGGGGCGCACGGTCTTCGTCTCCAGCCACCTGATGTCGGAGATGGAGTCCACCGCCGACCACCTGATCGTGATCGGCCTGGGCAAGCTGATCGCCGACTGCTCGATGTCAGAGTTCATCGCGCGCTCCTCCGGCGCGGCCGTGCGGGTGCGCACCCCGATGGCGGACGACCTGATCAAGGGCGTGACCGCCGAGGGCGCGACCACGGTCACCGACGACGACGGCGCCATCGAGGTCCGCGGGATGACCGCGGAGGCGGTTGGCGACATCGCGTTTGAGCAGGCCATCAGGCTGCACGAGCTGACCACGGTCCACGCCTCGCTCGAGGAGGCGTTCATGGAACTGACCGCGAGCAGCGTGGAGTACCACGCCGGGGTTCCCGGGGCGGCTACGGCTAGCGGAAGCGGGGGCTGAGCGATGGCCACCACGACAACGCCGAACACGTTGCTCCCCTCACTTCCGTCGGCCACCGGGCGGGCCGGGCTGCGGGGCGCGATCGCCTCGGAGTTCACCAAGATCCGCTCGGTCCGGTCGACCTACTGGACCCTGGCGGCGCTGCTGGTCGTCTCCATCGGCATCGGCGCGGCGATCACGGCAGGCACCGCGGCCAGCTTCAGCCACAACCCGGCCAACAAGGCCGGGTTCGACGCCACCCAGATCTCGCTGATCGCGTTCTTCGAGATCGGCCAGCTGATCATCGCGGTGATCGCCGCGCTGGCGATCACCTCCGAGTACTCCACCGGGATGATACGCACCTCGCTGACCGCGCAGCCCCGGCGCGGCACGGTCTATGCCGCGAAGGCGATCGTGCTCACGTCGCTAACGCTTATCGTCTCCCTCGTCACGTCGTTCATGGCGTTCTTCGTCGGCCAGGCGCTGCTGTCGTCCAGCGGGGTGAGCGCCTCGCTGTTCCACTCCGTCACGATCCCGCTGAACGCGAATGTGACCTGCCCGCAGCAGGGCCCGGGTGGTGGCGGCGGCGGCGGGTTGCCGCCCGGGTGCAAGGTGGTGTTCTCCGGCACCGACGTGATCTCCCCGACCACCGTGCTCCTCGCGATCATCGGCTGCGCGCTGTTCGTCACGCTGGTCGCGATCATCGCGTTCGGCATCGGCGCGATCGTGCGGCACACCGCCGGCGCGATCGCGATCGCGATCGCCGCGCTGTTCATCATCCCGGTCCTCGAGCAGGCGCTGCCGAACGAGTGGCGCTGGGACATCATGCGGTTCCTGCCGGACGCCGCGAACCAGGTGGTCTCGGTCACCATCGGCAGCAACGCCAATCCGCACCTGTGGTCGGCCTGGCCGCAGCTCGGCGTGACAGCGCTCTGGGCCGCGGCCCTGCTCGCCGCGGGCGCCTACCTGTTCCGCAAGCGCGACGCATAGGTCGTCGCGTCAGGCTAGACCTGCTTGCCTTGCCGCTGGGCGTGCTGGGCGGTCATGCCGCAGATCTGGCCGGGCGGTCCTGGCATCCACGGTGGCGCCTGAGGGTGGCCCGTCGCACCCGTGGAAGGCCCGGGCCCGTGCCTGGTCGTCGGTCCTAACCGCTCAGTGTGGGAGTGCTTTGGCGCTGAAGACGAAGATCGAGCGCGTGCCCGGCCGGCTGACGAATCGACTCGCCCGGCTGCGGCACGGGTCGGCGAAGACCACCCTGGACACGTACGCTCACCTGTGGCCGGACAAAGACGAGTCCACGAAGGCAGTCATTGACGCCCTCGTGGACTCGAAGTTCCGGGATCTTGCGGACTCTGCGCGGACTGAGGGGGCGCGCCGTGACGCGCCCCCAGCTCAGCCGCCTACCGCGGGTCAGCAGTCGAAGTACAGCTCGAACTCGTGCGGGTGCGGGCGCAGCCGGAGCTCGTCGAGCTCGGCGGTCCGCTTGTAGTCCAGCCAGGTCTCGATGAGGTCGTCGGTGAACACGCCGCCCTCGGTGAGGAAGGAGTGGTCAGCCTCCAGGATGCCGAGCACGGCGTCCAGAGAACCGGGGACCTGCGGGATGGCGGCGGCCTCGTCCGGCGGCAGCTCGTACAGGTCCTTGTCCACCGGCTCCGGCGGCTCGATCTTGTTCTTGATCCCGTCCAGGCCCGCCATCAGCATCGCGGCGAACGCGAGGTACGGGTTGCAGGACGGGTCGGGGACGCGGAACTCGACCCGCTTAGCCTTCGGGTTCGTGCCGGTGATCGGGATCCGGGCGCAGGCCGAGCGGTTCCGCTGCGAGTAGACCAGGTTGACCGGGGCCTCGAAGCCGGGCACCAGCCGGTGGTAGGAGTTCGCCGTCGGGTTGGTGAAGGCCAGCAGCGAGGGCGCGTGCTTGAGCAGGCCGCCGATGTAGTAGCGGCCGGTGTCCGACAGGCCCGCGTAGCCAACCTCGTCGTAGAACAGCGGCGCGCCGTCCTTCCAGAGCGACTGGTGGCAGTGCATGCCGTTGCCGTTGTCGCCGAACAGCGGCTTGGGCATGAACGTCACGGTCCTGCCCGCCGCCAGGGCGGTGTTCTTGATCACGTACTTGTACGTCATCAGCTTGTCGGCCATCACCAGCAGCGGGCTGAACCGGATGTCGATCTCGGCCTGGCCGGCCGTGCCGACCTCGTGGTGCTGCATCTCGACCTCGATGCCGCACTTGATCAGGTTGGCGACCATCTCCGAGCGCAGGTCGGTGTAGTGGTCCATCGGCGGCACCGGGAAGTACCCGCCCTTGTACCTCGGCTTGTAGGCGAGGTTTCCGCCGGCCTCGTCCTTGCCGGTGTTCCAGGCGCCTTCCTCGGAGTCGATGTGGTAGTAGCCCTCGTTGGCCGAGGTCGAGAAGCGCGCCGAGTCGAAGATGTAGAACTCCGCCTCCGGACCGAAGAAAGCCGTGTCGCCGATCCCGGTGCCGCGCAGGTAGTCCTGCGCCTTGCGGGCGATGTTGCGCGGGTCCCTGGTGTAAGGCGCGCCGGTCAGCGGGTCGTGCACGAAGAAGGTGAGGTTCAGCGTCTTGTGCGTGCGGAAGGGGTCGAGGTACGCGGTCGCCGGGTCGGGCATCAGCTGCATGTCGGACTCGTGGATCTGCTGGAATCCGCGGATCGACGAGCCGTCGAACATGAGGCCGTCGGTGAAGACGCCCTCGCCGAACGACGAGGCGGGCACGGTGAAGTGCTGCATCGTTCCCGGCAGGTCACAGAACCTGACGTCGATGAACTCCACGTTCTCCTCCGCGATGAAGCGGAGGACTTCCTCGGCACTGCTGAACATCAACCCTCCATGGTCCAGGGCACGCTTTCGGTTCTCACAAGCACGCGATTCGGACGGTAGCCGCCGGCAATTTCCGCCCCGTGTCTGATGTGTTTCACGGATGTTACGGCTCGCCGGCCTGGCTCAGGCCACCTATTATGGCCCTTCCCAGCGTCCGTGGCCTGGTCCTGAGCTCATGTCGCGGGCCCGCTGCTCGCCTACCGGCGCGAAACGGATACCGTGGTGAGGTGGCCAGAAAGTCCCGTAACCGCGGTGGCGCAGCCTCCGCGCGAACCGCTGCCGCGCGGCCTGCCCGTCCCGCGGCGGCCGGCGCTGCGCCGACTGGTCCGGCGCAGACAGGCACCGCGCAGCTGACCGCCCCGGCGGCCGCCGACGCGGACGTGGCCACCGCGAAGACCCCGAAAAAGGAAGGCTATCCCGGCCAGCATCTCGGCCTGCCCGAGCGCGGCCCAGGGTCGGTGTCCAGCATGCCCCGCCGCCTCCTGGCGCTGGTCATCGACTGGCTGCTCAGCATGGTCATCGCCTTGTGGCTGACTCATTCGCAGTTCTGGACGATCGCCGTCTTCGCGGTCGAGGTCTTCGTGCTCACCGCGCTGGGCGGGAGCACGGTAGGGAAGCGGCTGGTCGGCATCCGCACGGTCCGGATCGGCGGCGGTCCGGTGGGCTTCGGCTGGGCGCTGGTCCGCACCGCGATCCTGCTCACCGTGGTCCCGCCGCTGCTGACCGACCGTGACCTGCGCGGCCTGCACGATCGCGCCTCCAACACGATCGTGGTACGCATCTAGCTGGGCGAGCGACGGACTAGCGGGTCTTCGGCCTCGGCATCTTGGGCTGCCGGATGTTCTTCGGGATCGGCCCCTTGGGCGCCTGCAGCGACGGCTGCAGCGCCTTCAGCCGGTGGTTGATGTCGCTGACCGCGGCCGGCTTGAGGTTGCGCGGCAGGCGCATGACCTTGCGCTGCAGCTTGCTGAGCGGGATCTGGCCTTCCTCGTTCCCCACCTGGAACTCGAAGATGGGTACCTCGTACGCCACCCGGGCGACCCGCTTCTTCTCGGCGGCCAGCAGGCTGGCCAGCCGGGCGGGGGAGCCCTCCCCGACCAGGATTACGCCCGGCCTGCCCACCGCCCGGTGTACCACGTCCATGTTCCGGTTGGCCGCGATGGCGGGCGTCACCGTCCAGTTGCCGCGCATGTTCTCCAGCACCGCGGCCGCCGCGCCGGGCTGGCCCTCGATGGCCGAGTACTGGGCCGACCTGCGCGAACCTGCCGAACAGGAGCATCGCGACCAGCAGGCCGAGCAGTACGCCCAGCGGGATCAGCAGCAGCAGCCAGGCCGGTGAGCAGCCCGACGATCACCAGCACCGCCAGGATGCCGAGCCCGCTCCCGAAGACGATCGGCATCGCCCTCGGGTTCTGGCGGTGGACCAGGCCAGCGACCATGCGTATCTGCTTCAGCCGCCCGGCGTTGGCCATTTCCGCGGCGGACTCCATGGTGGCGGCCTGGTCAGCAGAGCCGGACTTTCTCGACATGCGTGCCATGCTCCGCAGCATACGGTTCCGGCGCCCCGGACAGAAACCGCGGTGCCATCCAAGCGGGGAAGTGAGACCACGATTCGTTCGGCATCTCAATGAGAGCAGACGGTGGGCCAGCTCTCAGATCGCCCGCGCTCACCGGCTCCGCGCGCCCGCCGGGTCCGCTGCCCCCTCACGGGCCTGGGCGTACAGCCGCCCGGCCCGGTAGGAGGACCGCACCAGCGGCCCGGACATGACCCCGGCGAATCCGAGCCCCAGCGCTTCGGTGCGCAGTTCGACGAACTCCTCGGGCTTCACCCACCGCTCCACCGGATGGTGCCGCGGCGTGGGCCGCAGGTACTGGGTAATGGTCAGCAGCTCACAGCCGGCGGCCCGCAGGTCGCGCATGGCCTCGGTGATCTCGTGCCGTTCCTCGCCCAGCCCCAGGATCAGGTTGGACTTCGTGACCAGGTCCGCCTCGCGGGCCGCCCGCAGCACGTCCAGCGACCGTGAGTACCGGAACCCCGGCCTGATCCGCCGGAAGATGCGTGGCACGGTCTCGATGTTGTGCGCGAGAACCTCCGGCCGGGCGCTGAAGACCTCGGCCAGCCGCGCCGGCTCGGCGTTGAAGTCCGGGATGAGCAGTTCCACGCCGCAGCCGGGAACGGCGGCGTGGATCTCGCGGCAGACCTGCGCGTACAGCCAGGCCCCGCCGTCGGGCAGGTCGTCGCGCGCGACGCCGGTCACGGTCGCGTACCTCAGGCCCATCGCGGCGACCGACTCCGCCACCCGCCGAGGCTCGCCCTCGTCGAGCGGCTGGGGCTTGCCGGTGTCGATCTGGCAGAAGTCGCACCGCCTGGTGCACTGGTCACCGCCGATGAGGAAGGTGGCCTCGCGGTCTTCCCAGCACTCGAAGATGTTCGGGCAGCCGGCCTCCTCGCACACCGTGTGCAGGCCCTCGCTGCGGACCAGGTTCTTCAGCTGGGTGTACGACGGTCCGGTGCGCAGCCGGGTCTTGATCCATGGCGGCTTACGCTCGATCGGGACCTCGGCGTTGCGGGCCTCGAGGCGGAGCATGCGCCGGCCCTCGGGTGCGAGTACCACTCCTTCAGGGTATGTTGCTCCCGGTCCAAGCCGATAAAGGGGAACGGCATGATCTTGAGCACCATGAACGACCTCCCGCGGCTGCTAGCGCGCCACGGCTGCGAAGGCCGGACTCCGCGTGCCGGCGGGCTGGCCGGCGAGGACTCCGGGATCGGAGATGCGGCGCCAGGTCGGGTAGCCCAGGGCCCCGGCCAGGTGGTATTCCAGGACCGGCGTGACCTCGGCGACGGTGATCCGGCGGCCAGCTTCGGCGGACAGCGTGGTCACCCCGGCGTCACGGATGCCGCACGGGACGATGCGGTCGTACCACGACAGGTCGCAGTCGCAGTTCAGCGCGAGCCCGTGCATGGTCGCCCCGCGGGCAACCCGCGCGCCGATCGCCCCCGCCTTGCTCGGTCGCGATGCTTGGATCGGGGTCCCCCGCGATCCAGGCGCCGCTGCGGCCCGCCACCCGCACCGCCGTGACACCGAACTCGGCGCAGGTCCGGATCATGGCCTCTTCGAGCGCCCGCACGTAGGCGATCACGTCGACCGGCTCGCGGAGCTTGACGATCGGGTAGGCGGTCAGCTGCCCGGGCCCATGCCAGGTGATCTTGCCGCCGCGGTCAACGTCGATGACCGGCGCGCCTGGATCCCCGGACGGCCGGTCGGACGCGGCCGTCCGCTTGCCTGCCGTATACACGGGCTGATGCTCGAGCAGCAGGCAGCTGTCCGGAACCTCGTCGGCCACCCGCCGCGCATGGATGCGCCGCTGCAGATCCCAGCCCTCAACGTAGTCGACCGGGGCCGGGCCGAAGGCCAGGTAAACAAGCTCGCTCACTTTTCCCAGCTTACGCGTGGCCGCCTCCTGCGGCGCGTCCCGCACGCCGCCCGGCGCAGAATGAATACGTGATCAACGAGGCCGAACTACGCCGGATGACACACGATGAGCGGCGCGAGCTGGCCCGCGCGCTGGCCGCCATCGACCTGCCGCACCCGCTGCTCGACCCACGGCTGCGGCGCCGCCGGCGGCTCGCCCTGCTGGTCATGACGGCGTGCTGCGTCGCGCTGGCGGGCTGGATCGCGATCCTCATCCTGACCCTGCCGGGCCGCTACACCTCCAGCGACTGGCGGGCGGTGTGGGTCGGGCTGGACATCGCCGAACTCCTCGGGTTCGCCGCGACCGCCTGGGCCGCCTGGCACCAGCGCCAGGTCGTCATCTTCTTCATGATCATGACCGGGACGCTGCTGCTCTGCGACGCCTGGTTCGACCTCGCTCTGGACTACGGCTCGAGCGGCTTCACCGCGAGCGTCCTGTACGCCGTCCTGGCCGAGATTCCGCTCGCGTTCTTGATGTTCGTCGGCGCGCGGCGGCTGGTACGGGTCACCGTCGAGACCGTCATGCAGCTGTCCGGACGCGGCGGGCGGCGCCGCCGCTGTGGCGGGTGCCGCTGTTCGCGGACGGCATCGAGGAGTGCCTTCCGGCCCGGCTGAGGCCGGGCGCCGGCGGCCAACGGACCGCCGATGTCACAGCCGGCGGCCGACCCTCGTCCTAGCGAACCAGACGAGGACGGAGAAAAATGGACACGAGCGACTACACCCGATACCGGCCGCTGATGTTCTCGATCGCCTACCGGATGACCGGCAGCGTCAGCGACGCCGAGGACATCGTGCAGGAGGCCTTCCTCCGCGCGACGAGGAACAACGCCCCGGCACGACAATCAAAAGGCCTACCTGGCGACCATCACCACCCGGCTGGCCATCGACCACCTGCGCTCGGCCCGGGTCAGGCGCGAGTCCTACGTCGGCACCTGGCTCCCCGAACCCCTCGTGGGCGACGCCGACCACGCGCCCGGTCCGGCCGAACTAGCCGAAACGAGCGACTCCCTGTCGATGGCGTTCCTCGTCCTGCTGGAGAGCCTGTCACCCCCCGAACGCGCCGTGTTTCTCCTCCGCGAGGTCTTCGGCTACGGGTACCCGGAGATCGCCGAGGTCACCGGCAAGACCGAGGCCGCCTGCCGGCAGATCTTCGCCCGCGCCCGCCGCCGCATCGAGGAGGGGCGACCGAGGTTCGAGACGTCCCGCGCCGAAGGCGAGGAGCTGACCGGCCTGTTCCTGGCCGCGGCCCGGGGCGGGGACATGAGCAGCCTGTTCGAGCGGCTGGCTCCGGACGTGCTGTTCTACGGCGACAGCGGCGGCCTGGGCGAGGTTACGTTCATCACGCCGGTGGCCGGCCGCGACCGGGTGGCCGAGGTGGTCCGCGTCCAGCTGGCCAGGACCATCCAGCTTGGCGCTAACCTCCGCGCGGCCTGGGTCAACGGGCAGCCGGGACTGGTGGCCAGCGACTCCGACGGCGGCCTCATCGCGGTCATCGCGCTCGACGTGCTCGACGGCCAGGTCCAGGCCATCCGGACGGTGGCCAATCCGGAGAAGCTCCGCCACCTCGGCCCCGTCTCGCAGACCTGGCACCTCCGCTGGCGGGAGGCAACAAGTAGAGGCCAGCGAGCTAGCGGGAAGTGTCACGCCCGCCGAGCCCGCTGCGTCGTAGAGGAGGACAACGGCAAAGGGAGGAAATCATGCGTGTCTTCGTCGCGGGGGCGACGGGTGATCGGCCGGTACCTGGTGCCCGGCCTGATCACCGCCGGCCACGAGGTCACCGGCAGCACGCGCTCGCCGCTCAAGGCCAACCAGCTCAAGGGACAGGGCGTGACGCCGGTCATCGTCGACGGGCTGGACCGGAGGCCGTCATCAAGGCGGTGACGGCCGCGCAGCCCGAGGTGATCATCCACCAGATGACCGCGCTGACCAGCATGCGCAGCTTCCGCCACTTCGACAAGGAGTTCGCGGTCACCAACGAGCTCCGCAGCAGGGGCACCGACTACCTGCTCGAAGCGGCCGCACAGGCCGGCACCCGCCGGTTCATCGCGCAGAGCTTCGTCGGCTGGACCAACGGCAGGGCAGGCGGCGCGGTCAAGACCGAGACCGATCCGCTCGACCCGCATCCGCTGGCCGTGACGGCCAGCACCTTGGCGGCCATCAGGCACCTCGAGGACGTCGTACCGAAAACCGTCGCGGAGGGCCTGGTGCTCCGCTACGGCATCCTGTACGGCCACGGCGCGTCCGACGCCATGCTCAAGGCGGTGCGCAAGCGGCAGTTGCCCGTCGTCGGCGGGGGCACGGGCATCTGGTCGTTCACCGAGGTCACCGACGCCGCTGCCGCCACCGTGGCCGCGGTCACCCGCGGCGCGCCTGGTATCTACAACGTCGTGGACGACGAACCGGCCCCGGTCGTCGCAGTGGCTGCCCTACCTGGCCTCGTGCCTGGAGGTGAAGCCGCCCATGCGCGCCCCGGCCTGGCTGGGCCGCCTGCTGGGCGGCGAGATGACCGTCTCGATGATGACCGAGGTACGCGGAGCCAGCAACGAGAAGGCCAAGCGCGAGCTCGGCTGGACCCCGGCCTACCCGAGCTGGCGGGACGGTTTCCCCGTCTGGGCCGAGAAATACGAGGCTGCTCATGCCGACGCCGCCTGAGACCTACACCGAGTACCGGCCGCTGATGTTCTCGATCGCCTACCGGATGACCGGGAGCGTCGGCGACGCCGAGGACATCGTCCAGGAAGCCTTCCTGCGGCTGACCCGCGCGCTCCGTGACGGCGTCGGCATCGACCTCGCCCAAGGCCTATCTCGCCACCGTCACCACCCGGCTGGCCATCAGCCATCTGCGATCCGCCCGGGTCCGGCGGGAAGCCTACGTGGGCGCCTGGCTGCCCGAGCCGCTCGTCGCGGACGAACTGGCGCCCGCGACCCCACCCGACCCCGCGGAGCGCGCCGAGATGTCCGATTCCCTGTCCATGGCCTTCCTCGTCCTGCTCGAGAGCCTGTCGCCCACCGAACGCGCCGTGTTCCTGCTCCGCGAGGTCTTCGGCTACGACTACGCCGAGATCGCCGAGATCACCGGCAAGTCCGAGCCGAACTGCCGTCAGATCTTCACCCGTGCCCGGCACCACATCGACGAGGGCAAGCCCCGCTTCGACGCCTCGCGCGAGCAGCGCGACGAGGTGGCCCGCCGCTTCTTCGACGCGGTCGAGCGGCGGGGACCTGAACAGCCTGCTCGAGATCCTCGCCCCCGACGTGGTCGTGATCGGCGACGGCGGCGGCAAGGGCCGGGCCGCGCGTGAGCCGACGTACGGGGCGGTCCGGGTCGCCCGGTTCATGCTCGGGCTGTTCCGCCGGGCGCAGAGGGAGGGCACCTACGGCGTGCCGGCCCTGGTCAACGGCCAGCCGGGCGCGGTGGCCTACGACGCGGAGGGCCGGGTGGCCAGCGTGTTCGCCCTCGACATCGCCGACGGCCTGGTGCAGACGGTCCGCTCCGTGGTCAACCCCGACAAGCTCCAGCATCTCGGACCGACGTCGGATCTGTACCTGAGGCCGAACCGGGACTTACGCTGGCGGTCATGGCCACCGACTTCACCGAGGAGACCGCGGCCGACGCGGTCGTCGAGAGCTTCGCCGCCACCCCGGATCCGCGGCTGCGCGAGCTGCTGAGCAGTTTGGTCAGGCACCTGCACGCCTTCGTCAGGGACACCGAGCCCACGATCGCCGAGTGGGAGCGGGCCATCGGCTTCCTCACCGCCACCGGCCAGAAGTGCGACCACGAACGGCAGGAATTCATCCTGCTCTCCGACGTGCTCGGCATCTCCATGCTGGTCGAGACGATCAACAACCGGAAGACCGCAGGCGCCACCGAGTCGACCGTGCTCGGCCCGTTCCACATGGTCACCTCCCCGCGCCGGGCGCTGGGCGACAGCATCGATCTGGTCGGGACGGGCCCGCAGTGCGTGCTCGAAGGCCGGGTCCTCTCCGCCGGCGGCACGCCGCTGCCGGGCGCCGAACTCGACGTCTGGCAGGCGAATGACCAGGGCTTCTACGATGTCCAGCAGCCCGGCGTGCAGCCCGCGGGCAACGGCCGCGGGCTGTTCACCGCGGGCCAGGACGGCGCCTACTGGTTCCGCACGATCGTGCCGACCTACTACCCGATCCCCACCGACGGCCCGGTCGGCACGCTGCTCGAGGCGACGAAACGCCACCCCTACCGCCCGGCGCACATCCACTTCATCGTGACCGCCCCCGGGCACCGCCCGCTGACCACGCACATCTTCGTGGCCGGCAGCCCCTACATCGAATCCGACGCGGTATTCGCGGTAAAGAAGAGCCTGATCACCGAGTTCACCCCCGTCGACGACCCGGGCCTGGCCGCCCGCTACGGCTTCACCGGCCCGTTCCAGCTGGCGAATTTCAACATCGTCCTACAGCCCGAGAGCTGACCTCTCTTTTGGGCCGAACGGGCCGCAGTACATGCCGCCATGATTGATCAACCTTCGCCCGGGTAGCGTCCGAAACCAGAAGCTATCCGCCCAGGTGCACCGGTGAGGGGTGCCTCATGCTTCAGGCGATCCTGCTGGCTGCCCTCATTGCCGCGCCGCTCGGCTCGGCGGCCTTGTTCGTGCCCGCGCGGCTCATCGACCGCGGCACCGGGACGTGGACGGTCGTGCGGCGCCTCCTGCTCGCCGTGATCGGCACGGCGCTGCTGGCCGCGGCGGTGGCCCTCGCCCTGCGGCTGCTCGGGGCGACGGAGCACAACCTGGTGGCCGGGGTGGCGGGCGTAGTGGCCGCCAGCCTGATCTGGCTGCCGGTGACCAGGCGCTGGTCGGCCCGCGCTCACCTGTGCTGGGCCTCGGCCGTGTTCCTGTTCGTGGTGTACCTGATCTACGCGATCGAGTGGACCTTCCACAGCAACCTCGGGCCGGTCAGCACCGTGGGCGGCGTGCTGCTCTGGTTGCTCGAGGTATTCGCCGCCGTACTGAGCTGCGCATATCTTTGGGAACTCTGCGACGCGCTGGGCACCGCGCACTGGCGCCGCCGCATCACGCGCCGCACCAGGCTGTCCGTGCCGGACACCGAGCTCCCCATGGTCAGCCTGCACGTCCCGGCGCACAACGAGCCGCCGGACATGGTCATCGAAACGCTGCGCTCCCTGGTCCGCCTGGACTACCCGCGCTACGAGATCATCCTGATCGACGACAACACCGACGACGAGGACCTCTGGCGGCCGGTGCAGGCCTGGTGCGAGCGGCACCGAGATCAGGGTTTCAAGTTCGTCCACCTAACGGACTGGCCGGGATACAAGTCCGGGGCGCTGAACTACGCGCTGCACCGGATGACCTCACCGGAGGCCGAGGTCATCGGCATCGTCGACTCCGACTACCAGGTCGAGCCCGGCTGGCTGCGCCGTTGCGTGCCCGCGTTCGCCGACCCGTGGATCGGCTTCGTCCAGTCGCCGCAGGACTACCGGGACTGGCAGCAAGCGCAGTACTACCGGCGGCTGTACTACTCCTACCAGTACTTCTTCGCCGTGTCGCAGCCGTCCCGCAACGAGCACGACGGGGCCATCTTCGCCGGCACCATGGGGCTGATCCGGCGGGTGGCGCTGGACGAGCTCGGCGGCTGGGATGAGTGGTGCATCACCGAGGATGCCGAGTTGTCGCTGCGACTGCTGCGGGCCGGCTGGCACGGCCTGCACGTGGACGAGACGTTCGGCCGCGGGATCATGCCGCTGACGTTCGAGGCACTCAAGGGCCAGCGCTACCGGTGGTGCTTCGGCGGCATCCAGATCCTGCGCATGCACTGGCGCTCGATGATCCCCGGACGCCCGAACCGGGCGAACCACCTGGACGCCGGCCAGCGCTGGGCCTACCTGGCCGGGGCGCTGCAGTGGTACGGGGACCTGCTGGGCCTGCTGTTCCTGATCTTCCTGCTGGCCGGGGCGGCCAACCTGGCCACCGGTGGCGGCCAGCTCTTCCGCAAGCTGACCATCTTCCTGGTCGCGGCCGTGCCGGTCATGGTCCTGCTGGGCCTGGTGCGGGCGGTGGCCCTGCTGCGCCGCGGTACCGGCGCGTCCTGGCGGGACGCGATCGGCGCGTTCTTCATCTGGCAGTCCACCTCGCTGGTGGTGGCCCGTGCGTCGGTGCTCGCCCTGTTCGCCAAGAAGGCCGCGTTCCTGCGCACCCCGAAGACCAGCGAGCGCACCAGGTGGTGGGAGGCGCTGCGGGCCAACTGGGCCGAGTCCATCCTCGCCGTGTTCGGCTTCGCTGGCATCGCGGGGGCCCTGTCCAAGTACGACCAGTTGAGCGGGCCGCTGCTGGCGGGCCTGCTGCTGTTCCCCACCCTTGGCCTGGCCGCGGCCCCGGTCAACAGCTGGGCCGCCCGCCGGGCCGCGCTGCCCGCCTCGCTGCGCGAGCGCCGTCGCACCGAGTACCGCCGGGACCGCCGGGCGTTCGCGGCCGGGGCGGCTACCGGGGGAGCGGTGGCCGTCCTCGGCGTGGCGATCGCCGCCCTCGCCCTGTTGTTCACCGGCCACCAGCAAGTCCAGACCCCGAACCTGGTCGGCCCCGCCCAGGGCAGCTCGGCCCCGACGCAGAGCGCCACCCCGTCGCACTCGCCGTCCAGCACACCGTCAGCCACGCCGACCCCGACGACCTCGCCCAGCTCCTCCCCGTCCCCCTCCCCGTCCCCCTCCCCGTCCCCCTCCCCGACCTCCAGCCCGACTCCTTCCCCGTCGGGCTCCCCGACCGTGTCGCCCAGCCCGTCAGCCACGACCCCCTAGGCCGCTGACGCTTACCGCGTTGGCGGTCACGATGACGGCGATCGCGAGCCAGTCGGCGAAGGCCAGCGACTGGCCCAGGATCACCAGGCCGGTCAGGGCCGCGAAGACCGGGTTGGCGCTCATGAACACGCCGAAGAACCTGGCCGGGACCCGCCGCAGCGCCAGCAGGTCCGCGACCATCGGAACCGCCGAGCACAACAGGCCGGCCGTGGCCGCCCGGCCCAGCGCGGCTACCGTCACCGGATGGCTGGTCAGGACCCAGATGCCGACCGGGACGTACAGCAGGGCCGACAGGCTGGCCGCGGCCGCGGGTCCCTGCGAGCCCGGCAGCCGGGCGCCCACCACCCGGTTGACCAGGATGTACCCGGCCCAGCAGGCCGCCGCCAGCACGGCCAGGCCGATGCCGGCGTAGTCGGTGCTCGGCTGCGGCCGGGCCAGGACGACGGCTGCGGCGCCGGCGACCAGCGCGCACCCCAGGTCGGCGACGCGGCGTGAGGCCAGCAGCGCGACCGACAGCGGGCCGAGGAACTCCAGGGTCACCGCCAGGCCCAGCCCGATCCGGTCGATGGCCAGGTAGAGCGACAGGTTCATGGTGGCGAAGATCAAGGCCAGCGCCAGGACCGGGCGCCACTGCTCCCGCGTGAACGAGGTGAACCTCGGCCGAACGGCGGTGAGCAGGACGGCACCGGCCACCCACTGCCGTACCGCGACGACCCCGGCTGGCCCCAGGACCGGGAAGGCCAGGGCGGCCGTCGCCGCGCCGAACTGATTCGACGCGGCGCTGCCGGTCATCAACGCGATGCCGGTAAGCCGGCCGCGCTGCCCGGCGGGAACCGTGGCGGGAAGATCTGGCGCACGCATCGAGATGGTCATGGACGGAGCATGGCCCGTCTCGATCCATACGCAAAATGCATGAATGGACACAGCTATACGCTTCAGTTATGGATCTGGAACTGAGGCACCTGCGCTGCCTGGTTGCGATCGTGGACGCCGGAACCTTCACCGACGCCGCCATCGAGCTGGGCATCTCGCAGGCTGCCGTGTCACGCAACCTGATGGCCCTCGAGCAGGTCCTGGGCGTCCGGCTGCTCCACCGCACCAGCCGGACCGTCACCCCGACCACGGCCGGCGTGCACGTCCTGGCCCAGGCCAGGCAGGTCCTCGCCGCCGCCGACAACCTGGTCGCCGAGGCGACCACCGGCCACACCAGGCTCCGCATCGGCCACCCCTGGTCGGCCATGGGCCGGCACACCCGCGAGTTTCAGCGCCGCTGGGCGGTCCGGTACCCGGAGGTCGAACTGCAGCTGATCCGCACCAACTCGGCCACCGGCGGCCTGGCCGAGGGCCTGTGCGACATCGCGGTGCTCCGCACCGCCGTCGACAGCCACCGCTTCGCCAGCGCCACCGTGGGCTATGAGCGGCGCTACTGCGCCCTCGCGGCCGATGACCCCTGGGCGCGGCGGCGTTCCATCAGGCTCGGCGAGGTATCGCGGCGCACCGTGCTCATCGACCGGCGCACCGGCACCACTACCCCCGACCTGTGGCCCGCCGCCGCGCGACCTCGGCTCCAGGAAACCCGTGACATCGATGACTGGCTCGCCATCATCGCGGCCGGCGGCGGCATCGGGATCACCCCCGAGGGCACCACCGCCCAGTACCGGCGCGACGGCGTGGTCTTCCGGCCACTGCGAGACGCCCCGCCGATCACCGTGCAGATGATCTGGCGGCGCCACGACCCCCATCCCTACACGCACGCCGCGGTCGCCGTGGCGACCGAGCTATACCGCCGCCCGAGCTGACGGGACAATAGCCTGGTGGACGCCGACGTCGTGGTGATCGGGGCTGGTGCGCTGGGTGTGAGCACCGCCCTGCACTGCGCGATGTCCGGCCGGTCGCTGGCCGTGGTGGAACGTCACACGGCCGGGTCGCAGGCTCCGGCGGGCGGCGGGCCTGTTCAAGTCGGTCCAGGCGGACGAGCTGCGCACCCGGCTGGCCCGCCGCAGCATCGCCAAGGCGGTCACCTTCGCCGACTGGGCGGGCACGCCGCTGGCGGTGGCCCGCTCCGGGAGCTTCCTGATCGCCCGGACCGCCGAGCATCGCGAGTTCCTGCGCCGGGAACTGGTCCAGTCACGACGCTGGGGTGCCGACGTCCGCGAGGCCGCGCATCCGCGGCTCAGCTACTACCGCGCCGTGGGCGACAACTTCGCACTGTGGTGCCAGAGGACGTCTATATCGACGAGCCGGGCAGCCTGGTCCAGGCCTGCTGGGGGCCTGCGAGCGGCACGGGGTCGAGGTGAGCGAAAACGAGCCGGTCATCGGGATACCGGTCACGGCGGGCCGGGTGCGCAGGCGTCGAGACCCGGCACCGGTCGATCGCGGCGCCGTCGTGGTCGACGCGGCGGGCGCCTGGGTCCGTCACGTCGCCGAGCTGGCCGCAGCCCGGGTGCCGGTCTCCACCGTCCGCCACCAGCTGCTGATTACCGCGCCGCTGCTGAGTCGATCCGGCGGACCCGATCGCAGGGTGGTCGACGCCGCCGTCTACCTGCGTCCGGCGCGGCGGCTGATGGTGGGCGGGTTCGAGCCCGACCCGCTGCCGGTCGACCGCGGCACCAGCCTGCCTCGTTCACCACTGACGACATCCCGCTGGACCTTGGCGTGCTGCGGCGGCTAACGGCCCAGGTCAGCGCCGAGGCCCCGGCCGCGGAGGGCCGGTCGCCGAGCACCGCGGCGGGCTGTTCACGATGAGTCCGATGGCCGGTTCGTCGCTGGCCCGGTCCCGGACCTACCCGGCCTGTGGGTGGCCAGCGGATGTAACGGCTCGGGCTTCTCCTCCTCGCTCGCTGTCGGCGAGGCCCTCGCCGCCTGGATCGCCGGCGGCACCCCGCCACCGGGCCTGGCCGAGCTCTCGCCCGGGCGGTTCGGCCGCTCCCGGACGACACCCTGCTCAGCCGCGGGCTCTGGCAGTACGCCCACTACTACGACCCCGCCTAGGGTGAACGTCGCCACTGGTCCTATGAACAGACCGGGGGTTCACCCGGCGCGGGCGGTGGGTGGCCCGTGGCTGTGGAAGACTTTGGTGCCGTCGGGGCTGCGGGCGGTGGTGGTGCCGTCGGGGTGCAGGGCGACGGTCCAGCCCCACTGGTGGATCGCCACATGATGGTGATAGAAGCAGTACAGGGCGCAGCCGTCCACGCTGGTGGTGCCGCCGTCGGCCAGGTGGGTGACGTGGTGGACTTCGCAGGCGGAGGCGGGCTGGTCGCAGCCGCCGGCCCAGCGGCAGTGCTGGTCGCGCAGGATGACCGCGCGGCGGATCGCGGCGGGGATCTGGTCGCTGTGCCCGACGTCCAGCGGCAGGCTGGGTCCGGCCAGCCGGGCGCCCAGCAGCCGGGTCCGCAGGAAGCTGAGGCGAGCCCGCCGGGGCCGAACGAGGTCGACGGCCTGGCCGATGATCGCGTGGCGGAGCATCTCCTGGGCCTGGGCGGTGGGCGGCCGCGGGTCCGGGCGGCCGGTCGCCGGGCGGGTCCGCGGTCCGGGTCACGGGCTGCGGTCCCGGGCTGCGGGCTCGGCCTGGGGTCTGCGGGGCCGGGCTGCGGTGCGGGCCGGCAGGCGGTGCAGTGGGGGCCGTGGCAGGCGTAGGTCAGGCACAGGGCCACCAGGTCATCCAGGGCGCCGGGGTCGATGCCGCCGGTGACCACGGGATGACGGAGGCGTCACAGGCCAGGGCGCGGGCGGGCTTGCCGTCCAGCCAGGCGGCGCCGTCACTGCCGGCTGGGCGGCCGCCGCCGGCGGGCGGCCCACCGCACGGCCATCTCCCCGACCCACTCCTGGGCCAGCACCGACCCGTCATCCAGGGCCCGCAGCTCGGCCAGCGAGACGTGCGCCCAGACTTTCACCGGCTGCCCGGCCCGCTCCGGCAGCAGACCAGAGGCCACCAGGCGGCGCATCGCGTCCTCCAGCGCGTCATGGTAGCGCTGGTCCTGGGTCCGGGTGTCCTCCGCGCCCCGCGGCGCCGACAGCGCCTCCAGCACCGCGGTGACCACCGCGGCGGCCTCCGGGGTGAGGTCCCGGCGATGACCGCGCCGGCGAACGTGGTCTCCACCCGCAGCTGGCGGTCCTCGAAACTCGGTAGCGGGTCGTTGTCGTCCTGGTCTTCGGGGAGGGACCGGGCGTAGATCTCGGCGGCCAGGGCGGCCAGGTCCTCCTGGCGGGCCCCGGCCCGCGCCGCGGCGACCAGGATGCCGTCGGCGGTGTCCCGGCAGGACTGCGGGCAGCTTGCCGGTCCACCCGCAGATCGGTGCGGGCCATCGACTCGGTCAGGACGGTTCCCTCGGCCAGCTCGGCAGGACCTGGGGGTGGGCGGCGGCGCGGCGGGCCCAGCCCAGGTGACCGCGGGCGGCGGCTTTGGTGATCCGGGTCCGGTGGATCAGCCAGGAGGCCGGACTGTAGTCCGCGTCGTCGGCGTAGCCCTGCCCGGCGGTGAACGCGGCCAGGATCCGGGCCCGGGCCGCGGTGGCGATCGCGCCGGCCTGCTCCAGGGTCTGCAGGCACTCGGCCTGCGCCTGGGCGGCCAGCGCCGTGGGGTCGGCGGCAGCCAGGTAGCTCAGCCCGGCCAGGACCATGTCCAGCGCCTCGGCGGTGCTGGCGGGAGCGGGAACACCCACCTGGGTCCTCACCTCCCCGGGGAGCTCGCGGGCCGGCTCGTTAGGTCACAATGATCTTTCGATCCTGTGTTTGAGCCTAACATGCCCTGCCGACATTTCCTGGAAACGACACGCGAACACGCGACTGGACATCTGGTCGACTGACATGTTCGTGCCGAACCGCCAGCCCGCCACTGTGTACTCGAGTGCCGAGGAGTACCACGCGGCCCGGGCGACCCTACTGGACCCCGCGGCGGTCACCCAGCTGTGCGTCCGCTATACCGGTCTCGATACACGCCAGCGGCGGCCCGACCGGAGTCAGACATGGAGAGCATCGAACGGTTCGTTCTCGAGCAACTCGCGGCCTGGGAGGTTCCGGGCTGCGCGGTCGCCGCCGTCCATGACGGGCATGTCGTGCTGGCCGCGGGGTGGGGACAGCGTGACCTGGATACCGAGCTCGCGGTCACCCCGGATACGTTGTTCGCCATCGGGTCCACTACCAAGGCCTTCACGGCCGCGACGGTCGGCGCCCTCGTCGAGGATGGCCTGCTCGAGTAGGAGCGTCCGCTCCGCGACTACGTGACCGGAACTGCGGCTGAACGACCCGGTTGTGACCGATCGCCTGACCGTCATCGACCTCCTGTCGCATCGGTCCGGCCTGCCCCGCCACGAGATGGTCTGGCTCGGGCACCCGGGCCGGTCCCGGGCTGAGGTGATCCGCCGGCTGCGGTTCCTGCCCCTCAGCAAGGACCTGCGCCAGGAGTTCCAGTACTGCAACCTCGGCTACCTGGCGGCGGGATACGCCGTGGAGATCCTCTCCGGCATCGCTGGGAGGACTACCTGCGCACCCGGCTGCTGGCTCCGCTGGGAATGGGCCGGTCGAACCTATCGGCCGACGACATGACCGCCGATCCGGACCACGCCACCGCCTACGAACGCCGCCAGGGCGTCGTCGTGTCCGTGCCGCAGCGGCCCGTGACGGCGCTGGCGCCGGCGGCGGGTCAACTCGTGCGCCGCCGACATGACCCGGTGGCTGCTGGCCCAGCTCGGCGGCGGGCAGGTCGACGGCCAGGGCGTCATGTCACCCGACACGGTGGCGCGCCAGCACGCACCGCACATCGTGCTGCCCGAGGACCGGACCTTCCCCGCGTCCACCCGGCACGCCTACGGACTCGGGTGGCTGGTCGGCCGGTACCGGGACCACCGGCTCCTCGAACACGGCGGCGGCATCGACGGGTTCCAGACCGAGTGCATGCTGCTGCCCGACGACGGCATCGGCGTGGCCGTGATGACCAATACGTCCTCCAGCGCCATGGCGCCGGTCGTCGCGTACCGTGTGCTCGACGAACTGCTCGGGCTCGAGCCCCTTGACTGGTTTTCGGCCTTCAAGGCTCGTTTCGACGCGCTCATGGCCGGGATGCGCGAGGCCCGCGGCGCGCGCCGCGTCGTACCCGACGCTCCGCTGCCCAGGCCCCTGGACGCCTACGCCGGCGAGTACGAGCACCCCGGTTACGGCACGCTCTCGGTGGTGCTCGAAGGCGGCGCCCTCCGGCCGCGCCTGGGCACGCTGGACCTCAGCCTGGAGCACCGCCACTACGAGACGTTCGACCTCGAGTGGCACGAACTCGGCGACCAGTCGCACCTCTTCCCGCTCATGTTCGTGTCCGACCCGGACGGCGACATCACCGCGCTCACCGTCCCGTTCGAGCCGTCTATCGAGCCGCTGCGGTTCGGCCGGCGGCCGGACGCCCGGGCGCAGGACCCGGACGTTCTCCGCGGGCTCTGCGGCACCTACGCCATGGGCCCGATCGAGGTCATGGTGGCCCTGCGGAGCGACCACGTGCTGACCGTCACCGCCCCCGGCGCCCCGCCCTTCGAGCTCCAGCCGGCCGGCCGCGGGCTGCGCTTCGCGGTGAAGGGGCAGCCGGCCATCACCGCCGAGTTCGAGCTGGACGACACCGGCGCCGTTGCCCGTCTCGTGGCCCAGCCCCTGGGGATCTTCCTGCCGAAGGGCTGACCAAGCCGTCAAGGGAACCGGGATTGCCTCCCCGCCAAGCCGTGAGTGAGACTGGTCGCCGTGCCGCGCCACTATGCCACGACGATGATGGTCGCCGGGGCGGCGCTGGCGGGTGCGGTGGTCGGGTGCTCCGGTCAGCCCGCGCTAACGGGAGGTTCGGTGAACTCGTGCTTCCAGTTCGCGGTGAGCGCGATCGAGCATCACGTGACGGTGACCGCCGTGCCGCCCGCCTGTCAGGGGCTCAGCCAGATCGAGGTGAACACTACGGTCGGCCGGGCGCTGCGGGCCGCCGCGGCCGGGGTTCGGGGGAAGGTCGGTCAGCGCGAGCTCATCGCCCGCGACAGCCCGTACGTGGCCGCCCTGATCCACCCCGTCCCGGCCTCCAGCGCGCCCGCGGTGACGGCCCGGCCGTCACGTCCGCCCAGCCGGGCCGCGCTCAGCCTGGCGGCGCTGATAGCCTGGCTGGTCACCGTCGGCCTGGGCGTGTCGATGATGGCCCGGTGGATCACCCGGACCCGGCGGCACGCTACGCCGCACCGCGGGCGGGGTCCCGTGCTGAACTTCACGCACCTCGGCCTGGCCCTCACCGGCCTGCTGACCTGGATCGGCTATCTGGTGACCGGCGTCACCGGGCTGGCCTGGGCCGCCTGCGGGCTCCTGCTCGCGGTGGCCAGCCTGGGGATGGCCCTGGTGTTCCTCTCCTCGGCCAGCGCGGCGGCCGAGACCCGGCCGGGGGATGACCCGCCGCCCGCCGGCCATCCGCCCGTTCCGGTCATCGCGGCGCACATCACCGCGGCCTGCGTCACCATCCTGCTCGCCACGCTCGCCGCTATCGGCTAAGTCTGCCGGTGCGTCGCCGATGCCGGGTAAGCCGGCCACGGCGGCAATCGGCTCGTCCGCCTTGCCCCACGAGGGGGAGAATTCCGAGGACGGGACGCGTGATCTCGCCGCCGGGTTCAGGTCGCGGTTGATCGCCGTGGCGATCGCCTCGATGATGCGGATCCCGTAGGTCATCGTCGGGTTGTCCTGGGTCAGCACCACGATGCTGTACCCGCCACCGCGGCCGGTGAAGGCGCCGATGCTGTGAATGCGCCAGCCGTGCGTGAGCAGGGGCAGCCAGCCGTTCTTGACGTGGACGGTGAGGCTGGTGGGCGCACCCGCCGGGACACCCCAGCGCTGAGACGGGATGACCTGGGCCATCAGACCGAGCACATAGTCGCGTGAGCTGGTGTCAAGCACCCGGTTCGGAGTGAGCAGGAGCCGCAGCAAGAGCACCTCGTCGTAGGCGGTGATCTGGGTCAGGCCCCAGGCGCCGCCCGGGCCCAGGTAGGTCTGCGTCATGTGAGCCAGGTTCAGGAAGTGCTGCATGTGGGACCGTCCCACCTCGGCCCATAGGTCAGATGCGGCATCGTTATCCGATCTGGTGATCATCTCCCAGGCCAGGGCGGCCTCGGTCCGGGTCAGGTACCGGTGCTGTTCCTGGGCCTCGCGGAGTAGCGCGCTGAGGATGGTCACCTTCACCATGCTGGCCGAGTCGAAGTGGGCTGTGCTGTGCAGCCAGCACTGCAGTCCCTGGCCGGGATCATCGACCCCTACCGCGACGGCGGAGACCCGGCCGCGCAGGGCCCGGTCGATATCGCGGTCGAGCCGGGCCGCGAGCGCGGGATGGGACGAGGACTTGCAGCTGACCGCGGAAACCGCGGCGCTGGCCGGCGAGGCCAGGAACGGGACCGGCGTCCATCCGAGCAGAACCGCCGTGACAGCCATGATCAGTCCGCGCCCGCGTTTCATCGCCATCCTTCCGGGCCAGTCGGTCGGCCAGTGAGCCCACGGATGGATGTGCCCCGATAGATAGTGCGATGAACAAACGAGCCCGGGATCAGCGGGCGGCGAGTTCCGCGGCCAGGGCCTCGGGCAGGGCGGGGTAGCGGAACTGGTAGCCCGCGGCGGCCAGGCGCTTGGGGAGCACGCGGGTGCTGCTCAGGAGCTCCACGGAGGCCTCGCCCAGACCGAGGCGGAGGAACGGGCCGGGTACCCGCAGCCAGGGCAGGTCCCGGCGGCCCGCGGCGGCGTTGAGGGCGGCGGTGAAGGCGGAGTTGGTGACCGGATCCGGGGCGGTGAGGTTGACCGGGCCGCTGATGTCCGCTGCGGTCCAGCAGGAGCCGGATCGCGCCGATCTCGTCGGGCAGCGAGATCCAGCTCATGGCCTGGGTGCCGGACGCGAACCGGGGACACAGGCCCAACCGGGCCAGGGGGAGCAGCCGGGCCAGCAGGCCACCGGCCCGGGTGAGGACCAGGCCGCTGCGCGGGTGCACCACGCGGATGCCCGCCTCGGCGGCCGGGTCCGCGGCTGCCTCCCAGTCCTGGACCAGCCGGGCGAGGAAGGTCTTCCCGGCCGGAGCGGATTCGTCCACGTCACGGCCGCCGGTGTCGCCGTACCAGCCGATGGCCGAGGCCGCCACGAGCGTCGCGGGCGGCGAGCCGAGCCTGGCCAGGGCACCAGCCAGCGCGCGGGTGCCGAGCACGCGGCTGGCGCGGATCTCCGCCTTGTACCGGCTCGTCCAGCGGCGGCTGGCCACCCCGGCGCCGGCCAGGTGCACGCAGGCGTCGATGCCGTCGAGCGCGCCCGCGGAGGAGGCCAGCCCCCCGTCGGCCGCACGCGGATCCCAGGCGCATCTCGTCGCCCGACCTCGGCGGCCGCCTGACCAGCCTGATGACCTGGTGTCCGTCCGAGCGGAGGCTCGCCACCAGCGCGGTCCCGATCAAGCCGGACGAGCCGGTTACGGCGACCTTCATCCAGGCCGGTTACAGCCCGAGCTCGGTCTCGAAGGCGCCTTCTTCCAGCCGGTTCTTGACCGTGGTCAGGAACCGGGCCGCGTCGGCGCCGTCGACCAGCCGATGGTCGTAGGTCAGCGCGAGATAGACCATCGAACGAACCGCGATCACCTCGCCGAGAGCGGGATCTTCCACCACGACCGGACGCCGGACCACGGTGCCCGTGCCGAGGATGGCGACCTGCGGCTGGTTGATGATGGGCGTATCGAACAGCGCGCCGCGGCTGCCGGTGTTGGTCAGCGTGAACGTGCCGCCGGCCAGTTCGTCCGGGCCGACCTGCCCCGACCGCGTGCGCTGGGCCAGGTCGCCGATCTTGCGGGCGAGCCCGCCGATGTTGAGATCACCGGCGTTGTGGATGACGGGCACCATGAGGCCGCGCTCGGTGTCCACCGCCACCCCGAGGTGCTCGGCGTCGTTGTAGGTGACCTGGTCCCCGTCGATCACCGCGTTGAGCTTCGGGTGCATCTTCAGGGCCTCGACGGCGGCGAGCGCGAAGAACGGGAGGAAGGTCAGCTTGACGCCTTCCCGGGCCTCGAAGTCCGCCTTCGCCCGGTCACGGAGCCGAGCGATGGCCGTCACGTCGGCCTCAACCACGGTGGTGAGCTGCGCCGAAACCCGCAGCGACTCGACCATCCGCTGCGCGATCACCTGGCGGGGCCTGGACATCCGCTGGGTCGTGCCGCGCAGCGAGGACGGCACCACGGCCGGGCGTCCGGCCGCCGGCGCAGCGGGCGGCTGGGCGCCCGACGCCGGCGTCCATCCGGACGCGCTGAGCCTGCTGGGGCACGACAGCCGCCGGCGCATCCGGCGGCGCCTGAGGTGCTTGAGCCTGCGACCCGCGCTGCATGCGGGCCGCCTCGATGACATCCTGTTTGCGGATCCGCCCGCCGACGCCGGTCCCGGTGACGGTTTCCAGGTCCACGGCGTGCTCGGCAGCGAGCTTGCGGACCAGGGGAGTGACGTACGGCGCCTCGCCCGCTCCTGGCAGCGGCGTCGGCGGCGGGTACTCCTCGTCGGTCGCGGGCTGGTCGGCTCCGGCGGCCGTCTCAGCCTCGGCAGGCGGCCGCCGCGGCGGCCGGGTACGCCGGCGCGGACGGTACCTGCGTGGTCGGCTGTGCGTAGGGGGAGGACGGAGCTGGCGTAGCGTAGGGCTGCGACTGGGGCGGGGGAGTCGGCGTGGCGGGCTGCCCGTAGGACGGCGGCGGGGCATAGCCCGGGGTCGGCGCGGGCGGGGCGGGCGCGGCGTAGCTGGGCGCGCTCCAGCCGTCTGCGCTGGCGAGAGCCGGTTCCGGCGCGGCGCCAGCCGGCGCCGATGCGGCGGCCTCCTGCGGCGGCGCGGTGTCCTGGGCGGGCGGGCTGGTCCTGCGCCGGCGCGGAGTCGCTGGTCTCGCTGTCCTCGATGACGGCCAGCTGGGCGCCTACCGCGACCGTCTCGTCCTCGTCGACCGCGATGGAGCGCAGGATCCCGGACGCGGGCGAGGGGATCTCGGTGTCCACCTTGTCCGTCGACACCTCGAGGAGCGGCTCATCCACCTCCACGCGCTCGCCTTCCTTCTTCAGCCAGCGCGTGACGGTGCCCTCGGTGACGCTCTCACCGAGCTGCGGCATGGATACCGAGACCGACATTCTCGTGAACTCCTTTTAGGCGTGGAAGTGCAGGGGCTTGCCGGCCAGCGCGAGGTGCGCTTCGCCGATGATCTCGGACTGGGTGGGGTGCGGGTGAATGAGCTTGGCGACATCGGAGGGCTCGGCGTCCCAGTTGTAGATCAGCTGGCCCTCGGCGATGAGCTCGCCCACCCGGCTGCCGACGAGGTGGATGCCGAGCACGCGTCCCGGCCCGGATCCGCCCGGGTCGGCCTCGGCGATGACCTTCGCCGCGCCCTGGGTCTGCAGGATGACACTCCTGCCGTTGGCGCCCAGCGGGTAGTTGACCTCGACGACCTCGAGCCGGCGCTCCGCGACCTGAGCCGAGGTCAGGCCCACCGATGCGACCTCGGGGTCGCTGTAGGTGATCCGGGGCACGCCGTCGTAGTCGATCGGGGTGACGTCGAGTCCGCTCACGCGCTCGGCGACCATGATCCCCTCGGCGAAGCCGACGTGCGCCAGCTGCGGGGTGTTGATGAGGTCACCGACCGCGGACACCGTGGGGACGTTGGTCTGGCAGAGCGGATCCACCTTGACGAATCCCCGCTCGAGCGCCACGCCCGCCTCCGCGTAGCCGAGGCCGTCAGAGACCGGGCCACGGCCGACCGCGACGAGGAGCAGGTCGGCGTCGAGCGTCTTGCCGCCCTCCAGCGTGACCGTGACGCCGGTATCGGTGTGCTTGACCGACTCGAATACGGCGTTGAGCTCGAAGCGGATGCCGCGGCGGCGGAACGCCCGCTGCAGCACCTGCGCGCTCGTCTCGTCTTCCAGCGGCAGCAGCTGGGGAAGCATCTCCACGATCGTCACTTCGGCGCCGAACGACCGCCAGACGCTGGCGAACTCGACCCCGATCACGCCACCGCCCAGGATGACCACCGAATCGGGCACCCGGTCCAGCTCCAGGGCGTCGTCCGAGGTGATCACGCGGGTGCCGTCGATCTCCAGCCCGGGCAGGCTACGCGGTACGGATCCGGTGGCGAGCACCACGTGCTCGGCTTCGTAGACGGCGTCGCCCACCCTGACCGAGGTCGGCGACTCGAGCCGGCCCGAGCCCTCGATGGTGTCGATCTTCCGGCTCGCGATGGTGGACTGCAGGCCCCGCCACAGCCGGTCGACCACGGAAGTCTTGTACCGCTGCACGCCCGGCACGTCGATGCCCTCGAACGCGGTCTTGACGCCGAACTTGGCGCTGTCCCTGGCCTGGTCCGCGATCTCGGCCGCGTGCAGCAGAGCCTTGGTCGGGATGCAGCCGCGATGCAGGCAGGTCCCGCCGACCTTGTCCTTTTCGATCAGCGCCACGCGCTTGCCGAGCTCGGCCGCGCGCAGCGCGCAGGCGTACCCGCCGCTGCCGCCACCGAGCACGACGATGTCGTAGCTGCTGATGCCCTCTGCCACCGCTCGAGCCTCCTTAATCGGCTTACCCAGCGCTCTTATTCAAAATCTCGTGTTATTCAGATTAATGCTGCGGTGCTCGCCGTACCTTACGTGCACCGGCCGCTCGCACGGGCCCGATGGGCCCATGCTCTCCAGCCGGTTCTGAATAACACTCCCGGCCCCATCATTTCACTTGCTCATCGGCGGGCCGTCGCCGAATCAGGCCAGCCTGCCGTCCGCCACGTCCAGCGCGACCTGCACCAGCGTCCTGACGGCCGCCCCGGTGCCGCCCTTGGGGGTGTACCCGTAAGCGCCGCCGTCATTGAAGGCCGGCCCGGCGATGTCCAGATGCGCCCAGCGGACGCCGTCCGGCACGAACTCACGCAGGAACAGCCCGGCGACCAGCATGCCGCCGCTGCGGTCCGCGGCCACGTTGGCGATGTCCGCGACGTTCGATTCGAGTCCCTTGCGCAGATCCTCGGGCAGCGGCATCGGCCACATCGCCTCGCCGGCCCGCCGGGCCGAGTCGGCGACCTGCGCGGCCAGCGCATCGTCGCTGGCCATAACCCCGGCCGTCCGGTTGCCGAGCGCCACCGTCGCCGCTCCGGTCAAGGTGGCCACGTCGATGAGCAGGGCGGGTGCGTCGGCTCCGGAGCGGGCCAGCGCGTCGGCCAGCACCAGCCGCCCCTCGGCGTCGGTGTTCAGGACCTCGACGGTCTTGCCGCCGTAGATGGTGATGACGTCGGACGGCCGCTGGGCTCCGCCCCCGGGCATGTTCTCGGCCAGCGGCATGTAGCCGACCACGTTCACCGCCGGGCCGAGCGCGGCGATGGCCTGGAGCGCGCCCAGCACCGCCGCGGCGCCGCTCATGTCGGCCTTCATGGTCTCCATGGCCTTGGGCGGCTTCAAGGACAGGCCGCCGGAGTCGAACGTGATCCCCTTGCCCGCGAAGACCACGGTGCTGGTCGCCTCCGGGTGGGTGTACTCGAGCCGGACCAGCCGCGGCGGATGGGCCGAGCCCATGCCCACCGCCAGGATCCCGCCGTACTCCTCCTTGGCCAGCTCGTTCTCATCCAGGACCTGAACGCCCAGGCCGCTTGCGCTGGCCGTCTGCTCGGCGACGGCGGCCAGGTCCGCAGGCACCATGTCTGCGGGCGCGGTGTTGACCAGGTCACGGACCAGCGTCATCGCCTCGGCCAGGACCCTGGCCCGCTCGGCGGCGGCGTCATGGGCGGTGTACACGATCAGCTCGGAGTCACCGGCCACGGTGCCGGTCGTCCGGTACCTGCGGAACGCGTAGCCGCCGAGCAGCGCGCCGAGCGCCACCGCCTCGGCCTCGTCCGGCTCCCCGGCCGGAAGGGCGACGGCGATCCGCCGCGCCCGGCCCGACGTGAGCTCGCGGACGGCGGTCCCGGCCGCGCGCCGCAGCCGTTCCAGATAAGCCTGGCGCCCCGCCTGGTCCTGGGTCTGCGGGTCGGTGCCGGGGTCGGGACCCAGGCCCACGGCCACGATGATCGGGGTCGTCAGCCGCCCGCCGGTGGGGATCTTGGTGACTTCCTCGGGCTTGCCGGCCGCGCCGAGCGCGGTCAGGGCGGCCATGAGGTCGATGTCATCGATATGGGGGGCGGGGACAGGGCCGTCCGGGCCCTGGAACACTCCGACCACGAGGGCGTCCGCGTCGGTCGCCGCCGGTATTGACTGGCTGGTAAGCAGTGTGACCGTCATCTTGCTGATCGTAGGGCATGCGCAGGTGTTCCAGTCCTCCCGTTGACCGTGACCCACTACCATCAGCAAACAGCCGGCTGCGCGGGCGGACGGGAACATGCATCCGGTTCGCCGGTAAGGTGGCACGTGCGCAGACCCTGAGAAGGCAGGGAAGAAGGGCGGAAAGGCGGGTTAGGCGTGGGAATGCCGCCTGCTACCGGGACAGCCGGTACCCGCACGGTCCCCGCGCGCCCGGCCGCGGCCCCGGCGTGGCCGCTGCGCCCCGGCGTGGTCATCACGGTGGCCGCCCTGCTCGGCCTCGGCCTGCGGATCTTCCAGCTGACCCGGCCGGGTTACCTGACCGGGTTCACCCAGTACGACGACGGGGTATACATCGGCAACGCGCTGCGCCTGGTCAGCGGGGTGATCCCGTACCGGGACTTCGCGATGGTCCAGCCGCCGGGCTCGATGCTGCTGATGGTTCCCGCCGCGCTCGTGGGCAAGGCGTTCGGCAGCATGTCGGCTCTCGCGACCGCCCGGATCCTGACCGTCGGCGCCGATACGGCGAACGTGGTCCTGGCCGGGCTGCTCGTCCGGCACCGGGGCCCGCTGGCCGCGGGCGTGGCCAGCGGCGGCTACGCCGATCTACCCGGCCGCGCTGAACGCATCGCAGTCGCTGTTCCTCGAGCCGTGGCTGAACCTGTTCTGCCTGCTGGGAGCGGTGCTCCTGTTCGACGGCGACCAGCTCGCGGGTCGCCGGGTTCGCGGGGTCCGCGGCAACCGCCGGCCGTTCTGGGCCGGCGTCTGCTTCGGCTTCGCCGCCGCGGTCAAGATCTGGGCCGCGATCCCGGCCCTGGTGGCGTGGGTGCTGTGCCTGTGCGCGCGACGTGGCCGCCTGGCTTTCGCGGGCGGGTTCGCGGCCGGGATCGCGGTGCCGTGCCTGCCCTTCCTGGCCCTGGCCCCGAGCGGCTTCGGGCGGACCGTATTCTTCTCGGAGCTGGTCCAGGCGACGCACGGGCGGGTCGGGGCGAACCCCCGGGTGGCCGACATCACCGGCACCATCGGGCTGTCGAGCGTGGGCGTTAACCCGCGCATCTGGCAGGGCGTCACGGCGGCCGCCGTCCTGCTGCTGTTCGTGGTCATCGCCTGGCTGCGGGCCAGGCGGGTCGGCGTCCGGGCGACCCCGCTGGACTGGTTCGCGCTGGTCAGCACCATCGTGGTGACCGGGATGCTGTTCTCCCCGTCGGAATGGTACGTGCACTACGCCGCCTTCGCCGGGCCCTTCCTCGTCGTCCTGCTGGCGCTGTCCGCCGCCCGGCTCTTCGCTCCCGGCAAGCCCCGGCGCGAAAAGCCCGGGAAGCCAAGGAAGACATCCCGCCGCATCCGGCTGGTCCGCGTGGCCGCGGTGTTCACGGCGCTCGCGATCGCCGCCATGGGGGCCGCCGACGGCTACACCGTGACCACGCTGTACCCAGCCAGGAACCTGAGTCAGGCGAGCGCCCTCATCCCGCCCGGCGCCTGCGTCCTGACCGACACGGCCTCGGTGACGATCGTGATCGACCGGTTCAGCACCAGCTCACCAGGCTGCCCGGCCCTGGTCGACACCGTAGGCACGCTGATCGCCACCACGCACGGCAAGGATTTCGTGGCCGGCCCCGGGGTTCTCCAGGCCGACACCCGGGTCTGGCAGCTGGCGTTCCAGCAGGCCGAGTACGTCTGGCTGATCGGCAACAACGGCTACACCGGCGCGCGGATCGCCTGGACGCCCGGGCTGCTCGCCTACTTCGTCAGTCACTTCCGGCTCATCGGCCTGGCCAGTTCCTTCCCCGGTGCGGGAAACGTCCCGCGCGGCGGACTGTACGTCAGGCGCGGCTGACCGCAGATGTGACGTGTCTGTGACATAGGCCGTTTTCCGGCCGGAGCGCGGCGAACCCCACTTTAGGCTGGCCAGGCACATAAGGGTCGCTGAGCCGAGTGGATGATCGCCATGACCGTAGCCGGATACCTGCGGGAACGTCCGGCTCCCGTGCTGCCCGAGGTGGGCCGGGACACCGCGGCCACGGTCGAAGACCTGAACCCTAAAACCCGCCGGGCCGCCCGGGTGCCGTGGTGCTGGCCGGCGCTGCTGACCCTGGCCCTCGGCTTCTACCAGGTCGGCCGGCCCGAGCTGTGGCGGGACGAACTGGCCAGCTGGTCGTTCGGGACCCGGCCGCTGTCGAGCCTGATCGCCACCGCACGCCACACCGGGGCCACCCAGCTGGCCTACTATCTGCTGCTGCACGTCTGGATCACGGCCTTCGGGGATTCCGTCGACGCCATGCGCAGCCTGTCGGTGCTCGCCATGGCGGCCGCGGCCGCGTGCGTCACCGCGGTCGGCCGCGGCTCTGGCCGGGCACCGGGCCGGCCTGTTCTCCGGGCTGGTGTTCGCGCTGGTGCCGAGCGTGTCCCGGTTCGCCCAGGAGGTCCGGTTCTACTCCCTCGAGGTGCTGATCGCCACACTGGCCACGCTGCTGCTGCTGCGCGCCCTGGACCGGCCGTCGGCGCGGCGGTGGCTGGCCTACGCGGTATGCCTGGCGCTGCTCGGCTACGTCGACCTGGTCGCCCTGTCGGTGGTCGCGGGCCACGCCGCGGGGGTGGCGCTGCGCTGGCGGCAGGACCGGGACAACCGCCAGCTCTGGTTCGCGGGCGCCGCGGCGGCAGCCCTGGCCGCCTGCCTCCCGCTGGCTGTCCTCGGTTCCGCCCAGGCCGCCGACCAGGTGAAATGGATCCCCAGGCCGGGGCTCGACCTGGCCGCATTCTCTTTCTTCGGGCGGAACCTGTTCTACTCCACCTCGGTCGCGGCCGCGCTCATCGTCCTGGCCCTCCTGGCCTGGGCGGTCGCCCGGCAGCAGGCCGCGTTCGTGACGGCCGTCGCCGTCCTGCCGGTAGCCGCGGTATGGCTGGCCTCCCAGGGGCCATACTCGTACTTCTTCCCCCGGTACCTGCTGCTCACCGTCGGCGCCTGGGCCATCCTGGCCGGGATCGCGCTGAGCAGGCTCGACCTGAAGATCGCCGTGGCCGGCCTGGCCGTCATCGCTGTCCTCGGCGCTGGTGACCAGCAGGTGATCCGGGCGCCGGGCGCGCACAACTGGACCACCTACCCGGTCGGAGAGGGCGGTTCGTATCTGGGCTACTCGCAGGCGGCACAGGTCGTCGCCCGTTCGGCGCGGCCAGGCGATGGCATCGTCTTCCAGAGCCAGAAAGACGAGGACCGCTGGCTGATGATCGGCTATGGCCTGCAGTACTACCTGGCCCAGGATCTAAGGCCCGGCACCCCGCTCCCGCGCCAGTTGTTCATCGCCGCGACCGGCGCGCAGGCGGGTCGGCTGTACCCCGTCCCGTGCCAGCAGCCGACTGCCTGCCTGGGCGCTGAACCGCGGATCTGGGTCGTCGCGAGCGGTTACGACCGAAGCCCGTACGCCGCCGTCACGTCCGCCCAGGCCGCCCTGCTACAACCGCATTACCGGGTCGGCGAGATCCGGCACGTACCAAGCCTGACCGTGTTCCTGCTGGTACGGCGGGCCTGACCGGCTTCCCGGCAGCGATCATCCAGGTACCACGCCGCACAGGCAACAGGGGCGCGGCTTCCGACTCGGATTTACTTTCTTCCGGCAGATTCCACAGATTCTCCGATTGCACACTGATTCCGCTGGCTACTCCAGGCTCATCGTCTTTCCGCGATTCCCTTCTCCTCCACGGGTCCGGCGCGAATCGGATATGTATCGCCCGACGGGGAGGAACTCCCGCGCGAACCAGGTCGTTTGTCAGTCGGACGGGGAAGCGAGGTCGGCCGCTTGTCATAACGGAATACGATCCGGGCCGGAGCGCAGTGCGGCGTGACATCGCATCCGATCGTATTTACCTGGGGTAACGACGCGAGGGGTGGAAGGCGCGGATGCGCGAGCGGAATCCGGCGAAAAGGCCGGCGTGTGCCTGATGACCGTCACCCGAGACATGGGGGAGCACGCCGGCGCCGCGGCGCCCGACGCGAGCGGAGACGACGCCCGGACACCGGGAACGCCGTTCGGCGCCTTGGCCGAGTGGGCCATGCGCGTGCCGTGGCTGTGGCCGGTGCTGCTGACCGCGATCCTCGGCTGCTATCAGCTCAGCCACGCCGAACTGTGGCGGGACGAGCTGGCGAGTTGGTTGTTCGCGACCCGGCCGGTACCGGACCTGGTCACGACTGCGCGACGCGTGGACGTCAATCATCTGACCTATTACCTGCTGTTGCATTACTGGATTGCGGCGTTCGGCGACTCGGTCGACGCGATGCGCGCGTTGTCCGTGCTGGCCATGGCGGGGGCGGCGGCCTGCGTGACGCTGGCCGGCCGCAGGCTGGCCGGCACCCGGGCCGGGCTGCTGGCCGGCCTGGTATTCGCGCTGGTGCCGAGCGTGTCCCGGTTCGCCCAGGAGATCAGGTCATACGCCCTGGAAGTGCTGCTCGCGACGCTGGCCACGCTGCTGTTGCTGCGCGCCCTGGACCAGCCGGCCGTGCGCCGGTGGGTGGCGTACGGCGCGTGCCTGGCGGTGCTCGGCTACCTCGACCCCGTGGCGCTGGCAGTGGTCACTGGTCACGCCGCCGGGGTGGCCATGCGCTGGTGGCGGGACCGGGATAACCGCCTGTTCTGGTTCGTGCCGGCCGCGCTGGCCGGGCTCGCGGCCTGGCTGCCGCTCGCCGTCATCAGCTTGCATGAGGAGGGCGATCTGGTCGGGTGGATCCTGCGGCCCGGCCTCGACCTGTCCGTATTCTCCTTCTTCGCCAGGAACCTGTTCTACTCGACCTCCGTGGCCACGGCGTTCATCCTGCTCGCCATCCTGGCCTGGGCGGTGGACCGGCGGCCCGCCGCTTTCGCGACGGCCTTCGCGGTCGTGCCGGTGGCCGCGGTGTGGCTGGTGTCGCAGGGCCCGCACTCATTCTTCTTTCCCCGGTACTTGCTGGTGACCGTGGGAGCGTGGGCGATGCTGGCCGGGATCGGGCTGGCCCGGATCGACGTGCGGGCCGCCGCGGCCGTCGTAGTCGCCGTCGCTGTCTTCGGCGCGGGCGACCAGCAGGTGATCCGGTCGCCGGGGGCGCACAACTGGGCGTACTACCCGGTCGGCACCGGCGTTACCTACCCCGACTACGCGGGCGCGGCGGCGGTCATCGCGCCGGAAGCGAGGGCCGGTGACGGCATCGTCTACCCGGCGGGCGGCGTGGGATTCCTGATGATCGGGCCGGGCGTCCAGTATTACCTGGAAGAGGATCTCCGGCACGGCGTCCCCGTGCCGCGCCAGCTGTTCCTGGTCGGCGAGGCCGTCCAACTCCAGCATCTGTACCCGGTCTTCTGCCAGGATCCCGCCGCGTGCCTGGGCCGCGATCCCCGGGTCTGGGTCGTGGTCAGCGGCGACACCCGGAGCCCCTATGACGACGTGACGTCCGCCCAGGCCGCGCTCCTGCGGTCCAACTACCGGCTCAGTAATCGGCATTACGTGATGGGCCTGACGGTGTTCCTCCTGGTGAGAAGCTAACCACCCAGCGCAGGTCCCATTAACTGAAGTTAGCGATATAAGCTAACAGTGGTTGCAGTCGGCGAATGACGGGTAGGGAGCCTGCTGTGCGCGCGGTACGCGGCCGGTGGTCAGCGGCTCTCGACTTCCTCGGCGTACACCCGGGCGGCGTAGGCTTCCAGCGACTGGTCGCACGCTTCCAGCGCCTTCTCCGCCGCCTGCCGCCCATCCGCATCGAAGGCATCGCGCTCGCGCACCTTGGCGAACCAGTTGCGCAGCTTGACCAGATCGACCTCGTTCTCCTCGAGTTCGGCGTAGGTGAAGTGGTTGTCCGCGTACTCCTTCTGCACCTGGTGCAGGAAGTCCTCGCAGCGGTCGACGATCTCCTCGTACTCGTCGTTGCGGGCCGCCTGGAACGCGCTGCGCACGTCGGACTCGCCGGCCAGCACGTCACACGACAGCAGGATCGCCGTGCCGGACATGTCGAGGATCTCCCGGCGCAGCTTGCGCAGGGCACGTTCGGCGGCGGTGCTGGCCGGCAGCGCGGCGGCCGAGTTCTGCAGATAGATGGCGCCCAAGCTCTTGATGCGCCGCCATACCGTAGAGCGCAGCCTGGTTGGCTCGGGCGGGACACGGTAGATCAGCACCAGCCAGCCCGTGCTGTCAGGTTTATCCGAAGGTTTCTCGGCCGTCTTGTCGGTCACCCGACCATTGTCACTCGTCTAGTGGAGGCCCCGTGCTAAAGGAGACTCGGTGACCGCAGCGCTACCCCTCGTACTGACCGTATTCGTCGCCTGCGCGGTGGAGGCCATCGAGGCGCTCACGATCGTGCTCGCGGCGGGATTGACCCGGCAGTGGCGGTCCACCTTCCAGGGGATGGCGGCGGCCCTGCTCGTGCTGGCCGCCGTTGTGGGCGTGCTCGGGCCGACCATCACCCTGCTGCCGCTGACCGCGCTGCGGCTGGTGGTCGGGGCCCTGCTGGCCATCTTCGGGCTGCAGTGGCTGCGTAAGGCCATCTTGCGCGCGGCCGGGTACAAGGCGCTGCATGACGAGGCAAGTGCCTACTTGCGGGAGGTCGCCGCGGCGAAGGCCGCGCCCGAGGTCAGGAAGCACTGGGTCAGCGACTGGTACGCCTTCACCCTCTCGTTCAAGGGCGTCCTGCTGGAGGGGCTCGAAGTCGTGTTCATCGTGATCACGTTCGGGGACAACCAGCGCAACCTCGGCGCCGCGGTGGTGGGGGCGGCGATCGCCGTGGCCGTGGTCACGGTGACCGGGATCGCGGTCCGGGCCCCGCTGGCCAAGGTGCCGGAGAACGCGATGAAGTTCGCGGTCGGGATCATGCTGACCTCATTCGGTACGTTCTGGGGTGGCGAGGGAGCCGGGGTGAGGTGGCCGGGCAGTGACGCCGCGCTGCTGGTGATCGTCCCGGTGGTGGCCATGGTCTCGCTCGGCTACGCCGCCTGGCTCCGGCGTGCCCACCGGCTCACCGAGGTCGCCGGCCGGTCGCAGCCGCAGGCGTCCTGGTCGGAAACGGAAGGGGTGACGGGCCGATGATCCGGGCGCTGAAGTCGTTCGGGGCGTTCTGGTATGACTTCGTGATCGGCGACGACTGGCACGTCGCCGCCATCGTGGTGGCCGCGCTGGCCCTGACCGCGCTGCTCACGCACACCGCCGGCGTCAACGCCTGGTGGCTGCTCCCGATCGCCGCCTTCGCCGCCCTGGCCTGGTCCCTGCACCGCGCGACGGCCCGCAAGCGCTAACGCGAGACGCCCGCGGTGCGGTTGAAGACCACCCGGTCGAGCTCGCGGCCCTGCTGGTTGATGAACCGCAGCACCATCGTGGTCTTCTGCCCGATGCTGGCCGGCGTGACGTCGAGCGCGATGAAACCGTAGTCGGCGTACCGGGCCTGCGACCAGTCCACCGTCTCGAACTGCCGGCTGAAGTCCACCTGGGTGGAATACGGGCTGGTCGCAGTCTTGGCGTCGCCCACCACGGTGGTGCCGCTGCCGCGACCGGCCGCGAAGTTCCGGTCGCTCTGGTGTGCGCCGGTCCAGCCGTAGCGGGGCGTCCCGGCGGTGCCGACGGTCACGTAGGTGGTGCCGTCGCGGGCCGGCCAGACCTCGGCCGGCTCCTCGGGCGAGACGGACACCGCCTGCACGCTCGACTTGGCGGTGAAGGCCAGGGGGTCGTAGAGGAGCGGGTTCGTCCGCTCGTAGACGTGGTTGTGCCCCTGCACCGCCAGGTCAACTCCGAACTCGGCGAACAGCCCGCCCAGCGCCGCCCGCACGCCGCCGTCGGAGCTGTGGCCGTTGCTGGTCGAGAAGGCACACTCGTGGAAGAAGGCCACGATGAAGTCGATGCTCGCGCCGGTCCGCCAGGCCGACAGCAACCCCTCGAGCCAGCGGAGCTGCGCGCCCTTGCTGTAGTTCAGCAGGCCCTGGATCTCCCAGCTCAGGTCGTTCGCGTCCAGGCTGACGATGCCGACGTTGCCGTAGGAGAAGCTGTACACCGACGGGCAGGCGGACGGGCCGTTCTGGGGCAGGTCCAGCCGCTTGACCAGTCCCCCGTAGCCGATGGGCTCGTAGTTCTCGACCGTCACGTGGTCGGCGGCGACGTGTGAGGAGAACAGCTCGGGCTCGTGGTTGCCGGAGGCGAACATCCACGGGATCTCGGACGCGCTCGGCTCGATCATCGGGAACCAGCTCGACCAGATCCACGGGTCGTAGTAGTCCCAGCCGCCGCTGTGGGCAGGCGGCCGCGGCGTGTTGTGCGAAGACGGCTGTCTTCCGTTGGGGCCGTCGGGGTTGATGATGGGCTGGATGTCACCCTGGGCCTGGGCGTAGCACAGGTCCCCGGCGAGCAGGTTGAACCGCGCCGGGGTTCTGTTGGTCAGGTTCCGCACCTTGGTGATCTGCAAGATCACCGCCGACGTGGTGTTGACCCCGGTCCGCGTGGGGCGATCTGGGTCGTCGGAGTCGTAGGAGCCGTTGTTCCACATGCCCCAGTCCGACTCGGGCAGCAGCGAGGGATCCTGGTCGAGCGACGGGCCCGGGATGCCCTCGTCGGCGAACGCGGTGAAGGTGAACGGCTCCAGCGTGTCGCGGGGCGCCGTGATGAAGGTGCCGTCCGGGGTGACGCCGACCTCACGCCCGTGGGTATAGCGGAACCGGTAATGGTACTGGGTGCCCGGGCTCAGGCCAGTCAGCCGGGCATGCACGAAGAATTGATCCGCGTTCAGCGTCCGTGAGGCCCGCAGGTCCCCGGGCTTGCCGTCCCAGACTGGGACGTGCGTGATCAGCTCGCGGATCTCCGCCTCGGCCACCGCCCCGTAGGAGCGGTCCTGGCCGTAGTCGAGGAACACCCGGACCGAGCGCGGCGGGACGGCGTTGTACTGGCTGACGTTGAACAGTTGCCCGCCGACCCGCATCTCGGTGGCCGGGTCCTCGCCGAACGAGAGATGCCGCCCGTTCACCACGAAGCCCCCGGCGATCGTCCCCGTGCCGGCCAGCGTGGCCGCGACGGCGGCGTCGGCCCACCGGCCGCTGCCCAGGAGCAGGCTGCCCGCGGCGGCCCCGACCGCGCCGCGGACGACGGTCCGGCGGCTGACGGCCTGGCGGCGCAGGTGCGCAGTCCATTCTTCGTGCTGCTCGACGAGCGGGCGGTCCTGGCGTATCTTCCGCGATGGCATAGCGGAAATATAGTGCTGGTGCGGCCGTGTGCAGATGAGGCCCCTGTAAATATGTGGTGTATGTCGGCGGAGCTTGCGCTCCGGGGCCCGCCGGTTAGTCGCGCGTCACGGCGGCGGGGACCTCGCCGCCGTGCGCGCACTCGCCCACCACGTCGAAGCCGAACGAGGCCCGCAGGATGCCGCGCAGTCCGGTCCAGGGTGGAGAAGCGCCCGGCCCGCGTCCGTTCAGCCTAGGTACCGGGTGGCGAGCGGGGTCTCCGTGACGCCTGAGCCAGGTGAGGCGGTGACACGGTAGGCGGCCGCCGCGGGCCGGTCGGCGATGAGCTCAGTCAGCGTGTCGTCGGTGAAGTGCGCCGCCGCCCCGTTGTCGCAGGCGATCCCGTCCCGCAGCGTGCCGTCCGTGATCAGCCGGTGGTACAGTGGCCGCCGGTTCGGCTCGGAGTCGTAGTGCGGGCAGAAGCTGCCCGGCAGGATCCCGAGCCCGTCGGTGAAGGCCCGCAGCTCCCGCCCGAACGAATCCGTGGTTCCCCCCTCGAACCAGCAGATTCCTCCGGCGCTGGACCCGGCCAGCACGATGCCTGCCTGCCACGCCTTGCGCAGGATCACGTCGAGCCCGTGCACCCGCCACACGGCCAGCATGTTCGCCACGCTGCCGCCGCCGACGAAGATCAGGTCCACCGACAGCAGCAGGTCCTCGGGGTCACGGACGTTCGGCATCGGGAACAGGGCCAGGTGGCTGACCCGGACCGGTTGCCTGGCCAGGCGGTCGTACATGGCCAGCGTCCACCGCGGGTCGTCGCCGCCCGCCGTGTTCAGCACGCACAGCCGGGGCTCGCGCTTGCCGGTCAGCCGGAGCGCGTTGGCCAGGTGCACGGGCACCTGGCCCTCCGGCGCAAGCATGCCACCGCCGATCGCCATGATGTGCCGCCGCCCGTCCGCTGCCATGCCTGGCACGCTAGCTCCGCTACAGCCTGCAAGCAAACCGGCGACCGTTGGGCCGGTCGATCACCGTAAGTAGCGATCTAGCCGCACCTTGGATTATTTGAGCCGAACGGGCCGTGGTTCGTCAGGTCCCGTACTCCAGCACGACGCCCACCACGTCGGTTCCCTGATCGGCGGCGGCGTGGGTGTTGCCGCCGCCCAGCAGTTCGGTGGTGCCGGGGATGAGCGCCACCGTGCCGACGGTGATCTTGTTGGGGCCCCCCGGCAGCGCGGCCTGCGTCAGGTGCCCGTTGGAGTAGTGCAGCAGGTACGACTTCTGGCCGCCGGCCCCGGGCATCGGCAGCCACAGCCCGCCGTGGCCGTCGGAGGCGAGCTGCTGGAGCGTGCCGAAGCCGAAGTTGCCCCCGGTCACCTTGGACCACACCGAGCCGTTCCAGTGCAGGATGACCAGCGGGCCGCCCTCGTCTTGTTGCCGCCCGTTCGCGATGGCATAGACACTGTGCCGGGACTGCTCGTAGATGCCGGTCAGGGCCGGGTCGTTCAGGAGCTGCTTGGCGGGCAGCAGGGCGGCCACCGAGGTACGGGACCAGGCCGACCCGTTCCAGTGGGCCACGTCCGAACCGTCGAAGGCCCAGATGTCGCTGGCCGACCGGCCGCTGCCGCCCTCCAGGCCGTGGCCGGACGCGACCCGCGACCACGTGCGGCCGTTGTAATGCCACGCTCCCAGGTCGACGCCGGGCAGATCGGGTGTGCCGAACACCCACACGTCAGAGGAGCTGAGCACCACTGCGCCGCCGATCGCGCGGGAGAAGGATCGCATCACCGTCCAGTGCTGGCCGTTCCAGCGCAGTGCCCGGGATATGCCGAACTCCTGGGTAAACGCCCAGACATTGGTGGCCGAGCTCGCGGCGGCCGCGACGACCATCTCGTTGTTATGGCTGGGGAAGGGGACCTGCGTCCAGGTCGATCCGTTCCGCTCCCAGGCGGTCGCGTTCGAGTAGCCCTCGAACGCCCACCCGCCGCTGCGGCCGACCGCGGTGACCGCTGTGAAGACGCCGTTGGAGCCGTTGTAGTTGACCCGCTTGACGATGTGCCAGGCCGGGGCGGAGGCCGGGGCCGCGGCGGCCGCGGGCGCACAGCCGGCCACCGTGGCGACCGCGGCCGCGAGCAGCGCGGCGCGGCGAACCGTAACGCTCATGTCTTGCCAACCCTTCCAATAAACCGTTAGGCCAACCGATCGGGGCCCGCCAATCGCGTGCCCACCCGTAAGACCGCCGAGACGGCGGTCCGACAACAGGTCCCTCGTCACAGATTGGTAACTATCGGCCCCCGGCTCACCGCGGGGCCCACCTCGGCGGACCGGCCCGTCGGTCACCACCTGGCCGGACTCGCGCAGCCGGGCGACACTTCAAGGTCCGCACGCGTCATTGTGGCACCGAGACCGTCCCGCGATCGGCGCCGCCGTGTTTATGCTGGATGAGCGTGTTGTCCGCATGGTGAGCGTGATGTGGTACCGAGTTGCTGCCGACCTGGTGCTCGTCATCCACCTGCTGTTCATCGCCTTCGTGGTGGGCGGCGTGTTCCTCACCTGGCGGTGGCCGCGTCTGGTCTGGGTGCACCTGCCGGCCATGTTGTACGGCGCGCTCATCGAGTTCGTCGGCTTCACCTGCCCGCTCACCCCGCTGCAGAACTACCTGGCCCGCCGCGGCGGGGAGGCGGCGTACCGCGGCGGGTTCATCTCGCACTACCTGGTCCAGGTCATCTACCCGCGCGGGCTCACCCGGGGCATCCAGGTCGGGCTCGGCCTCTTCGTGCTGCTCATTGCGGTGGTCGGCTACTCCGGTTACCTGCGGCGGCGGCCCGGGCCCGGAATCCCGTTCCGCGGAGCAAGGGCCACGGCCCGTTCGGAAAAAGTAAGAAATCCCCGCTGAACCCGGCGCCATGGAACGGCCGTGATCCGAAGTATGGGTGAGCGCTGCTGGAGGTGGCCGATGGCTGGCAGGTTCCGGGTGGATCGGGGCATGGCCGTTCGGGGTTGCACGGTGAGGACGTCCCGGTTCCGCAGGCGATCAGTGAGGTCGGTGACTGCTGGCCGCTGGTGCCGGACGGAAGCCGGCTCGCGCCGCTGCCGGGATGTCCGCGGACGCCGAGGCTGGCCTGACCGGTGAGCGACAGGTTCTCCGACCTGGCGGAGGACACCCAGCCGCTGGCCAACTGGGTCAGGTTCGCGCCGCGGCCGAGAGCGGCCGACGCCGGCCAGGAGCGCCCCGACGCCCACCAGGAGCGCGCCGACCCCGCGTCGCTCCTCGACCGGGCCCGCTGGTCCTGGGATGGTGCCGGAGATCCGGCCGTGGCGGCACGATCACCGGCGGACATCCCGCAGGCTGCCGATCCGGTCGACGTGGCCACCGGTGACGTGCTGCTGTTCCAGGACGACGTGTCGCTGCCCGGGGTCCTGCCCCTGGTCATCGGCCGGGCCTACCGGTCCTCGTGGCGAGCGGGACGATGGTTCGGGCCGTCGTGGGCCTCCAGTTTCGACCAGCGCCTGGAGATCACCCCGGACCGGATCGTGGGCGTGTTCGCGGACGGCCGGGTCCTGTCCTGGCTGTGCCGCCCCGGACAGGACGGGCCCGTGCCGTCGACCGGGCTGCCGGTCACCGGGCCGAGGTGGCGGCTGGAGCGAGTCGGCGACGGTGCCTTCACGGTCACCGACCCGCAGGCCGGGCTGGTGTGGCGGTTCGAGGGACTGGGCGGTGAGCTGCCGCTGGCCTCGGTGACCGACCGGGGCGGGCATCAGGTCTGTCTCGGCTACACGGCCCAGGGCGAGCCGGCCTGGATCACGCATTCCGCCGGGTATCGCGTGCGGGCCGTCATGACCGGCGAGCGGATCGGGGAACTGCGGCTGGCAAGCCGGGCGGGAGAGGTGACGCTGGCCGGATACCGGTACGACCCGGCCGGGAACCTGACCGGCATCGTCAACTCCTCGGGCCAGGCGCTGCGGCTGAGCTACGACGAGGAGGGCCGGCTGACCGGCTGGCAGGACCGTAACGGGATCTCCTACCGGTACGCCTACGACGAGCAGGGCCGGTGCGTGGCGGGCACGGGACCCGGCGGGGCCGCCTCGGGCCGGTTCGCGTACGGCGAGCGGGTGACCTGGTGGACGGACGCGGCCGGGGCGATGACCATCTACCAGCTGGATGAGTCATCACGGGTGACGGCGGTGACCGATCCGCTGGGCCACGTGACCCACACCTGGTACGACGAGTACGGCCGGGTGACCGCTCGCGCCGATCCGCTGGGCCGCCTGACCCGGTACGGCCATGACGAGCGCGGCAACCTCACGTGCCTCACGCGGCCGGACGGCAGCCAGGTCCGGGCCCGCTACGACGGGGCGAGCCTCCTGGTCAGGCTGGAGGAACCGGACGGAGCCAGCTGGCGGCAGGAGTACGACGCGCGCGGCAACCTCGTGCGGCGGATCGCGCCGGACCTGGCCGTCACGTCCTACGGCTATGACCAGCGCGGCCACCTGGCCTCCGTCACCGACCCGCTCGGCGCGATCACCACGGTGGAATGTGATCCGGCGGGCCTGCGGGTGGCGGTGACGGGTCCCGAGGGCGGCTGCACGCGGTACGCCCGGGACGCGACGGGCCGGGTGACGGCGGTTACCGCACCCGGCGGAGTGGTCACCACGCTGACCTGGACGGCCGGCGGAGAGCTGGCGGCGCGGGTGTTCCCGGACGGCAGCAGCGAACGGCGCGAGTACGACGCCGAGGGCAACCTGGTCACGTATACCAGCCCGTCCGGCGAGCAGACCAAGTACGAGTACGGGCCGTTTGACCAGCTGACCGCGGTGACCGGGCCGGACGGCGCGCGGACCGAGTTCCGCTACGACCACGGGCTGCGGCTGACCGCGGTCACCCGCGCCGGGCTGACCTGGCGGTACGACTACGATGCGGCGGGCCGGCTGACGGCCGAGACCGACTTCAACGGCGGCGTCACCCGGTACGCCTACGATCCGGCCGGGCAGCTGACCAGGCGGGTCAACGCTGCCGGCCAGGAGGTCACCTGCGCCTATGACGAGCTCGGTCGGCTGGTCCGGCGGGTGGCCGGCGGGGTGGCCAGCGCCTTCGGCTACGACGCCGCGGACCGGCTGGTGCGGGCGAGCAACCCCGACGCCGAGGTCAGGCTCACCCGCGACGCGCTGGGCCGCGTCACCGCCGAGACCTGCAACGACCGTACCGTACTGTCCTCATACGACCTGTCCGGGCGCCGCACGCGCCGCGTCACTCCGGGCGGCGCGCAGGAGCGGTGGAAGTACGACGGCGCGGGGCGGCCGGTACTACTTGAGGCCGGTGGGCACGTGCTCAGGTTCGGCTATGACGAGGCGGGCCGGGAAACCCGCCGCGACTTGCCCGGCGGCGTGGCGCTCAGCCAGGACTGGGACGCCGCCGGCCAACTCGAGCTCCAGGTCCTGGCCACTGACCCGCGGGACGGCCTGGCCCTTCCGCCGGACGGCCTGGCGGGTACGCCGCCGGACGGCCTGCCGGGTACGCCGCCGGACGGCCTGCCGGGTACGCCGCCGGACGGCCTGCCGGGTACGCCGCCGGACGGCCTGGCCGCCGCGCCCCGGGCCGATCAGCCCCGGGCCGGAGGATCGGTGCTGGCCCGCCGCGCCTATGCCTACCGGCCCGGCGGATGCCTGGCCGGCCTCGATGACCTTCTCGTGGGTTCGCGCCGGTTCACCCTGGACGGCCAGGGGCGGATCACCGCGGTGACCGGGCCCCGGTGGGCTGAGCGCTATCGCTACGACCCGGCGGGCAACCTCGCTTCGGCGCGGTGGAGCGCTCCGCCGCCGGGTGCGGCCAGCATCTGGCTATCCGCCGACCTGCAAGGCCCTCGCGAGCGCGCCGGCACGCTCGTCACCAGCGCCGGGACCGTCCGTTACCGGCATGACAGGCAGGGCCGCGTCATCCAGCGGCAGCGGACCTGGATCTCGCGCCAGCCTGCCGTCTGGTCCTATCAGTGGGACGCGGACGACCGGCTGACCGCCGTCACCACGCCGGACGGAACCACCTGGCGATACCAGTACGACCCCCTGGGCCGCCGCGTCTCCAAGCAGTGTTTCGGCCCGTCCGGGGCTCCGGCCGGGGAGGCGATCTTCACCTGGGACGGCGCCGTCCTGGCCGAGGAATCCGCCCTGGGGCCCGGCCACCCGCGCCGCGTGACCTGGGGCTACCGCCCCGGCACGTTCACTGCGCTCACCCAGTCCGAGAGCACCTCATCCGGCCAGGGGCGGGAGGTGGCCGACGAGCGGTTCTACGCCATCGTCGCCGACCAGGTAGGCATGCCCGCCGAACTGGTCACCCCGGACGGGACGGTCGCCGGGTACCAGCAGCACACCGTGTGGGGCGGCACCCTGTGGCGCCCCGGCGGCGCGGCCACGCCGCTGCGGTTCCCCGGCCAGTACCACGACCCCGAGACCGGCCTGCACTATAACCAGCAGCGCTACTACGATCCCGTGACGGGCAGCTATCTCACCCCGGACCCGCTGGGCCTGGCCCCCGCCCCGAATCCGCACGCCTACGTCCCCAACCCGCTCGTCCAGACCGACCCCCTCGGCCTCATGTCCTGCGGCCCGCGAGACGCGGCACCGGACGCAAATGCGGCTCGTGGGCCCAGCTTCATGGCCAAGTCGAACGGAGAGGTGGTCCGCATCCCCGACGGGGCGACCGGGCCTATTCCAGTCCGCGGCGGAAACGGATTCCAGTTCACCGACGGCAGCGGTGGCGGACCGCTCGATTCCCGCGTGGCAGGTATTCGGGTGATGGACCCGGTGACCTCGGGTAAGTTCCTCTATCCGCACGGCTATGTGTCGTACTTCAATGAGGTAGGTCAGACGGTGAGTCCGTTCACCGGCCGGACGATCCCTCCGTCTGACGCGCTCTGGCACTGGGCCTGGAGGTCATGATGAGGCTGCGGGATCTGCTCACGGGCGGTGTGACGGGCGCTCTGGTTGGCAGTCCAGAGATGGATCCGCTCACCGAGAAGGACGCTCTCCAGGAGGCGCGGCTGAATGAAGTGATCTTCGACGCCGCGAACAGGCGGGTTGGCTTGCTGTTTGATCTTCGCGGTTCGTTGCAGCTGCGGATGGCATACACAGGGCTCCTGGTCTTGGGCGGCGTGGAGGGCCTTAGTTGGAACAGCGAGCGGCGGCGCACCACGCGCACGGCGTGGAACGTCGTTGGCTCCCTGCCCGTAAACGAGGACGGCGTGATCAGCCTGAGGCTGTTTTTCTTCCCGGACGCAGAGTTGTCGGTAGTTGGCCGAAGTGCCGCCTTTTATGCAGGCGATGTACCTGGTTTGCCGGACACCCCACCGGACTTCGATGGCAGCGACGAGGCGGTAGCCGCGGGCATGGCGTCCATGGACTCGCCGTTCGAGCCGACACAGGCGACCCACATCGAACCGCAATCCTGATGAGGGCTGCCCCACCCTCACCGGATGCGTGCCTTACGGTCTGGACGGTCGCGTCACGCCGCTCCTGGCGGCCAGGTCCCTAGCCGGCGAGTTGCGTGCCTGGCGGTAGCCGAGCGCTCCCGGTAGCGGGATATCGGGGAGGATCGGGGCTTCGGGGAGGATTTGGTGCACTATAGGGGGTCCCCGGATCCTCCCATAAGCCCGAATCCTCCCCGTAAAGGTGACCTCTGGGCCTGGTCTGGTAAGCGAATATTGCCGCTGGCGGGGCTGATGTGACCTGGGGGCATCGCGGTACATTACGGGGAGCGGCAGCCAGGACAGGCTGAAGCGATCGGCTGGATTCCGTGTCGCAGGCCGCAAAAGCCATACGCAGTAACTCATCAGAAGGCTGCCGCAAGGTGAGGATGCTCGAGTAACGCCTGCAGAACATACTGAAGGTGTGGTAGGTCCGCCGCGCTTCGTCGTGCAGCTGCACGACGCCACGACATTGCACTTCGATTTCCGCCTGCAGTCGGGCGACGTGCTGCGGTCATGGGCGGTGCCCAAGGGGCCGTCGCTCGACCCTGGTGTCCGGCGGCTGGCGGTCCCGGTCGACGATCATTCCCTGGCGGCCGGCGAGTTCGAGGGTGTTCACGACGGCCAGCGACGCGGAACCGGTGCGGTGATCATCTGGGACGAGGGCACCGCCGACCTCGTCCGCAACGAACCGGGCCACGTGTTCTTTTTCCTGCACGGCCGCAAGCTGTCGGGCGGTTTCGCGCTGACGCGGACCGGCCCGCGACGCTGGATCCTGGTCAAGGTCCGAGACGAGGACGCCCGCCCGGGCTCGGATATCGTCGCGGAACAGCCGGCCAGCGTCCGGAGCGGCAGGACCTGGACGCAATTGCGTGAGGGTGAGTAAATCACCTCGCCGGGGCGGTAAGCACTCTCCGGTTATGCGGCGGTACAGTAACGCTCGGTAGCTCACAGGCGGGTGGGACCGGAATATCAGTAATGACCGCCTGATATCTTCGGCGAGAACGCTCTGACCGAAAGCAACCGTATGGGCATAGACGGGGTCGAGGCGCGGGAGCGCTGAGCGGGCCCGTCCGGTTCTGACGATCCGACTACCAGTAGCGAGGACTCGTTCTCATTTAGCGATAGCACACGGGGAATGCGACGGAAATGCACGTGCATTTAGGTCGAGTCCGTGCCCGACTGGCAACGTCGAGGTCCTGCCAACGGCAACATGGTGCGGCTCTGGACGCCGTTTGAGCCGCTCACGTCTCGTCATCATACCGCCGCAGTGGGGACGCCGCAGGTTCTACGGGCCCTGCCCGATGTACGGCTAACGCACTATAAATGAACTCCTGTCCGGATCGCGAACGCTTCAGGTCACACGCGCCGACCCGTTACGGCGATGAGAGGAATGACGTCGACCGGTGTACAAGTGGTGCAGTTCGCCTTGGGACTGCCCGGCTATCGCCCCGAAGTATGCACCCGCATACCGATGGTTACTTCATCTCATCCCCTACGCTCACGGAGATCGCGGTGGCGTCGTTCAGTGAACGACACGCATTCTGAACTCGGACCCGGGGTGTGCTTATCGGCGGGCTATCATCTAATGTAGTGCACAATTCAACGAGAGAAACGGAGCACACGTGGCCCAGAAGATACAGACCCTGTTCATCGATGACATCGATGGCAGTGAGGCTGAGGGCACCGTCCGCTTTGCGCTGGATGGTGCCGACTACGAGATCGACCTGAACGCAAAGCACGCTGAGGCACTGCGGAAGTCATTGGCCAAGTACATCGACGCCGCCCGGCGCAGCTCGGGCGCGGCACAGCGGCCGGCCCGCGGCGGACGCAGGGCCTCCGCCAGCGGGGTCAATACCACCGAGGTCCGGGAGTGGGCAAAGGCGCAGGGTATCGAGGTCAAGGACCGCGGGCGCGTGCCCGCCGAATTGGTGGTGAGGTTCCGGGCGGCGACCGGGAACTAGGCAGCCTACGGTTCTGTTTGGTGGCTGGTAATCGGACACGGGCCCGTGTGCGCCGAACGCTCGGCGACTCCGACGTCGACGTAACCGCCACCGCTTCAGCGCCGTGATCCTTCCGGCACGCTGTGCCCTTCAGCGGTCGCAAGATCGCGGAAGGGCACGGATCGCTGGGCTGCATCTGGACCTTGTCGGCCGGGGTTCTCAGCTAGGTCTGGGCCACCGGATCCCGGCGCTGGGCCGGATGCGGCCTCGAGCTTGAAATTCCTCAACCCAGGGCCGCCCGCTGCGGAGGCGGGCGGCCCGGTTTTGGGCTGCTTTCGCGACGGCACTCGCCAGAACGGAAGCACCCGTTGTCAGGACAGGATCTTGGGCGTGGCGCGGCTGACGATGGAGGCGGTGTCCGTGCCGGAGGGAAGCGTGCCGTAGGCACGCCCCCACGCGGCGTCGTCACCCAGACGGGACATGGCGAACGCATCGGCCACGGCCGGATGGCCGTGGCGAACCAGCAGGGCGCCCTGGAGAGCCAGCGCCATGGCCTCGGCCAGATAGCGGGCCCGCTCTTCCGCGGGGTCGCTGACTTCCTTGCGCAGCCGGGCGATCGCCTGATCCAGGCGGCGGTCGGCTCCCGCCGCCTGGTCGAGTTCCGCGAAGAAGGCGTCGGCCGTCTCGGGCTGCCGGGTCAGCGCCCGCAGTGCGTCAAGCGCGGCGACGTTACCCGAACCCTCCCAGATCGATGACAGCGGCGCCTCGCGGTACAGGCGCGGCATCCCGGACTCCTCCACGTACCCATTGCCGCCCAGGCATTCGAGCGCCTCGGCGGCGTGCGCCGGTGCCCGCTTGCACGCCCAGTACTTCGTCGCCGCCAGCGCCAGCCGCCGGAACGCGGCCTCCTGCTCGTCGCCCCGGGCCGCACGGTCCGTCGCCCCGGCCAGCCGGAGCGCCGCCAACGTCGTCGCCTCCGACTCGATCGCCAGGTCCGCCAGCACGTTGGCCATCAGCGGCTGGTCAGCCAGCTTCCGGCCGAAGGCCATCCGGTGTGCGGCATGGTGCGTCGCGAGCGTAACGCCGGTCCGCATCCCGGTCGCCGTGCCGAGCACGCAATCCAGCCGGGTCATGTTCACCATCTCGATGATGGTGCTGATCCCACGGCCTTCCTCGCCGACCAGCCAAGCGGCCGCCTCGTCGTACTCGACCTCTGCCGACGCGTTCGACCGGTTGCCGAGCTTGTCCTTCAGGCGCTGCAGGCGCATGCCGTTCCGGCTGCCGTCCGGCAGCACCCGGGGCAGCAGGAAGCAGGACAGCCCACCGGGTGCCTGGGCGAGAACCATGAACAGGTCGCCCATGGGCGCCGAGGTGAACCACTTGTGCCCGGTCAGCACGTAGCTGCCCCCACCCACCTCCCCATCCCCCTTTACTGGGACGGCCCGGGTGGTATTGGCCCGGACATCGGAGCCGCCCTGCTTCTCGGTCATCGACATGCCCGCCAGCAATCCCCGCTTGCTGCCGGGCGGCCGCAGGCCGAAGTCGTATTCCGGGGCGGCCAGGAGCGGTTCGAACCGGCCCGCCAGCTCCGGCGCGTGCCGCAGCGCGGGCACGATGGCATAGGTCATCGAGATCGGGCAGCAGTGCCCGGCGTCGGCGGTGCCCCAGACATAAAAGCCCGCGGCGCGGGCCACGTGCGCGCCGGGCCGCGGGTCTTGCCATGGCGCGGCGTGCAGGCCGTGCCGGACCGCGACGGTCATCAGTTCGTGCCAGGCCGGGTGGAACTCCACCTCGTCGATGCGGTGACCGAAGCGGTCATGGGTCCGCAGCACCGGCGGATGCTCGTTGGCCTGGCGGCCCCACTCGGCGGTCTGGACCGACCCGGCCAGGCGGCCGAGTTCCCGGATGCCGTCCTGCGCCCAGCCCGCGCCCTCGCGGTCCAGCGCGTCGAGCATCGCCTGGTCCGCGGCGACGTCGTAGCCGGCCAGCACCGGCGGCTGGTTGAATACCTCGTGGGTCGGTGGCATCAGCGGGTCCTCCATGGCTAGCGCTACTTCAGTATCCCTGAGGTCATGCTCGCGGGCCCATCGCGGCGACCACCAGGGTGACGGTCGCTGACACCTCAATGAGCGCGCCCAGGACATCGCCCGTGATGCCGCCCAGCCGGCGTGCCGCGTGCCGCTGCAGGAAGAAGGCCACGGCCAGGCCCGCCGCGATGGCCACCGGCAGCGTCCAGCCGAGCGGCTCGCCGATGACGACCGCGGAGACCGCCACCGCCGCGGCGGCCGCGGCCAGCACGGCCAGGCTGATCACGAACGGGATCGCGGGGCGGACCGTCCCGGCCACGAGCGCGCCGAGGCCGTCCCGCCGAGCCGCGGCTACCCCCCGGCGGCAGGCCCAGGTGAGCGCCAGCCTGCCGGTGATCACGGCGGCGATCAGCGCCGCGGGCCCGCGCCCGTCCCCGGCTGCCTCGGCGTGGGCGAGCGCCGCGACCTGAATGAGCAACGTCAGGACGAGCGTCACCGTGCCGAACGGCCCGATGTCCGAGCGGCGCATGATGTCCAGCGCCATGGGTGCGGGCTTGCCGCTGCCCAGGCCGTCGGCCAGGTCGGCCAGGCCGTCTAGGTGAAGTCCCCGGGTGAGGAGCGCCAGCGTGGCCACCGCAAGGGCGGCTGCGGTCAGCGGGCCGGCGCCGAGCGGCCGATCGGCGACGACGAGTACCGCCGCCGCGATGGCCCCGAGCAGCAGCCCCACCGCTGGCGCCCACGCCATCGCCGCGGCCACGGTGGCCCGGCGGGGCTCGGTGACGGGATCACGCAGCGGGATGACGGTCAGCAGCGTCACGGACAGCCTCAGCCCGCTCCACCTCATGCCGAACGAGCCTAACGGGGGGCGGGGGCTCTACGGGCTCGTCCCCGCGAGCCAGCAGAGCTATCGGCAGGCCGCCGAAAGACGTACTATCTCAAGAGGGCATAAAGGATAACGGGGTCTGATATAGCCGGATGGCGGTGGGTAGTCGTGTCCGAGTGGTGGTCAATCGAGGTCTTCGACGCTTCCGAACTGCCCGCCCGCCGGTGGAAGGACTCCTACCAGGACGAACTCATCGAGGCCGCGCTCACCAACGGGGCCGTCTACTGGGAGTGGCACGAGCACCGCTACGGCGTGGTGTTCGAGGTGCTCTTCGACTCCGACGCGCAGTGGGAAGCGTTCCGAGCGCTTCCCGCGGTCCGTTCGGCTCTGGACGGCGTGCCCGATCCGGTGAACGGCCTGATAATCTACCGAGGCCGAGGCGGCGGGTCCGGGCCGAGGAAGCCGCGCAAGCCCAAGCCAGCCCCGAGCTCGAGTGCCATGGCCCTGCCCGAGCCGGGGGAGGAACGTCTGCTTGACCTGACCGGGATCGCGCCCACTGGGCCCGGGGAAGCTAACGTCCCGGCCTGAAACGTCTGAGACCTGTGAGACGTCTAAATCCTGTGAGGCGTCTGAGGTTCTGAGGCTGGTGCAGGTTCAGTCCCGCGGGTGAAGCATCCGCCGGGACGGTGCAGGATGGGGGAATGAGGGAAAGTCGAGTCATGACTGATGGCCTGCGAGCCGCGATCGAGCGCAGCGGCTATTACCCCGGCCTGGTATCCGATGCGGTGGCCTCGGCGCTCGGGTCAGAACCGGCCACGGCCTATGTCGTCCACCACGACGCGATCTTCGATCCCGGCATGGAGGTGCGCCGTCACATGACCGTGCTGGTGCTCACTCCCACCCGGCTGGTGTACTCGCACACCGACGAGCATCCGGCCGAGGATCCCGACAGCCGACCGCGCGCCGAGACCAGCACCGAGGCGATCCGGTTCGGCCGGATCTCGTCCGTGGCCCTGACCCGTGTGGTTCCCGACCCGGCCGCTTACGTGCCGGGCGTCACCCTCCCGTCGGAAGTCATGCTGACCATCGGCTGGAACGTGCTCTCCCACCTGGAGCTCGAGCCGGCCCACTGCGGCGACGAGAGCTGCGAAGCCGACCACGGCTATCTCGGCACGATTACGGCTGATGATTTCTCACTGCGGGTCAGCCAGGACGCCGACGGCGAAGAGGCCGTGCGGCAACTGCTCAGCTTCGTGCGGGTACTCTCCGACGCCACCGCGGCCGCCCGGTAGCGTAACCGCGGCTGCCGGAGTAGCTGAAGGGTTGGTGGTTGTTTTGCCCCTGGCGTCGGCCAGTGGCACGATGTTCCGGCAAGATGCAGACAAGGCGGCGCTAAGGCAAGGCGATCCGCAGGCTAGGCGCCGAGCAAGACGCGCAGTGGCACCCACGAGTAGCAGATGAGGATTCCCGCATGACGCTCGAGCCGAGACATTCGCCGATCGTGCCGTCCTATGGGAGCGCGACCCTGGCCGACTTGTCTTCGTCGATCCTCGCGTCCCTCGATCCCAATGCACCTCCGGAGCAGAACGTCCTCGGCCTGGCCCCCGCCCAGCGCGCGTGCCTGCTGATCGTGGACGGGCTCGGCTGGGAACTGCTCCGGGATCATCCCGCCGTCGCGCCGTTCCTGTCCGAACTCGCGCGCAACTCCAGGCCGATCACGGCGGGGTTTCCTGCCACCACCGTTACCAGCCTCGGCTCCCTGTGTACCGGCCTGCCGCCCGGCCAGCACGGCATGCTCGGCTACAAGGTCCTGGTACCGGGCGAGGACATCCTGCTGAACGCCCTGCGCTGGGATTCGCGGATCGATCCTCGCCAGTGGCAGTCGCGGCCCACGATCTATGAGCGAGCGACCGCCGCCGGCATCGAGGCCGTCCACGTGGCCCTGGGCGCGTTCCGCGGTACCGGCCTGACGGTCGCGACGCAGCGGGGCGCGAGCTACCGCCCGGCCGACAGCATGGGTGCTCTGGCCGCCCAGGGTGCCGCCGCGGTCGCCGAGAACGGACGCGCGTTGGTGACCGTGTACCACGGCGACCTCGATAACACCGGGCACATGTTCGGGGTCGGCTCGGATGCTTGGTACAACCAGCTCGCGCACGTGGACAAGCTGGCCGAGCAGCTCGCGAGCGCGCTGCCCGCCCAGACCTCGCTGTACGTGACGGCCGACCACGGCATGGTGGACGTCGGTCCCGAGGACCGGATCGACGTGGACGAGATACGCGACCTACGCGTCGGCGTGGCCGTGCTCGGCGGTGAGGCCCGGGCCCGGCACGTATACGCGGAGCCGGGTGCCGCCGGGGATGTCCTGGCCACCTGGCGCGAGCTGCTGGGCGACCGGGCCTGGGTCATGTCCAGGGACGAGGCGATCAAGGAGGGCTGGTTCGGCCCGGTGGACCCGAGCCTGGCCGACCGGATCGGCGACGTCGTGGCCGCGCCGGTCGGGTCCCTCGCCATCGTCGCCACCAAGACCGAGCCGCGGGAGTCGGCGCTGTTCGGCATGCACGGCTCGCTCACCTCCGCCGACCAGCTCGTTCCCGCACTGAGCACGAGCGTCATTTGACCGGCAGGGACGGCCTCCTGGTCTCGCCCGCAGCCCTCGCCGAGGAACTGGCCGATGAGCCGGCACCCGTCCTGCTCGACGTACGGTGGCGGCTGGGCGGGCCCCCGGGCCTGGACAGCTACCGCGAGGGTCACCTGCCCGGGGCGGTCTTCGTCGACCTGGACCGTGACCTGGCTGCGCCTCCCGGCCCCGCCGGACGGCATCCGCTGCCTGACCCGGCGGCCTTCACCAACGCGATGCGCGGGGCCGGCGTGAGCCGGGACCGTCCCGTGATCGTGTACGACGACCGGGACGCGACGGCCGCCGCCCGAGGCTGGTGGCTGCTGCGCTATTACGGGCACGAGAACGTGCGGGTGCTCGACGGAGGCTACCAGGCCTGGCTGGCCGCCGGGCTCCCGGTAAGCGCCGCCGGCCCGGCCGGGACGCCGGGCGACTTTACCGCGCGGCCCGGCCACATGCCGGTGCTGGATGCGGCCGGTGCCGAATCGGTGGCGCACGCCGGGCTGCTGCTCGACGCGCGGGCGGGGGAGCGGTACCGGGGAGAGCAGGAGCCCATCGACCCCGTGGCGGGCCACATCCCCGGCGCGGTCAGCGCGCCGACCGCTGACAACGTGAACCCGGACGGCACCTTCCGGACCACTGCCGAACTCACCGCCCGCTTCACCGCCCTCGGCACCGGCCCGGTGGGCGCATACTGCGGCTCAGGCGTCACCGCGGCGCAGGAGGTCCTCGCGCTTGCGCTGGCCGGCATCCCCGCCGCGCTCTACGTTGGCTCCTGGTCCAACTGGATCACTGACCCCGCCCGCCCTATCGCCACGGGCGGCTAAACGATCACTCGGCCCGCAGCATCCTGGCCACGCCCCGCTGGCTCAGCCTGCGCGCCTCGGTGGCCAGCGCCGCCGCGGCGACCAGCAGCGCCGTAGCGGCCGGGAGGCCAAGCAAGATCAGTCGGGCCGCACCATGACCGGCACGCCCGGGCCGGTGAACACGGACAGGTCCCGCGCCGAGCCGACCAGCGGCGGCAGCGCCAGCGCGCAACCGACGCCGGCGGCGACCTCGCTGAGGTAGAGCTTGGCCGCCGCTTACAGGCGGCGGGACCAGTTCTGGCCCACCAGGTCGTGGCCGAAGCTGTGGTGACGGCTCTCGTCATCCAGGGTGAAACCGGCTCGCTGGTAGATCCGCCTGGCGTCTACCAGCACGTCGTTGGTCCACAGCGTGATGTCGGAGTACCCGGCCCGGCGCGCGAACCGGAGCACCTCCTCGACCAGCCGGGCGCCGATCCCCAGCCCCCGGGCCCACGGCTCGACCAGTAGCAGGCGCAGCCGGGCGGTGCTGGCGTTCTCACGCACGCAGAACACGCCGCCGGCCCGCGTCCCGTCGACCTCGGCGATCCAGGCCGCCTCGTACTCCGGGTCCCGGTAGTCGACGTAGTCCGCCACGATCCTGGCCACCAGCGCCTCGTAGCTGGCGTCCCAGCCGAACTCCTCGGCGTACACCGCCCCGTTCCGCTGCACCACCCAGCCCATGTCGCCTGGCTGGGGCGCCCGCAGCAGGTACCCGCGCGGCTGCGGGGACTCCGATAGCACGTCGGTGATCACGTGCATGGCATCGAGCAGCCTGCGCCGGTCATCGTCGTGCACGGCGGCCAGCATGTCCCGGGTCTGCGCGGCCGACCGGGCGTCCAGGCCCGCCACCACCGAACCGCCGTGGCCGGTCAGCGAGATGACCTGGCGGCGCCCGTCGGCCGCCGAGCGCTGCCGGGTGACGAGGCCGTCAGAGGAGAACCTGCCCAGGATGCGGCTCAGGTACCCCGCGTCGATGTCGACCGTGCGCCGCAGATCGGTCACCTCGCTGGCGTCGCGCTGCGCCAGCTCGAACAGGATCCGCGCCTCGGTGAGCGAGTACGGCGTGTCCAGGTACTTGCCGCGCAGCAATCCGATCATGTTCGTGTAGAACCGGTTGAACGCCCGCACCGCCGCCACCGCCCCGTCCCCCGCCGTCCCCTCCCCGGCCGTCCGGCTCCCAGCTATCCCGTCGTCCGGAATTCCCTTGCCACCCACGCTCGCCAGGTCCTCTGCCGCCAGTTCGCTCACGTCATCCCCGCAGATATCGTTGCCTAAATCAACGATATACCTGCTTTCAGCAGCGATCAAGGCCGCGAAGGCCGGCGGCAAAGCCCCCAAAAGGCCGGCGGCAAAGCCCCCAATAAGCTAGGCAGCAGACCAGTCAGTGCGACGGAAGGGCAGCAGGGATGCGGATGCGGACGCTCGGCGGTACCGGGATCAAGGTGAGCCCCTACTGCCTCGGCGCGATGATGTTCGGCGCGTGGGGCAATCCTGATCACGAGGAGAGCATCCGGATCATCCACGCTGCTCTGGACGGCGGCATCAACTTCATCGACACCGCGGACGTGTATTCGGCGGGGGAGTCGGAGGAGATAGTCGGCCAGGCGCTGCGGGGCCGCCGCGATGGCGTGGTGCTCGCCACAAAGGCGCACGGGCCGATGGGCCAGGACCCCAACATGGCGGGCAACTCGCGCCGCTGGATCGTCCGGGAGGTGGAGAACAGCCTGCGCCGGCTGCAGACCGATTACATCGACCTGTACCAGATGCACCGCCCGGACCCGGACACCGACATCGACGAGACCCTGTCGGCGCTGTCGGACCTGGTGCACAGCGGCAAGGTCCGCGCGATCGGCTCCTCCACGTTTCCCGCCGAGCAGATCGTCGAGGCGCAGTGGGTGGCGGCCAGCCGCGGCCACGTCCGGTTCCGGTGCGAGCAGTCGCCCTATTCGATCTTCGTGCGCGGCATCGAGGGAAACGTCCTGCCGACCTGCCAGAAGTACGGCATGGGGGTCATCGCCTGGAGCCCGCTGGCCGGCGGCTGGCTGACCGGCCGGATCCGCCAGGACACCGGCGTGGACATGACCCGGGGCCGCGCGCAGCGGATACCGCAGCGCTTCGACCCGTCGCTGCCAGGCAACCAGGCCAAGCTGGCCGCGGTCGAGGAACTCATCAAGATCGCCTCGGACGCGGGCTGCTCGCTGACCCACATGGCGCTGGCGTTCGTGATCGGGCATCCGGCGGTGACGTCGGCGATCATCGGCCCGCGCACCATGGACCAGCTCACTGACCTGCTGACCGGCCTGAGCGTGACGCTGGATGACGACATCCTCGACCGGATCGACCAGATCGTCCCGCCCGGCCTGAATCTGAACCCTGCCGACGCGGGCTGGCAGCCACCGGTGCTCGCCGACCCGGCCGCCCGCCGTCGCCCCCAGGCCGCTCGCGCGGCCGGCTAGGGCCGCAGCAGACGGGGCCGGCTGCTACTCGAAGCGGATGTAGAGCGACACGATCGTGCTCTCGGGACCCGAGGTAATGCTCAGCTCGTCGGTGAGCTGGGCGGCCAGCCATAGTCCCCGCCCCGTGTCGGCGTCGGCCAGCTCGCACCGTTCGAAACTGTCACGTACCCGCGGAACCCAGCAGCCAGGAGCCGCCGGATCCTCCGCGCCCTGGAGCGCGTGGTCGGCGACGAAGCAGCGGAGCCCGTTGGCCGCCCGCTGCAGGATCAGCCTTCCGCCCGCGCCCGCGTGCACGATCGCGTTGGCCGCGATTTCGTGAACGGCCAGGACGAAGTCGTCCAGCCGTGATCCGGTCAGCCCCGCGGCGGCACACTGGCCGGCCACCAGGCGCCGCAGCCTGGTGAAGTCGGTCCAGCCGAAGACGACATCCAGCAAGTCGCCGGCCACATCGCCCGGCCGCAGCCTGTCGAGAACCACCACGCGGGCTTCACTGGTCATATCAGCCATGTCAGCCCCACCCCCCACTACACTTGGTGAAGAAGATGCTACAAGCCGTCGCGCCGTCTGTCCGGGATTCCCGGCTCACCGGCCGCCGTGATGAGGGTGATGTGGCGGCGGGGGAATGGTGCCGACGTCCGGGGCGGCCTCCGGCCAGACGAGCAGTACCGGACAGGCAGCGTGATCCACGACAAACCGGGCGGCCTTACCCAGGCTTGTCGCCGCCGGGCGGCGCATATGGCGCGGGCCCAGTCCGTGATCAGCGAGATCGTGGCCCACCTGGAACGCCAGGGACCCATGTAACCTGCTGGAGCGGGAGGACCCTGGTCGACCTGGCCGCACCTGTCCCCGATAAAGCCCAGGAGGACCTGACATGAGCACAGCGCAAACTTGCGAAAGCTGCGGGATGCCCATCGAGACCGGCCGCTACTGCAGCTACTGCACCGACGAGAACGGCGCCCTGCAGTCCTTCGATATCCGATTCGAGCGGATGGTCGGCTGGCAGGCGCGGCGCCACCCGGGCACGAGCAGGCAGGAGATCGAACGCCAGACGCTCGACTACATGGCCACCATGCCCGCCTGGCGGGATCATCCGCGGGTCACGGCCCACCGGGCCTCGCCGGAGTCCTGAGCCGGATCTCGGCCGCCGGCGGAGGTGCCCGGTCATCCGATCCCGGGCGTGACCCGGCCGCCTGCGAACAGGTACGGGGTGCGGTCGGTCAGCTGGCCGAAGCTCACCGGAATCCACGGCTCGTCTTCGCGTGACCGGCAAACGAAGTTGACGCCCGAGGCGTCGGCCGGATACAGGACCAGTTCCTCAGGCGCGGCCTCGGTGAGCGTGGCCAGATCGCCGGTCGCGGCCAGGTGCAGGTGCAGCTGGCCGTCGCGGACCGAGACGTCGAACCGCCGCGACGTGCGCTCGTAGCGGCCGACGTACCGCCCGAGATCGAGGGCCGCCGCGGCGTCACCGGCCGGCTGCGGGGCCTCCGGCATGCTCACTCCCGCCAGAGCCCCGAATACCTCGGTGAACACCGCCTGGTACAGGGACGAGGACTGCCCGGAGTTGGTCAGCAGGCACGCCGCGAACCGGGCCTGCGGATCGACCCGCAGGTAGGCGGACTGGCCGACGGTGTCGCCATCGTGCCCGATGATCATCCGGCCGTCCCACCGGTTGACCCGCCAGCCCAGCCCGATGGCGGCCCCCGGCGCGCCGAAGTCCGGGATCACCGCCCGCGGCTGCTGCATGGCCGCCACCGAAGCCTCGTTGAGCAGCCGCTTGCCGTCCGGCGCTAGGCCGCCGTCGAGGTGGAACCGGGCGAAGGTGAGCAGGTCGTGCGCTGAGGCGGTGATCAGGCCGGCCGGGCCCACGCTGCGCGGCAGCCCCCAGATGTGGACCCGGGCACCGTCGGGCCGGTGTCCGACCGCGGCCCGGTGCAGGATCGCCTCCTCGGGCAGGGTGACGGTCTGGGTCAGCTCGAGCGGCTCGCACAGCCGTTCCCGCAACGACTCGTCCCACGTCCGGCCGTCCAGCACCTCGATGATCCGGCCGAGCAGCACCCAGCCGCTGTTGCAGTAGGAGTACGCGCCGCCCGGCGGGAACGCCGAGACCGCCCGGTCGAGCAGGCTGACGTAGCGTTCGACGCATTCGTCGCCGCGGCCGGTATCGGTGAAGATGTCGCCGTCGATCCCGCTGGTGTGGGTGAGCAGGTGCGCCACCGTCACCTGGTCGCCGAGCCCCGTGGCGCCGAGCCGCACGCTGGGCAGCACCTGGGCCACGGTCGTATCCAGGGACAGCAGGTTCTGGTCGATCAGCTGCATGATCATCGTGGCGGTCCACAGCTTGGTGATCGACCCGACCTGGAACAGGGAGTCGGTGCTGACCCGCACCCTGGTGACGCGATTGAGCAGCCCCGCTGCGGCCAGGACCTCCTGCCCGCAGGCCCAGATGCCCAGTACGGCTCCGGGCACGCGCGATTGCCTAGCCAGCTTGGCCAGGAGGGCTGTCCAGTTCGCGGCGTCTAGCATGTTAGCGACGCTAGCTCATCCGAGCGGGCCGGTCCTGTGGCCGTTTGGGCAGGGCTTCGTCACCTGTGGGAGGGTTCGGTCATAATTGTCCGCAGGCGGCTTTGGTGGGACCTCCGATGGTCCGCCAGGCCGCTGCGGTGTAGTTTCGCTGGCGAGGGCCGGCAAGGGAGCAAGCTGCGGAGGGTTTATGAGCATCATGGGTACCCGGGTCATCCGGACCGAAGATCCGCGGCTGCTGACGGCGGGGGGTGTCTACGTCGATGACCTCCGGACGCCGGAACTCAACGCCGCGGCGCGGCTGACCTTCGTGCGCAGTCCGCTGGCCCACGCGCGCATCACCGGCATCGATGCCAGCGAGGCCCTGAGCGAGCCGGGCGTGGTCGCCGTGCTGACCGTCGCCGACATGGACGATCTGGCCCCGCCGCCGCCGAGCTCAGGCGAGTGGGACGGCAGCCCGGCGCCGCTCGGCGGCCCGTGGGCGGAGCCGCTGCTGGCCATCGACACGGTGCGGTTCGTCGGTGAGCCGGTAGCGGTGGTGATTACCGATAGCCGCTACCAGGGCGAGGACGCCGCCGACCTGGTCGCGGTGGACTACGAACCGCTGCCGGTGGTGCTGGGACCGACGGCCGCCGTCGCCGACCAGACCCTGCTGTTCCCTGCCGCCGACACCAATGTCTGCGTCTCGCAGGCTATGTCCGCCGACGACACCCCCTTCGACGCCTGCGACGTGGTCGTCGAGCAGGACATCGTCAACCAGCGGGTCGCCTGCCTCCCGATGGAGGGGCGGGCCACGGCCGCCAGCTTCGAGAACGGCAAGCTGACCGTCTGGGTCAGCTCGCAGAACGCTCAGGTGAGCAGGCTGATCCTGGCCGGCGCCCTGGGCATGGCGCCCGACCAGCTCCGCGTGGTGGTGCCCGACGTAGGCGGCGGGTTCGGCGCCAAGATCGGCATCGACCGCGACACGATCACCATCGCCTGGGCGGCCAGGAAAACCGGCCGGGCACTGCGCTGGGCCGAGACCCGCAGCGAGAACCTGGTCGCGATGTCGCAGGGCCGCGCCCAGCTGCAGCGCATCAAGATCGGCGGCAGCCGCGACGGCCGCATCCTCGCCTACCGCATCGACGTCATCCAGGACATCGGCGCCTACGCGCGCATCGGCGGGCTCCTGCCCTTCCTCACCTGCCTGATGGCACCCGGCGTATACGACATCCCGGACGTGCAAGCCGGGTTCCGGCAGGCAGTCACCAACACGACGCCGATCAGCGCCTACCGGGGGGCCGGCCCGAGGCCACGGCGGCCATCGAGCGCGCCGTCGACCTGTTCGCCGCCGAGATCGCGATGGACCCGGCGGAGGTCAGGCGGCGCAACTTCGTCGCCCCGGACAAGTTCCCCTTCCAGACCAAGACCGGCGCCTTGTACGACACCGGCCGCTACGAGGAGGCGCTGGACAAGGCCTTGGCGGCGGCTGGCTATGACGGGCTTCGCCAGGAGCAGCAGCGCAGGCGGGCCAGCGGTGACCTCAGGCAGCTCGGCATCGGCCTGTCCTCCTACGTCGAGATCACCGCGCCGGACCCGGACGCCGGCGAGACCGCGAAGATCGAGGTGACGGACAGCGGCTCGGCCATCGTCTACACCGGCAGCTCGGCGCACGGCCAGGGGCACCACACCGCGTGGGCCATGCTCGTGCAGGACGAGCTCGGCATCCCGATGGACCAGGTCACGGTCATCCACGGTGACACCGACCTGATCCCGGTCGGCGTCGGCACCTACGGCTCGCGGTCGCTGCAGCTCGGCGGCTCGGCCGTGCACAAGGCCGCGCTCGAGGTCAAGGACGAGGCCCGGCACCATGCCGCCGAGATGCTCGAGGCCGCCGAAGCCGACGTGGTGCTCGACACCGCCACCGGGCTGTGGCAGGTGCGCGGCGACCCGGACACCGCCCTGTCGTGGGCCCAGGTCGCCGGGCATACCAGCGGCGGCAGCCTGATCGCCGACGTGAGCTTCATTCAGGAGCGGCCCACGTTCCCGTTCGGAACCCATGTGTCCGTGGTGGAAGTCGACACCGAGACCGGCCAGGCGAGGCTGTTGCGGCACGTGACCGTCGACGACGCCGGGACGGTGCTGAACCCGGTGCTCACCGAGGGCCAGCGGCACGGCGGGATCGCCCAGGGCGCGGCCCAGGCCCTGCTCGAAGAGGTGCTCTATGACGCGGACGGCAACCCGCTGACCTCAACGCTCGCCGACTACGCGGCCATCTCCGCGCCCGACCTGCCCAGCTTCGAGCTCGCCGCCAGCGAGACGCCGACCGACCTGAACCCGCTGGGCGTGAAGGGCATCGGCGAGGCCGGGACGATCGGCTCGACCCCGGCCGTCCAGAACGCGGTCGTCGACGCCGTATCCCACCTCGGGGTCAGGCACATCGACATGCCGGCCACCCCGCAGCGAGTATGGACAGCGATCACTGAGGCGCAGAAAGAGAGTAACCAGTGAAGGTCGACCTGACGGTCAACGGCAAGGAGATCACCGCGGACGTCGAGGACCGCATGCTGCTCGTGCACTTCCTGCGCGACGTGGCCGACCTCACCGCGACGAACATCGGCTGTGACACCACCTCCTGCGGAGCCTGTACCGTGCTGCTCGACGGCGAGTCCGTCAAGTCGTGCACGGTGCTCGCCGCCCAGGCCAGCGGGCACGAGATCACCACCGTGGAGGGCCTGGCCAGCAACGGGACGATGCACCCGGTGCAGCAGGCCTTCCACGAGCAGCACGGGCTGCAGTGCGGCTTCTGCACGCCGGGCATGGTGATGGCCATCGTGTCGCTGCTCAAGGAGAACCCGCATCCCACCGAGGAGCAGGTGCGGACCGGGCTGGAAGGCAACCTGTGCCGGTGCACCGGTTATCACAACATCGTCAGGGCCGCGCTGGCGGCAGCGGAGGTTGCGCAGTGATCCCGTCGTCGTTCACTTACAAGCGGGCAGGCTCGGCCGAGGAGGCCTGCGACCTGGCCGCCGAATACGGCGAGGACGCGAAGTACCTGGCCGGAGGGCATTCGCTGCTGCCGCTGATGAAGCTGCGGCTGGCCGCCCCTGAAGTGATCATCGACCTGGGCGGCCTGCGGGACCTGTCCTACATCACCGACCAGGGCTCGCACGTCGCGATCGGCGCGCTGACCAGGCACCACGACGTCGAGCATTCGGACCTGCTGGCCCGTGAGCTGCCATTGCTCGCGCACGCGGCGGGCCAGGTCGGCGACCCGCAGATCCGGCACCGCGGCACGATCGGCGGCTCGGTAGTGCACGCCGACCCCGCCTCGGACCTGCCCGCCGTGCTGCTTGCGCTGGAGGCCACGCTGGTGGCCCGCGGCACCGACGGCTCACGGGAGATCCCGATCGGCGAGTTCTTCCAGAGCCTGTTCGAGACCGTCCTCGAGCCCGGTGAGCTGCTCACCGAGATCCGGGTGCCCAAGCCAGCCGCCGCGGGCTGGTCGTTCCAGAAGTTCACCCAGCGGGCCATCGACTGGGCCATTGTCGGTGTGGCCGTCCAGGGCAACCAGGTCGCGCTGGTCAACATGGGCGGGACCCCGCTGCGCGCCGCCGCGGTCGAGGCCGCCCTGGCCGGCGGAGCCTCGCCCGCCGACGCCGCCGCGCACGCCGCCGAGGGCACCAGCGCCGCCTCCGACATCCGCGCCAGCCGCGAGTATCGCGAGCACCTGGCCAGGGTCCTCGTCTCCCGCGCCCTTACGGAGGCCAGCTCCCGCGCCTGAGACACCATGATCAAGGCGGTCGTGTTCGACCTGGACGGGGTGCTGGTCGACTCCGAGCCTGTCTGGGAACAGGTCCGGCGGGGCCTGGTGGCCGAACGGGGCGGGCACTGGGCCCCGGACGCCCAGCGCAGGATCATGGGCATGAGCACGCCGGAATGGGCCGGCTACCTGAGCGGGGACCTCGGCGTCGGCCTCCCGCCGGATGAGGTCGCGGCGCTGGTCATCGACCGGATGGTGGCCCGCTACCAGGATCAGGTGCCGTTCATGGACGGCGCCGTGGACGCGGTGCACCGGTGTGCCGGGTGCTGGCCGCTCGGCCTGGCCAGTTCCTCCCCGCCGCGGCTGATCGAGACCGTGCTCCAGTCGGCCGGCCTCCGCTCGTGTTTCCCGGTGGTGATGTCGACCGAGCAGGTGGCACACGGCAAGCCGGCGCCGGACATCTACCTGGCCGTGACCGCGGAGCTGGGCTGCCCGCCGCCGGACTGCGCCGCGGTGGAGGACTCCTCCAACGGGCTCCGCTCGGCCGCCGCCGCGGGGCTGCGGGTCATCGCGATCCCGCAGCCCCGGTACCCGCCGGACCCGGACGCGCTCGCCCAGGCCAGCCTGGTCCTGCCGAACCTGGCCGAACTGAGCACCGGCGCCGTCGCGGCGCTGGCTTAGCCTCATATCACGCGGTACGAGGCGCGACGTCCAGGAGAGGGACATGAACGATTCACTGACGTATGGCTCCTACGGAGTGGCCACCCGGGACCGGACACGCACCCTGTTCGCGCAGACGATGGGGTACGTGGCCCTCACGGCCGGCTTCTTCGCGCTGGGCGCCTACCTGGGACGGCACCTGTTCATCGCCGGCTTCGGCGCGGCCGGCTACGCCACCCGCCGGGACCTGTCCGGGCTGGCCCGGGTGAGCTTCTGGGCCCTGGTCACGCTCATCCTGTTCGGCATCGTGCTGATCTTCGTGCACATCCCGCACGCCGACCTGCTCTACTCGATCCTGGGCCTGGTCATCTTCGCCGGGCTGACCATGGTCGACTTCCAGCGGCTGCGGCGCAACACCGACCTGGACTCCGCGCCGCTGCTGGCCGCCTCCATCTTCCTGGACGCGCTGAACGTTTTCCTGTTCTTCCTGCGCATCTTCTCGCGCGGCGAGAACTGACCGGCGCCGGTTGCTCCTCCGGGAGCGGACGGCGAAGGATGGGTCACGGATCAGTGACTCGCAACGACGGGAGAGTCCGGTGGCCGAGATGCAATATTCCAGGCAGGAGATCGTTGCGCTCATGCGGCGAACGGGATACACGGATCTGGCCGATGAGGCCGAGCGTCTCCTGCCCGACCCAGTCGGCGCCAGCCAACTGGAGACCTTTGCCCATTCGCACGGCGTGAACCGGGACGACATCATCAGCGAGATGGGCGGCAGCCCCTGAACCGGGGCGGCCAAACCGGCCGGCGATAAGCGACAATATGAGGGTGGGACTGCGCAGCGCGCTGGTGAAGCCGGTGAGGTGGATCTGGTCGGTCCGGGGAGCGATGCTGCTGTGCGGCGCGCTGCTGGTCCTCACGTTCCCCGCCGTCAACTTCGAGTACCTGGCCTGGTTCGGGCTGGTCCCGGGGCTGGTGCTCATCGCCAGGTCGCCGACCGCGCGCGAGGGCGGGGTACGCGCCTGGTGGCTGGGGGCCGGCTACCTGATCGCGGCGCTGTACTGGATGGCGCCGGAGATCGGCCCCGCCGTGCTGCTCGTCGGGGCGGCGTTCGGGGTGCTGTGGGTGCCGTTCGGGGTGGCCGCGCAGAAGCTGCTGCGGCCCCCGCTGAGCTGGCCGCGGGTGCTGGCCGCCCTGGTGGTGGTGCCAAGCTGCTGGCTGCTCACCGAATGGCTGCGCTCCTGGCAGGCACTGGGCGGCCCGTGGGCGGTGTTCGGTGTCAGCCAGTGGCAGCACCCCGCCGTGCTGGCGCTGGCCGCGGTGGGCGGCGTCTGGCTGATCAGCTTCGTGCTTGTGCTGGCCAACGTGGCCATCGTGGTGGTACTGGAGTCCCTGCCGCGGGTCGGCGCGGATGTCCTGCCTGGCGCCTCCTGGCGTCCGGGCCTGGCCGTCCTGGGCGTGGGTGCCGCGCTGGCCAGCGTCGTCGCCGGGCCGCTGGCCTTTGCGCTGACCCCGCCCAGTCCCGCCGTCCGCCAGGTCACGATCGCCCTGGTGCAGCCGGGCATGATCAGCAACGCGAGCCTGGCCGCGCACGCGTCGGAGACGCTGACCGCCGAGTTCAGCCGGTCCGGCCGGCTTGCCGGGGTCAAGCCGGATCTGATCATCTGGGGCGAGAGCAGCATCGGGGTTGACCTCACCCAGCCCAAGTACGCCGCCACGCTGCGCCAGTTCGAGGCGCTGTCCGCGGCCGACGGGGCCGACCTCCTGGTCAACCAGGACACCACGGTGCCCGGCAAGGGCCATGAGAAGTGGTCGGTCCTGGTCAGTCCCACCGGGATCCAGGGCATCTACATCAAGACCCGGCTGGTCCCGTTCGGTGAGTACATACCGTTCCGCCAGCAGCTCGGCTGGCTGACCAGGATCAGCAAGGCGGCGTCGTCGAACATGGTCCCCGGCTCCGGCGCGCACCTGCTGTATGCGACGGACCGGCAAGGCCGCCCGCTGCCGCTCGGCGTGCTGATCTGCTTCGAGTCGGCGTTCCCGGACATGGCCCGGGTGGACACCGACAAGGGCGCGCAGCTGATCGTGTACCAGTCCGCGACGTCCACCTTCCAGGGCACCTGGGGGCCGGACCAGCACGCCTCGCTCGGGGCGGTGCGAGCGGCCGAGACCGGTCGGCCGGTGGTCCAGGCCGCGCTGACCGGTGACACGGTGGCCTACGACGCCCGAGGGCGGCTGCTGGCCTGGATGGGCCAGTCGGGCCACGGCGTCGTCACCGTCCGGCTGGGGCTGCCTGCGGCCTCGGCCCGGACCATTTATGACCAGCTCGGCGACTACGTCCCGTGGGCCGCGCTAGCCATCGCCGTGGCCGCAGCGCTGGTCATGTTTGCGAATTCACGTGGCCTTACTGGCCGGAGAGCTGGTGTTGACGGCGGGCATGAGGCAGAATACATAGGGCAGTCCGTGCCACGCTGACGAGGCCGCTGGGGAAGGCGAACCTCGTCTTAGGAGGCACGGTGTCCGCACAAGGTGTTCTGTACGTTCATTCCGCGCCCCCGGCGCTCTGCTCGCACATCGAGTGGGCAGTTGCGCGGGTAGTGGGGGCGCCCGTTAGCATGCCCTGGGTCGCCCAGCCGGCTTCCCCGGGATCGCTGCGGGCTGAGCTCACCTGGCACGCGCGGCCAGGTACGGCGGGAGCGGTCGCGTCCGAGCTGGCCGGCTGGAACCGGCTCAGGTTCGAGGTCACCGAGGACGGCTCGCCCGGCTGTGACGGCGTGCGTTACTGCTACACGCCCGACCTCGGCATCTTCACCGCCATCACCGCGGCCAACGGCGACATCGTGGTGCCCGAGAACCGGCTCCGTGCCGCGATGACGCTGACCCTTCAGGCGGGCCTCGCGTCGCTGGAAGACGAGCTCGCCCGGCTTCTCGGCACGGCGTGGGACAACGAGCTCGAGCCGTTCCGCCGCGCCGCCGACGGCGCCCCCGTCCGCTGGCTCAATGCTATGTAGGGGGGACGACCCCCCTATAACCCCCCGCAGACCCGCTGCGGTACAGACCGTAGTATCGCGCCGCCGGGGGGTCGTGGACCCCCGCGGGCGGCACGATAACCAGCTCGTCGGGACGGGCATGCCCTCGCTGTAGCCGGACGCGCTCTGCACGCCCACGACCGCCCGGTCGGCGAACTCCGCCAGGTCCCGCGCCCCGGCGTAGGTGCACGAGGAGCGCAGCCCGGCCACGATCATGTCGATCAGGTCCTCTACACCAGGCCGCACGGGATCCAGGTACATCCGGGCCGAGGAGATGCCCTCCTCGAACAGCGCCTTGCGCGCCCGCTCGAACGGCGAGTCGCTGGCCGAGCGCAGCCGGACCGCCCGCGCCGACGCCATCCCGAAGCTCTCCTTGTACAGCCGCCCGTCGGGGGACCGGAAGGTGTCACCCGGGGATTCGTAAGTGCCCGCGAACCAGGATCCGATCATCACGTTCGAGGCGCCCGCGGCCAGCGCCAGCGCCACATCCCGCGGGTGGCGGACCCCGCCGTCGGCCCAGACGGACGCGCCGAGCAGGCGCGCCTGCTCGGCGCACTCCAGCACCGCGGAGAACTGCGGCCGCCCCACTCCGGTCATCATCCGGGTCGTGCACATCGCGCCCGGGCCCACGCCGACCTTCACGATGTCCGCCCCCGCCGCGACCAGGTCGGCGACCCCGGCTGCGGTGACCACGTTGCCCGCCACCACCGGGACCGGGGGCGCCAGGTCGCGCACCGCCTTCAGCGCGCAGATCATCTTCTCCTGATGCCCGTGCGCGGTGTCCACCACCAGCACGTCGGCCCCCGCGTCGAGCAGCAGCTTGGCCTTGGCCGCCACGTCCCCGTTCACGCCGAGCGCCGCGCCGGCCCGCAGCCGTCCGGAGGCGTCGACGGCGGGGGAGTACAGCGTGGCGCGCAGCGCCCCGGTCCGCGTCATGATGCCCAGGCAGCGGCCGGAGCCGTCCACTACCGGCGCCAGCCGGTGCCGTCCCTCGTGCAGCAGCGCGAACGCCTGCTCGGGCGGCGTCCCGGCGGGCAGCGTGAACGGATCGGCCGACATTACGTGGCTTAGCTGGGTGAACCGGTCCACGCCCACACAGTCGGCCTCGGTGGCCACGCCCACCGGCCGGCCGTCCTCGACCACCACCACAGCGTTGTGCGCCCGCTTGGCCAGCAGGCTCAGCGCGTCGCCCGCGGTATCGGTCGGCGCGAGCGTGAGCGCGGTCTCCACCACCAGATCCCGGGATTTCACCCACGCGATCACGTCTGCCACTACGTCGGCGGGGATGTCCTGCGGCAAGATCGCCAGCCCGCCGCGCCGTGCGATGGTCTCCGCCATCCGCCGTCCCGAGACCGCGGTCATGTTGGCCGTCACGATGGGGATGGTGGCCCCGCTGCCGTCCGTGGTGGCCAGGTCCACATCCAGCCGCGAGCCGACGCCCGACCGGCTCGGCACCATGAAGACGTCGCTGTAAGTCAGTTCATGCTCGGGAGTTCTCCCGTTGAGAAAGCGCACGTAGAGATTCTCCCCGAACCGCGCGAGTGCTATAGCCTCCTACCGGTGGGATACCCCCGGACTCTGCGCCTGGGCACCCGGGAGTGGCACCACGGCTCGTTCGGCATCATGGCCGTGATCAACCGGACGCCCGATTCGTTCTTCGACCGCGGGTCGACCCGGGAGTTCGGCGCCGCCCTGGACGCGGCCAGCCAGGCGGTGGCCGACGGGGCCGAGATCATCGACATCGGCGGGGTGAAGGCCGGCCCCGGCGACGAGGTGACCCCCGCCGCGGAGATCGACCGGGTGGCGGGCCTGGTCGCGGCGGTGCGCGAGCGCCATCCAGGCGTCGTGATCAGCGTCGACACCTGGCGGGGCGAGGTCGGCGAGGTGGTCGCCCAGGCCGGCGCGGACCTGCTCAACGACGCCTGGGGCGGCGTCGATCCCCGGCTCGCCGAGGTGGCGGCCCGGCACCGCATCGGGCTGGTCTGCTCACACGCAGGCGGCCTGCCGCCCCGCACCCGCCCGCACCGGCCCGCGTACGGCGACGTCGTGGCCGAGGTGACCGCCTACGTCACGCATTATGCCGAACGGGCCGTGGTGACAGGGGTCAGTCCCTCCGCCATCCTCGTGGATCCCGCCCACGACTTCGGCAAGAACACGTGGCAATCGCTCGAGATCACCCGGCGCCTGGGCGAGCTGGCCGGCACCGGCTGGCCGGTCCTCGTCGCCGTCGCGGACAAGGACTTCATCGGCGAGACCCTATCTATTTCCGGCGCCCTGCCGGTCGACCAGCGCGCCGAGGGCACCATCGCCGCCCTGGCCGTCTGCGCGTGGCTCGGCGCCCGGGTCTTCCGCGTCCACAACGTCCCCGCCGCCCGTGCCGCCCTCGCCGCCGTCGCCGAGCTGCAAGCCGCGACCTAAGCCGCGCCCGGCCCCCTCACGCCTGCCGCGCGCGCCCGTCCCGCGGCGCGCCCCTTCCCGCGGCGCAGCCGTCACAGCGGCAACACCCCCATGATCGCGAAGGGTTTTCAGTGCCAGTCTACCTAGACTCATGAAATCTTCGCGATCATGAAACGCTCAGCCCGAACGCGGCGAACATGATGTCGGCGATCCGGTCGGCCATGTCGTCTTCCGGCAGCTGGACCTCGGCGCTGATCAGGTAGTTCACCCGCTCGAGCATCATCAGGCAGGCTACCGCGGTGAGCTCGGCGCGGTCCTGGCGCCGCCCGGCGGCCTCGGCGGCGGCGGTCATGCCGGTGGTCATGGACTCCGCGATGCTGAAGAACAGCTGCAGGCCGTCGCCGAACACCTCTTCCGGCACCAGGTCGGCCTGGCTGAGGATGCGGATCACGGTGGCGTGCGCCGCGTAGGCCCGGAAGAACTTCCTGACCCACTGGCGCAGCACGGACAGCCCGGTCTCGTCGCTAGTGACCACGGGGAAGTCGCCCGCCACGATCTCCATGTCGTGCAGCGCGTCCTTGAGGAGGGCCTTGAACAGGTCTTCCTTGTTGGAGAAGTACAGGTAGAACGTGCCGTGGGAGATCCCGGCCCGGCGCACCACGTCGTCGACGCGCACGCCGTGGAAACCCCGGTTCTCGAACTCGATCATGCCTGCGTCAAGCAGGCGGCGGACGGTCTCGCGGCCCTGCGCCCGCAGCTCGCGGTCCTGGGCGGGGGCGCCGCCGCCCAGCGACGGTCTGGCGGGCTGTTTCTTCGGCGGCCGCCCGGTCCCGCGGGGCGCGGCGCTTGCGGGGCCGCGGCTTGCCTCCTGGTTCATAGCAAGAGAGTAGCCTTCCGCGTCATAACTGCCGCACATTCGCCTCAACACGGCGGCGCCCTTCGTCCCGCATCACGGGCTTTCGCCGCTGCTACGCTTCCACCGGTGAGCAGTCAAGCGGCTAGCGTGCTGAGCCGGCGGGCGCTCAACCGGGCGCTGCTCAGCCGGCAGCTGCTGCTCGACCGCGCTGAACTGCCGGACGAGGCGGGCCGTCGGCGGGCCACGGTGATCCAGGCCATCGAGCACCTGGTCGGGCTGCAAGCCCAGGCGCCGTTCCCGCCCTACTACGGCCTGTGGTCACGGCTCGGCGGATTCCGGCCCGAGGACCTGTCCGCGCTGCTCACCGACCGGAGCGTGGTCCGGATCGCGCTCATGCGCGGCACCATCCACCTGGTCTCGGCCCGGGACTGCCTGCCGCTGCGCCGGCTGGTCCAGCCGGTGCTCGACCGCGGCCTGCGCGGCTCGTTCGGCAAGCAGCTGTCCGGGGTGGACCCGACGGCCGTGGCCGCGGCCGGGCGGGAGCTGGTCGAGTCCGAACCGATGACGTTCAGCCAGCTCGGCGCGGCGCTCGCCGGGCACTGGCCGGACCATCCGCCGGCCGCGCTCGCGCAGGCGGTACGCGCGCACGTCCCGCTGGTGCAGGTGCCGCCCCGCGCCGTCTGGGGCCGGGCCGGGCAGTCGCTGCACACGTCCGCCGAGCGCTGGCTCGGTCAGGCGGCTCAGCCGGGCTCAGCGGATCCGGCGCGCCCCGAGCGGGAGTCGCTGGCCGGGCTGGTGACGCGGTACCTGGGCGCGTTCGGCCCGGCGACGGCCCGCGACGTGACGGCCTGGTCCGGGCTGACCGGGCTGCGTGCGGTGATGGACCAGCTCCGGCCGTCCCTGGTCACCTTCCGCGATGAGCAGGGCGGCGAGCTGTTCGACCTGCCGTTGGCTCCCAGGCCGGGCGAGGAGACACCCGCGCCGGTCCGGCTGGCGGCCGAGTTCGACAACCTGCTGCTCTCGCACGCCGACCGGTCTCGCGTCGTGCACCCCGGCCACCTGAAGCGGTTCTACACGATCAACGGCATCTTCCCCGGATCGGTCCTGGTCGATGGGTTCGTGGCGGGAATGTGGCGGCTGGCCTGGGCCAAGAGCGCGGCCACGCTCACCGTCGAGCTGTTCGGGCCCACCCGGGAACGGGATCAGGTGGCTCGGGAGGCCGGGCGCATGCTCGAGTTCTGCGCGCCTGGGGCGTCACACGACATCCGTTTCGGCCCCATCGCCTGATCCGCCCGGTCCGCGGAGGTCCGCGAGCCGCTCCCGCACCCGCTCGGCGATGAGCTGGTAGGCGGCGACCTGCTCGGGGACGGCTCCGGTGACCATGACCGGCCGCCCGTCGTCGGCGTCCCGCGCGGCCTGATAGCTGAACGGGATGCTGGCCAGCTTCGGGATCAGGGCCCAGACGCTGTCCTCGTCGGGAGCCGAGGGGAACAGCACGGTGGTCTGGCCGCAGCCGGGGCAGACCTGGCCGCTCATATTCTCCACCCCGGCCACGTCGGTCCTGGCCGCGGCCGCGCTGCGGCGCGGGGCGAGGTGCGCGATCAGCCTGCGCGCATCCTGGTGCGCGATGACCTGCGGCGTGACCACCACGAGCACGTACAGCGGTCGGCCGGATAGCGCGAACACGAACTGCTGGATGTCCGACGTCCCTGGCGGGAGGTCAACCACCAGGTAGTCCAGCCCGTCCCACTCCGTGTCGGCCAGCAGCCGCCGGGCGAGCAGCTGGGCGACTCCGCCGGTGATGCCCAGGCCCTGGTTCTCACCGAGCAGGAACGCCGCCGAGGCGAGCTGGACCCCGTGCTTGCTTACCGTCTGCAGCCGGGAACTGGGCGCGCCCGCCCGGGCAAAGAGCGTGACGTGGCCCGCTTCGGCGCGCCGCCGCAGGCCCATCATCCGCGGGCACGTCGGGACCGTACAGGTCGGCGTCGACCAGGCCGGTGCGCTGCCCCTGCGCGGTCAGGGCCAAGGCGAGGTTCACCGCGACCGTCGTCTTCCCGACACCGCCCTTCCCGCTCGCGACCGCGATGACCGGTACGTGCTCCGGGCTGTCCGGCATGACCCTCTCCCTGTCTTCCCCGTGAACCCACGCTGTCGTCCCCCGCGAACCCAGCCTGATCTCGGCGATCCTGGTGATCCGTTTAGCAAAACTGAAGATCTCTTTAAGAATTCATTCCGAGGGTTTCTGTTGGCGGAGGCGACCTTATATCGTCATATACATTGTGCTGTTGTTTTCCCTGCGCAGAGCTGCCCTGATGGCCGTCGCCGCGGCCGCGGTCTCCTTGAGCGTAGCCGGATCCGCGGTTCAGGCGGCCGATGCGGCGGTGGCGTCCCCGGCCGGGGGCGCCCCTTCGTCCCACGTCTCGTCGGATCTCGTGACCGGGTTCCGCGTCGCCTCGGCCCTCGGCGTCCCCCGGACCGGCCGGGGCCGCCCCCCGGCAGGAGCTGGTCCCAGACCTTATCGCCGCGGTCCCGGGCGGGATCACCTCCGCCCAGGTGACCAAGATCAGGAAGCTGGGCGGCGTGGTGGCGGTCCTGCCCGTCGACGGCGGGAAGGTCACGGTCAACGGGAAGAGCGCCGACGTGCTCGGCGTCTCGCCGCAGGCCTTCCGGCCCTGGACGCCGCTGGCCACGGCGGCCTCGGCGACGATCTGGTCGGACCTGAGCCAGGGCCAGCTCATCAGCACCGACGCCGCGGCCCGCAGGCTTCACCTGACCGCCGGGAAGTCGTATCCGGTCTCGGGCGCGATCCTTGAGCAGGTGCCGTTCGGGGGGCCGACCGCGCTGAGCGTGAACGGCGCGGACGCGGTCGTGAACCTGACCCGGGCCGCGCAGCTCGGGCTGGCGAAGAACTTCGCCGTCCTGATCAGCGCGCCGACCGCCAACCTGAAGACCCTGATGTCCCAGGTCCAGTCGGTCGTCGGCAAGCGTGGCCAGGTGGTGAACCTGGTGGAGTACACCCTGGTCACGGAGGGCCAGCAGCCGGTCGAGGTGAACGCCCCGACGGGCGTGCCGGCCAACTGGATACAGCTGTTCCAGGAGTCGGCGGCGAAATTCTGCCCGGGCCTGCCCTGGACCGTGCTGGCCGCGATCGGCCAGATCGAGAGCGGTGACGGCGCCAACGACGGGCCGTCGAGCGCCGGGGCGGAGGGGCCGATGCAGTTCCTGCCGTCCACGTGGGCGATCTGGGGCACCGACGGGTTGGGCCCGCCCGGTACGCCGGACATCATGAACCCGCTGGACGCCGTGCCGTCGGCCGCGCGCCTGCTGTGCGCCTCCGGCGGCGGCAACAGCGCCGCGCTGGCCGGGGCGATCTTCGCCTACAACCACGCGACCTGGTACGTCAACGAGGTGCTCGCCCTGGCCAGCGAGTACCGGAACAACTCTTAGGGTGGGTTCGGGGGGAAAGCAGGGTGGGTTCGTGGGGAAAGGCAGCGGCGTTCGTCAGGCCGGGGTCTTCGGCGATCGCAGGCGGCGCAGGCCGAGCAGGCAGGTCGCCGCGCTCGCCGCGCCGCAGGCGGCGGCGAATGCGTATCCCACCCGCGGGCCGTGCGCATCCAGGATGAAGCCGACCACGGACGCGCCCGCGGCCACGCCGACGCCGATGCCGCTGCTGAGCCAGGACATCGCCTCGGTACGCCGGCCCGGCTTGGCCTGCGCCTCGAGCAGGCTGAACCCGGCGATCAGCGTCGGTGCGATGGTCAGCCCGCACAGGTAGATCCCGCAGGTCAGCGTCACCAGGTTCGGCTGGGCCCAGAACGTGGCCACGCCGAGCACGGTCAAGGTGAGCGTCAGCGCGAACCGGGTCTCGAGCGGTGCCCGCCATTGCCTGGCCCCGTACCAGAGGCCGCCCGTCGCGCTGCCGAGCGCGTACGTGCCGAGGATGAGCCCGGCCAGCGGCTTGTGCCCGAAGTGCTGGGCGAACGAGACCGTGCTCAGGTCGATTGACACGAACATCGCGCCCAGCAGGAGGTACACCGGAGCCAGCACGGACAGCCCGGGCGCGGCGGCGCCTCGGACTCGCCGGTTTCGTGCGGCAGGCCCGGCGGCGCGGGTCACCACGGGCTCCGTAGTGCGCTCCGCGGTGAACCAGAGAGTCCCGCCGAGGCACAAGAGCGCGGCGACGGCGACGCCGGCCGCCGGGAATACCTCGGTGGCCAGCAGCGTCACGGCGGCGGGCCCGATGATGAAGCACAGCTCGTCGGCCACCGACTCGAAGGAGAACGCGGCGTGCAGCCGGGGCGAGCCCGCCAGCAGCGCGCTCCACCGGGCCCGGACCATGGTGCCCAGCGACGGCATGGTCGCGCCCGCGATCGCACCCGGCATGAAGAACGTCCAGGCTGGCAGCTGCAGTTCCACGACCACGATCAGCGCCGCGGTCGCGACGGAGAACACCGTGAGCAGCGGCAGCAGCACGCGCCGCTGACCGCGGGAATCGACCAGCCGGGCCACCTGCGGGGCGGAGAGGGCGTACCCGAGCGAACCGACCGCGGCCACGGCGCCGGCCACGCCGTACTTACCGGTGGCCGCCGAGATCAGCAAGACGGTGCCGAGCCCGAACATCGACATCGGCATCCGCCCGATGACACCCGCCGCTGAGAAGCGCCAGGCCCCGGGAGTCCGGAAGATGTCCGCGTAGGGCCGCAGCGGGTGGGGCAACCCGCCTGCCGGGGAACGGCCGACGGTCTGTCCGGTGTCGTCAACTCCCGTCATCGGCCGCCGTACTCCATGATCGTCACGATATCGGACCGTTTCAACCGGTTTCCGGCGCCGATCCCGGGTCTGGTGCCGGCGGCGATAGCAATCCGGCGCCCTGGTTGGATGGAAGGCATGCCGTCCTACGACGCGTTCCTGCTCGTCTCGTTCGGTGGCCCGGAAGGCCCGGATGACGTGATGCCGTTCCTGGCCAACGTCACCCGGGGCCGGAACGTTCCTCCGGAACGGCTCGCGAGCGTGGCCGAGCACTACTACGCGTTCGGCGGGGTGAGCCCGATCAACCAGCAGTGCCGGGACCTGCTGGCCGCGGTGCGCGCCGACTTCGCGGCCGGCGGCCTGTCGCTCCCGCTGTACTGGGGGAACCGGAACTGGACGCCCTACCTGACGGACACGGTCCGGCAGATGGCCGAGGGCGGCGTGCGGCGGGCCGTCGCGTTCGTCACATCGGCCTACAGCTCCTACTCGAGCTGCCGGCAATACCTGGACGACATCGAGCGTGCCCGCGCGGCCGTCGGTCCCGACGCTCCGCAGATCGACAAGATCAGGCGCTTCTACAACCACCCGGGCTTCATCGAGCCGTTCGCCGACAACGTGCGCGCGGCGCTGGCCACGCTCCCCGCCGAGGTGCGCGGGGAGGCCCACCTGGTGTTCACGGCCCACAGCGTCCCGTGCGCGATGGCCGAGGCGAGCGGGCCGGCCGGGGAAAAGGGACGGTACGTGACCGAGCTGACCGAGGCCGCCCGGCTTATTGCCGAACGAACTGGTGCTCATGCTCACCCATGGTCGCTCGCCTACCAGAGCCGTAGCGGCCCGCCGTCACAGCCCTGGCTGGAACCCGACGTGCGCGACCACCTCGGCGAGCTGGCCAAGTCGGGGACCAGGGCCGTGGTGGTGATCCCGGTCGGATTCGTGTCCGACCATATCGAGGTCCGGCACGACCTGGACGTCGAGGCTGCCGAGACCGCCGATTCCCTCGGCCTGGCGTTCGCGCGCGCCGCCACTCCCGGCACCAGCCCGCGATTCGCGTCGATGATCACCGAACTGGTAAGAGAACGCACTGCGCTTTCGGATAGTACGGTTTCGGATAGGACGAGCGCGGGGGGTGCGGTCGTGGCGGCCGCGCTGGGGCACCTGGGCGTGCCGAGCCAGACGTGCCCGGCCGACTGCTGCGGCGGGACGCGGTGACCGATCCTGCGGCGCTGCTGCGGATCGCGGTGGACGCGGCGGGCGAGGCGGGCCGGCTGCTGGCCTCGTGGCGCGGCGACGAGCGCCCCGAGGTCATCGACACCAAGTCGAGCCCGACCGACGTGGTGACGGAGATGGACCGGCGGTCCGAGGCGCTGATCACCGAACGGATCCGGGCCATCCGTCCCGGCGACACGGTCCTCGGCGAAGAAGGCGGCCAGACCGTCGGGCGGCCGGCCCGACCCGGGCGCCGCGGAGGACCGGGCCCGGGTGCGCTGGGTGGTTGACCCTCTCGACGGGACCGTCAACTATCTCTACGGCTTGCCCGACTGGGCCGTCTCGATCGCCGCCGAGGTCGACGGCACGATCTTGGCCGGGGTGGTGGAGGTGCCCCGGTTCGGTGAGACGTTCACCGCGGTGGCCGGCCAGGGGGCCTGGCTGCACCGGGACGGGAACCCCGGGGGCATCGCGTTGCGCTGCAACTCCGGCGTGGCGCTCGGCCAGGCGCTGGTCGGGACGGGCTTCGGCTACGACGCGGAACGTCGCCGGGTGCAGGGCGAGGTCGTAGCGGCCGTGCTGCCGCAGGTACGGGACATCCGGCGCGGCGGATCGGCCGCCGTCGACCTGTGCTCGGTCGCGGCCGGCCGGATGGACGCGTTCTTCGAGCGCGGCCTAAACTACTGGGACTACGCGGCCGGCGGCCTGATCGCGCGTGAGGCCGGCGCGCTGGTCGGCGGACTCTCCGGCCAGGCGGAGAGCACCTCCATGACGGTAGCGGCCGGCCGCGACTTGTTCAGGGAACTGGACGCCTTCCTGACCAGGCTGGACCCGGAACGCGACGCGCCGCGAGGCCGTGAACCACACGTCTGACCAGCCCGTATTAGGACGCGTCAGGAGTTTCGGCGTGGCGCGTGTGCGCTGGGCGCGAACGTGTAAGAATTCCCCGCCGGAATCGGGCACAACTAGGGCCTTGAAAGCGTTACAACCGCGCAGCGATAGCGCACTACGGATGAAGGGGGATGGAGTATTCAGATGGCTACCGACTACGACAGCCCGCGGAAGACGGACGACGATCTGACCGAAGACAGCCTTCAGGAGCTTCAGGCGCGCCGGATGGACAAGTCATCGAGCACGATCGATCTTGATCCCGACGATGTTGCCGAGTCCTTGGAGTTGCCGGGGGCGGACCTGTCGAACGAGGAACTTTCGTTCCGGGTGATACCGCGTCAGGCGGATGAGTTCACTTGTTCGCGGTGCTTCCTTGTGCACCACCGGAGTCAGCTTGCCGAAGACCGCAATGGCCAGCTTGTCTGCCGGGAGTGCGCGGCTTAGTCCCTTGCCGCGCTGGCCGGCTCGCGGTCGGCGCGGCCAAGGGCCTTCCGCGACACAGCCCGGATCGCGAGCACCCTGACGGTCGCGACGGTGGTGCCGACCAGCGCTGCCCAGCTGAGCGCCTCGGCTAGGGCCACCCGCGGATCCTCAGGATTCGTGGGCGGCTCCTTGCCGGTGACCTTGGTCCAGGCGAACTTGAGCACCTTGTGTGCCACGAAGGCGGCCGCCATGGTCGCCAGCCCGGATGCAATCCTGGTGCCGATGTCTTCCTTGTCCTTATCTGCCATCGCACTCTCCTTTCCAACCCACCCTTGGCCCACCCTCAGCCCACCCTCAGCCCACCCTCAGCCCACCCTTGGCCCGCCCAACCTTTACCCTCGTCCGCGCAATCATGCCACTGGTTCGTGGCCGGCTCGCATTCGGCACCGCTCGATGGCGGCGATCAGCTCCGCCGGGCGCCTGGTGCCGATCAGCCAGTAAGGGACCGGGTTCGCCGGGTTCACGGCGAGGTAGACGGATTCCTTGAGGTAGGGTCGCGAGTACAGGTGGGCCGCCGGGTCTGCCCGGGGGCCGCGCAATCGTGCGGTCTGCTTCTCGTCGAGGCTGGCGACCTCGCTGACGGCCGTCAGGGGCAGCGCGGCATTGCCCGCCCGCAGCGCTCCGTCGCGGATCTCCACCGTGCCCAGGCCCATGGTGATCAGCAATGCGGCGCAGCCCGCGGCGAGCCCGGCCATGATGATGACCGGCCAGGGTTCGGCGAGGCCGGCATAGAGTGTGGCGCCGAGGATGAGGACAGTTGGCAAGGCGAGCAGCCACCAGGTGAGCGGGACCCGGAGCCGTTCGCGGTAATCGCGCATGCAGTCGAGGGTAGTTGGTCCGATGGAGTCGTGGCGGGGGGGAGTGCGACGGTTCGAGGGTGGGTCAAGGGTGGGCAAGGATGGGCGGAAAAGGAGTCAGGGGATGGTTCGCGGCCGCCTGGCGGACGGGAATGAGTCCGGCCGTGACCGGAGTAATCGACGCTGAAAGCGGTAGTGAACCGGTCATGAGGGACGAGGGGGCGGCGCAGGAAGAGCGGATCGCTCGCGGCACGGGCGTGCGGGAGCAGATCGCCCGCGGCGCGGCCGTGCACGAACTCAACCAGGTGAGCGAACCTGGCCGTCGGCGGGCCGAGGCCCCGGATCGCCGTGAGGTCGTACCCGAGCAGAGCCGGGTGCCGAGCTGGCTGGCGACGGGGGCCGCCTGGTCATGGCGGCTGCTGCTGCTCGCCATCGCCATCTACCTGATCGCGCGCGTGGTAGGCATCCTCTACATCGTGGTCGTGCCGTGCATCGCGGCACTGCTGCTCACCGCCCTGCTGCAGCCGCTCACGTCCCGGTTGCGCCGCGCCGGGCTGCCCAATATGGCCGCGACCTGGGTCACCCTGCTCATCGCGGCCATAGTCGTGGGCGGCCTGGCCACGCTGGTCGCCAACCGGGTCAGCGCCGACTACCCGACGCTGCTGGCCGAGACCAAGCACACTGTCGCGCAGGTCCAGTCGTGGCTGGCCGGGCCTCCCTTCCACATCAAGAACACCAACGTCCAGAAGTACCTGAACAACATTCCCAGCTACCTCAGCAAGCACAAGACGCTGGTGGAGGGGACCGTGGTGACGGGAGGCAAGATCGCCTCCGAATTCTTCGGCGGCCTCGTGCTCATGCTCTTCGTCACGTTCTTCCTGATCAAGGACGGGGAGCGGATCTGGAACTGGCTCCTGGGCGCCATGCGGACCGGCACGGCGCGCCGGATGGACCGGGCCGGGCACGCCTCCTGGCTGGTACTGGTGTACTACATGCGAGGCACGGTCGCGGTGGCCGCCATCCACGCCCTGGTGGTCGGCGTGGCCCTGTGGATCATGGGCGTCCCGCTGGCCGTGCCGCTGGCCGTGCTGGTGTTCCTGGCCGCCTTCGTCCCGCTGGTGGGGCTGCTGGTGGCGGGCGCGCTGGCCATCGTGGTGACCCTGGCCACCAAGGGCTGGGTCGACGCGGTGGTCCTGCTCGGGATCCTGATCGTCGAGGACCAGCTGGAAGCCCACCTGCTCCAGCCCCAGGTGGTCGGGAAGATGATCCGGCTGCACCCGCTGGCGGTTATCCTGTCGCTCGCGGCCGGCGGCGTCCTGGCTGGCATCCCCGGAGCCGTGGTCGCCGTGCCCATCGTGGCGGTGATCACGCGCGCGCTGCCCGAGTTGCGCCGGACCGAACCCGAGGATCTCGGTCCCGACGACACATAGGGTGGGCTTGGGGGAGAAGTACGATGGGCGGTAGTGCCCCGATGTCGCGCTATCCTCACCCTGCGTGTAAGCCCTAGTTCTTTCCCAAGCCCGCCCTGTTCCAGGAGTCCTCGTTGCCGCATTCCGAGCCCGACGTGCTGATCAAGCGCCTTGATCCCGGCGTCCCGCTGCCGGCGTATGCCCATCCCGGGGATGCGGGCGCGGATCTGTCGGCGGCCGAGGACGTCGAGCTGGCCCCGGGCGAGCGTGCGCTGGTGCGGACCGGGCTGGCCATCGCGCTGCCCGCTGGGTACGCGGCGTTCGTGCACCCCCGCTCCGGCCTGGCCGCGAAGCACGGGGTGACGCTGGTGAACGCGCCGGGGACCGTCGACGCGGGCTACCGGGGCGAGATCAAGGTGACGTTGCTCAACACGGACAGGGAGCGGCCGGTTAGCTTCAAGCGGGGAGACCGGATCGCGCAGCTGGTCATCCAGCGGGTCGAGCGGGCCGCTTTCCATGAAGTAGAGGTGCTCCCGGGATCGATGCGGGGCGACGGTGGCTTCGGCTCCTCAGGGGGCTATCAGGGGGCACGGGGCGCGGAGCGCCCCCAGAGCTGGGGGGGTCCTGGGGGGACGTTCCCCGAGGCAACAGAGAAGGAGCGTACGGAAGTGTTTCGTCGGCGTCGTTCAGCAGACGTTGGCCGGGGCTGGCCTGAGGAGATGGTGACCAGGAGCTGGCCGACGACGAGTTCGATGAGGAAGCCTACGACGAGCCGGCTGAGGATGAGCGGCCCGCGGAGGTACCGCGGGCCGACGGCGGCCCGTGGGACGCCGGGGAGTCCTTCCCGCGGCGGGACCGGGTTGACCTCGGCAGCCTGCACGTGCCGGTCGGCCCCGAGCACGAGATCCAGCTCGTCATGGCCGATCAGCACGGTGCCTGGGTCACCTCCGGCATGGCGACAGCGAGATGCAGGTCCAGGCGTTCGCCGCGGCCCGGCGGGCCGCGCTGTGGGATGACATCCGGGCCGAGATCACCAGGGAGGTAGAAGCCGCGGGCGGGCATGCTCAGGAGATCCAGGGGTCGTTCGGCACTGAGCTCATCGCCCAGGTACCCGCCGAGCAGGGGCAGCCCGCCTCCGGACTGCGGCTGGTCCGCTTCGTCGGCGTCGACGGGCCTCGCTGGTTCCTGCGCGGCCTGTTCACCGGCCCGGCCGCGGGCGGCGGCGAGCCCGCCGGCCTGCTCGAGGAGGTCTTCAGGGACGTCGTGGTGGTGCGCGGCGAGCACCCGGTGCCGCCGCGGGACATCCTGGAGCTGCGGCTGCCCCCGGAGGCTCAGAAAGCGTTCGAGGAGCAGGGCCGCCGCGGCCGAGGAGAACAGGTTCCGGACCGACCTGAACCCCTTCGATCGCGGCCCGGAGTTCACCGAGACTCGTTAGCGCTCAGCAGCCGCGCCAGTTCCTCCTCGACGTCCTCGCTGGTCACGAAGAACAGCTCGTCACCGGCCTGCAGCGGATCATCCGAATGCGGGACCAGGACCCGGCCCTCGCGCAGGATGGCCACGAGCGAGGTGTCCGCGGGCCAGTCGATGCCGCCGACGCGCTGTCCGACGAGCGGCGCCTCGGCCGGCATGGTCAGCTCGACCAGGCTGGCCTCGCTCTGCCCGAACGTCATCAGGCGCACCAGGTCGCCGACGCTGACGGCCTCCTCGACCAGGGCCGAGAGCAGCCGCGGGGTGGAGACCGCGACGTCGACGCCCCAGGATTCGTTGTACAGCCACTCGTTGCCCGGCTGATTCACCCTCGCCACGACCCGGGGCACCCCGTACTCGGTCTTGGCCAGCAGCGCCACGACCAGGTTCGCCTTGTCGTCGCCGGTCGCCGCGATCACCACGTTGCACCGGTACAGCTGCGCGTCGTCGAGGGAGCTGATCTCGCACGCGTCGGCGAGCAGCCATTCGGCGCGCGGCACGCTCTCTACCGCGATCGCCTTGGGATCGTGGTCGATGAGCAGCACCTCGTGCCCGTTCTCCAGAAGTTCGCTGGCGATGGAGCGGCCGACCGCGCCGGCGCCGGCTATCGCGACCCGCATCAGTGTCCCCCTCCCTGGGCCGCGAAGGCCGCGGCGATCCGGTCTATATCGTCTTCCCTGGCCACCACGTGGATCACGTCCCCTTCCTGCAGGACGGTCCCGCCGTCGGGCACGAACGCCTGGCCGAGCCGGTCGACGAACGCGATCCGGGTCAGCGTGCTGGCCTCGACCGACTTCACCTGCTCGCCGATCCAGTGCGGTGAGAAGGCGACCTCGGCCAGCACGATCTTGCCAGTGGGGTCCCGCCAGAGCGGCTCGCCGCCTTCCGGGAGCAGCTTGCGCAGTATCTGATCGGCGGTCCAGCGCACGGTGGCCACGGTGGGAATGCCCAGGCGCTCGTAGACCTCGGCCCGCCGCGGGTCGTAGATCCGGGCCGCGACCCGCTGGACGCCGAAGACCTCGCGGGCCACCCGGGCCGAGATGATATTGGAGTTGTCGCCGCTGCTCACCGCGGCGAACGCGTCCGCGCGCTCGGTGCCAGCGCTGGCCGAGGACGGCCCGGTCGAAGCCGATGCCGGTGATCTTGTCACCCTTGAACGACGACCGGAGCCTGCGGAATGCTTCCGGGTCCCTGTCGATGATCGCGATGCTGTCGCCTCGGTCCTCCAGGATGTGGGCGAGCGTCGACCCGACCCGTCCGCAGCCCATGATCACGATGTGCACGACCGTCCCTCCAGATGAGCAGGGTCCCCGATCAGGGCCGCCTCGCCAAAGGTATGCCCTCCCATGCCAGAATGGCACCCCATGAATTACCAGACCGGCCAGGTCGTGGAGCTTACGGCCGGGGACGTGGCACACGGCGGCTGGTGCGTCGCCCGGCCGGCCGACGGACCGGTCGTGTTCGTGCGTCATGCGCTGCCGGGGGAGCAGGTCCTGGCCCGCATCACCGAGGTCACCTCTCGCCTCGCGCGGGCCGAGGCGGTGGAGATCCTGGCCGCGCTCGCCCGACCGGGTCACGCCGCCCTGCCCGCACGCGCGCCCCGGCGGCTGCGGCGGCTGCGACTGGCAGCACGCCACGCTGCCCGCTCAGCGCTCGCTCAAGGCCGCCGTGATCCGCCAGCAGCTGCGGCGGATGGCGGGCATCGACCGCGAGGTTACGGTGGAAGCCCTGCCGGGTGAGCCAGACGGCCTGGGCTGGCGTACCAGGGTGCAGTTCGCGGTGCGGGAAGACGGCGTGGCGGGGCTGCGCGCGCACCGATCGCACCGGATCATCGACGTGGGGGAGTGCCTGATCGCGCACCGGGCGATCACCGATCTGGCCCTCACGACCCGGCGGTGGCCCGGGGAGACCTCGGTCGAGGCCCTGGTAGCCACCGGATCGGGCGAACGGGCCGTGATCGTCTCCCCGGGCCGGGGCGCGGGAACCTCAACCGACGGCTCGCGGCGGATGCGGTACTCCGCCGCGCCGGACCCCAGAACCACCGACTGACCCCGCTACGCGGCCGCGGCTACCTCACCCAGCACGCGGCGGGCCGGGACTGGCGGGTGAGCGCGGGGGCGTTCTGGCAGGTGCATCCGGCCGCGGCGGACGCGCTGACCGCTGCCGTCCTGGCCGCTCTCGAGCCCCGTCCGGGCGACACGGCGCTGGACCTGTACTGCGGCGTGGGCCTGTTCGCCGGGGCGCTGGCCTCCGCGGTCGGCCCGGGCGGGACGGTCGTCGGCGTGGAAGCCGACGACGCGGCGGTCCGCGACGCCCGGCACAACCTGCGGGAGTATCCCGGGGCCCGGGTGCACAGGGGCGACGTGGCGGACGTGCTGGCCCGGGGCGGGCTCCCGCCCGCCCGGCTGGCGGTGGCCGATCCGCCCCGGTCCGGGCTGGCCCGCGAGGTCATCGACTACGTCAGCGCGGCCGGGAACGGGGTCGACCGCCTGGCGTACGTGTCCTGCGACCCGGCCACGCTGGCCCGCGACATCGGGCTGCTCGTCGGACGAGGCTGGGTGCTGGACGGCCTGAGAGGATTCGACGCGTTCCCGATGACCCACCACGTCGAGTGCGTCGCGACCCTGTCCGCGGCCGGTGTCACCGATCAGCCAGACGAGCCTGGATCTCGGCGGTGATGGCTTCCGGGGGCTGGTCGCCGTCAACTTCCACCAGGATGCCTCGCTGCTGCCGGTAGTAGGCGATGAGCGGGTTCGTCGTCTCGGCGAACACCTCGAGCCGGTGCTTGATCACCTCGGCCGTGTCGTCGGTGCGGGCCCGGGCCAGCAGTCGCTGCAGCAGGACCGGTTCGGGCACGTTCAGGTAGACGGCGGCGTCCAGGGTCAAGTCGAGCCGCCGGGCGACGTCGGCCGCCTGCAGGGCCTGGGGAACCGTGCGGGGGAATCCGTCAAGGATGTACCCGCCGCGGGCGGTGGCGGCGGCCACCGCGGGGATGAGCAGGTCGAAGACGATCTGGTCCGGGACCAGGTCGCCGCGCCGCTGGAAGGCGGCGACCTCGCGGCCGAGGGGAGTGCCGGCCCGGACCTCGACCCGCAGTACCTCCCCGGAGGAGATGTGCTCGACGCCGTAGAGCGAGGCCAGCACCTTGCCCTGCGTCCCCTTGCCGCTGCCTGGGGCGCCGACCAGCAGTAGCCACAACGTGCCTCCAGAGGGATGCAGGGAACAACCTACGGGGGCCCTCGTCCCAGGGCATGCAGCGGGTCAGGGGGCGTTAGGCCGACGTCTCGGTGCCAGCCGCGCCCTTAACGTAGTAGCCGAGCCCGGGGATGCGGACCAGCAGGCCTTCATCTTCCAGTACCCGCAGTGCCTTAGCGCACGTCTGCCGGGCATGCCCGTACTGCTGGCTCAGGGTAGTGATGGACGGCGTCGGCATGCCGGGCGCGAGGGTTCCCTCGGCGATCCGCCGGCGCAGCAGGGCGGCCAAGCGCACATAGGCTCTTGGGTCCGATTCGTCACTTATCGACACTCTCGTACCGTACTCGATTGGCAATATTGCCAATCGCAACGCTTCGACACTAGTCGAGATTAGACGAGGAGTCAATAGTGCGTTAACGTCTGAAATCATCGGGCCCGCTACGGACCCGTGAACCCGTTAACCACGCGCCGAGCCAGAATCCAGGACAGGTCATGATCTTGATCTTCTACTCGTGGACGGCGTTCAGCGGCGCCTCCGGATCGTCAGTCGCCATGGGCATCACCGACGACCGTGGCCGGGCCATGCGGGCGGGCGAAGAGAGCCTCGGCTCCGGCCGGGCCGTCGTGGTCGTCATCGAGGCGGTGCGGCCGGCGATGGCGCCGCGCACGCTGGCCCCGTGCTACGTGCGGACCGGCGTGGGCTGGCTGGGCCACCGCACCGGCACGGGCGAGGTGAGCTGGAACCGGTTCTTCGGCCCCGCCGATCCAGACGGCCGGCCGGGCCCTGGCAGGATTGAACCATGAAACTCCGGATCTTCACCGAGCCGCAGCAGGGCGCCGACTACCAGACGCTGCGGAACGTGGCGCTGGCCGCCGAGGAACTCGGCTTCGACGCGTTCTTCAGGTCCGACCACTACCTGAAGATGGGCGACGTCTCCGGGCTGCCGGGCCCGACCGACGCGTGGGCCACGCTGGCCGCCTTGGCCGTCGAGACCAGCCGCATCAGGCTCGGGACGCTGATGACCGCGGCGACGTTCCGGCTGCCCGGTCCGCTGGCGATCACGGTGGCCCAGGTCGACCAGATGAGCGGCGGCCGGGTCGAATTCGGCCTCGGCGCCGGCTGGTTCGAGGCCGAGCACGCCGCCTACGGCATACCGTTTCCGGCCGCTTGGCGAGCGCTTCGAACGGCTGGAGGAGCAGCTCGCGATCATCACCGGGCTGTGGGGAACGGCCGAAGGCGAGACGTTCTCCTTCGACGGGGCGCACTACCGGGTGTCGGACTCGCCCGCGTCTGCCGAAGCCCGCCCAGCGGCCACGCCCGCCGGTGATCCTCGGCGGTGGGGGCCCTCGCCGCACGCCCCGGCTGGCGGCCAGGTTCGCCGACGAGTTCAACGTACCGTTCGGGTCGGTGGCCGATTCGGCGGCCGGGTTCGCGCGGGTCCGCGAGGCCTGCGAGGCCGCCGGCCGCTACCCCGCGTCCATGACCTATTCGGTCGCGCAGACGGTGTGCTGCGGGAAGGACGAGGCCGAGTTCCGCCGCCGGGCCGCCGCGATCGGCCGCGAGCCAGCCGAGGCGCGTGAACACGGTGTGGGTGGCACGCCCGGGGAGGTCGCGGCCAAGATCGCGGAGTTCGCCGAGATCGGGGCGGAGCGCGTCTACCTGCAGGTGCTCGATCTGAGCGACCTGGATCACCTGGCCCTGATCGCCTCGGACGTCGTCCCGCAGGTCTAGCGGGGGGTTGCCAGGGGTTTACGGGTTCGTCCCCCGTGGGAGCACAGCGGTCAGCTGAAGGCGCGGATGGCGGCTTCCCGGCCGACGGCGCTGGTGGCCAGGTAGCCGTAGGTGCCCTGGCCACGCAGTTCGGTGGCCGCGCTGACCAGGGCACCCAGCGCGGCGTACGCGAACGCGCCGCCGACCGATATCCGGCTCACGCCCGCCTGGGCCAGTTCGGGCACGGTCGGCGCGCCGCCGACGGCGAGCACGTTGACCGGGCGATCGACCTCGTGGATCACCCGGCGGATGTCTGAGATGTCGCGCAGCCCGGGAGCGTAGAGGACGTCCGCGCCAGCCTCCTGGTAGGCCTGCAACCTGGCGATCGTGTCCGCCGAGGTCGGGCCGTCCGTGCAGGTAGTTCTCGGCGCGGGCGGTGAGCACGAAGGGGACCGGGCCCGCGTGCGCGGCCTGCGCCGCCGCGGCGACCCGCTCGGCCGCGAGCCTGCAGGCCGTAGATGGGGTCGTCCTCGGAACCGGTGAAGTCCTCCACCGATCCGCCCGCGAGGCCCACCTCGATGCCGAGCCGGATGGTCTCCGCGACGGCGGCTGGCTCATCCGCGAAGGCGTTCTCCAGGTCGGCCGACACGGGCAGGTCGGTCGCCGCGACGATGACCGCGGCGTGGACCAGGGCCTCTTCCCTGCTCACCGAGCCGTCGTTCCGGCCCAGCGTGGCGGCGAAGCCCGAGCTCGTGGTGGCCAGCGCCTCGAATCCGAGCGACGCGAGCAGCCTCGCCGAGCCGAGGTCCCACGGGTTCGGCAGCAGGAGGGGTTCGCCCGCTCGGTGCAGGGACAGGAAATGACGTGCCTTGTCCGCCTGAGTGATCATGGCCATAACGTATCGCCGGCTTGCGCCGGGGGCGGCCAGAGCCCCGGAAGGCTTCGCGGTGACCGGTCCCGAAGGCAAGTCGTAATGGGCGGACCTGCCGGTATGGCTTGCGGGGCGCAAACCACGATGCGATCGTTGAGCGGTGCGCTCTGATACCGCCCCGGCCGGGAGGGTGCGGCTTGTCATCACCCTGTCGGTGATCAGCGCCGTGATGGTCATGGCGGGCGGGATTCTCGTGGTGGCGAGCACAGCCACCCACCTGATCGGCCGGCGCTCCGGCGGCCATGTCACCAGCCTGGGCGTGGCTCTGGGCGTGGCAGGTCTCGCGGTTGGCCTGGTTACGCTGGTGCTCTTCGCGTTCGCCCGGAGCCGGCAGGGGCTCGGGCCGCCGCAGGCCCGCTGGTCACCGGCGCCGTGCGGCGGTGCCCGCGGGGCCGGGCCGTCAGCGGGGACGGGTGCTGAACCCGACGACCGTGTATTCGCCGGGCGGCCTGATCGATGTTCCCCGCGACGCGCGCGCGCCCGGCGCCGCCGGAACGGCCAGGCCCCCCGGGTTCTCCGACCGTCCGGGGACTATGCGGTCCCCTGGGCCTCAGGGTGCTCGCGAGGCGTTCAGGGCGCCGATGGCGGGCAGCGCACACCTCGCGGCGGGCCGAACGAGGCCCCGCCGTCGGCGGGCCGGATGGGGGCGTCGCCTCCTCGGCCCGGATACCCGGCAGGAGCGCACCCGGGCCCGGGAGCGCCCCGCTGGCTGGGGCCCGCCCAGCCAAGGAGGACGGTCGCCCCAGCAGCCCATGCCGCCCCCCGGCCGGATGAGGCCGGGCGAGCCGTTCCCGCCGCGCGACTCGTCCCGCCGCGCGACTCGTCCCGCCGCGCGAGCCCCGCCGCCACTCGTTCCCGCCGCGCGACTCCCCGCCGCGCGATCGTCCCGCCGCGCGACTCGTTCCCGCCGCGCGAAGCCTGGCCGCCCGCCATGCCTACCCGTCCCGCGACGGCCCGCCACGCCCCAGGGTCCGTCACCCCGCCCGGCCCCGCCACCCCGGCCGGGCCCGCCACCCCGCGCGGCGCGGCCCGGGCCGTTCGCCAGGCAGCGGGGAGCGGGACCGGCCGGACGTCGGCCGGGTCCGGCCCCGGCCCGTCCGCCGGCCGCGGCCGGCGCCTCCCGGCGCTTCGGGGCCAGGAGCCCCGGGTGGACCGGGAGGACCAGGCCCGGTCGGCCCCGGCGGGTACGCTCAGGTCATCCGGCCCACGGAGCCGGTCCCGCCGCGCCGCCGGCCGAACCCCGGTCGGCCTGCAGATCCGGCGCGTCCCGCGGACCAGGACGTCTACGTTTACCGGGACGTCAGCGACCCGGCGCCGAAGCCACCGGCACGGCAGCAGCCGGCCGCCGATGACGCCGCCTACTGGTATGACCTGCTGGCGGAGGATCCCGTTCCGCGGCATGAGGAGACCCGCGGCCCGTTCGAGCCGCTGCTGTCCTCCAGCGCGCCCAGGCGGGCCAGCAGCCGCCCGCCGAGCAGGCGCGGCGGCCGCCGGATGAGGCCCGCGACGAGAGCCCGGAGGCCCCGGAGCGGGCGCGGGCGCGCAAGCTCGAGCAGCTCAGGGATCTGTACCTGACCGCGGAAGCGATCGGCGAGCAGAACGTGGACAAGCACTTCGACCAGATCCTGGCCCAGCAGCGCGAACTGATCAGCGAGTACTTCAGGCAGTCCGCCCCAGCCCAGCCTGATCTGGCCGGACCTCGCGACGGCCGGGCCGCCGACACCGGTGCGGCACCCTCCGGGCAGGCTACCCCGCCGGAAGGCGTGAGCGTCCGCGCGGAGCCACCTCGCACATGGTGAACCCGGACGAGCCCCCGCTGGTTATCGCGGTGCTCGGCCTCGGGGAGGCCGGTTCGGTGATCGCGCGTGACCTGCTGGCCGCGGACGCGCGAGTCCGCGGCTACGACCCGCAGAACTCCTTACGCCAGCGGCGCGAGGGCCTCGGCCAGCGGCTTGAGGGAGTCGGGCTTCGGGTGAAGCGGGAGGTTTACGATGATCAGGTCGGCGCCCGCGTCGCGGTAGGCGGCCATCGCCGCGACCGCGGGCTCTAGGTTCCCGTCGGGCTCGACGCGCACATTGACCGAGCAGGTGATCTCGTTCACGTCCCGGCCGAGCGCGGCGCAGTGCCCGGTGAGCACCTCCTTCAGCTCCAGCCACTGCTCCGGGCTCTCGGCGATGGCGTTCCACTGCTGGGCCCAGCGCGCCACGGTGCGCAGCGTACGCTTCTTACCGCGGCCGCCGATCGTGACCGGCGGGTGCGGCTGCTGCACCGGCTTCGGCTCGCACCTGGCCTCGGTGAGCTTCACGTACTGGCCGGCGAATGTGGTGGTGGTCTGGCTCAGCAGCCGGATGATGGCCTCGACGCCCTCGTCGAACCGGTCGAACCGCTCCTTCAGCGGCGGCAGGTCGATCCCGTACGCGTCGCACTCCATCTGGTTCCAGCCGGCGCCCAGGCCGAGTTCCAGCCGGCCGCCGGAGATGATGTCGACGGTCGCGGCCATGTTGGCCAGCACCGCCGGGTGGCGGTAGATCATGCCGGTCACCTGGCAGCCGATCCGGATCCGGCGGGTGGCCTGGGCCATCGCCGCCAGCATCGTCCAGGCCTCGAAGTTGGGCCCGGCGAAGTCGGGGGTCAGCGGGTAGAAGTGGTCCCAGTTCCAGGCCGACTCGAACAGCGGGATCTCGTCGGCCGCGAGCCATGCGTCGCGGATCTCTTCCCACGTCTGGTGTTCGGGCCGCGTCTTGATCGCGAAGCGCATTCCGGTGACATCCTCTCCGGGGCGGAGACTCACAGGTACAGCACAATCCTAAATAGCCTTCGGGCCGAGGGCATGCGGCAGATCAAGAGACTCGGCGGCGTCCGCCACGGCACCCCCTGCCACCGCGCCGCCCGCGCGCGCCGTCGTCCCGCAATCCCCACGATCCGGACGGCGCCGGGCCGGACGAACCGGCTGTAGTTCGCGAACGCCCACAGGCGGCCCGACGTAGCGACCGTGCTGCCGTTGATCCGATGAGCCCTCGTTGTCGCCGTTCTCCGAACGTGGCGTCAGCCCCCATCCGGGCAGCCCGGAGCCGCCGCTGGTAAAGTAGCTTGATATCGAGATACTGTAGGCTGGACCGCGACCGGGGAACCGGCCACGTCCGGACGCCTAGCCGGGACGAGCGAGGAGGCTCAGGAACGATGACCGCGAACAGCTTCGGCAGCCGGGCGACGCTTGACGTCGCAGGCACGCAGTACGAGATCTTCCGGCTGGCTGCGGCCGAAGGATCGGACAGCCTCCCCTACAGCCTGAAGATCCTGCTGGAGAACCTGCTCCGCAACGAGGACGGCGCCAACATCACCGCCGACCACGTCCGCGCGCTCGCGCAGTGGGACCCCGGCCAGGAGCCCGACACCGAGATCCAGTTCACCCCGGCCCGGGTGATCCTGCAGGACCTCACCGGCGTCCCGGCCGTGGTCGACCTGGCCGCCATGCGCGAGGCCATGCAGGCCCTGGGCGGCGACCCCACGAAGATCAACCCGCTGATCCCCGCCGAGCTGGTCATCGACCACTCGGTGGTGGCCGACGTGTTCGGCCGGCCCGACGCGTTCAGCCGGAACGTGGAGATCGAGTTCCAGCGCAACCGGGAGCGGTTCGGCTTCCTGCGCTGGGGCCAGGAGGCGTTCAGCCAGTTCAAGGTGGTCCCGCCCGGCACGGGCATCGTGCACCAGGTCAACATCGAGTACCTGGCCCGGGTCGTGATGACCCGCGACGGGCGTTCGCTTATCCCGACACCTGCCTGGGCACCGACTCGCACACCACGATGCAGAACGGCCTGGGCGTGCTCGGCTGGGGCGTCGGCGGCATCGAGGCCGAGGCCGCGATGCTCGGCCAGCCGGTGTCCATGCTCATCCCGAGGGTCGTCGGGTTCCGCCTGACCGGCGAGCTGCCCAGCGGCGCGACCGCCACCGACCTCGTGCTCACCATCACCGAGCTGCTGCGCAGCCGCGGCGTGGTGGGCAAGTTCGTCGAGTTCCACGGCGAGGGCGTGGCCGCGGTGCCGGTGGCCAACCGGGCCACCATCGGCAACATGTCACCGGAGTTCGGGTCCACCTGCGCGATCTTCCCCATCGACCAGAACACGCTGGACTACCTGGCCCTCACCGGCCGTCCGCGCGAGCAGCTCGCGCTCGTCGAGGCCTACGCCAAGGAGCAGGGCCTGTGGCACGACCCGAAGCGCGAGACGCGGTACTCCGAGGAGCTCAGCCTCGACCTGTCCACCGTGGTCCCGTCGATCGCGGGTCCCAAGCGCCCGCAGGACCGGATCACGCTGGCCGACGCCAAGACCGCCTTCCGCGACGCGCTGCCCAACTACGTGCCGGAAACCAGCCTGGACAACGGCCTGGCCGGCACCTTCCCGGCCTCTGACCCGGTGGCCGCGGGCGACGGCACCCGGGCCTCGAACCCGGTCCAGGTCACGCTGGAGGACGGCACCACGACCAGCGTCGATCACGGCAGCGTGGTGATCGCGGCCATCACCTCCTGCACCAACACGTCCAACCCCTCGGTCATGATCGGCGCCGCCCTGCTGGCCAGGAACGCGGTGGATCGGGGCCTGAACCGCAAGCCCTGGGTGAAGACCACGCTCGCGCCGGGGTCCAAAGTGGTCATGGACTACTACGAGCGCGCCGGGCTGCTGCCCTACCTGGACAAGCTCGGCTTCAACCTGGTCGGTTACGGCTGCACGACCTGCATCGGGAACTCCGGCCCGCTGCCGCCCGCGATCAGCGAGGCGGTCAACGACCACGACCTGGCCGTGGTCTCCGTGCTGTCCGGCAACCGGAACTTCGAGGGCCGGATCAACCCGGACGTCAAGCTGAACTACCTGGCCTCGCCGCCGCTCGTGGTCGCCTACGCGCTGGTCGGCACGATGGACATCGACCTGGCCCGCGAGCCGCTCGGCTCCGACCCCGAAGGCCACCCGGTCTACCTGGCCGACATCTGGCCGTCGCCGGAGGAGGTCGCCGACGTGGTCCAGCACGCGGTGGCCTCGGAGATGTTCACCCGCGACTACGCGGACGTCTTCCACGGCGACGACAACTGGCGCGCGCTGGACATCCCGGCGGGCGACACCTTCGCCTGGGCCGGGGACTCGACCTACGTCCGCCGCCCGCCGTACTTCGACGGGATGCCGACCGAGCCGGAGCCGGTCACCGACATCACCGGCGCCAAGGTGCTGGCCATGCTCGGGGACTCGGTGACCACCGACCACATCTCGCCAGCCGGCGCGATCAAGACTGACAGCCCGGCCGGGGTCTACCTGACCGAGCACGGCGTCGACCGGAAGGATTTCAATTCCTACGGCTCGCGGCGCGGCAACCACGAGGTGATGATCCGCGGCACGTTCGCCAACATCAGGCTGCGCAACCAGCTCGCGCCGGGCACCGAGGGCGGCGTCACGGTCAGGGACGGCGAGCAGATGACGATCTACGAGGCCTCCCGCCGGTACATCGCCGAGGGCACCCCGCTGATCGTGCTCGGCGGCAAGGAGTACGGCTCGGGCTCGTCCCGCGACTGGGCCGCCAAGGGCACCCTGCTGCTCGGCGTGCGCGCCGTGCTGGTGGAGTCCTTCGAGCGCATCCACCGGTCCAACCTGATCGGCATGGGCGTCCTGCCGCTGCAGTACCGCCCGGGCGAGTCGGCCGCGTCGCTGGGCCTGACCGGACGGGAAACGTTCGACATCCGCGGCATCGAGCAGATGAATGAAGGACATATGCCGAACGAGGTCGTGGTGACAGCCGACGGCAAGGAATTCCGTGCCGTCGTGCGGATCGACACCCCGGGCGAGGCGGACTACTACCGCCACGGCGGCATCATGCAGTACGTGCTGCGCTCCCTGCTCGCCCCCGGGTAAGCCGGTCAGCCGACTCCTTGGCGAACGCGATCGAGCGCCGCTGGTAGCCCATGCGCCGTTCGTAGAACGGCACCGATACCGGGCTGTGGACGTAAGTGTCCAGGCTGACCGCGCTGGCCCCGCGGTCGCGTCCCCAGGACTCGGCCGCCGTCAGCAGCGCGGTACCGGTCCCCTGACGCCACAGCGCCTGGTCGACCATCAGGGCGTCCACGATGAGCCGCATCCGGCCGAGCTCGCGGACCAGCTGATACGCGGCGTTGGCGACGGGGTGCTCCAGGTGTGCCGTCAGCCAGCCGGCCACCAGGCCGTCCCGCTCCGCGACCAGCCGCAATTTATCGCCGCCTTCGCTGGTTGCCGTGATGTCGGCTTCGAAGGACCCGGCCAGGCCCTCGGCCGAAGGGAGCTGGAAGTGCGCCGGATCCAGGTCGGCGTAATAAGCTCCGGCGCTGAGCCACACGCGGGCCATGCCCTCGCCGTCGCCGGGTCGGGGTGGCCTGATCCGAATGGACATGGATCAAATCTCACCACGGGAGGACCTCGATGCGCGCGGTGATCTACTCGATGAGCGTCTCGCTGGACCGCTTCATCGCGGGCCCCGACGGCGACATCGGCTGGGCAGCGCCGGACCAGGAACTGATGCGGTTCCATGTCGAGCAGACGCGCGAGATCGGCGCGCATCTGCTCGGGCGGAGGCTGTACGAGGACATGCTGCCCTGGGAGACCGCCGGGGCAACCCGGTCCGACCCGGCCGAGCTGGAGTTCGCCCGGATCTGGAAGCCCATCCCGAAGGTGGTGTTCTCCACGACGCTCGAGCAGGTCCAGGGCCATGCCCGGCTGGCTGGCGACGACGTGGCCGGCGAGGTGGCCAGGATCAGGGAAGCGCCGGGGGAGGGCGTGGTGTCCGTAGGCGGCGCCGGCCTGGCCGCCACGCTGATCAAGCTGGACCTCATCGACGAGTACCGGCTGTTCGTCAACCCGGTCGTGCTGGGGGGCGGCACGCCGTACTTCCCGCCGCTGGACCGCAGGATCGAGCTCGACCTGCTGGAGACCCGGACGTTCGGCTCCCGGGTCGTCTACCTTCGCTACCTCCGGTCCCGGCGTGGATGATCCCCTCGTCGTGGCCCGGCTCCGGGCCGCGGGCTGCGTCTTCGCCGAGGACGAAGCCCGCCTGCTCATCGCCACGGCCCGGACCCCGGACGAGCTTTCCGCCATGGTCGAGCGCCGGGCGGCCGGCCTGCCGCTGGAGCAGGTCCTGGGCTGGGCCGAGTTCTGCGGTCTGCGGATCGCCGTGGATCCCGGCGTCTTCGTGCCGCGCCGCCGCACCGAGTTCCTGGTCCAGCGCGCCGCGGGCCTGGCGCGCCCCGGTATCCATCGTCGTCGACCTGTGCTGCGGCGCGGGCGCGATCGGCGCCGCACTCGCCGCGGCGGTGGACCGGGCCGAGGTGCACGCCGTCGACATCGACCCGGCCGCCGTGCGCCTGCGCCCGGCGGAACGTCCCCGGGCACGTCTACCAGGGTGACCTGTACCAGCCGCTGCCTGCCCGGCTGCGGGGCCAGGTCCAGATCCTGGCCGCCAACGTGCCGTACGTGCCCACCGGGGAGATCGGGTTCCTCCCGCCCGAGGCCCGGGCCCACGAGCCGCTGGTCGCGCTGGACGGCGGCCCGGACGGCCTGGACGTGCTGCGCCGCGTCGCCGCCGGGGCGCCGGACTGGCTGGCCCCCGGCGGCCACCTGCTGATCGAGACCAGCGAGCGTCAGGCCCCGGTGGCCGCGGCGGCCTTCGCGGCCAGCGGCCTGGCCGTCCGGGTCGCGACCTCCGCCGACCTGAACGCCACCGTCGTGATCGGAACGCTAGCGCGTCGGCCCTACCGTTCGGCCTTACCCTTCGGCCTTACCGTTCAGGGGGCGGTGCGAGGTCCTTGCGGCCGGTCAGCGCGAACCAGGTGATCAGGACGGCGACGTCGGCCGGGGCGGCGGGCTGGCCGGGAATCAGGGCCAGCACGGCCAGCGAGAGTCCGGCGGCGATGGCGGCCCGGATGAGCAGCCGCAGCGGGCGGCCGCGGGCGATCCGGGACGGGAGCCAGACCACGGCGAACAGCAGCCGCCAGGGCGAGAACGGCCGGAGCACGGCCTGGCCCGGGACGTCGGGGATCGCGGGCAGTGGCTCGGTGCCGGGGTCGGTGCCGTCGTCGCAGCGGCCCTCCCGTCGTGCCTGCTCGGCCAGGTCGGCGTAGGCCTCTGAACGGTCCCACGGCGTGCGCAGCTCGGCGTAGGCCGCGGTGGCCTGGGTGTACCGGGCCAGGTCGCCGCCGTCGGCGCGGTCGGGGTGAGTGGCCGCGGCGATGGCCCGCCAGGCGGCGCGGACGGTCTCGTCGTCCAGGTCGGGGCGTTCGGGCAGGCCGAGGACGGCGAACGGGTTGGGGCTCACCGTGCGGGTCCGGGTCCGAAGATGTCATCCAGGTCGCGAGTAGCCGGTGGTGAGCCCGGTGGTGAGCCCGGTGGTGAGCCCGGTGGTGAGCCCGGTGGTGAGCCCGGTGGTGAGCAGGGCCAGGGCGCCGGGGCGGGTTCGTCCCGGGGCACGGGCAGCTGGATCACCGGCTGCGCGGGCGGCGGGAGGATGCTGAGCGGGGACGGTTTCGGCCGGGCGACCTGGACGAAGGTGGCCGCGCCGCGGTGGATGTAGCAGGCCTGCCCCACTTCGAGGCGGCGGATGATCTCCGGATCTGCGGTGCTGGCCCGCTGCTCCCGGGTGGTGCCCTCCTGTCCCCAGTGGTGCCCGATGAGCTTGTGCGCGCTCTCCAGCACCCGCCGGGTCCCGGCCAGCCGGGTCAGCGGCTCCGGGTGCGGCGTCTGCATCACGAAGATCCCGCCGTCGGCGGTGGCCGCGATCCGGTACCGCTCATCCTCGGTCGCCCCGAGCCCCTGCCAGGACTGGGCGCTGACCTGGACCCCGATGCCCAGCGACCGGCCCCGCTCGTACAGGTTCGACAGCGGTACCCGGCCGGAAACCGCGGAGTAGTCATCAGCGGCCAGCAGTATGGCCCGCGGCTCGCCGTACGGGTCGGTGGCGGCGTGCGCGGCCAGCTCGGTCAGCGCCATGGCCTGCGCTTGGGCCACGGAGGGTTCGCGGGTGCCTTCCAGGATGAAGTACCAGGCGTCCGCCTCGGCCAGGGTGCCGGGCCCGTCCAGGGCCGGGCCGAGCCGTTCCAGCAGCGTGGCGAACCGCAGCTGGATGTCCGGCAGGTGCCGGGCTGCCGCGTGCACCCGCGCCACCTCGGCCGGGTGACGCCCGTCGTTCCAGGTCCGGGTCAGCCATTTCGCGTCCAGCCGGTCCAGGAACGCGGCCGCGTTCAGCGGCGGCCCGCCCGGCGCGGTGACCGCCAGGGTCAGGACGGCCTGCATGATGTCGGCGTAGTACGCGGCCGCGCCGGTGCCGGTCTCGATCATCTGGTACAGCAGTACGGCCAGATCCGGGGCCGGCAGGTCCCACAGGGACAGCCCGGCCTCATCGGGCCAGACCATCACGCGGCGGGCGCCCGCCCCGTACAGCAGCCGCCGGGTCCGGTCGGCCTTGCCGCGGGCATCCCGGCCGCCCTTGCAATCCAGCACCACCAGCAGCGGCCGGTTCCCCCGCCCGGCCAGCGCGGCCTGGAGGGTGGCGGTGAACCAGCCCGCCCACAGCCGGATCATCAGGTTCGTCTTGCCCGACCCGGTCGCCCCGACGATGACCATATGCCGGGCGAGCGCCGCCGCCGGGAGGGTGAAGACCGGGTGCCAGCGGTGCCCAATGGCGCGGATGGTGCCGCCGACCGGGATCCGCCCGCCCCGGGCCAGCAGCGGTACCGCGCCGGGCGCCTCGGTCAGCCCCCGGGCCGTGCGGACCTGCCGCTTCCACTGCCGGGCATCGAACGCGATCGGCGCCGAGGCCATCACTCCGCCCAGGCCGGTGGTGATGGCGTAGTTCCGCCACGCCCACGCCGCGGCGGCCAGGCCGAGCCCGGCCGGGATGGTGGCCGGGGCGAGCAGCACGAACGCGTGCGCTGCCGCCAGCGCGGACGGGTGGGGCGGCCAGCTGCGTTCCCACGCGCGGCCCGGGGTCAGCGCCGCCGCCTGCCAGGTGCGATCCCGCACGTACTGGGCCAGGAGCCACACGAGAGTTGCGGGCAGCGCCCAGGCGGCGGCGCGACGCAGCCGGGCGGGCGGCCATCCCCGCCACCACGCCGTCACGTACCCGGCCAGGATGACCAGAGTGAGCGGCCAAGCCGCGATCACACCTGCGAACAGCAGCAGCCATCCGGCGGTCTTGACCGCCTTGCCGAGCAGCCACAAGCCCGCGGCCAACCGCATCCAGGACCAGATGGTCATCGCGGCGGCTCCGGGAGGAACGCGATGGCAGGCAGGTCCCGCACCGTGACCCTGGGCTGCTCGCCGGGCGGGAGCGAATGCGCAGCCCGGCTCACGACGGGCTGGGCAGCCGGGGCGGTCAGGTAGATCACCAGGGAGTACTGCATGGAGGTGAGAAGCTCGCCCATGATCCGGGAGGTGCGGGCGGTGGACTTGGGCGTGAGCTCGACTTCGACCGCCCAGACCTGCCCGGCGTACCGGCTGCCGGGAATGCTGGGCCAGTGGATCTCCGCGTCCGCGACGTGCCCGCCCCGGCCGGCCGTGGGCTGGCCGGCGCGCAGCCGCCGTTCGGAATGCCACCAGGCGCGCCCGCTGGCCCAGCCCGGGCTGGTCTCCAGCCACAGCCGGGCCGCCAGGACGGCGCGGATGTGCGCCAGCCGCCCCAGCGCGGGCCGCACGGCAGGGAACCCGAGCCCGGTGGCGGTCATCCCGTCCCGGGTCAGCCAGCACCACCCGGGCCCAAGGCCCAGCCGGCCCGTGGCCGCGTACCCGGTCCGCCGCCACCGCCGCAGGATCGCCGGCAGCCGCCCCGGCGGCACCCGCAGCGCGGTCGCGAGCAGGTCATAAGGGGCGCCGTAATGCTCCCCGCACAACAGCAGCCCGTCAATGTCCCGCCGGGTCAGATGGATCACATCCGCGACGGCGCGCCGCGTCGGCCGGGAGGCGGTGACTGGTGCGATGCTGTCGTGGGCCTGTGCCGTCATGCCGATCCCCAGCCTTCCCCGCGGTAACAGCTGCCATCTATGCCTCCCGTGCTCACATATGCACGGGATGTGACGATTGTTCCGCTGAGGCGCCTGTCCGGAAGGCCAGCCCGATATCCGTAAGCGCATCGTCATGATTACTTTTCGTAGCGAAAGCGGAAGGGTTCAGCCAGGCTCAGCAGATAGGGGATGTCGCAGCTGACTCCACGAGCGTTTCGGGCTCTTGATGCAGCATCTGCACAAGACGGGCCGGTCGCTGAACTCTTCCTCGATCTCGCCGCGGGGTGAACCGGTCGGCGAGGATCTGCCCGGCCGGACCGGGTGGTCCAGCAACCGGTCCGGCCGCTGTGACGGCGCTTTTACACTCGTTATGCGTGAAGCCACCCGACGTACTGGTCTTGGGCGTGGGCGGAACGCTTGGGGAAGCGTGGCTGTCGGGCTTCCTGGCCGGCGCCGGGCAGCAGGGCGGTATCGATTTCCGGCAGAGCGCGCATTTCGTCGGCACCTCTGCGGGCTCGGTCGTAGCCGCCAGGCTTGCGGCAGGTTGGCCACCGCGGGGGCCAGGTGAGGTGGCCGGCCTGGCCCAGCAGGCATCGCCAGCCCGGCTGGGCCCCGCCCGCCCCGGGTTTGACCGGCTGTCCTGGGTTCCGTTTGACAGTTCCCTGCCGACGGTGGGTGTCGCGCTGCGGGCGGCGCGGCCGGGCCGGGCGCTGGCGCGTGCCGCCTTTCTCGCCCAGCTGCCGCGGGGCCGGATACCCCTTGATGACCTGCGTGCGCGCGTGGCCGCGCTCGGCCCGCGGTTCGATGGCCGCCTGCGAGTGGTGGCGGTGGACGCCAGCACGGGGCACCGGGTGGTGTTCGGGGCACCGGCCGCACCGGACGCGGATGTCCCCGACGCGGTGGTTGCCTCGTGCGCGGTGCCCGGGCTGTTCCGCCCGGTGCGGATCGGGGGCAGGGATTACGTGGACGGCGGCGTGTGGAGCCCGGCCAATCTGGACATCGCACCGGTACGGCCGGGCACCCACGTGCTGTGCCTGGTTCCCATGGCCGCGTACAGGGCGGGCAGCCGCATCGCTGCCCGGGTGCTCGCGCGGAGCTGGCTGGCGGCCATCGCCGTGGAGGCGGCGGGAGCGCGCAGACGGGGCGCGCGGGTTACGATCATCGGCCCGGACGCGGGCTCGAGCGCAGCCATGGGCGCTGACCTGATGGACGCCAGCCGCCGCGATCAGGTCGCCAGGGCCGGTTTCGCGCAGGGCATGGCCGCGGCAGCATCAACGGGCGGAGCAGACCTCTGTCAGGACACAGACCTGCCGTTATCACCGCTGCCTGCCACGACGTCAAGCGCCTGCCGACCAAAGACGCCGAGCGGGCCATCCAGAGATTCCGGAGGGGCTCACCTCGGGATTTGCCGTTCGCGGTGAGTGGATTTGCGCACTGATCCTGGGTCGTGGGGCGGCCCTATAAGCCCAGGGCCATGTGAACCGTGACGCGGCGACGCTTACCGTGGCGGCTCCGATCGATCTGGGATGCCGTCTTAGATTTCGGTGGTGGCTTGGGCCTTGCCGTCCTTGACGGCGGCCTGGAGCGCGGCGTAGTCGAGTTCGTTCTGGTCGGCGTAGGTTTCGGCGAAGTCGGCGATCGCCTGGTCGAACTTGCCCGAGCCGCCGAGGTAGGCGGCCAGGGCGATGCGGTCCCCGGAGCGGGCGTGCGCCCGGGCCAGGGTCCACCCGCACAACCGGGCGTACAACGTCATGCCCTCCGGGAGCATCATCTCGATCGGCACGGAGAACTTCCAGTCCTTCAGCTGGCGGACGTAGAAGTCGCGCTCCACCCCGTCGAGGGGGTTGGCGACCCGGGCCCAGCCGAGGAAGATGTCGCTCTGGGCTTGCTGCAGGTGCTGCCCGGCGACGACCCGCTCGCCCTGGTTGCTGTACTGGCTGCGCCCGCAGTACTCCGCCAGGACGGACGTCTGGGCCTCCTTGGCCTGCAGGAACAGCGGTTCGACCCCGTCGGCGGCATCCATCAGCAGGACCCAGGCGCGGGTGCCGACGCTGCCGACCCCGACAACCTTGCGGGCCACCTGCACCAGGGCGAACTGCTCGAGCAGGTGCCGCCGGTCGGACTGCAGGGTGCGCCGGTACTTGCCCAGCACGGTGCGGATCAGTTCGTAGATCGCGTCGGCCTGCACGCTGGCGAAGACCTCCTCGATCGGGACGATCATCGGCGGGGCGCTGATGATCCGCCGCTGCCCGTCGACCACGGTGGTCAGCTTGTCCAGCGCCTTCATGCTGTCGGCGGTGTGCGCCTTGGCCAGCATCGTCTGGGCGAGCTTGTACCTTTTGGCCTTGACCTGGGACCTGAATTCGGCGATGGCCGGCTCGATGTCCAGGTGCGCGTACCAGACGTCCAGGAACGGCTGCTCCGCGAAGCCGCGCATCGCGGTGCGGTAGCCTTCTCCGGCCGCCAGGGCGATCTTGCGGCGGGCCTTAGCGGGGAACCCATTGTCCCGTCCGGCCACGGCCAGGCTGGCGGCCAGCCGCTTAACGTCCCACTCGAACGGGCCGGGCAGGGTCTCGTCGAAATCGTTGACGTCGAAGACCAGCCGGCGTTCCGGCGAGGCGAACGCCCCGAAATTGGACAGGTGCGCGTCCCCGCACAACTGCACCCGCAGCCCCGACGCGGGGGTCGTGGCCAGGTCCGCCGCCATCGGCAGCGCCGCGCCCCGGTAGAAGGTGAACGGGGACACCAGCATCCGCCCGTGCCGGACCGGCACCAGCTCCGGCACCCGCGACTTCCCCTGGCCCAGCAGCAGCCCGACCGGATCCCGCCCCCGGCCCGGGCTGAATTCGGCATGCGATTCCAGCGGGGCCACCGCCCTGGCGTCCTTCCCCTGGGCCACCCGGTCCGCCCGGCTCAGATGCTCCACCGTCCCGGGCCGCGCTGGACTCCGCCGAGTCGTCATCGTCATAACCGCTCCCTCCGGGCCGCAGCGGGGCGATGCTCGCTGGCCGGCTCGCACCACGGATGGTTCCGCTGGTGGCAGTGCCAGATAAGCACGCCACGCAGCCGCCGGCATCCCCCGACGAGGGTGACCCTCAGGGGAGGCCCCTCCTGAGCAGGGCCCGGCCGCCTGGGTCCCAGCCTCAGTGCAGGTGAACGAGGACCACGTCCTTAAGGATGATCGTCAGCAGCCCCAGCGCGGCCGCGACCGACGTAATGACAAGCAGCTGCCTGCCGTGCAGATCAGCGGCACGGCCCGCGGACCACGCGTAAACCGTCAACAGCACGACGGCCACCACCAGCCCGGCGCTGGCAGCATCGGACGGCGACGCTCCGGCCAGCCGCGCCGCCACCAGCGGAATGCAGGAGGAGCTGACCATCGGCCACGTGCCTGCCAGCGCCGAGCGGATATCCGGCCACGTCGGCAAAGCCTTCAGCGCGGCTGGCTCCTGCTTCGCCCCGCCAGAGCAGGCGGCCGGTCGCCGATCGCGCAGCGGGTCAGGGCGAGTCGCTTCCTGCGTCCCGCTCAGGTGCTCCGGCCGCTGGCTGGGGTGACGATGCGGTGGCGGCGGCGAGGAGCTCTTCGATCCGGGCGAGCCGCCGGTCAAGTTCAGCCAGCGTCACCTCGGGGGCCGGTTCTGCCTGCGGGCCGGGCTGGGCCCTGCCGGGCCCCTGCGTGACGAAGCTCGACGCGACCTGCGCGGTGACCACTGCCAGGGTGAGCAGGCCGATGCCCATCACGAAGCATGCCGTGACCCGCCCAAATACGGTGACCGGGGTGTAGTCACCATAGCCGACGGTGGTGACCGTCACCAGCGACCACCACAGCGATTCACCCAGCGTGTGGATGGTGGACTTGGGCGCGTGCCGCTCGAACAGGTACACCATGACCGCGCCGTTGAGGACCAGAACCGCTGCGGCCACCAGGAAACGACCGAGGTGCCCGCGCCGGAACACCGACCGGACCAGCCGGAAACTGAAGATCACGCGCACCGGCGGAAAGACCACCGAGACGAGCATGACCGGGTGGGTGAGCGCATAGCGAACAGGACGTCTGGCCAAGACGCCGCGGATGGCCAGGTCGATCCCGTAGACGACGGAGACCGCTACCCGGACGGTCCACACCAGGCCCTCGACGTCATGGCCGAAGTCCCAAGGAGGGACCACCACGATCCACAGCGTGAGCAGCGCGAGCAGGTCAAGCGCCTTCTCGGTCCCCGCTTCATAGGCGGCCAGGCGGCCGCTCGGGCCGTCCACAGCAGAGTCATCATCGGCGCCGTGGCCTGGCCGCTGGGCATTGTCGTTCATGGCCACCAGCGTCCCACCGGAAGGCTTCACGCTACGAGCTTCCGCTCGGACGACTACGCCAGTCCGTTGAGGTTCACCGGCACCATCCACAGCATGACGGTGGACGTCAGCGGAGAGCTGATCCGTGACGACGAAGCCGGACTGCGCGTGCACATGGTCAGCCCGCTCCAGCCAACCGGACACCCCGGAGTCAGATTATGAGCCCACGGTGTCGGGGAGCTTGCCTGTCGCCCCGAGCTTGTAGGCGATGATCATGTCCCGCTGCGCACTCGACTGCGCGACGCCGGCGCCGGCGATGTCGTAGTCGCCGTCGACGGCGACCGGCGCGTTGCTCCCGGCGGACCGGCGGGCGCCAACCGTACTGGCTTCATTGCTCATGGCTCACTGCTCCCGGTGTTCGCGTCCCTCGAACCGCGTCGGCGGGATCGTTTCGACGGTGCCGTTCAGGCGCGCTCGTTCCGCGGCGAAGACGGCGAGATGACTTGCCAGTGATTCGCGTGGCCCGGAGCTGATCAGTTCACGGTTCCCGGTGGCCACGGCGGCGGTGAACGCGTCCATCAGTCCCGCGTCGCCGCCGCCGTGGCCGTCGGCAGCGGTCATCGCGCCTGCTGATGGGGGAGTGATCAGCCGCTCGGCACGGCTGAGGAAGTCGTAGACCCGGATGATCTGGCCGTCGCCGGTCAGCTCGCCGCGGGTGCCGAACAGCCGGGTGTGGCGGTCGGCGGCCTTGCTGAACGCGGTCATGGTGAACGTGGCCGTGGTCGCGCCGGGAAATTCCAGCGCGACGACCTGGTGGTCGACGACGTCGTTGTCGCAGGCGTAGACGCACCTGCCGTACGGCCCGTCCCGCAGCGCCTCGTCCAGGGCGCCGGGAGAGAAGTCCTCGATGACGGCGCTCAGCGGCCAGCGATGTTCGCCGAGGTCCAGCAGGCCCCGGTAGAGCCGCGGCGCCGAATAGGGGCAGCTCGTCTCGACAGAGCAGGCCACGCACCGGTCCGCGGCGCCCGCCGGGCGGTTCGCGGCGGTGAAGTGGGTCAGGCTGCCGAAGCTCGCGACCCGCAGCGGTACCCGGCCCAGGATGTAGGCCAGCCAGTCCAGGTCATGGCACGACTTTGCCATCAGCATTGAGGCCGCCAGGTCGGCGCGCCGCCAGTTGCCGCGGACGTAGGAGTGGGCCTGGTGCCAGAATCCCAGCGGCTCCAGGTGCTGGACGCTCATGATGTCACCGAGCTGCCCGCTCTCGACAATCTGCTTGACAGCGCGCGTGTACGGCGTGTACCGCATCACGTGCCCGACGGCGAGCATGACCCTGGCTTCCTCCACGGCCGCCACGATCCGCCGGGCACGCCGGCTCATCCGGCGCCATCGGCTTTTCCAGCAGGATGTGATAGCCCAGCGCGGCGAACGCCTCGGCGGGACCGGCGTGCATGCGATCCTGCGTGCAGATCAGGACCGCGTTGGCGAGCCTGCCGCGGCCGGCCAGCTGCCTCCAGTCCGCGGCCACGTTCTGGGCGGCGATGCCGTGTTCGGCGGCCAAGCGGGCACGGCGCACCTCGCGGGGTTCGGCCACCCCGACGACCACTGCGCGATCCGGGTGGCGCCTGGCCCACCGAGCATACCCAGTACCCCGCTGACCTGCCCCGATGACGACCATGGAGACCGGTGCCATACGCGTGACCTTACCTGGCAGGCGGGCTCTTCACCGGCAGCCGCAGGGCCGGCCAGCATCGAAGCCCCGGTGCATGCAGGAAGCGCCGCCGCCCGCCATCCCGCCGGGAAACGGACCAAAACGTCTCAGCTACACTGCCCCGTGAATGTCACGGACACTGTGTCACTGTAGACGGGATAGGGGGGGACGAGTACGCCCTCTGGGCTAGAGGGCTGACACCACGACGCGTGCGCGCCTGTCCTGAGGGCTTCGGCCGCCGCGAAAAGCTTCCGCCACGACTCTGCGGGACCTGCGGCCATCGCGGCCACAATGCCCGCATCATCCAGATCGCCTGCAGCAGCCATAATGCCGACAGTAGCCACCCGGGCACGGCTGAGGGGACTAAACGATCCGCAGGCGGGGGGATGGGGGGTACTTCACGTTGAGCAGCCACCACCTCAGCCAGAGGGCCACGACCAGCAGCGTGATTGCGAACGCCGCCGACGCCAGCGCGGCGGCAGTGATCACCCGTGACCGCACGTCGCCAGGGGTCAGCGGCGGGCCCACCTGCCGGCATGACCCATCCACCCAGATCGGGAGGCTGCTGCCTGCCTTGGCACCCGCAGTGTCCAGGACCACGCCGACACAGGACTTGCCGTCAGATGCTGTCCACCGGGCCAGAGCCCCGGCGTCCCACGCGCCCGTGCCAACGACGATGTCGGGGACGTCCTGCAGCAGCACCGCGGTAACCAGGTGCACAGACCGCTGCGCGCGCTGCTCCGCCACAGCCGTGCCGTGCTCCCACCAGCCCGCGGCGATGGCCAGCAGCGGAGCGCCGATCAAGAATATGACGAGCAGCCCGGCGAAAATGCCGGCCTCGATCCTGGCCACCTTGCGTCGCAGCCGGTTACTGCCCCGGCTGGGCATACCGACCCGCCGCCTGCGCCCGGCAATGCGTTCCATACTGGCGCTCCCCTCATCCAGGACAGTATCGCTACCATTCTGGGCCGGATTGGCGGGCCAGAGGGTACTGAGCCGGGCTGGCCAGGACCTTCTGCCGAGCCGCAAAGCCCCACTGCCACGCAAACGACCGCTGAAACCCGGCAGGGGAATGCGTGCCAGCTAATCGAGGAAGACGGCGCCTGTGATCTGAGTAACGCCGCGCCGCCGTGCAGCCCCGGCACAAGCAAAGCAGGACCGGAGAACAGCGTTCCTCGATGGCGAAAGCCACGGGCCTCGTGGATGCAGCGGCTTCAGAAACCGGGGAAGAGCTGGCGTAGCTCGTCGAGGTCAACGCCGTCAGCTTCGACCGGGGGAGTGTGGTGTGGGCCCAGGCGGCCGTAAACCAGGCGGACCAACGCCTCGGCGGGCAGGCGCAGCTCGGGCAGGCCCTCCTCACCGTTCGATTCGGTCAGGCTGACCGAATCGCCCGTCTCCAGGACGAAGTGCCGTTCGGGGTCGCTGGTCGACACCCGCAGCCGCCGCTTCTTCCCGTCCGGCTGGCGCAGCTCGCCGATCCACGGGTCCGGGCTGGTTCCATGAGGTTTCTCCATCTGCTGGCTGGCTCGTAAGCGAGGAATTCTCCGGGAAGCTTACTCACGGCCCGGCAATGTCCGGAGGCTATCCTCCACATCGCTTACCATGAAGCCCATGACAGTCCGCGACCAGCCCGAACCCGGCATTGCCGGGACGGCGGCCGATCGCGCCGAACCCGCCGGCTGCGGGCAGGAGAAACGCCGGCTGCGGGCCGATGCCGTGCGCAACCGGGACGCCATCGTGGCGGTGGCCAGGGACGTGTTCGCCGAGCACGGGCTGGAAGCGCCGCTCGAGGCGATCGCCGCCCGGGCCGGAGTCGGCATCGCCACGCTGTACCGGCGCTTCCCCACCCGGGAGAAGCTGGTCGCCGCGGCCCTGGTGGAGAAGGTGGCCGAATACACCGAGGCCGCCCGGCAGGCCCTGGCCGCCCCCGATCCATGGGGCGGCTTCGCCGGATTCGTCGAGCGGATCTGCGAGCTGCAAGCCGGCGACCGCGGCCTGTCCGATCTGCTGTCCATGACGCTGTCCGCGGACGAGCAGGTCGAGGAGCTCCGCCGGACGGCCAACGAACTGCTCATCACCGTGATCGACCGGGCCAAGGCCGCGGGCACGCTTCGGGAGGATTTCGTCGGCGAGGACCTCGTGCTGCTGCTGATCGCGACCGCGGCGGTCATGCACGTCACCCGGGCCGACGCGCCGGAGGCCTGGCGGCGGTTCGTGGCCCTGGCCCTGGACTCCTTCTCCAGCCGCGCCGCGCCGCCGGACCCAGCCCTGCCCGACCCGCCCTCGACCGCCCAGCTGACCCAGGCCATGGTCCGGCTGGCCCGCGAACGCGGCTGCGGCGAACGCGCGTAACCCCGGCCCCCGCGCCGGTCGACCATTGAGAAGTGGAGGATCTCATGCGCAATGCGGCTCTGCTCGGTACCAGGCTCGTGGTGGGCGGATACCTGGCCGTTCACGGCGCGCAGAAGCTGTTCGGCGCCTTCGGCGGCCCCGGCCTGGAGAAGGCCGGGGCCGGCTTCGAGCGGATCGGCCTGCGGCCAGGCCGGCACATGGCCGCCGCCGCCGGGATTACCGAACTCGGCGGCGGCGTGCTGACCGCGGCCGGGATCGCCGACCCCTCGGGCCCGCTGGCCATCATGGGGGCGATGACCGTTGCCGCGACCACCCACCGCGCCAAGGGCCCGCTGAGCTCCCGCGGCGGGTTCGAGCTCCCGCTCACCAACCTGGCCGCGGCCGCGGCGCTCGCCGCGGTGGGACCCGGCAGGTTCCGCCTCGGTCCCGCGCTGCCCCGGCCGCTGGCCGTGGCGGGCACGGTGGGCGGCGGGCTGCTGGCGGCCGGCCTGGTGGTCATGTTGCTCACCGCGAAGCCCGCGGCCCCCGCGAACCCCGTCATCCAAACCGAACCCCCGAACCAGCCCAGCCCTCCGGCAACGGCCCCGCGAGAGTCGGCGAACCCCGGCTCGGCCGGACCCTTCCGCCCGCCTGACCCGGCGCTCTATGTCTGCTTAGCGTTTGCCGCATATAGTTAGGGGCAGCTCATTCTGGTCGACGGGGGCCAGCTGAAGCAGGACATGGACGTGGACCACGCAGGGACGGGTGGCGGAGTGAGCACCCTCGCCTCGGCGGCCGTCTCCCTGGTCGGCCGCGAGCCTGATACCAGGTTTCGGCCTTGGCTCGATCGCCGTCACCTGATCATCGCCTATGCCCTGTTCCTGGCCTACGCGGCCATCGACGCAATCGCGTCGGCGGGCCGGGACCAGGTCTGGGCCATCTGGGCGGCCTGCGGCTATGCCGTGGCGTTGGTCATGCTGTGGCGGTGGGGGAACCGTAACGCGGCGGCGCTGGTGTCGGTGGCCCTGGCCGTGCTCGCCCCGCTGCTGTGGCTGTCGGTCGCCTACTCGCTCGAAGACGGGATGAACGTCATCGAGCGGTCGGCCTCCCTGCTGCTGCATCACGGCTTGCCCTACTTCACCGCTACCCAGGTCCGCTCCTGGCTGTCCTACAACCCGTACCTGCCGGTCATGACCGTGTTCGGCCTCCCGGCTGCGGCCGGCCTCGGCGGCCTGGCCGGGAACGCCGGGGTGTGGCTGGCCCTGGGCACCGTGGCCGTGCTCGCGGCTGCCTTCCGGATCGCGATGCCGGCCTCCCGTCGCGACGCCCTGCTGGCCACGTCGGTTGCGGTCGCCTCGCCGGTGATCGGCCTCAACCTGGCCGTGATCACCACCGATCCGCCCGTGCTCGCGTTCATGCTGCTGTCCCTGGCCCTGAGCGCCGCTCCGGCGGCCACGAAGGCCACCGCCGCGCGAACCGTGGGTTCGGGGATCGCCCTCGGCGTCGCCTGCGACCTGAAGTCCACTGCCTGGCTCGCGGTCCCGGTCATGGCGGCGATGTTCGCCGCCCGGGACGGAGCACGAGCCGCGTACCGGTTCCTCGCCGCGCTGGTGATCACCGTGGTCGCCCTCATCGCCCTGCTGGCGCCCGCCGTGCTGTTCAAGCCGGGCGCGGCTACCGCGCTGGTCCAGAACAGCGTGCTGTTCCCGCTCGGCCTGACCCACTACAAGACCCCGGCCGAGAGCCTGCTGCCCGGGCACCTGCTCACCATGATGGGGACCGCCGGGCACGTGGCATCGGTCGGACTGCTGCTCGCGGCCGGCCTGGCCGTGGCCGTGTCGCTGGTGATCCGGCCGCCGCGCGACGTGCCCGCGGCGATCTGGCGGCTGGCCATCGGCCTGACGCTGATCTTCCTGCTCGGGCCGGACGTGCGCTTCGGTTACTTCATCTACCCGTTCGGCCTGCTCGGCTGGCTGGCCCTGAACCCGTCGAACCCGGCCGACGCCAGAGCGTGGCGGAGGCCGGGTTTCATGTCGTTCCGTCGCGAAGCCCGGAGCCGCGAAGCCCGGGGCCGCGAAAGCCCCTGATCGCTTGTGAAAGGCTGGTCCGGAGCGGGCCGGAAGGAGTAGGCCGGAAGGAGGAGCGCGAGCATGCGCGTCATCGAGGTCGAGCGCGGGGGCGGGCCGGAGGTGCTGGGCGTGGCCGAACACGCCGACCCGCGGCCAGGACCGGGCCAGGTCGTCGCGGAAGTCGCCGCGGCCGGGGTGAACTACATGGACATCTACCAGCGCGAGGGCGTCGGCGGTTACCGTCCCCCGCTGCCGTTCGTGACCGGCGGGGAGGGCGCCGGGACGGTCATCGCCGTGGGGGAGGGCGTGACCAGTCCGGCCGTCGGTGACCGGGTGGCGTGGGTGGCCCCGGGCAGCTACGCCGAACGGGTCGTGCTGCCCGCGGACCGCGTAGTTCCCGTGCCGGACGCACTAGGCACCGAACTCGCCGCGGCCGCGATCTTGCAGGGCATGACCGCGCACTACCTGGCAGGCAGTACGTACCCGGTGCGGGCCGGGGACGTCACCGTGGTCCACGCGGCGGCCGGCGGGGTCGGCCTGCTGCTCACCCAGATGGTCAAGCGGCGTGGCGGGATCGTCGTCGCCACCTGCTCCGGCGGTGAGGAGGGGGAGAAGGCCCGCCTAGCAAAGGACGCGGGCGCGGATCACGTCACCGGCTACGACCGGTTCCGTACCGTGGTCGACGGGGTCACCGGCGGCGTGGGCGCGCACGTGGTGTACGACGGCGTCGGCCAGGCCACCTTCGATGACAGCCTGGCCGCGCTGCGGCCGCGCGGGATGCTGGTGGTCTACGGCGCCGCCAGCGGGCAGGTACCGCCGTTCGACATCCAGCGGCTCAACAGCGGAGGGTCACTGTTCGCGACCAGGCCCACGCTCGCGCACTATGTCGCCGACGTGGAGGAACTGCGGTGGCGCGCCCGCGAGGTCTTCGACTGGATCGCCGGCGGTGAACTCGACGTGCGGATCGGCGGCCGGTACCCGCTGGCCGACGCCGCCCGGGCCCAGCAGGACCTGGCCGCCCGGCGGACCACCGGCAAGCTGCTGCTCATCCCGTAGGGTGGGTGTGCGGGAAAGACACTGCAAGCGCACGCACGATGGTTCGTTCGGCTAAGGATTATTTTCACTCGCAGATCGCTTTAGTTGCTGATGGCCGAACATGCAGTCGCCGGCCCGCGCCGGTCCTACCAGACCATGCTGCTCGTCGTCGCCGTGACGGCGGCCGGATTCAACCTGCGTGCCGCGATCACCAGTCTCCCCCCGCTGTTCCCGGATCTGCAGGCGCGGCTGCACCTGTCGGCGGCCGCCCTGTCGCTGCTCGCCGCCACGCCGGTGATCTGCTTCGGCGCGGCGGCCGCCTTCGCGGCCTGGCTGAACCGGCGTTTCGGGGAGGAAGTCGTCTTGCTGGCCGCCCTGGCCGTGCTCGCCGTGGGGCTGCTGCTGCGCGGCGCGGCCCCCAGTGTCATGCTGTTCCCGGGCACGGCACTGGCGGCGTGCGCGATCGCCATCCTGAACGTGCTGCTGTCCAGCATGATCAAGCGGCGCTCGCCGGAACGGGCCGGGCTCCTCATCGGCCTCTACCTGACCGCGCTGTGCGTGGGCGCGATCATCGCCTCGCTGATCAGCGTGCCGCTCTACAACGCGTCCGGCGGCTCGGTGCGGCTCGCGCTCGGGCTGTGGGCCGCGCCGGCCGCGCTGGCCATGCTGCTGTGGCTGCCCCAGCTCAGGTACCGGTCGGCCGGCACCGCCCGCGCCGGCAGGCCCGCGCCGGCGCGCCCGTCCACGTCAAGGTGTACCGGTACGCGCTCGCCTGGCAGGTCATGGCGTTCATGGGGCTGCAGAGCCTGCTGTACTACGCCGCGCTGTCCTGGCTGCCGACCATCTTCCAGGACCGGGGCACATCGGCGGTCACGGCAGGCAATCTGCTGGCCCTGATGGGCGCGGGCAACCTGGCCGCCGCGCTGGTCGTGCCCGTGCTCGCCCACCGCGCTCCCAGCCAGCGCGCCCTGGTGGTGCCGAGCATGACCGCCATGGGTGTCGGCCTGGCCGGGTCGCTGTGGGCACCGCTGGGATCGGCCGCGCTGTGGGTCAGCGTGCTGGGTATCGGCCAGGGGGCCTGCCTCGGCCTGGCCATCTTCTTCATGCTGGCCCGGGCACCGGATCCGGGCACGGCGGCCTCGCTGTCCGCCTTCGCCCAGTCCGCCGGCTACCTGGTGGCCAGCGCCGGGCCGCTGGAGCTCGGGCTGCTGCACTCGGCCACCGGTAGCTGGAACATCCCGGTGGCGCTGCTGCTGGTACTGTGCGGCTGCGCGCTCGTGGTGGGCGTGCTCGCCGCCCGTCCGCTGATGCTGCCGGGTCAGCAGAATACGACGCGTGTGTCGGAGACCGGGCACGCCTCGCGAGCCATCTGAAGATCGCGGCCGTAGACTCGGCTCATTCGCGAGAGGCCAGGCCCGCAAAGCACACGAGGAGCAACCGACGTGACCCTGCTGGAGTGCATTACCGGCCCTGAGGATCTGAAGCAACTCAGCCAGGATCAGCTCACCCGCCTGGCCGGGGAGATCCGCGACGTCCTCATCGAGACGGTGACCAGGACCAGCGGTCACCTCGGCCCGAACCTCGGCGTGGTCGAGCTGACCATCGCGATCCACCGGGTGTTCGACTCGCCCAAGGACAAGATCGTCTTCGACACGGGGCACCAGGCCTACGTGCACAAGCTGCTGACCGGCCGCTTCGCGCAGTTCGGCACGCTGCGCCAGCGCGGCGGGCTCGACCGGCTACCCGAGCCAGGCCGAGTCCGAGCACGACCTGGTGGAGAACTCCCACGCCTCGACCAGCCTGTCCTACGCCGACGGCCTGGCCAAGGCCTACCAGCTGCGTGGCGAGGCCGACCGGACGGTGGTGGCGCTCATCGGGGACGGGGCGCTGACCGGCGGCATGGCCTGGGAGGCCCTCAACAACATCGCCGCGGCCAAGGACTCCCGGCTGGTCATGATCGTCAACGACAACGGCTGGTCCTACCAGCCGACGATCGGCGGCCTGGCCGAGCACCTGGCCGCGATCCGGGTCAACCCGCGCTACGAGCACGTGCTCGACTACATCAAGACCACGCTGTCCCGGACGCCGCTGGTCGGCGCGCCGATCTACGGGACGCTGCACGGACTCAAGAAGGGCATCAAGGACGTCCTTCAGCCGCAGGTGATGTTCGAGGACCTGGGCATCAAGTACGTCGGGCCCATCGACGGGCACGATGAGCGGCTGGTGGAAACCGCGCTGCGGCACGCCCGGGACTTCGGCGGCCCGGTGATCGTGCACGTGATCACCAAGAAGGGGTTCGGCTACCCGGCCGCGGAGCAGAACGAGATGGACTGCCTGCACCAGGTCCCCGCGGCCGGCGCCCAGCCGGGGACGTGGAGCCGGGTGTTCGGCGATGAGCTGCTGGCCATCGGCGCGCGGCGTCCCGACGTGGTCGCGATCACCGCCGCGATGCTGCACCCGACCGGCCTGGCGCAGTTCGCCGCAGCCTACCCGGACCGGGTCTACGACGTGGGCATCGCCGAGCAGCACGCCGTGACCAGTGCGGCGGGCCTGGCCATGGGCGGCCTGCACCCGGTGGTGGCCATCTATTCGACGTTCCTGAACCGGGCCTTCGACCAGACGCTGATGGACGTGGCCCTGCACCGGCTCCCGGTGACGTTCGTGCTGGACCGGGCCGGGGTGACCGGGCTGGACGGGGCCAGCCACCACGGCATGTGGGACGGGTCGATCATGCAGCTGGTCCCGGGCATGAAGATCGCCGCACCGCGGGACGCCAAGCGGATCGTCGAGCTGCTCAACGAGGCGGTCGAGGTGTCCGACGGGCCGACCGTGGTCCGGTTCCCCAAGGGCAAGGTGGGCGGCGAGGTTGAGGCCATCGCCAAGCTCGGCGGCATGGACGTGCTGCAGGCGCCCGCGGTCACGGGGTCAGCCTGGGCGAGGACGTGCTGCTGGTCGGGGCCGGCCCGATGGCGCTGACCGGGCTCGAGGTCGCGGACCGGCTGGCCGGCCACGGGATCGGCGTCACCGTAGTCGACCCGCGCTGGACCAAGCCGGTCGACGAGGCCCTGGTCGGCGCCGCCCGCCGGCACCGGCTGGTGGCCGCGGTCGAGGACAACGGGCGGGTCGGCGGGTTCGGCGACGCGGTGGCCCGGCTGCTCCGCGACCACGACGTGGACGTACCGGTCAAGACGTTCGGCCTGCCGCAGGAGTTCCTCCCGCACGGGACGCGCGAGGAGATCCTCGAGGAGGCGGGCCTGACCTCTCAGCAGCTGGCCCTGCGGATCACCGAGGCGGTGGCCCGCCGCTCGTCCGCCGAGGCTCACGAGAGAGCGCCAGAACCCCGGCCGGTCGAGTAGCGTAAATCTTTATGCTGAACGTAGCTGTAATCGGCTCTGGTCCGGCCGGGCTGTATGCCGCCGAGGCACTGGTCAAGCAGGCGGCCGCGCTGCCGTCGCCGGTGCCCGTGCGGGTGGACGTCATCGACCGGCTGCCCACCCCTATGGCCTGGTCCGCTACGGCGTGGCGCCTGACCATAAGTCGATAAAGTCGATCGCCCAGTACCTCCGCAAGGTACTGGAGAGCCCGGACGTCCGCTTCCTGGGCGGGGTGCACCTCGGCGAGGACGTCACCCGCGACGAGCTGATCTCCGCCTACGACGCGGTGATCTACGCGACCGGGGCGATGCGGGACCGCCGGCTCGGCATCCCCGGCGAGGACCTGCCCGGAAGCTATGCGGCCACCGACTTCGTGAACTGGTACTGCGGCCACCCCGACGTGGACCCGGGCGCGTTCACCCTGGACGCCGAGTCGGTCGCGGTGATCGGCGTCGGCAACGTCGCCGTCGACGTGGCCCGGATCCTGGCCCGGGACCCGGCGGAACTGCACGACACCGACGTGCCGCAGCCGGTCCTGGACGCCCTGTACGCGAGCAAGGTGCGCGAGGTCCACATGATCGGCCGGCGCGGGCCCGCGTACGCCAAGTTCACCACCAAGGAGCTGCGTGAGCTGGGCGAACTGCCCGGCGTCGAGGTCGTCGTCCACGCCGACGAGGCCGATTTGACCGCGTTCGATTCCTCCGGCGAAGCCGCCGCGCTGGCCGAGGCCGACCGGCGCGTCCGCGGCAACCTGGTGGCCATCTCCAAGTGGGCGCAAGGCGAGGCCGCCGGGCCCGCTCCCACCGGGCACTCCCGCCGGCTGATCGTCCGGTTCTGGCTGAGGCCGCTGGAAATCCTTGGTACCGAACGAGTCGGTGGTATCACCCTCGAGCGAACGGCCATCGATCCCGGCGGGAAGTTCGGCGGCACCGGGCAGCTCGAGACGCTCGACGCGCAGATGGTGCTTCGTTCGGTCGGATACCAGAGCGTCCCGCTGCCGGGCGTGCCGTTCGATTCCCGAGCCTCGGTCGTGCCGAACGAACTCGGCCGCGTCCTCGGCCCCGACGGCTCCCCGCTGCCCGGGGAGTACGTGGCCGGCTGGCTCAAGCGCGGCCCGACCGGCGTGATCGGCACCAACAAGTCCGACGCCGCCGAGACCGTCCGCTGCCTGCTGGAGGATCTGGCCGGCGGGCGCGGCGCGGCCGGCGACACCCAGCTGCCGCGCGCCGGCCTGCTCCGCTATCCCGATGCGGCCGCCGCGGCGGCTGGCGCGTCCGAGTCTGGCGCGGACGAGGCGGCTGGCGCGGACGAGGCGGCACGGCCGCTCGCGGCCGTGTTCGCCGGGCGCGGGATCACGCCCGTCTCCTACGCCGAATGGCTGCGTATCGAGAGCGCCGAAGCCCAGCTGGCCAAGGAGCTCGGTCGCGGCGAGCGGGTCAAGCTGCACAACCGCGCCGCCATCTGGTCCGCCTGCCGCCCCCAGAACACCTAGCCTTCCCCGGTTTCTGAAGCCGCTGCGTCCACGGGCGGATCCCCGGATCCCGGGGTCCCCTGCTCGCGCGGATCCCTCGCCGCGCGGAACCCCGGGCATCGTGAAATGCGCGCCTCGTGCGGAATGTCACTGGGGGTCCGCATCATGGAAGCCGAAGGCGGACGGCCACCGTGGACGATGGAGAGGCAACATGACTGACCACAACGGCGTCCTGATGATGCAAAGGTTCTTGCTGGCCGGGACGCTCGGGCTGACCGTGGCCCGGAAGGCGGCGGCGATCCTGGACGGGGAGTCGGCTTCAGGCGACGCGCTGGTGCCAGTGCCGCCGGTGCTTGACGGCCAGCGAGCTCCCGATCCGCGCAGCAGCGACGGCGCGGTGCTGCGGGCGATCCTGGACGCGGCCAACGAGTGCCTGGGGCAGTTCGATGAGCGGCCGCCGGGGGAGCGGTGGTGTGACGCACTGCTGCACCTGCTCGACCTGGCCGCCTTCGCGGCCGACCTGGGCTCCGCGATGCAAGGCGGGTAACGCGCCAAGGGGCGTAACCCGCTCACCCGGCGGCCGGAGCCGCACCAGCGGCGCCGGCCGGCCCGGCCGCCCGGGGGTTGGCAGGCCCGCGTCTCGTTCGGCGTGATCTGCATCCGGTACGTCTTAGGAAAACCGCCCGAAGCGAACTAAAACAGTGGTTACAGGGTTAATGCGGTCTCGCGTGGGGGATCGTCCAAGGATCGCCAGATGGGGTCTGCGGTGACGAAGTACGGCCATGTCGCGTGGCGCGTGATCGCGGTGGTGGCCTTCGCAGGGACCGCCGCTCTAGCTGTCACGCTCAGCCGTCCGCCGGTTCGCGCCGATCACGCCGCCTTGTCCTCCAACCTGACCCTGAGCCGGTGCGCCGCGTCGGGGCTCCAGGCGTGGCTCGGCCTCGCGGCGACCGCGGGATCGACGTCGGTCACGGGCACCGGAGACCGACTCGAGCCCGGCGGCACCTACTACACCCTGGAGTTCACCAACGTCTCCGCCCGCGTGTGCAGCCTGTACGGCTACCCCGAAGTGTCCGCCTACGCCGGCAGCCAGGGCGTCGGATCCCAGATCGGCAGCGCGGCGGCCCATGACACCACGGTCCGCCCGGAACCAGTGACGCTCGCGCCAGGGCAGACGGCGCATTCGGTGCTCCGCGTCACCAGCACCAAGACGTTCCAGCCGACCGCGTGCGCGCAGGTAAATGCGCCCGAACTGCGGGTCACGCCGCCGGATCAGGTCCGGCCCGCGTTCGTGCCCCTGCACCTGTCTGCCTGCTCCAAGAAAGGCCCGGAGTTCCTGAGCGTGCAAGCGATCCAGCCGCGCCCTGGCATACCTGGTTTTCCCGTCCCCTGAGGAAGAAACACCCAGCGCAGCGCTGGGCATGTCCAGCGTAATAGCGAGACGGTGGGCGGTCACAAATGGCCGTTCGGAAAAAAGATTTTAAGATTTCATTGACGGCACCCGGCGTTTCCTGCCGATCGCCGGGCGGGAGAATCGATGTCATGGGTATGAGCCAGAGCGAGCATCTCCCCGTCCGGAGGACTGTCCGGAGGACCGGCCGAGGGACCGTACGATGTCCCGTACCAGCGACCGCCCGAGGCGGCGCAGCTAGCCGAGGCCGTTGTCCCCGCCCCCGGGGGCGAGGGGGAGGACGCCGACTTGCCCGAAGAACGTTACCTGGACCGCGAGGAGAGCTGGCTGCGGTTCAACGAACGCGTCCTCGAACTCGCCGAGGACGAATCCGTCCCGCTGCTCGATCGGGTGCGGTTCCTGGCCATCTTCGCGGACAACCTGGACGAGTTCTTCATGGTCCGGGTGGCCGGGCTGGTGCGCCGGATGGTGGCCGGCTTCCCGGTCGAGGGCACCGGCGTCCGCATGCCCCGGCAGGTACTGGAGAACACCCTGGACCTGGCGGGCGAGCTGACCGTCAGGCACGCCCGGGTGTTCAGCGAGCGGATCAACTCCGAACTGGCCGAGCACGGGATCGAGATCCTGCGCTGGAAGGAGCTGTCCGGGGCCGAACGTGACAACCTCAGCGAACTGTTCCGCCAGCGCATCTACCCGGTGCTCACCCCGCTGGTGGTGGACCCGGCTCACCCGTTCCCGTTCATCTCCGGCCTGTCGCTCAACCTGGCCGTCATGATCGCCGACCCGAGGACCGACACGACCGTGTTCGCCCGGGTCAAGGTGCCGCCGCTGCTGCCCAGGTTCCTCGCGGTGGCGCAGCACCGGTTCGTGCCGATCGAGGACGTCATCGCCGCGCACATGACCGACCTGTTCGGCGACGTCGAGGTGCTCGAGCAGCACGTGTTCCGGGTCACCCGGATCAGGGACCTCGAAGTGGACGAGGACATCGCCGAGAACCTGCTCCAGGCCATGGAGCGGGAACTGGTCCGGCGCAGGTTCGAGCCCGCGGTGCGGCTCGAGGTCGAGGACACGATGTCGGCCGGCGTGCTGGACCGGCTGGTCACCGAGCTCGACATCGACGTCCGCGCGGTGTACCGGGTACCGGGTCCGCTCGACCTGAGCGGGCTGTCCGCCATCGCCGACCTGAACATCGGCGAGCTGCGGTATCCGGCGTTCGTCCCGTCCAGCGGAGCGATCACCAAGGACGTCAGCATCTTCACCGCCATCGCCGAACGTGACATCCTCGTCCAGCACCCGTACGACTCGTTCGCCGCGTCGGTCGAGCGCCTCATCGAGGAAGCCGCCGAGGACCCCGGCGTGCTGGCCATCAAGCAGACGCTGTACCGGACCAGCGGCCAGTCGCCGATCGTGGACGCGCTCATCGACGCGGCCGAGGCGGGCAAGCAGGTGGTCGTCGTGGTGGAGATCAAGGCCAGGTTCGACGAGCGCGCGAACATCGCCTGGGCGCGCAAGCTGGAACAAGCGGGCTGCCACGTCGTCTACGGCTTCGTCGGCCTGAAGACGCACTGCAAGATGGCGCTGATCGTGCGGCAGGAGGCCGACGGGACGCTCCGGCGGTACTGTCACCTCGGCACCGGCAACTACCATCCGACCACGGCCCGGCTGTACGAGGACTTCGGCCTGCTCACCGCCGATCCCGCCGTCGGCGAGGACGTCACCGCCCTGTTCAACCACCTCACCGGGTACACCCGCCCCGGCTCGTACCGCAGGCTGCTGGTCGCGCCGGAGGAATTGCGCACCGGTGTCGTGAGCCGCATCGACCGGCAGGCCGAACGCAGCCGGGCCGGCCTGCCCGCGCGGATCGTCTTCAAGTGCAACGCGCTCGTCGACGAGGTGGTGATCGACGCACTCTACCGGGCCTCCCAGGCGGGAGTCCGCGTCGACCTGTGGATCCGGGGCATCTGCACGCTGCGGCCGGGCATCCCCGGGCTGTCCCAGAACGATCAGGGTCCGCAGCATACTCGGCCGGTTCCTCGAGCACTCCCGGATCTACGCGTTCGGCGTGGGGGAAGACGAGGACAGCCAGGTCTGGATCGGCAGCGCCGACATGATGCACCGGAACCTGGACCGGCGCGTGGAACTGGTGGTACAGGTGACCGATCCCGGCCACCAGCGGCGGCTGCGCGGGTTCCTCGACCTCGGCGTGGACGACGGCACCTCGTCCTGGTGGCTGGGCCCGAACGGCTACTGGACGCGGCACAGCCGGGACGAGTCGGGCCATCCGCGGCGGGACATCCAGGAGACCCTGGTCCGGGAACGCCGGGGCCGTTCGGCCGATGAGTCGGGTTTACGGACCGCCGGTGAACGCAGCCAGGAGCAGGCTGATGAGTCCCCGCCAGTGAGCGGGGCAATCCTCTCCGCAGGTGCGGTGCTCTGGCGCCGCGCTGCTCACGGGATCGAGGTGCTCCTCGTACACCGGCCCAAGTACGACGACTGGTCGCTGCCCAAGGGCAAGCGCGAGCCTGGCGAGCACGTGCTGCTCACCGCGGTCCGGGAGGTCCTCGAGGAGACCAGCGTGCGGCCCGTGCTCGGCCCCCGGCTGCGGACGGCTGAATACCTGGCCAACGGTCGGCCCAAGCAGGTCGACTACTGGTCCGCGTTCGGCGCTCACGACGAAGCCGCGCCCAGCCACGAGATCGACGCGGTGTCCTGGCTGCCGCTCCCGCTGGCGCCGGACCGGCTCAGCTACTCCCACGACGCCGACGTGATCGCGAGCCTGCGGCCGCGTGCCACGGTGCCACTGATCCTGGTCAGGCACGTCTCGGCCGGTCATAGGGACGACTGGGCCGGCGATGACCAATCGCGCCCGCTGGACGCCGAGGGCGCGATGGACGCCGTGGCGCTGGCCGACCTGCTGGCCTGCTTCGCCCCCCGTGCCCGGCTGATCAGCTCGCCCGCCCTCCGGTGCACCGAGAGCCTGCAGGTCTACGCCGCGCGCTTCGGGGGGTCCGTCGAGGCCAAGACCGTTCTGGCCATGCCCGGCCGTGCCGCTGATCCTCATTCGGCCCGAACGGACCGGGCTGATACTCTCCGGTCCCTGTTCCGCGGCCTCGTGGCCGTCGGCCAGCCCGTGGTGGCCTGCCTGCACCGGGAGAACCTGCCGCTGGCCCTGGCCGCCGCGTGCTCGGTGCTCGGCGCGCCGCCGCCCGCGGAACCGGACCTGTCGCTGCCCAAGGGCGGCTTCTGGGTCCTGCACACCGCCGCGGGCGAGCTCGCCGCCGCGGAACGCTACGAGCTCTTAGGCTGGGTGTCCCGGGTCTGCGGGTTCTCCTGACCCTCGGGCTCCTCCGTAGCCTCCAGGTCCGCCCGGTCCGTATCTTCCGGCCCCTCCAGGCCTCCTCCGCTGATGCCATCCAGGTCCTCCGTAGCCTCCTCAGCCCGTCCTCCGTAGCGGCCCGGCGGCGACGCAGCAGCCGCCAGCCGATGTACCCCGCGAGCAGCACCGCGAGGGCGATCAGCAGGTAAAGGAAGTAGCGGTTGATGTCGGAGTAGATCGTGGCGATATGGTCGCCGGCCACGTAGCCCAGCGTCAGCCAGGTGCCCACCCAGAGGCACGCCCCGATCACGTTGTAGACCAGGAAGGTGAACCAGCGCATCTGGGTGATGCCGGCGATGATCCCGTTGGCCTCGCGCAGGCCCGACAATGAACCGGGCGATGATCACCACGATCGCCGCCGTAGCGCGAGACGACCGCCTCGGCCCGGTCCAGGTGGTGCGGCTTGATCAGCACGTACTTGCCGTAGCGCAGGACCAGTTCGCGGCCGGCGAACCTGCCGATCAGATAGCCGATCTCGGCGCCGACGATCACCACGATGACCGCCACGACGCCGACCAGGACCACGTTCAGCCCGGCGCGGCCGGTACCGGCGAAGATGGCCCCGGCGATCAGCGCGAGCTCGCCGGGAACGACCGGAACGCCGATGTTTTCCAGCAACAGCAGCAGGGCGATGGCCCAGTAACCGTAGTGATCGAGCGGGCCGGCCAGGGAGTTGAGGAAGCCCGGCAGCGGCGCGGACCCCGACGCCCCCGAGAGGTTCGCGCTCGCGAGAAATCCCATGCTCAGCCGTCCCCTGGTTTCTGCGCCTCCGTCTCCCCGGCGTTCAGCGCCTCGGCGACGGGCCCCGCGGTGAGCTCGACCTGCCAGGGTCGAGCTCCATACCCGGAGAGCGCCAGGCTAACCGTTCCGGTGTCCGCTGGCTGCGGGGGGTCCCAGCTGAGCCTGCGCAGCGCGTCGGGGGCGAGCAGGTTCTCCACCGGCATCCTGTTGGCTTCGGCGATGGCCGCTACCGTCGCGCGCGCCGCGGCCAGGCGGGCCGCGGCGGCGGGATCACGCTCGGCCCAGCGATGAGCGGGCGGCGGTCCGCTCGGCACCGGCCCGCCGGTGGCGTCGGGCAGCTCACTGTCGGCGCTGGTCCGTGCCTTCGTGACGGCCGCCAGCCACTCCTTCTCGTGCCGACGGGCCTGGCGGCCCGCGAAGCCGCCGATCCGCGACAGCTGCTGGTAGTTCGTCGGAAACGACCTGGCCGCCTCGATGATCGCGCTGTCGGGCAGGACGCGCCGCGGCGACAGGTCTGCGGCTTGGGCGATCCGGTCCCTGACCGTCCACAGCTCTCGCACGACGGCCAGCCCGCGGCGGGACTGGACCCGGTGGATGCCCGAGGTGCGGCGCCAGGGGTCCGGCCGTGCCGCGGCCGGCTTGGCGGCGAGGACCGCCGCGAACTCCTGGCGAGCCCATTCGGTCTTGCCCTGGTCGGCGAGTTCGGCCGCGAGCGCGTCGCGCAGCTCGATCAGCACCTCGACGTCCAGTGCGGCGTAGCGCAGCATTTCCTCCCGCAGCGGGCGGACCGACCAGTCCGCCGCGGAATGGCCCTTCTCCAGGTGGAAGCCGAGCACCTCCTCGACCAGCGTGCCGAGGGCGACCCTCGGGTAGCCGAGCAGCCTCCCGGCCAGCTCGGTGTCGAACAGCTGCCGCGGCCGGATGCCCACCTCGGCCAGGCAGGGCAGGTCCTGCGAGGCCGCGTGCAGGATGGCTTCCGCGTCCTGCAATGCGGCGTCCACCCCGGAGAGCACGGGGCAGGCGATGGGATCGATAAGCACCGTGCCCGCGCCCGGCGCGGCGGAGCTGGACCAGGTAGGCGCGCTGTCCGTAGCGGTATCCCGAGGCTCGTTCGGCATCGACCGCGACGGGCCCGTGGCCCTCCGCTCAGCCGGCCGATGACCTCGGCCAGGGCGGCGTCGGTCTCGACGACCGGCGGCAGGCCGTCACGGGGTTGGAGCAACGGGACGGACGTGCCAGGCCCGCTGACCTCACTGCCTGTGCTCACCCTCGCCCCGGCGGCCGCAGCGCCCGCGTGCCTGGCGGTTCCAGGCCGGCGGCGGCGGACAGGCAGTCGCACCAGGCCGAGATGTGCGCTGACAGGTCGATGGTGTCCAGGTCGTTGTCGCCTGCGCTGGTGTTCCCCGGCCCCGCCGGAGACCAGGATGCACGGAGCTCGAACCCGGTGAGCGGAAGCTCGTCCCGCTTGGCTCCGAAGCCTTCCGTGATCACCCGGGTCACCGTGCCGCTCGGCACCGCGTACCCGGGCACATGCGCGTCCAGCGCTTCGGAAAGCCAGCTCCAGCCGACCTCGCCGAGCAGCGGGTCGGCCGCCATCTCCGGTTCCACGTCGGCTCGGACGTAGGCCACCAGCCGGAACACGCCATCCCAGCCTTCCTGGCCGTCCGGATCGTAGAGGAGCACCAGCCGGCCCCAGGCCACATCCGCGCCGTCCCGCTGGACGGTGGCGGCCATAGCCATGGCGTACGGGGCCAGCCGCTTGGGCGCGGGCACGTCCTCGAACAGGAAATCGCGCCCGGCCTGGGCGTCTCGGCCCGCCATGAAGGCGGCCGCGGCCGCGGCGAACATAGCCTCCGCGGGAGTCCCCGCGCGTTCCCCGGGCAGTCCCTCACTTCCCGCCGGCGCGGGCTTCGCCTGCGGGGGTGCCGCGGCGAGGGTGGGCGCCGCGCCCGATTGCCGTCCCGCTCGCGATCGCGTCGCGCGCCGCTTGGATGGCTCGTCAGCTGGCCTCATGACCCGAGCGTACGTGTCGCTCATCCGCTTCTCACGCGGCGTCGCGTAGTTTCATGCTGAAACACCATGTTTCATGCGAGTTTGACCGGTTCAGCTTCAGCCTAGAACCAGCTGGGAATCGGTTAGTCCGGTTACGCGGCCCTGGCCGCGCTGCTGCTGACATGCTCACGCACCGGAAGGCCGATGAACAGCGGCCTCGCCGCACACGGAACAACCCCACTCCGGGCAGTCGCCGTCCGGGACATCCGGGCAGCTCGACCGGCTCGGCGTGCAACTGCTCGAACGGCTGCTCCTCGCCGCATCCGGTGCAGTACCTGGTCAGCTGGGTCATCCTGGCGACCTCCTCGGTGCGACACGGACTTGCAGCGATTAGTTTGGGTTGGTGCCGATAGTGGCATGGCGCGCCGGCTGATTCGTGGGATCTCGGGCGGCGTGTCTCGAGGGGGTGACCGATCTCTGCTATGAAACGATCCCCGACGTGCAGCTATGTGAGACGATCCCAGACGTGACCGTGCGCCAGGAAAAGTCCCCTTTCATCCAGGCCTGCCGCAGAGAGCCGGTTCCCTATACGCCGGTCTGGTACATGCGGCAGGCCGGCCGCTCACTGCCTGAGTACCGCAAGGTGCGCGAGGGCGTCTCGATGCTCGATTCGTGCACGCGCCCGGACCTGATCACCGAGATCACCCTGCAGCCGCTGCGCCGGTACGACGTGGACGCGGCGATCCTGTTCAGCGACATCGTGGTACCGCTGCGCGCGGTGGGAATCGACGTTGACATCAAGGCGGGTATCGGGCCGGTGGTGGCGACCCCGGTGCGGACGCCGGCCGATCTGGGGCGGCTGCGCGCGCTCGAGCCCGGCGACGTGCCCTACGTGACCGAAGCCGTCCGGATGCTCGTCGCCGAGCTGGACGGTCGTCCGCTCATCGGTTTCGCGGGCGGCCCGTTCACGCTCGCGTCCTACCTGATCGAAGGCGGACCGTCCAAGAATCACGACAAGACCAAGGCGCTGATGTACGGCAATCCGGCGCTCTGGCACGCCCTGCTCGGCCGGCTCGCCGACATCACGATCTCGTTCCTGCAGATCCAGGTCGCGGCGGGCGCCTCGGCGATCCAGCTCTTCGATTCATGGGTCGGCGCGGTCGGGCCGGATGATTACCGGCACGCGATCCTGCCGCATACCAGCCGGATCTTCAGCGCGCTCGGGTCCACGGGGGTGCCGCGCATTCACTTCGGCGTCGGAACGGGCGAGCTGCTCGGGCTGATGGGGGAGGCCGGCGCCGACGTGGTCGGCGTCGACTGGCGCATCCCGCTGGACGAGGCCGTCCGGCGGGTCGAGCCGGGTAAGGCGCTGCAAGGCAACCTGGACCCGGCGGTCCTGCTCGCGCCGTGGGACGTGGTCGAGGAGCGGGCCAGGGACGTGCTCGGGCGCGGGCGGACCGCGGAGGGGCACGTATTCAACCTGGGGCACGGCGTGCTGCCGGAGACCGATCCCGCCGTCCTGGCCCGGCTTGCCGACCTGGTGCACGCCGAGTCAGTCCGCCCGGAGGCCTAGTTCTCAGTGTTTGCAGTGCGCCCGGCCCGGTCGCCCGGCTCTAGTTCTCCGGCGCGGCCGGGCGAGGCCCGGGCCGGCGGCGGATCATCCAGCGCCTGGCCCGGTAGACCGCGTATCCGGCGATGACCGCGATGGCGGCGAACGGCGCGATCGCGCCGAGGAAGGCCAAGATCCAGGACAGTGACACCTTGAGCGCGTGCCAGCCCGCACCGAGTCCTCCGGCCAGAGAGGGCGGGGCCTTCGGGCGGTGCGTCACTGGCTTGGCCTTCGGGCCGAGGATGGTGAGGGTCACCGTCGCGTAGCTGGTCTCGTGGCTCAGAGCCCGCTGCTGGGCCTGCATCGCTTCCAGCGCGGATTCCTCGTTGTTGATCTGGTTCTGCACGTTCAGCAGGTCACCGACCGAACCGGCGTGCGAGAGCAGCGTCCGCAGCTGGGCGATGGCGGCCTCGTACGAAGTGACCTGGCTGTTCACGTCGGCCACTTGCTCGGTGACGTCCTGGGCCTGCTCCTGCAGGGACAGCTGAGTGCCCAGGCTGCCCGCGAGCTGGCCCAGCGTGGCCGGGTAGGAGGCGACCGGGATCTTCAACTGCACGGTGGCGGTGGCCTCGGACGGGTGATCCGGGTCGGCCGAGGTGGTCTCGTTTGAGACGTAGCCACCGACGCCTTCGGCGATCTGCGCGGCCTTGGCGGCGGCGGAGCCGACGTTCTGCGCCCGGACGGTCAGCTGCGCGGTGTAGATGATGTCGCTGGCGGGCGCCAGCCGGGCCGTGGTCCCCGTGTTGGCCGGCTGGCCCCCGGCGCTGCCCGCCGACCCGGCGGCCGGCGCCGGGATCCCCGGCGCGGCGGCGGCGGCCGACGGCGCTGCGATGCCTGACCCCGAGGACGTGGCGGCCGAACTGGCCGAACTGCCGGAGCATCCGGCCAGCAGCATCCCCCCGGCGAGCATGGCACCGCCGATCGCCAGGCCGGCCGCGGCGCCAAATCGTGTGCGCCCGGACCGGCGGTACAAGCTCAGTGTGTTCAGCATGCCGTTGTGACGGCGGCCTGCGCCGGGCGGTTCCGCGGCCGTGGTCACGATCCCGCACCGTCCCGGCCGCGCCATGGTTACGAGTCGTCTGCCAGGCTGGAGGCATGAACCCTTCGACGACGCGGCCGCACGTGGTGATCGTGGGCGGCGGGATCGCCGGCCTGGCGGCGGCGTTCTTCCTCCGGGACGAGCCGGTCCGGGTAACCGTACTCGAGGGATCATCTCGGCTGGGCGGCAAGCTGGCCGTCTCCGAGGTGGCCGGGGTCGCGGTCGACGAGGGAGCCGAGGCGCTGCTCGTCACCAGGCCGGAGGGAACCGGGCTCATCGCCCAGGTCGGGCTGGCCGGTGACCGCGTGGAGCCGGGAACCACGTCCTCGGCGATCTGGACGCTCGGCGCGCTTCGCCCGCTGCCCCGCCGCCAGTTCATGGGCGTCCCGTCCGACCTGGCCGAACTGGCCCGATCGGGGGTGGTGTCCGGCGCGGGGGCGGCCCGGGCCAGCCAGGACCTCGAGCTGCCGCCGACGGTGCGGGACGGCGACGTGCCGGTGGCGGATTACGTCGGAGCCCGGTTCGGTGCGGAGGTCGTCGACCGGCTGGTCGACCCGCTGCTCGGCGGGGTGTACGCGGGACGTTCCTCGGACCTGTCCTTCGACGCGACGATGCCGGCGCTGGCGGCCGCGTCGCGGCGTTACCGGTCACTGGCGGAGGCGGCGGGCTCGCTGCTGCCGCCACCCGTCCCGGCTCCGGCCGGGACCAGGACCGGGCCGGTCGGCACGCGGTCCGGCGGCCGGTGTTCACCACGCTCGCCGGGGGGCTGGGCCTGCTGCCGGCCTTCCTGGCCAAGGCATCAGGCGCGGAGGTCCGGACGGCCTCGATGACCCGGGCGCTGTCCCCGGCGCCGGCCGCGCCGGGTGCCGGGCATGGCTGGCGGCTCACGGTCGGATCGGCGGCGGAGGAGGAGCTGATCGACGCCGACGCGGTGATCCTCGCCCTGCCCGCCCGCCCGGCCGGCCGGCTGCTCGCGGGGGTACCCGGCGCCTCGGCCGCCGTCACGGCGTCTGGGTGAGATCAGCTACGCGAGCATGGCGATCGTCACGCTCGCCTACCCGCGTTCGGCGTTTCCCGGGGACGGTCTGGCCGCGCTGGGCTGGAGCGGGTACCTGGTCCCAGCGGTGGACGGGCGGGCGGTCAAGGCGGTCACCTTCTCCACCGTCAAGTGGCCGCATCTGGCCGACGTGACGGCGCCACGGTGCCGAGCCGCTGGAGGTCGTGCGCTGCTCGGTCGGCCGCATCGGCGAGGAAGCCCTGCTACAGCGGGCCGATGAGGATCTCGCCGCGCTGGCTGCCGCCGAACTCGCGGCGGCGACCGGGGTGCGGGGCGCGCCCATCACGCACCGTGTCACCCGGTGGGGTGGCGCGTTGCCCCAGTACACGGTCGGGCATCTCGACCGGGTGGCGAGGATCCGGGCGGCCATCGCGACTCAGCCGGGCCTGGCCGTCTGCGGCGCAGCGTACGACGGGGTCGGCATACCCGCCTGCGTCGCCACGGCCCGTACGGCGGCCGGTCAGGTGACAGAGTTCCTCCGCCGTGGCCGACAATAGTGGGATGGCTGACGAACAAAGGATGACCCAGCCGGGCGGTCCGGGTACCGAGGCCGCAGCGACGGCCGCCAAGCCGAAGGCGCGCGACCTCAACGACCTGATCCGGTACACGATGTGGTCGGTGTTCCGGGTAAGCGACCGGACCGGGCTGGACGCGGGCGGGCACGGCAACGCGGCGGCCGAGGTAGCCGACCTGTTCGACCAGGCCGCCGGCAAGGGCGTCGTCACCCGCGGCTGCTACGACGTGCAGGGGTTCCGGGCGGACGCGGACTTCATGTTCTGGTGGGTCGCGCCAACCTCCGATGACCTCCAGGATCTGTACGTGCGCTTCCGCCGGACCCGGCTGGGCCGCTGCAGCGAACCGGTTTGGTCGGTGATGGCCCTGCACCGCCCAGCCGAGTTCAACAAGAGCCACATCCCGGCTTACCTGGCCGAGGAGGAGCCGCGCGCCTACGTGAGCGTGTACCCGTTCGTCCGCTCGTACCAGTGGTACCTGCTGGACCCGGCAGAGCGCCGCAAGATGCTCGCCGAGCACGGGATGATGGCGCGCGAGTATCCCGACGTCCGGGCCAACACGGTCCCGTGTTTCTCGCTCAACGACTACGAGTGGATACTCGCCTTCGAAGCCGATGAGCTGCACCGGATCGTCGACCTGATGCGTCACCTGCGCGGCTCCGAGGCCCGGCTGCACACCCGGCTGGAGATCCCGTTCTACACCGGGCGCCGCAAGCCGGTTCACGGGCTGGTCGCCGACCTCGCCTGAATCACTTGAGTCCAGCGGCACAGGCTAACGTCAAAGAGTGCCTGAGGATCTCCGGGTGAACGACTGGCTGCTGATACCGGCCGCCGAACTGCATGAGCGCTTCTCCCGCTCGTCAGGGCCGGGCGGGCAGTCGGTCAACACCACTGACAGCCGGGTCGAGCTCTCCTTCGACGTTGAGCACTCCTCCGTGCTCCCGGAGTGGGCGCGGGCCAGAGCGGCCGAGAGCCTCGCCGGGCGGCTGACCGGCGGCGTTCTCACCGTGACCGCGTCCGAACACCGTAGCCAGCTCATGAACCGACAGGCCGCCCGGGACAGGCTGGCCGGCCTGCTGCGGGACGCGATCGCCCCGCCGCAGCGCCCGCGGATCCCGACCAGGCCCGGCCGGGCCGCCACCGAGCGGCGCCTGCAGGCGAAGCGCAACCGCGCCGCGATCAAGCGCACCCGCCGCTACGACGACCGGCACCCCGACTGAAGTGGCCGGGGATACGGGCGCGGCCGCCTGCGGAATGTAGCGGTCGGCATGCCGGGCTCATGACGCGGCGGGCTCCAGGGTCAGCGATACCGAGTTGATGCACCAGCGCTGGTCGGTGGGGACGTCGTAGCCCTCCCCGGTGAACACGTGGCCCAGGTGCGAGTCGCACCGGGCGCAGCGCACCTCGGTGCGGGTCGTCCCGAGCGAGCGGTCCTCGATCAGCACCACCGCGTCAGACTCGGTCGGCTGGTAGAACGACGGCCAGCCGCAGTGCGACTCGAACTTCGCGTCCGACCGGAACAGTTCCGCGCCGCACGCCCGGCAGCGGTACACGCCCTCGGTCTTGGTTTCGGTGTACTCGCCGGTGAACGGCCGCTCGGTGCCCGCCTTGCGCAGCACGGCGTACTCCTCGGGGGTCAGGAGTTCCCGCCACTCGGCGTCCGTACGTGTGACCTTCTCCATGCCACGCAGCGTACAGCCCGCAGCTTAACGAATCGGAATTGTCGGCCCCTGATGGGATACTCGTGCACGTGGTGCTACGGATGTCAGCTGGGCGTATGGTCGGGCGCGACGGCGAGCTCGGCCGCCTGCTCAACCTCCTCGACGACGCCGAGGCGGGCCGGTCGGTGGTCGCGCTGGTCAGCGGCGATGCCGGGGTGGGCAAGACCCGCCTGGTCGGCGAGGTCACCCGGCTGGCCGCCAGCCGGGGCTTTACCGTGCTGTCCGGGCAGTGCGCCGAGCTGGGCGACAGCGTGCCCTACCTGCCGCTGGCCGACGCGCTCCGCGGCGCCGCCCAGTCCACCGGGGTCCGCGACGCGCTCAGCTCGCGCCCGGCCCTGAGCCGGCTGCTGCCGGAGGGCGGCGAGGGGCCGATCGCCGACTCGGACCGCTCGGGCCTGGCCCGGCAGCAGATGTTCGGCGGCGTGCTCGGCCTGCTCGCCGAGCTGGCGGCCGCGGCGCCTGTCCTGCTCGTGCTGGAGGACCTGCACTGGGCCGACGCCTCCACCAGGGACCTGGTCACGTTCCTGTCCCGGATGCTGCACCGGGAGCGGGTCGCCCTGATCGGCAGCTACCGGACCGACGATCTGCACCGGCGTCACCCGCTCCGGCCCGTGGTGGCCGAGTTGCTGCGGCTGCCCAGCGTCATCGCGGTCAACCTCGCCCCACTGGATCCCTCCGCCCTGGCCGAGCACCTCGCCGCCACCGCGCCCGTCCGCATCGACGCGACCGAGCTGAATGACATCGTGACCCGGGCCGAGGGCAACGCCTATTACGCCGAGGAACTGCTCGCCGCCTCGGTCAGCAGCGATCCCGGCCAGCACAGCGTCCTGCCCGCCGGGCTGGCGGCCCTGCTGCTCAACCGGGTCGAGCAGCTGTCCGACACCACCCAGCAGGTGCTCCGCGCCGCGGCCGTGGCCGGCCGCAAGGCCGACGACGAGCTGGTGCGGGCCGCATCGGGCCTGGCGGCCGCCGAATACGAGGCTGCGGTGCGGGAGGCGGTCACCCACCAGCTGCTCGTGCCCGACGGCACCGAAGGCTATGTCTTCCGGCACGCCCTGCTCCGCGAAGCCGTCTACGCGGACCTGCTGCCCGGGGAGCGGACCAGGCTGCACGCCACGATGTGCTCGCTGCTCGCCGACGAGCAGCGGCTCGCGATGCCGGGCACCGCGGCGGAACTGGCCCAGCACTGCCTGGCCAGCCATGACATTCCCGGCGCGTTCGCCGCGTCCGTCCGGGCCGGGGAGGATGCCGAGCAGCTGGGCGCCCCGGCCGAGGCGCACCGCCACTACGACCAGGCGCTCGCCCTGTGGGAGCGGGTGACCGAGCCGGAGAAGACGGCGGGCATGGCCCGCGGCAAGCTGGGCCTGCTGTCCGCGACCAACGCGGCGGACAGCGGCGACGTGGAGCGCGCCGTGCACCTGCTCCGGCGGCTGCGGCAGCTCGTCGCCGCCCAGGCCGAGCAGGGCACCGCGGTAGACGTCAAGCTGGCCAGCAGGATCGGCGAGCGCCTCGCCTTCAACCTCATGCTGATCGACGATCCCAAGGCCCCCGCCGAGGCCGCCGAGGTCGCCCGGGCCACGGTCGAGGCCACCCCCGCGGACCCGCCGTCGTGGCAGTACGCGCGGGCCCTCACTACCTACGCCTATTCCCTGGTGATGGAGGAGGATTTCAGCGTGGCCCGGGACTGGGCCGAGCGCGGGATCGCCGCCGCCCGCGCCGCCGACGCGCCCTGGGTGGAGGCCGACGCGCTGGTGACCTTGGGTTTCATGAGCCAATCGCGAGGGCCGCAACGACGAGGCCATCAAGCTGCTGACCGCGGCGCACAAGCAGGCCCGGGAGGCCATGGTGCCTCGGCGTGGAGCTGCGCTCCGCCTACCACCTGGCCCGGGCCCACCTGGAGCGGGGCGACCTGGCCACCGGCGGGGCCGTGGCGCACGAGGGCACCAAGCGGGCCATCCAGACCGGGCTCGACATGTCCCCGTACGGCGTGGACCTGCAGCACCTGCACTTCCAGTGCCACTTCGCGGACGGCAAGTGGGATCACGCGCAGGAGATCGCCGACGGCTTCCCGGTCCGGGTCACCAGCCCGCCCGAGGCCAACCTGTCCTCGATGGCCCTGTTCATCGACGTCGCGCGGGGCAACCCGGCGGTGGAGGAACGGCGCGCCTGGATCGAGCCGTTCTGGTCGGCCCGCGGATGGGACTCGTTCATCGCGCACGGCCTGCTGGCCGAGCATGCCCTGTGGCAGGGCGACACGGAGCAGGCGCTGGCCGAGGCCCAGACCGCGATCGACATCGACAGCGTCCCGCCCTGGGGCTTCTCCCCGTCGGTCATCAGGCCGGCCGCCGTCGCCCTGAGCGCGCGGGCCGACCGGGCCGTGCAGGCCCGGGCCACCGGCGACGACCAAGCCGCGAGCGCCGAGCTGGCCGCGGCCGATGAGCTGCTGCGTATCGCCCGCGAGGGGGCGGCGTTCCCCAAGCGGCCCAAGTTCATCCTGGGCCCCGAGGGGCGCGGCTGGCTCGCTCGCGCCGAGGCGGAATACCGGCGGGCCGCCGGGGACAACGATCCGCAGGCCTGGCAGGCGGTCCTCGACGCGTTCGGTCCCGTCTACGTGTACGAGATAGCCCGCACCCGGTGGCGGCTGGCCGAGGCCCTCGCCGAGGCGGGCCGCCGGGACGAGGCCGAGCAGCAGTGGCGTCAGGCGGCCCAGACGGCCGACCGGCTCGGGGCCAAGCCGCTGCGCCGGGCGCTCGACGACCTGGCTCGCCGGGCCCGGATCGGGACCGCGCCCGACCTCCCGGGCGGCGCGGTGCTCGCGTCGCTCACCAGCCGGGAACGCGAGGTGCTCCGGCTCATCGCCGCGGGCCGAAGCAACCGGGAGATCGCCGCTGTACTGTTCATCGCGCCGAAGACGGCCAGCGTGCACGTGTCCAACATCCTCGGCAAGCTCGGCGCCAGCAGCCGCACCGAAGCCGCCGCCATCGCCCACCGCGAGGGCCTGGCCGGACCCGCCGGCCTGGCCGCCCAGACGTCAGGACACTGAGCGGTCCGCGTTTCTCAGCGCGGCGCGAGTTCGCCGAGGATCTCCCCGGCACGTTCGGCCGCGGACTCGGGGGACACGGATGGCGAGCCGACCCGCGGGTCCCAGTTCAGGTCGTAGAACAGCTCGGTCACCCCCTGCTCGCCCAGCCATGCGGCGTCCTCGCGGATCTGCGCGAAGCTGCCCGACAGCAGCCGCCGGCCGTCGTCCGCTCCCTTGGCCTCCTCACCGGCCAGCACGACGCCGCGGCAGATGATGCGCAGCGCCTCAGGGTCCCGGCCCGCGGCCGATGCCGCCTCCCGGATCACGGCGACCGCCTCGGGGATCTTGGACAGGTCGGCGCGGCTCGAGGTGATCCAGCCGTCCGCGATCCGTCCCGCCCGCTCCATGGCCGGGCGGGACATGCCGCCCAGCAGCACCGGCGGGCCCGCCCCCATAAATTGCCGCTGCACCGGGCGGGGGTCCTGCCGTCCGGCCGGGATCGTGTAGAACTCGCCGTCGAACGAGCTCACCTCGTCGCCCCACAAGGTACGCAGCACGGCCAGGTACTCCTCGGTGCGCGCACCGCGCCGGGCCGTGGACGCCCCTGTCGCGGCGAACTCCTCGGGCATCCACCCGATGCCCAGGCCCAGGTCCAGCCGTCCGCCGGACAGCACGTCCACGGTCGTCGCCTGCTTGGCCAGCACCGTGGGCGAGACGAACGGCAGGTTGACCACGGCCACGCCGAGCCTGATCCGCGAGGTCCGGGCGGCCAGGTACCCCAGCGCGACCATCGGGTCGAGCACGCTGCGGTACACCGGCTCCATCCCGGAGCCCTCCGGTACCAGCAGCCGCTGGAAGCTCCACAGCGAGGCATACCCCAAGGCCTCTGCCCGCTCGGCAAACGACCCGAGATACAGGGGGGTGGCCCACGCCCCGGCCACCGGGGCCCCGAATCCGATCCGCATGCCCATACCTTAATGAAAGAGCTTTGTTCCGAACGGATCGTGGTTCGTCCGTCCGTCAACCCCGCGCTCTGCTTGCCAGGGCCGCGCTGTCCTGAGACTGTGAGGAGGTCCTTTTGATATAGGGGTGACGGTTATATGGCTATTGCCACACCGCTGTCGACGAACGGCCGTTTCATCGTGGACGCTCACAGCAAACGGGTCCGCCTCGCCGGGGTGAACTGGTACGGCGCCAGCGAGGATCTCGGGGTCCCTGCGGGCCTTGATCGTGCGGACCGCAACACGCTGGCCGAACTCATCGCCGCGCAGGGGTTCAATTGCGTGCGGTTCCCGTTCAGCCTGTGGATGCTCGGCCAGACCGCACCGGTGCCGCAGCAGTATCTGGCCGCCAACCCCGATCTGCACGGGTTCACGCCGCTCGAGGTGTACGACGCTTGCGTCAAGGCGCTCACCGGCCAGGGCCTGATCGTCATCCCCAACTGTCACCTGCTCGACTTTGGCTGGTGCTGCTCTAACGATGACAGCAATGGCCTGTGGTTCAACGACCGCTGGCCGACCGCGAAGTTCACCGCGGCCTGGCAGAACATCACCAGGCGATACGCCTCTAACCCGCTGGTCGCCGCGATGGATATCAAGAACGAGCCCCGGTCGGCGAAGGTCGGCGGGCAGGTGCTCAAGCCCACGTGGGGAACCGGGGGCCAGACCGATTTCGCGGCCATGTACACCACGGTGGGAAACCTGATCCACCAGATCAACCCGCGCCCGCTGATCATCTGCGAGGGACTGAACTACGCCACCGACCTGACCGGCGTGGCCAGCCATCCGGTCCGGCTCAGCGAGGCGAACAAGGTCGTCTACAGCATGCACGACTATTCCTGGAGCGGTCACGACGGCCAGTCCCAGGCCGCCTACAACGCCCAGATGAACAAGGACGGGGGGTACCTCCTCGCCAACAAGACCGCGCCGGTGTGGATCGGCGAGTTCGGCCACGTCGCCGGGACGCTGACCCCCCAGACCAGCGGATGGTGGGACTACGTCATGGCCTGGCTGAAAGACGGAGACGTCGACTGGTGCTGGTGGGCCCTCAACCCGACCCATGGCCAGAGCAGCGCCCCGGGGACCAGCACGGTACTGAACGAGCAGGGCGCTGCCGAGTCATTCGGCCTGCTGAAACCGGATTGGTCCGGCGTGGGATACCCCGCCGTGATGACCATGCTGAAGGCCATCGTCCCGCCGCGCACCGGCCCCGGGATCGGCATAACCCCGCATCCCTAGCCGAACTTGCCAGAACCGTGCCGGCCTGAGAACGTTAAGCGTCCACATTTGTGATTGGAGGTAATGATTTTGGCTATTGCCACGCCTTTGTCCACGAGCGGCCGGTTCGTTGTCGACGCCCACGGCAAACGGGTCCGCCTGGCCGGTGTGAACTGGTACGGCGCCAGCGAGGATATGGGAGTGCCGGCCGGACTGGATTGCGTCGACCGGAACACGCTGGCCGAGCTCATCGCCAAGCAGGGATTCAACTGCGTGCGGTTCCCGTTCAGCCTGTGGATGACCGAGCAGACCACTCCGGTCGCAGATGAGTACCTCCTTCGCAACCCCGACCTGCACGGGTCCACGCCGATGCAGGTCTACGACGCCTGCATCAAGGCGCTCACCAGCCAGGGCCTGATCGTCATACTCAACTGCCACCTGCTCGACTTCGGCTGGTGCTGCTCTAACGATGACACCAACGGCCTGTGGTTCAACGACCGCTGGCCGACCGCGAAGTTCACCGCGGCCTGGCAGGACATCACCAGGCGATACACCTCGAACCCGCTGGTCGCCGCCATGGACATCAAAAACGAGCCGCGCCACGCGACGGTGGGTGGGGCTACTCTCGGCCCGGCGTGGGGAACCGCGGTGGAGACCGATTTCGCGGCCATGTACACGACGGTGGGAAACCTGATCCACGAAATCAACCCGAATCTGCTGATCATCTGTGAGGGGCTGAACTACGCCGGCGACCTGACCGGAGTGACCAGCCATCAGGTCAAGCTCGCGGAGCCGAACAAGGTCGTCTACAGCATGCACGACTATTCCTGGTGCGATCATCCCGCGGGCCAGTCTCAGGCCGCCTATTTCGCGCAGATGAACAAGAACGGCGGCTACATCCTCACGGAGGGAATCGCCCCGCTGTGGCTCGGCGAGTTCGGCGACACGGCCAGCGCGCTGTCGTCACCGGGTGGCGGCGGCACGTGGTGGGCCAACCTCCAGGCCTGGCTGAAGGAGTACGACGTCGACTGGTGCTGGTGGGCCCTCAACCCCACGCACGGCCAGAGTTGCACCCCCGGGACCAGCCAGATCCAGTACTACTGGGGCGCCCCGGAGCCGTATGGCCTGCTGACCCTGGATTGGTCCGACGTGGGATACCCGGCCGTCGTGACCATGCTGCAGGCCTTGATGCCGCCGCGCACCGGCCCGGGTATCGGCTGAGATCGAGCCTGCGGCAGTACTGGCTCCGGGGGGGACGGCCCCCGTGCCCCCGGAGCCCTGCGGCAGAATTAGCCGAGCTCGGGGATGACGGCCGCGGCCAGCTGCTCCATCTGCTCGGCCTGGTCGAACAGCGCCGTGCACAGGATCAGCTCCGCGCCGGCCTCGGACACCTGGCGCAGCTCGCGGGCGCAGTCGGCGGCCGTCCCGGCGACCGCGGCGGCCTCGATGGCCTCCACCCGGTGCCCGTAGAGCTCCGTCAGCGCGGCGTTCATCCGCGCCCGGGCCCGCCCGGCGTCGTCGTCGATCGCGACGTACACCCGCTTGGCGATGGGGAAGCTCCCGGCCGGGCGCCCCGCCTCGGCGAGCGCCGCCCGCACTACGTTGACCTGCTCGGCGAACTTCGCGGTGGGAGATGACCCGGCGCCGAAGAACCCGTCACCCAGGCGCACCGCTCGCCGCAGCGCGCGCTCGCTGGCCCCGCCGAACCACAGCCGCGGATACGGCTTCTGGAACGGCTTGGGCTCCATCGTCGCGTCCTTGAGCTGCCAGAATTCCCCGTCGAAGGTGACCAGGGGCTGCGTCCACAGCGCCTTCATCAGCGCGATCCCCTCGGTGAACCGCGCGACGTACCGGCCGGGATCCACGCCGAAGGCGGCGAACGGCCGGGCCGAGCCGCCGGTGCCCACGCCGATCTCGATCCGGCCCCGGCTGAGCTGGTCCAGCGTGCTCACGCTCTTGGCCAGGTGCACCGGGCTGTACAGCGTGGACACGAACACCACGCAGCCCAGCCGCAAGCGCTCGGTGCAGGCGGCCGCGTAGGTCATCGTCTCGATCGGCGCGAGCTGGTTCCACGACCCGAGCAGCTGTTCCTGGGTCCACGCGCTCTCGAAGCCCAGCTCCTCGGCTCGGGTCAGGTAGGACCGGAACGCCGCGGGGTCGAATTCGCCGTCGGCGTAGAACTGCGGGATGGCGATCGCGAACCTCATGCGCCACAGCGTAGCGGGCCGCCGTCAGCCGTCAGCAGGCTGGCGGGTGTAGCACCGCTTCGCCAGCCGGGTGCAGTGGGTGGTGATCCACTTCAGCCAGCGCTAGCTCAGACATGGGGGCTCTACGATGAACAACGCGCGCCGCCGCGGCCTGGTGCCTGTCGGCGGCGGCCTGAGCGGAGGCAGGAAATGACAGCTGACCTGGCCGAACGGATGCGAGCGATCTGTCTGGCCCTGCCCGAGGTCACCGAGCGGCTCAGCCACGGCGCGCCCACATGGTTCGTCCGGGGCAAGAGCGCCTTCGTGACCCTGTGGGCGGACGGCCATCACGAGGACCAGTTCCCGCACCTGTGGTGCGCCGCTCCGCCCGGATCGCAGGCCGAGCTCACCGCGTCCGACCCCGGCCGGTTCTTCCGCCCGCCCTACGTCGGCGGTCGCGGCTGGATCGGTGTACGGCTCGACCGCGACCCGGATTGGGCCGAGCTCGCCGAGCTGTGCCAGGACGCGTACCGCGCGATCGCCCCGGCCCGGCTGGCCGCTCAGCTCGACGGCTAGTCCCTGCGCGCGCCCCTCACCGGGCGCGTGCGCCACGCTCATTCCCGGGTGCGCGGATGCGTGTCCCCCCGGCCCCGCCTCAGGGACCAGGGTGCCGTCGGCCCCGTCTTGGGGCCTTGCCCTGCTTAGCTCGCGTCGGGACCGGTTACGTGACATATACCGCCGTGCTCGACGTCCGGGAGGGCCCGGTGTTCTTCCTGGCCCGGGCTGTTGTGGCTGCGCCGCCGCGAGCTGGGCACCCGCCGTGGGCGGCGCGCTCTGGCTGTTGCCGGCAGGCGGTACTGGTGGTACCTGCACGAGGGAATCGTAACGATGGTGACCGCGTGAAGCCCCGGTGAAGCTGATCTCTAGTCAAGACCTACTTCTGCCAGGGGCTTCACGCTTTTCGACGGCAGGGCTCGAACATCGGGGCCAGCGACGTCAGACCCCTGCGCCACTGCACACGGTCACCGCCGGTTAAAGGGAAGGGTCACTGCCCAGGCGCCAGCACCGGTGGGGTCGGAACTCATCGCGCCCGCGGTAAAGAGGTGTTGAGGCGTGCTCGACACAGAGAGAGGCTGCCGTAGCAGTGGCCGCGTAACCAACGGATATGCAGGTTGCGGGGGTGAGTGCCGTCGACGGATCCTCGAGCCCTCCGAAGCGTCTGACACGAAAATAGACGCAGGTCAGGGGGGTTGTGGGACGATCGGGGCGTGACGGATCGCCCCGTGGCTTGTGGTGTGTGGTTGGTGCGCCGCGTCCGGCGCTCTCCCCGGCGTGCCGAGGATCGCGGCGGCGATCTCGGCGGCGCAGCCCCAGGACAGGGAGACGCCGGCGCCGCCGTGCCCGTAGTTGTGCCACAGCACCCCCTGGGGTGGGCTTGAGGGAGAAGCGGAGAGCGGTTCGGATTCCAGCCGCACCTCGGGGCGGTACGGCCGCAGGCCGACGCGGTGCCCGAGGATCGCCGCCCCGCTCAGGCGAGGATCGATCGCGGCACACTGAGCCACGATCCGTTCGGCTATAGAGGGCTTTGGGTCTTCATCCCAGACGCCTTCCTCGTTCGTGCCGCCCAGCAGGACGGTGTCGCCGTGCGGGAACATGTAGACAATCCATGGCGGTTCCTCGTCCCGGTTGATGTAGAACTCCTCGATACCGGGGTTGGCGGCGATCACCACCTGGCCGCGTACCGCCATCACCGCGGGGTCGGGCACCAGGTCGCGGGCGCCGACGCCGGAGCAGTTGACGACGACCGGAGCCACGCCGGCCAGTTCGGTCAGTGACGCGACGGCGGCCGTCTGGAGTGCACCCCCGGCCCGCTCGAACCTGGCTCGCAGGTAATCGAGGTAGACCGGCATGGTGGCGACCGGGGCGGTGTAGTGCCAGCCGTAGGCGAAGCCGCCGGGCAGCTCGGATGGCTCGCACAGCCTGAGGCCCGGCAGGAGCGCGGTCCAGTAGTAGAGTTCCAGCGGGGTCCGGCTGACCTCCTTGCCGCTGACCATCCGCACCCCGGTGCCCGGTTCGGCGGCGAGCTTGGACAGGACCTCCAGCCCGGTCCGGCCCCAGTCCAGGACCCGCTCCGGCGGCCCCACCCGGACCGCGCCCCAGACCGCCCCGGCCGCGGCCGAGGTGGTCCGCTCCGGCGGGGCGGCCGCCCTGATCGTCACGCCGAGCCCGGCCTCGGCCAGGCAGATCCCTGTCGTCAGGCCGCTGACCCCGGCCCCGATCACCAGAACGTCCATTCCCCGACCGTATCCTGCCCGGTACGATTCAGGTCCTGCGCGGGCGGACCAGGGTGAAGGTCTCGAACTCGGTGTAGTCGGGGGTCGGCGCGCCCTTGGCGCCGGTGGCCGGGTTGACCGGGTCCGCGCCTACGGCGTGGTACTGGGTGACGGTGATGCTGGTCTGCCCGCCGAAGTCCTCGGGGTCAGGGTGGACGTCGAACACCGCGATCCCGTAGCCGGTCGAGGTGTCGCGTCTGGCCGACCAGATGGCGTCCTCGACCGCGTCGGCCGCCGCGCGGGTGTAGACACCGGGCGTGGAGGTCAGCGCGGGGCCGTTGGCCCGGGTGAACACCTTGGCCTGTCGTGGGGGGGCCCGGGGGGGTCGCGACCCCCCCGGGAGAGGACTGCCGTCAGCGGTGTCCGTCCCGTACTCGTCCAGCGGGGCGTCAGTGCCGCCGCAGCCCAGGATGAGGTGCACGGTGCCCTGGCTGGTGTCGAACACCCCGCTGTCGGTGGTCGTCACCGGATGCGGCCGCAGGGTATTGACCACGGCGCCAGTGGCTGCCTCGTAGCCGGCGTCCACGTCTGCGCCGCGTACCGGGAAGGACCGCTCGTAGTCGTGGTCGTGCCCGTTCAGCACCAGGTCGACCTGGTACCGGTCGAACAGCGGCAGCCACTGCTGGCGGATGCCGAGATCGGAGCCGTTCCCGGTCGCCGATGAGGAACACACGCACTGGTGCATCTGCACGATGATCCAGTCGACCGACGGATCGCTGCGGCCCGCCGCCAGCGTCCGCTCCAGCCAGGCGGTCTGCGCGCCGCCCGAATAGCCCCTGATGTAGAACGACGTGCCGGGCTCGATCGCCGGGTTGCCCGTGCCCGCCACCGGGGTCAGCGCCGCGGGGCCGGCCACGAACGCGCCCGCGTCCTGGTACACCACGTCATCGGCGTCGAGGGAGACGAACAGGGCCGACCCGATGCGGAAGCTATACCAGAGCCCGCCGAAGCCGGGCACATGGTTGTCCGGCAGCGTGTAGCGGGTCAGGTATGAGGAGAATCCCTGCGGCCCGTTGTCGAACTCCACCTCGTGGTTGCCCAGGCACGGCATCCAGGGCCGGCTGGCGGCCGAGGTCTGGTTGTTGTTGCCGAAGTCGCGCCACACCTCGGGCTGCACGGTGGGGTTGAGGTCCGCGTAGCACAGGTCGCCGTTCAGAAGGTGGAACAGCGGCTGGAAGGACTCGACGGCGTCGACCGCGTAGGCGCTCTGGCCGTAAGAGAGCACCCAGGCGGTGTTCGGCGTGGCCAGGTCGCCGAAGCTGGTGAAGCGGAACGCCGCCCGGCCGCGCGGGGCGGTGCGGAAGGTGGCGGTGAACGGATCCGCCGCGTTGCTGTCATTGTCGGCGGTCACCACGTACACATAGGTGGCGCCGGGCCGTAGCCCGCCGACTCGCGCGTGGTAGGTCCATACCGTCTCGCCGTTGATCCCGTCGGTGTACTGGCGGGGCTCGGCCAGGATGACCCGCTGCCCGATCCGCACCCGGGGCCGGGTCGCCGGGCCGGGGGAGGCCCAGGACACCACGACGTCGGTCGCGGGATTCTCCCCCCAGGTGAGATGGATCTGCTCAGGGGTTGCGTCGCCGCCCGCCGCGCGGGCCTTGCGGGTCCGTGCCGCTGCTCTGGTGGAGCTCGCGGTCGCCGCGAGCAAGCCCGTCCCGCCAGCGGCGAGCACCTGGCGGCGCGAGACAGGGGACCGGGACGGCATAACGGAAAGGTAAAGCAGGCGAGTAAACGCCAGATGGCGACGCGGAATGTCGTGCTGCTACGTTCCGATGAACGTTGAGCCCAGCCTCAGATGCGCGCCCAGGCCTCGGTGAGGACCGCGCGGAGGATCCGCTCGATCTCGTCGAAGTGCTCCTGCCCGCAGATGAGTGGCGGGGCGAGCTGCACGACCGGGTCGCCGCGGTCATCGGCGCGGCACACCAGCCCGGCTTCGAAGAGCGCGTGGGACAGGAACCCGCGCAGCAGCCGCTCGGACTCCTCGCTGGTGAACGTCTCGCGGGTGACCTTGTCCTTGACCATCTCGATGCCGTAGAAATACCCGGCGCCGCGGACGTCCCCGACGATCGGCAGGTCGTAGAGCTTCTCCAGGGTGGCGCGGAACGCGGCCTCGTTCGCCCGGACGTTCCCCAGCAGGTCTTCCTTCTCGAAGATGTCCAGGTTGGCCAGCGCCACCGCGGCCGACACCGGATGCCCGGCGAACGTGATGCCGTGCAGGAACGTGGCCGTGCCCGAGCTGAACGGCTCCATCAGCTTGTCGGTGACCATCATCCCGCCGAGCGGCGCGTAGCCGGAGGTGATGCCCTTGGCGAAGGTAATGATGTCCGGCTGGTACCCGTACCGCTGGGAGCCGAAGTAGTAGCCCAGTCGGCCGAACGCGCAGATCACCTCGTCCGATACCAGCAGGACGCCGTACCTGTCGCAGATCTCCCTGACCTGCTCGAAGTAGCCGGGGGGCGGCGGGAAGCAGCCGCCGGAGTTCTGTACCGGCTCGAGGAAGACCGCCGCGACCGACTCCGGGCCCTCGCGCAAGATGGCGCGTTCGATCTCATCGGCCGCCCACTGCCCGAACACCGTCTCGTCCCCGGCCAGGAAGCCCGGCGCCCGGTAGAAGTTGGTGTTCGGGACCCGGACGCCGCCGGGCAGCAGCGGCTCGAACGGGTGCTTGATGTCGGCCAGGCCGGTGATGGCCAGCGCGCCCATCGAGGTGCCGTGATAGGCGATGTCACGGCTGATCACCTTGTACCGGGTGGGCTGGCCGGTCAGCTTGAAGTACTGCTTGGCCAGTTTCCACGCCGACTCCACGGCCTCCGAGCCGCTGGTGGTGAAGAACACCCGGTTCAGCTCACCCGGGGCCAGCTCGGCCAGCCTCGCCGCCAGCTCGATGGCCTTGGGATGGGCGTAGGACCACAGCGGGAAGTAGGCGAGCTCGGTCGCCTGCCGCGCGCCCGCCTCGGCGATCTCCCGGCGGCCGTGGCCTACCTGGGTCACGAACAGGCCGGACAGCCCGTCCAGGTAACGCCGGCCGTGCTGGTCGAATACGTAGGCGCCCGAGCCGCGCACGATCACCGGGACGTCGCTGTCCTCGTAGGAGGACATCCGGGTGAAGTGCAGCCACAGGTTGCGCTTGGCGGCTTCCTGCGCGTTGCGGATGTCGTCGAGGGAGGATGTCATCTCGTTCCCCAGGAGTAGGTCTGCTTACGGAGTTTTAGGTACACGAAGGTCTCCGTGCTGGTGACATACGGGACCGCGCGGACCCGGCTCAGGATGTCCAGCAGGTGGTCGTCGTCCTCGCAGACGACCTCGGCCAGCACGTCGAACGAGCCGGCCGAGATCACCACGTAGTCGATTTCGTCCATGTCGGCCAGCTGGTCGGCCACCTTCTCCAGGTCGCCGTCGGTCTTGATGGCAATCATGGCCTGACGGCGGAAGCCCAGCGTCAGCGGGTCCGTGACCGCGACGATCTGCATGACGCCGGAGTCCTGGAGACGCTGGACCCGCTGCCGGACGGCGGCCTCTGAAAGCCCGACCGCCTTGCCGATCGCGGCGTAAGACCGCCTGCCGTCTTCCTGCAGCTGCTCGATGATCAGCTTGGAGATATCGTCGGGTACGACACCGCCAGGGCCCTGGGTCAGGAGCGTCCTCGGGCTGCGCGCCATGCAGTCGCCTCCTCTCTGGGACACGGTGTCCAGACCGGCACCTTGTCCGCTCTATAGGCCAACTGATTTCGTAGGTATATATAAAGATAGCAACTGATTCGCTTGTGGAGATAGTCCATCTCTGCGAAGCTCGTCATTGAGATCGCGGAGAACCGTGACACGCTGCAGGCCAGACGTGCCGCCGGATGGAGGGCCCGACATGACAGACCGCACGCTGCAGAACTTCGTGAACGGCAAGTTCACCGACGCCGGTGATGGCCGCACCAGCGACGTGATCGACCCCAGCACCGGCGAGGTCTACGCGCACGCGCCCATATCCAGCCGTCAGGACGTGGACGCCGCCATGCAGGCGGCAGCCGCCGCGTTCGAAGGCTGGCGGGACGCCATCCCCTCCGAGCGTAGCCTGGCCCTGATCAGGATGGCCGACGCGATCGAGGCGCGGGCCGACGAACTAGTGGAGGCCGAGACCCGGAACACCGGCAAGCCGGTCGCCCTGACCCGGTCAGAGGAGATCCCGCCCTCGGTGGACCAGATCCGGTTCTTCGCCGGCGCCGCGCGGGTGCTGGAAGGCCGCAGTGCGGGCGAGTACATGAAGGACCACACCTCCATGATCCGGCGCGAGCCGATCGGCGTGTGCGCTCAGGTGACCCCGTGGAACTACCCGATGATGATGGCGGTCTGGAAGTTCGCGCCGGCCATCGCCGCGGGCAACACCGTCGTGCTCAAGCCGTCCGACACCACCCCGGTCTCCACCTTGCTGCTGGCCGAGATCGCAGCCGAGTTCCTGCCGCCTGGGGTGTTCAACGTCATCTGCGGTGACCGCGATACCGGCCGCGAGCTGGTCACGCACAAGACCCCCAGCATGGTGTCGATCACCGGCTCGGTCCGGGCCGGCATGGAGGTCGCGCGCGCCGCGGCGGACGACCTCAAGCGCGTGCATCTCGAGCTCGGCGGCAAGGCCCCCGTCGTGGTTTTCGACGACGCCGACGTGGCCGCCGCGGCCGAGGGGATCGCGGGCGCCGGATACTTCAACGCCGGGCAGGACTGCACCGCGGCGACCCGCGTGCTGGCGAGCCCCGGCATCGCCGCGGACCTGACCGCTGCCCTCGGCGAGCAGGCGCGAGGTACGGTCACCGGCGGCCTGGACGTGCCCGACGCGTACTTCGGCCCGCTGAACAACCCGAACCAGCTGGCCCGCGTCGAGGGTTTCCTCGAGCGCCGGCCCGGCCATGCCGAGCTGGTCGCGGGCGGGCACCGGGTGGGGGAGCGCGGCTACCTGTACGCCCCCACCGTCGTGGCCGGCCTCCAGCAGGACGACGAGATGATCCAGGACGAGATCTTCGGCCCGGTCATCACCGTCCAGCGGTTCTCCGACGAGGAGGAAGCCATCCGCTGGGCCAACGGCGTCAAGTACGGCCTGGCCTCGAGCGTCTGGACCAAGGACCACGGCCGCGCGATGCGGATGGCCCGGCGCCTGGACTTCGGCGCCGTGTGGATCAACACCCACATCCCGATCGTGGCGGAGATGCCCCACGGTGGTTTCAAGCACTCCGGCTACGGCAAGGACCTGTCCATGTACGGCTTCGAGGACTACACCCGCATCAAGCACGTCATGAGCTACATCGGCAGCTGACACGCACCTGTTCCGCGCAGGCGGGGAACAGGTCACCTCCGCCGGTCCACCCCAGCCGGTGACCCGCACGGCGGTTTCTCCGTGGTGTATCAGAGCGGATTCTGCGGTCTCCTTCAGATGGGAGAATCGCGGGTGACCGCAACCTATGACTAACCCAGAACGTCCAAGAGAACGTACAGGCCGCCGTGGCCGTCAGCTGCTGGTGAACCGCGGCGCGCGGGTCACGTTATCCCAGGATCAGCGCAGCGTGACGCCCGGTCTCGCGAGCCGGGCGGCCACCGCGGAAGGGGCGATCTGCGTGGCGGAATGGGGTGTTCCCGGATACACCGAGCTGAAGGCGCTCGGCTCGGGCGGATCCGGCGATGTGGTGCTGGGCAGGCACGATGCGTCGGGCACCCTGGTCGCGATCAAGTACATGCACCGCAGGCTCCTCGCCGACCCGCAATGGGCCCAGATGTTCCGCGGCGAGGCGGAAGTGCTGGCCTCCCTCGACGACCTGAACATCGTCCGGCTGTATGAATATGTCGAGTCCGCGTCGGGTGCCGCCATCGTCATGGAACTCGTCGACGGCGTCTCATTGCGCGAGATCCTGGCGCATCAGGGCGCCACCACGCCGGAGGCGGCGCTGGTGGTCTTGCAGGGCTCGCTACTAGGGCTGGCGGCCGCGCACCGGCGCGGTGTGGTGCACCGCGATTACAAGCCGGAGAATGTGCTCGTCAACGGGGAAGGCGTCAGCAAGCTGACCGACTTCGGCATCGCGTCGCGCACAGGTGACCGGCCGATTCCCGCGGGTACCTTGATGTACGCGCCTCCCGAGCAGTTCGCCGGGACCCCCGTCACCCCGGCCAGCGATATCTACGCGGCCACGGCCACCTTTTACGAGTGCCTCACCGGCCGCCCTCCCTTCGAGGGAGACACCGCCGAGGCATTGCTCTACCAGCACATGTCCAAGCCGGTGCCGCTCGACCCGGTGCCCGAGCCGCTGCGGCCGCTGGTAGCCGCCGGGATGGCCAAGGAACCCGGAGACCGGCCGGCCGACGGCACCACCTTCGTCGCCGCCCTCGAGGCCGCCGCGTCAGGCGCGTACGGCCGGGACTGGGAGGAACGCGGCCGATCGCATCTGGGCGAAGCGGCGCTGTTGCTGGCCGCACTGTGGCCAGCGGGCGCATCGCCCGCTCTACAGGGTTCCGCCGTGGAGAGGGTCAACCTGTCTCCGGAATCGCGGGATTCCCTGGAATCCCGGCATCTCAGGCACCTCTGGCATGTTCGGCACCTCCAGCATCTTCGGCACCTCCGGGACCGCCAGCACATCCAGGAGCGCCAGCACATCCAGGACCGCCGGCACCTCCGCGATCGCCGGTACCGGCATATGGGCCCAGCCACGGCCGCCATCATGGCCGCCGGCACCATCGCGCTGATAGCGGCGGGCACCGCCCTGGCCATCGGCGGTACCTCCTCCGCCAAGCTCAGCGCTTCGATCCATCCCACCGCGGTCCAGCAGGTCCTGCTCCATCTGCCGCTGGCCTCGGCCTCGGGCTCGTCGTCGTCCTCCGGTGCAGGTTCGTCGTCCTCCGGTGCAGGTTCGTCGTCCTCCGGTGCAGGCTCGGTCTCGTCCGGTGCAGGTTCGTCGTCCTCCGGTGCAGGCTCGGCCTCGTCCGGTGCGGGCTCGTCGTCCTCCGGTGCAGGCTCGGCCTCGTCCGGTGCGGGCTCGTCGTCCTCCGGTGCAGGCTCGGCCTCGTCCGGTTCGAGTTCGTCGTCGGCCTCGGCCTCGGGTTCCTCGTCGGCCCCATCGCCTCCGGCGCTCACGGGTGTTTCGCCGGCGAGCGGGACCAGCGCGGGCGGTACCGCGGTCACGATCACCGGGACCGGCCTGGCCAAGGCGACCGGGGTCAGCTTCGGCGGTGCGGCCGGGACCATCTCCGCGGACTCCGGGACGCAGATCACCGTGACCAGCCCGGCGGGCAAGGGCACGGTCGACATCACGGTGACCACCCCGTCGGGGACTTCGGCCGCCACCGCCGCCGACCGGTTCACCTACTACGAGCTCATTCAATAAGGCGGCCCGGGCCGGCGACCGGTGGCTGCCTGCTGAGCACGGTAGATGGGTAACCGGGACGCCGGCGCGGGCAACGGCAACGGAAACGTCGTCAGGCTGGCGTCAGCACGCCACGTATATGAGCTCATCTGCCCCAGCTGCGGCGATCACCCGTACCTGGATTACTCCGAGGTCCCGCCGGGGCTTCAACGGCTAGGTGACGATGTAGTAAATGCTGTTCCCGATCAGCCAGAAGCCCAGGACCAGGGACACGATGATAATGACCTGATCGGTATGGGTATCGATCCAGTGCCGCAGCCGGGTCAGGAACGCTTGCGCTGGCTGGGGGCGGAACCCGGCGTAGATCTCCATGGCCAGGAACGTGGATGTGGCGATAATGCAGAACAGCGCGAGCGTCAGGTAATCCTGCCAGGATGCGAGCTTGGCCTCGACGATAACGGTGACACCGGCGGCGACCAGTGCCCAGGGCTGGGTGAGCGGGCCGAGCGCGATGGCGTACCACGGCGTCATGTTGTCGATGCCGGTCTGCCACTTGGGGGGCTTTTTCGGCGGTTTGGGCTTGCCCAGCCTCCGGTACTGCCGGATGGCGATCACCGTCAGCCCGGCGCCGATGGCGAGCTTGGCGGCCAGGGCGGCTAGCGAGGGAGCCGTATTGGGTTTCGGAGGCTTGTTGCCGGTGACCAGCACCGTGAACGCGATCACGATGGCGAGTGACAAGAGCCAGCCGAAGATGAACGCGGCGCCCTTCCGCACGCCGCCCTTGGACGCGAGGATCAGGATGAATGCGGTGAGCGGGATCGGTTCGAGCGTGATCACCAAGCCGATGAGAACGAGGTTCAGAACAATCATGTGGGTCCCGATCTGCTGGCGGCCCGCCGCGTGCGGCGTTTAGCCTCGTCTTGCTTCACCCACTCGGCGCGGATCCAGCTGACCAGCAGCAGCAGATTCACCAGGTCGGCGGCTCCGGCGATCCAGCGGCCATCGAGAATCACCAGCTGTCCCTGATACTCCATGCCACCGCCTGCCGGGATAGGCCACTACCTGGTCGCCACCATCAGTGTCACCCCCCGCCCGTGAGCCTGCCTCATCCACCACGGGTGATGGCTGACCTGTGACCCGTGCCGCTCGACGCGGGCGGTCCGCCGGCTGCAGCCGAGCTGATCATCAGCGGTGTCACAGTCCACACGGCAGACCGGGCCGCGGCTTTGCCCGCGGCGGTGATCAGCCTCAGTGCTGTGCCTGCGGCCTGCTCGGCTTCACCGAGGTAGCTGTGTCTGCGGGCCGGTACGGCTATTACGACAACAGCGTCCTGACCGGCGGAAACCTGCTACCGGGCCGGCCAGCCGACGGCCTTGTCGGCCGCGACGTCGCTGGGAGTGCGAGTGTCAACCTTGGGGGTGTGGTCCGTGAACATCGCTTCGAACATTTCCTGGCTGGTCATAATTCCCTCCTTGTCCCTGTTCTTGCTCACATCTTTATTCCGCCGTGTCTGCACGTCCAGTTCGTGTCATTATGTCGGTGGTTGTAAGCGCCCTTTCCTCGTTGCGCTCTAGTTGCAACGCTATACGGTCATTTCCGTCAGGCGAAGAGGCTAAGGTCACTTCTAATCGGCCCTGGCTGAATACTGCTAAGTCGTGTTTAATCACTTTACGGCCGCGCGAGTACGCGCCTGGCCGCCTGGGGCCGGCCGTATGGATGGATTTCCCAGGGTTAATGATGATTATGATCCATTAAGGAATTCGTCCCGAATGGCGCGCCAGGGAATGCAAAAAAATGCTCCGTATAAGCCATATCCTCCGCGTTGATTACGCTGGGCTGGCGATTTTGTGCAAAGAATGCGACTGGTGCGGGCATTGTGGTTGGCGATGGGCGGCTCCGGTCCAAGCCGCTGAGCCACAGGAGAAATCCGGCTGGGTGAGCTGGTCGCGGTCGCTGCGGCGGAACGGCCGCACCTGGATCGATGACATGGGGCAGGCCTCCTGGGCATGCGTAACGCGGATGACGGAGGCCGCTACCAGTGCGGTACTACCCGAATGCTATCCCTTGTCCGGGCGCCGCCAGATGTCGCGCTCGTGCATCAGCTCGATCTGCTTGTCGATGACCTCACGCCGGTATTCCGCGTGGTTATACGGAGCGCGGTCCAGGTAGAGGTTCTTCGGGTAGACCGGGGCTTCGTAGATGAGCTGGTACTGCTCGGTGGTCAGGTCCTTGATCCAGTTGTCCCACTGCGCGCTGGCCCGGAACTTGCGCAGCGCTTCGACGTCGACGGTCCCGGCTACCCACGATGAGCCGCCGCTGTAGTCATGCCGGCCGACGATCTGGCCCCGGTAATCGATCACGGCCGACCCACCGCCGAACGTGTCGATCGGCACATCGGAATCGGTGTGCAGGTAATACGTGCCGACGTTGCAGGCGATCAGGTAGAAGTTGTTGTCCAGCGCCCGCGCGCGGTTCTGGATCTCGAACAGGCCGTTGCCGACGTGCGGGTGCGGGTACGGGCCCCGGTACACCACTTCGGCGCCGTTCATGGCCAGGCCGCGGGCGTTCTCCGGGTACGAGCCCTCGTTGGCCATGAGGAACCCGAGCCGGCCGATCTCGGTGTCGGCCACGGGGTAGAAGGCGTCCAGGTTGCGGCCGTACAGCTCGATCCACCGGTCCCAGACGTTGTGCGGGGTCACCGAGTGCTCGACCGGCAGCAGCGGGACCACCTTGTGGTGCCGGAGGATCACCTCGCCGTCGGGACTGAGAATGAAACCCGCGTTGAAAAACCGGCCCGGGAACTCCGGGTGACGGGCCTTGGCCTGGGCCATCAGGTACGCGTTCCACTGGCGGGCGAGCGCGCCGAGCGCATCGGTCTCGGGTCCGGGAACGTCGATCGCGCACTCGCGGGCGAAGGTCTCGTGATCGAGGTCGAGGACCTCGTCGTTGAAACCCTGCAGGGCGCCTTCCGGAACGGCGATGAGGCGCACCGGCAGATCCAGGCTGGACAGCCACGACGCGGCCTTGATCAGATGCGACAGGTGCTCGATATTCACCTGGATCTCGTCGCGGTGGCGGATGCCTCGCATGGTGGGCACCAGGCCCAGCGCTTGATAGGGCTCGACCATTACCTCTTCCCTTCGGGTCGGCATATGGCTGAAGTCTGGCAGATGCGAGACTGCGACTGACCACTCAGCGGCCGAGCCATACGGGAGATGCGATGCCGGTCACCATGACCCGCGAGGAACGAGAGCAGTTCCTCGGCGGGGTGCACGTCGGGGTGCTCAGCGTGGCCTCGGTGGACGGCGGCGGCCCGCTGGCCGTCCCGGTCTGGTACTCCTATCAGCCCGGCGGCACGGTGAACGTGATCACCGGAGGGAGCACCCGCAAGGCGGCGGCCATCCGGGCGGCAGGCCGGCTCAGCCTGTGCGCTCAGGACGAACGCCCGCCCTACAAGTACGTCACCGTCGAGGGGCGGTGACGATCGAGGAAGCCGGCCACGACGAGCGGCTGGCCCTGGCGCGCCGGTATCTCGGATCCGAGGGCGGCGACGCCTACGTCTCGGCCAATCCCACCGGCGGCCAGGTCGTGGTCAGGATGGCCCCCGAACACTGGCTGAGCGTGGACTACAGCAAGGTCTACGGCTGAGGCCCCGCGCGACTCCCGATTGTGACGAAATGCTTACGTGAGGCGGGACTTTTCGATCCATATCCGTATCTGCGTCGTTCCCCTGGGTAGGAACAGGTCGATCGGATCATCGGCCACAGGTGCCCGGCGGAACCCTGCACCGCCGGGCACCATCTTGTGCGCGGACCGCGCCCCTCCGCCTTCAGGCGGCGACAGGCTCGCAGCCCAGCGGTCGGCCTCGGCCGGCTGGCCGAGGAGCGCGAAGACCAGCGAGCCGTGCGCTGCGATCGCCCCGTAGTACACGGCTGAGGTGACATCCCTGAGCGCGGCAGCAACGACAGATTTCTCTGCGCAACCATGCCCTGCCACCTCGCGCAAGGACCGGCTTGCCCCTCCTCGGGCCGCCTAGGCTACGTTGAGCAGCACGATGCCCGCCACGACCAGGACGGTCGCGGTGATGCGGTTCCGGCCGAACGGCTCGCGGAAGACCAGCGCGCCGATGATCGCGCCGAAGATCACGCTGGTCTCCCGCAGTGCGGCGATCGGTGCCAGCGCTCCGCGGGTCTGCGCCCACAGCACCAGGCCGTAGGCGAGCACGCTCAGCGCTCCGGCGGCCAGGCCGGACAGCAGAATGCGCCGCGGCTGCTTGAGCAGCACGTCGCGCCGCCGGACCGCCGCGAACAGCGGCACGCAGAGGCTCTCCAGCACCATCAGCCAGCCGATGTAACCGACCGGGCTGGCGGACGCCCGCACGCCGACGCCGTCCACCGTGGTGTAGGCCGCGATGGTCAGCCCGGTGCCGACGGCGGCCAGGAAGGCCCCCCGGCCAGGCCTACGGCCCGCGAACACGAGGAAGGCCAGCCCGGCCGAGACGATGGCCACGCCGCCGATCTGGGGGAGCGCCAGGTGCTCATGCACGAACATCGCGGCCAGGATCGTTACCACCAGCGGGGAGACGCCGCGGGCCAGCGGGTAGACCTGGCTGAACTCGCCCAGCCGGTAGCACTGCATGAGCAGCAGGTTGTAGAACACGTGAATCGCCACCGACGCCAGCAGGTACGGCCAGGCCGCTGACCGGGGGAGGGTGCCCACGATGACGAGCGGGATCGACACCGCGACGCCGCCCACGCCGATCAGCGCGAAGGCGAGCGTCTGGTCCTTGATGCCGTGCGCGATCGCGTTCCAGGTGGCATGCGTGACCGCGGCGGCCAGCACCGCGAGGGTGACGGTGAGCGAGAGGGTGGTCGACGGGTCCAACGGGGCTCCTCAGGCAGGCTGAACAGGAGCCCTCAGGGCTTCTCTCCCGTCAGGTGTTCCCCGGGCCCGCAGGTCCCGGGTCGCGGCGCCGCTTGGTCCAGCCCCGGCCGTCCTGATTGTGGTCGCAGCAGGAACGGACGGCCAGCGGAACCCTAGGCGCAACCACGTGCTAACCCCAGCATAATTCTCCGGCCGCCGGGATTTCCTGCTGGGTCCGCAGCAGCAGGGTGACCCAGGTCCGGTACGGCCGCCAGTTCTCGCTGATCTCGGTCAACTGCCCGGTGGTGGCCGGCCCGGGCAGCCCGTAAGCGTCCGCGACCGCTAGGGCCAGCCGCGGCTCGTGGTAGGCCACGGCATCCGGATCGCCGGCGCCCCGCAGCAGGATCAGCCCGGCGGAGAAGTCCCCGATGCCCGGCAGGGTCTTCAGCTCCTTCAGCGCGGTCTCCCGCGGCATGCCGCGCAGCCGGGCCGCGTCGAGCTGGCCGTCGAGCGCGGCCATGGCCACCGACCGCAGCCACTCCGGCTTGCGCCCGGCCAGCCCCGGGAACGAGTCGAGCGAAGCCAGCCGGGCCGGGGCGGGGAAGGCGTGCACCACCCGGCCGCCGAAGGTGACCGGCTCGCCGAGCTGCCTGGCCATCCGGGCCTTGATCGCGGCGGCCTGGCTGATCCGGATCCGGTGCCCGATGATGGTCCAGGCCGCGGCCTCGTAGGGCGACCAGAACCCGACCGGCCGCAGCCCCGGGTAGCGCTGCTGCAGTCCGGCTACCACCGGATCACGCGAGCCGACCGCGGGAAAGCCCGAGCCATCCACGTCGAGCGAGAGGATCCGCTCGACCTGCGCCCGCACGGCTGTGGCCAGCTCAGGGCCTGGCGCCCGCGGGCTCACGACCTCGGCTGTCACCTCCCCGCCGTCCTGCCGTACCCGGACGCCGACCGTCTCCCAGCTGCCCTCCGCAGGGAACGCCAGCTCCAGGACCGCATCCCCGGCCGGGCCGTAGGCCGCGGGCGTGAAGCCCTCGAGGAAGCGGATACTGGACGCGAGCGAGAACGGCCCCCGCGGGACCATGGTGAACGTCTCCATGCCGCCATTTCAGCACCGGCCACCGACATTTCCCTGCTGCTGCCTGAGTCAACCCCATTAGGGTGGGTTTGGGGGAAGAAACGGAGAACCACGGATGAGCCTGACCCAGGCCAGCACCGACATCCTGCGTCGCGCCCTCGCCACGGCGGTGGTCGTCCCAGTAACGCCGTACCAGGCCGACGGCTGGGGCCTGCGGTGAAGCAGCCCGAGGAACTGCGCAGCTTCCGCTGGTTCGGCGGCGAGCGGACCTCGGGGCTGCGGGCGTTCGGTCACCGCTCGAGGATGCGCCAGCTCGGTGTCGAGGCCGAGGAGCACCTGGGCAAGCCGCTCATCCTCATCCTCAACACCTGGTCCGAGCTGAACCCCTGCCACATGCACCTGCGCCAGCGCGCCGAGCAGGTCAAGCGCGGCGTCCTGGAGGCCGGCGGCTTCCCGGTCGAGATGCCGGTCGCCACCCTCAGCGAGACCTTCCAGAAGCCGACCCCGATGATGTACCGGAACCTCCTGGCCATGGAGACCGAGGAACTGCTGCGTTCCTACCCGGCCGACGGCGCGGTGCTGATGGGCGGCTGCGACAAGACCACGCCCGCGCTGCTCATGGGCGCGGCCAGCGCCAACGTCCCGGCCATCTACCTGACCGCAGGCCCGATGCTGCGCGGCAACTTCCGCGGCCAAGCCGTGGGCAGCGGTACCGACGTATGGAAGTTCTGGGACGACGCGCGCGCCGGGCTGGTCGGCGACTGCGAGCTGGCCGACCTGGAGTGCGGCATCGCCCGGTCGCCGGGCCACTGCATGACCATGGGCACCGCCTCGACCATGACCTCGGCCGCCGAGGCCCTCGGCATGACCCTCACGGGGATGGCCTCGATCCCCGCGGTGGACTCCGCGCACTACCGGATGGCGGCGGCCACCGGTCGGCGCATCGTGGCCATGGTCTGGGAAGACCTGACCCCGGACAAGATCCTGACCCGCGAGGCATTCGAGGACGCGGTGGCCACCGTGCTCGCGCTGGGCGGCTCCACCAACGCCTTCATCCACCTGATCGCGATGGCCGGCCGGGCCGGCGTGGACCTGACCCTCGACGACTTCGACGCGATCTCCCGCCGGGTGCCCTGGCTGGCCAACGTCCGGCCGAGCGGGAAGTACCTGATGGAGGACTTCTACTACGCCGGCGGGCTGCCGGCGCTGCTCGGCCAGCTGGCGAAGGTCCCCGGGGCGCTGCACCTGGACCGGGCCACGGTGAACGACGGCCCGTTCGGTCGAGAAAAAAACGACGGTCGGTTGGATGAAAAAATAACAGCACCCGTCTACAACGATGATGTCATCCGGAGCCCTGACACCCCGCTGGCCGCCGAGGGCGGAGTCGCGGTGCTGCGCGGGAACCTCGCGCCCGACGGCGCGGTCATCAAGCACATCGCGGCCGAAGCGCGCCTGCTCAAGCACACCGGTCCCGCCGTCGTCTTCGACTCCTACCACGACCTGCAGGAACGCATCAACGACCCGGCCCTCAGCATCACCCCGGACTCCGTCCTGGTGCTGCGCAACGCCGGGCCGAAGGGCGGCCCCGGCATGCCCGAGTACGGCATGCTGCCCATCCCCGACTACCTGCTGGCCCAGGGTGTCCGCGACATGGTGCGGATCTCCGACGCGCGGATGAGCGGAACCAGCTACGGGGCGTGCGTGCTGCATGTTGCTCCTGAGTCGTTCGTCGGCGGTCCGCTGGCTCTCGTCCAGGCCGGGGACCTCATCACACTGGACGTCGCCGCCCGTGAGCTGTCCTTGAATGCGCCCGAACGGGCCCTGGCTCGACGACGCGAGCAATGGCAACCCCCCGCGCCGAAGTTCGAGCGCGGCTACGGCGCCCTGTTCAGCGAGCACATCACGCAGGCCAACGAAGGCTGCGACTTCGACTTCCTGGCCAGGCGCGGCCGCAACCCGGAACCCGACCCGAAGTAGGGTGACCTAATGATCCAGGGGTTCGACCCGCGCACCGGAGAGCCGGTGGGGGAGCCGGTCGCCGAGACCACCGACGCCGACGTCGACGCGATTGTGGCCTCGGCGCTGGCCGCGGCCCCCGCCTGGGGCGCCGGGACCGCGCTGGCCAAGCGGGCGGAGGCGCTGGAGGCCGTGGCCGGCGCGCTGGACGACCGGGCCGGTGAACTGGCCGTGATCGCCGACACCGAGACCGCGCTTGGTGGCGAACGGCTCACCGGTGAGGTGGCCCGCACCACCACCCAGCTGCGAATGTTCGCGGACCTGCTGCGTGAGGGCAGCTATCGGGACGCGGTCGTGACCCGGGCCGAGGGTGTCGTCCCCGACGTGCGGCGGATCACCCGGCCGGTGGGGCCGGTGGCCGTGTTCGCAGCGTCCAACTTCCCGTTCGCGTTCTCGGTGGCGGGCGGCGACACCGCCTCCGCGCTGGCCGCGGGCTGCCCGGTCGTGGTCAAGGCGCACGAGGGTCATCCGGTCACTTCCGACGTCACCGCCGAGGTGGTCGCCCAGGCGCTGGCCTCAGCCGGGGCGCCCGCCGGGACGTTCGGTCTGGTGCACGGGATGCAGGCGGGCCTGCGGCTGCTCCGGCACCCGGATATCGCGGCGGCCGGGTTCACCGGGTCCACCGCCGGCGGTCTGGCTCTGGCCAGGGTCTGCGCGGAGCGTCCGGTCCCGATCCCGTTCTACGGAGAGCTCGGCTCGGTCAACCCATGTGTGGTGCTGCCCGGGGCCGCGTTCGGTAGGCCTGCCGCGGTCGCCACCGGATACGTCTCGTCGCTGACCCTGGGCACCGGCCAGTTCTGCACCAATCCCGGCCTGCTCTTCGTCCCCGAGGACGTGGGCCTGCTGTCCGCCATCGCCGAGGCGGTCAGCGCATCGGCGGGTGGGCCGATGCTGTCCGGCCGGATCTTCGCCGGCTACGAGGACGCGGTCGCCGAGGCCGCGGATCACCCGGGCCTCACGGAGCTGGCCGCGGGCCGGCCGGGGCCGGGACCGTGGGGCGCCACCCCACGGGTGTTCCAGCTCACCCTGAAAGAGTTCGCCGCCGACCTGGCTGCGCTGTCCCGTGAACGGTTCGGCCCGGCCGGGCTGGTCATCACCTATCCGTCGGTCGCGGACCTGCTGCCGGTGCTCGCCGCGCTGGCCGGCAACCTGGTCGGTACGGTGCACGCGGACGAGGGTTCGACCGATGACCTGGAACTGGCCCGCCAGGTGGCCGCGGTCCTGGAGCACGTGGCGGGCCGGATCGTGTTCAATGGCTGGCCGACCGGCGTGGCCGTCGTCCCGGCCCAGCACCACGGCGGGCCATGGCCGGCCACCACCGTGCCGGCCTACACCTCGGTCGGCACGGCGGCGATCCGCCGCTGGCTGGTGCCGGTCGCCTACCAGAACTTCCCGCCCGAGCTGCTGCCCGCCGGGCTGGCTGATCACGAGACTAGGGGCTGACCTTCGCCCACTGCAGGGCCAGGGCGGCCAGGCTGGCCGAATCCTGGGACTGGGCCATGAGCCGGGTGAGGTACCACACCAGCAGCGCGGCCAGGGTGCAGACGACGGCGGCCGCGACGATCAGGCCGCTCCGCCCGGGACTGGCGTGGGCGGGTCCGGATCGGCGGCCGTCCGGCCGCCAGGGGAGCGCAGCCGCGCCCTGGCCCCCTTGGCCCCCTGGCCGTACCCCCAGGCTCCCCCCGCCCCCGCCGCTGCTGCCCGGCACCACCCACGGTTTGGCCATTCGCAGGTCCAGGAGTCGCGCGTCCTGGGCCACGTCACCGACGCAGATCGCGGCCGAGGGTTCGGCCTCGACGGGCGCCCCGGTCGCCCGCGGCTTGCCGAAGGCCGCGTCGGTAATGCTGGCGACCGCGTCGAGGTCGGCCACGGTGAGGCCCAGCGATGCCACTTTGTCCGCGTGCACCTGCAGGACCAGCCCCTCGAAGACCCGCCTGGTGCGGCCCGCCCGGTCCTTTGGCCCGCCGCGGGCGTCGGGTTCGTCGCGCCTCTCTGTCACGCGGTAGGCGAGTGACAGGGGTTCGGTCACCGCGCCCCGTATCTCACGCACCGTCACGGTGTCTGGCTGGCCGGCCTGCCCCTTGCTGGCGTACTCGAGCACATAGGCCTGTCCCGCGTCCGCCAGGAACCCGGGCACTACGACGGCCTGATAACCGGATCGCTCATCTCGGCTGACCGCGTACGGCCAGGCGTGCGTCGCCACCGCTTCACGTCCTCCTGTCTGGTACTTGAAGCCGTTCCGACCCGTGAAGGCCCGTGAAGCCCCCGTGAAGGCCCATGAAGGCCCATGAAGACTTGCGAAGACCCGTGAAGACTTGCGAAGACCCGTGAAGACGCATGAAAGCCTGCACAGGCCTTTGCCTGATTGTGCTTGTATACAGACGACAAAGCGACTCGCCCGCGGCATCTCGGCAGGAGAATTCGCCGATGACCGTCACGGTCACTGGAATTTCACCTTGGCTGGGCAGTTCATCCGGTCATTCTGCCTTTACTAGTTGAATCCCGGAATTTGGTCTGCATTATCAATCCCGTTTTAGCGGGCAGTCAGCTGGCCTGCGCTTCATGGCTCGGATCGAGGCGGACGCCGCTGACCTCTGGTGCCCTGAGCTGGTTAGTATGCTCGCGAGGTATGCTGTGCGGCTTGTGCCCGGTTGCCCCGGGGCCACAATTACCGCGACACAATTAACTAAGATCACTCCACCCACTCCTAGGCCCTCCCCTTTGCCTTCGAGTGTCCGGGCAATTCTGTGTTACAGCCACTCCCTTGACTGCTGCGCCGCGAGCGGCTCCGGACCATACCCCGAGATCGGGGCTAAACCAAGATCACTGAGCCGCCTGCTGCACTGAGATGATATTGTGAAACTTATCCTGCCTTGTCAAGATGTACCGGGTCAAATGCGGCATCACCTTGGTATGCAGGGCAAATGACGAGGCTGGCTTTCGCGGCTGGGTTGAAGGACCGGGGTCTGTGGCGATGCGGCCTGCGCGCGCCCGCCCGACCTGCCGCGCGGTTTGGATGCGGCCGGGATCCTGCTGGCTAGCTCGCGGTGCCGACCCGGGCCCTGGCCTCGGCCAGGCCGATGCCGTGCAGCCGCAGCAGGTTCTCGCCGAGGATCTTGCGCTTGGCCTGGTCGGTGAGCTGCGGGTAACCGTACCCCGCGCACAGGTCCTCGGGGATCTGGAAGTCCATGAACGCGCGCAGCGCCCACTCCGGATGGAACAGCGGCGCCTCGGAGCCGTAGATGATCTTGTCCTCACCGCACCAGAACAGCAGCTTGCCGAGAATCTCGGCGAACATCCGGGGCGCCCGGATCACGAAGTTGATCGTGGCCGCGATCGAGGCGTACAGGTTCGGGTACCGGATGAGCTGCCAGCAGGTCTCGTCGAGGAACGGCAGCCCGACGTGGAAGATGACGAAGTTGATGTCGGGGAAGTTGGCCGCGGCCCCATCCATGTCCCAGGTCTGCGTGTGCTCGATCGGCTGCGGGCCGAGCGGTACCCCCTTGTGCACGCCGATCAGGTTCACGCCCAGTTCCTGGGCCTTCTCGAAGATCGGGAACGCGATGTTCGGGTCGTCCATCCGCCACGGGTACGGCTTCCCGTAGTCGTAGCGGACGTTGTAGAACTTGAACGCGCGGGCGCCGAACTCCCCGACCTGACGTTCCATCAGGTCCAGCGCCTTGCGCCCCTCGAGCGGGTTCACCGAGCCCCAGAAGACGGTCCGGCCCGGGTCGCGGCTGGCCAGGTCGGCGCAGGCTTCCCAGGGGGAGAGGCCGTCGCGGAACAGGTCGGTCAGTGGCAGCGGCATTGCCACCAGCATGTCGGTATCCGACTCCTCGAACACCATCTTGCGGATGTCCGAAGGCGTCCACTCCCGCAGGAACTCCTCCGGCGGCAGCTTGTGCCGGTCATTCTCCGGAGTCAGGGCGTTGTGGAACGCGTACAGGTGGTTGTCGAACAGCAGGCCCGCCTGGCCGAACGCGTTCTTCGGGTCGAAGTTGAAGACGTGCGCCACGCAGTCGAAGACGAAGGCATCGTCGATCATGACGGCTTGCTCCTTTGGGGGCTGGTGGGCGCGGATGTAGGCGTCCCGGTCCGGTACGGCCGAGGGCGGGGGCAGGAAGCGCAGGATGCTCCGGGCCCGAGGGGACAGCCGGTCGGTCGTCCAGGCCTCGTCCCAGACGATCGAGACGTCGGCGTCGCGGATTCCGGGCTGGCCGAGGATCTGGTCCTTCACCTGGGTGAGCACGGTGGCGGCGAAGGGGCACCAGCCTGAGGTCAGCAGCAGCTCGACCTTGGCGATCCCGTCTTCGACCCGGACCGAGCGCACCAGGCCCATGTCGATGACCGAGATGCCTTTCTCCTGGCAGCAGGGATCGTAGACCCCGGCGAGCGCGTCGCGTGCCCACGATGGCAGCTCGGACATACTGTCATCGTCAGCCTCGCTGGTACTAGATGGCAAGACCTGTCTCTGGTAATGCGCCGATCGTCTTCTCGAACCAGTGATGGGCGTAGGGTTCGTCGTTGAACGCCGTTACCTCGCGGTAGCCGGCCGTCCGGTACAAGCTGATCGCCTCGTTCAGGGCGCGGTTGGTTTCCAGCCATAGCGTGCGGACCCCGTGGGCCGCGGCCTGGGCCTCCAGTTCGCCCAGAAGCCGGCGCCCGAGGCCGAGCCCGCGGACGTCAGGGGAGACCCACATCCGCTTGATGTGAGCCGGAGCGTCCTGGCCGAACTTGAGTACCCCGCACCCGACCGGCTCGGAGTGCAGGGTGGCGAGCAGGAACAATCCGGCGGGCGGGGACACCTCGTCGTCGGTGGCGGAGACGCCGATGGCTGGGTCGAATCCGTCCTCGAAGCGCTGCGTGAGTTCGGCGACGTAGGCCTGGACCGCCCGGCGGGCGTCCGGGTGCCGGGGGTCGCACACGTCGATCTGGACCGCCGAGGCCGCCAGGAGCCGCTCGACTTCGGCCATCGCTGTCATCAGCCGGTCTCGCTGCCGCGTGCTCAGCGGTTCGAGCAGGCTGGCGGCCGCCTCGTCGGAGAGCCGGTCGAGCTCGGCCCGCTCCGTTCCGCCCGCCGGGGTCAGGCGGACCGTCCGCACCCGCGCGTCCGCGTGGCTCGGCTGGAGGCGGATCAGGTTGTCGCTCTCCAGCGAGCGCAGCAGCCGACTGAGGTACCCGGAGTCCAGGTCGAGCCGGGCCCGCAGCCGTCTGACGTCGCTGCCCTCCGGGCCGATCTCCCACAGCAGCCGCGCCTGCCCGAGCGGCCGGTCACGGGACAGGAACGCGTCGTCCAGCGCGCCGATCCGCTGCGTGACGGTCCGGTTGAACCGCCGGACCTGCTCGATCATCGCCCCGTCCATTCTCTGACCTTAGTCAGGAAATGGAACCGCGCGCAACGATCCGGAAGAGACTGTCCATCGGCCCACACGGTCACCGCTGGCCATGCGGAACCGGCGGTGGCTCGCGTTGACCAGGATGCGGCGCAGGTACGCGTCCGGGTCGTCGGCCCGGCTGACTCGCCGCCAGGCCACGTGGATCGTTGCACGACTACCAGCGGCTCCGGCCACCGTGTCTTCAACAGGGCATAACCGGCATGACACCATGGCACCAGGACCCAGGCGATGAGAGCAGGTTATGGACGAGCGTGAGAATCTGAGCTGGCAGACGTTCGGCGCGGCGTCCCGCGAGCTCGCGACGGTCATCGCGGCCGACGGCTTCGAGCCGGACCTGATCTTGTCGATCGCGCGCGGCGGCCTGTTCCTGGCCGCCTCCCTTGGCTACGCGCTGGCGGTCAAGAACCTGCACGTGATGAACGTCGAGTTCTACGACGGAGTGGGCACCACGCTCGACATGCCGGTCATGCTGCCGCCGGTGCCCAGCGCGGTGGACTTCTCCGAGAAGAACGTGCTGATCGCCAACGACGTCGCCGACTCGGGCAAGACCATGGAACTCGTCTACAGGTTCATCAAGGATCACGTGGAGGACGTGCGGTCGGCGGTGATCTACGAGAAGCCGCAGTCGGTGATCAAGTGCGATTACGTGTGGAAGCGCACCGACCGCTGGATCAACTTTCCGTGGAGCTGCGAGGGACCCGTCGTCCAGCGCGCCGGCCAGGTCCTCGACGCGTAGTGCACCGCATCCGCGATCCTTTTCCATTCTGAATGGAAAGGGATTCTTGCCTATCCCCCGGCGAAATGGATGCCCGGAGGCAAGTAAATTAGGCATCACTAAAGCCTAGACGCGGCCCCCGCGACGACGTATTAACGTCTTATGCATGGGTCTCCGTCTATTAGGTGACGAGAACTCCGAGAGGCCCGGTTCCCGTCTCGCTCCGCCCAGGGACAGGCAAGGATCACGAAAGGATGACGGCAAGGAGCTCACAAGGGGGACGGCAGGTTGCGTAAGACCGGTCCCGTATCCGACCAGATCACTCCGCAGGCAGTTGACCGCATGCTCAGCCAGATGGAGCAACGCGCGGCGGAGGCCAGTGACCAGACGCTGAGCAGCGCGGTTACCACGGGCCGCAGGGCCCTGGCGGAGTGGCAGGACCTGGCTGTTCGGCTGCACGACCTCGAAGGTGAGTACGAACGCCTGGCCGAGAGCGAATCGCGAGCCATGGCTCGACTCCAGGACGTGCTCGAGCTACTGGACAAGTTCGTCGCGCCGTCACGGTTGGCCGCCGCGCCAGCCGGTTCGGCTCATTCCACGCCGGGCTGGCTCGTACCCGCGCCGCGACACAGTTCAAGGAGTGAGGGGTCTGGCCTTCTGGCCGTGCGCATGCTGGGAGCCTTTGAGCTCACGATTGACGGCCATCAGGTCACCGATTGGCGCGGGCAGCGAACCCAATCGCTCATGCAGTTCCTTGCCGCCCACCGTCATCGCAGCGTGCCGCGAGACGAGCTGATCATGGCGGTGTGGCCCGACACCGACGAAGACGGCGGTCGCCATCGGCTTCACCAGGCTGTTTATGAACTCCGCCGTACTTTGCACGCCATCGATCCCGCCCGCTCGCCTATTGTCTGCGGTGACGGCGGATACCGACTCAATGATGAACTCTCTGTCTGGGTCGACGCCGAGGAATTCGACGACCTGGGGTCGGCCGCGTCACGCTGCTGGGCCGCGCGCCGACCCGACGAGGCGATCGAGCTGGGCCAGCAGGCTCTGCTGCTCTACCGGGGCGACTTCCTGTGCCAGGTTACTGGCGCAGACTGGGCAACGGCCGAACGCAACCGGCTCCGAGCCCGCTTCGTCCAGCTCAGCATCCACGTAGGCGGACTGCTCGCCGGGCGCGGGGACCATGCGGGGGCGCTTGCGGTGATCGACCCGGTGCTGAGTCTTGAGCCGTGGAATGAGGACGCCGCGGTGATCAAGATGAACTGTCACGCCGGCAGCGGCGCCCGCTCCCTGGCCCTCGTCGCGTACCGATCCTGCGCCGAGGCGTTGAACTGCGAGTTCGGGATTGCACCCGCCGCGCAGACCAGCCGCGTCTACGACCAGATCCGGGCCGCCGAGCCACCCCGGAACCGGGGTGGGCTCAGCGGGGCTCGGAGCCGAACAGGATCCCGACCACCCTCGCCGCCAGCGTCCGGTTCAGCTCGGCCATCCCGCTGACGCGCAGCTGCAGCTCCACGGCCACGGTGTCATCTCGCGCGCCCGGGGCCGGGTCCCCGATTAGCCGGGCGTCGATGATCTCCATCGAGACCACTGAAGCGGCCTCTCCGGCCGGCTCGGACGGCGGCCGCGCCGCGCTGAGCCGGTCGAGCATCCACTTCACCCAGTCCGTCGGCCCCCACCCGGGGAGCATGATCTCGTCCCCGGTCTCCTCGTGATAGAGCCTGATCCGCCGGCGCCGGTCACCGGGGCCGGCCCGGCCGGGTGACCGGACGTCGAAGAAGACCGAGAACCCGGCACGCTGCCGCCACCGGTCAGGTATCGCGCCGGCCGGTCCGGGCGGCGGCCCGCTTTCGGCCGGTTCGTCGCGCATCGGCCGCACACTTGCCCGAGGTGGCCGGCGCGGGTCAGTCCGTCTGCGGCGGCACCACGGTGATGGTGTAGGCGTCGCAGCTGCCGTAGACGAACCCGACCTTGCCGCAGCAGTCTTTCGAGCCGAGGGTGATGCAGAGGTGATACTCCCGTCCGCACTCGCCCGCATTGAACGTGCCAGCGGGCACGTCGATCACGAACTTCCACTCGTGAGTGCAGCACGGGCTGTAGTCACCGGCCAGCTCGATCCATTCGCAGTAATCCCCGGACGGGCCGCATCCGCAGGCCTCGAACGCCAGGCACACGCACATGCTCGTGTTGCACAGGTAGTTGAGGACGTTGCCGGTCAGGTTCACCGTGACCGTGACCTCGAGCACCTGATTGGAGTTGATGAACCCGACCGGCTCGCCCGGGTTCGACTTGTCGGCGAAGGTGGCGGTCATCGTGCCGCCCAGGTCCCAGATATGGGGCCGGGGCTCGAGAATACATTGGGTGGTTCCGGCGGCTGCGGGTTCGTTCGCCATGATCTTCTTCCGTTCGTGGAGCGTCGCGCCCAGCGCGACGGCCGGCGGCTTTCGCCGGTGTTATGCCGTTATGCACCTGCCCGCTCACGCCCGGCTGCGCGAACGCCGGCTGAGCCCGCCGGGAGCACTCACGGGGCCGTCACGAACCGCTCGCCGCGTCGGGATGCCGGCGAGCCACGGCGGATCTTGACGGGATGCGGGCGAACCGGGTCGAATGAGTGACACAGTTACTCTCTGGTAACCCGCTACGAGGTAAGGGGGCCGGTATGGCCGAACGCAAGAGCCCGACGGCAGTCTTGCGGGAAGGCCCCCGCGCGCTCAGCGACGACCAGGTGCGCGAGATCGAGGATTCCGCCCTGACCGAAGTGCTCCACGTCGACATCGATGACGTCATCGAGTACGTCCACAAGGACCTGAAGTCGCTGCCGGACTTCATCACCCTGTACCGCAAGTACCTCAAGCAGCGGTGGGACGTCTACGATCTCGACTTCAGCCAGGACAAGGTGGACTGGCGGGAGAAGATGACCGAGGAGGAACGGCAGTCGTTCATCGCCGTGGCCTCCGGCTTCCACCACGGCGAGCGGCAGGTGGAGATCGAGCTGCCGGTGTTCATGATCGGCGCCAGCGAGGAGTGCAAGCTCCACATCGCCGCGCAGATCGAGGACGAGGCGCGGCACACGGTCTTCTTCGACCGGTTCTACCGGGAGGTCGTCGGGCTGAAGGGCGACGACATCATGACCGTGCTGGACGCGTCGTTTCCCTGGGTGTCCGAGACGTTCGTCGCGCCGTTCGGGTTGCTGGCCTACCAGGCGGACGAACTCCGGCTCCACCCGTACGACGAGCGGGCCCGGGTGCGCTACGGCACCAACTACTTCCTGTGGATCGAGGGCGTGCTGGCGCTGTCGGTTATGAAGGTGACGCTGTCGTACGCCCGCTGGCGCGGGTTCCTGCCCGCCTACTACACCGGCTTCACCGCGACCTGCCGGGACGAGTCGCGGCACGTGCAGGGCGGCATGCGCTACCTGCAGGATGCGGTGCGCAAGGACCCGACCATGATCAACGAGATCCACGACACGCTGCGCACGATCCTGTCGGTGTCCGGCGTGGTCAGCCGGCGGATCTACTACGAGCCGCTGGGCTGGACCGACGACGAGGTGCGGGTGCTGTTCTTCCAGCAGCTCCGGCGCAAGCTGAACGACGTGGGCATCGGGCTCTCGCCCGACCTCGAGGACCTGCTGCAGAAGGTGCAGCCGGTGCTGGCGGGGGGGTGAGCAGATGGCTGACTTCTTCAGCCCATCGTGGGCCGAATCGGTCGCCGACGCGCTGGCGGCCGGGCCTTCGGAGCAGGCGCGAGCGAGCAAGCTGCAGGAGTACTGGGACTTCTTCGAGTGGATCAAGAGCGTGTACCCGGCGTCCTGGGCGCTGGGCTGCCGTGACCTGCCCGGCCTTAGTAGCACCGCGTATCTGTTCGTGCAGTGGGGCGGCGGCACGGTGACCGACTGCCGGATCATCGGCCCGGACGAGCCGCTCAAGGCCACCTACGTGCTCGGCATGGACTACCGGGACTGGAAGGCGCTGCACGAGGGGTACGACGCGCAGCGTACGGTCATGTACCGCAAGATCGTGCTCGAAGAGGGTGACCTGCTCGAGTTCTTCAAGGCGATTTACTTCTTCGTGGAGTCCCTGGCCGTCATCGGCTCCGTGCCGGGCGTCTATCGGGAAACGCTCCGCTAGGCGGGCGTGGAAGCGTCCACCGCAAGCAGCGCCGCGCACCGTCGCAGACCAGGATCACCCGCCCCAGTCCTCGCCGCGCGCGATCAGCGGCAGCTTTGCCCTCCCGGCACTACCAAGGTGAGCCCGTGACCGGAAGAATAGGCAACATGTCTGAGCTCCTCGCCCGCCATCGCGCGGTCATCCCCAGCTGGGTCGGGATCTACTACGACGAGCCGATCGAGATCGTCAGCGGAAAGGGCTGCCGGGTCACCGACGGCCAGGGCCGCAGCTACCTTGACTTCTTCGCCGGCATCCTGACGAACATGCTCGGCTACGACGTCCCCGAGGTCCGGGACGCGGTCGAGCGGCAGATCGCCACCGGCGTGGTGCACACCTCGACGCTGTACCTCATCCGCAACCAGGTCGAGCTCGCCGAGAAGATCGCCAGGCTCTCCGGCATCCCGGACGCCAAGGTGTTCTTCACCAACTCCGGCACCGAGGCGAACGAGACAGCGCTGCTGGCCTGCCTCACGGCGCGCAAGGCCAATCAGGTGCTGGCCATGCGGGGGAGCTATCACGGACGCTCGTTCGGCGCCGTCTCGGTGACTGGTGTCGCGGCCTGGAAGATGTCGAGCCACGACCCGTTCGGCACTCATTATCTGCACGGCACCGACCGTCAGCTGCCCCAGTACCGCAACCTGTCCGACGCCGATTACATCAAGGCCTGCGTCGAGGACCTCCGGGCGATGCTGTCCGCGGCGATCCACCCGGCCGACGTCGGCTGCCTGCTGGCCGAGCCCGTGCAGGGTGTGGGCGGGTTCACCATGCCGCCCGACGGGCTGCTCGCCGCGTATAAGGAGGTCCTCGACGAGCACGGCATCCTGCTGATCTCCGACGAGGTGCAGACCGGCTGGGGCCGTACCGGCGAGCACTTCTGGGGCATCTCCGCGCACGGGATCACCCCGGACGCGATGACGTTCGCCAAGGGACTGGGCAACGGCTTCGCCATCGGCGGCGTGGTGGCCCGCGGCGAACTGCTCGACGGTATCCGCGGTAACGGCATCTCCACCTTCGGCGGCAACCCCATCGCAACCGCGGCCGGCAACGCCACCCTGGACTACCTGCTGTCCCACGACCTGCAGCGCAACGCCGCCGTGACCGGCGGGTTGATCATCAGCGGGCTCCGCGAAGCGGCGAGCACGCTGCCGGTCGTCGGCGAGGTGCGCGGCAGGGGCCTGATGTTCGCGGTGGACCTGGTCGAGCCCCAAAGCCCCGAGACGAAGAAGCCGAGCCCGCGGCTGGCCGCCCGGGTGCTGGAGGGCACGAAGGAGCGCGGGCTGCTGATCGGCAAGGGCGGCCTGTACGGGTCCACGCTGCGGATGGCCCCGCCGCTGACCCTGAGCGAGGCCGAGGCCAAGGAGGGCCTCGGGATCCTCGTCGATGCCCTGCAAGCGGTGAACGAAGAGGCAATGAAGTGAAGCACGTCACTCACTGGATCGGTGGCAAGCCGTGGGACGGTGAGGCCGAACGGCACGGCGACGTGTACGACCCGGCGACCGGGCAGGTCACCGGCCAGGTCGACTTCGCCAGCCCGGCCGAGGTGGACCTGGCCGTGGCCGCGGCCAAGGACGCGCTGAAGGACTGGCGCCGCGTCTCGCTGGCCAGGCGCGCCACGACCCTGTTCGCATTCCGCGAACTGGTCCGCGACCACGCCACCGAACTGGCCAAGCTGCTCACCGAGGAGCACGGCAAGGTCGCCGCCGACGCCGCGGGCGAGGTGGCGCGGGGCTTGGAGGTCGTCGAGTTCGCCTGCGGCATCCCGCACCTGCTCAAGGGCGGCTACTCGGAGAACGTCTCCACGAACGTCGACTCGTACTCGATCCGCCAGCCGGTCGGCGTGGTGGCGGGCATCACGCCGTTCAACTTCCCGGCCATGGTGCCGATGTGGATGTTCCCGCTGGCCATCGCGTGCGGTAACACGTTCGTGCTCAAGCCGTCAGAGAAGGACCCGTCCGCGTCGCTGCTGATCGCGTCGCTGTGGGCCGAGGCCGGCCTGCCCGATGGCGTGTTCAACGTGGTCCAGGGCGACAAGGTGGCGGTCGACGCCATCCTCGGCATCAAGACATCGCCGCGGTCAGCTTCGTCGGCTCCACCCCCATCGCCCGGTACGTGTACGAGAACGGCACCAGGGCCGGCAAGCGCGTGCAGGCCCTCGGCGGCGCCAAGAACCACATGGTGGTGCTGCCGGACGCTGACCTCGACCTGGCCGCCGACGCCGCCGTGTCGGCCGGGTTCGGCTCGGCCGGGGAGCGCTGCATGGCGATCTCCGCGGTGGTGGCCGTCGACCCGATCGGCGACGAGCTGATCGGCAAGATAAAGGACCGTGTCGCCAACCTGCGCGTCGGTCCCGGCGCCGACGAACGCTCCGAGATGGGCCCCCTGGTCACCGGCCCGCACCGCGACCGGGTCGCCTCCTACCTGGACAGCGGTGTCCGCGAGGGCGCCACGCTGGCGGTGGACGGGCGCGTCCACCCGGTCATCGGGGGCGTCGGGGACCGGGTTCTGGCTCGGCCCGAGCGTCCTGGATCACGTCACCCCGGAGATGAGCTGCTACACCGACGAGATCTTCGGCCCGGTGCTCAGCGTGCTGCGCGCGCCTTCCTACGAGGAGGCCGTGGAGCTGGTCAACAGCAACCCGCACGGCAACGGCACGGCCATCTTCACCAACGACGGGGGAGCGGCCCGCCGGTTCGTGTCCGAGGCCGAGATCGGCATGGTCGGCGTGAACGTGCCGATCCCGGTACCGATGGCCTACTACTCGTTCGGCGGCTGGAAGGCCTCGCTGTTCGGCGACACACACGTGCACGGCACCGAAGGCATCCATTTCTACACCCGGGGCAAGGTGATCACGTCCCGCTGGCTCGACCCGAGCCACGGCGGCGTCAACCTCGGCTTCCCGGTCAACACCTGACGGTCGGCTGATCCCCGGGCATCGTTTTCCAAGGTTGGCGACGGTGGGGTTAGCCTCACCACGATCCGGGGGGTACGGCTTATGGCCGCCCGGCTGGTCTTGTCATAGCGTCGGAGCCATGTTCCTCCTCCGCGACCTGGTGTCGGCGCGCACCTGGCTCGCCATGACCCAGCACCTGACCGGCCTGGTCATCGGGTTCGTGGCCCTCTTCATCGTCACGTTCGGGCTGGCCTTCGGGGTTGGCGGGCTGTTTTTCGCGCTGGCCGGGCTCCCACTCCTGGGGGTGACGCTGCGGCTGGCCGACTGGTTCGCCCGGGCCGAGCGGGCCAGGTTCGCCTTCTTTACCGGCGTGCGGATCCCGGCCTGGCCCGCCCCGGGCTCGCCCGGCCGGGCCGGGTACCGGTGGGGCATCATCCCCCGCTGGAAGATGTGGAAAGAGCCGGAAACCTGGGCCGAGATCGGGTACGCGCTGCTGCGGCTGCCGGTCAGCGTGGCGGCTGCGACGATCGGCATCCTGGCCTGGGCGGTGGGCCTGATCATGCTGCTGATGCCGGCCTACGCCTGGGACATGCCGAGCGGCGGGCTTACCCTCGGCGACACGGTGCTGCACACCAGGGCCGAGCTGACCCTGTCGGCCGTCCTCGGCGCGGTGCTGCTGCTCGCCGCGCCGCAGCTGACCCGGGGCCTGGCCATCGCCGACGGGGCGCTGGCCCGCTTCCTCCTCGGCCCGCGCCGGGACCTGGCCGCCCGCGTCACCGAGCTGGAGATCAGCCGGGAACGGGTGGTGGACGCGGCCGAGGCGGAGCGGCGGCGGATCGAGCGCGACCTGCACGACGGCGCGCAGCAGCGGCTGGTCGCGCTGGCCATGGAGCTCGGCCGGGCCAAGGCGAAGTTCGCCGACGACCTCGACGCCGCCCGCGAGCTGGTCGACCAGGCGCACGCCCAGGCCAAGGAGGCCCTCACCGAGCTGCGCAACCTGGTCCGGGGCGTGCACCCGCCGGTGCTGACGGACCGCGGCCTCGACGCGGCCCTGTCCGGCCTGGCCGCGCTGTGCCCGGTGCCGGTCGACGTGCACGTCGACGTGCCGGTGCGGCCCAAGTCCTCGGTCGAGGCGGTCGCCTACTTCATGGTGGCCGAGGCGCTGACCAACGTGGCCAAGCACTCCCGGGCCAGTCACGCCAAGGTCGTGGTGGAGGGCCACGGCTACCCGGGCACGCTGACCGTCATGGTCAGCGACGACGGGGTCGGCGGCGCCGACATCACCAGCCCGGGCCTGTCCGGGCTGGCCGACCGGGTGACCGGCGTGGACGGCCGGCTGTCGGTGGAGTCCCCGGCCGGCGGCCCGACGATCATCGCAGCGGAACTGCCATGCGGGTAGTCATCGCGGAGGATTCCGTCCTGCTGCGCGAGGGGCTGACCCGGCTGCTGGTCGAGGCCGGTCACGAGGTCGCCGCGGTCGCGGGCGACGCCGAGGGGTTCCTGCGGGCCGTGGCCGAGCACACCCCGGACGCGGTAGTGGTCGACGTGCGGATGCCGCCCACGTTCACCGACGAGGGGCTGCGCGCGGCCCTGGTGGTCCGGGACCGCTGGCCCAAGGTCGGCGTGCTCGTCCTGTCCCAGTGGGTGGAGGAGCGGTACGCCACCGAGCTGATCTCCGGCCGCCCGCACGGCGTCGGCTACCTGCTGAAGGACCGGGTGGCCGACGTGACCGAGTTCCTCGACGCCCTGGCCCGGGTGGCCGGCGGCGGCAGTGCGCTGGATCCCGAGGTCGTGGCCCAGCTGCTGGCCCGCAGCCGCCACCCGCTGGGCGAGCTCACCCCGCGCGAGCGTGAGGTGCTGGCGCTCATGGCCGAAGGCCGCTCCAACGCGGCCATCGCCGACACGCTCGTGGTCGGCGGCGGCGCGGTCGAGAAGCACATCAACAACATCTTCACCAAACTCGGGCTGGCGCCTGGTGACCGCGACCATCGTCGCGTGCTCGCCGTGCTGCGCTACCTCGGCACCGGCTGAAACGGGGTATCACGATGACGTTCATGTCCACGACCGGGCAGTCCCCAGTCCCCCCGGCCGACCCCTCGGGCCCGTTCGGCGCCCTGCGCATGACGCCCGGCCGCTGGGTGGCCCTCGCGGTCGGCGTGCCGGTGGCCCTGGCGCTGATCGGCTGGACCGGTTTCAGCCTCGTGGCCACAGCGGCCCAGGGCAGTTACCCGTTCAGCTTGCCGGTCCCCGTCTACCACGGCCAGGTGGCGGTGACCGTCACCGCGGGCAACATCACGCTGCGCCCGGGCTCGGGCGGCGCGGCGCGGCTGACCGGAATGGTCCAGTACGGCCTCATCCGCCCGAGCATCAGCGACGACTCCACGGCCACCGGCGCCAACATCGGGGTCAACTGCGACGGCGTTGTGAATACCAGCTGCAACGTGAACGCCGCCCTCGACGTCCCGGCGCAGACCGCGGTCACGCTGTGGAGCAACGGCGGCGACATCCAGGCGTCCGATTTCTCCAGCGGCATGACGCTGTGGGCCGAAGGAGGCAACGTGACCGCCAGCAACCTGGCCGGTGACCTGCGGCTGGACACCGGTGGCGGCGACCTGACCGGTACCGGGCTGACCGGTGCCCTCACGATCGGCACCGAAGGCGGCAACGTCAACGCAGGCAACTGGGTCGGCTCCGGCACCATGCGCATCGACACCGGCGGCGGCGACCTGACCGCCGACGGTCTCACCGGCGACTTCCAGCTCGCCGCCGAGGGCGGCGACGTCGACGCCACCGGCGTGGCCTCGGAGGTGGTCGGCGTGGATTCCGGCGGCGGCAACGTCACCCTGACCTTCACCCGGGTCCCGCAGACCCTGCAGATCGCCGCAGAAGGGGGAGATGTCACCGTGATCCTCCCGGCGGGAGGAACCACCTACGACATCTCCACCCCCGACACCGCGGGCGGCAACGTCAGCTACCCGTCGTCGCTGTTCAGCTCCAAGTCCCACCACACGATCACCATCGACAGCGGCGGCGGCGACATCAACGTCAGCCAGGGCTGAGTGCCGGTACCGCGTCAAGCCAGTCGGCTCCTCTACCATGACTGTATGGCTGAGCTTCACGCCGACGATCCCCATGAGGTCATCCATCTCGGCGACGAGGCCGCGGTGGTTGTTCCGCTCGGTGAATACTGGCAGCTGCGCCATGACGCGCTACGTGCGCGGCTTATCGAGCAGACCGACGCGGACGAGGCTGCTGCTTTGGCCGAGTATCGGGAGCAGCAGGCGGCCGGCACGCTTGTCACGGTTCCGCAGGCGGAGGTCCGCCGCCGCTTCGGGCTGGCTGTCGAGTGAGTTATACGGTCGCGTGGTCCGAAGGAGCGATCTCTGCCGGGTCCGGATTCCTGGCGGATGATCCCGAGGGATTAGCTCAAGTTCTCCATGCCACGGATCGTCTTGCCGACGATTCGTGTCCTCCTGGGGCGTTCCCGTACGGTAGCGATAATCTGCTCCGTATTCGCGTCGGCCGGTACCGGATCCTCTACGAAATCGATCCAGCAGCAGAATTGATGGCTCCACGTAGGTCGTGTCGCGTAGCCTCAGCGGTCGAGCCGGAGCGAGCTGACCAGGGCGGCTGACGTCCGAAGTGCCCAGGTTGCTGGGGACCGAGGCGTAGAACACCGCCGGAGCCTGGCCCGCGCCGCGGTCCACGACCACGACGGCGCCGGCCTCGCTGGTCCAGGCCAGGCCTTCGCCCGCCGCGTCCGGGTAGGTCATCAGGAACGTGACCACCCAGGCCAGGATGCCCGCTGACCTGCATCGCGGAGCTGCTCTCGATCGTGCGGTGGTGGCGCAGCCCGGAGTAGTAGGCGGGCTCGAGCGCGTTGGCGACGCCCATCGTGACCGGTTCGAGGTCAGCGGGACCGGAGTATGCGAAGTGCTGCTCGAAGCTGGCCCGAGCAGGCGTTCCCGTGCCAGTCGATCATCGTTCCGCCGATGCTGACCCGCCCGGCCACGGCGTGCTCGCCCGCGGTCCAGCTGAACATGGGGGTGTCCAGTATGCCCGGGCAGCCCCGATGCCAGGGGGAGGAGCAGCAGCTGGTAGGACAGCCCTGAAGAAGCGTCGGCGACTCCCGGGCGGCAGGCGGACGGCCGACGGCGAAGGCGGTCGCGGTGCCGCGTGTGCATGCGCGGTCGCGATCAGCGCCGCGGGCCTGGGCCACCGTCGGCACCTTGGAGATCTCTTTGACGAACCCGGCGATGAGCAGCAGGGCCGCGGCCGTGACGGCCGTCAGCAGCCACAGCATCGCCGCCCGCCACCGCCGACGGCGCCTGCGGCGCCGGGCCCTGGCGGCACCGCTTTCACCCGCCCACAGGCTCCGCGAGCTCCGGGATCGTACGGATCCCAGCCTGGAGGGCCGGTCGCCGGCATCTCCATATAGCCAGGGTAAACGGCACATACCCGGCAAAAGAACAGCACTCAGCCGGACATGATTATCCGGCTGGCGTGCCAGGTCGGCGTGTTCCCGCTCAGCCGTCCCACAGCGAGCCGAGCGCGGCGTCCACCTGAACGCTGATCGGGCCGGCCACCGGGCAGCGGGCGTGGCGGGCTCGTCGGGCCGACGGCGGTGTTGTCGCAGGCGGCCAGGGCGTCGCGGTGCAGGAAGCGGGTGAGCTGGCCGAAGCCGTGCCGGTCGTCGCGGCCCCGGCGGTGGTGGTGCAACCGCAGCGGCGCGTACAGATACAGGTGGTCGCGGGCCCGGGTGAGGGCGACGTAGAACAGCCGGTGTTCCTCGGCCAGCCCGCCCGGGTCACCGAGGGCCATGTCGCTCGGCAGCGCGCCGTCGATCAGGTGGGGTACGTGCACGATGGGCCATTCCAGGCCCTTGGCGGCGTGGATGGTGGAGATGGTCAGGTAGTCCTCGTCCAGGCGGGGCGGCCCGGCCAGGTCGGAACCGGAGACCGGCGGGTCCAGGGTCAGCTCGGCCAGCGCGTCGTGCAGGGACGGCTGGCCCGCGGCGGCGTCGGCGAGGCGCTGCAGGTCGGCGAGCCGGGCCGTGGCGTCGGGGTAGCGGGCGCGGATCAGCGGGTCCAGGATCGTCACGATCGCCCCGGCCTGGGCCGCGGTACCGGGGTCCGGATCGCTCGCGGCGGTGGCCAGCTGGCCGAGCGTGGCGGTCAGGGCGGGCCTGGACCGGGCCGGGACGGCCTCGGCGGCCCGCGGCCAGTCGTCCGGTGGGAGGTCCTGGCCGGAGGTGTCTGGGTCCAGTATGGCCAGGACACGGCGGGCGTGGCCGGGGCCGATGCCGTCGTGCAGGCGGAGCAGGCGGAACCAGGCCAGTTCGTCGGCGGGATTGGCCAGGATCCGGGCGGCGGCCAGGAAGTCCCTGACGTGCGCGGTGTCGGTGAACCGCAGCCCGCCGAACTTCACGTACGGGATCTTGCGGGCGCTGAGCTCGATTTCCAGGATGTCGCTGTGATGGGCGGCGCGGACCAGCACCGCCTGATCCCGCAGCGCGGCGCCGTCCTCGACCGATTCCAGGATCCGGGCGCAGATCTCCCGGGCCTGGGTGGCCTCGTCATGACAGCGGACCAGAAGGGGCGGCACTCCGGGGCCGCGGTCGCCGGACAGCGTCAGGTCCAGGCCCGGCGCGGACGGGCGGATCAGGTTGGCCAGGTCCAGCACGCCCTGCCGGGACCGGTAGTTGCGGTGCAGGCGGACGATATCCAGGCCCGGGTAGTCGGCGGACAGCTGCCGCAGGTGGGCCGGGTCAGCGCCGCGGAAGCCGTAGATGGCCTGCGCGTCGTCGCCCACGCAGGTCAGCTGCTTGCCGTCGGGCTGCAGCAGCCGCACGATGCTGGCCTGCACCGCGTTGACGTCCTGGTACTCGTCGACCAGGATCGCGTCGAACATGCCGCGCAGCACCGGCCCGGCCGCCTGGTCGGCCAGCGCCGCCTGCCACAGCAACAGCAGGTCGTCGAAGTCCACCAGGTGGCGGGCGCGCTTGCGGGCGGTGTAGGCGCGGAACAGGTCGGCCAGCTGACTGGTGAACGGGACGCACCACGGGAAGCTGCCCGCGAGCACCTCGCTGACCGGCCGCCCGGTGTTCACGCACCGGGTATAGATGTCGGCGCACGTCGCCGCCCGGGGCGCCCGCTGGCCGGACTCGGCGAGGCCGTGGTCCGGGCGCAGCACGTCCAGGAGGTCGGTGGTGTCAGACTGGTCGAGGATGGTGAACTGCGGCGGCAGCGAGAACGACTCCGCGTGCTGGCGGATGATCTTGTGCGCGATGGCGTGGAACGTACCGCCATAGATCCGCTCCGATCCGCCGACCGAGCCGTTCTGGGATGACACGGCGGCCCGGGCCAGCATGTCGCTGGCGGCGCGGCGGGTGAAGGTCAGCAGCAGGATGCGGCTGGGCGGCAGGCCCCGGGCATCCCGCAGCCACGCCGCCCGGGCTACCAGCGTCCGCGTCTTGCCGGTCCCCGCCCCGGCCAGCACCAGCAGCGGCCCGCCCTCATGCGTGACCGCCCGCCGCTGCTGTTCGTTCAGGCCGTCCAGAATGTCGCCTTGGTCGAACATGCTTATGAACATAACCAGCGCCGGCCGCCGGATCCTGTACGCCGCGCCGGCATAAACGCGGTCGTCTGGACCGTCCGCCAGGGACTTTGGTCCTTACCTTCGAGTAGCCGGACTGCCTAGAGTTAACATGACGAACAGCCCTACAGGGCAAATACGGTCAGGGCACAGCGGCGAACATCAGGAGTGACGGTGGCAGATCCGGTGGGCGGTTCCGGACTAGGCGAAGAGGCCAGGGCGCCGATCGCAGTGTTCCTCTTGGACGACCACGAGGTCGTCCGCCGCGGGGTCCGCGATCTGCTGGAGGCCGAGCCGGATATCAAGGTGGTCGGCGAGGCCGGCACCGCGTCTTCGGCGCTGGCGCGCATCCCGGCCCTCAAGCCGGACGTGGCCGTGCTGGACGTGCGGCTGCCGGACGGGGACGGGGTATCGGTGTGCCGGGAGATCCGGTCCCGGATGCCCGAGGTCGCGTGCCTGATGCTCACCTCGTTCGGCGACGATGAGGCGCTGTTCGACGCGATCATGGCCGGGGCGGCGGGCTATGTGCTGAAGCAGATCCGCGGCACCGACCTGGTGGGCGCGGTGCGCACGGTGGCCTCCGGCCAGTCGATGCTGGATCCGCGGGCGGCCAGCCAGCTGATGGCCAGGCTGCGGGATCAGTCGGCCCGCCGCGACCCGCTGGCCGGCCTGTCCGCCCAGGAGCGGAAGATCCTGGAGCTGATCGGGGAGGGGCTGACCAACCGGCAGATCGGCGAGCGGATGTTCCTGGCCGAGAAGACGGTGAAGAACTACGTGTCGGCCCTGTTCGCCAAGCTGGGCATGGAGCGCCGCACCCAGGCCGCCGCCTACGCGGTCCGCGTGTTCGGCGACCAGCACGACGGCCGCGAGTCACGAGGAATAGGGACCTCCGAGGTATTCAGATTGTTGGCTCCAAGCCTCCCCGATAGGCTGCCCGGATGCTCCGCGACGGCCGGATCATCCGCGGTGTTGGGGCTGGCGTTGCAGGGGCACTTGCCTGGGACAAAGGTCCCGGGCTGCGCTGACCTGCAGCCCTGTTGGTACCCGACGCCATCGCGGATCCTGGATGCATGGCACAGAGGAACAACCGGATCCTGTTGACCACCGGACTGGCCCGGGTGGAGGGCGAGAGCGTCATGTACGCCTGGGCCAGCGACAATTCCTCGCAGCCGTAGATCCCTGGCGGTCAGCCGAGGGGAACACGCCATTCCAGCCTGGTGCCGGGCGAGGGCGCGCTCGGATCGGCCGGGGCGAGCCGGAGTTCGCCGCCGAGCTTCTCGGCGCGGCCGGCCAGGTTCCGCAGCCCGCTGCGCCTGCCGTCGGCTGGAATGCCGCTCCCATTGTCGGTGACCTGTACGTTGAGCAGCCCGTCCGCGTCCACGTCCACGGTTACGTCGACCCGCGTGGCGGCAGCGTGCCGCGCCGCGTTGGACAGCGCCTCGCGCAGCGCCGCGAGGCCGTGCTCGGCCACCTCGGGCTTGATCTGGCCGCCCAGACCCGCCCCCAGCCGCAGGGACGGAGCGAACCCGAGCAGGGGGGTCATCTCTTCGACCAGGTCGACGATGTCCCCGCGCACGTCCGGCTCGTCGGCGTCGGCCCTGGCTTGCAGCGCGAAGATGGTGGCCCGGATCTCCTTGATGGTCTCGTCCATCGCGTCGACCGCGTTGGTGATCCGGCTGGCCACCTCCGGCCTGGTGATCATCGGCATCGTCCCCTCCAGCGACATGCCGGTGGCGTAGAGCCGCTGGATGACCAGGTCGTGCAGGTCACGGGCGATACGGTCGCGGTCCTCGTACAGCGACAGCCGCTCGGCCTCGGCCCGGCTGGTGTCCAGCTCGAGCGCGACTCCGGCCTGGGCGGCGAAGGAGGCCACCACGTCCGCCAGCGCCTGCGGGAACGGCGCCGCGCCGTGCGGCGCCCGACGGTGAGCACGCCGCGGACGTTGCCCGGCGCGCCGAGCGGGAACAAGATCGCGGGCCCGATCTGGCTCATCGCGCCGCGCGCGGCCGCAGCGACGCGCTCGTCGGCGGCGAAGTCGGCGGAGGTCACCGGCTCGCCGCTGGCCAGCACCTGCCCGGACAGCGACTGCCCGGCCGGAAGCACCAGCCCGCGCGTGGCGTCCGCGCCGTCGCCCTCGGCGTGGGTGACCGTCAGCCGGCGTCCCTCCTCGTCGGGCAGGGCAAGCGCGACCAGGTCGGCGCCGGACAGTTCCAGTATCTGCCGGGTGACATCGGCCAGCACCTCCGCGGGTGGCGAGCCGGACAGCAGCCGGGTGGTGACCTCGGCGCTGGCCTGGATCCAGCGCTGCTGCCGGCGGGCCGCCTCGTACAGCCGCGCGTTCTCGACCGCCACGCCTGCCGCGGCGCCGAGCGCGAGCAGCACCGCCTCGTCGTCCTCGGTGAACTCCCCGCCGCCGCGCTTGTTGGTCAGGTACAGGTTGCCGAACACCTCATCGCGGACCCGCACCGGGACGCCGAGGAAGCTGCGCATCGGCGGATGCCCGTCCGGGAAACCCGACGAGGCCGGGTGTGCGGCCATGTTGGCCAGGCGCAACGGCTGGGGATCCTCGATCAGCAGGCCGAGCAGACCGCGGCCCTCGGGCCAGTGGTGGATGCGCTGGATTTCGTCTTCGCTCAGGCCGACCGGGATGAACTCGGCCAGCCGATTGTCCTCGCCGATCACGCCCAGCGCCCCGTAGGTCGCGTCTACCAGGCCGACCGCGGTCTCGACGATGCGCCGCAGCGTGGACTCCAGGTCCAGGCCCGAGCCGATGGCCACGACGGCCTCCAGCAGGCCGCGCATCCGGTCCCTGGTAGCCAGGACGGCTTGCAGCCGTGCCTGCAGTTCGGCGAGCAGCTCGTCCAGCTTCAGGTGCGGCAGCAGCTCCGGGCGACCTGGGCCAGGTTCCACTAGCAGATCCTTCCCGGCGACGACGCACGGTAAGCATAACCGGCGGGCAGTGAGGACGGAAGACGGGGCTCCGGCTCCGCCTAAGGGGCGTCCGCGGGTTCGGAAACAGGCCTTACGGCCCGCAGCTGGCAGGTCGTAGGACTCCTGCCGTCCGCGGTCAGCTGGCTTAGTCTCCCGCGAAAGGCAAGGGATGACAATGACCGAGACGCCACACGCCGCGCGGATACTGACCGAGCAGGCCGGCTACCTCATCGGGGTGGCGGGCCGGGCGCCGTCGCTGCACAACACCCAGCCGTGGCGCTTTACCGTCGCCCAAGACGCGATCGAGCTGCGTGCCGACGTCAGCCGCCAGCTGCGGGTGGATCCCGATGGCCGGGAGATGATGATCAGCTGCGGCGCGGCGCTGTACGGGCTGCGGCTCGCGGTGCGCTCGATCGGCTATCTGCCCGAGGTCGAGTTCCTCGGCGGCCCGGATGGGGAGCGGCCGCTCGCGCGGGTCCGGCTGGGCCAGGCCGCGCCCATGACGCCCGACGAGCGGAAGATGCTCATCGCGGTGCCGCACCGGCATACGCACCGCGGCCCCTTCGAGGCCGGCGCGCTGCCCGCGGGTCTGCTCGTGCAGCTGCGGGACGACGCCCGCGCCGAAGGCGCCACGCTGACCGTCATCGATCCCTGGCCCGCCCGAGAGCAGCTCAACGCGCTCATCGCCGCGGCGGGCCGCAGGCAGGACCGCGACCCGCGGTCGCAGGCCGAGACATGGCGATGGAGCCGGGGGGTGAACAGCCCAGCCCGGGACGGCGTGCCCGCGCATGCCTTCCCGGCCGTACGCCCGCCGGAGCCGGGCAGCTGCCGCAACGCGACTTCGATCTCGGCCGCGGCGTGGGCATGCTGTCCGTCGGCGGCCCGGCGCCGCCGGTCACCGCCGTGCTGTCCACTTCGGGGGACGGCGCGGAGGACTGGCTGCACGCCGGCCAGGCCTTGCAACGGGTGCTGCTGCGCGCCGCCACCCAGTGGGTGTTCGCCAGCCTGAACACGCAGCCGCTGGAAGACGCAGTGACCCGGAGGCGGATCGCGGACTGCCTGGCGCTGCCGGGCGCGCCGCAGATGCTGCTCGCGCTCGGCATCAGCCGGACGGCGCGGGCCGTGGGCCGCCGCCCCGCGGCCGACGTGATCGAGCCGTGACGCACCCGGCTGGTCTCCTACGGTCGGTTCCGGCCGAGCCGCTCGTGGGCCGTGACCCATTCGTCGGCCACGACGGCGCCGCCCAGTGAGATCTCGCCGCACAGCACGGTGGCCGCGGCGATCTCGGCGAGCTTGCGGACCTGGCCCGGCCCGTAGCAGCCGAGCAGTTCCAGGCACTCGCGCTGGGTGGGCAGCCCGGTGCCGCCGCCGTAGGTGGCCACGATCAGCGCGGGGAGGGTGACGGAGTAGTAGTAGCTCCCGTCGTCCAGCATCTCGGTGTGCAGCAGGGCCGCCGACGACTCGGCCACGTTGGCGATGTCCTGCCCGGTCGCGGTGAACAGGGCCGCGATCCCGTTGGCCGCGTGGTTCCCGTTGGTGTTGACCCCGGCCAGCAGGCCGCCGAGGTTGCTGACCTGGCGGGCCTGGAACATCTGGCCGGGCGTGGTGTGCATGACGCGGATGCACCAGATCCGCCGGTATCGTGACCTCGGCCACGACCCGCTTGCCGCGGGTCCGCAGGATATTGACCTGCGAGCTCTTCTTGTCCGTGGCCAGGTTGGCTTCCAGGTAGAAGTCCCGGACCCCGGCGTAGCGCGACCTGATCCAGTTACAGGCGTGCAGGGTGGCCTTGCCGGTGAGGTTCTGCCCGGCCGCGTCGCCGGTGGTGTAGTTGAACCGCAGGAACATGAACCTGCTCGCGGAGAACTGCTCGATGTCGTGCAGGCGACCCACGTGAGTGGTGGCGTCGGCCTCGGCCTTGATCGCCGCGAAGCTGGCCGTCACCCAGTCTCCGAAGGCGCGCGCCTCCCGCGCGCTGTCGAAGCCGAAGGCCGGAGCCCGCTGCATGACGTCCGCCATCACGGTGGCCCGCACGCCGCCGGCCGCGTGGACCAGCTTCATGCCGCGGTTGTAGCTCGCCACCAGAGTGCCCTCGGTGGTGGCCAGCGGCACGTAGAACGTCCCGCGGGCATGCTCGCCGTCAACCAGCAGCGGTCCCGCGATCCCGATCGGCACCTGGGCCACGCCGATGAAGTTCTCGATGTTCCCGGCCAGGACCGCGGGATCGAACGAGTAGCGGCCGATGTGTTCCGGGGCCACGCCGGCGGCACCGGCCAGGAACTCCCTGCGCTGCCGCGCCGCCGTCGTGCTGTAATCGTCATCCAGCCGGGGGACCTCACGCCGCTCCGGCGTCGTCTTGGCCTGCGCGGTCACGACGGCGCTCCGTAGGCGCGGACCAGCTCGTCCTTCAGCACCTTGCCGAGCGTGTTCTTCGGCAGCTCGGCGCGGAACTGGAAGATCCGCGGGCACTTGTAGGCGGCCAGCCGCTCGCGGCAGTACGAGACGAGCTCGTGCTCGAGCAGGACCACCGACGGCCGCAGGATGACCACGGCCATGACTTCCTCGCCGAGCCGCTCGTCGGGAACGCCGACCACCGCGGCCTCGGCGACCGCCGGGTGCGCGTGCAGCACGTTCTCGATCTCGCTCGGGTACACGTTGTACCCGCCGCGGATGATGAGTTCCTTCTTGCGGCTGGCGATGAACAAGAACCCGTCCTCGTCGAAGTAGCCCAGGTCGCCAGTGTGCAGCCAGTCGCCGGTGAAGGCGCTGGCGGTGGCCTCGGGGTTGTGCCAGTACCCCTTCATCACGTGCATGCCGCGGGTGACGACCTCGCCCACGTTCTCCGGCCCAGGCGGAAGCGGTCGGCCGTCAGCGTCCCAGACCTGGGTCTGCGTCCCCCAGATGGGCTTGCCGACGCTGTACGCACGGCGCTCGTTCGCGCTGATGTTGAAGGTCGTCGTCGACGCCGTCTCGGTCAGGCCATAGCCTTCCAGGACCACCAGGCCGAAACGCTCCTCGAACGCGTCCAGCATGGGGGCCGGGATGGACGCGCCGCCGGAGATGGCAATCCGCAGCGAGGACACGTCATAGTCATCCAGGTCCGGGTAGGACAGCACGTCGGCGAACATGGTGGGCACGCCCTCGAAGATGGTGACCCGGTCCCGCTGGATCGCGGTGAGCACCGCGGCGGGGCTGAACCGGGGGATCAGCGACATCGTGCAGCCGAACCGCACGCAGACGTTCAGGATGCTGGACAGGCCGAATACGTGGAACAGCGGCAGCATCGTAATCACGATGTCGTCGGGCTGGACGTCGAACAGGCGGCCCGGGATGTCCGCGTTCATGTACAACTGCATGTGGGTGAGCTCTGCGCCCTTGGGGCGCCCGGTTGTCCCGGAGGTGTAGACGATGACGGCCGTGTCCAGCGGCTGCCGGGTGACCATCTCGAAGTGCGGTACCGAGACGGCCAGGAGCCGTTCGAAGGGCATGACGGTTCCCGAGTCACCGGCGTGGCCGACGGCGTAGATCTGGTCAAGGCCGGCCGCCTCGGCTCCCTTCCCCGCCTCGGCGAGGATCCCTTCCCAGGTGATCAGGAGGCGCGCCCCGCTGTCGCCCAGGTGGAAAGCCACTTCCGGGGCCTTGAGCATGACGTTGAGCGGCACCACGATGCCGCCCGCCTTGAGGATGCCGAAGTACGAGATGAGGAACTGCGGGATGTTGGGCAGTTGCAGCGCGACGGGGTCGCCGGGCTTGATCCCGAGGGCAACCAGTGAGCCGGCCAGCCGGTCAGAGGCCTGGTCCAGTTGCCGGTAGGTGAGTCGGCCGCCGTCGAATACCGCCGCGGGCCGGTCCGGTGATGAGTGTGCGGTTTCGCTGAGGATGACAGCAAGATTGAAGCTCACGGCCTCTCCCTATGGGACGTCAAACTAGTGGCCATTTCTTCTAGTGGGCACTTCTTCCAGCCTCCGCCTGATCCCCGTGACTGCTACGGGCGTAGAGCCTGACCGGGGAGGACCTTCGTACCGAATTGCCCTGGTCAGAGCCGGCCGGTGAGCTGATAACCGGCCAGGTCAACGTCACGCGGTCGGCCGCGCCAGGGACCTAAGTCCCGGAACCAGCGGCCACCCGGCCCTGGGACGGCAGGGGGGTCCGCTGGTGATCTGGACAGCGCCGCGACCTGCGCGGACGCCAAGCCTGCGACGCGACGACCCAGGGAAGACCGATGACCGTGCTCGAGCTATCCCGGTGCAATTCGGCATCACCACCTGCTGGCCGCGACGGCCGGCGGGACTACCCTGCTAATTACGCACGACCTGGACGGCCTGGATCAGGTGGACGAGATCGTGGGTGCCGCGCTCGGCCGCGTGGCTGAGCGCGGCACCCACGCTCAGCTCATCCGGTCCGGTGGCGCCTACCAGCGGCTCTGGGAGGCTTTCCGATGACCTGCACCCTGTACGTGGCCTGGGACGACCGGCTGGCGGACTACGACTTCGGCCCGGGCCACCCGCTGGCGCCGCTGCGGCTCAAGCTGACCATGGAGCTGGCGCAGGCCCTGGGCCTGGGCCGCCTGGACGGGGTGACGGTGGAGGTCCCGGCGGCGGCTACCGGCGCCGAACTGGAGATGTTCCACGATCCCGGCTACATCGGCATGGTCCGGCTGGCCGGTCACCAGGCCATGCAGGGGGAAGGGGGGCTGTCCGGCGGGCTGACCACCCGTGCGCTGCTCATGCACGGGCTGGGCACCGAGGACGATCCGCTGTTCCCCGGCATGCACGAGGCGGCCGCGATGGTGACCGGGGCCACGCTGGCCGCGGCCCGTGCGGTCTGGACGTCGGCGGCGCAGCACGGGGGGAGCCCGGCCGGCGGCCTGCACCACGCCATGGCCGGGAACGCCAGCGGCTTCTGCATCTACAACGATCTGGCCGTCGCGATCGCCTGGCTGCTGAGCCAGGGCGCGGAGCGGATCGCCTACGTCGATGTGGACGCGCACCATGGCGACGGCGTGCAGGTGGCCTTCTGGGATGACCCGCGCGTCCTGACCATCAGCGTGCACGAGAGCCCGGACACGCTGTTCCCCGGCACCGGGCGGCCCGGCGAGACCGGCGGGGCGCACGCCGACGGGACAGCGGTCAACGTCGCCCTGCCGGCCGGCACCGGCGACGGCGGATGGCTGCGGGCCTTCCACGCCGTGGTGCCGCCGATCGTCCGGTCCTTCCGCCCTCAGCTGCTGGTCAGCCAGCACGGCTGCGACTCGCACCGGGACGACCCGCTGGCCAACCTGGAACTGAGCATCGACGCGCAGCGCGTCGCGCACGCCGCGATCCACGCGCTCGCGCACGAGGTCAGCGGCGGCCGCTGGCTGTTCACCGGCGGCGGGGGCTACGAGCACGTCCACGTCGTGCCGAGGACCTGGACCCACCTACTGTTCGAGGCGGCGGGCGCCCCGCTCGACCCGGCCACGGCCACCCCGCAGACGTGGCGCGAATTCGTCTCCTGGACGACCAGCCAGATCGCGCCCGAATGGATGACCGAAGGCGCCCCGGGGACCTTCGTCGACTATGAGTCCGGCCACAACCCGGCCGATCCGGTCGACCGGGCCATCATGGCTACCAGGAAGGCCGTCTTCCCGCACTACGGCCTGATGCCCTGACCGGGGCTGATCGCCACCCGAACCCGTAAGACCTAGTCGCGGTCCTCCGGCGGGATGATGACCACCGGGCAGTGCGCGTGCTGAACCACCTGGCCGGCGGTCGAGCCCAGCAGCATCCGGGTAAACCCGCCCATGCCGCGCGAGCCGAGGACCACCATGTCGGCACCCTTGCTCGCGTTGACGAGTTCCTCCACCGGGAACCCGTGCACGGCCTTCACCGTGACCGACTCCGGGTGCGGCCCGTCGAGCCCGGCCAGCACCTTGTCGGCCTGCGCCTTCACCGCCGTCTGGGCCTGTTCGGTAAGCTCCAGGTCCTGCGGGGAGGTCACCACGCCGCCGAAGTAACCCACGATGGCCGGGTGGACGGTGAGCAGGCTGAGCGGCACGTGGCGGACGGCCGCTTCCTTCATGGCCCACTCCAGGGCCCGCTGCGAATGGCCGGAACCGTCCACGCCGACGATGATGCCAGGCATTTCCGTTCTCCTTCTGCCCGAACTCCCGTTCTTGACCTCAGGACCAACGATAGGCCCGCACGACCCACGGTGGCAGGGCCGACTGGATCGCTGGCCAGGGACTTTGGTCCTTTTTCTTCCGAACGGGCCAGCGATCTGCCGCCGCCGCACCCGGCCCGCGGCCCAGCGTGGTCTCGCCCGGAGGAAACCGCGGCTCCGCAGGTCACGGTCAGGGTCTTCCGCAGGTCGCGGCCAGAGTCCAAGGTGTGGGACCTTTGGCATCTGCGGATGTGAACTTGGTCTCTTATCGACCCGGCCGCCGCCTGGCGATGCTGATGCTATGAACGCGAGATTCCCTCATCCCTCGGCCAGGAACAACGACAACGCGGCCAGCCGTGCCACTCGATGACGTCATCCCGGCGCGCAATGCGACGGCCGGCCTCGGCCGACCGGGCCTGCTGCTGCCCGGCCAAGGCCATGGTGCGAGTGCTCATGCCGCCGACCGCGGCCCGGCCGCACGAGACCGAGCTGCTGCTGTGCGGTCACCACTACCTGGCCTCACGCCATGCGCTGGCCGCGGCGCGTGCCCGTGTCCGCGAACTGCCCGGGACTCCCGGCGACGCCGCCGCCTGGATTCGCCTGGAAAGCCACGCCGCCGCGGCTCAGGTCGGTTCATAATTCACCCAGACCCGGCGCGTCCCGGGACCGGTGAAGGAGGACCAGCATGTCGGCTAAGCCCATCGTGGCGGCTACGGATGGCTCTGAGGACTCGCTGCGGGCGGTGGACTGGGCTGCCCGGGAGGCGGTGCTGCGCGGCGCCCCGCTGCGGATCGTCTCCGCCGCGGCGCTGCTGCCCCGGATGATCGGGGGTCACGCGATGTCCGACTACGACACCGTGGCCGATAACATCCGCACGCACCGGGACCAGGCCCTGGCCGCGGGGACCGAGCGGGCCGCGAAGGCCGCCCCGGGGCTGCTCGTGGACGCCGACCGCCTGGACGGGCCGCGGCCCACGCGGTCACCGAGGCCGGCTCGGCGCGCTGATGCTGGTCGTGGGCTCCCGGGGAGTCGGCGCGTTCGCGGCGATGATCCTCGGCTCGGTCAGCCGCTACGCGGCCACCCACGCGGCCTGCCCGGTCGTCGTGGTCCGCGAGGAGATCGGGGCCGCGCACCGGCAGGTCGGTGTCGGCGTCGGCGACCTGGAGCACAGCCGCGCACTGCTCGACTACGCGTTCGAGGAGGCAGTGTTGCGGAACGCCAGTGTGGTGGCGCTCCACGCCTGGCACACGCCGCAGTTCGACGTCTCGCGGGCCGGGCAGCGCCCGCGGGCCCCGCAGCGGATGTCTTCCAGACGGAGACCGCCCGGGAGCTCGAGGGACTCCTGGACGGCTGGCGTGAGAAGTTCCCTGGCGTCCCGGTCAGCCAGGACGTGGTGCACGGTCACCCCGGCCGGGCCCTGGCCGGGCTGTCCGCCCGCGCCGACCTGGTCGTGGTGGGCGGCATCCGGCTCACCACGGTCCCGGTACGGTCATCCACGCGGTGCTGAACCACGCGCACGGCCCGGTCGTCACGGTTCCGACGGTCAGCGGGTGACGAGCGTTCCCGCCGAGCGCGGCGACGATCCTCATTCGGTGTCACCGGCCGTGGCGACCATGAGCGCCTTGATCGTGTGCAGCCGGTTCTCCGCCTGGTCGAACACGATGGAGGCGGGCGATTCGAAGACCTCCTCGGTCACTTCGAGGGCCTCCAGGCCGCGCTTGTCGTACAGGCGCTGCCCGATCGCGGTCTCCCGGTTGTGCAGTGCGGGCAGGCAGTGCAGGAACTTCACCGCCGGATTCCCGGTGGCGGCCATCACGCCGTGGTTCACCTGGTAGGGGAGCAGCAGGTCGATCCGCTCGTCCCAGTCCTCCTCCGGCTCGCCCATGGACAGCCAGACGTCGGTGTACAGGTAGTCCGCACCCGCGACCGCCGCCGGCAGGTCCGCGGTGACCGCGAGCCGGGCGCCGGAGCCGGCCGCGAGCTTGGCGGCGATGCCCTGGACCCGGGCCGAGGGCTGCAGCGGCCCGGGGGCGCAGATCCGCACGTCCATGCCGAGCATGGCCCCGGTCACCAGCAGCGAGTTCGCCGTGTTGTTCCGGCCGTCGCCGAGGTAGCAGTAGCTGACCTCGATGAGCGGCTTGCGCGTGTGATCGCGCATGGTGAGGATGTCGGCCAGCATCTGGGTGGGATGCCAGTCGTCGGTGAGCCCGTTCCACACCGGGACTCCCGAGTAGGCGCCGAGCGTCTCCACCGTCTGCTGCGCCGCGCCGCGGAATTCGATGCCGTCGAACATCCGGCCCAGCACCCGGGCGGTGTCCTTCATCGACTCCTTGAGGCCGAGCTGTGATTCTCCCGGGCCGAGGTAGGTCACGTTGGCGCCCTCGTCGTGCGCCCCGACCTCGAAGGCGGCCCGGGTCCGGGTCGAGGTCTTCTCGAAGATCAGCGCGATGTTGCGGCCGGCCAGCCTGCTGGTGCGCTGGCCCATGTGCTTTTCCAGCCGCAGCCGCGCGCCCAGGTCGACCAGGTGCAGGAATTCGTCGGCCGTGAGGTCGATCTCCTTGAGCAGGCTGCGTCCGTGCAGGTTCATGCCGGGTCCCTTTCGATCGGGCAGGTCATGCAGCGGGGCCCGCCGCGGCCGCGGCCAAGCTCGCTGCCGGCGATGGTCACCACCTCGATGCCGTGCTTGCGCAGCATGGTGTTGGTGGCGACGTTGCGCTCGTAGCCCATGATGACGCCCGGCGCGACGGCGAGGTAATTGACCCCGTCGTCCCACTGCTCCCGCTCGGCGGCCCGGATGTCCTCGTCGGTGCTCAGCACGGTGACCTTGTCCACGCCCGAGCGCGGCGGCGACCGTCTCCCACAGGTCATGGTTGCGGGTCAGCGACACGTCCGGCCATCGCCGTTCGGGGTCAGCGTCCAGGACCGGAGGGTGTTCCAGGTACGGGTACTCGACGAAGGTGTCACGGTCGATCATCGTCATGACCGTGTCCAGGTGCATCATGGCCCGGGTGGCGGGCAGCTCGACGGCGATCACCGTGCTGGCCTGGCCGGCCGGAACAGGGAGGCGGCCAGCAGCTCGGCCGCCATCGGGGTTGACCGCTCGCCCATCCCGATCATCACCGCGCCGTGGCCGAGTACGTGCACGTCGCCGCCTTCCACGCTGGCGAGCATGTGGTTGGCGTCGTCGTCCCCGTAGTAGGGTGGAAGTCCGCGCCGGCGAACATCGGGTGGAACCGGTAGATGGCCCGGCTGTGCAGCGTCTCGCGCTGGCGGGCGGGCTTGGCCATCGGGTTGACCGAGACGCCCCGGTAGATCCAGCACGAGTTGTCCCGCTGGAACAGGTGGTTGGGCAGCGGGGGCAGCACGAAGTCGTCGGCCCGCAGGATGCTCCACTTGAGGCTGTGCGCGCCCGTCGGATGCAGGTCGGCCTTGAGCACCCCGCCGACCAGGAACTCGGTCGCGGATGTGAGGCCGAGGGCACGGGCCTTCTGCTGCGCGCGGGTGGGCGCAGACTCGTGATCTTGCCCGCCGCCGGTCCGGCGGCTGACAAGTGTAGACATCGAATCCTCCTCCCGAGTGCCGACCAGAGGCACGCCAGTGACCCGATCGGCTCGTTGCGCAACCAGCGTGCGCGTGAGGCGCAGTGCGCCGTTAGGGACGCAGGTCCTTGATCATCAGCCCGAAAGGCACCGCGTCCGCCGGTAGGGGCGAAGGTCCTGGCTTGATCTTGCTTCGGCCTATGGCGTTTCGCGTGATGCGGGAGTAAAAATGCCGTGAGGGAAAGGAAAAATACTTTCCCATTACTTGGCCTGTCATCGAAGGGACAGGATCCATGTACGACAGGATTCTGGTCGCGGTGGACCATTCGGAGATCTCCGACCGCGCGGTACTCGCCGCCCGGGACCTGGCCGTGTTGTCCAAGGGCGAGGTGTGGGTGCTTCACCTGCGGGAACGCGAGATGGGGGCCAAGATCGGCGTGCTGGTGCCTGACGAGACCACGGATGAGGCGAACGCCCAGGTGGCGGCCTCGGTCGAGGTGCTCACCCAGGCCGGGGTGAAGGCACATGGCGCGGTCAGGAACACCATCTTCGGGTACGCCGCACGCGAGATCGTCAACGACGCCATCGAGGTCGACGCGGACGTCATCGTGATGGGCTCACGCGGCCGCGGTGACATCGCCGGGCTGCTCCTCGGCAGCACGGCGCACAAGGTCATTCATCTCAGCGACCGGCCGGTCCTGGTCGTCCGCTGATCCTTGGTTGGAGGATCGATGAGCAAGAACATCCTGCTGGCCGTCGACGCGGCGACCCGGGATCCAGCTTCGCACGTCCTGGCCGCCGCGGACATGACGCGCGACCTCAGCCGCGACAGCGGCGACCACGTCATCGTTCTGCACGTGCACGAGTTCGCCACCGGCCGCTTCGGCCGCATCCGCGTGGACTGCGGCGACGGAGAGGGCGAAGCCGTGGTGGACAAGATCGTGGCCGACCTGCAGGCGGCCGGCGTCAGCGCGGAAGGCGAGATCCGCGAGGTCAATCTCGGTCACATTGCCCGGGCCATCCTGCACGCGGCCCAGGACCACGACGCGCGCCTGGTGGTACTCGGCTCGAGCAGCCGGACCGACCTGCCCCGCGTTCCGCTGGGCAGCGTGGCCAGCAGGCTGCTCCACATGGCGAACCGGCCGGTCCTGATCGTGCCCAGGACGGACGCCCATGCCGAGCCGGCCCCGGGCCGGCCGTGGCGGCGACGGCCGGCGCGGATCAGGGCTAACGCGCCGGAGGTTAAACGAAGGCGACCGGCGCGATCATCGCCGGGGTGGAGGCGGCCATCCAGGCTGCGCTGGGGCACCGACCGCGGCACCCACCGCCATCCAGCTGACCGGGCATTCCCGCGGGTACGGCTGAACCGGCTCGCGGCAGCGGCCGAGCGGGACGATATGCGCAAAAAGGGGACCTTCGTCCCTGGGATCGCGGCCGGCGGACACCTGAAATTGGATCCGTCGCTTTCCGTGAAAGGTTCCCAGCCATGTCCATCGCCGATCAGATACGCGATCATCAGGCACGGTGTATGGCGCCCCTGATCAGCTTGCGGATGCTGGCCCAGGGCGAGGCGGGAGCGGCCCTCCCGCGCCGGGTGGTCGTCGAGGTCGCCCAGGCGACTGCCATGGTGCTCGCCGAGGCCGAGGCCGCCGGCCGGCCGCGCTGACCGCCGTCGGACGTCAGTAGCGGCCACCCGAGGGACGGGGCCTTCCTCCGGGTGCGGCTGGACCGGCTGGCGGCCGCGGCCGAGGATGCGATCAGCGCGGCCCGGGCCGGGGACTCCGGTGAGATGCGCCGGCATCTGCGCAGGTTCGACACCCTCACCTCGGCCATCTGGACGGTGCAGGATGCTCTGTACGGGTCGCGCCGGGTCAGCGCCCGGCCGTGACCGGCGCATCGCGGTATGCCCGCCAGGACTGACCTGGTTCCGGGCCTTTGGCCAGGCGTTCGGCTGCCTGACGGGGGAAGTGCGACCCTACCGGGCCCGGGCCGAAGGTGATGGCGTGGATGGGACGAAGGGAGCAAATGATGCCTCATCACGAGGTCCGCGAAGTCATGACGGCGGATCCGGCGACGGTGACCCCCGCCACGTCCCTGAAGTACGTGGCTGACCTCCTGATCAAGGAGAAGGTCAGTGCCGTGCCGGTGCTCAGTCTCCAGGGCCGGGTCCTCGGCATCGTGGCCGAGATCGACCTGCTCAGGAAGGAAGAACTTCAGCGGGACCCGGATGGGCGGCACTCGGTGCACCTGAACTACCGGGCGCGGCGGGACATGGCCACGGCCGAGACCGCGGGGGAGATCATGAGGCCGGACCCGGTGACGGTACAGCCCGGTACGACCGTGGCCGAGGCGGCCCGGCTGATGGACCTGATGGACCGGCACGACGTCACGTGCCTGCTGGTGATCGACGAGAGCGGGAAGTTGCTCGGCGTTGTCGGCCCGCGGAACCTGCCGCAGGTCTTCCTCCGGCCCGACGACGAGATCCGGGCGGAGGAACGTGACGAATCGCCGCTGACACGTGGCCCCCAGCCGCCGGTGGCGTCGCGCAGGCTGATTTAGGGCAGGCGCAGTTGACCCGCCGGATGGCGGACACTGGGAACATGACAGATGATCGTGCCTCCGGCGGTCCGGAGCCCGGCCCGGCCGAGCTCGTTCTCGCCGGCCGCCGGGTGCCGATGCTGGATAGGGCTCGCATATACGCATGCGGGATCACCCCCTATGACGTCACGCACCTCGGGCACGCGGCGACCTTCGTGTGGGTCGACGCCCTGGGCCGGGTGCTGCGCCTGCTGGGAGTCGACCCGGAGGTCTGCCGCAACGTCACCGACGTGGACGACGTACTCGATGCGGCGGCCTCCCGCGCCCGCGCGCCGTATGACGCCTTCGCGGCCATCCAGCAGTACCACTTCGAGCATGACCTGGCCGCGCTCAACGTGCGGCCGCCGCGGCACGAACCGCGCGCGCACCGGTACATCGAGCACGTCATCAGGCTGGCGCAGGGCCTGACGGAGGTCGGCCGGGCGTACGAGCGGAAGGGCAGTGTCTACTTCGGCGGCCCGGCCGCGGCCGCCCAGGCGGGTTTGGACCGCGCCGAGGCGCTGCGGCTTTCCGCCGAATACGGGGGCCGGCCCGACGATCCGGCGAAGGATGATCCGCTGGACGCCGCGGTGTGGCAGGCCGCCGAGGCGGGGCATCCGGCGTGGGATTCGCCCTGGGGACCTGGCCGGCCGGGGTGGCACGCGGAATGCGTGGCCATGGCGCTGTCGGCGTTCGGCGTCGGGGTGGACGTCCATGCGGGCGGGAGCGATCTCCGCTTCCCGCATCACGCCTACCATTCGGCCATGGCCGAGGCGTTCACCGGGGTCAGTCCTTACGCGCGCGCGTGGCTGCACGTCGGCGTGGTAACGATCGGCGGCGTCAAGATGGCCAAATCAGCCGGCAACCTGGTGCTGGTGGAAGATCTCCTGGCCCGCCACACCGCGGCCGCGGTCCGGCTGATGATCCTCGACCGTCCCTGGGCCGAAGACTGGGACTACAACGGCGCGTCCCTCGATGCCGCCGCGGCCCGGCTGGCGGACCTGTATCACGCGGCCGGCCGCACTCATGAGGCGAGCCCGGGCGGCGGGGCCGAGATCCGCCGTCTGCTGGCGGCTGACCTGAACGTACCCGCCGCGCTCGAGGTGGCCATCGAGACGGGCGGTGCTCCGGCCCGCCTCCTCATGGCAACTCTCGGCCTGGACTGACCATGACGGGAGCGGCAAACCGGATGCCTGAGGTCGTGACCATCCCGACGCCCGCCCTGGGGGATCGCAGCTACCTGGTCCACGACGGGACCGAGGCTGTCGTGGTCGACCCCCAGCGTGACTTCGGCCGGATCCTGGCGGCGGCGGAGGCCCGGCGCGTGCGGATCACGCACGTGCTGGAGACCCACATCCACAACGACTACATCACCGGCGGTCTCGCGCTGGCCAGCCAGACCGGGGCAACATACGTCGTCGCGGCGTCCGAGGAGGTCAGTTTCGAGCGCCTGGCCGTCCGCGACCGCGACCAGATCAGCACCGGGTCGCTGACCGTGACCGTCATGCACACCCCGGGGCACACGCCCGGCCATCTCTCTTACGTGCTGAGCGAGACCGGCCGCGACCCGGCAGCGGTCTTCACCGGCGGTTCCATGCTGTACGGCGCCGTCGGCCGCACCGACCTGATCGGCCCGGACCAGACCGAGCGGCTGACCCGGGACCAGCACCGATCGGTCCGCCGGCTCGCCGCGGAACTGCCAGATGAAGTGGCCGTCTATCCGACGCACGGGTTCGGCAGCTTCTGCTCGGCCACGCCCACGGTCGGCACCTCGTCCACTATCGGGACCGAACGGCGGATCAACGTGGCGCTGCGGACCGACGAGACTGCCTTCGTCAAGGAACTGATCACCGGCCTGAACGCCTACCCGCGGTACTACGCGCACATGGGACCGGCGAACCGGCGCGGGCCACGGGCCCCCGACCTGGCGCGGCCCGAACGGGCCGACCCGGCCGAGCTGCGGCGGCGCATCGACGCCGGTGAATGGATCGTCGATCTGCGCGAGCGCCGGGCCTTTGCCCGCGCTCACCTGACCGGCACCATTTCCGTCGAATTCGGCGACCTCTTCAGCACCTATCTCGGCTGGGCCATCCCCTGGGGCACGCCGCTCACCCTGATCGGCGAAAGCCCCGAGCAGGTGACCGAGGCGCAGCTGCAACTGACCCGGATCGGTATCGACCAGATAGCCAGTGCCGCCACCGGCCCGGCCGAGGCGCTCGCGCCCGACGGGAACATCGCCAGCTACCGGGTCACCGACTTCGGCGGACTCGCCGCCGAATGGGAGCGGCCCGGTGTGGTGGTCCTGGACGTCCGGCGGCCGGACGAATGGCGGGCCGGGCACCTGGCGCGTGCGGTGCATATCCCGTTCTGGGAGATCGAGGGCCGAGCGGCCGAGGTCCGGCGGGCGAAGTCTGGGTCCACTGCGCCAGCGGTTTCCGTGCCTCGATCGGCGCGTCCATCCTCGACCGGGCCGGACGGCGGGTCGTCTACGTCGATGATGACTGGGAGAACGCCGCGCGGTCCGGGTTGCCTCTCGAAAGGGACCTTGGTCCCTAGCGGCAGGGTGACGTCCGCCATGAAATGAGGACTCCCCACACATGGAGGGACACCTGCCATGGCGGTCTCCGATGCAACCTGACGGGCCCGTGCTGGAGGAACTGTCCAGAGCGGAATGCCTGCGGCTGCTGGCCACCGTCGCGATCGGGCGGATCTCCTATACCCGGCAGGCCCTGCCTGCCGTGGAGCCGGTGAACTTCGCGCTCGATGACGGGACGATCGTGATCAGGACCGATGCGGGCGGCAAGCTCGCGGCGGCGGCACATCGTGCCGTCGTGGCGTTCCAGGCCGACCACCTCGACCTGGTCCTGCGGTCCGGCTGGAGCGTCACGGTGGTCGGCCGCTGCGAGGAGGTGACCGGCGCGGGGGACGTCGCCCGGCTGGACGAGCTCAGGCTGGAGTCGTGGGCGCCGGGTGCCAGGAACCATTTCCTCCGCATCGTGCCCGCCATCGTGACCGGCCGGAAGCTGCGCGGAAACCCGGGCTGAGAGGAGGATCACATGGCCCAGAGCTTGCTTGTCGCGCCTGCGGCCGAGAATGTGGGCCTGGCCAGGACCTGCCTGGGACTGCTGCGCGCCCTGGACCGGCGGGGCGTCAAGGTCGCTTTCGTCAAGCCGGTGGCCCAGCCCCGGGCCGACGGCGGCCCGGACCGCTCGGCCGCGAGGGTGACCGTGATCACTGCGTCGCGTCCCCCGGAGCCGATGACCACCGCGGAGCTGGAACAGCAGCTGGGCGAGGGCGGGCTGGATGTCGTGCTGGAGAAGATCGTCGCCGCCTGGGAGCCGATCTACGAGCGGTCGGATGTGGTGGTGGTCGAGGGGCTCAGTGCGGGGCCCTCGGGGCTGTACGCCAGTTCGCTGAACCAGGCGCTGGCCCGGGCGCTGGATGCCGACGTCCTGCTGGCCGACAGCTGGCCCGCGGATGCTGACGCAGACGCCCTGGCCGAGCAGTTCGCGATCGCGGCCCGCGGATACGTCTCCGGCGAGCAGGCGAGAGTCGTGGGTTGCGTGGTCCACGGCCTGCCCGGGGCCGATACCGCCGCGACCGCCGGACTGCGGGGCGCCCTGGCTATGCACAAGCTCCGCCTCATCGCGGCAGTGCCGCATCGCCCCGAGCTAACGTGGCCGCGGGTCCGTGACCTGGTCCGCGAACTTCGCCCGGAAGTCCTGCACGAAGGCGATCTGTCCCGGCGGATCAAGGACGTGGCAGTGATGGCGCAGGGCATCCCGGGCGGCATCCACGCCCTGGACACCGGTCGGCTTGTCGTGGTCCCCGGCGACCGGCACGAAATCATCATGGCCGCCTACCTGGCCGAGCTGAGCGGAACCCACCTGGCCGCCCTGCTGCTGAGCGCGGGGACCGCGCCCGATCCGCAGGTCAGCCAGCTCACCCGGGCCACCGCGGCCGCCGGCCTGCCCGTCCTGCTCGTCAAGTCCGACAGCTACCAGACCGCGACCCGGGTGTGGGACCTCGACCCGGGCCTGCCCACCGACGACCTGGAACGGATTGAGGGCGTGACGGACACTATCGCCGACGCGCTCGATCCGTCCTGGCTGGGGTCGCTGACCAGCACGTCCCGGCCGCGGCGGTTCAGCCCCGCCGCGTTCCGGTACCAGCTGGTCGAACAGGCCCGCGCCGCCGACGCGCTCGTGGTCCTGCCCGAAGGTACCGAGCCGCGTACCGTGCGGGCCGCGGTCGCGTGCGCCGAACGCGGCATCGCCCGCTGCCTGCTGCTGGGTGCGCCCGACGAGGTGGCCGCGCAGGCCAGGCACCTCGGGCTGCGGCTGCCCGGCGGCGTCACCATCGTGGACCCGCGAGCCGTCGCCGAGCACTACGTCGCCCCGCTGGCGGAACTGCGGCGGCACAAGGGCTGGACCGTGGAGGTGGCCCGCGAGCACCTGGCCGACCCGATCACGGTCGGCACCATGATGCTCAGGCAGGGCGAGGTCGACGGCCTGGTCTGCGGCGCGGCGCATACCACCGCGGCCACCGTCCGTCCCGCGCTGCAGATCCTGGGCACCAGGCCCGGCTGCCGGCTGGTGTCCTCGATCTTCTTCATGTGCCTGCCCGACCAAGTGGTCATCTACGGGGACTGCGCCATCAACCCCCAGCCCAGCGCCGATGACCTGGCCGACATCGCCATCCAGAGCGCTGCCTCCGCACGGGCCTTCGGCATCGAGCCAAGAGTGGCGATGATCAGCTTCAGCACCGGAATCTCCGGCGCCGGCACCGACGTGGACAAGGTTGCCGATGCCACCCGGATCGTCCGCGAACGCGAACCCGGCCTGGCCGTCGACGGCCCGCTACAGTATGACGCCGCCGCCAACGCCTCGGTCGGCCAGGCCAAACGGCCCGGCAGCCCGGTAGCCGGCCAGGCCACCGTCTTCATCTTCCCCGACCTGGACACCGGTAACACGACTTACAAGGCAGTCCAGCGCAGCGCTCAGGTCGTCAGCATCGGCCCGATGCTGCAAGGCCTGGCCAAGCCGGTGAACGACCTCAGCCGCGGCGCGCTGGTCGACGACATCATCTATACGGTGGCCCTGACCGCGATCCAGGCCCGCGCCGCGTCCCAGCGGGTGCAGAGCCGAAGCTAGGTGCCCCGGAACATGGGCTGGCGCTTCTCAACGAAGGCGTTCAGGCCTTCGAGGTAGTCGTTGCTGTCGTAGGCTTGCTGCCGCAGGCCCTGGACGCGCTCGTATACCTGCGCCGCGATGGGCTGGTAGTCCGTCAGGACGCGGAGCTGTTCCTTGATGACCGCGATGGCCAGCGGTGACTTGGTGGCCATGGTCGCGGCGAGCTCGAGGGTGAAGGATTCGAGCCGGTCCCAGGGGACCAGGTGGTTGATGAGCAGCCATTCCTTGGCCTTGCGGGCGTCGATGGGCGCGGCGGTGAAGAACATCTCCTTGATGACGTTGATGGGCAGCCGTCCCAGGAAGTGCACAGGCCGGTGATGTTATAGGGCAGTCCCAGGTTGGCCGGGGTGATGGCGAAGGAGGCCGTCTCGTCGGCGACGGCCAGGTCGCAGCTGAGGAACAGCTCCAGCGCTCCGCCCCAGACCGTGCCGTGGACCATGGCCACGACGGGGGCGGGGAAGGAGCGGACGGCGCGGATGAGGCCTTCCAGGGGGTCGTTGTAGCCGAGCGGGTCGCGTCGGCCGAACGGAAGCTCGCCGATGTCGTGGCCGGCGGACCACACGTTCATGCCCTCCGCGGCGCGCAGCACGATCGCGCGGACCTCCCGGCCGCGCAAGTCCTCCAGTGCCGCGATGGCCGCGGTGGCCAGCTGGGCGCCGATGGCGTTGCGCTTATGGCGGTCCTGCAGGGTGATGATGCGACCCGGCCGGTCAGCCCGGTCGCGACGAGGCCGTCAGCCCCGCTCTCCGCGGCTGCGGCTGGGTCGGCTGGTGATGGCTCGCCCTGGCCGTCGCGGTCCCGGACGGCCAGCGACACGTAGGTCCGGGCCATCGCGTCCTTGCCCGCCCCGACGATGGTGTTCAGCAGCCCGAGCGCCGGAACCAGCTCATCACCGGCCAGCACGCCGGCCAGGTGGCGCCACAGCACCTCGGCCAGGACGTTAAATGGTCCCAGGAGTTCGGCCAGATCCACGCCCGCGGCGTAAGCGTGCGCGGCGATCTGCTCGCACGGCCTGATGACCGGCTCGGCGCGGCCCGCACGCATGCAGCGCACCACCAGGCGGAACAGCTGCCGCACGTCACGGCGCTTATCCCCGCCCGGTGACCGACCGTCGGCCAGATCACTTCGCTCCAGCGCGGCCACCCCCTCATCGATCACGCGGTCCTCCGCGCTGGCCAGAACCGCCGATGCGTCCACCAACAGGCCACCTCCATCCCGACCCAGGGCACGCCCTGATCTAAGCGTGCGCCGCCCCACGCGCCTAGGAAAGGCCATACCTTCCGGATGACCAGAAGACCGCGGCGCGCCGGGAGTGACCTAGGGCCATTGGTCCCGGGACTATCGTCCCCTGCCGGCGAGTGGCGGCGCTGTTAACGTCGTGAGTTCATGCATCGAAACGGCCGGGCAGACTGTCCCTGGGGCGCCGACCCCGACACCGACCGAACTACACGGCGCCCCAAGCCCGCGCTGGGCCGTCCACGGCGGCCTCGACACTTGAGGTGAGGAGAAAAATGGAAGAGGATTCGTCCTGTCTGGCGTCCGGACCCCGATCGGCAAGTACGGCGGCGGCCTGGCCTCCATCCCGCCCTGCGACCTGGCCGCCCAGGTGGTCCGCGAGGCTGTCAGCCGGGCGGGCGTGAGTGCGGACGATGTCGGTCACGTCGTGTTCGGCAACGTGATCCACACCGAAGCCCGCGATATGTACATATCCCGCGTGGCGGCCATAGACGGAGGCCTGAACACGGAGACTCCGGCGCTGACCGTGAACCGGCTGTGCGGCAGCGGGATGCAGGCCATCGTGTCCGCCGCTCAGGCGATCATGCTGGGCGACTGCGAGGTCGCGGTGGCCGGCGGTGCCGAGTCGATGAGCCGGGCCCCGTACTGGCTGCCTACACGCGCTGGGGCCAGCGGATGGGCGACGGCGTCACGCTCGACCCCATGACCGCCGCGCTCAGCGATCCGTGGGACGGCTGCCACATGGGCGTGACCGCGGAGAACGTCGCGACCGACTTCCACGTGTCGCGGGAGGACCAGGACGTACTGGCCGCGGAGAGCCACCGCCGTGCCGCGGCCGCCACCGCCGCGGGGTACTTCAAGGAGCAGATCCTCCCGATCGAGGTCCCCGGCAAGAGGGGCGCGGTCACCATCGTCGACCGCGACGAGCACATCCGGGCGGACGTCAGCCTGGAGGACATGGCCAAGCTGCGGCCCGCGTTCGCGAAGAACGGCACGGTCACCGCGGGCAACGCCTCCGGCATCAACGAGCCGCCGCGGCCGTGGTGCTCGCCTCGGGCTCGTTCGTGAACAGCCACAGCTCGCCCCGCTCGGCAGACTGGTGGGGTACGGTCACGCCGGAGTCGAGCCGCGGATCATGGGCATGGGCCCGGTGCCCGCGAGCCGCAAGGTGCTCGACCGCACCGGTCTCAAGGTCGACGAGATCGACCTGTTCGAGGTCAACGAGGCCTTCGCGGCCCAGGCCCTGGCGGTCTGCCGGGAACTGGGCCTTCCTGCCGAGCGTGTCAACCCGAACGGCAGCGGGATCTCGCTCGGCCATCCGGTCGGTGCCTCCGGGGCCATCCTGGTCGTCAAGTCACTGTACGAACTCCAGCGCACCGGCGGCAGGTACGCGCTCGATACGCTGTGCATCGGCGGCGGGCAGGGCATCGCCACCATCTTCGAGCGGGTCTAAGACCGGCCCGTTCGATCCCTATTCCGGCGTCCCCCACGTCTGGCGAGACTGCACAATAGAAGGGAGACCAGAGGGAGACAGCGGTGGTGAGCGGCGAGGGCGGGAAGCTCGAGAAGCGGATGGTCGTGGAGTACGGCATCATGCTGGACGGCGTCCGGCTGCCGCTGCCCATGCTGCGCCTGCTGCGGGAGCACGGGCCGTGGGACGCTCCGTTTACTGAGGCGAACGCGGACCAGGAGCACGTGCTCCTCGTCCACGCCCTGGCCGAGCGGCACAACCAGGCCGGGCTGCACCGGGGAATCGGCCTGTCAGGGTTCCTCGACGCGATCCCCTTCGAGCCGACCGTCCCGTTCGGGAAGCTGGCGGCACAGCCCGGGGGTCAACCGGGCCGCGCCGCCGGCGAATGGCGCCATCAGAGCATTCCCGCGGATCGGCCTGCCTACTTCCCCCGCTCGCCGGCGCTCACGCTCAGCGAGCACCAGGCACCTGTGCTAACCCTCGCCGAGGCCATTGTTCAGCACGACCTCCGCCGGGTCCGGGTCCGTGCTGTCAGGCCCGGCCACCGCCGCCTTGCGCAGCAGGATGTTTACTTCCTCGTCGGTCACCTGGCCGAAATCGCCGTACCACTCGCCCACCGCGAAGAACGGCGCCGGGGTGTGCAGGCACACCACCTCGTCGGCGGTACGCCGCAGCGCCGTGGTTCCCTCCGTCGAGCCTACCGGGACCGCGAGATCACCCGGCTCGCGCCCCGCGCCCTAGCCCCCAGGCAGGCGGCGCGGGCCGTCGACCCGGTAGCGATGCCGTCGTCGACGACGATCACCGTGCGGCCTGCCAGCGGCACCGGCGGATGGTCACCGCGGAGCTGGTTCACCCGGCGGTCCAGCCGGGCACGCTCGCGGGCCTCCACCTCCGCGATCTCCGGCCCGGTCAGCCTGCTCTGCCGCACCACGTAGTCATCGACGATCCGGACGCCGCCTTCACCGATCGCCCCGAAGCCGTATTCCGGCTGGAACGGAACGCCGAGCTTGCGCACCACGATCACATCCAGCGGAGCGTGGAGATCCTCGGCCACCTCGTACGCGACCGGTACGCCGCCGCGCGCCAAGCCGAGCACGGCTACGTCGGTACCGCGCAGGTTCCGCAGCCGCTGCGCCAGGTGCCGTCCGGCATCCGCACGGTCAACGAACAGCATCTCGCCACCTCCGGTTACCCCACGGTGATGGGAGCCCGCCGCGGTCGGCACCGCTAGGGTCAATGGTCACAAGAGGCCCGACCAGGGACTTCACGCTAGGTCGGCGATCTGCCGGTAACCCAGGCGCATCGTGAACTACGAGGACCCGGCCGCCGTCTTCGAGTGTCCGGCTGACCATCTCCTCGACGAGGTCGGGCACCGGCAGCGCCGCGGTCCCCCAGTCGGGGCAGCAGTCGGCGGCCTGGCCCAGCGCGCCGCAGCGCCCGCATTCGTAGCCTGGGACCAGCCGGTCGTACGGAACCACCAGGGTTTCCGCCACGCTGGCGTTGACCGCGGCCAGGCAGGCCTGCAGGCCGACGGTGCTCAGTGCGGCCGCCGGCCCGGCCAGGATCTCCGTCACCAACCGCGGGGAGGGCTGCAGCGCGACCAGGAGCGGCCGGATGTGCGGCCTGAGGCCCAGCACCGCCCGCTCCGGCCACGCGCCGGACTGCGCCGCCGGCAGTCCGATGACCTCCAGCAAGCCGACCTCGGCACAGGCGAAGATGGCCACCGGATGGCCCAGCCAATCGGGCCCGGCCCGCGCCGCCTCATCCCGCGCCGAACGCCGGTCCTCCTCGCGGAGGTGCCCGGACCGGCCCGCGTTCCGCACCGCCGCCGCGACGAGTTCGTCCACCCGGCCCGGCAGGGCTGGCAGTTCCGCGGGAGACCGCGGAACGTTCAGGTATACCGACAGTACGACCGGCTCGACCGTATGGACGCGGCCGAGCTTCTCGACTTCCGCGAGGATGATCATGATGCGTCCTTTATCTGGTCGCGTGCTGCGTGACCCCGGCGCTGCCGAGCGTGGAACGGCAACGGCTGCGGCGTGTAGGGCCGAACTTCCCAGTCTTAGTGCCCTTGGTCCCTACCGACCAGCTGCCGGAAGCGCTGTCCTGGAACCCATCCGGAAGGAGCGCACGATGAGTCGCCGCGACGGAACGCGCCTCGCGCGCTGCGCCCGTCGGCTCGGCTTCGACCGTAACCCGCTGCGCCGCCGCACGGACCGGGTCGAGGCCGCGATCCGGCTGGCCACGCTGGTCCTGCTTCTGGCGGCCGTGCCCATCGTCACCCTGGCCGTCAGCCGGCAGGTCGACCACCTGGCCCTGCGCCGGGCTCACGCACAGCAGGCGGCGGAGCACCAGGTCACCGCCGTCCTGCTCCGCCCGGCATCGCCGACCGGGGTCCCTGATCCGTATACCTCGATCCAGATGACCCTGGTGCTGGCCCGCTGGCAGCCCCCCGGCCAGCCGGGCCGGTCCGGGCAGGTCCTGGCCCCGGCGGGAACGAGCGCCGGGAGCACCGTTCAGGTCTGGGTCGACGCCTCCGGCGCGGTCACCGGCCCGCCGCCCGGCCACCGCGTGATCGCCGGCGACGTATGCATCGCCGCCGTCACGACCTGCCTGGCCATGAGCCTGCTGCTGCTGGGATCGAGTGCGCTGGCCCGGCGCGCCCTGGACCGTCGGCGGCTGCGCGCCTGGGACGCCGGGTGGCGGGTCACCGGCCCGCTGTGGAGCGGCCGCCGCAGCTGAGGTCCGCGGGATGCCCGGACGGGACCTGCGTCAGGGCCGAGTCCGGGTCCTTCGGCCCTGTTGGATTCCCAGGGCCGGAGGTAACTCTGGTCTGGATTCGGGATTGCATGTCCCGGTCCGGGCGCAGGAGGCTGCCCCGGAGCAGGAGAAAGGCTTGGACAATGAAGCACATCACGGGAACGGCGCTGGCCGCCGGATGCCTTGCCCTGGTAGGCGCGGCTCTGCTCGCGGGCAAGGGTGACATCCGCAAGTTCCGCCGTATGCGCAGCATGTAATGCGGCGGTGCCGGCTGATATGTATATCTCCGGTACCGGATTTAGCAATTCAAGCGGAAGGCGGAAATGTCCGTGAAATTGATCACCGCCATTATAAGGCCGGAGAAACTCGACGAACTGATCCCGGCCTTGATCGACGAAGGGATCGGCGGGCTGACCGTGACCGACGTCCGGGGCTTCGGGAAGCAGTACGGTCGGCTAGCGGACGCTAGGAGGGTTGCCGTCCCGGCCAGCGGGCGTGTAGCGGCGCTGCTGCCGAAGGTCCGGCTGGACCTCGTCGTGCTCGACGACGATGTCGAGACGATAGTCGAGGCCATCGCCAAGCATGCGCGGAGCGAAACGATCGGGGACGGCAAGATCTGGGTGACCACGGTCGACAGCGCTCTGCGGCTCCGGACCGGCGAGCGAGATCGCGCCGCGATATGACACCGGGGGGGACCGCCCGGGCCGCGGTGAGAAACGATCCTGCCGACTCGCGCGCGTCGGAGGCCGACGGCGTCGACCGTGCCTGCTGCTGCCCAGGCCCGCCCGCCGTCCTGGTCGTCATGCCTGCCACCACGGCCCGGCCGCATGAGACAGAGCTGCTGCTGTGCGGCCATCACTACCGCGTCTCGCGCCCCGCCCTGGCCGAGGTGCACGCGGCCGTGTACGAGCTGCCCTGGATGGCGGACGGCACCGCGGCTTGGTTTGGCCGAACTTTAGGGCCAGAAGTCCGGCCCGGGCACGGCTCGTCCTTAAAGCCTTAGCCCTCGTGCTTGCCGCGCATGATGACGACCGGGCACGGCGCGTGATGCACGCAGTACTGGCCGACCGAGCCGAGCATCGCCTCGGCCAGGCCGCCGTGGCCCCGCGAGCCCACCACGAGCAGGTCGGCTCCCTCGGCCGCCTCTACGAGGAGCTGTCCCGCGCGGCCTTGCGCCACGCGCGGGCAGACCTGGACGTCCGGGTCGAGGGTGCACATCTCGGTTATCGCCTCGCAGAGTACGGTGTGGGCGTCCTCCTGGTAGTCGGGCATATCGGTGGCCGGCACCCAGCCGGCGCCGGCCGGGACGTGCCAGGCGGTCACCGCCTCCACCACCGCTCCGGTTAGTTTTGCCTGGTGGATGGCCCAGCGCAGCGCGATCCTCGACGACTCGAAGCCATCCACTCCGACTACGATGCGCGGCTGCTTATCGTCTTGCGTGTTCCTCATGGTGGACCTCCTCAGGGTCTGCCCTGGGCCGGTACGGTGATGGTCTCGACGCCGCCGCGGGCGGCGTGCGGATCGAGGTACTGACCGCCCAGCGCGTCCGGACGCAGATCAGGCGTGAGCTGGTAGACCAGCGGGATGCCGGTGGGGATTTCCAGCCCGGCGATCCGGTCATCCGGGATGGACTCGAGGTGCTTGACCAGCGCCCGCAGCGTGTTGCCGTGCGAGACGACGAGCACGCATCCGCCGGAGCGCAGGTCGGGGACGATCGCGTCGTACCAGTAAGGCAGCAGCCGGGCCGAGACGTCCGCGAGCGACTCGGCGCGCGGCAGCGCGTCGGGCGGCAGGGCCTGATAGCGCGGGTCGGCGGCCTGCGACGACATCGCCGCCTCATCGAGCGGGGGAGGCGGCACGTCGTAAGAGCGGCGCCACAGCGTGAACTGCTGCTCGCCGTACTGCGCGAGCACCTCGGCCTTGTTCCTGCCCTGCAGCGCCCCGTAGTGCCGCCCGTTGAGCCGCCAGGACCGGCATACCGGGATCCAGTCGCGGTCCACGGCCGCCAGCACGAGGTCGGCCGTGCGGATCGTGCGCCGCTGCAGGGAGGTGTGCACGAAGTCGGGGAGCAGGCCGTGCTCGGCGAGCAGCGCCCCGGCCCGGGCCGCCTGGAGCTCTCCCTGCGTGGTCAGATGAGCGTTCTCCCAGCCGGTGAACAGCCCCGCGGCATTCCATTCGCTCTGCCCGTGCCGCAGCACGATCAGGCGATAAGGAAAGCCGTGCTTGTTCACGGCTCTTCCAGCACGGCCAGGCCGGGCAGGGTCCGGCCCTGGACGAACTCCAGGCTGGCGCCGCCGCCGGTGGAGATGTAGCCGAACGCGCTGTCGCGGAAGCCGAGGGTGTGGATGGCCGCGCCGGTGTCGCCGCCCCCGAGCAGGCTGAACGCCTCGCTGCTGGTCATGGCCGAGGCGACGGCCCGGGTGCCGTTGGCGTACGGGGCCAGCTCGAAGACGCCCATCGGGCCGTTCCAGAAGACCGTCCCGGCCCCGCGGATGCTGGCGGCGAACAGCCTGGCCGACTCCGGGCCGATGTCCAGCCCCATCCGGTCCGCCGGGATGGCGTCGGCGGCCACGACCTCATGCGGCGCGTCGGCGTCGCAGTTCGGCGGCCACGACGAGGTCGGACGGCAGCACGATCTCCGCGCGGGCCCGGGCGGCCCGGTCCAGGTAGCCGCGAGCCAGGTCGACCTGTCCGGCTTCCAGCAGGGACGTCCCGACCTTGTGGCCCTGGGCGACGAGGAACGGGAAGGCCATGGCCCCGCCGATGAGGATCTGGTCGGCCACGCCGATCAGGTCGTCGACCGCGTCGAGCTTGTCCTCGACCTTCGCGCCGCCGAGCACCACCACGTAGGGCCGCCGGATGTCCGCGGTCAGTCGGCGGAGCGCGGCAGACCTCGGCCCGGACCAGGTAGCCGGCGGCGTGCGGCAGGCGCAGGGCGACGTCGTAGACGCTGGCCTGCTTGCGGTGCACGACGCCGAACCCGTCCGAGACGTACAGGTCGGCCAGCGCGGCGAGCTCGTCGGCGAACAGGCCCCGCTGCGTGTCGTCCTTGCTGGTCTCCCTCGCGTCGAACCGCAGGTTCTCCAGCATGACCACGCCGCCGGGCGGCAGGGCCGAGACGGCGGCCTGCGCGGACGGGCCGGTGGTGTCGGCGGCGAGCTTCACCGGGCGGCCGAGCAGCTCGCCGAGGCGGGCCGCGACCGGCGCCAGCGAGTACTTCGGGTCGGGCTTGCCCGCCGGGCGGCCGAGATGAGCGCAGACGATCACCTTGGCGTCGCGGTCCAGCAGGGCGGTCAGGGTCGGCAGGGCGGCCCGGATCCGGCCGTCGTCTGTGACGCGGCCGCCGTCGAGCGGCACGTTGAGGTCGTCACGCACCAGTACCCGCTGGCCTGCGACCGCGAAGTCATCGATTGTCTTCATTACGAGCTCTCCTTGGACCCGACGCTGAAGCAGCGGCTCCCGGGTGGTATCCCGGACTCCAGTTCCCAGCGTGGCGCGCCTTCTGCCCGGCGGTCAGAGCCCTTAGCCGCCGCCAAGGGGGACTTTCGTCTGTGGCGGCTCGGGCCGCGATCCGGGTCGGCCCCCGTGGGCTCAGCGCCGATCGGCTGGAGGCGGGCCATCGAGAACCGGCACGCTCCAGGCCAGCCGCGTGCCACCCTCGGCCGGCCCGACGTCGATCGCGATGCCGGCCTGGCTCGCTCGGTCGCACAGGGGGGAGAAGTCCCGCCCGTGCCCGTCGCTGCCGGCTGGGCGCCGGTCCGGGCCGGTTCCGGTCACGACGACGGTCAGGGCGTCGTCGGCGCGCAGGTCGACCGACGTCTGCGCGGCATCCGGGCTGATCAGCGCGAGGGCCGTCCGCAGCATGTCGAGCAGCTGATCGTTTGCCCCGGCGGGCAGGGCATCGTCCACCGGCCCGGCGAATGTGATCTCGGGTACCGGCGACAGGTCGGCGCACAGTCGCAGCACCTGCTGCCGCAGGCCGACGCCGTCCAGCCGGCTCTCCAGGCCGAAGATCGCCTGCCTGAGCAGGCGGATGGCGTCGTCGAGATCGTCCACGGAGGACTCCACCCGGCGCCGCACATCGGCTCGGGGCGACAGGGACAGGGCGCCTTGCAGTTTCAGTCCGGCCGCGAAGATCCGCTGGATGACACTGCTCTGGAGTTCGGCGGCCAGGCGATCCCTGTCCTCGACGATCCTCAACTCGGCGAGCTGTTGCTCCAGCCGGGCGGTCGCCTGCTGGGACCGGCGGATCCGGTCCCGGAGGCCGTGCGTGGCCACCGCGAGCAGTCCGCCGAGTGCCGCCCATAGCAGGGCACGGCGGATCGTGACGGCGTCCGGCGCCGACTGGACCACCGAGACGACTATCTCGGCGGCCACGATCGCGGCCACGACACAGGCCGATTCCCATGGGCGGTGGAACAGGGCGCTCCAGATGAGCGGGATCAGCAGCACCAGGCCCACGCCCGAGACGGTGCCGCCGGCCAGGGTGAGAGCCAGCGCCCATCCGGTGCAGGCCAGGGGCACGAGCACGGGTGCCCAGGCGGGAAGCCGGCCCCAGGGCAGCAGGAACGCCAGGGCCACCGCGGCCAGCAGGACCAGGCTGACGATGACCGCGGTACCTACCCGGGTGCCGGGCGGCAGCGCCAGGCTCGCCTCGGCCACGACCGCCACCAGGGCAAACGGACCAACCCTGGCCACTAGCCCTGGCCTGCCGAAAGGAGAGTGACCCGCGCTGAACGAAGCCAGGAGGGAAGACTCTTCCAGGCTCGCCGATCCAGGTTCGGGCTCCATCTGAAGATCCTCAGCGACAGCGTCCAGGCGGCGCGCGGGACGCTCGCTGCTGGACACGACGAGCTGACGGCGGGCGGTGCCGTCACACATGATCTTCGCGCGACTCTCCCAGTCTGTCCAGGTCACCGGGCCGACGATGGGATGAATTAGTCGCCGACGGGCACGATGGCTACCGGGCCGCGGGCGTGGTCGAGCAGCGCGTGCTGTATCGAGCCGATGCCCGGACTGCCGTGCCTGCCGATCACGACCAGGTCGGCGCGGGCCGAGTAGTTGGCCAGGACGCGGGCGGGATGGCCGTGGATGACGTCGTGCCGGACCCGCACGTCAGGGTACTTCTCCCGCCATCGGTTCAGGCTGGCCGACAGGCTGCGGGAGGCCTCGGTCGGAGATCTGCTCGGGATCGGGAGCGGCGTGTCCATCGCGTCCTGATCGACCGGGGCGCGCAGCGCGGACGGGAACCAGTACCAGGCGTGGACGACCACCAGGTCGGCGTGCCGCGCGGTGGCCTCCTCGAAGGCGAACGTCAGCGCCTCGTTGGTGTCCTGCGGATCGCGGACGCCGACGGCGACCTCCTGGTGGACGGCCATGCTCGCCTGCCGGATCACGATCACCGGGCACGTCGCGCGGGGGGCGGCGTATCGGCTTACCGAGCCGAGGATCATGGCCGCGAACCCGCCCGCCCCGCGGGCGCCGACCACCAGCATGGCAGCGCCCGAGCCGCTGCCGGCCACGGCCAGGGCCGGCGGGCCCGACAGCAGATCGGTGGCGATTTCCAGGCCGGGGGCCACTTCCTCGGCTCGGGTGACGGCCGTCCTCAGGGCCCGCGCGGATGCGCCGCGCAGCACGCTGGCGACCGTGGCCGGGGAGACGCGTGGAAGGCAGCGCATCCGCGGCACCATCGCGGGCGCCGACACGATGCGGAGCGGCAGCCGCGTGCCGGTTGGCCTCCAGGGCGGCCCACTCCGCGGCCAGCAGCGACTCTTCCGATCCGTCTACTCCCACCACGACTGGCTTGGTTGCCATCGCCCGGCCTCCCTTCCGTCACCCTGGCCGGAAACTGCCGTAGTTCAGTGCACGGCCGCCGAGTGGCCCAGACGGGCGATCAGCCTGATCCGGGTGGCCTGCAGCCGCTTGGCCAGGACCCCGGTGATCCGCTGGTTGAGCTCGTACCCGAGCTCGGGATCGGCGGCGCAGAGTTTCCGTACTGCCGTCGCGTCGAACTCGAAGGCTTCCACGGAGGTGACGGCCACGGCGCCGAACGCCCACTTGTACGGCGGGAACAGCCACGACCAGCCGAGCAGTTCGCCCATGCCGATGGTCTCGATGACCACCGGGCCCTCGCCCGGGACGTGCAGGTCCAGCGATACGTGACCGGACTGGATCAGCCAGAACCGGGTGGCGTTGCCGCCGTCCTCGAAAAGCCGGTGCCTGGCCGGGAAGCTGACGTCACGGGCGGCCTCGGCGAGCACGCCTAGCTGGTCACGTGACATGCCGTGAAGAAACGGGTGAGCGGCCAGAGCCGCCGCGCTGACCTCGATCATGGGACATCACCGCCCAGTGTTGGTCTCGGTCGGTTCAGCCTTGACGCCGCCGTGCGCCCCCGGATAGTGCCTTTAGTCACTCGCCAGCCGGACCATGGGCCACGGCGGGATGCGGCAAAGCGCGGCGCCGTCTGATGGACCAACGTCCCGGCCGGAGATGCCGGAGGCCACTCGCCGCGGGGCTGCATCCCGCTGAGGCTGACGGTATGCGGGCGACAGCCCCACCTGATAGCTGAGAGAACCGAGGAGGTGAAGCGGCGCCGGCCGGCCCGGGCCCGGTAGGCGGCGCCGTGATCCCGATGAGCGTGAGCTACATACCCAGGAAGCCTGCGGGGCTGGACGAGGACGACGAATCACCGCGAAGCGAATGGGCGTGGCCGTCGCCACCCGATCCGGGTGACCTCAGCAAGCGGGTCCTACAGCGACGCGCCGAACTCCACCTGAGCAAGGCGCAGGTGGCCGCCCGGGCCGGGATGAGCCTGCGGTACCTGGAATACGTGGAGCGATACCCGGCCCGGCCTGACGCCGCTGCGCTGCGCCGGCTCGCTGCCGCGCTGCAGACCACGCCGGCCGCCCTGCTGGGCGCGGGGGCTCAGCTGCCGCCCGGATACGGCCGCATGGCCCGACCCTCCTGTGATCACCAAGCTCATGCCGGTCGAGTGCCATCGGCTGATCGCGGCGGGCGGTATCGGCCGGATCGGGTTCGGCACGACCTCGGGTCCGGTCGTCCTTCCGGTCAACTTCGCCATGGTGGCGGGCACCATCGTCATCAGGACGGGCGAGGGCACCATGATCGATGGCCACTCGGACGAGCAGGTCGCGTTCGAGGTGGACCACATCGACGAGGCGCTCTGCCAGGGCTGGAGCGTCCTGGTGCGCGGCATGGCGCACCGCGTCGCGCACCCGGCCGAGCTCCAGAACATCCGGCGCGACACCACGCTATGGCCGTGGCCCGGCGGTGACCGTGAGGTTTACGTGCGCATCATCCCGGACACGATCACCGGCCGCCGGATCGAGAGCCGCTGACCCTCCCGCTCACAGCACCAGCGGGGCCGCCCCCCAGGGGCGGCCCCGCTGGTGTTAACCGGATGACAGCTACAGCTGCCCGCCGACCAGAGCGGCCAGGTCGGCCAGCCGGCAGGTGTAACCCCACTCGTTGTCGTACCAGCCGAACACCTTGACCAGCCGCCCCGATGCCTGGGTCAGCGCCGAGTCGAACACGCACGACGCGGAGTCGCCGATGATGTCGCGGGAGACGATGGGATCGGTGCTGTAGCGCAGGATGCCGCCCAGCGGGCTCTTCGGGTCGAACGCCGCGGTGGCGAACGCCCGGTTCACCTCCTCGGCGGTGACGTCCTGGCTGAGCACCACGGCGAGGTCGGTCAGCGAGCCGTCCTCCACCGGGACGCGAAGGGCCACGCCGTCCAGCTTCCCGGCCACGGCCGGGATGACCTCGCCGGTGGCCCGGGCCGCGCCGGTCGTGGTCGGTACGATGTTGACCGCCGCCGACCGGGCGCGCCGCAGGTCCTTGTGCGGGCCGTCGAGGAGCATCTGATCCCCGGTGTAGGCGTGCACCGTGGTCATGAACCCCTGCACCACGCCGAACGCGTCGTGCAGCACCTTGACCATCGGGGCCACGCAGTTGGTCGTGCAGGACGCGTTGGAGATCACGTCATGCCGGGCCGGGTCGTAGGCGCCGTCGTTGACCCCGATCACGACCGTGAGGTCGACGCCCTTACCCGGAGCCGAGATCAGCACCTTCCGCGCGCCGCCCTTGAGGTGCAGGGCCGCGCCGTCCCGGGTGCGGAACTTGCCAGTGGACTCGATGACCAGGTCCGCGCCGAACTTGGCCCAGTCGATCGCGGCCGGGTCGCGCTCGGACAGCACGGGGATGGGATCCCCCGCGACGATCAGCGCGTCATCCGTGTGCTCCACCGTCCGGCCGAGCCGGCCGTAGGTGGAGTCGAAGGCCAGCAGGTGCGCCAGCGTCCTGGCGTCGGTGATGTCGTTGACCGCTACCACCTGCAGGTCGGTGCGCTCCAGCGCCAGGCGCGTGAACGAGCGCCCGATCCGGCCGAAGCCGTTGATTCCTACTCTGACAGTCATGTGAGCTTCCTCCTCATGGGTTTCCGTCAGCAGCCTGGCCGAGCCCAGCCGGCCCCAGTAGCGCCAATGGGCACCAAAGACCGGGACCATTGGCCTTTTGGCCGGGACCAGACAGGTACAAGGTCCCGATCAGCCGGGAGATCGGCCCCTGGCTGCCCATGCGGCGGCACTGGATGGTGGACACGCACACCGTGCTGATCGGATGAGGTGAGATCAATGCGAGCGTGGCGTAGCCCCGGGCATCACACAAGCCCCAGGAGCACCCGGCTGGGCAGAGTGCTGCGCGGGCTGCGGCCCGACCGCAATCCGCTGCGGCGCGGATCGGACCGGGCCGAGACCGCCATGCTGGGCGCGCTGCTGGCCGCCTTCCTGGCCGGTGCCCCGTTCGCCGCCCACGCCGCGGGAAGCTGGACCTACGCCACGTCCGTCCGGGAAATGCAAGCCCAGCAGACCGCCACCCACGAGGTCCGGGCCACCTTGCTGCAGGCGGCGACGCCCTGGGGCGTCAGCGAAGGCGGAGCAGAAGCCCAGGCCCGGTGGAAGGCCCCGGACGGGCAGGTGCGCACCGGGCAGGTTTTCGTCCTCAGCGGCGCAGCAGTGGGCAGCACGGTCATGGTCTGGGTCAACCAGGCGGGTCAGCCCACCGATTCCCCGCTTGAGCTCAGCCAGGTCGTGGGGCGGACCAACATGGCCCGAGTGCTCGCCGTCGTCGCCCTCGCCGTCACACTGATCGCCATCGGCCTGGCAGGCCACTGGGCGATGTACCGGCGCAGGCTGGCCCGGTGGGACGCGGAGTGGATGGCCACCGGGGCCCGGTGGAGCCCCGGCGGTAGGGCTCCCGCTAACGGTGACTGAGGTCCTGGCGTGCTGGTGACGTCCGGCCGTGCCGCTGGCCGGGGGCTGGGCGCGAGACTTCTTGTTGAAAGGTCCGGTCACGCACACGTGACCCCAACACAGCCAACCGACAACTACCCACCGACCAAGCATCATCGCCGGCCACCACCTCCTGACCGCCCCGGAAGCCGCGGTTCAGCAGGTGGCCCGGCCGCTACTATAGAGTGAAGTTAGGAAGTGAGCATGATGACGCGCGCCGACATCTACCTCGATGCCATGCTCCGCCACCTCGGTGCCGCTTACTACGAGTCCCTGCACGGCAGGGCCACCCGCTCTGACGTGGCCCGTGCACTGGACACGGTCGAGGAGCACCTGAACGAGCAATCACCGCATACCGCCCCGGCCAAGGTACCCGCCCGTCCGCAGCCGGACCGTCATGGCGACGAGCCGCGGCACCGCCGGTGGGCCCGGAAGGTGAGCGACGTGATGACGACCTCCGTGGTCACGGTCGACCGGATCACCCCGTACCAGGAAATCGACCGGCTGCTCACCGAGCACCGCATCAGCGGGATGCCAGTGCTGAAGATGGGACGCGAGGTCGCTGGCGTGGTGAGCGAAGCCGACCTGCTCGCCGCGGAGGACGAGACAAGCCGCCGGGCCCGGATGGACAGCTCGATCGGCCAGCGCCGGCTGCTGCACAAGCAGCCGCAGGGGAGCCTGACCGCCGGGACGCTGATGACCTCGCCGGCCATCACCATCGGCCCTGACGCCACCATCCCGGCGGCGGCACGGCTGATGAACACGCACCACATCCGGAGGCTGCCGGTAGTCGACGAGGACGGCAAGCTGATCGGCGTGGTCAGCCGCCGCGACCTGCTGAGCGTCTTCCTGCGCCCGGACGCCGACATCGCACACGACGTCCGGCAGGTTCTCGACGAGGTCCCGCTCGCGGACCCCAAGGAGATCGTCGTGACGGTGCGCCACGGGGTGGTCACCCTGGCCGGCGCGATGCACCCTGAGCCGGGTGAAGGTCACGACCTCATTCCGCTCGTGCTCCGCCTGGTCTGGGATATCGACGGCGTGGTCGACGTCGTGACCAGGCTCGGCGATACGAAGGAGGCCACGCAGGCCACCACCGCCTGACCGCCGTGGGCTGGCGACCACGATGCCTCAGGACGATGCCTACCCCGAGGCCTGGATCCATCGTCACCGTACGGTCAAGGACGTGATGACCACCACGGTGGTGACGGTGGACCGGCTCACTCCCTACAAGGAAATAGCGCGCCTGCTGGCCGAGCACCGGGTCAGCAGCCTGCCCGTGCTGGTCGCCGGCTGGCAGGTCGTCGGCCTGGTATCGGAAACCGAACTGCTGGCCGCGCGCGACACCGTGGCGCGGCGGGGGAGAGCAGCCGCCCGCCGAGGCCGCGTCCGGCGGTCCCCGCACGCGGTGCTCACCGCTGGCGAGCTGATGACCACGCCGCCGGTCACCATCCGCCCGGACGCCACCATCTCGGCCGCGACGCGGGTCATGACCACGCGCCACGTGACGAGCCTGCCGGTAACCGGCGCGGCCCGTCAGCTGATCGGCATCGTCAGCCGCCGCGACCTGCTGAGCGTCTTCCTGCGCCCGGACGCCGACATCAGTCACGACGTCCGGCAGGTTCTCGACGCGATCCCGCTCGCGGACCCCAGAGGGATCATCGTGACGGTGCGCCACGGAGTCGTGACCCTCGCCGGCGTGACCCGGTCCGCGCTCCCAGGGCCGGGCCGGCCTCAGGATCCCATGTCGGCCGCGCTCAGGCTGATCTGGGAGATCGACGGCGTGGTCGAGGTCGTGAGCCGGTCCGGCCAGATATCGCCGCCTGGGCCAGCCGAAACCGCCTGAACCCCTGCTCGCCCATCACCGCGAGGGGCCTGAAAAAAGGACCGAAGGAAAGGGACTGAGGTCCTGATGTGCTGATGACGTCCGGCCGTGCCGCTGGCCGGGGGCTGGGCGCGAGACTTCTTGTTGAAAGGTCAATAAAGGCGGGCCGGGAACCCCGGGCCGCAGTCCAGAGGAGGCATTTACGATGCGCCGCAACTCTCATTTCACCCTCGCCATCGCGGGTTTCGCCGCCGCGGTACTGCTGGCGGTGGCCGGCGGGCTGCTGCTGTGGGGGTCGACATACGTGCACAACACGGTCCAGAACCAGCTTTCCGCGCAGCAGATCTACTTCCCGCCGGCGTCGGCGTTCGCGCACCCGAAGGCGGGCACCGAGATCACCCCGAACATGATCCCGTCGGTGTCGCAGTACGCGGGAGAGCAGCTGCTGACCGGGCAGCAGGCCGAGGCCTACGCTGACCACTTCATCGCCCAGCACATCATCAACATGGGCGGGGGCAAGACCTACTCCCAGCTGTCGGCCGAGTCGCTGGCCCAGCCGAACAACACCCAGCTGGCCGGCCTGGTCAACACCGTGTTCAAGGGCGAGACGCTGCGCAGCATGCTGCTGAACGCCTACGGCTGGTGGAAGGTCTCCCAGATCACCTTCATCGCCTCCCTGATCGCCTTCGGCCTGGCCGGGCTGGCCGTCCTCAGCTCGCTGGCCGTCCTGACCCTGGGCCGCAAGCCCGAGATCACCCACGAGGTGATCACCGGCACCACCGACCAGACCAAGGTCGCATGACCCCAGGCGCAAGACCGATCACAAAATTACAGACAGACACAACCAGACGATCCCCGGCCAGCGCTGACCACGGCGCTGACCGGGGATTTCGCTGAAAGTCAGAGAGCAGGCAAGCTCTACGACGCCGAAGAGGGCGGAGCGGACTCTGCTAGCCGGGCCGGGGGGCAAAAGTTCGCGTCATGCAAAGAACCCCTCCGCACATAGCTTGCGCACCTCCCCTTCCCCCTTCCCTTTGCTGGCCGCTCACCTGCGCCGATCGCTCGCGGAGGCCCCAAAGGCCTGCACTCGCGAGTCGGTTTTGCATAACGCTCCCAGGCATTGATTCGCCGACGCGAACCGGGAACCGCGGAACCGAGACCGCCGGACGCTGAAAATAAACGGCTGGCGGCGGGATGATGAACGAATTCCGAACTCCCGGAGGCCGGACGGAGGTGAGATGATGCCCGGGTCTGTCGGCCAGCGCTGGCGTGGATGGCTGCGGGTCCTGCCCGTGCTGCGGGGCGTGGTGCCCGTGGAGCGGTCCCGGGTTCCCGCCGACGCGCTGGCCGGCCTCACGCTGGCCGCCCTCGGCATGCCCGAGGTCCTCGGCTACGCGAAGATCGCCGGGATGCCGCTGGTAACCGGCTTGTACACCATGCTCCTGCCGATGGCAGTGTTCTGCGTCCTTGGTTCGTCTCGCCACCTGGTCGTGGCCGCGGATTCGGCCACCGCGGCCATCCTCGCCGCCGCGCTGTCCGGTCTGGCCTTGGCGGGATCGGAGCAATACGTCCGGTTGGCCGGGCTGGCGGCTCTGCTGGCCGGAGGGATGCTGCTGCTCGCCCGGATCGCCCGGCTCGGTTTCCTGGCGAACTTCCTGTCCCGCACGGTACTGGTCGGGTTCCTGACCGGTGTCGGCATCCAGGTCGCCGCCGGACAGCTCCCTGACATGCTCGGGGTAACGACCGCGAGCAAGCAGACGCTGACCAGGCTGGTGGAGGTGGCACGCGCGCTCCCGGACGCGCGCTGGCAGGACGCGGCGCTGTCGGCCGGAGTCATCGTGATCGTCCTGGCGGCTCGCCGGATCGCGCGCCGGATCCCGGGAGCGCTCATCGCGGTGATCATCGCGATCGCCCTGAGCCGGGCCCTGGATCTGGCCGGTCATGGCGTGGCGGTCGTCGGGCCGGTCCCGAGAGGGCTGCCGAGCCTGGGTCTGCCCGCCCTCGGCTGGCACAATGCCGCCAAGCTGCTGGGCGCCGCGGTTTCGATGTTCGTGGTCATCGTGGCCCAGAGCGCGGCCACCGCCCGTGCCTACGCCGCCAAATACGAGGAGGAATTCAGCGAGAATACGGACCTGATCGGCCTGGGCGCCGCCAATATCGCCGCCGCGTTCTCCGGCACGTTCGTGGTTAACGGCAGCCCGACCAAGGCCGAGATGGTCGACAGCGCCGGCGGCCGCAGTCAGCTGGCCCAGCTCGTCACGGCCGCCATCGTCCTGATCGTCCTCCCACTGTTCACCGGGCCGCTGGCCTACCTGCCGGATGCCGCCCTGGCGGCAGTGGTCTTCCTCATCGCCGCCGGGCTCATCGACATCCCCGGGATGAGGCGCATACTGGCCCTCCGCCGACATGAGTTCGCGGTGGCCCTGCTCACGGCGGCCGCAGTGGTGATCCTGGGGGTCGAATACGGCATCGTAGTCGCCGTCGTCGCCTCGATCGTCGACCACTTGCGGCACAGCTACAGTCCGATCAACAGCGTCTTGGTGAAGTCACCGGCCGGGCACTGGCGGCCTTGCCCGGTAACCCCGGGCGCTCGCACTGAGGACGGGCTGGTGGTCTACCGGTTCGGTACCAGCCTGTACTACGCCAACGCCTCCAAGCTCGTGGACGACATTACGGCGCTGGCACGCGAAGGCGCCCCGCTGCGATGGATGGTCCTGGACTGCGCGGCCATCGGGGACATCGACTACACCGCGTCCGCGGTCCTGGCCAAGGCCGTGGAACACCTGCGTCAGCGGCATGTGCGCTTCGCCGTCAGCGGCGTCCTCGGACCGGTGCGGCAGCAACTTGACCGCTACGGCATCACCAAGACCCTGGACCCCGGCGCCTGCTACGACACCCCCGGGGAGGCACTCGAGGCCTTCCATGCCGCGACGGCGGCCGGCGACGGAGGAGGGCCCGGCCAGGCCGGATCCTGATCCTCCTCGGAGGTCGGCTGTCGTCCGGCCAGTTGGATCGGATACTGGTGGGGTGGGAGGGGATCGAAGCCGGTCTCAGTCGCGTTGGCTGATCCATACCGATACGTGGGCGGGTTCCAGGGCCTGGTGCACGACACTGGCCAGGTCATCACGGACCGAGTCCAGGTCAACCGTGTCTTGCAAGCGGGCTGCGAACGCGGCTCAGCACGGAAACCCCTCCAACTGGGCCACAGGAAGGGCCTGGCCTCGCGCCGTGGGCCCAAAGGCCCGGTTTCCCGGGACCTCAGCCCGTTGCCAGTGCCTGCGGCGGCGGGCCAGCGTCGGATGCAGCATCCGATGCCATTCGGGGGCGCCGCCTGGCCCCGCCGGGCCGTCTGCGGCCGACGTCAGCGGAGCACGAAAATGTCACGATACCCAACCGATCACGCAGGGCTCGAGATATTGCCGTTCGAAGTCTGCCTCCACCTCCTGGCCGCGGTCCCTGTCGGACGGGTCAGCTTTCTCGCCGATGGCGAGATCATCGTCCTGCCGGTCAACCATGTTGTGGACGGCCAGGACCCAGTCTTCCGCACGGCGCACGGGTCGAAGTTGTCCGCGGCCGAAGGACACGATCTGGTGGCATTCGAGGCAGACGGATATGACGAACGAGCCAACTCCGGATGGAGCGTCCTGGTAAACGGCCGCGCCCAGGCCATCTACGACGAGGCTGAGATCCAGCGCCTGAACCGCCTTAGCTTGCGCCCGTGGGTCACCGCCGTCGAGCGTCCCTTCTGGATCCGGATACGGCCCACCTCGGTAACCGGGCGGCAAACACCGGGTGCCAGCTAGCCGAATGCCGAGTACCGGCGGTGCCCGGGCCCAGTGGCTATTCCCGCTGGGCGGCGGGTACCACCAGGGCGCCCCAGCCTATTTCCGCTATATCCGTCAATGGCACAATTCGGGCGACTTCGCGGGCCTGCAGTTCAGCCGCACGTGACCCCGGCTGACTTCAACAGGAAAGGACGTTCGGCCCCGATGCTCGGGCCGTTGTGCCGGTACCTCGCGAGGCCCGGCTGCCCGTGGAATGAGCGCAGGCAGTCAAGAGGAGACCGACATGTACCCGAACTCGGCGCTTTCCGCGGGCCAGCTGACCCTCATCGCCGTCGTCGCCGTTCTGTGCCTGGCCATCTGGCTCGGCGCGGTGTTCGTGGCCGCCCGCGAGCCGCGGCACCGCGAGGCCGGTGCCGCGACGGCATCGCCGCCGCAGCAGATGGCGGACATGAAGGAGCCCGAGCGCAAGGCCGCCTGATCGCGGGGAGCAGGCCCGCTGGCGGGGTCGTATGCGATGGCGGCTAGGCGGGCTTGATACGGCGGCCGGTGACGCGGTGCGGGACGATCCGCAGGAACAGTTCCCGCTCCCCAGCGGGCCATGGCTCGACGCCTGCCTGCGCGGCGGCCTGACGTTCGGCTTCGCCCTCCACGTGGTGCGCGGGCCCCTGGATGAGCACGCTCCAGCCCTGCCGCCCGGGGGCGTCGATATCATCGATCTCGAACGCCACCATGTAATCTCCGCCCGTGATCCCGGTCTGCAGGTCCTCGTCCAGGGGGCTGTGCCGGGTGGTCCGGAACACGATCGCGCCCTCGTGCCACTTGTAGTTCACCGGCAGCACGGCCGGGCCGAACCGGCTGGCGTAGGCGATGCGGCCGATTCCGCCTGGCTCTATCAGCCGCAGGCTCTCGGCCTCGTCCAGCTCCTCGATGACACGGTCAGCCATGACTGATCCTTCCCGGGTGCGGCTCTAGTCAAGACCCTATCGGCATGTGTCGGGACGATGACCTTCAACCCAGCCGGAATGGACCTTCGGCCCTGCCGTTGGCCGTCCCTTATGACGAGGCTGGTAGTGGAGGCTAATGGGCTTGGAGGCAGCGATGCGAGCGGAAGGGGTGTTAATGATGGAGCTAACCGTCAAGGACGTCATGACCACCCGCGTCGTCTGGATCAAGAAGGACGCCTCCTTCCGGACCATGGCTGCCGCCTTGCTCGATCACCGGGTCAGCGCCTTCCCCGTCCTGGACGACGACGGGAAGGTGATCGGCGTGGTCTCGGAGGCCGACATGCTGACCAAGGAGGCCCTGAACTCCGAGCCGGAGGGGATGCCGGGGATGATCACCGGCCTGCTGCGCCGCAAGGAGCAGGAGAAGGCCCGCGGGATAACCGCGGGAGACCTGATGACGAGCCCGCCGGTGATCGTCGCCCCCGACGACACGTTGGAGCGGGCGGCCCGGCTGATGTACACCCGCAAGGTCAAGCGGCTTCCCGTGGTCGACGCGAACGGTCACCTGGTCGGCATCGTCAGCCGAGCCGACCTGCTGGCCGTCTTCGACCGTTCTGACAAGGAAATCTTCAAGGAGATCAGCGACGACATAATGCTGAACGAGTTTCTCGTTGACCCGAAGGCTCTGCACGTGACGGTCGAGCACGGGGTCGTGACCCTGTCCGGCGTGCCGCAGACCAGTACGGTCGGCCACGAGATCGTGCAGCAGGCCCGGCACGTCCGGGGCGTGGTGGCCGTGCGCGACCGTTTCAGCTACCCGCCTCCCGAGCCGCCTGGCGGCAAGTTCGACATCCTGGCCAGGTTCCCGGTCGACTGACGCCCAGCACCAGCACCGGGAAAGGAGAACAACGATGAACGCAAAGGTCAAGGACGTCATGACCGGTGAGGTGGTGGCGGTGCGTCGGGATGCCTCCTTCAAGGAGATGGCCGCCCGGCTCCGCCAGTACCGGGTGAGCGCGTTCCCCGTCATCGACGAGAACCGCAGGGTGATCGGCGTCGTGTCCGAGGCTGACCTGCTGGCCAAGGAGGCGCTGGCCGGCGACTACGCCGGGATCCCGGCCGCCGTCACCGGAATCCTGCATCACAAGGACTACAAGAAGTCCGAGGGCCTCACCGCGGGCGATCTGATGACGCACCCGGCGGTGACGGTCCGGCCCGAGGATTCGGTCGAGCACGCCGCCCGGCTGATGTACACCCTCCAGGTCAAGCGGCTTCCCGTGGTCGACGCGGGCGGCTATCTGGTCGGTATCGTCAGCCGAGCCGACGTGCTGGCCGTCTTCGACCGCACGGACGAGGAGATCCACGCCGAGGTCGTCAACGACGTCATCCTGCGCGAGTTCCTCGTCGACCCGGCCATGTTCACGGTGGCGGTGGCCGACGGCGTTGTGACCGTCCACGGCAACCCGGAGACCGCGGAACTGGGCCGCAAGCTGGTGACCAGGATCCGGCACGTCCAGGGTGTGGTAGCGGTCCGCGATGAGCTCGCCTACCCGCCGCCCGAGCGGTCGGTCGCAGGCCTTTACTTCTGACTCGCAAGCAGCAGGGGGAACTGGCATGAGCATGGCCCAGGCCGTCGGGCAGGCGTACGCGCTACTGGCCGACGGCAGCACGATCGAGATCCGCCCAGCCGGCCCGGCCGACTTCGACGCGGTCAAGGCCATGCACGAGGCGATGTCTCCGGACAACACCTACATGCGGTTCTTCAACATCAGCAGGCTGGCGGCCGAGACCGAGGCGCGGCGGATCACACGCCCGCCTAGGCCTGGCCATGTGGCGCTGCTGGCGCTGTCGGCCGATGAGGTGGTGGGCTGCGCCAGCTACGATGTGCCCGCCGGAGCCAGCCGAACCGGGCAGCGTGGCCGAGATCGCTTTCGCGGTAGCCGATCACATGCACCACCGCGGCATCGCCACCTTGCTGCTGGAGCATCTGGTCTCGTACGCCAGGGGCCACCAGATCACCGTGTTCACTGCGCAGACCCTCTCCGAGAACGCCCCCATGCTCCAGGTGTTCGCCGACGCCGGCCTGCCGGTTCAGCGTCACTACGAGGACGGGCTCATGGAGATGACCATTCCCCTGCCCAGCGAGGGCGGCGGCGGCACCGCCCTGGACAGTTACCTGAACGCCGTGGCCGAGCGGGAACGCCGCGCGGATACCGCCAGCCTGCGGCATGTGCTGGCCCCGGAGTCGGTCGTCGTCATCGGCGCGAGCCGACGGCGGGGCACGGTGGGCCGGGCGATCCTGGACAACATCCGCACCGGCGGGTACGCCGGCCGGCTCTACGTGGTCAACCCGCGCGCCCGGCAGATCAGCGGCGAGCACTGCCTGTCCTCGGTGCTCGACCTGCCCGAGCCGGCCGACCTGGCCGTGATCGCGGTCCCGGCCGCGGCGGTCCTGGACGTGGCCGAGCAATGCGGCCAGCGTGGCGTGCGGTCCCTGGTGGTGATCGCGTCCGGGCTCGACGCCGCCGCCTGCGCCGACCTGCTGGCGGTATGCCGCCGGAACGGCATGCGGCTGGTCGGCCCGAACTGCTTCGGCGTGGCCGTGCCTGCCATCGGCCTGGACGCCACATTCGCCGCCCGGCACCCCCGGCCCGGCGCGGCCGGGCTGGTCATGCAGTCCGGCGGCCTGGGCGTCGCCATGGTCGATCAGCTGTCCCGGCTCGGCATCGGGATCTCCTCCTTCGCGTCGGTGGGCAACAAGCTCGACGTATCGAGCAACGACATGCTGATGTGGTGGGAACACGACGGCGTCACCAAGCTCGCCGTGCTGTACATCGAGTCGTTCGGCAACCCGCGCAAGTTCGCCCGGACGGCCCGCCGGGTGAGCGCCAGCATGCCCGTCCTGGCCGTGGACGCCGGGCGCTCTGCGGTAAAGGAAGGGGGCAGGGGAGGTGCGCGGGGCTATCGCGGGGGCGGCGGCCTCGCATACCGCGGCCGTGGCCACGCCAATAGCAACAAGGGAAGCCCTGTTGCGAGCAGGCCGGCGTCATCACCACCCCCGGCCTCGGGGAACTGGTCGAGACCGCCGCGCTGCTCGCCAGCCAGCCGATCCCGGCGGGCGGCACGGTCGCCATCGTGTCCAACGTCGGCGGCGCCGGGGTGCTCGCCGCGGATGCGTGCACCGACCGCGGCCTGGCCGTGCACCGTCCGCGCGGCCTGACCAGCCGGCGGCTCCGCACGCTCGTGCCGGACACCGGCGCGGTCGACGGTCCGGTCGACACCACGGCCGCGATCTCGACCGAGAACTTCCGGCAGTGCCTCGAGCTCATCGCCGCGGATGACGAGGTGGATGCGATGATCGCGCTGGTGCTGCCGACCGCCGCCACCGGCAACCTGGTCGCGGCCATCCAGCAGGCGCAGCCGACGGTATCCGCGTCCCGCTGGCCGCCGTCCTCCTCGGCCAGACAGAATCCATCTGCATGCTCCCGCGCGCGGAGGGCGACGGCCGCATCCCCGCCTACGCCTATCCGGAGGCGGCGGCCGACGCCATGGCCCGCGCGGCCAAGTACGGGGCCTGGCGCACCGAGCCGCGCGGCCAGGTGCCCACCTTCCCCGACGTCAGGACCGAGGACGCCCGCACACTGGTACGCGGGTTCTTCCGCGCCACGCTCGGCGGCGGCTGGATGCCGCCTGACAAGACGGCGGAGTTGCTGCGGTGCTACGGTATCCCGCTGGCCGAGCTCACTCCGGCCCGGAGCGAGGACGAGGCGGTCAGCGCCTTCGAAGCCGTGGCGGGCCCGGTGGTGCTCAAGGCCGACGTGCCTGGGCTCCTCCACAAGACCGACGCGGGCGCGGTCGAGCTCGACCTGCGTACCGAGGCCGACGTGCGCGGCGCCTACCACAGGCTCCACGAACGGTTCGGCGAGCGGCAGCGCCAGGTCCTGGTCCAGCCCATGATCGCCGATGGCACCGAGGTGATCGTCGGGGTGGCCGACGATCACATGTTCGGCTCGCTGGTGGTGTTCGGGCTCGGCGGCGTGGCCACGCGACGTCCTCGCCGACCACGCGGCCCGGCTCACGCCGCTGACCGACACCGACGCGGACAAGCTGATCCACTCAATCCGCTCCGTGCCGCTCCTGCTGCGCGGCCTGTTGGCCCGGGGGACGACCCAGACCCCCGGGGGGCCACGCAGCCGACCTGGTTGCGCTGCGCGACCTGCTGCTCCGCGTGTCACGGCTGGCCGACGACCTGCCCGAGGTCACCGAGCTGGACCTCAACCCGGTCATGGCCCGGCCGGACGGGGTATTCGTGGTGGACGCGCGGATCAAGGTGAGGCCCTTCCAGCCGCAGGACCCGTTCCTGCGCAAGCTGCGCTGACGCGTCCCGCCGGTCCGGGGGGCGAGCACCACGGCCCGTTCGGAGAAAAATTGGTTCGAAAGGTCGGGACCATGGTCCCAAAACCGGGTGACCCACCTCACTACAGAGCGCCTTCGGCGGACGAGCAATCTAAGGTCATCAGCTTTGCCCCGTTCCCCTCCCGGAGGCACCGTTGTCTATCACAGCCCTGGCGGGACAAGCTCCCGCGGCCATCGATCTGAATCAGCCAGGTTCATACCTGAACTGGAACATTTTCACCATTTCAGTGGCGAACCTCGTGCTTATCGCGGTAATGGTCGTTATCTTCGGCGCCGCGCTGCTGCTGCCGTTCCCCGGGCGCCACCGTCCGAATCTGCCGCCGGAGGAGGTGGCCGAACCGGAGGCAGACCCCCGGCTACCAAGCGGAGCAGGGGGATGAGCGGATGTGGACCGCGCGGGCGCGCCGCTCGGCGATCCGCGCGTTCCCGCCGAAGAAGCTGCTGCCCGATCGCCAGCCCGCCTACGTGAGCTCCTGGGTGTACTGTTCGGCGTCGCGTCCCTGGCCGCTCTCGCGGTCGTGCTGGCGAGCGGCGGTGCCCTCGCGCTGGGCGGCCCCGACTGGTGGCACACCAACCCGGTCGGGCACTTCTTCAACAGCCTGCACCTGTGGAGCGTCGAGCTGTTCATGGCGCTGCTGGTCATCCACCTGTGGGGCAAGTTCTGGATGGCCGCCTGGCGTGGCCGCCGGGCCATGACCTGGATCACCGGCGTGGTCGCCTTCCTCGCCTCGATCGTGACGTGCTTCACCGGTTACCTGTCCCAGCAGAACCTCGACTCCCAGTGGATCGCCACCAACGGCAAGGACGCGTTCAACGCGGTCGGAATCGGGGCGTTCTTCAACCTGATGAACTTCGGCCAGATGCTGATGTGGCACATCGTGCTCCTGCCGATCCTGCTCGTCGCGCTGATCGGCGCGCACGTGCTGCTGGTCCGCAAGCGCGGCGTCAGCCACCCGCTGCCCGCGACCCGGCCGACCTGGCGGCAGCGGCGAGCCGACCGTGCCGCCGACCGGGCGGCGTGGCGTGGCCCGACCAAGCGGTACGACATCCTGAAGGAAGGCACCATCGCGGTCGTGATCGCGCTGGCGCTGACCTTCGCCCTGGCCGGCCTGCTGTCCTCGCCGGACGTACCGCCGGTCACCGTGGCCTCGTGGGCGAAGGTCGCCCCCGCCGACTTCCTCGCCACCGCCGCCAGCGAACTGAACGGCACCAGCCTGACCGGGAGCTACGGGCCTCCGTACAACACCAACGGAACCCCGCAGAGCGAATGGTTCGCCCCGGCGAACTGGGCCGGCGTGCGGCAGCCCATCGACGCGGCGCAGGACTTCGTGATCACGCCGCTGACCCAGGCCGCCGCCCTCAACCCGGCGGTGAAGGCCGCGCTGGCCGTCTACAACGCCGCTTCCCGCCAACCAGCAGAACACGTGGGCGACCAACTACCTCAAGGCGGTGGCCAAGGTCAAGTTCGTCAACGGGGTGCCGGTGGTCCCGAGCGCCAATGACGGGCCGGTCCCGGCCATGCTCGCCGCCGAGCTGGCCCTGGCCCAGAGCGGCTCGATCGACACCGACCTGCTCGCCCAGCGGGCAGTTCTACGGCACCGACTTCACCAAGCCGCTGCTGTTCATCAAGGACGGTCAGTATTACGCCAACCTGGCCGCCGCCGATAACCTGACCGGCGACCAGTGGGGCGTGATGAACGAGACCGGCAGCTACCCCGGCCAGCCTTGGCTGTGGCTGTACCAGCTGTGGTACCACGTTCCCGGCTGGCGCAACTCGGCCAACGCCGACCTGATCGCCATCTACATGACCGGCGCCGCCACGCTGCTGCTGCTGTTCATCCCGTTCATCCCGGGCCTGCGTGACATCCCGAGGTGGATCCCGGTGCACCGGCTCATCTGGCGGGACTGGAACCAGCAGGCGAAGGCCGGGCCCGCCAGCCAGCCCGAGCCCGGGCCCAAGCCCGAGCCCGCCGGGCAGAAGTAACCCGGACCGGAGGGCCCGGTTAGGCGGCCGCCTACTTGGGCGGGCGGCCGCGGCCTGGGCGGACGGGCGGGATCTCCGTCAGAATGTGCCGGCGCGGACCCGACCACTTGGCCGGGACGGCGTAGACGGCGGCGGCTATCACGTAGGCGGCCTGCTCGTAGTTGACCCGCCACCCGACGAAGTCCGGCCAGGCCTGCGCGGGTTCGCGCTCGATCGGGAAGTCGACCTCGCGCATCCGCTCCACGGCCTCGAGAAACTCGCCGTAGGTCAGGCTGATCCCGGCTTCCGGGTCGGCCTCGTCGGGGATGTCGAAGCCCATGGCCCGGGCGATCCGGTTGAAGCACGAGAATCCGCTGCGCAGGCACAGCCGCGCCGGGACCTCCGGCGCGGCCTTGGGGGACAGCGCCAGGAACAGCGCGGCCGAGTCCAGGACCGACAGCAGCGAAGTCACCCAGGATGACAAGGCCTGCGGGGAGCGGAACCGCACCAGCGGCAGGTAGGTGGTGTGGCTCTCGGCGACGTCGGAGGCCCAGCGTTCCCACTGGGCGTACAGGTCCGGCATCGTGTCCAGGGTCGACATCCCCGATCCCAGCGCGTAATGGGTGCGCGCCAGCAGTTCCGGGCCCCAGGCCGGGAAGCCGCCCCGCGCGTTGAGCAGCGCCACCTCGGTCTCCCGGCGGTTGAACGCCGCGTACAGGGTCGGCAGGTAGGCGATCTGCAGCGTGAGGATCACCAGGCCGGTCGCCGCGGCCAGGAACACGATCACCGCCGGCACCGCCCCGGAGGGCACGGCGAAGCCCAGGGTGAACAGCGAAGACCCGGCGTCGACGAAGGCGGACACCACGCCGCGGCTGGCGAACGGCCACAACAGCAACGCGAACCCGACGTACGCGACGATGAGCCACGCCGCGAGCTGGGCCAGCAGGAGCGCCGCCGCCTGGGTGGCGAGCAACCGGTCGCGCTGCCGGTAATCGCGACCGTGTGCTTCAGTACCAGCTGGTAGGCCCAGTCGACGGCCCGGTCCACCCACCCTGTCAGGCGGCTGCTGACCGAGCGGGACACGATCAGCGTCCCGGTGACGCTGGACACCGACACGAGCACGAGCAGGCCGCCGATCACCGCGGCCACCATGCGGCCGCCAGCGGCATCACCATGGGTTCTCCTCCACGTCAGCCGAACCTATCGGGGCCGGGTCAGGCGCGCGGCAATGGCCCCGGTAGCCTGCCACCTATGGTCTCAGCCTGGCCGGCGGTTTCGTATGACGAGTGGCGCGCGACATGCGACACGCTCCACGCCCACACCCAGGTCCTCGGCAAGCTGGCGGCCAAGCTGGCGCCGCCCGAGCCCCAGTTGCAGCACGCGGCCCTGCGCCTGACGGCGCGCGGCTGGGAGACGGCGCCGCTGCCCGCGCCCGATGGCTCGGGCGCGCTGGTCGTCGCGCTCGACCTGCACCGCCACCAGGCGGTGGTCGAGCACAGCGCCGGGTCGTCGGACCAGGTCGCGCTGACCCCGGACCGGCCGGTCGGCGAGGTGACGCGGGAGGTTCTGGCCGCCGTCAGCCGGCTCGGCGGCCCGGTGCAGATCGACCCGGCGCCGCAGGAAGTTCCCGTGGAGCGTGCCGCTGGACGCCGACACCGAGCACGCGCACTACGACCCGGACGAGGTCGCCCGTTACTTCGCCGCCGCGACCCAGGCCGCGCTGGTCCTGGCCGCCTACCGGGCGCCCTACCGCGGGCGCTCCACGCCGGTCAACGCGTGGTGGGGCTCGTTCGACCTGGCCGTGAGCCTGTTCTCCGGCGTCCCGGCCGACCCGCCCTCGCAGGACTTCATCATGCGCAACGCGATGGACTCCCAGGAGGTCGCCGTCGGCTGGTGGCCCGGCGACAGCCCGCTACCCCAAGGCGGCGTTCTACGCCTACGCCTACCCCGCCCCGGCCGGCTTCGCGGACCTGTCCCTGTCGCCGGCCGCGGCGCGCTGGGATGCGGCCCTGGGGGAGTACGTCCTGGACTGGGACGACGTCCGGTCGGAGCCGGATCCGCACGCGGCGGCGCTGGAGTTCGCCCGGTCGGCCTTCCGCCAGGCGTGCGTGGCCTGCGGCTGGGACACGACCCTGGCCGCCAGTGCGGAGGGCGCCCCGCCTCCCGTCAGGTGACAAGCACCACGTCCCGTTCGTTTAGATCTCTCTTTAGCCCGATCTCGTCGCCGCGAGGAGCGCGGCGACGGCGCTCTCGGCTTCCGCGGCGGCCGGCAGCACGGCGGGCAGCCTCGGAATCGCGGGCAACTGGCCGTCGGCCTCGTACCGGGTGATCACCAGCGGGTCGATGTACGAACTACGCGCCACGGCCGGAGTGTCTCCCAGCCACTCCGCCACCCCGCGGACGGCGGCGGTTATGGCGCTCTTACGGCGGCGCGCGGTCGGCGCCGGAGCCGCGTTCGCGAGAAGCAGGGCCATGAGCACGGTGGCGTTCCAGGTGCGGAATTCCTTGGCGGTGAAGTGACCGCCGGCGCGTGTGGCGATGTAGCTGCTCACCTCATGCGAACGAAGGGGCCGCCAGGCGTCACCATCGATGAAGCAGAACAGCGAGTCGGAGGTGTTCCCGCTGCGGACCAGCGCGTGCACCACGGCCGGACCGCCTCGTCGGTGACCGTGATCGTCCGGCGCTTGCCCTCCTTGGCGATGTAGTCGAACACGATGCCGCCGCGCGTCACTTTCACGTCCCGCTTCTGCAGCGTCGTCGCCCCGTAGTGGTGATCGAGCTCGGCGTACCGCTCCCCGCCGATCCGGAACAGGCCGAGGTCGATAAGGCGAACCGCCGCTGCGGTCACGCGATCGCGGTCGAGGTGGCGGCGGGCGAGATCGCCGCACGACGGCCGACCGGAGCGCGGCAGCGCGTCGGCGAAACGGAGCATGTGCGCGAACTTCTGCGCGTCGCGCTGCTCCCGCCACATCCGGTGGTAGCGGTACTGGGTCCGGCCCCGGCTGTCGACGCCCGTGGCCTGGATGTGACCAAGCGGGTCGGCAGAGATCCAGACGTCCTTCCAGGCTGGCGGGATGCCGAGGGCACCGATACGGTGCAGCGTCTCGGGACTCGTGACATCTGCCCCGGAGGGATCGCGATACCGGAAGCCGCCGCCGGTCCGCTCGCGGGAGATTCCCGGGCCGTGCGGGTCGCTGCGGATCAGCCCCGGTACCGCGGCGGGATGGGGGGTCGTGAACGGCGCATCGGCACTCAACGGGCGTCACCTCGGAAGTACAGCCTATTTCGGGATCCGACGGTACTGCGACGGGGCGACGTCGCCAGCGACCTGAGCGTGTGCTGAGGTTTAGTCTGATCGTGTTCGTCCGCGCTCAGAGCTAAAACGAGGAGCCGAGATCCAGGCGCATCTGCCCGAAGAACCGAACAGCTTCATCGGTCGACAGCACGAACTCGATGAGCTGCGCCGCCTGGTGTACTCGACGCGGGCGCTGACCTTGTGCGGGCCCGGGGGCATCGGCAAAACCCGGCTGGCGCTGCGGCTGCTGGCCGCGATGGCGGCTGAGTTCCCCGACGGGGCATGGTTCGTCGAGCTGGCCGACCTGCGGCAGCCCGATCTGGTCATCTCCCGCGTCGCGGCGGTCCTGGGGGTCAGCGAGGAGCCCGGGCGCCTCCTGCTGGAGACCGTGGCCGGCGTCCTGCGGCGCCGCCGGCTGCTGCTGGCCGTGGACAATTGCGAGCACCTGATCGAGGCGTGCGCCGAGGTATCCCGGCAGCTGCTGGCGAGCTCACCGGGACTGAGGCTGGTGATCACGAGCCGTGAGCCGCTGCGCGTGGCGGGCGAGACGGTATGGCGGGTGCCTCCGCTGTCCGCGATGTCCGTGACCACGAGCGGCGGCGCGAAAGCCGGAAACCAGAACGAGGCCGTCCGTCTGTTCGCCGCCCGGGCCGCCGCAGCCTGCCCGGACTTCACCGTCGGCCCGGATAACGTCCTGGCCGTGGCTGCGGTCTGCCGCGCGCTGGACGGCCTGCCGCTGGCGATCGAGCTGGCCGCCGCGTGGGTCCGGGTGCTGTCAGTGGACCAGATCTGTGCCCGCCTGGGTAACAGGTTCGCGCTGCTGACGACCGGTGACCGGTCCGCCTCGCCGCGCCAGCGCACCCTGCGCGCCACGATCGAGTGGAGCTACGCGCTGCTCACCGAGCGCGAGCGGACCCTGTTCCGGCGGCTGTCGGTCTTCGCCGGCTGGTCACTCGAGATGGCCGAGCAGGTCTGCGCCGACGATGACATCCCGGCCGGCGACATGCTCGGCCTGACCGCTGCCCTGGTGGACAAGTCGCTTGTGGTGCTCGAGCCAGCCGCCGGTGACGGGTGGAACGAGGGCTACGCCCTGGGCACCCGGGCGGCGATGGCGGCCCGGGCGGGAGAAGCTGCGAGAGGCCGAACAGCTGGCCAGCGCCTCGGTCGCCGTCATGCGGCGCATCGACCAGCGGTGGGGCGTGGCCCGGGTCCTGCTCGGGCTCGGCGACCTGGCCCGGCTGCGTGCCCATCCGAGCGAGGCGCACGACCACTACGTGGAGGCGCTGTCCATCCTCGAGGAGGTCGGCGCCCGGCCGGAGATCGCGCGCTGCCTGGCCGGGCTCGGGCGGGTGGCCCTGGAGCTCGGCGCGGTCGAGCAGGCCAGGCGCCACCTGACCCGGAGCCTCAAGCTCAGCCAGGCCACCGGCACCCGCATCGGCGTCGCACGCGGGCTCGAGGCCCTCGCCACGCTGGCCGTGCGGGAGAAGGAGGCCGAACGGGCCGTGCAGCTCGCGGCCGCCGCCACGGCACTGCGCGAGTCGGCCGGAATACCGCCGCTGCCGCCCGCCCGGATCGAAACTTACCTCGCTCCCGCCCGCCACCTGGGCGAACCCGCCGTCGCCCGGATATGGGCGCAGGGCCTAACGCTGAGCAGCGAGGCAGCGGTCGCGCTGGCGATCGACACGCGGCCGCCGAAGGCGGCGGACGGCGGCACCCGCGCGCTGAAGGTCGTCGGGGAACCCGGGGACACCGGGACCTGACGGCGTGGGCCCACCGCCGGCTCGATATGGCCGAACGGGCCGTGGCGATATGCCCCCGGCAGTTGCATTAGCATGCTCGCAGCCTTCGCTAGCCAGGAGGCGATCCAGGTTGCTGGGGTGGGGCGATGATCACGGGCGTCAAAGAGCCGGTCATGACCGTGTACGGGGCCGCGTGGTGCCCGCACTGCAAGCGGGTCAAGAAGTTCCTGGCCGCGCACCGGGTCCGATACACCAATATCGACATCGACGCCCAGCCCGAGGCCATCGAGCGGCTCAAGGAGCTGCAGGATGGCGGGCAGATCATCCCCACGGTGGTCTACCCGGACGGGATGCACGAGGTGAACCCGAGCGACGAGGCGCTGGCCCGCCGCATCGGCCTCACCCGCGCTGCCGACCAGGTCCGCCTACGACCTGGTCATCGTCGGGGGCGGGCCCGCCGGGCTGGCGGCCGCCATCTACGCGGCCCGGGAAGGCATCGACGCCATAGTCATAGAAGCCAGCGCCCTCGGCGGCCAGGCCGGGATCAGCGACCGGATCGACAACTACCCGGGGTTCCCCGACGGCATCCCGGCGGCGAGCTCGCCGACCGGTTCGTGGCCCAGGCCCGCCGGTACAGAGTGGAACTCGTCTCGGCCGTCTCGGTCACCGCCGTGGAACGCGATCACGATGACCTGGTGACCTCGCTGTCCTCCGGCCAGCAGCTCACCTCCCACGCGGTGATCGTGGCCACCGGCTCGACGTACCGGCGCCTCGACGTGCCCGGCGAGGAGGAACTCATCGGCGCGGGCGTCCACTTCTGCGCGACCTGTGACGCGACCCTTCTATCAAGGGCGCCGACGAGGTCGTCGTGATCGGCGGCGGCAATTCGGCCCTTGAGGAAGGGCTGCACCTGTCCGAGTTCGCCAAGAAGGTCCGGGTGCTCGCCCGTTCCGGCCTGACCGCCTCGCCCATGCTCCAGGAGCGGGTCCGATCCGACCCGCAGTTCCTCATCCATACCGGCGTCGACATCGTGGAGCTGGAGGGCGAACAGGGCCGGTTCGCCGCCGTCGTGGCCCGCGACCGGGACAGCCAGGAGATCCTCCGATTCCCGGCCGCCGCGGCCTTCGTGTTCATCGGGCTCAAGCCCAACGCTGCGTTCCTGAGCGAGGGCGTGCAACGCGATGCCGGCGGGTTCCTGGTCACCAGCCCCACGATGGAGACGTCTATGCCGGGCGTATTCGCCGCCGGCGACGTGCGCTCAGGGTCGACCAAGCAGCTCGGCTCCGCGGTCGGGGACGGGATCGCCGCCCTGCTGATGACGCGCCGCTACCTCGAGGCCCATCATCACAAGGCCGTCCCGCTGGCGCCCGCCTGACGGTGACCGCGGTCCGCGCTCGATGCAGTAGCGTCGATCGCGTGCTGATCACCGCCGAGGGTGCCGTGTTGCTCCTGATCGACCTGCAGGAGCGGCTCATGCCCGCCATCTGCGACGGCGATGCCGTGGTGAACCGGGCTGCGCGGCTGGCCGAGGCGGCCAGGCTGCTCGGCGTGCCGGTCCGCGCGACCGAACAGTACCCGGCTGGCCTGGGCAAGACGGTGCCGGCGCTGGCGGCCTACCCGCAGTCCACGATGGCCAAGACCACGTTCTCGGCGGCGGAGGATGCGGGCTTCTCCGCGCTGCTGCCCGCCGGGACCCGCGAGGTCGTCGTGGCCGGGTGCGAGGCGCACGTCTGCGTCCTGCAGACGGTGCTCGGGTTGCTCGGGCTCGGGCATCGCGTGCTGCTGGCCGCGGACGCGGTCGGCTCGCGCGACCCGGCCGACCGCGCCGCCGCGATCGACCGGGCCCGGCAGCACGGCGCGGAGATCGTGACCTCGGAGATGGTGCTGTTCGAGTGGCTGCGTGACGCGCGGCACCCGAAGTTCCGCGAGGTGCAGAACCTGCTCAAGTGAGCTGGGCCGCCGGCCGGCCCTATCGCATCGCGCCGATGACGCAGCCGCCGGCCTCGGCGACAGGATGCCGGCCAGCACCTTCCTCGCCTGGGGCGTTCCCGGCTTGGGCACGTGGAAGGCCCATCGATGCTGGGATGACCAGCAGGCTGAGCTGGGCGATGAACCGGTCGGTGCCCACCCGGGCGACGAGGCCGAGCAGGGTGAGGTCGCGAGCCGAACAGGATGCCCGCCCGTGAGTGCGCGGCCACAGGGTAAGCGCCGGACCGATGTCGATGAGCAGGACCGCCGGCTGCGTGAGCCGATGGCGGCCGGGCGGCGCCGCGCGTGCCCAGCCGGACACAGAGCTCGAAGACCGGCCGGGAGGGCCAGGGCCAGGGCGGCGACGAGGATGCCGATGGCGAGCGGGAAGTTGCTGACCTAGCGCGGGTACTGCGGCCCACTGTGCTGGAACGAAGTAGCTTCCCCACGAACCGCCCGCCATACAGGCCGCCGCGTCGCGGCTCGGCCGGCCCGGGCCGCCATAGCTGCTCGGGGATGGCGCACGGGGCGGGGGGCGGGGCCGCCCTGGGAACTGACGATCAGGAGCACTCCGGCCAGCACGGCCAGGAGGGCGACGCCCAGGATGGCGAAGCGGGTGCCGGAGAAATGGTCCAGCTCGCCGAAGAGCAGGGCTCCCCAGGCGAACGCGACGATGATGTTGAGCGGCGTCCAGGTTCCGGCGGCGCGGGCGAGCCCGATCGTCTCGGAGGCCCTGAAGGCGGAGTAGTTGCCCGCCGTCCATACCGCGCCGCCGGCCAGCGGCAGCCAGAAGCCCCGCCAGCCCAGCTCCAGGCGGCCACCGCCGGCCAGGAGGGCGATCGCGGCGACGGCGAGGTTGCCGACGGTCACGTAAAAGATCCGGGAGCGCTGCGGCACACCGGGCAGGAGCTGGGCCAGCGGAATCCAGGTACCCCAGGCCGCCACCGTGACGAACGCGAGCAGCATGGTCATGGCCGCGCCTGTTTCCCGCCCGCGCCATGAACCCCTCTCACTCTCGCGAGTTTACCCTCGTTGAACGAGCATAAAATGGGCGGTGAGATGAAGGCAGGACTCCGGACGTCTGCGCAGGCCGCGATCATGCGCTCGGTGCACGGCCACCCCGGCGTGACCCGCGCCCAGGTAGCCGCCGAGATCGGGATACCGAGCGGCTTCGCGGCCGAGGCCGTCGCCCGTCTTGTCGCCGCCCGGCTCGTCTGCGAGCAGCCGGCCCAGTCCACGGGCCGGCGCGGGAGGCCGACGACGTCACTGTACGCGCACCCGGACGGGCCGCTCGTGGCCGCCGCCGCCATCACGCATGACACCTGGCAGATCGCCGCAGTCCAGCTCGGAGGCACGAAACTGGCGGCGACGGTACGCCCGCATCACCGCAACCAGGGCCGCGTCCTCGACGCGGTCGCCGCGGAGCTGGACAGGGTGAACCGGCGCTTCGGCGCCCGCGTGCGGGCCGCGGCGGTCGCCGTGCCCGGCACGGTCGCGGGCAGCAAGCTCGTGCACGCCCCGGGGCTGGGCTGGCATGGCATCGACCTGTCGGTGCTGTGGCCTCGCTACGAGCCCGGCAGGGAGTTCGTTGCGGGCAACGACGCGACTCTCGCCGGCGTCGCCGAGTCACGCCACGGTGCGTGCGCTGGCGCGGGCACCATGGTGTATCTGCACCTCGACGCCGGCGTCGGCGGCGCGGTCGTCGAGGCCGGCCGTGCGATACGGGGTGCGACCGGCGCCGCTGGCGAGTTCGGGCACATGCCGTTCGGCGATCCTGCCCGACGCTGCCGGTGCGGCGCCAGGGGCTGCTGGAACACCAGCCTCGACGGCCGGGCTCTGGCCCGCCTGCTGCACCAGCGGGTCCCCGCCGACGACGTTGGCTACCTCCGCCGGGTCCTCGCCTCGGCCCGTGCCGGGCAGCCCGGCGCGCTCACCGCGATCCGGACCGTCGCCAGCTCCATCGGCCGGGGCGTCGCCGGCCTCGTGAACGGCCTCGACCCGCACCTCGTGGTCGTCGGCGGCCTCGGGCCCGAGCTGCTGCACATCGCCGCCGATGAGGTCACTGCCGCCTGCCACGACGGGCTTATGGCCTTCCGCGCGATACCGCCGCCGCCGATCGTCCCAGCCCGGCTGGGCTCGGACGCGCCCCTCCTCGGCGCCGCTGACGAGGCGTTCGCCCTGCTGCTCACCGACGAGGGCCTGCAGGCCTGGGCTGCCCGACAGCTGTGAGTCAGGGCGCCTGACCGCCGGCGGGACGGCTCTGCGCCAGGCCAAGGCATCGCGTAGCAACGGCACGTCATCCCGTTCTTCGAGGAAAGCGTCGCGCCTCGTAGCAGTCAGCGCCTGGTCACCCTGACCATCCCCTGGGCCACCCTGCACGGCCAATCCGACACACCGGGTGAAGCCGACGGGGCCGAGGTCCTCGATCCTGCGCTCGCGCAGCTGCGTCTGGGCGGTTTCGGTTATATCCCGAGGATGTTCAGGAGGTCGCGGAGATCTGTGATCGTGTAGTCGGGCACGCAGTCCATGTAGGCCTTCTTGCCCTGATCGGAGTCGAACATCACAGTCTTCAGGCCGGCTTCCCGCGCCCCGAAGATATCGCGGTGCATGTCGTTGCCGATGTACAGCGCGTTCTCGGCTGCGACGGCCATCTCGTCCAGCGCGGACTGAAACAGCCGCCGGTCGGGCTTGCGGTACCCGTGGTCTCCGGAAACGACGATCGGGTCGAAGTAGCCGAGCAGGCCGACCCTGTGCAGCTCCCCGCGCACGCATGTACTCTGCGCATCGGTGACGAGCGCGAGCGGGTAGCGGCCGCGCAGGGCATCGAGCACCTCGTGGACATGCGGGTACAGACCCAGCTCGTGACGCGATATGCCGCGGCACATCTCGGCCAGGAACAACGGCATCTGCATGAGCTTCCCCCTCGGCAGGGACCGGGTGAAGGTCGTCTGGTGCGCCCGGATGATGCTGCGCCAGATACCAGCGGCATCGAATTCCGGATGCTCTTCCGGACTGGCCTGCCGCTGCTCGGACCTGGTCTTGAAATAGAGGTCCCTGACCTGCTCTCGGCACAGGTCTATGCCCTGGTAGGTGAGGAAGTGCGCCGCGGCGCGGAAGATCTCGTCCGTACCGTCGTCGGTCTGGATCCTGACCAGAGTGCCATATACGTCGAACGCGACCGCTCGGATATCCATGTTTGCATCCTGCCCGAACGGGACACGGTTGGCAGGCACGGGATCGGGCGCTCAGGCGGCCTGAAGCAGCCTCTTCGCCTGTGTCACGAGCCTCTCGCCGTAATCCCGGTCGATGTAGTCGTTCCGGGCGATCCGCAGCAGGTTCAGCGCCATGTAGTACGGTGCGCGAGCCGTAACCGACGCGAACGTCCGCTGGTGGTCGGGGAAATGACAGCTGTACTCCCAGAAGAAGTGCCTGATGAACGGCTCCGCGCGGCGCCTGTCGCCGACGGCGCTCATGAAGGCGTGCTGGAGCTCACCGGCGACCCGCCCGACATCGAACATCCGGTCCCCGCGCTTCATGCGTTCCAGGTCGATCGCCGCGACGTCCATGTGGTCGCCGAACAGGAAGTTCGCCGGGGTCGCGTCGCCGTGCAGCCAGACCTGCTGGTCCTGCCACATCCGCGGCCTGTCCCGCCAGCGGTCGCGCAAGGCTGAGAGCTCGTCGACGTCGCACTGCCCGATGCGGTGGGTTTTCCTGAGCCTGCCCGTGACCTTGTTGTAGTACCTGCAGTCGGCATCGAAATCGATATCAACCCCGTTGGCCGTCCGGTCGTGCTGGGTGGCGAGGAAATAGGCCAGCGCCTTCAGCCGCCAGAACAGATGCGCGTCATCCAGGTGGTATGTCGCGCGCGAGATCGCATGACTGAATTCCTCGCCGGAATAGTATTCGACAGCGAGCACGCCGTTGATCTCGCGGCTGAAGCCCAGCGGGCGGATCACGTGGTGCGGCGATCCAACCAGGTGATACCGGCGCAGCGTCTCGAGGCCCTCGTACTCCTGGCGCGCCTTCCAGGCTGCCTTGTCCCAGTCAGGCGCAAACCTCGGTCCGTAGAACTTGCAGATGATCTTGATGCCGCTGAACTTCTCCTCGTAGGCGTAGACCACGTTGCTGCCGGACAACCGGAAGGCGCGGAACGCCGGCCGCGGCTCGCGCACATCCATGAGATCGCGGATGATCTTGCTGAGGAAGTCGTGCAATGGATCATGACCCGCAACGTAACCGACATACTTCCCGTTCATCGAAAGCCGTTCCTCTCCCCGTTGCGCGGCTCCGAGCAAGCTCCCCGTTGCCTGGAATTTGCCGCGCCTTAACTTACCCGGAGGCGCCCGACTTGGCCCTGATACGTAGCTGCGACATACGTACGGCCCGGTTTCTGGGGACATGACTGTGCTGGGACTACAACGGCGCTTTGAGATGTCCGGTTCGTGTGACTGAGCACCGAGTTTGGCGTTGGGCGTTGAGTTCGGCGCGGTTGCCGGTGATGCCTAGCCAGTCCCGCACGCGATCTCCAGCACGCTAGCACGGGGACTTCCGCGAACGTGTTGGTGAATAGGCCGAAAGCTTGTGATAATCCTCGGGCACTCGAGTTCACCCGCGCCCAGGCCGCCCGGTTGACCTCGCGCTCGGCGCGCAGCCGGTCGAGCAGGCCGCCGGCCGCCATCACCGCCTTGACGCCGGCCCCCGAACCGCGCGCGGCCAGGCCGGCGGCGATCTCCTCGGCCTGGGCCAGCGGCTCGTCGGTGACGCGGTTCACCAGGCCGAGGGCGAGCGCCTCGTCGGCCTCCACCCACCGGCCGGTCAGCGTGATATCGAGGGCCGCTCCGCGGCCGACCAGGTCGGGCAGTACCCAAGCGCCCACCGCCAGGTCCACTCCCGGGGGCCCTATCCACCGCAGCCGTGCGCCCGGACCCGCGACCCGGATGTCCGACGCCGCGGCCAGCTGCGCCCCGCCGCCGACCGCCGCCCCGGTGATCACGGCGATCACCGGCCCGGGCCTGGTCACGATGGTTTCGCAAGTCTGGTAAATGTGATCTGAGACCACGGCCCGTTCGGCATCAGAAATGGTCAGGTCCGCCCCCGCGCAGAACACCTGGGGGTCGGCGCTGCCGAGCAGGACAGGATCCCCGGGTTCGGCGGCAAGCTCATCGCGGATCGCGGTCAGGAATCGCGGGTCCAGGGCGTTCCGCCGTTCCGGCCGGGCCAGGCGCAGCCAGCGGTAGCCGGCCGAACGGTGCTCGACCAGCAGATGCGGATGAGACATGCGGGGCTCCCGGAGCGTCTGAAAGATGGTATACCAAATGGACCTGGATACCGCGGGAGCACCGGTGGCCAACGCGGTCCAGGACGCTCTCGGCCTGGCCGGCAGCGTGGGGCAGCTCCCGCTTTTGCCGCCGTGGCCCGCGGCGCCTGGCGTCCCCGCGACCCGCGTTCCCTGAGCGCGTCCCTGATAGCACCAAGTAGCTAGGCGACTGCTTTTAGCGATATTCGGGCTCGATTCTGCGCGTGAGTCCGGGAATACGGGGGAAGATCAGGCCCAAAAGCGCGCTGGAGCCGTTTCCGTGAAACTCATCCAGCTTTCGGTATCCTCACGACTTCGGCCGCGCCACGAGCGACAGCGTTGCTTCGGGGGGATCAATGCATCGCGCGGTCATGGCCATGGTAGTCAGCGCATACGCATTCTGCGGCATCGCGGTGGGGGGACATCACCCGGACGCCCCGGTCCTGAAGACGGCGACCGCCGAACGCCCCCTGCTGGCCGCCCGGCCCGCCGGGACCGCTACGCCCGGCGGGCCGGACCGCGCCATGGCCGGTTTCGACACGTGCCGCACCCCCTCATTGCGGACCATGCGGGTGTGGCGGGCACGGTTCTCGGCCGCGGGAATCTACATCGGCGGTGCGAACGCGGCCTGCGCCTACGGCTACCTGTCCCGCACCTGGGTGCGGACCGTGAAGGCGATGGGCTGGTCGCTGCTGCCCAACTACGTCGGCGCGCAGCCGCCGTGCGATCCATTTCCCGGCCGGATCCGCGTCGGGCAGGCGGCGGCGCAGGGCCGCGCGGCCGCCAACAGCCGCAATCGCCGACGCGACCGGGCTCGGCATCGGCCGCGGCTCACCGCTCTACTACGACATGGAGGCGTACAACCGCACCAAGGGCCGCTGCGTGACCGCGGTGCTGACCTTCCTGGACGCCTGGACCAGGCAGCTCAACGCCCGGGGATACCTGTCGGGAGTGTACTCCAGCGCCGACGCCGCGATCATCGACCTGAGGACCGACAACTGGGTCGACGGCCACCGCCTGGCCAAGCCGCAGGCCGTCTGGATCGCGCTGTGGGACAACCGGAAGAACGTGAACGCACCCGGATACCTGCCGCCTTCCTTGTGGCCGTCGGGCGACCGGTCCAAGCAGTACTCGGGGCCGCACTGGGTCAAGGTCGGCGGGATCAAGCTGAACATCGATTTCGATCATGGTTGATGGTCCCGTCGTGCGTGAGCATCACCGGGCGCCCAAGCACCACCGGCGGAAGCGGTGAGTCCGGGCCGGTGCCCTTACCGCCCGGGATTCAGGTTCCGGGACCGCTGGTCTACGCCCAGCTCACCGTAGGGGTAGTCGACCGGATGCGGGTCGCTGGCGGCGTCGAGCGCGGCGGTCTCGGCCACGGTCAGGTGCAGATCGGCCGAGCGGAGGTTGGCCTCGAGCTGGTCCAGCGTCCGGGCGCCCAGGATCGTGGAGCTGACCGCGGGCCGGTCATTCACCCAGGCCAGCGCGACCTCGGCCATGGACACGCCGCGGTCCTCGGCGATCTTCTGGACGGCGTCGATGACCTGCCAGGTCCGTTCGGTGCCGCGCCGGTCGTAGGCCTCCATCCCGCGGTTGGGGTCCTCGCCGAGGCGGGTCGCGCCGGTCGGCCGCTGGTCACGCCGGTACTTGCCGGACAGCCAGCCGCCGCCGAGCGGGCTCCAGGGCAGCAGGCCCATCCCGGCGTCGAGCACGGCGGGCACGATCTCCCATTCGATCTCCCGTGCCAGCAGGCTGTACTGCGGCTGGAGGGTCACCGGCCCGGCCACGTTCAGGGCCCGGGCCAGGTGCACCGCCTTGGTCAGCTGCCAGCCGGTGAAGTTGGACAGTCCGTAGTAGCGAATCTTGCCCGCCTGGACGAACTGGTCCAGCGTCCGCAGCGTCTCTTCCATCGGCGTCAGCGCGTCGAAGGCGTGGACCTGGTACAGGTCCACCGCGTCGCGGCCCAGCCGCCGCAGCGAGGCGTCCAGCGCGCGGGTCAAGTGGCGGGCGGAGAGCCCGGCCCCGTTCGGGCGGTCATAGCGCGAGGAGCCGAAACGGCCCTTGGTGGCCAGCACCACCGGCTCGGTGACGTCGGCCGGGCGGCTGGCGAACCAGCGGCCGATGATCTCCTCCGATCTCCCGTCACCGTACACGTCAGCCGTATCGACCAGCGTGCCGCCGGCTTCGATGAAGCGGTCGAGCTGCTGGTGCGCGACGGTCTCATCGGCCTCGACGCCGAACGTCATCGTTCCCAGGCACAGGCTCGACACGGCGCAGCCACTGTTCCCTAGAGTTCGATAGTCCACACGGCCAGGCTACCGAGCGCCTCGGGCCACGGGGTCCCGGGAGCGGCAGAACGGAGGAGCACGCATGTTCACTGCGGACGGGCGCGCCCGGATGCTCGCGGACGGGTACCAGATGCCCGTACTCGGCCTCGGTGTCTGGCAGGTGCCCGAAGGGGCGGTCTGCGTGAACGCCGTACGCTGGGCCCTCGACCTGGGATATCGCCATATCGACACGGCTCAGATCTACGGCAACGAGGCCAGCGTCGGACGCGCGCTGCGCGAAGCCGGCGTGCCGCGCGAGCAAGTCTTCATCACGACCAAGTTCTATCCGGGTCACACGGATCCGGTGGCCGAAGCCGAGCAGAGCCTGCGGCGGCTGGGCGTCGACTACGTGGACTTGTACCTGGTCCACTGGCCCCAGGGCGGTCCGGTGTGGGCCTGGCCAGGGATGGAGCGGTCGCGCGAGCGGGGACTGGCTCGTTCCGTTGGCGTCTCCAACTTCAGCGTGAGTGATCTAGCCGCCGTGATGAACGCCGGCACCATCCCGCCGGTCGTCAACCAGGTGCAGTTCAGCCCGGTGTACTACCGGCGGGCCCTGCTCGAGGCGTGCCGTCAGCGGGGCATCAGCAGTAGTGGCCTACAGCTCGCTGGGGACCGGCCAGCACCTGGAAGACGGGACGGTGAAGCGGGTCGCGCAGCGGGTGAGCCGGACCCCGGCGCAGGTGCTGCTGCGCTGGTGCCTGCAGCATGATCTCCTGGTCATCCCCAAGTCGGTCCACCACGACCGGATCCGCGAGAATGCGCAGATCTTCGACTTCACCTTGTCGCCGCGGGACATGGCCGAACTCGACGCGCTGGACCGCACCAAAGGCACCGACCGGGCGCAGGAACGTAACGTGTGGCGAGGCGCCCTGCGGCGCGTCCGCGCGCTCATGCCGGGTCCGCGGACCTCATGATCACGGCCAGGGTGATCAGAACCTGGCCCGAACGCCCTCGGCCACTTCCTCCGGGCTCACGTCGATCAGGGCCTCGCCCCAGATGCGCTCGAAATAGGTGGCGTCGCTGCGGTAGACGGGCTCCGGGTTGGACCGGCTCAGCACCTTGAGCACGACCTGGTACCCGTCTTCGTGCGCGTGCGGGCCGCCGCCGACCATGCCGAAGTTGAACGAGGCCAGGTTCCAGGCCCGGTAGGCGGCCAGGACCTGGGAGAGTCCCTGCCCCAGCGCCCGGCAGTCCTCATCGGTCAGCTCGGTCACATCCGCGGCGCCCGTGACCACGCCCCATACCTCCCCGAACCCGGTCGGCGCGAAGGGGGTCAGCCAGGCGACCCGGCCGATCTGCCCGACCCACCGGGGCCCGCCGGCCTCCTGGTCGACCAGCGCCGCCCAGTACGATCCGTGCCGGTCCTTCCAGGCCCGGGACCGCTCGGCCAGCAGGCGCTGGCCGGTCAGGCCGTGCGCGTCGTGAGCGGACTGCAGGTGGGGATGCACCAGCGAGGAGCCCGAGGGCGGAAGGTGGTTGGCGTTGATCGAACTCCACTGTGCCGCTGGGTCGAAGCGCCGCACCGCCTGGGCGTGCCGGACCATGGCGGCCAGGGCGTCGCCAGCCAGGGACGGCGTCAGCTCGTCCAGGTCGAGGAAGTGCCGCCCGGGATCGTAGATGCCGACCGCGCTGTGGGTCGCATACGCGATGATGTTCGGCACCACCACCGCACGGCCGACGCGGATGCGGCCCTCGGTCGTAAGCTCGGTGGGGAACGGGAAGGTGGCCTTCTCCAGGTACTCGGCGTCGAACGGACAGAAGGCAGGCTTAGCCGTGAGTTCTGCCAGGTCCGGCCGGCTCGACGGCTGAAGCTTCTCCCCGGTCAGGATCCTGGCGCTGGCCCCGGTGAGCGGATCGCGCCGCCAGCGCAGGCGCACCCGGGTCCAGGCCCCGCCAGCGCCCAGATCGGGCACGCTGGCCTCGAGGTCTCGTTCTTCGAAGTCGATCGCCGTCACGCTGATGACCGTAGCAGGATGGACTCATGCTGGTGGTTCATGTTCATGTCCGGATCCGGCCGGGACGGGCCGAGGACTTCCTGGCCGCGACGCTGGTCAACGCGCGGGCGTCGCTGGGCGAGCCGGGAGTGCTGCGCTTCGACGTGCTGCAGGACCAGGCCGACCCGGAGCACGTGGTGCTGGTCGAGGTCTACCGGGACGACGACGCGTCGGCGGCGCACAAGCTGACGTCGCACTACGCGATCTGGCGGGACACGGTCGCCGAGATGATGGCCGAACCCCGGCAATCGACCCGGTTCTCCGCGGTGTTCCCCTTGGAGACTGTGGGCTGGGCGAGCACCCGGCCATGACGGTGCCGAGCTTCGAGTTCGCCACCGCCGGCCGCATCGTGGCCGGTCCCGGGCGGGCGCGGGAACTGCCGGGAGTACTGGCCTCTTTGGGCTCGCGGGTGCTGGTGGTCACGGGCGCGGACCCGGCACGGCACGATGGCTGCTGGCCGGCCTGGGCCGGCGGCCGCGGTGTTCCCGGTCGACGCCGAGCCAACGGTCGAGCTGGCCCGGGCCGCGGTCGCCGCCGCACGTCAGCACGGTGCCGACGTGATCGCCGCGATCGGCGGCGGCAGCGTCATCGATACCGGCAAGGCCGTGGCCATGCTGCTGGGCAACGGCGGCGACCCGCTGGACTACCTGGAGGTGGTCGGGTCCGGCCGGGACATAACCCGGCCCGCCGTGCCCTGCGTCGCGGTGCCCACCACCGCGGGCACCGGGGCGGAGGTGACCGCCAATGCGGTGCTCGCCGTCCCGTCGCACCGGGTCAAGGCCAGCCTGCGCAGCCCGCTGATGATTCCGCGGGTCGCGCTGGTCGACCCGCTGCTCACCGTCTCGTGCCCGCCCTCGGTCACCGCGGCCAGCGGCCTGGACGCGCTCACCCAGTGCCTGGAGCCGTTCGTGTCGGTCCAGGCCACCCCGCTGACCGACGGGCTGGCCCGCGAAGGGCTGCGCCGCGCCGGGACGGGCCTGCGGACCGCCTACGCCGACGGCGCTGATGTCGCGGCGCGGGCCGACATGGCCATGTGCAGCCTGCTGGGCGGGATGGCGCTGGCCAACGCCAAGCTCGGCGCCGTCCACGGCCTGGCCGGCGTCATCGGCGGAACCGCGGACGTGCCGCACGGGATAGCGTGCGCCGCGCTGCTGGCCCCGGTCATCGAGGCGAACGTGCGGACGCTGCGGTCCGGCGGGGTCCAGGAACCCGGGCCGTCCGCCGCCGTGCTGGACCGGTACACCGAGGCGGCCCGGCTGCTGACCGGGCATCCGGCCGCATCCATCGAGGACGGCCTGGCCTGGATTCGCGAGACGCTGACCCTGCTCCGCGTGCCCGGCCTGGCCACCTTCGGCCTCGAACCGCAGCACGCCGGCGAAATCGCCGCCAAGGCGCTGGTCTCGAGCAGCATGAAAGGCAACCCCGTCCCTCTGAGCCAGGCCGACCTGGAAGCCATCATCCTCCAGGCCCTGTGAGGATGGGGCGCATGGCCCGTCCCGTTCCCCGTCATGATCGTGACGCCGGCGGCCCCGCCGAGGTGCTCGCCGCCAAGGCTGCCCTGCGGCAGGAGGTGTGGTCCGCGATGCGCGCGGCCAAGGTGGCGCGGTTTCCCGGCGCGGCCGGGCGCATCCCCAACTTCACCGGCGCGGAGGCGGCCGCCGAGCGGCTGCGCGCCATGCCGGTCTGGCCTGCGGCCGGGACGCTGAAGGCCAACCCGGACTCCGCGCAGCTTCCGGTGCGCCAGCGCGCGCTGGAAGACGGCAAGACCGTGTATATGGCCGTGCCCCGGCTGGCCGGGCCCGAGCCGTTCTTCGCCCTCGACCCGGACCACCTGAGCGAGTCGCCCCGCAAGGCGGCCTCGATCAGCGGCGCATCCCGTTCGGCCCGGCGGGTCAGCCTGGCCGACCTGTCCCCGGTCGACCTGGTGGTGATGGGCAGCGTGGCCGCCGGGGAGGACGGCGCCGGCTGGGCAAGGGCGGCGGGTTCGCGGACCTGGAGTTCGCGCTGGCCACCGCGGCGGGCCTGATCGGGCCGGCCACCATCTGCGTCACGACCGTGCACGAACTCCAGGTGGTCGCGGCCGGGACCATCCCGCTCACCAGCCACGACGTACCGGTGGACTACGTCGTCACGCCCGACCGGGTGATCGACTGCCGCTCCCGGCGTGGGCCACGCCCGGCCATCGGTATCTACTGGGAGGACCTGACCGAGGAGAAGATCGCCGCCATCCCGCTCCTGGCGGCGCAGAGGCCCAGACCGCGCTAAGCGGCCAGGGTCCGGTTTGCCCCCGCCACCGCGCCGGCCCGCGGGTGCCGTAGTCCCGCAGTCCCCAGTAATGCGCCAGTCCCCCATTTACGCGGAAGATCCGGCCTTCGCGGAGGATCCGGGCAGCTATAGTTGCCAAAATGCTCCGTATGAGCCATATCTTCCGCAGAAATCACACCATACTGGTGCTTGTGTGCGATAAATGTTACTGATGTGCGGTGATTGGCGGGGTGGAGCTGGGAAACGCGGTTCGGCGAGGCGAATGCGCCGGGCCCATCAGACTGTGGGTGCCGGGCGTCCTGCTTGATATCCCAATCAATGCTTGGTATAGTTAACATAGAGAGTTGAGAAGGAGGCGGGAAAATGGCTACCACCATCAGGCAGGAACTGGAAGAAGAGTTCCTTTCCACTATCCGCAAGGGCGAGGAGATCGCGCTCGAGGCGCTCAAGCCTCTGGTCGAGGCCGTGCAGTTCGTCATCCCCACGATGCCGACCGTCCACGTGCCGTTCGCCGACCGGCTGCCGACGGCTCCACGAAGTTATGACCGACGGCTACCGCTTCGCCGAGCACCTGCTCGCCAACCAGCGGCAGTTCGCCGACGAGATGATCAAGACAGCGACCCCGCTGCTTCCCGGCAGGGCAGGGTCGAAGGCGATCGCCGCCAAGTAAAATCCAGACGCGCGGAAGCGACGCCGCGGCAGGCCTGGAGTGCGGCGGCGCCGGGAAGCGACCGCTTCCCGGCGCCGCCGCGTTCCGTCGTTCGCGATGAAGGAGGCGGATCGTGACGGATCTGTGGGAAGCGCAGCGAGAAGCGCTCGGTGCCTTCATCCGGGAGCAGCGACTTGCGGGCCGACATGTCGCTTCGCCAGCTCGCCGGGCTGACCAGGCTATCCAACGCCTACCTCAGCCAGATCGAGCGAGGGTTGCACGAGCCATCGGTGCGGGTGCTCAAGGCGATCTCCGACGCGCTTAACCTGTCGGCCGAGACTCTGCTCGCTCAGGCTGGCCTCATCGAGGCGATAACGGGCAGCGACCGGGACGGGGAGCCGACCGGCTCGAAGCCGGTGGCCCTGGCCACCGAGGAGGCGATCCGTGGCGACGAGCGTCTCAGCGACGCTCAGAAGGCGGCTCTGATCGCCGTCTACCGCAGCATGCTCGGTGGGCTGCCGGCGTCCGGTCAACCCTGATCCGCCCCGGCCTGGCGCCCCGGAAGGAAGGCCTGCACTCGCGAGCCGCGCCATCACCCACAGACGGCGGCGAAGGCGTCCTCGAGAACGGACAGGCCCTCGTCGAGCAGGTCCTCTCCGATCACCAGCGGCGGCAGGAAGCGGATCACGTTGCCGAACGTACCGCAGGTCAGCGTCACGAGCCCGGCCTGATGGCAGGCCCTGGCCACGGCCGAGGTGGTGGCCGGATCCGGGTCCAGGGTGCCCGGCCTGGTCATCTCGATGGCCAGCATCGCGCCGCGGCCGCGCACGTCCGCGATCACCGGGTAGGTCTCGGCCAGCTTGTGCAGCCGCGGCAGCATGACCTCGCCGATCCGTCTGGCCCGCCCGGCCAGGTCCTCGGCGGCCATGGTCTCGATCGCGCCGAGCGCCGCCGCGCAGGCCACCGGGTTACCGCCGTAGGTCCCGCCGAGGCCGCCCACGTGCACCGAGTCCATGATCTCGGCGCGGCCGGTCACCCCGCCCAGCGGCAGCCCGCCGGCGATGCCCTTCGCCGTGGTGATCAGGTCGGGGACCACGCCCTCGTGGTCGCAGGCGAACCAGTCGCCGGTCCGGCAGAACCCGGTCTGGACCTCGTCGGCGATGAACACGATCCCGTGCTCGGCGGCAGAACTCGGCCAGCCCGGGCAGGAACCCGTCCGGCGGCACCACGAACCCGCCCTCGCCCTGGATCGGCTCGATGATCACCGCGGCCACGTTGTCCTCGCCGACCTGGGTGTGGATCAGGCTCTTGATCATGGGCAGGGCGTTCGCCTGGCAGGCTTCCGGGCCGCCCGGCCAGCGCAGCGGGTAGGCCATCGGCATCCGGTAGATCTCGCCCGCGAACGGCCCGAACTTGTCCTTGTACGGCATGTTCTTCGCGGTGAGCGCCATGGTCAGGTTGGTGCGCCCGTGGTAGCCGTGGTCGAACGCGATGATGGCCTGGCGCCGGGTGGCGTGCCGGGCGATCTTCACCGCGTTCTCGACCGCCTCCGCGCCGGAGTTGAACAGCGCGGAGCGCTTGTCGTGCGTCCCCGGCGTGCGCCGGGCCAGCTCCTCGCACACCTCGACGTAGCCCTCGTACGGGGTCACCATGAAGCAGGTGTGCGTGAACCGGGCCGCCTGCTCGGCCACCCGCGCGGACACCCGGGGGGCGGCGTTGCCGACCGAGACCACCGCGATCCCGGCGCCGAAGTCGATGAGCGAGTTGCCGTCGGCGTCCACGATGACGCCGCCGCCGGCGTCCGTGACGAACACCGGCAGCACGGTGCTGACCCCCCTGGCCACCGCGCGCTCACGCCTGGCCAGTAGCTCGCGCGAAGCGGGTCCGGGGATCTCGGTGACAAGGTTACGGCGCTGCGGGAGGCGGGCTTCCGCCGGTACGTGCTCGGTCATGATCAGACCATAGATCATCTGGACGGAGAGCCGTAAGCGGCATCTGAACCGCCGCGATCGGCGGCTTTCATTTGTCCGAATGGCCGTGGTTCCCCTCCGGGGCATGGCCTCAAGCTGTCCGGTGACTGCGCGGAGCGCCCCGGTGCGGCCGGGGGTCTATCGTGGTGCCGGATAGAGCCCGGGGAAAGGAGGACTGGTTCCGGATATGGCCGACCATGAGGAGCCGAGCGCCCGGGGGCTGTTCGGGGGGGTCTTCGCCCGGGGCGGCGCCGATACCAGCGACGCCGCGTGGCTGCAGGCGATGCTGGATGCCGAGGCCGGGCTGGCCCGGGCGCTCGAGCGGGCCGGGCTGGCGCCCGCGGGCTCGGGCGCGGCGGTCACCGAAGTGGCCCAGGCCGGCAATTTCGACGTCGGCGAGCTCGGCGAGCTCGCGGCGCTGACCGGCAATCCCGTTCCCGCCCTGGCCCGGGCCCTGGCCCGGCGGGTTCCGCAGACCGCGGCGGGTGCCGTGCACCGCGGCGCGACCAGCCAGGACATCGTGGACACGGCCGCGATGCTGCTGGCCAAGCGGGCCATCGACGTCGTGCTGGCCGACCTGGCCCAGGCCGCCGCCGCCGCGGCCGGGCTGGCTGACGCGCACCGGTCCACGATCATGATCGGCCGGACGCTGCTCCAGCAGGCTGTTCCGGTCACCTTCGGCCTGATCGCGGCGGGCTGGCTGACCAGCCTGGACGAGGCCCGCGAAGGCCTGGCCGCGGTCAGCTCGCAACGGCTGGCCGTGCAGTTCGGCGGCGCGGCGGGCACCCTCGCGCCGCTCGGCGACGACGGCCCGCGGGTGGTGGCGCTGCTGGCCGAGGAACTGGGCCTGGCCCGGCCCGTGCTGCCCTGGCACACGGACCGGCTGCGGATCATCGACCTGGCCGCCGCCCTGGCCCGGGTCACGGCGGCGCTGGGCAAGATCGCCCGGGATGTCACGCTGCTCGCCCAGTCCGAGATCGGTGAGGTCAGCGAGGGGGGCGGCGACCCGGGCCCCCGGGACGGCTCGTCCCCGCGCCGCGGCGGCTCCTCCGCGATGCCGCACAAGCACAATCCGGTCGCGGCGATCGCCATCCTCGGCTGCACCAGGCAGGCGCCGGGCCTGCTGGCCACCCTGGTCGCCTGCGCCGAACAGGAGCTTCAGCGCGCCGCCGGGGCGTGGCACGCCGAATGGGAGCCGCTGACCGCGCTGCTGCGGCTGACCGGATCGGCGGCCAGCTGGGCGGCCGATCTCCTGTCCGGCCTCGCCGTGGACACCGCGCGGATGGCGGCCAACCTGGCCGCGACCAAGGACCTGCCGCTCGCCGAGCACGTCACGTCGCTGCTGGCCGGCGTGCTCGGCGGTGCTCAGGCGCACGACCTGGTGGCCGAGGCGGGCCAGCGGGCGGTGAGTGCGGGCCTGCCGCTGCGCGACGTCCTGCTGGCCGTGCCCAAGCTCGAGGGTCGGCTGGCCTCGGCCGGCATCACGCCGGAGCAGATCGAGTCGGCCCTCGAGCCGGCCGGCTATCTCGGCGCCGCCGACGCGTTCGTCACCGCCGCCGTGGCGGCCCACGAGGCGCTGGATGCCCAGCTATCCGGGGGGGTTGACCATGGATGATGCCGAGCGCGCCCGGCAGGGGATGGCGGTCCGGCGGGCGGTACTCGGGGACGAGCACGTCGACCGGGCGGTGGCGAAGCACCACCGCGTTCACCGCGCCATTCCAGGACCTCATCACCCGTTACGCCTGGGGCGAGATCTGGTCCCGGCCCGGTCTGGCGCGAGCCGAGCGCAGCATCGTCACGCTGGCCGTCCTGGCCGCCCTGCAGCACGAAAACGAACTGGCCATGCACGTCAAGGCCGCGTTGCGCAACGGCCTGAGCGCGGAGCAGATCCAGGAGGTCCTGCTCCAGGTCGCCCTGTACGCGGGCGTCCCGGCCGGCAACCGGGCCTTCGCGGTAGCCCAGCGCGCGCTCGCCGAAGTACGCCGAAGCCGCCGACGCCGCCGAGGCCGCGACGTCGCCGCTCCGGCCGCCGGTCAAGCCCGGGACCGGTTCACCGGCGTGGTGAACCGCGGCGTCTACCGTTCTTTGTTCCCCGGCATAAGCTCGCTAGCTGCGGAGTTGGCTCGGGGCCACAGCCAGCCGTCCGACAGGCGAACGTCTGTCCTCATGGCGAGCGCTAAGGCGGTATCGTTTTGCTAAGCGAACAGAACTTGGAGCGAAATGGCGGAGATCGTCTCACTCGCCGAAGCCGTGCAGCGGGCGATTCACGACGGGGACGCCGTGGCCATGGAGGGGTTCACGCACCTGATCCCGTTCGCCGCCGGACACGAGGTGATCAGGCAACGGCGCCGCGACCTGACCCTGATCAGGATGACGCCGGACCTGATCTATGACCAGCTCATCGGCGCCGGCTGCGCGCGCAAGCTGATCTTCTCCTGGGGCGGCAACCCGGGGGTCGGTTCGCTGCACCGGTTCCGGGACGCGGTAGAGCACGCCTGGCCCGCCGCCCTGGAAATCGAGGAGCACAGCCACGCCGGGATGGCGAACCGCTACGTGGCAGGCGCGTCCGGCCTGCCGTTCGCGGTGCTGCGCGGATATAACGGCACCGGCCTGGAATCGCTCAACGGAGACCACGGCGCGGCACCGACGATCCAGCCGATCACCTGCCCGTTCACCGGTGAGACGCTGACCGCGGTGGCCGCCATCCGGCCCGACGTGGCCGTCATCCACGCCCAGCGCGCGGACCGGTCGGGAAATGTGCAGTTCTGGGGGATCGCGGGCGTGCAGAAGGAGGCGGTGCTGGCGGCGCAGCGGTCCGTGGTCACCGTCGAGGAGATCGTGGACCGTCTCGACCCCCGGCCCGGGGCGGTGGTCCTGCCCAGCTGGACGGTGAGCTACGTGGCGCACGTGCCGGGCGGGGCGCACCCGTCCTACGCGCTCGGCTACTCGGTCCGGGACAACGACTACTACGTGGCCTGGGATGCGATCGGCCGCGATCGCGACGTGTTCAGCAGCTGGCTGGACGAGCACGTGTACGCCGTGCCCGCGGGGCAGTCATGACCGGCCTGAATCCAGCGGCGGTGAGTGAGCTGGCCTACACCGCCGACGAGATGATGACGGTGGCCGCCTCCCGCGCGCTGCGGGACGGCATGACCTGCTTCGTCGGGATCGGGCTGCCCAGCGCCGCCGCGAACCTGGCCCGGGCCACGCACGCGCCGGGGCTGGTCCTGGTCTACGAGTCCGGCACGATCGGCGCCAAGCCCACCGAGCTGCCGCTGTCGATCGGCGACGGCATCCTGGCCGAGACCGCCGACGCCGTGGTCAGCGTGCCCGAGATCTTCAACTACTGGCTGCAGCCGGGGCGGATCGACGTCGGGTTCCTCAGCGCCGCCCAGATCGACAAGTTCGGCAACATCAACACCACGGTGATCGGCGGAGATTACCAGCACCCCCGGGTGCGCCTGCCCGGCGCGGGCGGCGCACCGGAGATCGCCGCCTCGTGCCGCGAGGTGATCGTCGTCGTCCGGCAGAGCCGCCGGTCGTTCGTGGAGCGGGTCGACTTCGTCACCTCGGTGGGCTACGGGTCCGGACCGGGCGACCGCGAGCGGCTCGGGCTCACCGGGGCCGGGCCGAAGAAGATCATCACGGACCTGGGCGTCCTCGAGCCCGATCCGGCGACGCTCGAGTTCACCCTGACCGGGCTGTTCCCGGGCGTCTCCGCCGCGGCCGCCAAGGAACGGACCGGCTGGGACCTGGCCATCGCCCCGGATCCGGAGATCATCGCCGGTCCCAGCCCCGCCGAGCTCGACGCCCTGCGTAACCTGCAGAGCTTTGTCCCCAAGCCCACCCCAGGAGCACCATCGATGACCGCTGAGGTTTCGACGACCGCCTTCACCGGCGCGCGCGAGCTCGCCCTGCCCGCCTACGAGCGCCCGTCGGGAGTGCATCCGCCGCTGGACTTCGCCGGCTACCGCTCAACCGCGCTGCGTCACCCCAAGCGCCCGCTGGTGCTGCTGCCGCACCGGCTCACCGAGGTGACCGGGCCGCTGCTCGGCGACGAACTGATCACCCCCACCGATGCCGACCTGACCACTCAGCACGCCGGCGAGCCGCAGGGACAGCGGATCATCGTGGCCGGGCGGGTGCTCGACTCGGACGGGCGGCCGGTGCCCGATACGCTGATCGAGATCTGGCAGACCAACGCGGCCGGGCGTTACCGGCACTCGCGCGAGCATCACCCGGCACCGCTCGACCCGAACTTCGACGGGATCGGGCGCTGTATCACCGACTCGGCCGGGCGGTACCGCTTCGTCACCATCCAGCCGGGTGCCTACCCGTGGGGGAACCACTACAACGCCTGGCGTCCCGCGCACATCCATTTCTCGCTGTTCGGCCGCGCGTTCACCCAGCGGCTCGTTACCCAGATGTACTTCCCGGGCGACCCACTGCTGCCCCTGGACCCCATCTTCAACTCGGTGCCTGACGAAAAGGCCAGGCAGCGGATGATCGCGGGCTTTGACATCGACCTGACCCAGCCCGAGTGGGCGCTCGGCTACACCTGGGACATCGTGCTGCGCGGCCGGACCGCGACCGTGTTCGAATGAGTGCGGACCGTCCTGACCCGAACACACACAGAGCGGAGCGACGCGTGCCCGGGATAACTCCTTCGCAGACCGTGGGCCCCTACTTCGCGATGCGGCTGCCGTGGCCCGACGGCCCGTACGTGGTGCCGGAGGGCACCCCCGGCGCCATCACGATCGTCGGCCGGATGTACGACGGCGCCGGGAACGTCATCCCCGACGGGCTGGTCGAGACCTGGCAGGCCGGGCCGGACGGGCGGTTCGCCCACCCGGACGACCCGCGCGGCGCCACCCCCCTTGGGTTCCATGGGTTCCGTGGCTTCGGCCGCTGCCCGACCGCCCCGGACGGGTCGTACCGCATCGTCACGCTCAAGCCCGGCCCACTGCCCACCCCGGACGGCAGCATCGAAGCGCCGCACCTGGACGTGTCCGTGTTCGCGCGCGGCCTGCTCGACCGGGTGGTGACCCGGCTGTACTTCCCCGACGAGCAGACCGCCAACGCCGCCGACCCGGTTCTGTGCTCCATCACCGAGCCGGCCCGGCGGGCCACGCTCATCGCCGTGCCCGAGCCCGAAGGCGAGCTCAGGTTCGATATCTGGCTGCAGGGCGAGCGCGAGACGGTCTTCTTCGATGTGTGAGCTCGATGCCTGAAGCACGCCTGGCGGCCTGGCTGGACGGCCCGGATGGCGCGCCGGTCCTCGTGCTCGCCAACCCGATCGGGACCACCAGGGCCATCTGGGCGGCGCAGGTTCCCGTGCTGCGGGAGCATTTCCGCCTGCTCACGTTCGAGCTGAGAGGGCACGGCGAACCCGGTGCGCGTTCGGCCGCCCCGCCGGGACCCTACTCGATCGCCGAACTCGGCACCGACGTGCTAAGCCTCATGCGCGATCACGGTGTCACTGCCGCCGCTTACTGCGGGATCTCCATCGGCGGCATGATCGGGCTCTGGCTGGCCGCCAACGCGCCGGAGCGGATCTCCTCCCTCGTCGTCTGCTGCGCGGCGATCACCCCGATGCCGTCCCGGCAGGCGTGGCTGGACCGGGCGGCGCTGGTGCGCTCGGCCGGGATGGCCGCGATCAGCGACATGATCCCGCCGCGCTGGTTCACCGCGGACTTCATCGCGCGCCAGCCCGCGGCCGTATCGGCGGTCATGGACATGCTGCTCGGCACCGACCCCCAGGGCTACGCGGGCTGCGCGGACGCCATTGCCGACCTGGACCTGGCTCCCTTGGCTCCCGCGCTCGGCGCGATCAAGGCGCCGACGCTGGTTCTCGCGGGCGCGGAAGATCCGGCCGCGCCGCCCTGGCAGGGCGCGCGGACCGCCCTCGGCATCGCCGACTCCCGGCTGACGGTGATCCGCGGCAGCTCTCACCTGGCTCCCTACCAGACGCCGGGTCCAGTCACCGCCGCCATCCTCGGCCACCTCGTAGGCTAGGGAACCCGTCGTGTTCCTCCGGGGGGACCCATCCCCCGGACCCCCCTGGCAAAGGAGCACCGTGCTGCCCTGGTCCGCCGATCTCGCCGGCCGTATCGACACGCACGTCATCAGCAGCGAGCTACTGCGCGGCAACCCGCTGGGTGACCCGCACGAGCGGCCGCTGCTGGTGTACCTGCCGCCGGGCTACGACGACGAGACCGAGCGCCGGTACCCGGCCGTGTACGTGATCCAGGGCTACACCGGGAACGTGGCCATGTGGCGGAACCGTTCGCCCTACCGGCTGCCCTTCCCCGAAGCAGCCGACGCGGTGTTCGCCGGCGCCCAGGCAACCCCGCCCGCCATCGTGGTGTACGTCGACGCGTGGAGCAAGTACGGCGGCAGCCAGTTCGTGGACTCGCCGGGCACCGGCCGCTACCACTCCTACCTGTGTGACGAGATCGTGCCCTTCCTCGACGCGCGCTACCGGACACTTCCCGACGCCGCGCACCGGGCCATCATGGGCAAGTCGAGCGGCGGCTTCGGCGCGATGATCACCCCGATGCTCCGGCCCGACCTGTTCGGGGCGCTGGCCACGCATGCGGGCGACACGCTGTATGAATACAGCTACCTGCCCGCGTTCGCCGCCGCCGTCCGGCACCTGCGCCGCTACGACGGCGACATCTGGCGCTGGTGGGAGGACTTCTCCTCACGGGTGGCTTTCACCAAGGAAGAGGACATGTCCCTGCTGGAGGTGCTCGGCGTGGCGGCCTGCTTCTCCGCGCAGCCGGACGGTACGGTGGACCTGCCGTTCGACCCGGTGACCGGGGTGCTGCGGCCCGCCGTCTGGCAACGATGGCTGGATTGGGACCCGGTCCGGATGGTGCCGGCGCATGCGGAGGCCTTGCGCGGGCTGCGGGGTATCTGGATCGACGCCGGGAGCAGGGATGAGTACCATCTCGACGTCGGCGCCGAAGCGTTCCGCGCCGCGCTCCGGAACGTCGGCATTGCCGATGAGCTGGTACATTTTGAGCTCTTTGACGCGGGGCACGGGAGTATCGAATACCGGTACCCCATGTCGCTGGCTTGGCTCTGCGGCCGGATGGCTAAGTAGCGGCTAAGTGGCCACCGGCCGGCTCGGCGGTCTGGTACCTTTCCGGCGTATCGGGAACGGGTCAAAACCCATGGGACTTTTGAATGGAGAGACGCTATGCGTAAGAGCGGGTGGGCGGTAGCTGCTGCGGGGCTCGGCTCGCTGGTACTGCTGCTGACCGCGTGCGGGGGATCGTCGTCGTCGTCGTCGCAGCGGCGGGTAACTCGAGTTCGACCGCGGCTCCCGGCGCTCGGCCCTCGAGTGAGCTGTCCTCGCCTGCGCCCGGGACCCAGGTCCTGATCGTGGAGCGCTCCAACCTCGGCTGGGTGCTCGCCGAGGCCAATGGGCTGGTTGTGTACACGTACGGCGGCGACACCAAGGGCGGGTCGCCGACCTGCACCGGTTCCTGCGCGGCGATCTGGCCCGCGGTGACCGGCCTGCCCCAGGCCGGGCCGGCCGACACCCTGCCTGGCACGCTCGGCACGGTCACCATGGCCGACGGCGCCAAGCAGATCACCTACAACGGCTACCCCCTGTACACGCTCAAGGGCGCGGGGGCGCTGAGCACGAAGGGCAACGGCCTGGAAGGCAAGTGGCATGTGATCAAGCTTTCCAAGAACGACGTCACATACGGCACGTGAGGCACCAGGCAGACCGCGTAGTGACCAGGCGACACCGGGTCGTCGGGTAAGGAGAGAGAGACGTTATGCGCAAGAGCGGGTGGGCGGTAGCTACCGGGCTGGGCTCGGTGCTGCTGCTGCTGACCGCGTGCGGGGGATCGTCAAGCTCGACCTCGAGCACGGGCGCCGCCTCTGGCACCGCAACCCAGAGCACTGCCTCGTCGTCATCCAGTTCCGGGCCGGCCACGTCCGCCACGTCGTCGTCGCCTAACTCGTCGGCGAACGCCAGGGCGACGTCCTCGAGTTCGTCAGCTAGGCAGACGGCCGAGGCCCAGCCCAGCAGCAATGCGGGAGTAACATTCCCGCCGATCGGTACGACCGTGCTCATCGTGCAGCACTCCAATCTCGGCTGGGTGATGGCCAAGGCCGACGGCATCGTCGTCTACACCTACGGCAAGGACAGCAAGAACGGCCCGCCGACCTGCACCGGATCCTGCGCCTCGGTGTGGGCTCCGGTTACCGGCATGCCCAAGGCCGGGCCCGCCGACAACTTCCCGGGTTCGTTCGGCCTGGTCACCGGGGCAGGCGGGGTGAAGCAGATCACCTACAACGGCTATCCCCTTTACACGCTCGTCGGCGCGCCGGTGCTGAGCACGAAGGGCAACGGCCTGGACGGCGCCTGGCACGTCGTCCTCCTCTCCGCGAGCGATATCAGCGGCTGAGACGCGAAGGAATCCGCAGTTCCTGAGGTTCCCGGGCCGGACCATAGAACCAGCGGGTCGGCCCGGGAACGTTTCATTTTCGGGACGGCACTCCGTAGTTGCTTGATCTCGGAAAGTAAACGCGCTCCGCGGCGTGAACCACGCCGGCGGTCACCACGTGATCCAAGGCGGGTGATCGTACTAAGGAGAACGCGATGACACAACTGACAACCCGAAAGATCTTCACCGTCGTCAGGAGCGATCGGCCTGAGCCTGGCCGCGGCGGCCTGCGGATCGTCGTCCTCGACGTCCGCATCGAGCACCTCGACGTCCGCTCCGGCGGCCCAGACGTCCGCTCCGGCGGCCCAGACGTTCGCTCCGGCGGCCGCCGCGTCGTCGGCCGCACCGAGCGCCGCGCCTGCCGCCGTGCTGAAGATCGACCAGACTTCGCTGGGTTCGGTGCTGACCACCGCCCAGGGGTTCACCATCTACTGGTTCGCGAAGGACACCGCGACGAACTCGGCTTGCTCCGGTGCCTGCGCCGCGGCCTGGCCGCCGGTGATCGGGATGCCGCAGGCGGCATCCGGGTTCAAGCTGACCGGGAAGCTCGGCGAGATCAAGCGAGCCGACGGGTCCATGCAAGCCACCTACGATGGCCACCCGCTCTACCTGTTCGCGGGCGACTCGAAGCCCGGACAGGTCAACGGCAACGCGGTCAACGGCTTCGGCGCGCTGTGGTACGCGATCAAGATCGGTACCTCGACCACGGCCAGCACCACGGGCTCAGGTAACTCTGGGAGCTCGGGCAGCGGGAGCAGCGGCGAGCATGAGCGGCAGCAGCAGCGGCAGCGGCGGCATGAGCGGCAGCAGCAGCGGCAGCGGCAGCGGGGGCGGCGGGGGCTGGTGATTCAGCCTGCGATTGCCTGACCGGCAGCCGGGTATCACGCGTTCGTAGTCCGCCTCAGCCGAACGGGGACGTCCGCGTGGCCAGCCAGACCGTAGATACTCAGCAGCCCGCGCGACAGCGCGGGCTGCTGGTCATTTACGGCGCGCTGATGGTGGCGGTGCTGCTGGCCGCGCTGGACCAGACGATCGTGGCCACCGCCCTGCCGACCATCGTCAGCGACCTGGGCGGCCTGTCCCACCTCTCCTGGGTCGTCACCGCCTACATCCTCGCGAGCACGGCGACCACCCAGGTCTGGGGCAAGCTCGGCGACCAGTACGGCCGAAAGTACCTGTTCATCGCCGCGATCGTCATCTTCCTGATCGGCTCGGCGCTGTCCGGGCTGTCGCAAAGCATGATTGAGCTGATCACGTTCCGTGCTATCCAGGGGGTCGGCGGCGGCGGCCTGATCGTGCTGGCCCAGGCGATCATCGGCGACATCGTCCCGCCGCGCGAGCGGGGCCGGTACCAGGGCGCGTTCGGTGCCGTCTTCGGGGTCGCGAGCGTCATCGGTCCGCTGCTCGGCGGGTTCTTCGTCGACAACCTGTCCTGGCGGTGGGTGTTCTACATCAACCTGCCAATCGGCGCCGTCGCGCTCGTAGCGGTAACCGTGGTCCTGCCCGCTACCTCGACCCGGCGCCATCACCGCATCGACTACCTCGGCGCCACGCTACTGGCCGGGTTCGCCACCTGCGTGGTCCTCGCGACCTCCTGGGGCGGCACCACCTACCCGTGGGACTCGGCCGTGATCATCGGGCTGTTTGCCGGCTCGGCGGTGCTCCTCGGGGGCTGGTGGCTGTCGGCCCGGTATGCGGCCGAGCCCGTGCTGCCGCTCCGGCTGTTCCGGAATTCGGTGTTCAGCGTCAGCGCGGGGATCAGTCTCGCGGCCGGGTTCGCGCTATTCGGCACCGTCTCCTTCCTGCCGCTGTTCCTGCAGGTGGTCCACGGCGTCTCGCCCACGATCTCCGGTATCTACCTGCTGCCACAGGTCATCGGCCTGCTGATCACCTCGATCGGCAGCGGCCAGCTCATCGCCAGGACGGGCCGGTATCGGATCTACCCGATCGTCGGCACCGCGCTGCTGTGCGTCGCGCTGTTCCTGCTGTCCCGGCTGGACGAGCACACCTCCATCGCGCTCACGTCCGTTGATTTCTTCGTGCTCGGACTCGCCCTCGGGCTGATCCTCCAGGTTCTCGTCATCGCGGTGCAGAACTCGGCCGACTACGCCGACCTGGGCGCCGCCACCTCGGGGGTGACGTTCTTCCGCAGCATCGGCGGCGCCTTCGGGGTGTCGGTGTTCGGCGCGGTCTTCTCCAACCGGCTGGCCGCCGAGCTGGCCTCGGCGCTGCACGGCCTGACGCTGCCGCCCGGGCTCAAGATCGCGAGCGCCGCGGCCGACCCCGAGCTGCTGAAGAAGCTGCCTCCCGCGATCCGGTCGGCCGTGCAGCACGCGTACTCGCTGGCCCTGCACCCGGTGTTTCTCTACGCTATTCCCGTCGCGCTGGTCGCGTTCGTGCTGTCGTGGTTCCTGCGCGAGGTACCGCTGCGCGCCACCAACTCGGCCGGTCTCCCCGAAGGGCTGGGGGCAGCCGCGACGGCGCGCTCCTCGGCCGACGAGGTGGAGCGCTCGCTGGCCCGGCTGGGCGGCGCGGACCTGCGGCGGCGCGGCTACGAGCGGCTGAGCGCGATGGCCGGCCTCGATCTGCCCGCCGGGAGCAGCTGGATCCTGACTCGCCTGGCCAAGCAGGGCCCGGTCGCGGGGGAGGAACTGGCCCGGCAGGCCAGCGTGACCGTGGACTACGGACGGCCCTACGTGGACCGGCTGGTCTCCGAGGGCATGGTGGTGCGCTCCAACGGGACGCTGATGCTCACCGACGCCGGCCATGAGGCCGCTGACCGGCTGTTCGCCGCCCGGCGCGAGGGCCTGCGCGAACTGCTGGCCGACTGGTCCCCGGACGAGTACGCCGAGCTGGGTGAACTGCTCACCCGGCTGTCCCGGGCCCTGCTCGGCGAGGACGCCGACCGGCATCTCCTCGGCGCCGAGCCGGATACCACCTCCCCGGCCCCCGGAAGCTAAAAGCTAGCCGCCACCGGCTCCGGTAACCCGCGCTTCCGCGCCACCACGACGCAGTAATACGATTCGGCGGCGTTGGCCGGTACCTCGTCGCCGGGGTCCGGCCGCCACTCGGGCGGCCAGGTCAGGCCGGGCTCGACCACCTCCAGGCCCGAGACGAGCTTCCTGACGGCGGAGCGGCTGCGGACGTGAGCCTGCTCGGTGGCCTCGTCGAAGACCCGCTCCACGTCGTTGACCTCGGGGACGGTGTCCGGAGTGGCATGGGAGATCGCGACGTGGCTGTCGGCCGGGAACGGGTCGAGCAGCGTGGCGATCAGCCCGGCCGGGTCGGCCTCGTCGGGCACGAAGTGCAGGATGGACAGGAACAGGAACGCCGTCGGCTCGCCGACGTCGATCAGGCGGCGCAGGATCGGGTCGGCCAGGATCCCGTCCGGCTCAAGCAGGTCATGCTCGATGATCGCGGTGTTGGGCACGCCGTGCAGCATCGACCGGGCGTGCGCGAGGACCACCGGGTCGTGGTCGACGTAGACCACCCTCGCCTCCGGGTCCGCGTCCCGGGCGATCTCGTGGGTATTGCCTACGGTGGGCAGACCGGCGCCGATGTCGATGATCTGCCGGAGGCCGGCCTCATGGATCAGGTAGCGGACCACCCGGCGCAGGAAGGCCCGGTTCCACCGCACCGCGAGCTGCACATTCGGCAGCTGGGCGATCATCGACTTGGCCACCGCCCGGTCCGCCGGGTAATTGTCCTTGCCGCCGAGCAGATAGTCATAGACACGCGCCGCGCTGGGAATGTCGGGCCTGAAGGTGGTCCGCCAGTCTCCGTCCTGAGTCATCCGGCTCCCTCGGCTGTCGCCCGCCGCTGACGAACCGCCCAATCCTATCGCTGGTCAACCGGGCGGCTCGTGGCGAGCGCGGCGCCGACCTGATCGGCCAGCGCGACGGCCAGGAGCCGCTGTTCGAGCGTGGGACGAGCAGCGCGGTCGGGGGTCATCAGGAACCGGCCCTGGAACAGGCCGCCGCTCTCCACCAGCAGTTCGATGTCGGTGTCCGCGGGGAAGCCCTCGGCGTCCACGTCCCAGGCGCGGTGCTGCACGATGAGCGACCCGTCGTGCTGCAGGCGGGCAGGCCGGCCGATCCCGGCCACGCCGTGCTGGAAACGGCACGATCGCAACGTCAGCAACCTGATGAGCTGGCCCGTCACCTGCTCGGTCAGCACGGACGGTGAGCTACCCGTGGCCACGGCCTGCGCGGCGCTGCTGATCCCCTCGAGATAGCCGGCGCGCCTGTCGGCAGCCGTGTGCTGACGGCGTCCCCAGACCGCCAGTTCGGTGACTGCCACCCCGATGACCAGCAGCAGGACGGTGGTCTCGATGTCGCTCCGGCTCGTGATACTGAACCGCTCGTAGGGCTGGGTGAGGAAGAAATCGAACCACACCGCCGCCGAGAGGGCGGCCAGCACCCCAGCCAGCCGGTCCCCGTTCGCGGCGACCGCCACGACCACCAGGATCAGGGCCAGCGCGGCGTCAGTATTGGGGAAGCTGGTCCGGAACGGTATCAAGACGGCGGCCAGGGCCAAGGGGACCGCGAGGGCGGCCAGCACCGCCAGGCGGTCCCGGCTCACGTAACGAGACATCGCAGGCACCTCCGACCAGGCCGGACGCTCGACGTGCCGACCAGTACGCGGCTCACCTGGTTTCGAGCATAGACGGCTCCCTTCCGGCCGCCAAGCACGGCTCTCATGGCTTACGGGCCACGCCGCCCCACATGGCTGACCGGGCCGTGGCCTCGAGCTCGGACGCGGGCCGCCATTGCTGGACCGGCACCACGCCCGGCTCGGTCAGTTCGAGACCGTCGAAAAAGCGCGCGACCTCGGCCCGGTTACGGTGGCGCTGGGTCTCCCGCGCGAGCCGGTTGTACCGCTTGGCCCCCTCGGCCATCTGCTCGGCCTGTATGTCGGAGGCCACCTGCGACAGGGCTAGGTAGCTGCCGGGCGGGACCGCGTCCATCAGCTGGCCGACGATCCCGTACGGATCGTCCTCGTCGACGATCAAGTGCATGATCGCGATCAGCATGACCGCCACCGGCTTTTTGAGATCGAGGGTACGCGCGGCGTGCCGCAGGATCGTCTGCGGATCTCGCAGGTCCGCGTCGATGTAGTCGATGGTGCCGGGCGCGGAGCCGGTGAGCAGGGCGTGGGCGTACCTGAGCACGATCGGGTCGTAGTCGACGTACACCACGCGGCAGCCGGGCGCGACGGACTGCGCCACCTCGTGCGTGTTGTTCGCGGCCGGGATGCCGGTGCCGACGTCCAGGAACTGCCGGATCCCGGCCTCGGCGGCCAGGAACCGCACCGCCCGGGCCAGGAATGCCCGGTTGGCGCGTACCGACATGACGATCCCCGGATAGGCCTCCATCACCGCATCGCCGGCCGCCCGGTCGGCGGCGAAGTTGTCCTTGCCGCCCAGCCAGTAGTTGTGCACCCGGGCGCTGTGGGCCACGCTGGTATCGATGGTCCGCGGGCCATCGGCTGGTCCTGTCTCGCCGGACATCGGCACACCCTCTTTCGGTCCGGGCCGCGGCCACGGCCAGCGCCCCCCGACGGTACGGATCGGCCACGAATAAATTGTGCCTATGCCGGGTGAGGCGCCGGCAGGCGCGGCGGGGCCCGGGCTCGCGCTGTTTCATGATCATGGGCCGGAATGGCCAAATACGGTCCATTTTGGCCCATGATCATGGTGGATGCCCGAAATGCCTCAATGTGAGGTTTAGACATAACGGGGCATAACGGATCGCATCGCAGCCCGAAACGAGACCCAACCCGCAAGAGGCGTCTTGGATAAATCCCCCAACCGCCTCGCGCTGCCAGTGCGTCGGCTCGTGATCGAGGCCACGTTCACGCTGTGACACATCGCCATGAGCATAAATCATGGTCCGTGCCCGGTTAGGAACGAGAAGTCATGGCCACAGCCGTATAGCGGGCTTGACTGGGAGTTCGCGCTCAGCGGTAACGTTCCCGGAACGGTCCGGGCCTACCGTTGGCTGCGTGGGTCAGGTCCAGCCAGCACCGGGGCATGCACCGGCGGCGCCGGGGGGCAGCGTACGCCGGTTCCGCGCGATGTCGCCGATGCTTGCGTGGGTGCTGGGCGGCGCGGTGCTGGTGCTGGCGGTGGCCGCCGTCGTGCTGGATTCCCTGATCGGTCAGCTGTCGATCGGCATCCCCGCTGGCGTGGTTATCGTCTTGACCTTTGCCGCGGTGGGGCTGGTGATCGCGCGGCGCCAGCCGGGCAACCCGATCGGCTGGATCATGGTCGTGTTCACGCTGGTGTACGTTCTCGGTGCCGCCGCCAGCGACTACGCGGCGCTGTATTATCGCCTGGGCCACCGCGGGCTTCCGCTGGCTCCGCTGGCCCTGCTGCTGAGCGCGGTGCAGGCGCCGTCGTTCGCCATGTTCCCGCTGGTCATCCTGCTGTTCCCGGACGGCAGAGTGCCGGGTCGCCCATGGCGGTGGGCGCTGCGGGCGTACGCCGGGCTGGTGGCCTTCGTGCTGGCCCTCTTGCTCGCTGCGCCGGCCGCGGCGCTGGCCGATCACGACGTACGCCTCGACTCTCGAGGCAATCTGACCAGTGGCGGTCAGCTGTCCGAGTGGCTGGCTAATCCGCCGGGCTGGCTGATCGTCCCGGTCATCGCCGCGATCGTGATCATCGGCCTGTCCTTCGTCGGGCACCAGGTGCTCAGCTGGCGGGCCGCCGATGGTGACCGCCGCCAGCAACTGAAGTGGCTGGCCTGCGGCGGCGCGGTGGCCGCCGCGTCGCTGCTCTTGGCCGCGGCGCTCGGCGTAGCCGAGCTGCTGGCCGGGCTGGCCGCCCTGCCGGTCGGCATCGGCGTCGGGATCCTGCGGTACCGGCTGTATGACATCGACCGCATCATCAGCCGCACCCTGGCCTACACACTGGTGACCGGCCTGCTGATCGGGGTGTACGCGGGCCTGGTCCTGCTAGCCACCCGGGTCCTGTCGGTCCATACCCCCGTGGCGGTGGCGGCCGCCACGCTGGCCGCGGCGGCGCTGTTCACCCCGCTGCGGCGGCGGGTGCAGCAGGCGGTGGACCGGCGGTTCAACCGGGCCCGCTACGACGCGGACCAGACCGTGGCCGAGTTCGCGGTCCGGCTCAAGGACGCCGTCGACCTCGACTCGATCCGGGACGACCTGGCCGGTACCGTCCACCAGGCCCTGGAACCCGCGCACGTATCGGTATGGGTCAGCCACGGCGGCTGAAGCGCGCATTCCCAGCACCGCCGGACGATCAGCCCGGCGCGCGGCATCGTCGGCCAGTCCCCTTGCCAGAGCTGGACCGACCGGCCCCTCAGGGACGGACAGCAGGCCGGCACAAGCGCCGACCTGCGAGCCTCCGGCACCGCGACTCGCGCCCCGAACCGGGAAGGGCGCCGTCATCGCTGGGCACAGCGGCTCCGGCCCGGTCCCTACTGGAGGCTGTGGGCCACAAGGCCTGCTACCGGCCGCAGGCCCACTGAGCCGGGCTCATCGCGGGGCGTAAGCGATCTCGGTAAACGGCCAGGCGGTCCGTAGCCACTCCGAGACGGCTTCGTACACGGGCACGTCAAGATCGGCCCGGTCAGCCCGGACCCACGACAGGACGCGCGCTCCCGGCTCGCCCTTCCGCGGATAGACATAGACGCATCCGACGATCTCACCGCTGCCGCTGGCCAGCACCGTATACGTGAAGCCCTTTCGGTCCGCGAAGTCCGACGCGTGTCCTTGCAGGTCGGCTACATTGTCAGCCAGCGTCATCTCAGGCCTGGGCCACGACCTGCCCTGCATTCCCGGGGTGGACCTGATGTGGTCGATGCTCGATATCCAAGCCCGGTAATCATCCTCGTTATGCTCCGGACCCAGCGGCTCCAGCCGGAACGCGCCGGTGACAAGCTCACGCGGCACGACGAAGTCGTCGGGGACAAAGGATGCTTCGCCGGTCACCTAGCCCACCTCCGGAACTCCTATCACTCTAGCCCACCGGCACCCGACCGGATCTCGCCTCCCTGACGTCCCATGCCGGACGTACACCGCCCGCACGTCGCGCATATACCAACAAGCCCGGAAGGGGCGTTAGAGCGTCACACTCATCGGTTGAGCCGACCGGAGGCGCGGCTAGTGGCGCGTCAGTTGGGACACCAGTGTGGCGTGTGACTGCGGCTGGGCGGGCCCCTCGACCCGGTCGGTCAGGCCGGACCGCAGGATAGCGACGGTGTCGTTGACCACCGTCGCGGTTGGGCTCCAGCCCTGGGCCTGTACCGTCGCGGCGTGTTCGGCCTCTTCCTCGGGCAGGTCGGTGTTGGCTAGGCAGGCCACCGCACCGAACTGGCCTGGGGTCAGGCCATGGCGGTACTGTCCGCCGCCCCCGCGGTCCTATGAGCGCAGGTAGGAGGCTCCGTTGAGGTCGAGGATGGCGCCGCTGGCCCATTCGGCCTGGTCGGAGGCGAGGTAGACGACCGCCGCCGCGATCTCCTCCGGCGCCGCGACCCGGTTGAACGGGCTCTGCGCGCGGATCTCCTCGCCCCGGGCCGAGTTCAGGTCGGCCGCCGCCATCTCGGTTTCGACGTACCCGGGCGCCACCGTGGCGACCGAGATGCGGTACGGCGCGAGCGCGCGTGCCATCGACTGCCCGAACGCGTTCAGGCCCGCCTTGCTGGCCCCGTAGGCGGGGTGCCGGGGCTCACCGCGGAAGGCGCCGCGCGAGGTCACGTTGACGATCCGGCCGCCGGTTTCCTTCATGTACTGGACCGCGCACCAGGTCACGTTGGCGGCTCCGGTGAGATTGACGGAGATCGTGTCGCGCCACGCGTCCTGCCACTGCTCGTAGGACACTTCGGTGATCGGGTGCCGCACGTAGATCCCCGCGTTGTTGACCAGGACGTCGAGCCCGCCCAGTTCGGCGGCGGCCTGGTCGACCATCTGCCTGACGGTTGCGGCGTCGGCGAGGTCCGCGCGGACGACCGCATGGCCGCCGCCCGGCAGCCCGGCCACCACCTCCCGGGCCAGCGCAGCCGAATCGCGGTAATGCACCGCTACCCGGTCACCCTGGCCGGCGAACGCCTGCGCCACCGCCCGCCCGATGCCGCGGGAGGCCCCGGTGACCAGGACCGCGCGACCCGCTCGCGGCCGTCACTTCTCCTCGCACAGGGACAGCAGCTTGGTCGCCGTGGCCCAGTTCCTGGCCGTGGCCGCGATGCCCTTCTTGTCCGGCGTTCCGATGATGCGGAACAGCACCTGAGCCAGTTCGCTGGTGCCGTAGCCGTCCGGGGTGTGCAAGTACAGAGCCGGGCCGATCGCGGTGACGGTGTCGCGGCTGCCCTTGGCCGCGGCCGTGCTCTCCGCGGCCTTGATCCGCCCGAGCAGGTCGGCTGGCAGCTCACCGCCCAGGAACACCACGTGCACGAGCTTCGGGTTCGGCGTCTCCACATACGGGTTGCGGTCCAGGATCTGGGCCAGCTCGTCCCGCGACAGGACCACGACGGAGGACCATAGGCCGAACGCGCCGGTGATGGCAGCCTCGAGGTCCGACGCCAGCTTGGCCGTGTCGGCCTCCGGCGTGGTGAACAGCACGTTGCCGCTCTGGATGTAGGTCGTCACCCCGGTGTGGCCGAGCGAGGTCACCACCTCGCGCAGCTCGGCCATCGGGACCTTGTTCCGGCCCCCGACGTTGATGCCGCGGAGCAGTGCTACGTGTGATGCCATGAGGTCATTGTGCCGTTCCCGCCACGCCGGGCTGATCTCGGCCGTGCTGCTCCGGGCCGTGCTGCTCCGGGCCGTGCTGCTCCGGGCCGTGCTGCTCCGGGCCGTGCTGCTCCGGGCCGTGCGCCATGCGGTAGTGCTCCGCCAGCACGTCGTCGCCGAAGTCGCTGCGGGGGCGGCGCAACACGGTATGGGCGTGGTTCCCGTCGTCGGTGGTGTCGTACTCGATGAGCAGGTCATCGCCCTGCACCCGGTAGTAGTGCCGTGCGCCCGGGGTGAGCGGTCCCTCCCACGCAAAGTGCAGCTCGGCGCCCGCGACCCGGCCAGCCTCCCGCGCCGCGAGCTCGCCGGGCAGCCGGTCGAGGTAGGCCGTGACCAGCTCGCCGAGCACCGCTCGCGGACCAGACCCGAGCTGGCTGGCGGCCACGCCCATCGGCCGGATGCCTTCCCGGGCCTGCGGACTCGTGCCGGAGCGGATGTCACCCGGCGCCTGCCCGGAGATCACGGCCAGGACCCGCTCGGCCGGCGCCATCGCGTCGAGCAGCACCCGCGCCAGGTCCTCCTCCGGCGCCAGCGGACGGGACACCGGCCGCCCGGCGTAACTGACGCAGGCCGGGTTGGCGCCGAAGAAGACGGGGGCGGGGGAGACCTGGTCATCGGCCACGGTCATGGTCACCGACAGGTGGTGCCCCTCGAAGCGCCACGACCACGGCGCGTCCGCCGCGGGATCGCCGAAGACGTTCACCCAGTAGTCGTTGCTGTGCCGGCCCCGCCGCCACTGCTCCCGCCGGTCCAGTACCTCCTCCAGGGCAATGACGCTCATCGCCTGGGCGTAGGCGTGCTCGCTGAGTCCGGTAGCCAGCAGCCGGTGCGCGGCCTTGCGGGCGGTCCTGCTCATATCGGCGATAGAGGCGCCGGGCCGCCGCCGCGGCCGGTACTCCAGCCACCGGCGTGCGGCATCGTCCTCGAATAGCTGCGCGGCGAGCGTCCGCTGCTGGCCGTCGAGCGCCGCCAGCAGCGCGAGCGCGGCCGACCGCATCTGACCGGTAAGTGCGTCGGCTGGCATGGTCCGTGTATATCAGCCCTCCCGTGCCGGGACCGCCGGGCAAGCCGCGATAATGATCCGGTGACGACGCCGAGCTGGGATGCCGCGTACGCGGCGAGCGTGCCGCCGCCGTGGGACCTCGGTCGGCCTCAGCCGGCCTTCGTCCGGCTGGCCGCTCGCGGAATGCTGACCGGTCAGGTGCTCGACGCTGGCTGCGGAACCGGAGAGCAAACCCTGCTGGCCGCCTCCTCCGGCGCCGATGCCCTGGGCGTCGATGTCTCACCCCTCGCCGTCGAGCAGGCCCGCGCCAAGGCAGCCACCCGCGGGATCAGCGCCCGCTTCGAGGTCTGCGATGCTCTGAGCCTGGAGGACCTGGGCCTGGACTTCGACACCATCATCGACAGCGGGCTGTTCCACGTCTTCGACGACGAAAGCCGTGTCCGGTACGTCGCCAGCCTGGCCTCGGTGCTGCGCCCGGGCGGCCGCCTGTACCTGATGTGCTTCAGCGACCGCCAGCCCGGGGCGTTCGGCCCGCGCCGGATCAGCCAGGACGAACTGCGCGCCGCCTTCGGTGACGGATGGACGACCACCGCCATCCAGGCCGACACCTTCGAGATCAATCCCGGCGCCTTCGGCACCTCGACCGCGGAGGCTTGGCTGGCCACCATCAGCCGGGACGGCCGATAGACCCCGCTCCGGCACCGACCCGCGACTCCACCCGGACCTGCGGCGTGCGCCGGTTACCCGGCCACATGCCCAGGCGGCCGAACAAGGCCACCAGGGCCGGCACCAGCAGGGAACGGACCGCGATCGCATCCAGGATCACTCCGACCGCCATCATGATCGCGATCTGTCGGAATTGCTCCAGCGGTATCACCGCCAGCATGGCGAAGCTCGCGGCCAGGGCCACTCCCGCCGTGGTGATGGCCCGCGAGGCGCCAGGCGCGGCGATGGCCACCGCGTCCGGCACCGGCCGCCGCCTGGCCTCCTCCCAGATGCGGCCGACCACGAACACGTTGTAGTCCGAGCCGAGCGAGATCAGCAGCACGCCCGCCGCGAAGGGGACGAAGTACACCATGCTGCCGGAGCCGAGGACGGCCCGGCAGATCAGCACGGCCAGGCCCAGCGTCGCGAACACGGCCAGGACGCTGGCGGCCAGCAGGTAAACCGGCGCGAGCAGTGAGCGCAGGAACAGAGCCAGCAGGATCAGCGTCACCACCATGATCACGATCGCGACCCTCCCGAGGTCGGCGAAGACGGAACCGATCGAGTCCGAGATCAGCGCGGTCTGGCCGGCCACCTCGAACCGCACGCCGGACAGCCCGGCCGAACGGCCGAGCGCCGCCAGCCGGCCGCAATGCGCGGACGCGGCTGATCGCGGTGGCGTCCAGCGGGTCGGTCTTCTCTACCAACGCGAACCGGGCGGCACCACCCGAGGTGGCCAGCATCGGGTTCAGCAACGCGGGGAGTCCCGGTCGACGCGGGAGCCCCGCGCCCGGCGGGGAAGCTGGCCGGGCCCGCCAGTTCGGCCACGCCCGGCGCAGCGGCCAGTTCCCGCTGCAGCCGGGCCAGGGCGGCGGTCTGCCGGGTCACGCCGGGGCCGATGACCAGGATCTCGGTGGGGGACAAGATGCCGGGCGCGAAGCCCTCGGCGGCAGCGGTGCTCGCCCGTACGGCGGTCGAGGAGGCCGGGAGCTCGCGGATCAGCGGCGAACCGAGGCGCAGATCCCGCGCCGCCCAGGTGGCGGCGACCAGGCCGACGACGCAGGCCGCGGCGATCAGCAGCGCCATGGCCCGCGTCGCGGCGAACCGCGCGGCCGTGAACCGCGCCCGCTCGGCCCGCAGGTTCCTGGCGGCCGGGCGCAGGTCGCCCGCCGGGCGCCGCAGCCGGGAGGGAACCCGCCGGAACAGCAAGCCGCCGAAGACCGCCATGAGAGCCGGCTCCAGCGTCATCGACACCACCATCGCGGTCAGCACGGTCAGCGCGAGCCCCGGCCCGAACGCTCGCAGCAGGTCCGTCCTGGCCACGGCCAGCGATCCCGTGGCCGCCGCCACAATCAGGCCCGCGGTCACGATGATCGGCGCGAACTCGGCGGTGGCCAGCCGGGCCGCCCGCACCCGGGGCACGCCCTCGGCCAGGCGAGCGCGCATCCCGTCCAGGAAGAACACCGAGTAATCGGTGGTCACCCCGAGCAGCAAGACCACGAGCACGGGATCCAGATCCGGGGGCAGCGAGATCCCCGCGCGCTGGGCCGTCCAGGCCACGATCCGGACCGCGAGGACATACGCGGTGCCCGCGCAGGCCAGCGCGGCCAGCGGCGCGCCCACCGACCTGAACCGCAGGCCCAGGATCAGCGCGATGGCGAGCACGGTGAACAGTTGGACCCAGAACAGGTGCTCCCGGATGATCTGGCTCTGCGCGTATTCGGCCGGGATCAGGCCGGTCACGCCGATCACGTGGTCAGTCGGCTGGTTCAGGTACCAGCGCACGTATTCGTTCGCGCTCGCGGTCTGCTGTCCGAACGAGGTGCCGGGCCGGAAGTACAGGAACGTGATGATCGTGGTGGAGTGCTCCGTCGTTCCGGTCAGCAGGCCCGCGGTATTGGGCAGCGGGAACGCTCCGGCCAGGCCGGGGATGCCGCCAGGCGGCCCGGTGCTGGCCGGTCCGGTCAGGCCGGCGTATCCAGGTGGTCGGCCTTGGCCAGTGCCTCCGCCACCGCCGCCGCGGCAGCCGCCTGGGAGAGCTGACCCTGCTGAGCCGGTATCTGCCGGTCCGCGGCCAGGGCCTGGCGGACCGCTCGGATCTGCGTTGGCGTCGGCAGACCCCGCGGGTCCCGCTGCACGACGGCCACGGCTGGCGTCGAGCGGGAAGCCGAACAGCTTGCTGGCGTCGCTTTCCGCGTGCGAGGCCGGAGAACCCGGCGGGATGAGCTCGGACAGCCCGCCGGTGGTTGGGTTCAGCGGCGGCAGGAAGATGATCGCGGCCGTGATGGCGGCGGCCCACCCGGCGATGATCAGGAGCCGCAGGCTGATCACCACGAAGGCGTAACCCCGGGCCACCAGGCCGACGGCCGCTCTCGGCTGGCCTGGAATAGGCGTCACGAGGACCGCCACTACCCGGGATCGCGCTCGTTAGTGCTCCGACCGCCCGCGCGCATGTGCGCCACCGCGCCGCCCGCCGCCCGCGCCGCCCGCCCGCGCGCCGCCCGCGCCGCCCGCGCCATAGTCCCCAACCCCCACCAGTGCCACAGTTCCCCAATTGCACGGAGGATCCGGCTTTCGCGGAGGATCCGGGCAGCTATCGTTGCCCAAATCCTCCGTATAAGCCAAATATTCCGCGTTAAGTGCGCCGGACTGACACTGTTGTGCGAAAGATGTGTTTTGTGTGGGAAGATTGATGGGAGGGACGGGGAACTCGGCGGTGCAGCGCTGCGGGTGCGCGGCGGGCTGGGGATAAACCCCGCCCGGCCGGCGCGTTTCGGTCAACTGAAGGCTCCGGATTCCTCAAACTCGCGGCCCGGCGCGCCGGGGTCGGCTAGAACGGATGAGGTGAAGCCAGCCCGCGTAGTGCTCGCCGGGGCTGTGTCGCTGGGTTTGACCTGCTCAGGGTGCGGCCTCGTGTCGGGCAGCCCGACCCCGCAGCCCTCGGCCAGCCTCGCGAGCCCCAGCCGGCCCGCACCCTGCCACCCGCTGCGGCCGGCGCGTCCGCGGCGTCGGCGCCAGCCTCCTGCGCGGCTGCAGGTCTTCTCCCGGATGAGCGAGGCGCAGCGAGTCGGCCAGCTGTTCCTGGTCGGTATCGCGGGAGCGCCCGCCGCCGAAGTCGCCCAGGCGGTCGGGACGTACCACTTCGGCTCGCTGCTGTTCGAGGGGACCAGCACGGCGGGCGTGGCCGCGGACCGGCAGGTGACCGCGGCCATTCAGTCGCTGGCTTCGCCCGCCACTACGGCCCGGGTCCGGTTCTTCATCGCGGCCAACCAGGAGGGCGGCCAGGTGCAGGAACTCCAGGGGCCAGGCTTCTCGGTGATCCCGTCCGCGCTGGCCCAGGGGCAGCTGTCCGCCGCCGAGCTGCAACGGCAGGCCGCCGCCTGGGGACGCGAGCTGCGGTCGGCCGGCGTCAACCTCGACCTGGCCCCGGTGATGGACGTCGTGCCGAGCGCGACCGCGAGCCAGAACGCGCCGATCGGCGCGCTGCAGCGGGAGTTCGGCTACAACCCGCAGACCAACGGGGCCCACGGCGTGGCGTTCATCCGGGGGATGAAGCAGGCGGGGGTCGCCACCACCGCCAAGCATTTCCCGGGGCTGGGCCGGGTGGTCGGCAACACCGACTTCACCTCCGGGGTGGTCGACACCACCACCGGCCCGAAGACCCGTACCTGAAGTCGTTCCGGCGGCCATCAAGGCCGGGGTGCCGTTCGTCATGGTCGCCCTGGCCACCTATACCCGCATCGACCCGCATCATCTGGCGGCGTTCTCCTCGCGGATCATGCGCGGGACTGCTGCGCCAGCAGCTGCACTTCCGGGGCGTGATCGTCTCCGATGACCTGGGCGCGGCGGCCGCGGTGGCCGGCCGTCGCCGGCCACCCGCGGCATCGACTTCCTCGCCGCCGGAGGCGACCTGATCACCTCCCAGAGCCTGCCCGCGGCCATCGCCATGGACCAGGCCATCCTGGCCCGGGCCGCCGACGATGCTGCCTTCCGCGCCACGGTGAACTCCGCGGTCATGCGCGTCCTGGACGCCAAGCAGGCCTACCATCTCATGCCGTGCCGCTGAAGGAGGCACTGAGCGGCTGGGTCAGGTCGTAGACGGTCTGGCCGCCGACGGTCTCCTTCTTGAAGTGCGCGGCCACCCAGGACGCGATGGCCGAGGTTCCCCGGCCCCCGCCGAAGCTCTCGCTGCCCTGGCCCACGTAGTAGTGGATCTCGTGCTTGGCCACCAGTTCCTCGAAGACGGCCAGCGTGGGCCAAGGATCGGTGCCGTTGAACCCGCCGATGGCCATCACCGCGTCCCCGGTCGCGAGCTCGAGCGGCGCTGCACCCTCGGACCCCTCAGTTGCAGCCACCCACTTGTAGGACACGCGTCCTGCTCCAGCAGCTTCACCAGCGCGCTGCTGACCTGCGTGTTCCCGGCCAGGCCGCCGGGCCGCGGCGCCAGCCGCGCCAGCTGTTCCACCGGCACCGCCGTTCCACCGGCCCCAGCCGTTCCGCTCGCGCCAGCCGTTCCGCCCGCGGTGCCAGCACCGCCGGCCTGCGTGCTGCCTGTTCCTCCGGCCGGCCGCCGAACTGCCGCCGGTCTGCCCGCCCGGGAACCCGTTACCTGCGGTCCCGCCGGAGGCGTGCCTCCCGCCGGTGCCTCCGGTCGTGCCCGTGCCTCCGGTCGCGCCCGAGCCCGTGGCCCGCCGGGCGCGCGCCCGCGAAGCCCGTGCCTCCGGTCCGGCCCGGGCGCACACCTCCGAACCCGCCGGGGCGCCGCCGCCGAACCCGGCTGTAGCTGGTCCCGCGCTCGGGATCGAGCCGGTGTGCGCGGTGCTCACCGTGTCCAGCGCGTACGCGGCCGGCCCGGCCAGCCCCGCGACCATGGCCAGCCCGAGCGGGAGCAGCACCAGCCGCCGGAAGGACATCAGCCGGGCCAGCCACGGACCTGCGAGCACCGCGGCCGCGCCCAGCACGCCCGCGAGCAGCACCACCCAGCGCAGCCAGGGCAGCCAGTCCGGCGTCCGGTCCAGCAGCACGTACGACCACACCGCCGTGACCAGCACCGCCGCGGCCGCCACCGCCCGCCCGGCCCAGCCGAGCTGCTTCTCCCACAAGCGCCATCGCGCCGATGCCGACCAGCGCGCCGATGCCCGGGGCCAGCGCGACCATGTAGTACGGGTGGATGATGCCGCTCATGTAGCTGAACACCAGCCCGGTGACGATCACCCAGCCGCCCCACAGCAGCGCCGCGGCCCTGATCCGGTCGGTCCGCGCCGCCCGCCGCGACACCCACGCCATGGCGGCCAGGCAGATCAGCGCCGCGGGCAGCAGCCAGCTGATCTGCCCGCCGAACTCCGTGTGGAACAGCCGCAGCAACCCGGTCGCTCCGCCGAACGCGCTGCCGCCGCCCGGGCCCCCGCCGCCGATGGACCCGGTCTCGTCGCCGGTGATCCGCCCCAGGCCGTTGTACCCGATGGCCAGCTGCAGGATGTTGTTGTCGGTCGAGCCGCCGAAGTAGGGCCGGTCAGCCGCGGGCGTCAGCTGCGCGATCAGCAGCCACCAGCCCGCGCCCACGATGATCCCGGCGCCCATCACCACCGTCTGCCACACGCGCCGCAGCAGCCCGCGCGGCGCCCCGGCCCACAGGTAGGCGATCGCGAAGCCCGGCACGACCAGGAACGCCTGCAGCATCTTGGCCAGGAACGCGAAGCCGAGCAGGACCCCGCAGAACACCAGCCAGCCGCGTCCGCCCGTTCTCGATCGCGCGCACCAGCGCGTACGCCGCCGCGGTCATCAGCAGCACCAGCAGCGCGTCCGGGTTGTTGAACCTGAACATCAGGGCCGCCACCGGCGTCAGCGCCAGCACCAGCCCGGCGATCAGCCCGGCCGCGGGCCCGAACCACCGGCGCACCGCGGCGTACAGCAGCGCGACCGAGGCCACGCCCTCCAGCGCCTGCGGCACCAGCATCGACCACTGGCCGAAGCCGAAGATCCGGCCGGACAGCTCCATGACCCACAGCGAGGCCGGCGTCTTGTCCACGGTGATGAAGTTGGAGGAGTCAAACGAGCCGAAGAAGAAGGCCTTCCAGCTCTTGGTCCCGGCCTGGACCGCCGCCGCGTAGAAGTCGTTGGCCCAGCCGTTCCTGGTCAGGTCCCACAGGTAGAGCAACGCCGTGAGCGCCAGCAGCCCGAGCAGCGCCGGACGCGCCCAGCGGGGATCGCCCTCAGGCCCGCGCAGCAGGCGCCGGGCCCGGTTCCGGGGTGGACCGCGGGCCGGTGCGGATCGAATGCCTCGCCACGGAGGTAGTCGCGCTCAATTCGGTCTCCCGTATTAGGTGATGGGTGGCCATGGCCAGCCCGGGACTTGCCGAAGACCCAGGTCCGGTACAGCACGAACCTGATGACGGTGGCCACCAGGTTGGCGGCGACGAGGACCGAGACCTCGACGCCGCGACTGGGATGGTTCAGGGCGGCTAGCGCGCCGGAGGTCAGGACCAGCCCGATGCCGAACGCGATCAGCCCCTTGACCTGGTGCCGGGCCGCGTGCAGCCGCCCGCTGATCCCGAACGTCAGCCGCCGGTTGGCGGCGGTGTTGGCCACCGCGGTCACCAGCAGGCTGAGCACGTTGGCCGCCTGGGCCGACATGACGCCGCGGAGCAGCAAGTAGAGCACCACGTACGCGATCGTCGAGGCGATGCCCACGACCGCGAAGCTCGCGATCTGCAGCGGCAGCTCACCCGAACGGCGGCCGCCTCCCGGCGAGGATCCCCGCAGCCGGGGGACGCTGATCGATCCCCGGGCCAGACCGCTGCCCAGGCGCGCCATGCCGCGCAGGTCGGCGAGCGCGGTGGCCACGATGTCGACCCGTGAGTCGAGGTCGTCGATCCAGTCCACCGGGATCTCGTGAATGCGCAGCCCGGCTCGCTCGGCCAGCACCAGCAGTTCGGTGTCGAAGAACCAGCCGGTGTCCTGGGTGAGTGGCAGTAGCGCGCGCGCCTGCTCGCGCCTGATCGCCTTGAAGCCGCACTGGGCGTCCGAGAACCGGGCGCCCATGCAGGCGTGCAGCAGCATGTTGTAGCAGCGGGAGATGAGTTCGCGCTTGGGCCCGCGGATCACCCGCGACCCCCGGGCCAGCCGGGTGCCGATGGCCAGGTCACTATGGCCGGACAGCAACGGCGCCACCAGCGGCAGCAACGCGTTCAGATCAGTCGACAAGTCGACATCCATGTACGCGAGGACCTCGGCGTCGCTCTGCGACCAGATGGCCCGCAGGGCCCGCCCTCGTCCCGGCTGCTCCATGCGCACCGCCCGCACCTCGTCGAACTCACGGGCCAGTCCGCTGGCGATCGCCCAGGTGCCATCGGTGCTGCCGTTATCCGCGATCGTGACCCGCGCGGTAAACGGAAAGCCCTTCCGCAGGTAGCCGACCAGTCGCCGGACGCTGGGCGCGAGATCATGCTCCTCATTGCGCACAGGAACCACAATGTCCACCTGCAGAACTCTCATAATCATGAGAATCGGCGAACATGTTCCGCGGCGGCTGAAGCGAGCTTATGTACGCCCTATGAGCAAAGATCATTCATCCGAACGGGCCGCAGTACATGCGCGAAACACCGGTATCTCGCGACCCCGGGGCCGGCAGCACGTCACCGAGCCGACCCGGTACCCGTCTGACCGGGGAGGGTGCCGGGCCGGCGGCCGTCCCGCTGGACGGAAACGGGACGTCTTTACCCAGGGCAGATTTACCTGGGGCAGATATACGGTCCCTAATCAGGGTCACGAGCCAGCGGCCCGGGTGGTTCACGGCCTTCGGGCAGAACGGCCGGTGGTAACCCCGGCCGCCTCCGATGGAGCTTGGGCCCGGGGGAGGCGTGAGAAGCGCATCGCGCCATCGTTGATCCTGCGGTACCGGAGGGTGACCACGTTGCGGGCGTAGCTCATGCCGAGCCGCCACGGAGCCTGGGAGCCTGCCCGCGGGAACTGATCGATGGAGCGGAGCACGTAGCCGGCCGAGAAGTCCATCAGGGGCCGTTCGGTGACGTCCGGGTCGTCGTTGACCGGGACGCAGGTGTCGTAACCGTGGGAGTCCATGTACGCCAGCAGCCGGCAGGTGAACTGGCTCACCAGGTCCGCCTTCAACGTCCACGACGCGTTGGTGTAGCCGATGGTGAACGCGAAGTTCGGCACGCCGCTGAGCATGATGCCCTTGTAGGCCATCGTCTCGGGCAGCCGGACCGGCCGGCCGTCGACGGTCAGCTGCGCGCCGCCCATCGGCAGCAGCTGCAGCCCGGTCGCGGTCACCACGATGTCGGCCTCGAGCTCGGCGCCGGACTCCAGCTGCAGGCCCCGTTCGGTGAACCTGACGATGCGATCGGTGATCACCGAGGCTCGCCCGTCGCGGATGGCCTTGAACAGGTCTCCGTCAGGGACCAGGCACAGGCGCTGGTCCCACGGATTGTATGCCGGGTTGAAGTGCGTGTCGACGTCGTATCCCGCGGGCAGCTGCTTCGTGGTCACCTTGCGGATCCAGTCGCGGACCATGACCGGCCTGCGGCGGCTGAGCTTATAGAACGCCGTCATCAGCAGCACGTTCTTCCAGCGCGTGACGGCGTACGCGCGCCGCGTGCCGAGCAGCGCGCGCAGCCGGTCGGCGATGTGATCCTCGGCGGGCAGGTCAGGATGTAGGTGGGCGAGCGCTGGAGCATCGTCACGTGCCCGGCGGTCTCGGCCAGGGCCGGGACGAGGGTCACCGCGGTCGCGCCGCTGCCGATCACCACGACGCGCTTGCCCGCGTAGTCCAGGTCCGCGGGCCAGTGCTGCGGGTGCACCACCTGACCGCGGAAGTCGCCGATGCCCGCGAACGACGGCAGGTAGCCCTCGTCGTAGCGGTAGTAGCCGCTGCACAGCAGCAGGAAACCGCAGGTCATCGTCACCGTCTCCGGTGCCGTGCACCGCTTGGACCGTCCATCGCGCCGCCGCGCTGGACCACGAAGCCTGCATGCACCCGGTGGCCGAAGCGGATGTGCTCGCCGATGCCCGCCTCGGCCGCGGTGTCGCGGACGTAGTGAAGGATCGACGGGCCGTCCGCGATCGCCTTGGCCTGCGTCCACGGCCGGAACCGGTAGCCGAGCGTGTGCATGTCCGAGTCCGACCGCACGCCCGGATAGCGGAACAGGTCCCAGGTGCCGCCGATGACGTCCCGGGCCTCCAGGATGGCGTAGGTCTTAGCCGGGAAGGAGGTCTGCAGGTGGTGGGCGGCGCCGATCCCGGACAGCCCCGCCCCGACGATCAGGACGTCGACGTGCTCGCTCACCGGCGCGCTGCCGCCTGCCGTCGACCGGAGCCGCTGTCTCGAAGCCGCGCCATGACGTCGTAGTAGTGCGTCGGCGCCACCCGGGCCAGGGCGTCGAAGACGTAGGCGTCCGGGACCGACCAGGATGCGGGCCTTGCCTCGCTCGACCCCGCGGCAGATGATCTCGGCCGCCTGGTCCGGCGTGGTCATGGTGATCGCCTCGAAATCGGCCGCCATCTGCTCGTGGGTGCGGCCGCGGCCTTCCGGATCCTTCCGGACGCGTGCGTTGCGGGCAATGTTGGTCCTGATGCCCCCCGGGTGGACGGTCACGGCGGAGACGCCGGTGCCGCGTAGCTCCTGGCGCAGCGAGTCGGTAAAGCCGCGCACCGCGAACTTCGATGCGCAGTAGGCGCTCTGGTTGGGCATGCCCAGCAGGCCGAAGACGCTGGAGGTGTTGACGATGACGCCGTTGTCCTGCTCGACGAGGATCGGCAGGAAGGCGCGGGTGCCGTTGACTACCCCGTCGAAGTTGATCTGCCGCAGCCACTCGTCGTCGCCGGGATCGGCATCCAGGACCGACGAAGAGACCGCGACGCCCGCGTTGTTGAACACGGCGGCCAGCGGAGCTCTGTTAGCCAGCGACGGCAGCCACTCGCGTACCTCGGCCGCGAAGCGGTGCTGGTCCGCGGCGTCCCGTACGTCAAGCACCCTGGTCAGCACGGGCCCCGGCAGTGATCTCGCGGTTTCTTTCAGGCCGGTCTCGTCGATGTCGGCGATGGCCACCGGCGAGCCTGATCGGGACAGTCGCCGGGCGAGGCTCCGGCCGATGCCGGAGGCCGCGCCGGAGATCATCACCGGCCTCCCGGCGATGATCCTGCGATTCCTGGTCATCGGTACTCCTTACCGCGGCGGCGCGATGTGGCGAGGCGTGGTGGGCGCACCACGGCACGGCCGCCCTTCGCGGGGCAGTAGGCCACGCCGCGCGAGTGCCACCGCTCGCCGGTTCACTCGTCGGCTTCAGCCTGAAATCACGGAGCAGAGTGCGCAACACCACGTTCATCTCCATGTGGGCGAAGGCGGCACCGATGCATCGCCGGGCCCCGCCACCGAACGGGACCCACTGGTGGGTGTCCGGCCTCGGTCCAAAAGCGGTCCGGGTCGAAGCTGCGCGGGTCCGGGAACAGGGCCTCGTCGCGGTGGATCAGGTAGATGCTCACCAGCACGACTTGTCCCTCCGGCAGCGTCCACCGTCCCGGCCGCATGCTCGGAGCATGCACCTGACGGACCGTTCCGTCGATGACCGGGCGGACCCGCTGGACCTCCAGGATCGTGGCCTCGCGCAGCTGCGACCCCCCGGTGTCGGCCTCGTCGGCGAGCCGTCGCAGCACCGCCGGATGCCGGCGCAGCCGCTCGACGGCCCAGGCCAGCGTGGTCGATGTGGTCTCATGCCCGGCGGTCAGAGGGTGAGCAGCTGGTCGCCGATCTCGTCGCGGCTCATCCCCGAACCGTCGTCGTACCTGCTCTGCAGCATCAGCGCGAGCACATCGTCACGCTCGTCAAGCCGGGGATCCTGGCGGGCGGCGGCGATCAGCCGGTCGATGATCGCCTCATACTCGCGGCGGTAGGCGTGCGCCCGGCCCCACGGGCTCCACCGGCCCAGATCGGTCCGCGGAATCGGCAGGGCGACGAGCCGGGAGCCGAGTTTGACCATCGCGGGGAGCAGCTCCCGCAGCTCGGTCAGCTCGGCGCCGTCCGCGCCGAACACCGCCCGCAGGATCGCGTTCAGCGTGATGCGCATCATCGGGCCGAGCGTGGCGAACTCCCGGCCTTGCGGCCAGGCCGCCATCTCGCGCACCGCCTCCTCTTCGACGATGGCCTCGTAGGCGCGTAGCCGCCGGCCGTGGAACGGCGGGGTGAGCAGCTTGCGCTGTGTCTTGTGCGCGTCACCGCTTATCGCGAAGAAGGAATGGGGGCCAAGGATCATCCCCAGGTTGACCTCGAGGTTGTCGGCGATCTCCGGACTGGTCGTGAACAGCTGCTTGACCTCGGCCGGGTCGGCGATGACGACGGCTTCCCCGAAGACCGGGATATTGATCATGAAGGCGGAGCCATAGCGCTCGCGGAGCCGGCGCATCATCCACAGCGGAGCGACGAGCGCCATGCCGCCTTGCACGAAGCGCGGGAGTGACGGGCCGTCCGGCAGTGTCACGGTGTCCATGCGCGCCTCCGGTCGACGGTACGCAGACATACCAGATCGACGGTACGTCAGTCGCGCCCGCGCCGGCTACACCGTTCCCGAGCTGCGCAGTGCGGTTATCTCGGCGTCGGTGAGCCCGAGTTCGGCCAGGATGGCGTCGGTGTGCTCGCCTACCGCCGGGATGGGACCGAGGGCGGGTTCCGCGCCGCCGGTGCTGATCGGGGAGGGCAGCGCCCGTATCGGGCCGGCCGGTGATTCCACCTCGGCCCAGCGATGCCCGAGCTGCGGATGGGCCAGCAGGTCGCCGACCGTGTTGAGCTGGGCGTTCGCGATCTGCGCGGCGTCCAGCAGCGCGAGCACCTCGTCCGGGGAGTGCGTGCTCAGCGCCGCCTCGATCTCGTGGTCCAGCTCGGCTCGCGCGGCGACGCGGGCCGGGTTGGTCGCGAACCGGGGATCATCGGCGAGCTCGGGACGGCCCAGCACCTGCTGGCAGAGCCGGCGCCATTCGCGGTCGTTCTGCACGCAGAGCTGCACCGTGCCGCCGCCGCCGGTCCGGAACGTCCCGTAGGGCGCGATCGTGGCGTGGCTGGTGCCGGTCCGGGCCGGGGGAACGCCCGTGTACATCGCGTAGTACATGGGCTGGGCCATCCATTCGGTCAGCGACTCGAACAGCGATACCCGCAGCGCGGCGCCGGTGCCGGTGCGTTCCCGCGCGTACAGCGCGGCCAGGATCGAGCTGAACGCGTACATGCCGCCCGCGATATCGGCGACCGAGATTCCTGACTTGGCCGGGGCGTCCTGGGTGCCGGTGACCGACAGCAGGCCGGTCTCGCACTGGATCAGGAGGTCGTATGCTCTCCGGTGGCCGAACGGCCCGTCCGGCGCGTAGCCGGAGACGTCGCACACGATGAGCCGGTCGTCGCGGCCTCGCAGGATCTCGGCCGACAGGCACATCCGGGCCGCCGCGCCCGGCGCCAGGTTCTGGACAAACACGTCCGCGCGGCCGATGAGGCGATCCAGCACGGACCGGCCCGCGGCGTTCTTGAGATCCAGGCTCAGCGACTGCTTGCCGCGGTTGAGCCATACGAAATAGCTGGCCAGGCCCTTGACGGTCGTGTCATAGTGCCGGGCGAAGTCGCCCGGGCCCGGCCGTTCGACCTTGATCACCCGGGCGCCCAGGTCGGCCAGCTGACGGGTGGCGAACGGCGCGGCGACCGCCTGCTCGACCGAGACCACCGTGATGCCAGCCAGGGGGAGTGGGGAGGCAGGCGGGGGGCCGTTCAGCGGAACCGGCATGTCACCGCCCCGAGGTCGCCGAAGTCCGCGTGGATCACGTCGCCGGCCTGGACGAAGACCGGCCGGGTGAACGAGCCGGCCAGGATCACCTGCCCGGCGGGCAGGTACTCGTCGTACGGCGCGAGCCGGTTCGCCAGCCAGGCCACGCCGTTGGCCGGGTGGCCGAGCACGCCCGCCGCCACCCCGGTCTCCTCGATCGCCTCGTTGACGTAGAGCAGGGCGGCGACCCGGCGCAGGTCACAGGCGTCGGGGCGAACGGCGCGGCCGCCGACCACGATCCCGGCGTCGGCCGCGTTGTCGGAGATCGTGTCGACGATGGTGCGCAGGTGGCCGGTCTCCGGGTCGCTCATCTGCACCCGCGCGTCCAGGATCTCCAGCGCCGGCGTGACCCACCGGGTGGCGTCGAGGACGTCGAGCGCGGTCACCCCGGGTCCCTTCAGCGGCTGGTCGAGGACGAACGCGAGCTCGACCTCGACGCGCGGCCGGATGAACCGCCCGGCCGGCACGGTCCCGCCGTCGTCGAAGAACATGTCGTCGAAGATGACGCCGTAGTCCGGCTCGCTGATCGAGACCGCCTGCTGCATGGCGCGCGAGGTCAGGCCGATCTTGCGTGCCTTGACCGTGCGGCCCTCGGCGACCTTGAGCGCGACCAGCGCCCGCTGCACGCGGTAGGCGTCCTCGATCGTCATGTCCGGGTACTGCAGGGACAGCTGGCGGATCGGCTCGCGGGAGCGTTCGGCCGCCAGCAGGCGCCGTGCCGCGTCGGTGACCGCGTCGTCGTCGAGCACCTTCATAGGGTCCCACCGGAACGCCAGGCCTGCCAGCAGGTCGCGCTCGATCTCGGTGAGCGGGACCGGGCCGCCGACGGGAGGCCTTCACCATCACGCAGTCGGCCAGCGCGACGCACGCTGATCCTGGAACGCGGCCTGCGCCAGCACGTAGGACGAGCCGCCCACGCCCAGCACGGCCGAGGCCACCTCGACCGACCCGGGATACCGTCCCTCGCGCAGGAACTCGATGGTGATCGTGGCCAGCAGCAGGATCAGCCCGTTGGCCCCGCCGAGGCGGCGGACATGCCGATGACCCGGTAATGCAGGTCGGCGCGGCCCTCCTCGAAGAGGCGGCCGAAGGCGCCGTTGTTGAGATGGCGGTTCGGGTCCATGTCGCTGTACAGCGTCCGGTAGGCGAACCGGACGGGATAATTCCCAGCGTCAAGCCGGTCGGCTTGCTCGGCCAGGCGGCGGCTCACGGACACCTGGCTGGGGCTCGGACGGGCGCTCGCATAGCCGGATTATCGCCGAGAACCCGGCCAGGTCCGAGCGGCGGCGTGGCACCGGCGTGGCCATCGGCGAGGATAGAACGAGGATAGAACGGGCAGCAGAGATTCCCAGGGGAGGCGGCCATGCGGGCGAGGCATCCTGACGCCGAGGGCTTCATCGAGCGTGAGGCCGTCAAGGTCGGCTACGAGGTCTTCGGCGAGGGCGAGCCGACGATCCTGCTGTTCACCTCCTGGGCGATCGTGCATGCCCGGCAGTGGAAGGCCCAGGTGCCGTACCTGGCGCGGCGGTTCCGGGTGATCGCCGTTGAGGGCCGGGGCAACGGCCGGGCCGACCGGCCCGCGGCCGCGGACGCGTACCTTGACCGGGAGTACGTCGATGACGCGATCGCCGTACTGGACGCGACCGGGGTGGACCGGGCCGTGCTCGTCGGCCTGTCCATGGGCGGCCGGCACGCGCTGCAGCTAGCGGCGTGGTATCCGGAACGGGCGGCCGGGGTGATCGCGTTCGGCGCGGCGCTGCCCTGGCCGCTTCCGCCGGACTTCGCTGAGCCCCAGGACAGCTACGAGGGCTGGGGGAAGGCCAACATGCACTACTGGCTGGCCGACTACCGAGGCTGGGTCGAGTTCTTCATGTCGCAGGTGTTCACCGAGCCGCACTCGACCAAGCAGCGGGAAGACGGGGTGGGCTGGGGCCTGGAAACCACCGCCGAGACGCTGCTGCTGACCGGCCCGGGCGTCGCGGAGCCCGACGCCGCCGCCGCCGAGGCGATCTGTCGGCAGGTGCGCTGCCCGGTGCTTGTCGTGCATGGCGACCAGGACGGGATCGTGCCGTATGAGATCGGCGCGGCGCTGGCCCGGTGGACCGGCGGGCAGATGGTGACGATCCGCGGCGGCGGTCACGCGCCGACCATGCGTGATCCAGTCCAGGCGAACCTGCTCATCCGGGGCTTCGCCGATCCGTTCCGTCCCGCGCAGCCGACCCGGAAGACCTGGACCAGGGCCCGGGACCGTCGTCAGCGGGTGCTCTACGTCTCCTCGCCCATCGGCCTCGGGCACGCGCGTCGTGACCTGGCCATCGCCGACGAGCTGCGCCTGCTCCGGCCGGGCCTGGAGGTGCACTGGCTGGCCCAGCACCCGGTCACCGAGCTGCTGAAGCGGCGAGGCGAGCTGATCCACCCCGCCTCGGCCTTCCTGGCCAGCGAGTCCGGGCACATCGAAAGTTTCGGGGACGAGGCGGCCGAGCACGACCTGCACGCCTTCCAGGCGATCCGGAACATGGACGAGATCATGGTCAGCAACTTCATGGTCTTCGCCGACCTGATCCAGGACGAGCCCTTCGACCTATGGGTCGGCGACGAGGCCTGGGACATCGACTACTTCCTGCACGAGAACCCCGAGCTCAAGCGGGCACCCTACGCCTGGATGACCGACTTCGTGGGCTGGCTGCCGATGCCGGACGGCGGGACCGTGGAGCAGGACCTGACCACCGACTACAACGCGGAGATGATCGAGCAGATCGCGCGCTTCCCGAGCCTGCGGGACCGGTCCGTGTTCGTCGGCAACCCCGCCGACGTGGTGCCGGACACCTTCGGCGCCGGGCTGCCGCTGATCCGCGAGTGGGTCGAGCAGAACTACCGGTTCTCGGGCTATGTCACCGGGATCGCGGCCACCGAACTCGCCGATCGCGACGCCATCCGCGCCGAGCTCGGCTACCGGCCCGATGAAAAGGTCTGTGTGGTCACGGTCGGCGGCTCGGGCGTCGGCACCTACTTGCTCCGCCGGGTGACGGCCGCTTTCCCGGCGGTCAAGCGACTGGTCCCCGAGCTGCGGATGATCGTGGCGACCGGGCCCCGGATCGACCCCAGCTCGCTGGATTCCCATGACGGGCTTGAGGTCCATGGCTACGTTCACGACCTCTACCGCCATCTCGCGGCCTGCGATCTCGCGGTTGTGCAGGGCGGCCTGACCACCACGATGGAGCTCACCGCGAGCCGGGCGGCCGTTTATCTACGTGCCGCTGCGCCATCATTTCGAGCAGAACTTCCATGTCCGGCACCGGCTGGCCCAGTACGGCGCCGGGCGCTGCCTGGACTACGAGCAGACCACGCCGGAGGTATTGGCCAGTGCCATGGCCGAGGAGATCTCGCGTCCGGTCAGCTACCGACCGGTCGAGACCGACGGCGCTGCGCGGGCCGCGGCCTGCCTGGCCGAGCTCATCTGAAGCCCGGTCCTGGTCATCGGCGTCGGTGGCCCAGGAAGGCGTGGAGGTGGTCGGCCAGCGCGCCGGAGTCGGCGGCTGCGCCGTGGATGTAGGTGGAGGCGCGGGTGCGGAGCACCGGCAGGCCGAGCACGTAGAGTCCGGGGGCGCCGGCGACGACGCCGCCGTCGTGGCGGATGCGACCGCTGCGGTCACACACCGGGATGTCGAGCCAGGAGTGGTCGGGCCGGAACCCTGTCGCCCACAGCACGGTGGCGATCTCCCCGCTCCGCAGATCGAGCTGCAAGGGCGAGCCGAGGTCGACCTGGGTCGCCGGGAACCGGTGCGGTGGCGGGAGTTCATCGTCGAGGCCCGTGGCGGTGGCCCACTCATCGGCCCGGTTCAAGAACCGGTTCATCTTCAGGTCGGCGAGCGCGCAGGTGTTGGCGAGTCCCCCGGAGAACTGCGCCACGCCGTCGGTGATACGGCCGAGCCGGCCGACGATGCGGATCCCCAGCGCCGTCAGCGAGTTGAGGTCGGTCGTGATGGCTTCGGGGGTGCCGGTGAGCTGTGGCGAGGGGAGGTGGCGGGCCCGGGTCAGGTCGTCGATCTCGTCATAGCGTTCGGCCAGCAGGCCGGTGGCCTCCAGCCACCAGAAGATGTCCCGGCCTCGGTAGCTGCGGGGCAGCCGGACGTGTTCGCCGACCGCCAGCGTCACCGGGCGCCCCGACCGGTGGATCTCGCCGGCGAGCTGGACGCCGGTGGCCGACGCGCCGACGACGAGCACCCCGCCCTCGGGGAGCTGGCCGGGATCGCGGTAGCCGAACGGAGTGAGCGTCGTGACCGACGGGGGCACCGCGTCGGCGACGGCCGGGATGGCCGGCCGGGTGCACGCCCCGGTGGCCACCACCACGGTCCTGGCGTGCAGGACGTCGCCGTTGGCCCGGATCTCGAATCCCTCCGGTGCCCCGCGCACGGTATGCACGGTCGTCGCGGTGCGCACCGGTGCGCCGACGAGACGCGAGTAGTCGGTGAGGGTGGCCACGACATCGGCGGCGGGCATAAATCCCTCGGGGTCATCGCCGGCGTAATCATGGCCGGGCAGCCGGGTCTGCCAGTTCGGGGTGAGCAGCCGCAGGCTGGGCCAGCGCTGGGTCCGCCACGAGTTCGCCACCTCACCGCGCTCGAGCACGACATGGTCGATCGAGCGTTCGGTGAGGCGGCGGCTCATGGCCAGGCCGGCATGCCCGGCCCCGACGACCACGGCCGTGGTCTGCATCATGTGCGAAGGGGCCGTGGCGGTTAGGTCAGCTCGACGAGGATCTTGGTCGGGTTGGCCACGATGTCGAAGACGGCCGACCGCTTCTGCGCCTGGGCGATCAGCGCCTCGAGATCCTCGCGGGAGGCATCGGCGTCGATGGCGAACCGGACCGTGACCGCGTCGAAGCCGTTGCGGATGTCGGGGTCGGCGCCCAGGATGCCCAGGACGTTCATCTGACCTTCGATGGTGGCGGTGACCGACCGGAGCTGGATGCCGCGGAACTGGGCGACAGACGGCCACGCCGGCCGTCAGGCAGCCGACCAGGCCGACCAGCACGACCTCCACCGGAGTGGCGCCGTTGTCCTCGGAGGCGAAGCATTCGGGGTGGTCGATGTCGTACTCATAGGTGGTGCGGTGCTGCTGCTCGGCGCCCAGGCCGGTGAACCCGGCCACGGTGGAGTGGCTGTGGGTGCCCTTGCGCCAGGTGCAGCTGGCCCGCCAGGTGAAGTCGGCCGCCTCCGGCGTGGCCGACAGCGCCTCGCGCGCCCCGAGCAGGGCCTCGACGTTCACGCCGTTGTCGACTGGACTGTCGGTGATGGTCATCAGTGTCTCCTTGGTTTGGATGGATCGGACATGGGACCGAGAACGACGGGGAGCGAGGTGAGGCCGCGCAGGACCAGACCGTCGCCGTGGGCCCAGGCCAGCGCGTCGCGGTCGACGGCCAGCCGCAAGCCGGGGTAACGGCCGAGCAGCTCTTCGAACGCGACCCGGGCTTCGAGCCGGGCCAGCGGCGCACCCAGGCAGTAATGCGGGCCGTGGCCGAATCCGAGGTTGGGCCCGTCGCCGCGGCCGATGTCCAGCACGTCAGGCGCCGGGAACCGGCCCGGATCGCGGTTGGCTGCCCCCAGGCACACCAGTACCTGCTCGTGCGCCGGGACCGGCACGCCAGCCAGCGTCACCGGGTCGGCCGTGACCCGGAACGTGGCGTGCGGGACCGGTGCGGTGAACCGGATCAGCTCGTCGATGGCGGCGGGCAGTCGTCCGGGATCGGCGAGCAGCGCCTGGAGCTGGCCGGGGTGATCCAGCAGGGCCACCACCCCGTTGCCGATCAAGCTGGCCGTGGTGTCGTGCCCGGCCACCACGAGCTGGAACAGGCTCGATAGCACTTCTTGGGTGGTCAGCGCGTCGCCTTCGGTAGCCGCGACCAGGACGCTGACCAGGTCATCGGCCGGGCGCCGGCGCTTGGCGTCGACGAGCTCGCGCAGGTAGGCCACGATCCCGTCCGATGCCTCCACAGCGTCGGCCGGAGGGTCGCCGGCCCACCCGGTCAGCAGCACCTGGAACCAGGCGTGCACGCGCGGCTGGTCGGCGGCCGGGATGCCCAGCAGTTCGCCGATCACCGCCCACGGCAGCGGATACGCAAACCCTTGGACGAGATCGACGACCGCGTCGGGCCGGCCGCGTCCAGCGAATCGAGCAGGCGACCGGCAATACCGCGGATGGCCGGCTCCAGCGCGGCCACCCGTCCCGGGGTAAAGGCCCGGGACACCAGCCGCCGCAGCCGGGTGTGATCGGGCGGGTCGACGTTGAGCATGTGCCGGGAGAACTCCGGCCCGGGCAGCCCCTCGGCTACCACCTCACCGTCGGCCGCCAGCGCGGCGATCATGTCCTTCGACATCCGGGGGTCGCCCAGCGCCTGGCGGGCCGCGTCGTAGCCCAGCACCACCCACGCCGGGTGACCGTCGGCCAGCCGCACCCGCTGCACCGGGCACCGGCCCCGGGCCGCGGCGAAGTGATCGAATGGATCGTCACGGATCGCCGCGGCCCAGCCGCCCCAGGTGGCCAGGGTGTCAGTCATGATTCGCCCTCGGGCATGTAGCCGGTGCATAGCAGGTCCAGCTGGGCGATCCGGCCGTCCTCGCCGGTATCGGCGTAGGCCTGCTGTTCCACGGTGAACCAGCCCGCCCCTAGCCGCGAAGCCCGCAGCCGCAGCCGCCACCCCAGGTGCAACCGACCCCCCACCTCGCCGACACTCGCCTCGATGAGCTCGAAATCCTCGGTATCACCGAACCAGCGGGCGAACACGCGAGCGATCGCCTCGGCACCGGCCCACTCCCGCAAGCCCGACGGCAGCAACGCGCGCAGACAGGCATCAGCAGCCAGCGCGCCGCCGAGCTCGGCGAAGTCCTGAGCAGCCAGGCCCTCGACGAACGAGCCGGCCGCGCCCGGCTCTGACACGACGCCGACCGCCCCATGGTTGCGGGGTGTCATCATGGAACCGTTGTACGGGCGCAGGCTGTCATCGCGGTATCCGGGAATCCCCCTACATGGGACATCCGGGCTATGCTCGGATATGGCCTCGTGGCTGCACGGATACAGGACATGGGCGGGGCAGTCGGATGCGAGATGCGGGGTGGGCATCGCACGGTAGCCTGCCGTCACCCGCCGATCTGTTTATCGGCCGGGACGGCGAGCTGGACGCTGTGTCCGGGATGCTCGCACATTCCCGGACCCGGCTGGTCACGCTCACCGGGCCGCCGGGCATCGGCAAGACCCGTCTCGCCGTCGCCTGCGCGTCCGCCTACGCAGAGCGCAGCGGAAGCACCCCGGTGTTCGTTGACCTGGCTCCGGTCCGGGACCCCGCGCTGGTGCTGATCGAACTGGCTCAGGCCGTGGGTGTCGAGCCGCGAGGCGGGACGGATCTGACCGACCAGCTGGCTGCCGTGCTGGGCCACGAGGAGCGGCTCGTGATCCTGGACAACTGCGAGCATCTCCTGGCCGCCGCCCCGGACGTCGGCCGGGCGCTCACGGCCTGCCCGCGGCTGCAGGTGCTCGCCACCAGCCGGGAACGGCTCCGGCTCTCCGCCGAACAGGAGTTCCCGGTCCCACCGCTGGCCATGCCCGCGCCGACGGACGTCGCAGACCTCAGTGGTCTGGCCGCGAATCCGTCGGTGGCGTTGCTGCTGGATCGCGCCCGCCGGACCAACCCGGGCTTCGATCTCACTGCGGCCAATGCGCTGTTGCTGGTCAGTGCCTGCGTCCGGCTCGAGGGCCTGCCACTGGCCATCGAGTTGGCCGCCGCCCGGCTGAAGGTCCTGACCCCCGGGGAGCTGGTGTTCCGGCTCAGCAGCAGGATGGAGGTGCTGGCCTCCGGCACGCGGGACGTGCCAGTCCGCCAGCGCGCGCTACGCAATGCCATCGCCTGGAGCTACGAGCTGCTCGACCCCGACGAGCGCGCGTTGTTCCGCAGGCTGTCCGTGTTTGCGGGCCGCTGGACGCTCGCTGACGCGGGCCGCGTCTGCGCCATGAACGGGGACGACGCCCTCGCGATGGTGGCGTCGCTGCTCGACAAGAGCCTGATCCGGCGGCTGCCCGGCGACGAGCAGACCGCCGAGTTCTCGATGCTGGAGAGCTTGCGTGAGTATGCGGCGGAGCAGTTGGCGTCCCACGCCGAAGCCGAGGAGACCCGGGCTCGGCACGCCGGCCACTACGCGGGTCTGGCCGTGCAGTTCGAAGCTTCCATGGGCCTGCCGGAGGAGCGAACCTGGATACTACGGGTCGACCGCCAGCACGCGGATCTGCGCGTCGCGCTGGATTACTGCCTGGGCGCCGGGCAGGCTACCTGGGCGCTCTGGCTGGCCACTGCGCTCGGCTGGGATCACTACGCCCACGGCGACCTCGATCATGGCCAGGCGCTCGTGGACGCGGTCCTTCCCTCGATTGAGGCCATGAACGATGACATCACGGGGGAAGCCCAGGCGGCCGCCCTCATCGTGGCCGGGGTTCTGGCCTGGGCTACGGGAGAGATGGGCCGGGCTCAGCGCCTCCTGCGCAGCGGACTCGAGCGCAGCGAAGGGCGCGGTGATGCGCGTCATGCGGCGATCGCGTGCGCCTTCCTGGGGCACGTGGCCCGTGCGGTTGGCGAGTGGGATGCGTCCGCTGACTGGCATCGGCGGGCCGAAGCGGGATTCCGCGCGGGAGGATACCCGAATGGCGTGGCGTGGGCCCGGCACGACCTGGGGCTGCTCGCCCGGGACCACGGCGACCTGAACAGCGCCGCAGAACTGCTGCGGTCCAGTCTGCGAGACTTCCGTGAACTCGACTATCCATGGGCCGTGGCCTGGTCGGCGTGGGGGCTGGGCACGACGCTGAGCGCACAAGGCCGGCTGGACGAGGCGGGCCCGCTACTGGCGGAGGCGCTGCGGGCCTACACCGACGTTAACGACCCGCGGGGTATCGCACAGTGTCTGGAGGCGCTGGCCCATGTCGCCAGCGAACGGGCGCACTATGAGAGCGCCGCGCGGCTGATCGGCGCGGCCGCGGCGTTGCGCGTACGGGTGGCTGCTCGCCAGCCCGATGCGGAGCAGGCCAGGACTTCGGCGGTGGAGCGGGCCCTGGCCCGCGCGCTGGGGCCCGACTATGCCGACAGGCTGATTCACGATGGCCGGACCATGTCCGCCCAGCAGGCCGCGGACCTCGCCCTGGCGGTTGCGTCGGGCGCCGCACCCGCCGACCCGGACCGCTCCGATCAGGTGCCGCTCACCCCGCGGGAGCGGCAGGTCGCCGCGCTGGTCGCCTCCGGCCGGACCAACCGGCAGATCGGCCGGGTGCTCGGGATCTCCGAGAAGACCGCCGAGGTCCACCTGCACCACGTGATGTCCAAGCTAGACGCCCGCAGCCGGGCCGAAGTGGCGGCCTGGGCCGTCACGCATCACCTGTCCGCCCCGGCTACCTAATGGCTTTCCCCGATAGCCGCTCCTCGGCCGCCTCAGGTATCAAGACAGGAACGGCCCGGTGGAGGTGCAACCGATGCGCGCACGGCTACCCGATGAGTCCGGCTACGTGGTCAACTCCGGCGTGCGGATCCATTACGAGGTGCACGGCACGGGCCAGCCGGCGATCCTGCTGCTGCCGACGTGGGCGATCCTGGACTCTAGGCACTGGAAGATGCAGGTGCCGTTCCTGGCCCGGGACCACCGCGTCATCACCTACGACCCGCGCGGCAACGGCCGGTCCGACCGGCCCCGGAACCCGGCGGCGTACGCCGACACCGCCTTCGCGCGCGACGCCGCGGCCGTACTCGACGCGGCCGGCACGCAGCGGGCGGTGCTCGTAGCGTTCTGCGGCGGCTTCCCCTGGGCCCTGCTGTTCGCGGCGGAGCATCCGCGGCGGGTGACGGGGGTCGTGGCCATCAGTCCGACGCTGCCCATCCCGCCCCCGGATCCGTGGGACCGAACCGAGCACCGGCCCTACTGGCGGCGGGACTGGCGAGGATACGTCGAGTTCTTCATGTCCCAGATCGCCACCGAGCCGCACTCCACCAAGCCCTACGACGATCTCGTCGAGTGGGGCATGCAAACCGACGCGGAGACCATGCTGTGCGATGCCGATGCCCCGCAACAGGTCGCCGACGAGACCGAGGCGATCCGCTTGTGCCGGTCGCTGGCCTGCCCGGTGCTCGTGATCGCGGGTGACCAGGACCAGATCGTCCCGCCGGAGCGGGCGCGGCGGATCGCCGAGCTGACCAGTGCTGAGCTGCTCGTGATCGAAGGCGGCGGGCATGCGCCGCATGTCCGGTACCCGGTCGTGGTGAACCACGCCATCCGCGATTTCGTGGACGGGCCGCGCCATCACGCCGTCTGGCCGGCGACGCACAACCGACGGCGGCGGGCGCTGTGGATCTCCTCTCCGATCGGCCTCGGTCACGTCCAGCGGGACCTGGCCATCGCCCGGGCCCTCCGGCAGCGCGTGCCGGACGTGGAGATCCACTGGTGGGCGCAGCCGCCGGTGACCGAGGTCCTCGCCGACGCGGGGGAGATCATCCACCCGGCGAGCTCCGATCTGGTCTCCGAGTCGGCGCACTGGGAGTCCGAATCCGCCCAGCACGACCTACCGGCGTTCTACGCGTTCCGGCGGATGGACGAGATCCTGTGCGCGAACTACTTGCGGTTTGACGATGTGGTCAGGGAGCCCCGGCTACGACCTGTGGGTGGGCGATGAGTGCTGGGAGATCGACTACTTCCTGCACGAGAACCCCGAGCGGAAGATCGCGCCGTACGTCTTCATGACCGACGTGATCGGCTTCGTGCCCACCGATCCCGGCGATCGGAGGGAAGCGGAGCTGTGCGCGGACTACAACGCCGACTCGATCGAAAAGCGTGAGCGATTTCCCCGGTTGCGCGACCTGTCCATGTTCATCGGCTCCTTCGATGAGCTGCCCGATCTCTCGTTCGGGCCCGGCCTGCCCCCGATCCGGTCATGGTCCAGCCGGTGGTTCACCTCGGTCCCCTATGTGCTTCCGTTCAACCCCGCTGCCTATCGTGACCGCGCTCGGCTGCGGGCCCGGCTCGGCTACCCCGACGACCAGCCGTTGCTCGTGGCCGCGGTCGGGGGCACGGCGGCTGGCGTCAGCCTGCTGGAACTGACCTGCGACGCGTTCGCGCGGCTACGCAAGCAACGGCCCGATGTGCGGATGCTCCTGGTCACCGGCCCGCGGATCGATCCCCGGCTGCTGCCGGAGACCGAAGGCATGGACAAGCGCGGCTACGTGCCCGACCTGTTCGAGCACCTGGCCTGTGCCGACGCGGCCGTTGTCCAGGGCGGGCTGTCCACGACGATGGAACTGGTCGCCACCGAACGGCCGTTCATCTACTTCCCCCTCCGCCGGCACTGGGAACAGCAGCACTTCGTCACCCACCGGCTCAACCACTACCGGGCAGGCCTGCGGATGGACTACACGACGACCACAGCGGATGACCTGGCCACGGCGATGCGGGCGGTACTGGCCGCCGGCACCCGGCCGGGTTACCGTAGGGTCCCGCGCGGCGGCGCGGGCCGCGCCGCCGCGCGCATCGCCGCACTGCTGGGCCAGTAAACCGAGGGAGCGGACATGACGACACCGAGCACAGGATTGTCCCAGTGGGAAATGGTGGACGAGGGCTGGGGCCGCCGGGCGGTGGACTTCGCCGACGCTCAGCGAACCGAGCAACTGCCGGGAGTACGTGGCGATGCACCACCGGCTGGGCGTCGAGGCCGGGGACCGGCTGCTCGACGTGGCGTGCGGGTCCGGGCTGGCGATCGAGCTGGCTCGCCTGCGCGGCGCGTCCTGCGCCGGGATCGACGCCTCGCCCCGGCTGGTCGCGGTGGCCCGGGCCGGAGCCCGCAGGCCGACCTCCGGGTCGGCGATATGAACGCGCTGCCCTGGGACCCAGCGTCGTTCGACGTCGTGACCAGTTTCCGGGGGATCTGGGGCACGACCCCCGGAGCGGTGGCCGAGATCCGCCGGGTCCTCCGCCCCGGCGGACGCGCCGGGATCACCGTGTGGGGTCACCTGAAGGTGTCCCCCGGAGCCTGGGCGCTGGCGCCGTTCCGGCTGGCCGCGGCCGAGAAGGTCGACAACCAGGCGGCGATGGTGTCGCTGGGCCGGCCGGGTGCGGGCGAGCAGCTCCTGGAGTCGTATGGATTCGGCGATGTTGAGCGCGTGGACGGTTCCGTTCGCCTTTGAGTTCGCGGACCCAGAGCTGTACGCGCGCGCGCATGGCCGCTACCGGGCCGGGTTATGAGGCCATCCAGAACGTCGGCGAGGCGGAGTTCCATCGCGCCGCCGTCGAGGAGGCTCAAGGGCAGCTCCGGGACGGCCTGCCGCTGCGGGCCGAGATCAACGTGGTGGGCTACCTGGCCCGCAAACCGGAATAACCAGCCAGGGGAGGAGCCATGCGGGCGAGGTATCCCGACACGGAAGGCTTTATCGAGCGGGACGGCGTCAAGGTCGGCTACGAGGTGTTCGGGGCGGGCGAGCCCGCGGTGGTGTTCCCCCCGATCGACGGGATCGTGCACTCCCGGTGCTGGAAAGCGCAGGTGCCGTACCTGGCCCGCTTCTTCAAGGTGGTCACCATCGACCCGCGCGGCAACGGCCGGTCCGACCGGCCGCAGTCGGCCGAGGCCTACGCCGACACCGAGTGGGTGGCCGACACGATCGCGGTCATGGACGCGACCGGCGTCGACCGTGCGGTCCTGGTCGGGTTGTGCACCAGCGGCTGGCGGGCACTGCTGACCGCGGGCCAGCACTCCGACCGGGTACTCGGCGTGGTGACCATGGCCACCTGGGCGCCGTTCCTCACCCCGCCGCTGCCCGCCCGCACGCAGTACAACTTCGACGAGGTGCTCGACACCGAGGAGGGCTGGGCCAAGGCGAACCGGCACTACTGGCTGCGCGACTGGCGGGGCTACGCCGAGTTCTTCTTCGGCGAGCTGCTCTACGAGCCGCACTCGACCAAGCAGCATGAAGACTGCGTTAGCTGGGCGATGGAGATCGGCCCGGAGACGATGCTGCTGCACGATTCCGGACCGATCGCGTCGGCGACCCGGGAGGAGACCGAGGCGCTACTGCGCCAGGTGAGCTGTCCGGTCCTGGTCATCCACGGGCAGGGGGACCGCTGCCAGCCCTTCGCGCGCGGCGAGCGGGTCGCCGAGCTCACCGGCGGCGAGCTGCTGGTCCTCGAGGGCGCCGGGCACCTGCCTATGGCGCGGGAGCCGGTCATCGTCAACCGCGCGATCAAGGAGTTCGCGGACCGATTCCGGCCCTTCGAGACCGCGCCTCCCGGCCGGCGCACCTGGACCAGGCCGCTGAACCGGCCCAAGCGGGTGCTCTACGTCTCCTCGCCCATCGGACTCGGTCACGCCCGCCGCGACCTGGCCATCGCCGACGAGCTGCGGGCGCTGCGACCGGGCCTCGAGGTCGCACTGGCTGGCCCAGCACCCGGTCACCGAACTCGTGCAGCGGTACGGCGAGCTTATCCACCCCGCGTCGGCCACCTTGGCTAGTGAGTCCGGGCACATCGAGAGTCGGGGAGCCGCCGAGCACGACCTGCACGCCTTCCAGGCGGTCAGAAACATGGACGAGATCATGGTCAGCAACTTCATGGTGTTCGACGACCTGGTCCGGGACGAGCCGTACGACCTCTGGGTCGGCGACGAGGCTTGGGACATCGACTACTTCCTGCACGAGAACCCCGAGCTCAAGCGGGCGCCCTACGCCTGGATGACCGACTTCGTGGGCTGGCTGCCGATGCCGGACGGCGGGGCGCGGGAGCGAGCCCTGACCGCCGACTACAACGCCGAGATGATCGAGCAGATCGCCCGCTTCCCCAGCCTGCGGGACCGTTCGGTATTCGTCGGCAACCCCGCCGACGTGGTGCCGGACGGCTTCGGGGACGGGTTGCCGCTGATCCGCGACTGGGTCGAGCAGAACTACCAGTTCTCGGGCTATATCACCGGGATCTCGCCCGCCGACCGCGACGCCATCCGCGCGGACCTGGGATACCGGCCCGACGAGAAGGTCTGCGTGGTCACGGTCGGCGGCTCGGGGGTGGGCACCGACCTGCTGCGCCGGGTGGCGGCGGCCTTCCCGGCGGCCAAACGGCTGGTGCCCGGGTTGAGGATGATCCTGGTCGCCGGGCCCCGGATCGATCCCGGCTCCCTGGAATCCCATGACGGGCTCGAGGTCCATGGCTACGTTCACGACCTCTACCGCCATCTCGCGGGCTGCGATCTGGCGGTGGTACAAGGCGGCCTGACTACCACCATGGAGCTCACCGCGAGCCAGCGGCCGTTTATCTACGTGCCGCTGCGCCACCACTTCGAGCAGAACTTCCATGTCAGGCACCGGTTGGCTCAGTACGGCGCGGGCCGGTGCGTTGACTACGAAGAGACCGGACCCGAAGCGCTGGCCGCGGCGATAGCCGAGGAGGTCGCGCGTCCGGTCAGCTACCGGCCCGTGGAGGCCGACGGCGCGAAACGTGCCGCTGCCTTGCTGGCCGAGCTCATCTAAGCGCCCGGCCAGGCGGCCTGCTCGCGGGAGCACCACCAGGTCGAGCGGCCGCCGACCGTGCCGTGCACCATCTCGGCGCCGCAGCGCGGGCAGCTGGCGCCCGGGCGCCGCGCGGCGATAACGTCACCGGTGTGCGCGCCGCCGCCCTCGGCCAGCGCGGCGGCCAGCACCGAGCGCAGCGCGCGGTACAGCCGGTCGACGTCCTTGCGCTGCAGGCGGTTGACCGGCGTGGCGGGCGGGATCTTGGCCTGCCACAGGATCTCGTCGGCCAGCAGGTTCCCGATCCCGGCGATCTTGGACTGATCCAGCAGGCGGGCCTTGACCGCGATCGTCCCCCTGGATATCAGGGCCCGGAACTGGGCCGGGGTGACCTCGGCCGCGTCCGGGCCGAGCGCGTCGATGTCGGGGTTGAGCAGGATGCGGCCGAGCCGGCGCTTGTCGAACAGGGCCAGCCGGCCGCCGTCGGCGAACTCCAGGGTGAAGCGGTCCCACTCGGCTTTGCGCGGCTGCGCGTCCCGGCCGGGCCGGTCACCGCCTTCGGCCACCCAGCCGTCCGGAGCGGTGACCACGATGCGGCCGCTCATGCCCAGGTGAATGCCGAGGACGGGCCCGAGGCCGGCCTGGCCGCGTCCAGGCCGGAGGTCTCGCACCACATCGTCTTGCCGCGCCGGTGCGCCGCGATCAGCGTGCGCCCGGTCAGCGCGGCGCGCAGCTCGCCGGGGGAGTGCGGCCGGGTGACGAACGTGTCCGCGTCGTCGACGCCGACGATGCGCCGGCCCAGGGCCAGGTCGGCGATCAGGCGGCGGGCGATCTCGACCTCCGGTTCCTCGGGCATCTAGCTTCCGTCCCCGCGCGACGGCCGCGAACCGTTCGGCGGCCCGGTCGAGCTGGGCCAGGATGTGCTCCTTGACCGCGGCGTCCAGCGGCGTGTCCGGCCGGGCGATGAGGTCCCGCAGGACCGGGACCAGCGGCGCGTACTTGTCCGCCAGCCGGTGCAGCCGGGGCCCGGTGGTGTGGATCAGGCCGACGCCGTTGTCGGTGAAGTCCGAGACCTTGATGACCCGGGCCCACGGATTGTCCCGCAGGCTGTCGGCGACGTGCTCCCGGTACTGCTCGTGCTCGTCCCGGCCGGGCGCATACGGCGGGTTGGTCACCGCGCCGACCAGCTCCGCCACCCGCGGGCCGAACTGCGCCGCCAGCGCCGCGAGCGCGGCCTGGCTCGTCCGGCACCGCTCCCGGCCAGCTCGGCGGGGTGATCTTCCACCGCGTCATGCAGCAGCGCGGCGCAGACCACGTCGGCGTCGCGCACGCCGTAATGCGACATGATCCGGATCGCCACCCGCAGCAGGTGGTTAACGTACGGCTCCTGGTCCCGGCGGTCGCCGGCGTGCAGCCGCGCGGCCAGTTCCAGCGCCCGCTCCATCCGGCGCCGGTCCGCATCCGGCCAGGACGCGATCTCGGCCGCGAACCGGTCCCGCAGTCCCGCCTCGCCGTAGGTCGAGGTGATCGCGTGCAGCGGCATCGTGCCGAGCAGCCGCCTGCTGGCCGTCGCTGTCCATGCCCTAGAACTAGCACATCGTCAGCCCGCTATGTCGGCCATGTCCGCAGGCTCGGGCAGCAGGGGCAGGTAGATGGCGAACCTGGTCCGGCCCGGCCGGCTGGTCACGGTGATGCTGCCGCCGTGGGCGGCCACCACCGCGTCCACGATGGCCAGGCCCAGCCCGGTGCTCTTGCCCGCGGCGTCCAGGTCGCGCGCCCGGGACGTGTCGGCCCGGGTGAACCGCTCGAACAGGTCCGGCAGCAGGTCGGGCGGGATGCCGGGGCCGTCGTCGGTGATGCTGAGCTCGACCCGCGGTGCGGCAGGCCGGACGCCGCGTTCCAGCATCCCGCCGTCCGGGGCCGGCTGCGAGTCGCGCCCGGGCCCGGGAGCCTCGTCGACGCGGAGCGCGACGCTGACCGTGGAGCCGGGCGGGGTGTGCTTGCCCGCGTTGCTCATCAGGTTGGCCAGCACCTGATGCAGGCGGTGTTCGTCGCCGCGGACCAGGACCGGGTCGCTGGGCAGGTCGAGCCGCCAGTGGTGCTCCCGGCGGGCCACCCGCGCGTCGCTGGTCACGTCGATGGCCAGCCGGGAAAGGTCGACCGGCTCCCGCTCGAGCGGCCGGCCCGCGTCCAGCCGGGCCAGCAGCAGCAGGTCGTCGACCAGGACGCTCATCCGGGCCGACTCCGACTGGACCCGGGACAGCGCGTGGGTCACGTCCTCGGGCACCGGGCCGCGGTGCCGCAGGGCGAGCTCGGCGTAGCCGCGGATCGCGGACAGGGGAGTGCGCAGTTCGTGCGAGGCGTCGGCCGCGAACCGGCGCAGCCGGGCCTCGCTGGCCGCCCGGCGGCCCAGGGCCCGCTCGACGTGCAGGAGCATCCGGTTGAACGCCGCGCCGACCTGGCCGACCTCGGTCCGCGGGTCGGTGTCGGGGACACCGGCCGGCAGGCTCACCTCGCCCGAGTCCAGCGGCAGCTCGGTCACCTTGGTCGCCGTGGCGGCGACCCGGCGCAGCGGCCGCAGCGAGAACTGGACCAGGGCGGCGCCCAGGAGCACGGCCAGCCCCAGCGCGACCGCGAACAGCACGTGCTCGGTGTTCTCGACGTGCTCGAGCGTCTGGTTCAGCGTGGTCAGCGGCAGCCCGGTGACCAGCACGGTGCTGTCGGTTCCCCAGACTTTGGTGAACATGAACTCGACGCCCAGCGAGGGCAGCGTCCGGGTGTAGGTCGGCCGGTCCTGCGGCGGCGTACCTGGCGCGGGACCGTCCCCGGACGGGGGGTACCCAGCCGGAGACGGGAGACCCGCCAGCGTGGCCCTGTCCGCCGCGGTCAGCGTGTACAGCTCGGGCACGTAGAAGGACTGCTCGACCTGCCCGCTGGGGGACAGGATGGCCAGGAACGTGCCCGGGGCCTGTCCCTGGCTGTAGCAGCTGGCGTCGCCGCCCTGGCCGCCGTCCGGCCCATCGCCGTCCGGACCATCGCCGTCCGGACCGTGGCCGCTGGAGTTCGCGCAGTTCAGCCACGTGGAGGTGGCGGACTGCAGCTGAGCACGGAGCGAGGACGTCAGCGAGTTGCTGAGCGACTGGGCGGTGACCAGGCTGACCGCGGCGCTGGCCAGGCCGAACAGCACCACCAGCCCGATGATGAGCTTGCCGCTGATCGTCCGGAAGGACAGCACGTGCGCCCACCGCGCCAGCCGGCCCGAGGGCTGCGTCGCGGGCGCGGGCATCAGCTTGCTGGTTTCAGCACGTAGCCGACGCCGCGGACGGTGTGGATGAGCGGCGCGCGGCCCGCGTCGATCTTCTTGCGCAGGTAGCTGATGTACAGCTCGACGACGTGGGCCTGGCCGCCGAAGTCGTAGTTCCACACCCGGTCCAGGATCTGCGCCTTGGACAGCACCCGCCTGGGGTTGCGCATGAGGAACCGGAGCAGCTCGAACTCGGTCGCGGTCAGCTCGATGAGCTCACCGTCCCGGCGGACCTCGCGGGCGTCCTCGTCCATGGTCAGGTCGCCGACCGCGAGCAGTCCCTCGGTGTGCGCGCGGGTCAGATTGGCCCGGCGCAGCAGGCCGCGCAGCCGGGCCAGCACCTCCTCCAGGCTGAACGGCTTGGTCACGTAGTCGTCGCCTCCGGCGGTAATGCCCGCCACCCGGTCCTCCACCGCGTCCCGCGCGGTCAGGAACAGCACGCATACCTGCGGTACCTCGGCCCGGAGCCTGCGCATGACCTCGAGGCCGTTGAAGTCGGGAAGCATGATGTCGAGGACCACGGCGTCGGGGCGGAACTCGCGTGCGGTCCGGACGGCGTCGGCGCCGTTGCCCGCGGTCCGGACCGTCCACCCCTCATACCGCAGCACGCTGGCCAGCAGTTCGGCCAGGCTCGGCTCGTCGTCCACGACGAGCACCCGTACCGGTGTCCCGTCCGCCCGCTGGATACCGCCGTCCTTACTGCTGGTGCTCACGCCGGTGGTCTGCGCTGACAATCCCGGTCCGGCGGATCCGGGTACCGGGCGGTAGTTCTCCATGTTCCTCAGGCTCGCTCGTCATGATCAGATCTGTGCCTAGTATGCCCGCGGGGGTCGGGTCCTTTGTGCAGAGTTCTCACTAAGTGCGAACCAGGTGTGCTTGAGAGAATCGCGAGCCTCATTCCACGCGAACCATGCGACCGGCAGGTCAGAATTCGCTATGAATACCCTCTGAGCTCTCCCCGAACCGCGGCGAGTGAATCGAGGAGCTCAGCCGGCGCCGAGCAGCCGCGAGAGCTTGGACGCGGCCGTTGACCGTCTCGCCCCGGACTCGCGCAGCGCCTGGCCGGCCGCCTCCAGCACGTCCTCCGCCTGGGCGCCCTCGACCGCCTCGACCTCGATCTCGCGCCATCTCATCGGCTCCGCGCCGGGTTCGTCGAGCCGGGCGGCGGTCACGAGGTCGTCGGCGACCTCGGCCAGGGGCTTCCCGGCCCGGTCGGCCAGTGTCACCACGGTCCGTTCGGTATCCAGAATGGCGATCGGGTGCAGGGGCCGGCCCGCGGTGACGTCCTGCACCTGAGCGGCCAGCCGCGCCGGAACGGTACCGTGGTCGCCCTCGGCCAGCGGAGTGCGGATCTCCTGCCTGGTGTCCTTGCGCACCGGCAGCTTGAGATGCCAGCCCTCGTCGGGGCCGCCGACCCGGCGGCGGAGCGTGATCCGGTTCCTGATCAGGTCCAGTTCATCGGTGTCGAAGTAGGTCGCGCTCAGGTAGTACCGCTGCCGTCCTGCCGCCTTCGTGCGTTTCCCAGGCCAGCCAGGTCGGGCATGACGAAGTCGGCCGCGGCGTCGTACTTCTGCTCGGTTTCGAGGTGCTTGCCCGTGGTGTCCGTCACCCCTAAAAGGCTAGTCGTGGTACCCGGCGAAGCGCGTGCCGGGTCACGCCCGGCGGTTACCCGTGAGGCCTGAGCCGGGTCGCGGCCACGCACAGGGCGGCCAGCGCGGCCAGCCCGGCCAGCACGAAGCTGTTGCCCGCCAGCAGCTGCAGGCCATGCCAGTGGAACTCGTGGTACCAGGGCTGGGAGCCGGTCGCGAAGTAGGTCGCGGGCCCGTACCAGAACAGCCCGGCCGGGGTCAGCCCGGCCTGGGACAGATCCCAGAACTGCGGCCACGCGCCGAACACCAGCACCAGCGCGCCTCCGCCCGCCCACCACGCGGCCCGGACCACACCGCGGGCCTGGGCTCCCAGGTGAGCCAGCAGCGCGATGCCCGGCGCCACCCAGACCCAGTGGTGATCCCAGCTCAGCGGCGAGGCCAGCAGGCCGGTCAGCGCGCAGGCCAGCATCCCGGCCACCGGATGCCCGGCCCGGTACAGGACGGCCGCCGCGGCCAGCCCGAGGATCACGACCAGGATCGCCGCCGCGATCCACGGCGCGGTGCCGGCCGTCACGCTGCCGGCCAGCCGGGTGAGCACGCCGCGCAGCGACTGGTTGCCCCGGGTGCCGAGGAACACGATCCGGTTGGCGTTCAGGAACAGACCGTGAAGCCAGTAGGTGCCGGAGTCCCTGGGCAGGATCCCGTAGCCGAGCGCCACCGTGGCCGCGAACACCCCGGCGGCCGTGGCGGCCTGCCGGTACCTCCGGATGAGCAGCAGGTACGGGATGAAGACCAGCGGGGTCAGCTTCACCCCGGCCGCGAGGCCGATCCCGATCCCGTGCCACCAGCGCGTGCGGCCGTTCAGCGCATCGGGATTCAGCAGGTCGGCCACGACGAGCAGCATGAGCAGCAGGTTGACCTGGCCGAGGGCCAGCGTCTGCTGTACCGGCTCGGTGAGCAGGGCCAGCGCGCAGACGCCGAGCGTGGCGCCCAGCCGCACCCGGGGACGGCCGCATAGCCCGAGGGCGCCGAACACCAGCCACAGCGACAGCCCGAGGGCGGCCAGGCTGACCAGGGTCATGGCCCAGCGCATCGCCGTCCAGGACAGCACGGACGCGACCGCGAAGACCACCGCGGCGAACGGTGGATAGGTGAACTGGACGCCGTTCTGCCCGGTCCAGTCGTAGAGCGGCGAGGACCGGTGGCCGTCATAGGCGGGCGCGACGTGCCGGACGATCAGGCCGCCGTTTCGGTACACCACCAGGTCCCGCATGGCCGCCATCGACGACAGGTGAGTGGCCAGGTCGGCCACGTAGACGGCCAGCACGGCCACCAGCAGCACGGCCCCGGCCGGGAGCAGCCACCGCGCACCGTCCCGGGGCGTCCCGGAGGCCGCGGTCCGCCCGGGCCCGGTGGCCGCCGCCGCTGGCTCAGCCCGCACCGCCACGTCCCTTCGTCGGTCCTGAAACGATCATCGGCTGGCACGAATGGGTGTCGTGCCAGCCGATGATAGTGCGTCGCGCTACCCGATGGTCTGCGTGTCCTCGCTTCGCGCCCGCCGGAACGGCAGGGTCAGGGCCGGGCCGGTCCGGGCTGGGACCTTCTCGACCGGGACCGTCTCGGCCGGCGGAGCGCGGTCTCGATCGCCCGGATCCCGGAGGCCACGGACATGATCCGGCCGGCCGCCGCGGCCGCGATGAACACGATGACCACGCCGAGCGCGGAGAAGAAGCCGAGCTGCTCCATGATCCGCATGAACACGGTGGAGCTGGCCGGCGAGCCGCCCAGGATCACGTGGTTGTTCCACAGCGGGCTGAGCATGGTGCCGAGGGTGAACCAGGCGCCGGCCGCCGCGGCCAGGATCGCGCCGAACAGCGCGACGTGCCTGCCGGTGGCGATCATGAGCAGGATGCCGCCGAGGAAGACGGCCGCGCCGGGCAGGACCTCCAGCCACAGCCGGGCCGTGGTGTAGGTCCAGGCCGTATCCGGCGTGTAGGCGTAGTGGAAATACGGTCCGATGAAGGGGATGAGTGCGCCCCAAGCTCCGAGCAGGACCAGCAGGAATCCGCTGGCCACCCCGCGGCTCCGCCGCATCTGCAGCATCCCAGCCATGCCTATCACTTCCTGAGTGAGTAACGATTCGTTGTTGTTAGCGGACGTGACCGCCTGCCCCTACCCGGAGGCACGCGTGGTATTCCGGCCGGGGGGTAATGTTCGCGACGTGGACATCAGGCGCCTGGTGCCCGCGCACCGATCTGGTGCTGGCCGACCCCCGGCTGGCGGCCGCGGAGCGCAGGCTGGGCCGGGCGCTGGTCAAGGCGGCGGTGGCCCGCGCGCAGCAGCGGGCCAGGGACGGGCAGATCGCCCCGGACGAGGTCGCGGACGCGGCGGTCGCCGAGCTGCCCGCCCGGGCCGCCGGGCTGACCCCGGTGATCAACGCGACCGGGGTACTGGTGCACACCAACCTGGGCCGCGCCCCGCTGTCCGCGGCGGCGGTGGACGCGATCGCGGCCGCGGCAGGCCACTGCGACGTGGAGTTCGACCTGGCCGCGGGGGTCCGGGCGCGCCGCGGCGCGGGCGCGCTGGACGCCCTGGCCCGCGCCGTCCCGGCGGCCGAAGCGGTGGCCGTGGTCAACAACAACGCCGCCGCCCTGGTCCTCGCGGCCACCGCGCTGGCCCGCCCCGAGGCCGCCCGAGATCGTGGTCAGCCGGGGCGAGCTGATCGAGATCGGGGACCGGTTCCGGCTGCCCGACCTGCTGGCCTGCACCGGCGCGACGCTGCGCGAGGTCGGCACGACCAACCGGACCACGGCCGCCGACTACGCGGAGGCGACCGGCCCGCGGACCGCGTTCATCCTCAAGGTGCACCCGTCGAACTTCCGGATCGAGGGCTTCACCGCCGCCGTCGGCGTCCCCGCCCTGGCCGAGCTGGCGGACAGCCACGGCGTTCCGGTCGTGTTCGACATCGGGTCCGGGCTGCTCGCCCCGCACCCGCTGCTGCCCGACGAGCCCAGCGCCGCGACCGCGCTGCGCGACGGCGCCGCGCTGGTCACCGCGAGCGGCGACAAGCTGCTCGGCGGCCCGCAGGCCGGCCTGCTGCTCGGCCGCGCCGACCTGATCCGGCGCCTGAGCCGGCACCCGCTGGCCCGCGCGCTCCGGGTGGACAAGCTGACCCTGGCCGCCCTGGAGGCGACCCTCACCGGACCGGTACCGCCGGTGGCCGCCGCGCTGGCCGCCGACCCGGCTTCCCTCTTCGATCGGGCCGAACGGGCCGTGGTGCTCCTGGCCGCGGCCGGCCTGGACGCCCGCGTGGTTCCTGCGTCCGCGGCGGTCGGCGGCGGCGGCGCGCCCGGTGTGCGAGCTGCCCAGCGCGGCGATGAGCCTGCCCGAGTCGCTGGCCGTCCCGCTGCGCTGCGGCGCGCCTCGCCGTGGTGGGCCGCTTGGAGGCTGGGCGCTTGCTCCTCGACCTGCGCTCGGTGCCGCCCGAGGCAGGACGAGCCCCTGGTGGCTGCCATCCTGGCGGCCGCGCGCAGGGTGATTTCCATGATCGTGGGCCGTTTTGGCCAAATAGGCCCATTTCTGCCCATGATCATGGTCGCGGGGAGCTCGCCATGCAGGTGATCGCGACCGCGGGGCATGTGGATCACGGGAAGTCGGCGCTGGTCCGGGCGCTGACCGGGATGGAGCCGGACCGGTGGGCCGAGGAGCGGCGCCGGGGGCTGACCATCGACCTCGGGTTCGCCTGGATGACGCTGCCGGACGGGGAGCGGCTGGCGTTCGTGGACGTGCCAGGCCACGAGCGGTTCGTCCCGAACATGCTGGCCGGCGTGGGCCCGGTGCCCGCCGTGCTGGTCGTGGTGGCCGCCGACGGGGGCTGGATGCCGCAGTCCGCCGAGCACCTGGCCGCCATCGACGCGGTCGGCATCCGGCACGGCCTGCTCGCCGTGACCCGCTGCGACCTGGCCGATCCCGGCCCCGCGACCCGGCAGGCGCTGGAGCACGTCTCGCGCACCAGCCTGGGCTCGGTGGAAGCCGTCGCGGTGAGCGCGGTGACCGGTGCCGGGCTGCCGGAACTGCGGGCCGCGCTGGCCCGCCTGGCGGCCGCGCTGCCCGTGCCCGACGCCGCGGCGCCGGTCCGGCTGTGGGTGGACCGGTCGTTCAGCATCCGGGGCAGCGGCACGGTCGTGACCGGCACGCTGCCCGCCGGGACCATCCGATCCGGCCAGGAACTGCTGCTCACCCCGTCCATGCGCCCGGCCAGGATCCGCGGCATCGAGTCGCTGAACGAGCCGGTCGCCTCGGTCAGCGGGGTGGCCCGGGTGGCGCTCAACCTGCGCGGCATCCCGGCGGACGTCCCGGCCCGGGGCATGGCCCTGGTCGACGCGGGCCGCTGGACGATGACCAAGCTGGTCGACGTCAGGCTGTCCGGTCCGCCGGGCCGCTCCGCGCTGCCCGCCCGGACATGACCGTGCACATCGGCTCGGCCCGGACCCTGGCCCGGGTCCGCTCCCCTCGGGCCGGAGGGCACCGGCGATGGCCCGGCTGACGCTGCGCGAGGCGCTGCCGCTGCACGTGGGCGACCGCCTGCTGCTCCGCGACCCGGGCAGCGCGGGCGTGACGCATCCTCGGCGCCACCGTGCTCGACGTGGCACCGCCCGCGCTCGTGCGGCGCGGGGCGGCCGCCGCGGCCGGGCGTGAGCTGGCCGCCTGGCCGGAGGTGCCGGCCGCCGCCGACCTGCTGCGCCGCCACGGGCTGCTGCGGGCCAGCGCGGTGGCGGCCATGGGCGTGACCGGCAGCCTCCCGCCGCCGGTCACGGCCAGCGGCTGGCTCGCCGATCCGGCCCGCTGGGGCGAACTGCGCCGCCGGCTCGCCGAGGTGGTCGCCGCGCACGCCCGGCGCGACCCGCTGGCCATCGGCCTGCCGCCCGAGGCGGCCCGGGCCGCCCTCCGGCTGCCGGACCGGGCGCTGGTCGAGGCCCTGGCCCGGCTCCCTGCACTGGGGGCCGCGCCGGCAGGACGCGCTGGCGCGGGTACGGCTCGACGGCGGGTACCTGCGTCTCGGAGAACCGCAGAAATCGCCCCAAACCCAAACGCCCCAGCCTGCGCTCCCTCCGCAGCGTGATCGCGGGCGTGCGGGCCGTGCTGGCGGACCTGGCCGGCGCGCCGTTCATGGCGCCGGAGGCCGGGCGGCTGCGTGAGCTCGGCCTGGACGGGCGGGCGATCGGGGCGGCGGCGCGGGCGGGCCTGCTGCTGCGGGTGACCGAGCAGATCGTGCTGGCGCCCGGGGCCGAGGCCGAGGCGGCCCGGGCCCTGGCCGGGACTGCCGCAGCCGTTCACCGCGGCCGAGGCCCGGCAGGCCCTGGGCACCACCCGGCGGGTCGCGATCCCGCTGCTGGAATACCTGGACCGGGCCGGGATCACCCAGCGCCTGCCCGACGACCGCCGCCGCGTGCGCTTAACACCGGAACGCCGCCGGAGAAAAGTCCGGCCTTGCGTGTATCGGCCGCCTTTGTCCGTCCTCCGCAGAGTCAAGAGATCTCGGGCGGCCGCGTGAGAGCTGTCCCAGAAGTGCGAGGGAGTTTCATCATGACCGAAGTGGCCGAAGCGGCCCCCGAACAAGTGGCTGCGGGGGCGCCCATGTCCGAGGAGCAGGCCCGCGAGCTGGCCACGCAGTGGGCCAACGAGCAGGCGGCTCGCCTGACCGGGCGGGCCCAGAACGACCTGGCCAAGAAGAACGGCCAGGCCAACGGAGGCGTGGCCCCGCGTATCGGCGCGCCGACCACTGACCTGGGCGGCCCTCCGTATGTGGCCTTCGACGTGGTCGCGACCTCTCCCATCACGGTCGCCGGCCAGCACCTGATCTACCCGCCGAGCAAGATCATCCAGGCCGGGGGCCTGTCGTTCCTCGTCGCATTCATCTACACCAATCCGTCGCCGGGCCCAGGGTGGGCCGTCCCGGCGAGCATCCAGCTCGGCCTTCGGCCCTGGCGGATGACGGTCGACCTGACCAACCTGACCAACGGCACCACCTCGAGGCTGGTCCAGAACGGTGTCTTCACCAGCCCGGCCAATACGATCACGCCGGTGAGCTTCCTGCTGCCCACCGCAGGCCCGGTCCTGGGCGGGGACCCGTGGCTGATCGAGGCCAACGTCACCGTGTACGTCGACATCCCGGCCCAGCCGTTCGCGGCGTTCGCGACCAACTTCTACGACATCGACAACGATCCGGGCTTCCCGTTCAACCCGCCCTTCCTGCCGCCCGTCCCTTCGGAGACCGCCGGCTAGCGGTACGACCTGCCCAACCGTTACCTCATCTTCAGCTGAGGGGGGCCGAGTTGCCGTCGGCCGGGCATCCGGTCGGCGGCATCTCGCTGTCCGGGGTCTACAGGCTGCGGAACTCGGGGGAGCGGCGCAGCGCGTCGGCCACCCGGCGGGCGGTGCCCAAGGTGTTAGCCGCGCGCAGCAGCAGGAACCCGCCGCCGTGGATCCGGAACACCGACGCGCCGGGCGTGTCGGTGATCGAGATGTTCGCGTACATGAACTGGTTCCTGCGGACGGTGACGCGGCGCGCGCCGTCGCTCTCCACCTGATAGCCGGCTCCCAGCCTGCGGCTGAGCACGGTAACGAGCTCGGCCTGCGTGACGTTCTTGCGCGGCACCCGCACCTTCGGCATGGCCTCCAGGCTACTGCGATGCCCGGCTGTGGTCCGTTCAGGCGGACAGCCACACCGCGGTATCGGGCCGCAGGCTCCCGTCGGAGTTCAGCGGGTCCGGCTCGCTGGCCAGCAGGATCTCCCGGTGCGGCGGGAGGGGAGCAGCGGTATTGGGGTCCGGGCCGAGGTTCGCGGCGAAGACGAAGCCCGGTTCCCTGGCGAAGCAGAGCATGCCTTCGGCATCGGGCGTGCCGTCGAGCCAGCGGAGCGTGCCGCGGCCGAGGGCCGGGTGGCGCGCGGCGCAGCCGGAGCGCCGCCCGGTACAGGCTGAGGAACGAGTCCGGGTCGCCGAACTGTGCCTCGACGCTGTAGCCGCCCCAGCCCGGCGGCTGGGGCAGCCAGGGCGGCGCGGGCGACGTGGTCTCGGAGAAGCCGAAATCCGCCCCGGCCCGGGTCCAGGGCAGCGGCACGCGGCAGCCGTCGCGGCCGGGGGAGCGGCCATGGGTGCGGCGGAACCGCGGGTCCTGACGTGCGGCGGCGGGCAGGTCGGTGACCTCGGGCAGGCCCAGCTCCTCGCCCTGGTAGATGTAGGCGGATCCGGGCAGGGCGAGCAGCAGCAGCGCCGCGGCCCGCGCGCGGCGGACACCGACCTCGGCGCGCGCGTGGCCGAGGTCTATCAGCCGGTTGATCGTCTGCGGCCCCGAAGCCTTCGTCCAGCTGGTAGCGGCTCACCGGCCGGGGCACGTCGTGGTTGCCGATGACCCATGGCGCGCGCGAGCCGTCGGCCAGCGCGAGGACCCCGTCGATCGCGGTCCGGAGCCCGGCCGCGTCCCAGCTGGCTACGATCAGCTCGAAGTTGAAAACCTGGGGCAGGCCGCCGGACTCGAGGTATGGCCGCAGGGTGCCCGGCGTATCGGCCCAGACCTCGCCGATCGCGGTCCGCGCTCCAGGGAACCCGTCCGCCGGGTAGGAGTCCAGGATGGCCCGCCAGGACCGGTAGAGCTGCTGCAGCTCGGGCCGGTGGTTGTAGGCCGAGGGCGCGTTCACCGGGCGGTGAAGGTGATCGGGGTCGGGGTCGTCGGGCAGATCCGGGTCCTTGTAGATCCCGTGCGCCACGTCGACCCGCAGGCCCGCCACGCCGCGGTCGAGCCAGAACCTGATCACCTGCTCGAAGAGGGCGTGCACCTCCGGATTCCGCCAGTTCCAGTCCGGCTGGCCGGTGTCGAACAGGTGCAGGTACCACTGTCCGGGCCGGCCGTCGGCCTCGGTCACGCGGGTCCAGGCCAGGCCGCCGAACATCGACTTCCAGTTGTTCGGCGGCAATTCGCCGCCGTCGCCGCGCCCCTCCCGGAAGACGAACCGGGCCCGTTCGGGGCTGTCGGGCGCCGCCGCCAGCGCGGCCTGGAACAGCGGGTGCGCGCTGGAGCAGTGGTTGGGCACCAGGTCGATGATCACCCGGATCTGGTGCGTTTCAGCGTCCTTGACCAGGGCGTCGAAGTCGGCCATGCTGCCCAGCAGCGGATCCACGGCACGGTAGTCGCTGACGTCGTAGCCGCCGTCGGCCAGCGGGGACGGATAGAAGGGGGTCAGCCAGATGGCGTCCGACGCCGAGGTCGGCCAGGTAGGGCAGGCGGGAGCGCAGCCCGGGCAGGTCACCCACGCCGTTACCGTCCGCGTCGGCGAAACTCCGCGGGTACACCTCGTAGACGACCGCGTCTTCCCACCACACGTGCCCGTTTCCGTCCATACGCCCGCCTTTCAGCCCGCCGGCCTCCCCGCATCTTATGAGTGAGCCCGTCGCGGTACCCCGGCCGGGCTGAGCATCAGTAGAGTCGACGCGGAGGCGTCTGGGTGCCTGGTGGTCCCCCCAGTCTTCAAAACTGGTGAGCGCTGCGCTGCGGCGCTGGCGGGTTCGATTCCCGTCCGCCTCCGCGAGGCTCCGACCTGGGATCGCGCCGAGGCGTGCTTCCGGCAGATGTGTACACAGTTTGCCTCTTTATGTACACTCTGTTGCATGGAGCCTGGCAGCGCCAGCATGCGTGAGGCCCGAGCCCGCTTCGCCGAGCTGCTCGACGACGCCGAGCAGGGCAACATCACGCTCATCACCCGCCACGGCCACGCCGCCGCGGCGATCGTCCCGGTAACGCTTCTCGGCCGGCTCGGGGAGCCCGGCGGGGGGCCGCCACGCCAGGATGCCGGCCACGCGCTCGAAACCGCGGTCGCGAGCCTGCGCAGCGCACTGCGGGCGCTCGAGATGCTGGCTGGCCCGGCAGGCGCGCAGCCCGCGCCCGGCGCGCGGCGCGCGGCGTACCAGGCGCGGCCCGGGCGGGCCGCGCTCGTCGCGGCCAGCCTGGCGGACCTGGCCGGCCCGGGCCATGGCGTCGTGGAGTTGCCGCTCCGGCTGTTCTGGAGCGCCCCGGACCGGACGTTCGATCTGGACCAGCCGCCGATGCTGCGGGCGCTGTACGAAACCGTGCTCCGCGAGGCGAGCCGCCCGGACGATCTCACCAGCTACCTCAACGGCGAGATCCTGGTCGCCGTCTGGCCGGACCTTTTCCTGCCCAAGGGGGTCCGGCGCGCATGGGAGGACCAGCATCCTGAGCTGCAGGCCGCCCGGCTGGCTGCTGCCTGATGCCGGTCAGCGGCCTTCACCGCGAGGTCGCGGCGGTCGCCCTGCGCGCGGCGGCGCGGCACGGGTTCGCCCTCGGCGGCGGCAACGCCCTCATCGCGCACGGCGTCATCGACCGGCCCACCGAGGACGTGGACCTGTTCACCGACCGCGAGCACGGCGTGGCGGCCGCCGCCGGCGCCGTGGAGTCCGCCCTGCGGGAGGCCGGCTATGCGGCCGAAAGACAGGACCAGACGGCAGAGCTGGCCGAGATGTTCGAGGGGATGGGTGAAGGGCTGGCCGAGTGGATCATCACCACCCCGGACGGCCGGGAGATGATGCTCCAGATGGCCTACTTCGACCGCGGTCACCAGCCGGTCCTCATGGAGTTCGGCCCCGTGCTCGACCTGGATGACGTGCTCGGCGGCAAGGTCGCCGCGCTGGCCAGCCGGGCGGCCGAACGCGACTACATCGATGTCGCCGCCGCCCTCGCCCGCGGCTACAGCGCCGCCCAGCTCACCGGCCTCGCGATGACCCTGGACCCTGGCCTGGCCGCAGAGGACTTCGCGGACGCCGGACAGCGGCTCGACCGTCTCGGCGATGACAGGTTCGCCCGCTACGGGCTGACCCGGGAAGACGTCACCCGGCTGCGGGAACTGTTCGCGGCCTGGCCCCGCACCCCGGGCGCGGTCCCCGGGCGTGCCAGGGGAAGTTACGAAGTAGGGCGCTAGCGGGTACCGCGCCAGCCTAGCCTGATGCGGCAGCCAGTTCGACGGTCAGGCCGAGGCGCTTGCTCAGCAGGCCGGCGCGCTCGTGGTCGCTGGCGGCGAAGACGCCTTCCGCGCGGGTGAAGCGGACGTGGTGCAGCGCCCCGCCGCGGGGCAGGCCGTCCGCGCGCACCAGCCTGAGCCGCCGGCCGCCGGGCCAGGTCAGCTCGGCGGCGTCATCGCCGGCCGCTTCGAGTTCGCCGTCGAGGACCTCGCGGAACAGGCGCGTCGCGCCCTCGAGGTCGCCGACATGGTGCTCGATCAGGTCGAAGCGGGTCGGCGGCCCGGGCTCGGGCAGTTCCCGCGGCGCGGGCGTACGCGGGGAACCGTCCTGCTGGGCGACCTGGATGACGATGCCGTGGGCGCTGCGCGGGTGCAGGAACGCCTCCCTCCAGCTCGGGTTGTCCAGGTTGACCCCGACGGGCTCGAGGCCGAGCGCTTCGATCCGGGCCAGCGTGCGCTCGATGTCGCTGACGATGAAGTTGAAGTGATGCGGGCCGGCGCCATGAGCGGCCAGGAAGCGCTCCAGGAAGGCCGCGTCAGGGCCAACTGTCGGCGTCAGCAACTCGATCTTCGGCCCCGCGGCAAACCTCAGCTGGCCCCACCAGTACCCGGGGGAGTAGTCGCCGTAGACCCAGGTTCCGCCGAGGACGCCGCCGAACAGGTCCCATCCGTCGGTCAGGGTCGGCGTGCCGATGGCGAGGTGATCGAGAACGGCGGTCATGGGGACGACGCTACCGCCAGGAGCCGTGAGGTAGCGTCCCTGGCGTGGCCATGGGCGGTCTTGACCCGCGGCGCAGCACCGCGGAGAACTACCGGATGTTCGGCCGGGAGGCGCGCGGGCGCTCCCCAGCGTACGAGTCACTGGCCGCGTCGGTCGCCGACGACGACCAGGTCCTGGGTTTTCTCGCCGCGCTGCCGCCGGCCAAGCGCCAGCCCAACCTGCTGTTCGCCGCGGCCAGGTACCTGCTGGGCGCGCCGCCCGGCATCCGGACGCTGCGCAGGATGGTCCGCCGGGACGGGGCCGAACTATCACGGGTGATGCTGGCGCGGCGCACGCAAACGAACGAGCCCGCCCGCTGCGCCACGCTGCTGCCCGCGCTCGCTGCGCTGCCGGGGCCGCTGGCGCTGATCGAGGTCGGCGCCAGCGCGGGTCTCACCCTGCTGTTCGACCGTTACTCCTACGACTACGACGGCCATCTGATCGCCGGCTCCGATCCGGAGGCACCGACGCTGCGCTGCGCCGTACGCGGGCCCGTGCCGCTGCCCGGCGGGGTGCCGGCCATCGCCTGGCGGGCCGGGCTGGACCTCAACCCGCTGGATGTCACCCGCGACGACGACGTCCGCTGGCTGTCCTGCCTGGTATGGCCCGGGGAAAGTGACCGCGAGGAACGGCTCGCCGCCGCGATCGCGTCCGCCCGCCGCGACCCGCCGCCGGTGTACCGCGGCGATCTGCGCACCGACCTGCCCGCGCTGGCCGCCCGGGCCCCGGCCGGGACCACGCTGGTCGTCTATCACTCCGCGGTGCTGGCCTATGTCGCGGCCGAGGACCGGGAGCGGTTCGCCCGGACCGTCCGCGGCCTGGCGGCCGTCTGGCTTTCCAACGAGGCACCCGGAGTCGTGCCCGGCCTGCCGCTCACCGACAGTACGGCGGCCAGGTCGCGCTGCGAGTAGCGGCGGCCGCCGGTGGCTAGCAGTCCTGGTCCGGCTTCGCGCCGCCCGCGACCAGGGCCCCGGCCGCGCCCGCCAGCGCCGCGCCGCCCGCCGACGCGGCGACCAGCCACCGGGTGAACCGCGGCAGCTCCTGCCAGGACGACACGGTGGCCACTACGTCCAGCGCGTCGGACAGGGCGCCCGCAGCGACCCAGGCGCGGGCCGAACCGGCGTGCGCCGACGGTCCCTGCAGGGCCACCAGCGCGCCGAGTCCCAGGGCGAGATCACGCGCTCCGAGCGCGCGGCCGAACACCCGGGCGGCTACGTCATCCGCCGCCGCGCCCACCCACGGCCGGGCCGGGACCGAGGGCCAGGCCAGGGCGGTCACGCCGAGCGCCACCCGCCCGACCGCTACGGCCGTGGCCCCACGCCGCAGCAGCGACGAAATAGGAGTCGAGGTCCACCTGCACTCTTCCTTCCAGGACGAGGATCACATCAGTATCCTCGGCCCCGGCTGCCGCCGCACCGGCGCGGTCCGGGTGGTGGTGCGGATGGCCGTGGAGAAGACCACCGGTCACGCCCGCTGACCTCCAGCGGCGGCCTGGAACATCGACGAGACAGATGTTGTTCACGGGGCATGATCGAGGACGGGTTTGCCGATCTGCTCGGCGCGCAGAACCGGGGCGTGCTGGTCACCCTCAGGAAAGACGGGTGGCCGCAGCTGTCCAACGTGACCTACGGGTGGGACGCGGAGACGCAGACCATCCGGATCTCCACCACCGACGACCGGGCCAAGACCGCGAACCTGCGCCGCGACCCGCGGGCCAGCTTCCACGTCACCACCGGCGACTTCTGGTCCTACGTGGTGGTCGACGGTCACGCCGAACTGTCCGCGGTGGCCCGCGACCCGCACGACGCAGCCGTGGAGGGGCTGATCGACCTGTACCGCGCGGTGCAGGGCGAGCACCCGGACTGGGACGACTACCGGGCGGCCATGGTCCGTGACAAGCGCCTGGTCGTCAGCATCCGGGCTGAGCGCGCCTACGGAATGGTCCGGCGGTGATGGCGGGACGCCGCCACAGCAGGAGCATAGGCTAGGACGATGCTGTCTGACTCCTTCGGCCGGGTCGCGACCGACCTGCGCGTGTCGCTCACCGACAGGTGCAACCTGCGGTGCGCGTACTGCATGCCGCCCGAAGGGCTGGACTGGCTGCCCTCGCCCGAACTGCTCACCGACGACGAGGTGGTGCGGCTGATCCAGGTCGCGGTGGAACTCCTCGGCGTCCGCGAGGTCCGGTTCACCGGCGGCGAGCCGCTGCTGCGCCGGGGGCTGGCCGGCATCGTCGCGCGGACCGCGGAGCTGCGCCCGCGCCCGGAGATCTCCGTCACCACCAACGCCATCGGGCTCGCCCGCGCCGCCGCGGCCTTGCGCGCGGCCGGGCTCGACCGGATCAACGTGTCGCTGGACACGCTGCGACCCGAGACGTTCCGCAAGCTGGCCCGCCGGGACCGGCTGCCCGACGTGCTGGACGGGCTGGCCGCAGCGGCCGAGGCCGGCCTCATCCCGGTCAAGGTCAACGCGGTGCTGATGCGCGACCTCAACGACGACGAGGCCGTGCCGCTGCTGCGGTTCTGCCTCGAGGCCGGCTACGAGCTGCGCTTCATCGAGCAGATGCCGCTGGACGCCCAGCATGGCTGGAAACGCGCGGAGATGGTGACCGCGGACGAGATCCTGGCCGCGCTCGGCCGCGAGTTCACGCTCACTCCTGACGACCCGAACCAGCGCGGCTCGGCGCCCGCCGAGGCGTTCCTGGTGGACGGCGGCCCGGCCCGGGTCGGGGTGATCGCGTCGGTGACCCGGCCGTTCTGCGGGAACTGCGACCGGGTCCGGCTGACCGCCGACGGCCAGGTGCGGAACTGCCTGTTCGCCCGGACCGAGAGTGACCTGCGCGGCCCACTGCGGGCGGGCGCGAGCGACGCCGACCTCGCGGACCGGTGGCGGCGGGCGGTCGCGGTGAAGCTGCCGGGCCACGGCATCAACGACCCCTCCTTCCTGCAGCCCGACCGGCCCATGTCCGCCATCGGCGGCTGACCCTCGGCTGCGTCATGCCGGGCCCGCTCACCGCCGGTGATGGCGCGGTGAGGGCTAGGTGTCGCCGGGCCGGTAGGCGGGGCCGTGCGCGTCGTCGCAGTGCGGTTCGGTATCGCGGATACCGGTGATCTTGGCGGCCGAGCCGTCCGGGGGAGCCGCGTGGTCGACCTGGAGGGTCGCGTGCGTGATCCCGTACTCGCCGGACAGGAACGCCTCGAGGTCGGCCCGCACCGCGTGGCAGTCCGCGCCCGGCGCGACCAGCACGTGCGCCGAGGCGGCGGGCAGGCCCGCGGTGATCTCCCAGATATGCAGGTCGTGGACCTCACACACCAGCGGCCGGGCCGCCATCGCCGCTCCGACGGCGGCGGGTGACAGGCCCGCGGGCGCGGCCTCGAGGAAGATCCGCCCGGAATCCCTGATCAGCCCGTAGCCCGCGTGCAGCATCAGCACCACCACGACCAGCGTGGCGATCGCGTCCGCCCGGTCAAATCCGGTCAGGATGATCACCACCCCGGCCACCGCGGTGGCGATGAACGCGTACAAGTCCGTGACGACGTGCTGGAACGCGCCCGCGAGATTGAGGTTCCGCGGACGCCCGGCATCATGTCTGGCGGCTCCGGCGCGGGCGATGAGCAAGGTGGCGGCGACGTTCACCACCACGCCGGCCAGCGCTACGGCGAGCACGGTCCCGCCCATCACGGTTAGCGGCGTCACCAGCCGCCGGATCGCCGAGTAGCCCAGCCAGATGGCGAGCAGGACCAGCGTGATCCCGTTGGCCTGGGCGGACATGATCTCGGTGCGTTTGAGCCCGTAGGTGTACCCGCCCGCAGGCGGCCGGGCCGCCAGCCGCGCCGTGACCAGCACCAGCGCGATGGACGCGGCATCGGTCAGCATGTGCGCGGCATCGGAGATCAGCGCGAGCGAGTGCGCGGCCAGGCCCGCAAGCACCTCGCCGGCCATGAAGGCCAGGATCAGCGCGAGCGCGCCGGACAGCCATCGCGCATCCGCGCCGGCCGCCGGGCCATGCTCGTGCCGATCGGTTTCCCTCACGGTCCGACGATATCCGGGCTCTAAGCTGGGGAGCCATGAGCACCCTAGAGGAGTGGACGGCTGCGGTCCGCGTCAGCCTCGGGCTCGACCCGGGCCCCCTGACTACCGCGGAGATCAAGGCCGTGCTCGACCTGGCGCGTGACGCGGCCCACGCCGTGGACCGGGTTGCCGCCCCGCTGACCGCCTACCTGCTGGGGGTGGCCGTGGGTCGAGGCCTGGCCCTGCCGGACGCGTCGGACCGGGTCCGTGCGCTGACCGCGGACTGGGCCGAGAGCACGGAAGCCGGCCTTAACGGACCCTTACGGTGGCCTTACGAGGCCGGCCGTCACCGCGCGTGATCATGCCGCGGTCCGTCAGAGTGGATACCCGGATGTTCCATTCCGACGAGCGAAGGATGGTCGATGCCGGAGAGAGGCCCCGAGAGAGGCCCGGAGAGGGGTACGGCCAGATCTCGGAAGGGCGAACCCCCGCCGGACCCGCACCCGAGCAGGCGCGGGCTGCTGATCGGCGCGGTGGGCCTGGCGGGGCTGGGCGGAGCGCTGGCCGGCTGCAGCACCGCGGCCGTTCCCTATGACGCCAACGAGGCCGGGGTGCCGCCACAGGACGGCCCGGCACCGTCCGCCATGGCGATGGGTTCCTCGGCCCCGGCGAGCCCGGCCGGGGCCACGCCAGGCGGCGGCATGCAAAGCGATACCGCGCCTAAGAAGGAACGCACGGTTACGGGCGTCGTGCTGGGCCCTGCGGGAGAGATCCCGGTGGGCGGCGGCATGGTCTTCACCGCGGCCCGGGTCGTCGTGACCCAGCCAGCCCGCGGTCAGTACCGGGCGTTCAGCGCGGTGTGCACGCACGTGGGCTGCATCGTCAACCAGGTGACGGGCGGCACCATCGACTGCCCCTGCCACGGCAGCCGGTTCAAGATCACCAATGGCGCGGTGGTGGCGGGCCCGGCCCCCAGCCCGCTGCCCGGGAAGCAGATCAGGATCGTCGACGGCAAGGTCGTGCTGCTGACCCAGGGTGGGTTAGGGGAAAGGCGGAGCCCTAGGCCAGCATGATTGGATGGCAGCGTGGGCTCGCTCATGTTGCTGGATACGGCCTCGCTGTACTTCCGGGCGTTCTTCGGGGTGCCGGATACGGTCCAGGCGCCGGACGGCACGCCGGTCAACGCGGTGCGCGGCTTGCTCGACATGATCAGCAGGCTGGTCCGGGCCCGGCATCCGGCGCGGCTGGTGGCATGCTGGGATGCGGACTGGCGGCCGGCCTTCCGGGTCGCGGCCGTGCCCTCGTACAAGGCGCACCGCCTCGCCGCCGACGGCGGCGAGGAGATCCCGCCGGCGCTCGCCGCGCAGGTCCCGCTGATCGAGGAGGTGCTGCACGCGTCCGGGCTGGCCGTCGCCGGCCAGCCGGGGTTCGAGGCCGATGATGTGATCGCCACCCTCGCGGCCCGCTCGCCGGACCCGGTTGACGTGGTGACCGGGGACCGGGACCTGTTCCAGCTCGTGGACGACGCCCGCGGCATCCGGGTCATCTACACCGTCCGCGGCCTGCTCAACATGGACGTGATCGACGAGGCGGCGGTGAGCGCCAAATACGGCATCCCGGGACGCGCCTACGCCGACTTCGCCGCGCTGCGCGGTGACCCGAGCGACGGGCTGCCCGGCGTGCCGGGGGTGGGGGAGAAGACCGCGGCCGCGCTGATCCGTGCGTTCGGCAGCGTCGAGGGCATTGTCACCGCGCTGGACGCCGGGCACGGCGGGTTTCCCCGCGGCAGCCGGGAGAAGCTCGAGAAGGCCCGCGGCTACCTGGACATCGCCATGTCCGTCGTGCGGGTGGTCGACAACGCCCCGCTGCCCCCGGTGGACGGGCAGCTGCCCGCCGTGCCGCCGGACGCGGCCCAGCTGAAGGAACTCGGCGAGCGATGGGGACTGGGTTCGTCCCTGGGCCGGTTCGTCAGCGCCGTGGCGCAGTCTTAGGGTTGGGTGCGTGGAACTGTACCCCGCAAGCCGTCTGGAACTCGTGCGCGAGGCCGTGCGCACAGCCGGCCTGGACGCCGTGCTGCTGACGCCCGGCCCGGACCTGCGCTACGTCACCGGCTACGACGCCAAGCAGCTGGAACGCCTGACCTGCCTGGCCGTCCCGGCGCACGGCGACCCGGCCCTGTTCGTGCCGCGCCTGGAGCTGCCCGCCGCGCAGGCCTCGCCGGCCGGCTCGCTCGGGCTGGAGATCATCCCGTGGGAGGAGACCGACGGATCCGTTCGGCCTGGTGGCTGGCCTGCTCGGGAGCGTCTCGGCGGTCGGCCTGTCCGACCGGATGTGGGCGCTGTTCGTGCTGAAGTTCCGTGACGCGCTGCCCGGCGCGCGCCAGGCGCTGGCCAGCGGTGCCCTGCGTCCGCTGCGGATCAGGAAGACTCCCGCCGAGGTCGCCGCGCTGCGCGAGGCGGGCGAGGCCATCGACCGGGTGCACGCGCGCGTCCCCGGCTGGCTGCGGCCCGGGCTGACCGAACGCGAGGTCGGCTCGGTCATCACCGAGGCCATCCTGGGCCGAGGGACACGCCACCGTGGACTTCGTGATCGTGGCCTCGGGACCGAACGCCGCCAGCCCGCATCACGAGGTGTCGGACCGGGTCCTGACCGCCGGCGACGCCGTGGTCGTGGACATCGGCGGCACCATGCCCTCGGGCTACTGCTCGGACAGCACCCGGACGTACGCGATCGGCGAGCCGCCCGCCGAGTTCACCGCCTACTACAAGGTGCTGTTCGACGCCCAGGAGGCCGCCTGCGCCGCGATCCGGCCAGGGGTGCAGCGCCGAGTCCATCGACGCGGCCGCGCGCGAGCCGATCACCGCGGCCGGGTACGGCGAGGCGTTCTTCCACCGGACCGGGCACGGGATCGGGCTGGAGTCGCACGAGGACCCGTACATCGTGGCCGGCAACGGCGAGGTGCTCGAGCCGGGCATGTCGTTCTCGGTGGAGCCCGGGATCTACCCCGGCCCGCACGGCGCGCGGATCGAGGACATCGTGGTCTGCACCGCTGACGGTTACGAGCGGCTCAACAACACTCCGCGAGAGCTGGTCGTCGTCGGCTAGTTGTCGGGGCCCTCGGTGGTCCGCGGTCCCGGCGGATCGATGCGGCCCTGGTTCTCGGCCAGGAACCGCTCGAACTGGGCCGCGAGCTCGTCGGCGGTGGGCATGGACTCGCCCTCACCCAGCAGGCCGGCGCCCGAGTCGGGCTGTGCGCCGTTGGCTTCCGCCGCGGTGTCGTACTGCTGTTCCAGCGCGCGGACCAGCTCGGCCACCTCGGCTGACTCGGCCACCTGCCGTTCGATCGCCTCGTTCGTCCGGGCCGAGGCCTCACGGAGCTCGGCGTCGGGCAGCCCGAGCCCGGTGGCCGTGACCACCGAGCCCAGCAGCGCCAGCGCGGCCGGCGGATAGACGGCCTGGGCCAGGTAGTGCGGCACCTGCACGGCGAAGCCCAGCGCGTCCCGGCCCGCTTCGCCGAGCCGCAGCTCGAGCAGGGCGGCCGCGCTGCCGGGCAGCTGGATCCGGCTCGGCAGCCGCTGGTGCGCGCTGATCAGGTCATCGCGGGTCCCGTGCGCGATCACGCCCAGCGGCCGGGTGTGCGGCATCCCGGCCGGGATGCCCAGGAAGCTGACCGCGAGGCCAGCGCCGAGCCGGGCGCTCAGGTCCAGGACGGCGTCGGTGAACAGCTTCCACTCATGATCGGGCTCGGGCCCGGTCAGCAGCAGGAAGGGCCGCTCGTTCTGGTCGCGCAGCAGGTGGAGGGCGAGCTCGGGAGCTTCATAGCTCTCCCAGTGGCTGTTGTCGTAGATCATCAGCGGGCGCCGGGACCGGTAGTCGATGAGCCGGTCCGCGTCGAACCGCGCCACCGTCTCGTGGGGGAGGCTGCTCAGCAGGTGCTCGGCGAGCAGCCGGCCCGCGTTGCCCGCGTCGATGAAGCCCTCGAGGTAGTGCAACATCGGCGCATCCGCGATATCGGGCGCGGCGGGACCGAGTTCGTAGAGTTCTTCCGGGTTCCGCTGCATCTCTACAGTCTCGCATGGGCCGGCGGCTGGTGCCGACTGCGCTTCCGGGGTCAGAGCACGCGGATGGTGATGTCACGTTCTCATAAACGCCGAGACCATTCCGTTGCGTTGTTGCGGCTCGCGGGTGAATCCAGGGCGCTAACGTGACCACGTGGAGGAGATCGACCGAAAGATCGTGTCGCTGCTGGCCCGCAACGGCCGGATGAGCTTCACCGAGCTGGCCCGGCAGGCCGGGCTCTCGGTGTCGGCGGTGCACCAGCGGGTGCGCAGGCTCGAGCAGGACGGCGTGATCAAGGGCTACGCGGCGATGTTCAACCCGGAGGACATCGGGCTGCCGCTGACCGCCTTCGTGTCGGTCAAGCCGTTCGACGCCGCCGCCCCGGATGACCTGCCGCAGCGGCTGGAGCACCTGACGGCCATCGAGGCCTGCCACAGCGTCGCGGGGGACGAGAACTACATCCTCAAGGTACGGGTCTCCTCGCCGGCCGCACTCGAGGAACTGCTGTACCAGATCCGCATCCTGGGCGGAGTCTCCACCCGGACCACCGTGGTCCTCAGTACCCCCTACGAGAACCGCCCGCCGGACTTGTGAGCCCCGGGTCGCCGACTCCCCCGAGCCGCCCGCCGGGCCTCAGCCGCGTCACGACGCCGGTTTGGCGCTAGGGACATGCCGGCGCAGGTCGCCGGTGCCGTGGGTAAAGCCGCGCTCGGTCAGCCAGCGCGTCATCCGGGCTGCCTCGGGGTGCGTGTCCGGGACGACGTTGTAGATGTAATTCAGCCCGCGTTCGGCGGCCTCATCCTCCAGCCGGTCCAGGATGAAGTTGCCGATGCCGGCGCCGCGCCGGGCCCGGTCGACTAGGAACGTGATCTGAGCAGCGCCCCATTCCGAATCCAGCCAGCCGTAGCCGACGACGATCCCGTCGTCATCAGTAACCCGCCACCACTCGTCGGCGATCGCGGTTCCGGGAGCGGGCTCGTCGAAGCCCACCGCCGCCAGTTCGTCCGGGCCGAACAACCGCTGCTTGTCAGCGTCCCAGCGCGGAGGGTCCTCCTTCGTCCAGTGCAGCGTCATCGCTCCTCCTTCGCCCTGGCTCGCCGGTCATGGGGCATCAGCCGGACGGTTTGGCCAGCAGGCCGGTGTCGTTGGCCGTCCGCCGCAAGTCGACCCGGCGGATCTTGCCGGTGTGGGTGGTCGGATAATCCCTGACGAACACGATCCTGCGCGGTCGTTTGAACGAGGGCAGGCCCTCGCGGCAGAACTCGATCAGCTCGGTCTCGGTAGCGACCTGGCCGGGTCGCAGGATCACGAACGCCACGGGCTTCTCCAGCCCGTCGGCGTCCTGGGCTGCCACGACGACCGCCTCCAACACGGCCTGGTGAGAATGCAGCCGGTCCTCCACTTCGGCCGGCGCCACCCACATTCCGCTCGCCTTGAGCATGTCGCCGGTGCGGCCGAGGCACGTGTAATAACCGTCGGCGTCCCGGACGTAGGTATCGCCGGTACGCAGCCATTCCCCCTGGAATACCAGGCGCGAGGCGTCATAGCGCGACCAGTACCCGGTGGCGGCCGATGCGCCTCGCACGAGCAAGGTGCCGGGCGTGCCTGCGGGTACCTCGAGCCCGTCATCGTCCACGATCTTGAGGTCGTAGCCGGGAACGGCCACGCCCGTGCTGCCCGGGCGCACCTGCCCGACCCGGCTGGACAGGAAGATGTGCAGCATCTCAGTCATGCCAAGGCCGTCGAGGATGTCCACGCCGAAGTGCGTCGTCCATCGCGTGTACAGTGCGGTCGGCAGTGCCTCTCCGGCGGACGCCGCCAGCCGCACGCCGGCCAGCGCATCCGCGGGCAGGTCGGCGCGCAGCATGTTGGCGAAGAACGTCGGGCCGGCGAAGAACAGCGTGGCGCCGTACTCGCGGGCCCGGTCGGCTATGACCGCGGGCCGCGACGGTGCCGGTTCGAGCACGGTCGCGGCACCGGCCGACAGCGGGAACAACACCGAGTTTCCCAGGCCGTAGGCGAAGAAGGCCTTCGCCGCCGACAGGCACCGGTCCTCCGGCGTGATGCCAAGCACCTGCGCGCCGTAGGTCTCGCACGTCACCCGGATGGATCCGTGCCGGTGCATCGCGCCCTTCGGCGAACCCGTGGTGCCCGACGTATACAACCAGAACGCGGGCGAGTCCGCGGTGGTCGGATAGACGGACTCGTCCGGCTGGGCCGAGGAGAGCAGCGTGCCGAGCCCGTGCCACGGCAGCCCACCCGGTGCCTCGCCGCCGTCGTCCGGCCCGAGCACGCCGCGCAGGTCCGGTGCGCCGATGATCGCCTCGCGGGCCAGCCCGGCGAATTCGCCAGTCACCGCGAGCAGCCGGGCCCGCGAATCACGCAGCAGTGCGCCGAGCCCGGCGGCGTTCGTCATCGTGGACACCGGCACCGGGATCGCTCCGATCCGCATCGCCGCCAGGTAGACGATCACGAACTCGGGCGAGTCCGCCATGCACATCACCAGCCGCTGCTCGGGCTGCAGGCCGATGCCGCGCAGCGCCCCGGCCGCCCGCAGGACCCGCTGGTGAAGCTGCCCGTAGGTCAGTTCGCCGCCGGGACCGGTGAGCGCGAGCCGATTGTCATCGCCGGCCGCCAGCCGCCGGTCGAGTAGGTACTCGCATGCGTTGAACGACTCGCTCATGATGGGTAACCCGGTTCGGGGAAGGCGGGCGTGGTCGTAGTGGAACAGCTTGCCGTTGATCCCGCCGCGGGCGGGATGAGCCAGATCTTCTCGGCGTAGCCGACGGTGGTGGTCATGGTCCGACTCATTTCCTGGTGGTCAATCCGTCACCCGGAGCACGACTGATGCCCCGGAGTCTCCGGCGGCGCAGCCGGTGAACAGGCCGACGCCGCCGCCGCGCTGGCGCAGTTCCTCGATCAGTTCGGCGATCGAGCGCAGCCCGGTCGGGCCCTGCGGGTGGCCGAAGATCAGGCTGCAGCCGTAGGAGTTCATCCGGTCCAGCGGGAAGCCGGTCTGCCGGGAGAAGTAGATGTCGTTCACGGCGAACGGATTGTGCGTGGTCACCGCGTCGACCTGGCCGATCGTCAGGCCCGCGTCGGCCAGGGCCGCGCTGGCCGCCGGGACCGGTGCCTGGGGCATATGACTCGGGGCCACCCGCGCGAAACCAGACGCGAGGATCTGCACCACGCCAGCGCCGCCCGCTAGCTCACGGGCCTCGTCGAGCGTGGTGACCAGGGCGCCCGCCGTACCGTCGGCCGGGTGGGTCTGGGTGGCAAAGGTATGACGTCCGTCCGGGGAGGCCGGCGGCAGCGCGCTGATCTCCTCGAGCACGATAGGCCGTATGCCCTCGTCGGCGTCGATCACCCGCGGCGGCTTACGGCGCTGCGGGATCTGCACCTCGACCATGTACCGGCGCTGGAAGGCCCGGTCGTCGGCCAACGCCTTGGAGTACTGGCTGGACCGCAAGGCCGCCAGCTCATCGAGGTCGCCGCGCGAGACCGAGGCTTCGGCGGCCACGTTCTCCCCCGCGGCCAGCATCGACGTGCCAGCCCACGGGTCACGGGCAAAGCTGTCCAGCACCCAGTGAGTGGAAATCGGCGCGCCGCCCATCGCCGACGGCGCCGGATACAGCAGCTGCGGCCCGTTGCTGGTACGGTCGGTGGCGACCACCAGCTGCAAGCCCGCCCCGGTGGTGACCGCGCCGGCCGCCGCGGCCAGGCACGCGACCGACGTGGCGCAGGCCTGGCTGATCATCGGGCCGCTCACCGCCCCGGCGCCCAGCCGCGCCGCCAGCGTGGGGGCGCCGTAGAAGATGTCCGGCTGCGGGACCGTCCAGCCCAGCACCAGGCCGACAATCCGGGCGGGGTCGACCCGCCGCTCGGCCAGGGCCCGGGCGGCGACGTCGGCGGCCAGGTCAAGGCTTGAAACCTCGGCCAGGGAGCCCTGCCACTTGGTGAAGGGCGAGCTCCACGCGAACCCGGCCGGGATCGCAACGTTCTCGTACCGCATAACGCAGTCCTTCCTGCCGTCCCGGCGACAATGACATCGGCGGGCGTCGCGTAGAGCAGCTCGATGAGCCAGGCCAGCGCGCACGCGCACTTGCGGTTCTCGCCCGCGATCACGCTCCACCAGCCGGAATCACGTCACCGTCCCGTCGCCCGGCCCGCGCCGGGAAACCAAGAAGTGACGCTAGGCGCTAGCACGCCGGCCAGGAAGGGGCAAAAGTCCCTTAGCGCCGCATGATGGCACTGGACTCGGACCGGACGCGTGCAGATCACGCATCGACGACATGCCGCCAGCACCCCGGCCACCGCCGGATGAACGCCCGCCGCCCATCCCGCGCGATGCAGGTAGCCGAGGCCGTGCAACAGCAGCGGGAGGGGCTCCCCGCTGCGTCAATGGCTGGCTGCGGGCTCTTGCGGTCCAGGACGTTGGACTCTAGCAGGCAGGCCCGTGGAGCGGTTAAGACGCTGAGTGTGGCGCAACCACCGCGTGCTGGCAGGCCGGATTAAGGGACGGGCAGATGAACATAGCTTCAGCGTTGACCTATTGGGCGCGCTACGACCCGGGACGAACCGCGATCGTGTTCGAAGGCAGGCAGCTGTCCTACGGTGAACTCGACGACCTCGCTGGCCGGGTCTCGGCGGCCCTCCGGGCGCGCGGCATCGGCCGGGGCGACACGGTTGCACTGCATCTGCCGAACATCCCTGAGTTCATCATCTGTTACCTCGGAATCGTCCGGACTGGCGCGATCGCCGTCTCGATCAATCCCTCTCTGACTCGGCTGGAGGTCACGTTCCACCTGGATGACTCAGGCTCTCGAGCCTGCTTCACAACTGAGCCCGGCCGGGAGCTGATCGATGACTCGGCCCTGCCGGTCCTGGAGCACGTGGTGGTTTGCGAAGGGGCGGGGCGGCCTTCGCTGAACGACTGGCTTCGTGAGGTGACGCCAGCCGCCGCCGTCTTCATGGATCCCGGTGATCCAGCCGCGATCCTGTACACGTCGGGCACGACCGGAAAGCCAAAGGGCGCGACGCTCACGCACTCCAACGTGATATCGAACACATGGTCGACCGCCCACCATTGCGGCTACCAGCACGACGACCGGCTGATCCTGTTCCTGCCTCTGTTTCACGTCTTCGGGCAGAACTTCGTCGTAAACGCTGGCCTCCGCGCCGGTGCCGCGATCGTGCTTCACCGCCGATTCGAGCCAGGCAAGGTGCTCGAGTCGGTCCAGAGGGATGGGGTCACGAAGTTCTTCGCCGTGCCGATGATCTACATCAACCTGCTCGCGTCCGGAATCACGCCGGGCGACCTGGGACACATCGGCTACGAGTTCTCGGCGGCATCGACCTTGCCGGATGAGATCGGCGCCCGCTGGCAGTCGCAGTTCGGCCGCCCGATCTTCGAGGGTTACGGTCTAACCGAGACTTCTCCGTTCGCCTCCTACAACCACGACTTCGCTCACAGGCCAGGCACTGTAGGAACCGCTATCGAGAACTTCGAACTGCGCATCGTGGACGACTCCGACCGGCCGGTCGAGCCGGGCACCTGGGGAGAGATCGTGATCCGCGGACCAGGTGTGATGAAGGGGTACTGGAAGCGCGCTGAAGAGACCGCGCATACGCTGCGCGGCGGGTGGTTCCACAGCGGCGACATGGGCACCATGGACGACGACGGTTATGTCTCGATCGTCAACCGTGTCAAGGACATGATCAACGTTTCTGGCTTCAAGGTCTGGCCAGCAGAAGTAGAGGAGGCGTTCTACACGCACCCGTCAGTCCTCGAAGTGGCCGTCTACGGCGTCCCCGACAATGTCCGCGGCGAGAACGTCGTGGCGGCGGTCACGCTGCGGCCGGGCCGTAGCGCATCTGCAGGCGAGCTACGGGCTCACATCCAGGCCAGGATCGCCCGGTACAAGCTTCCGGAGACGATCGACATCGTTGAGCAGCTACCTAAGGGAGCTACCGGGAAGATCCTCAAGCGTGAGCTGCGAGACGCCGCGGCCAACGCCCAGAAGCAGTAACCGCAGAGGCCACATAACGCTGAGACGCAGCTCGGCCCCAGCAGTGTGCCTGGCATCGACACAGGACCGAACGGGGGACCGGGCCGAGCTTGGCCAGAGCACCATCACCAGTCGCAGCCAGCCTTGGTGCCGGAGGCTCCCTACCCAGGGATTCTTTTGACGACGCCCTAACCGACGGCGAAGACCCTATCTGCGGGGAGGCCGGGCACATCCGTCCCGCGCGGCACGACCGCGACCGTCCCCTTGTAGGCACCCACCGCGGCCGGGACCTGCGCCAGCGGAGCGGCCACGATGGCGGCCCCGGCGGCCAGCGCTAGGTCGAGCAGCGACGTGTAGACGTCCGGATCACCGCAGGGCGGAGCCGCCACCACGACGTCCCTGCTGGTCAGCCGGAGGGCCGGGCCGTCCGGCCCGAGCCCGGCCAGGTCGAGGACCTGCGCTATGACATCCAGGTCAGGGACCGCGGCACCGTCCACCGGGCCCTCGCGCCTGCCCGGGCCCGCGTGGCCATTGTGACCCGGGCCCGTGCTGCCGTTCGGATGGACCTGGCCGTGTCTCGCGGTGCGCAGCAGGGAGCCGAACGGCGTGGTCCCTTCCGCCTCGCCGAACGCGAACACCTGCCGCACCAGGGAGCGTTCGGCGGCCTGGATGGCGAGGTCGGCCAGCCCGGCCGAGGTGATCAGCAGGCGGGCCCGGCACCGCTTGAGCTGGGCGGCGATGTCCGCCGAGGTCTGCGCCGGGCGCACCGGCGCGGCACTGGCCCCGGCCGCCCGGATGGCGTGCACCGCTATCACGTGGCTCACCGCGTCGTCGACGAAGACCCCTGCCGTGTCGTCCTCCCGCAGGCCCCGCCGGGACAGGCCGTCGGCCGCCGCGCGGATCATGCGCGCGAACTGCGGCCACGTGATCACGGAGGCCTCGCTGGAACCCGGGGCCACGGCATCGATGAGCGCCGCTCCGTATCCGGCCTGGTCGGCCAGCGCCAGGATGTGACCGGTAACCGCCCGGCGCGACGCGTCCCGCGCGCCGTCCGCAGGTCCGCTTCCACGCCCGCTCCGGCACTGATCCCGAGTTCCACCAGAACCTCCCGCGCTGGGTGCAACAACGAGCGGGTCCTGGCGTGGAGCCGGGACCCGCCCGGCCGCCGCGGCTGGCTTCCACCGGTTCCCGCCCCCCCACCGGGAACCGGCGCGGCGCCGGGTTCGTGACCCGCCGCCACCGTGCGTTAGCGACGATTGAACGTTATGCCGCGCGGAACCACGGGCACATGCACCGAACTATGCATCCCCATGTGCATCTTCGGCCGGGATCGAGCCCGGCCGGCGTGCACATGTGCACACGCCGGTCAGCCGGGCGGCTCGTGCCGCGCGGCCCATGAGGCGATCTGTGTACGCGACGTGAAGCCGAGCTTGGACAAGATGTTCGCCACGTGCCGCGCCGCGGTGGCCGGGCTGATCACCAGCTCGTCGGCGATCTGCCGGTTGGACAGGCCCCGCTCGATGAGGACCACGATCTCGTGCTCGCGCGCGGTGAGCGGTGAGGCCGACCGGCGGCCCGGATCGGCCCAGGCCGTCTCGCCCGGCTGGCCCGCGTCCTTGGCCCTGGCGCGCGCCCGCGGCCCCCGGAAGGCCGCCGGCCGTCTCGGTGTACGGTCCGAGGGCATAGCCGACCGCGTTGTCGGCCGTCATCTCGCGTCCCTCGGCGAACATGGCCGCGGCGGCCGCCGCGCCGAGCCGGCCCCGGGCCAGCTCGAGCAGCTCCTCGATCCTGGAGCCGAGGCTGGTCGACTGACCGAGGGACTCACGCAGCTGGGTGGCGGCTCCGGCCAGCCGGGCCGCCTGCCCGGGCTGCTGCTGCGCCGCGGCCAGGGCCGCGAACGCCTCCAGCCCGCGGGCGACACCGAGCCGCTGGCCGCAGGCCTGGCTGATCCGCAGGCTTTCGGCCAGCCTGGCCCGGGCCAGGTCGAGGTCGCCGCGGGCCAGCGCCACCCAGCCGACCCCGGCTAGGCAGCGGGCGATCTCGAGCCAGGCGTCCACCTCACGGAAGATCCCCGCGGCGTCCTCGAAGTGCCGCACCGCCATGTCCGTATCGCCCCGGGCCCGGGCGAGCATGCCCATGCCGTACTGGACCTGGGCTACGCCCCAGTGGTTGTTATCGCTCAGCATGTCCAGGGCGGCCTCGTACGACCGCTGGGCCGACTTCAGCTTGTTCTGGCGGACCGCGATCGCGGCCTGGGCCGCGCGGGTGAGTCCCGCCTCCCAATCGTTGCCCGCCGCGTCGGCGGCCTCGATGGCCTCCTCGATCAGCGCGGCGGCGTCGGCGAACCGGCCCGCCCGCAGCGCGGCCTGGCCGAGCGTCCGCAGCGCGGTCGGCACCGTGTAGTCATCACCGCAGGCGCGGCTGATCTCCAGGCTCTGCTGGGCGCTGCGCAGCAGCGTGTCGTAGTCCTGCAGGTCGAAGGCGATGTCGGCGCGGCCCGCCAGGGCCCGGCCGCGGACCTCTGGCGAGACTTCCCCGCCCTCCTGGGCGAGGAACCGGTCGAACCAGGTGGCCGCCTCCCGCTGGTCGCCGTGCGGCACCCACATGTTCAGCAGCCCGGTGCACAGCCTCAGGCCCTCGGCGGTATGCCCGTGGCTGAGCGAGGTGGCCAGCGCGATCCGGAAGTTGCCGAATTCGGCGATGCCGCGGCGGAAGATCGCCCGGCGCACCGGCCAGGGCGGCTCGCCGCGGCGGAACATCCGGCGGGCCGTATCCTCCACCAGCGCCATGATGCAGTCGCGGTGCCGGAGGAACAGGCGGGACTCCTCGCCCGCGGCGACGAGACGCTCGATGGCGTACTCCCTGATCGTGTCGAGCAGCCGGTACCGGGCGTCTCCCGCCGCCTCACCGTCCAGCACGACCAGCGACTTGTCGATGAGCGAGATGAGCAGGTCGAGCACCGCGTCGGCCGGGATGGCCTCATCCGAGCAGACCTGCTCGGCCATGTCGAGATTCCAGCCGGAGAACACGGCCAGCCGGCGCAGCAGCGTCTGCTCGGCCTCACCCAGCAGCTCGTAGCTCCAGTCCACCGTGGCCCGCAGCGTCTGCTGCCGGGGCGGCGCCGTCCGGTCACCCGAGTCGAGCAGCTGGAACCGGTCCCGCAGCCGGTCGGCGATCTGCTCGACTGACAGCGCGCGCACCCGGGCCGCGGACAGCTCGATGCCCAGTGGGATGCCGTCCAGCGTCCGGCACAGCCGCGCCACCGCGGCCGCGTTCTCCTCGCTCAGGGTGAAGCCGGGCCGGGCGCCCGCCGCGCGCGCCGCGAACAGCCTGATGGCTTCGTGCCCGGCCAGTTCGTCCGGGGCCGCGTCATCGGGCGGCAGGTCCAGCGGCTGCACCCGCCAGATGGTCTCGCCGCGGACCCGGAGCGGCTCACGGCTGGTGGCCATGATCCGCAGCCACGGGCACCGGGCCAGCAGCAGCTGGACGAGCGTGGCGCAGTCGCTGACCTGATGCTCGCAGGTGTCCAGGACGAGCAGCATGCGCCGGGAACGCAACGCCTCGGCCAGGTCTGCGGAGCTGCACACCCGGCTCCTCGCGCACCCCTATGGTCGCGGCGACGCGCTGGGCGATCTGGCCGCGCCAGTCGGCCAGATCCACCAGCCAGGCCTCATCGAGGTCCGGACCGATCTATACTATGCCGTCCACGGCGTCGGCCGCGCCGGTGATCACGTCACGGGCCAGCCGCATCGCGAGCCGCGTCTTGCCGATACCGCCAGGGCCGCTCAGGGTCAGCGCGCGCACCTCGTTGAGCAGCTTGGCCAGCTCAGCGAGGTCGCGCTCGCGGCCGATGAAGCTGTTCGGCTCCGCGGGCAGGTTGCCCGCGAGCAGAGCGGTGGCGGACGGCATGGGT
>CAWDEB010000029.1:0-112455 GCA_963801155.1 uncultured Actinomycetes bacterium
GTCATCCGCCAGCGTCATGGGACCAGGTTGAGCGGTTTTCCGCCATGAGCATGGGACCACCCGGTCGCCACTAGTGGGACCAGCGGCGTGGTACGTCGCTTGTCCCGCGTCATCCCGGTTTGATCTTCGCCAGTCGAGCGACTGGAGGTCGCCGGGATGGTGTACCGGGAGGTGTCTGTGATCGAGGTTCGTGAAGCGCTGCGGGCGTGGCTCGCGGGGAAGAGTGAGCGGGCGGTGGCCAGGCAGGCCGGCGTTGACCGCAAGACCGGCAAGCGTTATGTCGCGGCCGCGGTAGCGGCCGGCCTGTTGCGGGATGGGGGTGAGGGCCAGCTCGCCGATGAGCTGATCGGCCAGGTCGTGTCGGTAGTGCGGCCGGTGCGGCCGGACGGGCACGGCCGGGGCTGGGCGGAGCTGGAGGCCCGCCGTGAGCAGATCGTGAAGTGGGTCGGGGGCGACGTGCCGGTGGTGAAGATCGGGATCTTGCTGGCCCGGCAGGGCGTGGTGGTGGCGGAGCGGACGCTGCACCGGTTCGCGGCCGAGCGGTGCGGTGGCGGCACGGTGACCACGCCGGTCGATGACGGGCCGCCGGGCGGTGAGCTGCAGATCGATTTCGGGGATCTGGGGCTGATCCCGGCGGGGGACGGCAGGCGGCGCAAGCTGCGGGCGCTGGTGTTCACCGCGTGCTTCTCCCGGTACATGTTCGTGTATTTGACGTTCTCGATGACGCTGGAGGAGGTCATCGCCGGGTGCGAGGAGGCCTGGCAGTTCTTCTCAGGGGTATTCCGGGTCGTCGTCCCGGACAACATGAGCCCGGTCATCGCCAAGGCGGACGCGGTGAACCCGCAGCTGACCCGCGAATGGCTGGAGTACTCCCAGGCGCGGGGTTTCGCCACCGACCCGGCCCGGGTCCGTCATCCCCGGGATAAGCCCAGGGTCGAGGCCGGCGTGAAGTTCGTGCAGGGAAATTTCTTCGCGGGGGAAAGTTTCCTGGACCTGGCGGACGCGCGGTCGAAGATGGCCGCCTGGCTGGGCATGGCGAACGGCCGGGTGCACGGCACCACCCGGCAGGTGCCCGCGGTGGTGTTCGCCAGGCAGGAAGCGCCGTGCCTGCTGCCAGTTCCCGCCGGGCGGTACCAGGTTCCGTACTGGGCGGAAGTGAAAGTCCACGTCGATTACCACATCCAGGTGGCCAGGGCCTTGTATTCCGTGCCGTGGCGTCACGCCGGGGCACGCGTGATGGCCCGCGCTGATGAGCACCTGGTGAAGGTGTACTTGCGGGACCAGCTGATCAAGACCCATCCGCGGAAACATCCCGGCGGGCGGTCGACCGGCGCCGCGGACATGCCGCCGGGGGTGGAGGGGTATGCCACCCGCAGCGTGGAGCGCCTGGTCGCCCAGGCCGCATGCTATGGCGAGAGCACCGGGATCTACGCGCGGCGGCTGCTGGACGGCGATCAGCCGTGGATGATGATGCGGTCGGCCAGCAGGCCGCCGCGCTCGCCGGCCCTGCAGACGGCGGGCCGCTGGCCGGCCTGCACCAGCTGCTCACCCAGGCCGCCGGCCTGGTCAGCGCCGCCGCTGCCCAGCTGGCCGCCGCCGACCCCGGCAAGGTCACCACGGCACTTGCCGCTGCTGACGCTGCCCGCGGCCAGGCCCAGGCCGAAACCGCTGTCGCCCTCGCCCGGGCCGCCGAGGCCACCCAGGCCGCCGCGGCAGCCACCGCGGCGATGCACGCCGCCCGGCACGACACCCAGGCCGCGCTGGAAGCCGCCGGCCAGGCCCGCGCCGACGCTGAGGCCGCCGACGCCCGCGCACAGGCCATCGGCGAACACGCCGATGCCCAGGTCACCGAAATCCGCCAGCAAGCCGACGCCGCCATCACTGCCGCCCGCGGCGCGGCCAGCGCCGCGGAAACCGGCCGCGACGCCGCGCTCGCTGACGCCGCCCGGGCCCGCCACCACGCCGACACCGAGATCAGCCGGGCCCGGCAAGCCGAAGCCGACGCCCGCGCCGAAAACAACCACGTCCGCGCCGACGCCGCCCGCGAACGCGACACCCAGGCAGCCGCCTGCACCGCCCAGCTCGCCGCCGTCCAGGACCTCGCCGGAACCTGGCGCGCCCGCGCCGAGCACGCCGAGCACCAGCTCGACCTCGAACGCGACCACCAGCGCCGCCTCACCGCCCAGGCCGCCGCCCCATCCACCAGCAACGGCAACCTCGGCAACGGCGCACCCGCCGCCAAGACCACCACCCGGCCAGCTGCCAAGGCCACCACCGGCAGCCGGCCCTAACCCCCCCTGCCGCGGGCCGGGGCCACCACCGCCAGGCTGACCAGGCCCCGGCCCGCACCCCGCCCGCCTGCCACGGAAGGACCACCCATGTCATCACTGACCGACCCGCTCGACCCCGACCTCAAAGCCACCCTGCGCGCCCTCAAACTCGGCAAGCTCACCGCCACCCTGCCCGAGCGCCTCACTCTCGCCCGCCAGACGGACATGCCGCACGCCGACTTCCTCCAGCTGATCCTGTCCGACGAAGTCGCCCGCCGCGAAGCCGGGTCCATCGCCCTGCGCGCCAAGAACGCCGGACTGGACCCCGCCATGCACACCGAAACCTGGGACCCCACCGCCGCCATCCGCTACGACCAGCGGCTCTGGAACGAACTGGTCACCCTGCGGTTCGTCGACGGCCCCCACGGCGCTTTGATACTGGGGCCCGCCGGCGTCGGCAAGACGCACCTGGCCACCGCGCTGGGCCACATCGCGGTCCGCCGCCGCCGCACCGTCCACATGGCCCGCGCCGACAAGCTGTTCAAACGCCTGACCGCCGCCCGCCTGGACAACACCCTGGACTACGAGTACCGCCGCCTGACCACCGTCGAGCTGCTCATCATCGACGACTTCGCGCTCCAGCCCCTGACCCCGGCCCAGACCACCGACTTCTACGAGATCATCACCGAACGCCACCGCAAAGCCTCCACCGTGGTCACATCAAATCGCGACGCCAGTGAATGGCTCCCCCTGATGACCGACCCGCTGCTGGCCCAGTCAGCCATCGACCGGCTCACCTCCACCTGCCACGAGCTCATCGTCGAAGGCGAGTCCTACCGCCGCCGCCAGCGCCCCGCCGCACCCCCGGTTGACGACCCAGACCCAGCCACGCCATGATGCTCACGCAACCCGGCTAGGTGGTCCCTAGGTCGTGGCGAACCACTGGTCTCATGCGGGACCATCGGTTGCTGGCAGGGTTGGCTCGTCGTTCCTGCTTACGCCGTGTTCGGGACGAAGAGGCCGCCGGTTCAAATCCGGCCACCCCGACCAGAGAAACGGCAGGTCACAAGGCATCTAGTGACCTGCCGTTTGCATTACACGTTCCCGGGTGTCCGATTTTGGGAGCCATTTGGGAGCGAACACAGCTAATAGTGGGCTGTTAGGTCCGCGCCTGGCCCCCATCCCGGTACTGCGACAACTTTCTCTGCGGGCTTCGAGGGCGCTCGCCTGCGGCTCCCGCCAGGCGCGGGCCGAGCCCGTGCCGGGATCGAAAGATGAGACGCGAAATGCCGGAGAGGAATGCGTGACCGGGTGAGAGCATGACCACCTGGTCCTCGGCGGGGGAATGGGCGGGGGCCAGGTCGCGCACAGGGGCGTCGGCTGAGCCGCGCCCCTCTCGCGCGGGGGCGCTGACGGGACACGGCCGCCGACGCCGGGCAGCTGGCCCCGCTTCCCTGAGTATGTGGTTGCTCGCCGTTACGGGCTCTCCGGCACCGCGCTGAGTTTGATCGGCGCGGGTATCCCGTCCTCCGGTGCCGGAAATTGTGCTACCGGTCAAGATCACCAGGTGCGCGGGGGCGAGCTGGCTCAGCCGTCTCTCGCCGTCGCCGGTGAGCCGGACCCGGATGACCCGGCCGTTGCTATCGTCGCGCCACCGTTCCACCAGCCTGCCCGCCTCGGCCCTGCCGATGAGCTCGACCGCGCTGTGATGACGCAAGAGCAGGTAATCGGCCAGGTCGCCGACGGCCGGGGCCTGCCCGGGGCGGCCCTTGACCGGGGCCAGACCCCACCCGGACCAGGTCGGCCGGGTCTGCGCCTTGCTGCCGGTAAGCGTCCTCGGCCCGGCTGGCGTGCGCCTCGACCGCACCGACCAGGGCGTTGGCCATCTGCGCGGTCTGCAAGGCCTGGTCCTGATCCGGGTCGACCTGGACGATCATCTCGAACGGGGCCAGCAGCGCGGCCAGATCCTGGTGACCGATGACCTCGCCCGCGAACTCCCGCAGGCCAGCATCACCGAGACCCGTGTTACCGCAGGTCAGGGATATCCGACCAGAATTTCCCCAGGACTACCGGGACCCCCGGCTGGCCTGCCGGCAAGCCGGACGGTGATCGGTCTGGGCGGTTTCCTGCCGGGCCGGGCTGGGCGTGTGCCGGTGCGCGGATTGTTACCGACGGCGGGCGGTCACCGGGGCGGCGGTGCCGCGGTCGCGGCCCATCACCGGGTCGGCCGTGCCGCGGTCGCGGCCCATCACCGGGTCGGCCGTGCCGCGGTCGCGGCCCATCACCGGGTCGGCCGTGCCGCGGTCGCGGCCCATCACCGAGACGGCCGCGGGGCGGCACGGGCCCATCACCGAGACGGGGGTCCGGGGGGAGGGGGCTGCCGACGGGGTGAGCTGGGAAACCTGGTCGCTGACTGCCGTGGCGGGGGGCTGCTGGAGTGTGGTGGCCATTGTCTGGGCCTTTCTCGTATCGGGCTGGCCGGGCGGGCCGCCCCTTGAGTCTGGAACTGAGACCGATCGTGCCAGCGCATCATTGCCTGCCGGTTGAGCCGCGATTGCGTGGTTCATCAGCTGGGTGTTAACCCGGGGTATCAACTGGCCGGTGCCGGTACCCGCCGTGACCATCCCAGCCATGGCAGACGAGGACGTGCTCACGCCGACCGGCCGTGGTGGCCTGTCGAGAATCGAACGATTCTCGACATGATCGACTTCTGTCCGCCGGGCGCCCAATCTTGGCCCGGAGGGTGCTGGAAAACGTGTTTGCGAAGTCTGGGTGTCCAGCAAGTACGGGCAGGCCGCTTCTTATACAGCCGCCGCCATGCCTTCCGCCCGTACCCGAGGGCGAACTGTTCCGTTGTCCGGACTGAAACGAGCTCCAGAGCGGGAGGGTGGAAGACTTGCTACGTGCCTAGACGTACGTGGCTCGACCGCAAGATCGACGTATTCCTGGAGGAGCTCGCTGCGTCCGGCATGCACCTGGACCGGCAACGTGCCGGTGAGCTGATCACCGGGCAGGTCCGTGCCGTAGCAGCCCTCATGAGGGTCACCGAGGCAACCGCCCGCACCTATCTCGGCGACGAGATCATCAAGGACATGGCCCGGCGGATCCTGTTCCAGGTCGCCGGCGAACGGCCCGGCGCCGACCTGATGGAGGCACCGCGGACCGTTCCGCTGCCGCTGGCCCTGGTGGGGATCACCGTCGCGGCCCTGGCCGAGGCGATGCAGGTCCGGGCGGCGAACGAGCCGCCCGATCACCTTGGGGACGTCATCACCACCTACGCGCAGGCGCTGTCCGGGTTCGGGCAGATCACCGCCGCCGCCGCACCGGAGCAGGCCGGCCACCCGGCAGAGATCCTGTTCCCGCCGGCGTTGCTGCGCCGTGCGGCCAGGTACATCAGCGGTGCCGCCGACCTGGCTGCGAGCGGCGGCAAACTCCCGGACGGGATTCCCGAGACGGCACGCGATCAGCTGGCCGCGACCCTGCGCCGGGACGCTGACGGGCTGATCGCGATCACCACCACCGGCTAACCAGCCACCGAGCGGGCCCGCGCACCTGCTTCGGTGCCCCGCGCCAGGCCCCGGAAGGCCAGACCCAGGCGCTCGAGGAGGGTGATGACCCGCTGTATCACCCGATCCCGGCGTACGGCGCATTCACGAGGCGATCCGAGACCTCAAATGAACGAAAACTGATCATCGTCCGCGACCGCGGTGGCACCCAGAATTCGGGGCGTTGGAGAAGATCAACACGCGAATAACACGGACGAAACGACATTTCTCGGCACGTGACGGCACGACTGCAACGATGACTATGCAACCCAGTGATCAACCATAATGGTGGTGAGCTGGGCTGGGTCATCTGACTGACGATGGTAGTCCCAGTGCATGATGGACCGTCTTGTAACCGGCAGGTCATATCATCGACGGCGATCCAGGTGGGGTCACAACAGGCTCGTTAGCGTTCTTCGCGGTTGCGTAGCGTGACAAGCGTTACATTGTTATTACCACGAACAATTACAGGCCGAATATTTGCTCTGTATCAATGACTTAATTCGGCGAGGCAGGGAGCACAGAACCTCTATTCTTGCGCGGCAGAGCACGTGTTGCTCGGCTGCGCGCCGAGTTGCTAGGTCAATTCGTAGACGCGGATCAGCTACCCTATGCCTCGGGCTGACAAGCGTTTCTGAGTTCTTGTATCGCGGCCAGTGCAGCCTCCACTGCCTCGCTTGCATCAGCGACCCGGCGGGGTGTCGGACTCGTGGATGTCGGCGCTACTCTCCACCCACCGATCTGAAATATCGGCTTTTCCAATTTCATCGCCAGACTTACCTCATTCATAGTGCCCCAGCTCCCGCCGACCACTATTATCGCTTCCGCTGCGCCGACGACCAGGGCGTTCCGCAACTCACCCAAGCCTGTTGGTATCTCGATCGACAGGTGGTCATTCCCGTCGCCGTGTTTGTCGCCTGGCAGGAAGCCAACTGTTATGCCCACCGGCTTATTGTTGTGTGCACCCATGCATGCGGCCTTCATGACACCGCCCAAGCCACCGCACACCAAGACGGCGCCATGTGCCGCCAACAGTCGGCCGACTTCCTCGGCTGCATCCATGTCGCCCAGGACGATGTCGCTAGGCCGGTCCGAGTCCCTGGGATCGCCAGGACCAATCACAGCGACGTACACTGGCCTATCCGGGGTGCCTCGTGATTGGCGCGCCATTACGTCCTCCATTTCTGTTGCCGCCTTCGTATGCGGATCAGCCTGCACGTCGATCCACCTAACTTAGTGCCCCCAGGTCTATTTATCACTGCGGTATCTCCAGGACCAGCGCCCATACGCCTTGGGCGGGGCCACAGACCGCCCGCAAGCAAGGCCCAGGTAGACCCAGCGCCGGACCAGATTCGTGTGCAAGGGCAGCAGGGGGCCGCGGGGCGGCGCTTACGCGCGTCTGGCGGCGCTGACCGCCAGCAGTCAGGGTCGGCGTGCCAGGATGCCTGGTCAACCGGGCAGCCGGTTCCTGGCGCTGGAGAACAGTGCCGAATCGGGATTTACCTGCGCGCAGATCCGCTAGCTTATTCAAGGGACCAGGTCAGCTGCGATGACGGCATCCTTGGCACCTACAGGCTACGATCAAGCGTCGGTACCATCACATAACGTTACTGGTGAGGCTAATGAGACGTTCGTGAGTTGGAGGATATGCGCTTCTTTACCCGCAGTGGACATCCTCCCACGCGTAGGGTGCTCGCCCACTCCGTCACAGCCATATATACCATCACCATATATCATTCAGCAGTGTATCAATTTTCATGGGGCAATATATGGAGCGCGAACAGATAGAGATCTTCGAGGCTCAGCTGACGCCAGATATAGTGGTGTCAGTGGAGGCGCTCGCCGACAGCGAAAGCGACGTTGCGCGATCGCAAATACTCGACTTCAGTTCGGTGGCAGAAGAGATTGGTGCGCTGGCCAGGATAATTACGCGCCCAATCGCCGAGCTTAGGCCGTCTCACGTCACTGTCGAGTTCGGATGTTCACTCAGGGCGCAAGCTGGCCAGCTCACTGCTCTCCTCGTTAACGGATCCGCCGATGCGAGCATTAAAGTCAGCCTGGAATGGGACAATCCGAATGACGCTGGAACCGTTCCCGGAGAAGCTTGAGCATCTCATCTGGGACTGCACTGTCGAAATAGGACTGGCGGGGAGCAGCGAACTCGCCGGATGCGGTTTCTGGATATCGCCAGGAAAAGTGCTGACCTGCGCGCACGTCATCCAGCCTGATAAGGCGTACTCTTTGCGGTGGGATAACCTGCAGCTCCCTGCGGCTAGCATATCGCGATATCCGGAGGAAGGAAACCCGGGCGAGTATCCGTTTCCCGATCTCGCATTGATCGAGATATTGGGCGCTCCTCCGCCTCATCCCTGCGCGAGGCTCAACATAAGATTGCGACCATTTGACCGTCTCTACGCTCCAGCATTTACCCGAGCACGCCCGAGCGGAGAGCCGATCTCCGGGGAGTGCGAGGGAACGGCTCCACAGCCAGCACCCTGGATCAAATTCCGCCAGACTAATGTCGGACGAGGAGCCAGCGGAGCGCCGCTTCTCAATGTGGAGTCCAGAGCGGTATGTGGTGTAGTGAAACGTACACGAAGCCTGACCGCACCCTTCGGCGGCTGGGCATCGCCCATATCAGCCTTTCTTAAACTACGTCCCGACGTTGCTGAAGAAAACGCGGCGTTCCATGAAGCTGATGCTAGGTGGGCAGAAGCCGTTGCCCAGGGCCCAATGTCCTTGCTTTAGAGACATATGGCCTGGTCAAGCACAGGTGCTCCTGTACAGCGCGTGACCCCTGAACTGGAGACCTTGGGTCGATCACACAGGGTGGTGTGACGCAGATCACGCTAAATCGGCTTAACGCAAGGCCATTGTGCCCAGGGCCCGCCGGACTCCCGGCGTTCTCCATATCCGGGACTGCAGCCGCTAATCGAAGCTGACGCCGATTTCTTCTTCGGCCGCGAACACGAGATCAGGGACGTACTGGACCGCCTCGGGATTTCTACAGCGACTCCGGTACAAAGATTTGCGACGGTTATAGGACCTTCTGGTGCAGGCAAGTCCTCACTGGTCCGAGCTGGCATAATTCCTGCCCTGACGCAGGGTCGGCATCCCTGGGAGGTCGTTCCTCCGTTTGAGCCAGGTGAGCGACCTATCGAGGCTCTCGCAGCAAGCCTTTCGAAATGCATAAGGCGCATGATGCCCATGCATATCGCAGTCGCACTTGAAGGAGACACCACCCGCCACGTGCTCTCGCAGATAACCTGGCTAGCTCAATGCGACCGTCGTAGCGGACCTATCCTTATCGTAATCGATCAAGGAGAAGAGCTGATTACGAGGGCAGGACCGGCCGCCTGCTCCGACTTTGTACATCTCCTGGAGCAGGCACTGGCCGACACGGATGCGCTCTGGGTACTGGCCACAGTGCGCTCAGACTTCATAACCGATTTCCTGACGTCGGGATACACTAAACTACTGCAGCGACCTATTCTTCTTGGATCTCTCAGCCGGTCACAGCTATCCGCAGTCATCGAAGGTCCCGCCCTCCAGGTGGGGCTGATGTTCGCTCCCGGCCTAGTGGCTCAGCTCGTTGATGAAACAGGCGGAGGAGACGCCCTGCCTCTCCTGGCATTCACGCTCCAGCGGCTCCATCAACTATGGCTGGCCAGGGGTGGCGGCACCATCGACTCCCGAGACGTACATCAATTGGGCGGCGTAGCCGGAACACTTGCTAGGCAGGCAAACTACGTCGTAGCTGAGCTTGAGGAGCGAGATCAAGATCTACCAATATTCCAGACGCTGCTGAAATTCGTGAGCCTCGATGACAACGACGAGCCGACACGACGGCGAATCGAGCGGGCATCCCTGACCCAGCCGGAGCTGTGTGTTGTCGACGCTTTCATCGAGTCCCGTCTACTTGTTGGCGACACCATCGGTGATCAGCCGGTAGTAGACGTGGCGCACGAGGCGATCTTCCGCCAATGGGCACCTCTTCGACAAGTAATCCAAGGTAAGGCGGATGATCTCCGGCGCCGCACCGAGCTGGAGCGACTGGCCCAGGATTGGCGGCGATCAGGTAGCCGGGCCTCCTACCTCCTGCGGGATGACCGCCTGCAATCTGCTCTGCATTGGGCCGCTGCCCAGGACGTCGCGGGAGAATATCCGCTGATATCTGAATTCATAGAAACCTCTCGCCGCGCGGACTCCGCAGCACTCCGGCGTTTGTCCGAGACGGTAGCGCGAAGAGCCATCGCGGTCGTTCCCGAAGATCCGGAGCTTGCGGTCCTCTTCGCACTCGCCGCTATTGAGGAATGCGCGCAAACTCCCCTAGCGCAGCGTGCTCTCCTCACCGCACTGCTGGCAATCAGACAGAAGATAGTCTTCCATATCAGCGATGTGGGCCGTTGCATCGCATGGTCGCCGGACGGCAGGACGATTGCAGCAGGATCAGGCTCGGGGACCGCCTATGTGTGGGATACCACTACCAGACGCAGCGTTCTCCACTTCGTAGCGCACGAAGACGCGATCCAAAGCATAGCCTGGTCACCGGATGGATCCTATATTGCTACCGCCAGCCACGACGGGTCTGTGCGCATCTGGGCATCCCATGATGGAGCTGAGGTATACGAATTTGCAGAGCAGGACGATGTCAGGGGAATTACCTGGTCTCCCGATGGTGATAGACTAGCTACGGCATGCGCGGACCGCCTCGTAAGAATTCATCAAATTGCCGCGCATCGCGTCGTTAAGACGTTGATTGGACACGAGGTCGGCGCGGAGTGTGTCGCCTGGAGCCGGGACGGTAGCCGCCTGGCAAGCGGGTCAAGCGACGGCACGGTGCGAGTCTGGTCCATCCACGAAGAGGTCCCGCTTGCCGTCATCAAGGGACACCTAGATGCGGTGTGCGGGCTTGACTGGTCACCCGACGGCAAGCGCATTGCGAGTGCATCGCGGGATCGAACGGTGCGAGTATGGGACGTACAGGCTGGGCACGAGGCGTTTGTCCTCCCTGGCCACACTCACTACGTCGAGCGTGAAGAGTTCGTGCTCCGCGGCCACACCAACTGGGTCGAGGATGTCGCCTGGGCTCCCGGAAGAAATCTCATTGCATCAGCGTCGCGTGACAGGACAATCCGCGTATGGGATCCGACCTCCGGCATGCTAATGAGCGAGCTTCGCGGGCATAACGACTTGCTGTGGTCCCTTGCATGGTCCCCGGATGAACGCCTGATTGCGACATGTGCCGACGACCACACGGTTCGAGTGTGGGATGCCGATCCGTGGAACATGGGTCCCGTATTGAGGGGACACAGCGACTGGGTGGAGAGCGTGAGCTGGTCACGAGGTGGGGCACGTATAGCGACTGCATCACGGGACAAGACAGCGCGTATCTGGAACCCCGACGACGGTAGGGAACTCGTAGCCATGCACGGACACCAGGACGTCCTGCGCGGCGTCGCCTGGGCCCCCGATGAAAGCCGAATCGTAACCGCCTCGGCTGACCGCACGGCGCGGGTCTGGGACGCCGAGACCGGCGGAGAGCTCCTTGTACTCCGCGGACACGCTGATATGGTACGAGCCGTCGCATGGTCCCCTGACGGAAACCGCATCGTCACCACTTCGAGTGACCGTACGGCGCGGGTCTGGGACGCCGAGACCGGCGCAGAGCTCCTTGTACTCCGCGGACACGCTGATATGGTACGAGCCGTCGCATGGTCCCCTGACGGAAACCGCATCGTCACCACGTCAGAGGATCGAACAGCGAGAGTGTGGGATCTGTTGGCGGGAGATACGATAGGCGTCGCTGATCATCCCGATGCAGTTCTTGCAGCGGCCTGGTCACCCGACGGTAGCCAGCTCGCAACTGCTTCACGGGACCGTTCTGTTCGTATATGGGATCCGGGACTGACGAGGATTTTGATGGTTCTGCGTGGCCATGAAGATGCAATCAGATCTATCGCCTGGGGGGCATCGGGTCAATATATTGCCACCGCGTCCACTGACCGGACAGCCCGCATATTCGACACGCGAACCGGCGCCGAGGTGGGAACAGCAGGCGTGCATTTTGACTATATCTTCGATGTCGACTGGTCCCCCGATGGGACATTCCTGGTAACCGCTTCGTATGATGGCACCGCGCAGATATGGCCCTGGCGTACGTCGGTTGATACCCCAGCCCTCATAAGGCTAGGAAAATCCCGGGTATTCCGAGAGTTGACTACAGAAGAAAGATCCAGCGCTATGCTTCCCGAGTCGAGGGAGAGGTAGGCTATTCGCCACCGACGCCAGGAAGCAAGCGCACGATGCGCCCAGGCGCCGACTTACTTCTGCGGAAGCGGATGTCCCATGACCGGTGATTGCGCATACCGTAGTGCAGATCAGCCCGTTCTGTTTGCATGAGCTGACGGTAGCGAACGCCACGGCGACGGCACCGAACGGCGGATCCCGCGCGAGAGCCGCGACCAGCGATCGTCACGCAGTGCGACCGGCGTTCCAGAACGTGAGCGACCTTATCGATGCTCTTATGTTTGTCAAGGCTTCTTTCGGTTTCGGTTTTTCGGTCGTGACGCCCGGTAATTTGCTGGAGTGCTGGGTGCGGACAAGACAGGGATGAGCCACTCCGGGTGGAGGGAAAGCTCTTATTAGGTCACGCTCAGCAGGTTTGCGGGTGCCCCGGGGACGGCCGGCGGATCGTTCGCAGGCCAGCGGGTGCGGCAGCCGATTAGCGGGCCAGGCCGCCCCCGGGAGTGCGTGTCAGCCTGCGGTGCTGCGGAGGTGGGGATAGACCTCGCGGGCGACATAACGCTTCAGGCAGCGGATGATCTCCTTCTTGGATTTCCCTTCGGCCGTGCGGCGTTCGGCGTAGGCGCGGGTCGCCGGGTCAGAGCCCAGGCGGGTGAACACGATCCGCCACAGGGCATGGTTGGCCTGGCGGTCGCCGCCAGGGTTGAGCCGGCGGCGGACGGTCTTGCCCGAGGATGCCGGGATGGGGGCGGCGCCGCACAGGTGCGCCCAGGCGGCCTCGCTGCGCAGCCGTTCCGGGTGGTCCCCGGCTGCGATGAGCAGCAGCGCTGCGGTGTGGGGGCCGATCCCGTAGAGGGCGAGCAGCCCGGGGGCGCGGGCGGCGACGAGCGGGCCGATGAGCTCGTCGAGGCGCTCGAGCTGGCCGTCGAGGAACTCCGCGCGCCGTCCCAGCTCGCGCAGCGCGATGCGGGTGGCGTAGCCGACGGTGCTGCCGGGCCGGGGGCGCAGCGAGGCCAGCTCGGCGACCAGGGCAGCCGCGGTGTGCCCGGTCAAGCGGGCCCGCAGGTCATCGGGGCCGGTCAGGATCAGGGCCCGGGCCTGGTTGATGGTCTGGGTGCGTTCGCCCGCGGCGCTGCGCTTGGCGACCATCAGCGCGCGGATCGCCTCGACCGCGCCGTCGCGGCCCTTGGACGCGCCGCGGGCCCGGCCGGACTGGGCGGCACGGGCAGCGCTGACGGCGTCGAGGGGGTCGGACTTGCCCTGGCGGCGGCGGTCCTGCCGGTCGGAGCGGTCGATCTCCACGACCCGGACGCCGGCCGTGGTGATGTGGCGGGCCAGGCCGGCGCCGTAGCTGCCGGTGCCCTCGATCCCGACCAGGGCGACGGTCCCGAACCCGCCCAGCCAGCTCAGCAGGCGGCCGTATCCGGCCGCGGTGGCCGGGAACTCCTTGACCCCCAGCAGCCCTCCGATGGGGTCGAGCGCAGCCGCGACGTGCACGTCCGCGTGGGTGTCCACTCCGCCAGTGATCGCGCGAGTCTCTACGATAGTCATGGCCATCCCTTTCTGAGGTTGAGGGATGGCACGCACCCGCTGGCCGCCGGATCTGTGAACCCCCGGCCTCTTGCCCAGGCCGGGCAGATCAGGCCGGCACCGCTGGTGGGTGCCAGAAAAACCTGGGGCCCGGCAGGCAGATCGATTCGCAGGACAGCCCGAACGGGCGTCAGCCGATTCGCGGGCCAGGCCGGGACCCAGGCTCCCGACCCTACGCCCCTGCTCAGTCAAGATCAGGGAAGCCAGGCCGGAAGCGTTATCCACAGTCTCCCTGCCGATTCCGCGCCGTTGAGGATCATGCCGGGCGAGTGGTGATCAGCGTGCAGATGATCCGGTTCGGGGCGCGCTGGCCTCATGCGATCGGGTGCTCGCTTAGCTGTGCATGACCCGCTGGCCAACCTGGCGCTGAGCATCGACGGGCAGCGGTCCGCGACCGCCGCGGTCCACGCGCGCGCACCAGGCCACGGGGACCGCTGGCTGCTCAGCGGCGGCGGGGCTCCGAGCACGTGTACGTGGCGCCGGGGACCTGGACGCACCTGCTGTCCGAGGCCGCGGGCGTGCCGCTCGACCCTGCCGCGGCCGCCCCTGGTTCTGCGGCGCGAATACGTCACTTCGATGACCGGTCAGACCGCGCCTGAGCGGAGGACAGGTCGCGCCGCGGTCACCTTCGGCGGCTACGAGTACGGCCGTGACCGCGCCGATCCGGTCGGCCGGGCCATCCTGGCCAGCAGGAAGGCTGTCTTGCCGCACCCCGGGCTGCTGCCCTGACGGCCTGCGGCCGTTCCCCGCGAGGGGTCTGGGGCCGCGGGGCCGTGCCGCCCGCGGGGACCTTGGTCACCATGCCCGGCGGCCGAAGGCCCTGGAGCCTCCCGCCCGGTAAGGAGAGGCTGGTCGCCGAGCAAGGGCAGGTGATCGGAAATGGCTGATGAGGCCGCTACGGAACCGGCATCGATCCTGGCCAGCCGGGCCGATTACCTGATCGCCACCGCAGCGCGGGCGCCGTCGGTGCAGAACACCCAGCCGTGGCGGTTCAAGGTAACTGAGTCCGCCGTCGAGCTGTACTGTGACTCCCGCCGCCGGCTGCAGGCCGATCCCGACGGCCGGGAGATGCTGATCAGCTGCGGCGCCGCCCTGTACGGGCTGCGGCTCGCGGTCCGCTCGCTCGGGTACCTGCCCGTGGCCGACGTGCTGCCCCGGCCGGGCAGCCCGCGGCTGCTGGCGCGGGTCGCCCTCGGCGCGGCCGCGCCGGTGACCGCCGCCGAGTACGAGATGCTCGAGGCGCTGCCGCACCGGCACACGCACCGCGCTGCCTTCGCGCCCGACCCGCTGCCGGCCGGACTGCTGCCCGAGCTCCAGCACGACGCGACGGCCGAACGAGCTAGGCTCGAACATCGTCGGCCAGGGCCGGGCCTACCAGCGGCTGGCCAACATCGTCAGCGCCGCCGCGCGCAGGCTCGACCTCGACCGGTGGGCCCGGGCCGAGACGCGGTACTGGAGCGGCAACGTGGCCGGTCCCGCCCGCGACGGCATCCCGCCGCAGGCGTTCCCCGCCACCACGACCCGCCAGCCGGGGCGGCTCCGCCAGCGTGACTTCGACCTCGGCCGCGGCCTCGGGCTGCTGACCGCCGATGGGCCCGGCCCCGCCGCCACCGCGGTACTGCTCACCACCGGCGACGGGCCGCGCGAATGGCTCTGCGCGGGCCAGGCGCTGCACCGGCTCCTGCTGCACGCCGCGACCAGGTCGGTGTTCGCGAGCCTGTATACCCAGCCGCTGGAGCACCCGATTATCCGCGCCCTGATCCAGGACCGCCTGGCGCTTCCCGGCCCCCCTCAGATGCTGCTGCAGCTGGGCGTCGCTCACACCACCCAGGCCACCCCGCGGCGGCCGCCCCAGGACGTGACCGTGTACAGCCGGCGGCCAGCCGCGGTTCTCCGGCCAGACGATGACAACCGGGCAGCGCGCGCTGAACGACCTAGCCGGCCGTCGAGACCAGCAGCATCCGGGTGAACCCGCCCGCGCCGCGCAAGCCGAGGACGATGCCGGCCTCTTTGCTCACGTTGACGAGCTCTTCGACCCCGGAACCCGTGCGCGGCATTCACCGTGACCGACTCCGGGTGCGGCCCGCCCAGTCCGGCCAGCACCATGCCAGCTTCGTCCTTCACCGCCGCCTAAGCCTGCTTGACCACGCCGAATACCTCACCCGCCTCAGCGACACCCGGAGCCGCCGAAACGGGCCACCAGCGAGGCCGCGGCACCGCCAGGCACCTCCGCTGCAGCCCCTGCCCGACCGCGCCCGGCATGACGCGCGACGAGCCCAGGTAAAGCTCAGGACCGTCCTGAAGCAGCGGGGTTGCCCGGGGTCGCTGCAGTTCGCTTCGGGCGTGACCGTACCGCCGGTCTGCGTGCGCAGATTCACAATTCGGAGCCATCAGCACGATTACCAAGCACACTCGAACTGTCGACCAGAACGGCGGATACGCGCAGTCAAGCAGGGTGCGGCCTCAATGACGGCGAGTAACCGGCCTTGAATCCCGGCGCTGCCCTGCCGGATATTCGCGGTGGGGCACTAATCGTTTGCCTGGTGGGTAATGGCACCAGTCCAGTTCTGGGCCTGGCATATGCCGGCGTGCTGGGCCGCCGCGTTGGCCGCTGGCTGATGAACCGCTGGACGTCCCGGGACGGGTGCTCCGGCCAGATCGGCCGCATGAGCACGGCGTGCGCCTGCCTGTGGGCGGGCTTAGCCGGTTTGCTGGATGGCTGAGTGCTGGGCGATGCGTTCGGCGCGGAGCGCCGAACGGCGGACCTTCCCGGCGTCATCGCGCAGCGGCGTGGTGGTGCGCTCGATCACGCGGGGCAGTTTGTGCGGGGCGAGCCGCTGGCGCAGATGGGCAATCAGATGCTCATCAGGTACCGGTTCGGATAGCTCGACGATGGCGTGGGGAATGTTGCCGAGGTCCTCGTGGGGGAGGCCGATCACGCAGGAGGACTGGACGGCGGGGTGTTCGTCGAGAGCGGCCTCGATCTCCGCCGGGTAGACGTTCGCCCCGCCGATGAGGATCATGTCCGTGAGCCGGTCGGTGATGTAGACGTACCCGTCGGCGTCGGCCCGGCCGATGTCGCCGAGCGATTCCCAGCCGTCGGCGGCGCTGCGTGCCGCCGCGCCGATGTACCGGTACGGAGGCGGGGCGCCGGGGCCCCGGCGCATCCAGATCTCCCCTTCCTCGCCAGGAGAAACGGGCCGGCCATCGAGGTCGCGTATTTCTATCTCGCCGAGCACCGTGCGGCCGACTGACCCCCGGTGAGCGAGCCATTCGGTGCCGGTGATCACCGTTGCTGCCTGCAGCTCGGTGCCTGCGTACAGTTCATGCACCTTCTGCGGGCCGAGCCAGTCGATCCAGGCCTGCTTGAGCCACGGCGGGCACGGCGCGGCCACGTGGAAGGCCACCTTCAGCGAGGAGAGGCCGGCGGTCAGACGGGCCGCCTCGGGCAGCCGCCAGATGCGGAGCATCATGGTCGGCACCAGGTACAGCCAGCTCGCCTGGTGCTGCTCGATCAGGCGCAGTGTCTCGGCCGCGTCGAACCGGGACATGAGCACCATGTGGTTGCCGAGCAGCATCCCGGCCGCGGTGGCCACGAACGGCGCGTTGTGGGACAGCGGCCCTGTCATGAGGGCGCACTCGCCGGAAGGCAGGCCGACCAGGGGGGCGAGGCCGGCCACGTTCTCGAGCAGGGCGGGTGCGGTTGCCCCGATCAGCTTCGGCCGGCCCGTGCTCCCGCCGCTGGTCACGAGCTTCCACACCGGCGACACGCCCGGCGTGAACGAGCCGGCGGGCAGCTGCTGGGGCACCGACTCCAGGGCCGGCCATGCTCCCGCCTCTGGCTGCGGCATTCCCACGACCAGTGACGGACTGGCCAGGTCCATGATGGCGGTGCGTTCGGGTGGCGGGAGCCGGTGGGAGACCGGCTGCGGCACGGCTCCCACCGCCCAGGCCGCGAACATGCTCTCCACGAACCCGATCGAGTTGGGCAGGCCGATGGTGACCGTCGAGCCTTCGGTGACCCCGCGGGCCGCGAACAGCGCAGCCAGCCGCTCGACCCGCTCCACGAACCCGGCCCGGGTCAACGTAACGTCTCCGCAGGTCAGCGCGGGCCGGTCCGGATCAGTTTCGGCCAGCTGCCGGAGAACAGACAAGAAGGTATTCCCGCCGATGTTGCTCATATCATGCTCCTCCCCTGGCGCAGCAGCTGCCCGCAGGCGCTGTCGGCCTGTATGCGCTCCCATCCCGTTCGCCGTGCCCTGCGTGGACCGGCTGCGGCGCCTGCATCCGGTTCGCACCGGGACGCAGGAGCCGTGCAGGGAACACCCGGAAACACCCAGACCCGGCGCCGGCTGCGTCGAGGACCGCCAGCGCATCCTCGGCCATCAGCCGCACGGGGTAAGGCCCGGCCGGGTCGGAGCTGCGGCCAGCCCCCCGGTTGTCGAACCGGATGACACGATAGGAGGCAGCCAGTTCGGGGGCGGTGCGATGCCACATGTCAGCCCCGTAGGCGTGGCCCATGATCAGCAAGATCGGGTCACCCGTCCCGTCCTGGTCCCACCAGATCCGGGCGTCAGGACGCTGAGCGAACGGCATGGCTTGTCTTCACGCTGGCGGCAGCCACCTCAGGTTAACGATCGATCGGTAGGCAACGACAGTAAGATACCTCTTCGTGTCCCGTCAAGGACGGGGCTGGTGGGGCAGCAAACGGCGAGACCTCCTGCCGATCAAGTGGTCGGGAAAACGAGAGCTTCCAGTGGGTGAATCACCTCCGGTGCGCAGAGTTCGTCCCGGCATGCCGGCTCTGCCGCCGCGGCCAGCAGCAGAGGGCACCCGGGGCCGGATCCTGCTCGCCGCGCCGCGGCGGTTCGCCGAGCACGGATACCACGGGACCTCGGTCCGGGGCATCGCCGCCGAAGCAGCCGTTCAGTCCGCCTCGCTGTACGCCCATTTCCCATCGAAAGAAGCTATCCTCGCCGAGCTGATCCTGGCCGGCCACGAGGAGCACCACACCCGCCTGGTGACCGCACTGCTCGGCAGCGGCACCGACCCCCGCGACCGCCTCGCCGCGCTGGTGCGCGCCCACGTCCAGGCCCACGCCGACTACCCGATGCTCGCCGTGGTGGCCAACAACGAGATGCACGCGCTGTCGCCCCCGGCCGCCGCGCCGGCCGTCGCTGTGCGCCGCCGGTCCGAGGCGCCTAACCGGATCCCGAGATCCCGCAACGACTGATTCGGCAACCGGCCAGGAGCCGAAGCCCGGCTCTTGCACGCTTCTCGACTCGGGCAGGATGCTTCAGCCGTTGGCGTCGCCGCCTTCACAGACCGCGCCGCCCGCGTATTCCTGCTGATTACAGAGGTTGTCGTTCGTGTCGGTCTGTAGCTGCTCGATATTGTGGGCGTTGCTCTGGATCGTCCGGGCGTTGCTCTGGATCCTCGCGTAGATAGCGACGCCCAGCACGAGCGACGCGACCACGCAAACCGTCGCAAGGATAACGAGATAAAGCTACACGCCCTGCAACTTGGCGCGCGGAGCCGACGGACCGCTCGCTGCGCCTTCGATCACTCGTGAGTGACTCATTTGTGTTTTCCCCTCGATGAGTTGATGACGAGGGATGCAGCAACGTAGCGCCAGCGAGAAGGGCTCCAACGCCTGAGTTCCGTCTCGCTCCCTCCCATTCCCCGTAATACACCACAGGACGGGAACGGGTGGCCGACGCGCTGTAACCGTGATCGGTTTGTGTCGCGTGCTCCACTCGAGGTATTCCCTTGCACGGATCTAGCGTCCTCAGATCCTTGGACACGAGGAGGTCACAACGCTGATCATCACGCAATCCCCGGCCTACTGGACCTGCGTGGGGATCAGTTGGCTGTTTGTGTTGCCAGTGCCGAGCTGGCCGTCGCCGCCGTCGCCCCAGCACCACAGGGTCTGGTCGGTGCGCGTGGCGCAGACCGATACGTAGATGCTGGCTGCGACGCTGTTCCAGTTGCTGGCGGTCCCGATCCTGGTGGGGGTGAGCTGGCTCGTCTGGTTCCCGGTGCCGAGCTGGCTGTCGGAATTGGATCCCCAGCACCACAACGTCCCGTCCTTCTGGGTCGCGCACGCGAAGTCCTGGCCCGCGGTGACCTTGGCCCAGGTCGTGGCGGTGCCTACCTGGACCGGGGTGAGCTGGCTGCTGGTGTCCCCGGTGCCGAGCTGTCCGTCGCTGCCGGCACCCCAGCACCACAGCGTCCCGTCGGTGCGGATCGCGCAGGTAGAGTCATCGGCGGAAACGGTGGCCCAGTTGGTGGCGGTGCCGACCTGTGTGGGGGTGAGCCGGTTCACCGTGTCGCCGGTGCCGAGCTGCCCGTTGGAGTTAAGACCCCAGCACCACAACGTCCCGTCCTGGCGGGTCGCGCAGGGATCCTCGGCCCCGGCGGAGATGGTGGCCCAGTTGGTGGCGGGGCCGACCTGCGTGGGGGTCAGCTGGTTCGTCGTGTCGCCGGTGCCGAGCTCTCCTTGGCTGTTGTCGCCCCAGCACCACAGGGTTCCGCCGGTTTGGATCGCGCAGGTGTTGCCTGCCCCGGCCGAGACGGCGGCCCAGGTCGTCGCAGTGCCGACCTGTGTGGGGCTGAGCCGGTTCGTCGTGTCGCCGGTACCGAGCTGGCCGTGGTTGTTGTCGCCCCAGCACCACAGGGTCCGGTCGGTACGGATGGCGCACGCCCAGGTATCGCCGGCAGAGACGGTGGCCCAGGTGGTGCCCGTCCCCACTCTTGTCGGCAGCAGTTCAGCGGTCGTCTCGCCGGTGCCGAGCTCTCCTTGGCTGTTGTCGCCCCAGCACCACAGGGTTCCGCCGGTTTGGATGGCGCAGGTAAAGTTCCCGCCTGGCGTCTCGGACGCGGTCCAGGACCCGCCGCCTGCGGGTGCTGTCGACGTCGGCGGCGACGATGATGGCGTCAGGCTAGGGGACGGCGTGGTTCCCAGGCCATCCTGAAGGAGATGGAAGCCGACCCATTGACCTGCGTCATACACGCTGTCGCCACAATAACTGTGACAATTAGTATGCACCCAGAAGCCGTGCTTAACATCTTGGATATCTGTTGTGAAATTAGACGCAATATCTGCGCTCGTATCACACGCGATGTCACCGTTGTCGCAAACAGCAACCGTGATCGGTGCGAAGTGGTTCGTTACGTCTGTTGTCGGCCCCTCGTCTTGCATGCAGGAAACATTCAGCAGGGTTCCCGCCTCGGGACAGAGCCCTTCGTCGTTGGCGGCCGCCGTGCCCAGGTTCGCCACATCAGAGAGCGGCATCCGTTCCGGGTCCGCGATCAGCACGGCTCCCTTAATCATCGCCGCTGGGCCTGTCTGGCCATTGGAGACCAATTGGTTGAGGACGTTGTGGACCAGCATGGCGCCCTGCGAGTACCCGGCCAGCACCACCATCGGCTGATGCCCGGTCGGGAAGCAGGCTGCGTAAGTGGCCGTCAAGAGCGCGTAAAGCTCTGCCTCCCCGACCTGCTCCTCTCCCAGGTATTTCGGCAGGTTCACCTGAAAGATTCGGTTCCGCTCCGCGTCCCACGTTATCGGGTTCCACGACAATCCCGACCGGAGCTCATCAACGCTCGGCGCCTGGTAGGCATTGGGCGTGCCCCGGGGTCCCCCAAGCTGGTCCAACTCAATTGGCGGCGCAGTTACGCCCTTCGCCGAAAATGCCCGCAAGATGCCTACCAGTACGGCGTTGGTCTCCCACGACTTCGGCAAGTACGCCGACCCCTTCCCGCTGGTAGGTGCTGCCCATGTCTCCCCAGACCCTCTCGCACTGACGAAATCCAGGCCCGAGCAAGACAGCACGGATGGCACCTCAGCACTCGCCGAGATCGCAGCCAGGGCAGATCCTGCTGATCCTGCTGATCCTGGAGATCCTGGACTAGCCAGCAACCGGCCGGTGCCAGACACAGCCGAAGGAGCCAAGACGGCGGCAGCTACCACGGCACAGCAGGCCATCAGCACGGCCAGCAACCGACCGCCACTGCGACCGTGCCTGCGCGCCGCGCGGTGCCGACCGGAGAACCCGTTAGGCCGATAAGAGCCATTCCTCACAGCGTCCCCCCAACGTCGGTCCCACTTCGCCGCGCCGTCACGTTGCCGCCGCTGCCGATATCATCCACTAAGACGCGCACAGACGATGGCCGGATGACAACAATGTCGGCATCGATCGCGCGGAATGGGACGACCTGCGCTCCAGATGACAAAATTCGCCGGAAGCCGCAATGAGCAATAATGAGCGTTCGGCGCGCTGTTCCGTCTCCCATCAGAAATTATCCGACGGGGCAAACGTTGCGGTCGCAGTACTAACCCTGATCATTCACGCGGGTCGCTGGCTGCCGCGGAGTGTCCCCAGGATCGCGGCGACAGCGGAATTTTAGCGTCCGGGTATGACTGTGGCCCGGCTGGCGGGCCGGGTGCCGGGGTTTCCACAGGCCCCAAGGGTTCCCTCCACAGGTCGCAGGGACGGGTCTGTGCTGGTCAGCTAGTGTCCGGCAGTGCGCAGATGCGCTGCCAGGCCCTGGTGATCGCCTCGGCCCAGGGCCAGTTCGCGGCGAATTTCCAGCGGCGCCGCCGCCCGCCGCGGACCAGGCGGGCGGCGGCGTTCAGGACCCGGTAGCGCAGCGTCTTGGGCTCGGCCTTGGCGAGGTCGCCGTCGAGGGCGAGGAGCTTGAGCCAGGCGAGCAGGATCTGCGCGATCATCGCCGCGGTCAGCCAGGCCTGGTTGAAGGCGTAGCCGTGGGAGGGGAACCGGCCGATCCCGGTGTCCTTGCCAGTGCGGATGCAGTCCTCGACCCGGGCATGGACGCGGTGGCCGGCGTCGATGTAGGCGGTCTTGCCCCGCCAGCCCTTCGTGGTGGCCGGCAGGTTGGTGACCCACAGCTGGTACCGGTACCCGTCCTCATGCTCGAAAAGCGACAGCTTGGCGCCGGGATGGGGCCGCTCGCGGCGAGCGAAGATCCGCATCGGCCCGGGCCAGCCTTCCAGCTGGTCCCCGTCCGGGCCTTCGCGCAGCAGCCCGGTCAGCTCGGTGACGTGCGCTTCCTCGATCCAGCAGGCCCGGTGACCGCATTCCAGGTTGCCGCAGGCATCATCGGCGCGGCGCTCGCGGACCTCGCCGCGGTGATCGATGGCGATCTCCCACGCGTGCCCGGGGACCAGCCGGATGGCGGCTTTCTCCCGCTGATCGAGTTCCCACCCGCACGAGTAGATCAGCGTGTGCCCGCGGCGGGACGCGAGCTTGTCCAGGTGCTCCAGCAGCTTGTGCGAGAACCCGGCCCCGTCCACGGTCACCATCAGGTTCCGCCGGTACGCCGGCGGCAGCGCCGCGACCGACGCGTCCACCAGGCCGATGTGATCGGCGGCCGTGTTGCTGCCCGCGGAGCCCTTGCGCAGCATCCACGCCAGCGGCTCCCCGCCGGTGTTATCACAGAACCCCAGCAGCGGATGATGCCCGAAGCCTTTGAAATTCCCTTCGGCCAGCTCTTTCTCCGAGTGGGCGGCGGTGACGGTCGCGTCGAGCCGGATGCACGTCACGCCCTCCAGGATCTTGTCCGCCACCCGCACCCCGGGCAGCTTGCCGTGCCGGGCCACGACCTGCGTCCATGCGTAGCGGCGCGCGGCGCTGACCGCAGCGATCAGCTTCTTCTCCATCCGGGCGCCGCCCTTGGTGATCTCCTCCAGCGTCCGGTACGCCGTCGGCACCGACGCGACCTGACCGAACGCCTCCACCTGGTCGGCCAGCACCCGGAAATCACTGACCGCGCGGGCACCGTCCGCGATCGCGCACGAGATATCGGCCAGTACCCGGCCCCGGTCATGATGGACCAGCCGGCCGCTGAACAGCGCTTGCGACAGGCCCCCGGTCAGGCCCGTCTTGTCCGCAAGGCGGCGCAGCAGGCCGACCCCGGCATGCGACACGATCCCGGTTCCGTCGCCAGTGACTTCCAGGCCGCTGGCCCACGCGGTAACGTTCACTTTCAGAGTGCTCCTTGAACTGGACCCGGTAGAGACTTGAACACCCCTACTGTCCCAGCTCAGGAGCACTTTTCTACCTCAGGCGCGCCGCGCCAGCCCCCACCCGCGTGAATTAACAGGGCTAACCGTCGGCGTCCTCATGCTCACCGCCTGCTCATCTGGCTTATTCGCGAAGGAGGACACAGCGGCCCGCATTGTCACGGCCGGTCCGGCCGTGACAGGGGTGAGATCCTGGCAGTTAGTAACAGTTGCAACAGTTGACCCTGAGGGGCCTGCTCACATCGCGTCTAGTCTCTACGGTCCAAAGTCCTGCCAGGTCCGCTACTTTCGGCTTGCCGACCATGGCGGGGAGTGTGCAACATTGCAAGTAGCAGCAATGGTTGGCGAGCGCGGGGGATCAGTTAGGACGTCTCCCCTAGTCGATAGGCGGCGGCGCCCGCATCGTCCTACCGATCAGGCCTGGGGGGTAGAGGTGGAAGATTTCGTCAAGTGGCTCCGAAGTGTGCGCTGGACGCGCCTGCTGATCTGGTGGCTGCATTTGTCCTGATCGCGTTCGGAGTAGTGCGTCTGTGGCTGTCGGACGATCATCCCCACGGCTGGTGGCAAGGCACCTTCCAATCCCGGCGCGCGAAGATCCGCATCTTCTCCGGCCAGCCCTTGAGCTGATCCCCGGCGGGTCCCTCGCGCAGCAGCCCGGTCAGCTCGGCGACGTGCGCTTCTTCGACCCAGCAGGCCCGGTGCGCGCACGCTTCGCTGCCGCAGGCATCATCGGCGCGGCGCTCGCGGACCTCGCCGCGGCCGTCGATGGCGATCTGCCAGGCCTGGTCCGGGACCAGGCGCAGCGCGGTCTTCGCCCGCTCGGTCAGCGCCCAGCCGACCGAGTGGATCACCTGATAACCGGGGCGGGCGGCCAGCTTATCCAGGTGCTTGATGAGCTCGTGGCTGGCCCCGGCCCCGTCGTCGCTTATCTTGGGTTCGAACAAAATTTCAGTGCATTTTCGCAGGTCAAGCTGTCACGGACGCGTCCGTCACGGGGAGCGCCTGGCGAGGGCGCGGGTCAGTGCGCGGTGGCGCTGCTGGGCTGCCTGCCGGTCCTTGTAGCCGAGCCGGGCGGCGATTTGCTGCCAGGTGGCTCCGGCGTCGCGTGCGGCGGTAATGAGCTGGTGCTCGCGCTGGTCCAGGTCGTGCCGCTGTGCGCGGATGATGTCCAGGCTGGCCAGGGCGCGGCGGATGATGGCGGCCCTGGCGGATGTCAACGGGACGTTGACATCGAACAGCGGGATGGTGCCGAGCGGATCGGAGCCTGGTCCGCCGGGCGGGCTGCCCGCCATGTCACTGCCCGGCGGGCGCCCGGTCGTGCCCGTGACCGGCGAGCCGGCGGCGCAGGATCAGGTTGTCGCCGTGTGCTTGTTCGAGGGCCTGGCGGAGGGCGGCGGTTTCCTCGCGGTGACGGCGTTTGAGGTCGGCTAGCTGGGCGGTGAGGGTGGCCACCACGTTGCTGGTGGTCTCGGGGCTGGCCTGGTCGTCGCCGGGGGTGTCGCGGCGCGGGGCGGCGCCACCGGGCTGGGTGCGCTGCTGGTCTCGAAGCTGCTGGACACGCTGCCGCAGCGCGGTGCTGGAGTAGAGGAAGTCCAGGGACACCCCGGCGTGCCGGGCCAGGCCCCGGAAGGTGATGGGCTGGCCGGTGCGGAGCATGTCCCGGAGCCCGGCGCCGGCACGGGCGGTGGTCGCGGCGGTGCGGGCCGCCGCGGCGGCTTTGAGGTTCTCCAGGTTCCCGGGTCGCTGGATGGTCATGCCCGGTTGGTTCCTTTCTTCCCGGTGGCGCGAGCGGCGGCCTGGTCGGTGCGGGCGACGACACCGGCGCCGCGGACGGCACGCCGCCCGGCTTCACCAGGGTCAGTGCCGCTGGTGCTGGCTGCGCTGGAGCCGCCGCGCTGGGCGCGGTGGCCCGGTCCGGCTTCCAGCGCGGCGGTGATGGCTTCGAGGGCGGCGGTTTCGCGCCTGCGGCCTTGCAGCCAGATGTTGTCTTCGCTCATCGGAGTGCCGGTGCGGGCGGTGAAGGCCTGCTGGCGGATCTCGATCAGCTGCAGCGTCCGCTGGTGCTGCTGCCGCAGTTCGGGCAGGAAAGTGGCGTCGGTGACGAACTTGTCGCAGGTCAGGCAGGCGTTCCCGCGGTCGCAGCTCTGCCGGGGCGGCAGCGTGCAGTAGCCGTGGGGCAGGATCCGGTCGGTCCGCTGGTCCAGCTGCAGCATGTCGTAGAGGTCTTCGGGGTTCAGCGCGGTCTCGCGGCCGTCCCTGGTGAGCTTGCGGTAGCGCAGGAACTCGGCCTCTGCGGTCTCGGCCAGCGTCTGGGCGTAGGCCATCGTCATCGCCGGGGTCAGGTGTCCCAGCCAGCGCTGCACCACGTGCAACGGGACGCCCGCGTTCAGCAGGCTGGTCGCGGCTGTGTGCCGGAAGGTGTGAGTCCGCTGCAGGTCGATCACGCGGCCGTCGCCGTCACGGATCCCTGACCGCGCCGCCAGTTCGGTCAGCAAGTAGCGGAACTGGCCGGCGTTGTAGGGCCGGTCGCCGTTGCGGTTCATCATCGAGCCGAGGAACAGGTAGCGGGGCGTGCGGCCGGGCCGCCCGCAGGCGGCGAAATGCCGGGCGGCCCAGTCGCGTTGCGCCTGGATGATCGCGACGACCTCGGCATCGACGAGGATTGTGTCGGGTGCGCCGTCGATCTTGGTCTGCTGGTAGCGCAGCCGGGCTACGAACGCGCCCGGGCCCTGATCGCCCGACAGGTCACCGAGCATGGACAGCGGGTCGTGATCGAGCATGCACAGTTCATTGATGCGGCGTCCCAGCCGTGCCTGCAGCATCAGCAGCCGCATCGCCTGCTCGTCGCCGGAACCGCCGTCGGCGACCGGGGCGCCGAGCATCCCGGCCTGTCCCATGATCTTGGTCATGGTGGTGTCGTCGATGATCCGGTGGTTCTCGCGGGGTGAGTGACGGCGGGGACGCTCGCCGCGCCGGACGAGCATGGCGTGCTGCGGGCCCAGGCGCAGCCACCCGGGCTCTGCCAGCACCGCCGCGGCATCCTCGGCGTGATCGTGCATGAACGCGTAGAACTGCTCCACGCAGATCACCAGGATCTTGCGCTGCGACGCTGAGATCAGCTCTCCGGCGCGGTTGCCCCGCCCGACGCGCCTGGTGTTGACATGTGCCAGGTAGTCACGCATCAGCGCACGCACCGCGGCGGGGTCATCGGCCAGATACGGCGGGAACGAGCCGCGGCCGGCCAGGAACGCATCGAACTCCGTCATCGAGCTGACCCGCTGCAGCAGCGTGGACCAGGCCATCTGGCCGGTTTCGAGGACGCTCTTGCCGAACCATTGCAAGCCTGTCCGCAGCCAGGGCGCGGTGAACCTGGTGAAGCCGATCGACTCGCGTCCTCGCGGTTCATGGTCCCGCTGCGGGATCCGCGGGTCTTCGGCCGGCCGCCACACCTCCCGCTGCCACCAGTCCCGTGAGTCGTAGGCTGCCGCCAGCACACGGGAGTACCGCTGCAGCTCATATGCGACGCAGCGGATCGTGTTCGGCGAGGGGAACCGTCCGCTGTCCCGGTAGAAGCCGGCCCGGATCCGCTGGCACCATTCCTGCACGCCTGCGTCCAGGAGCGAGACCTGCGATGATGAGTCCGCCGGGCCGTTGTCTCCCGCGACAGCCGCGCCCAGCATCCGCACTGTGGTGGCCGCGCCGCTCATCCCGATCACGCCGCCCAGGTCGACGATGCGGAACATGCACCAGGTGATCTCCTTGCGCAGCCCGTCGGGAAGCACGCTGAGATCGACAGGCGTCCGGCCGCGGCTGCTGCGAGTGCCGTCACCGTAATGCCGGAACGCCGAGCGGTACTCCTCCGGGACGGTCTCTGGTGACAGCAGCAGTGACCCCAGCCCCCCGGGGACCTGCGCCCACAGCCCGTCCGGCCCGCCGGGACCTGCTGCGGCCAGCTCGGCGGCGCTGGTCAGGTGCCGTGTCATGAGCATCGCCCGGCCCGGTCGCCGACGGCAGCCTCGGTCCGCCAACGCGCGGCCAGCGCCCGCCACTCGGCCAGCTGGCGCATCTCGGCTTCCTCGGTCACATGCGCGTACGTCTCCAGCGTGGTCTGCACATCCGCGTGACCCAGCCGGCGGGACACCACGTGCACCGGCACCCCGGCCAGCAGCAAAGCCGTCGCGTGAGAGTGCCTGAGCCAGTGCGGCGTCCACGCCGCCGGGACGATGCCCGCCAGGTCGCGGCGCAGCCGGCTCACCAGGGAATAGACGCTGTCCGGGCGCCACGGCTCGAACCGGGTTCCGCCGGCCAGGTTCACGAACACCTGCGCGGCATCCAGGTCCGGCACCGCCAGATCGGCACCCGCGTCGCACAGCTGCCACAGGTACTCGCCATAGAGCCGGTCCAGCTCATCGGAGATGAACACCCGCCGGTACCTCTGCCCCTTGACCCGGACACCGTGCGGGAGGCCGTCGCGGGGCACCACCTCGATGAACGGGGTGTCGCCGCGGCCGGTGTGCCAGTCCCGGTGCTGCAACGACAGCGCTTCCCCCAGCCGGAGCCCCGTCTCGGCCAGCAAAGCCCACAGCAGGCGGTCCCGGACCCGGCCCTCATACTGCCCGGAGGCCGCATCCCACGATGCGCACGCCTCACACACCGCCTCGATCTGCACGGGTGTCAGCACCGGCGGCGGCACCCGCCGCGGCGCGCGGACCCGCACCACCGCGCGTTCCCGGCCGTGACGGCGGGCGATGTGCTCCAGCATCGGCTTATAGACCGCACGGCCGCCGTGCACCAGCCGCACCAGATCACCGCCGAGCGCCACCCCGTTCCCCTCATGGAACCGGTAGCAGGACGTCACCGCCCGCAGCCGTGTAGAGATCGTCGACTCGCTGAACCGGGACGTGCGCGGCACGATCGAAGTCACCTGCGGCCCTTCCCCGGTCCGCAGCCACGACAAGAACCCCCCGACCCGTGACAACGTAACGGCATCCCAGGCCAGGCCGAACACAGTCAGGTAGGACCACCACAACGCCAGCGCCCGCGCATACGACTTCACCGTGTTCGGCGACACCCCTGCACGCGCAAGAACTCCAGGAACTCCTCGGCCGGCCCGGCGACACGAGCGTTCTCCTCCAGCACCGTCCACGTCACCGCCCCGCCGGGAAGCGCGACACGCTGCACCCGACACGGCTCCCCGTCACCATCCGTCACATGCTGTAACCTACTGCTCAGAGATAACCCGCCACGCGACAGACACGCCGGCACGATCAACGACCGCTCACCTGCCGCAACGGACGGCCTCAAACGAACCCCGGATTACGACGGTGATCATCAGCTTGCGGCGCAAGCCCGGCGGCAGCGCGGCGATCGCCGCGTCGGTCACGGCGGTATGGTCGGCGGCCGTGTTGCTGCCCGCCGAGCCGCGGCGCAGCATCCAGGCCAGCGGCTCCCCGCCGGTGTTATCACACACCCCGATCAAGGGGTGATGGCCGTAGCCTTTGAAATTGCCCTCAGCGAGCTGCTTGTCCGAGTCTGCCACGGTGACGGTGGCATCGAGCCGGATGCAGACCACGCCTTCCAGGATCTTGTCCGCCAGCCGCACCGCGGGCAGCGCGCCGTGCCGGGCTGTGACCTGCGTCCACGCGTGCCGCCGGGCCTGTTCACCGCCGCGGTGATCCGCTCCTCAGCGCGTGTCCCGCCACCGGCGATCTCCTTCAGCGTCCGCCACGCGGTCGGCACCGATGCCACCAGGCCGAACTTTTCGCCACGGACGGTCCCGATGTCATCGGTTACGCCGCGATCGTATGGGAGTCCAATTACGCCGGATTCCGGAGCCGCGGCATTCCGCTGGTTCACCAGATCGCGGTGGCCGGGCCGTTCCTGCGGCAGGGCGTCGCGACACTGCTGATGGACGCGGCCGAGGAGCTGGTCCGCGATCGGGGCATCGCCACGCTGGGCATTACCGTCGGCCTGTTCGACGAGTACGGCCCGGCTCAGCGGCTGTACGGACGGCGCAGCTATATCCCCGACGGCCGGGGCGCATGCCGGGGCCAGCGGCCCCTCAGCAAAGGCATGCAGGTGACCATGGATGACGACCTGATCATCTGGCTCACCAAGGATCTCGTCAGCTGACAGCTCAATACCGCACCTCATCGCGGCAGATGAGGACGGTCACCTCAAGCGCGGCGATGTATAAATATACGGCTCGGCTGACCGTCCATTGGGGCCATAACCGGAACTGCCGAGGGCGGCCAACAACACGAAAAGATCCCTAGATAGCCGCGCACACTGCCGCCGTTCTGTACTGGAACGGTCCGTTCGATCCGATCCATCGGAGGTGCGCAGAACGGCATTTTCTGTCGCATTGGCTTCACTATCTTCTGGCGAATGCGCGGCCAGGTTCGGCAATCCGGAACTGTAGCTCGTGGTCACGGCATGCAGGCCAGCGGTCTGCGGGACCGCTCGCAGACCTTGAGCGGTCCTGGACGCTGGCCCAGATTGTGCGGGAGCGCGTGCCGGAGCTGACGCACCTGGACCAGGCAGATCGTTGGCATGCTAAGTTCGTCGGGCTCATGTCCAGGACCGGGGCTCATGGAAACGCGTGAACTGCGCCCTCGCCGCCGCGGAGCCCTGATCACGCGAACGATCTGGGGATCAGGCCGTTGGTCCGGGCCGCGCGCTCGAGGTCCTCGCGGAAGTCCGGATGGGCGAGCGAGATCATTGCCTTGGCCCGTTCGGGGATGGACTTCCCCTTGAGGTTGACCAGTCCGTACTCGGTCACCACGAACATCATGTCGCTGCGTGGGGCAGTGACGACGTTGCCGGGTGTCAGGTTCAGCACGATGCGGCTGCGGCGCTGGCCGGCGCGTTCGTAGGTCGATGACATGCAGATGAACGACTTCCCGCCGCTGGATGCGTAGCCCGCGCGGACGAACTGGAGCTGGCCTCCCGTGCCACTGATGTGGCGGTGACCGCTGGACTCGCTCGAAGCTTGGCCTTGGAGATCCATCTGGGTCGTGTTGTTGATCGTCGTGAGCCGGTCGTTCTGCATGATCAGATGCGGCAGGTTGGTCATCTCGGCCGGCTGGCACGAGATATCGGGGTTGTGATCGATCGTGTCGTACAGCTTCTTCGAGCCGAGGCCGAAGCTGCACACGAGCTTGCCTGGCTGCATGTTCTTCGCCGAGCCGGTGGCCACGCCCGCGTGGTACAGGTCGATGATCCCGTCGGTGAGCATTTCCGTGTGGATGCCGAGGTTGCGCAGGCCGGCCTCGAGCAAGAGCGAGCACACCGCGTTCGGCATCGCGCCGATGCCGATCTGCAGACACGCGCCGTCGTCGATCTCCGTTGCGATCAGCTGCGCGACGGCACGGTCGACATCGGTCGGCGCGGAGCTCGGGAGCTCCGGCAGGGCCTGGCCGCCCCCGTCGATGACAAAGTCGACCTGGCTCACGTGCAAGCCGTTCTCGATCCCGTGCACGTAGGGAACCGCCGGGTCGGTCTCGACGATCACGATCTTGGCGCGGGAGGCGACGGCGCCGTGCCAGAGGTTTGCCGGGCCGAAGTTGAAGAACCCGTTCGCGTCGACCGGGCGCGTCTTGACCACCATGATGTCGGGCGGGTCGATGAAGCGCCGGTAGTAGTCGGGTATCTCGCCGAGGTTGCACGGGATGTAGTTCTGCCGGCCGGCGTCACTGAGCTTGCGGTCGTAGCCGCCGAGGTGCCAGTTGAAGAAGTTGAAGTGTTCACGTTCCGGATCTGCTTCGAGCACAGCACGCGGCCGAAGACTCAGGCACCCGCGGATGCTGACGTTGCGCAGCTCACCCGCACGCTCGGCCAGCGCTTGGTCGAACGCGTCGGGCTGGGCCAGCACGGCGCCGTAGTCCAGCCAGTCGCCGGGGCGGACCAGCGCCGCCGCGTCCTGCGCCGTGATCCGCTGGGCGGATTCCGTCATCACTGCCATCGGTTCCTGCGCCGTGACCCGCTGGGCGGATTCCGTCATCACTGCCATCGGTTCCTCCACTGTCGACCCGTTGCGTCTCTCCTGATCCTCTTCGCGGGACTTGACGATCACTTGAGCCGTACTTGAGCGCGAGGAACGGGTGAAGGCCGGGTGTGGAGATCCGGGTGCTCGGGCATTCTGCGTGGCCTTCCCGACCGGCCAGCATCGGCCAGTCTGGGAGCGGATAATCGGCCTTCCGCTGCCCGGCCGAGACGTCGGAGGCGTTACGCCCGGTGGCGCTGTTACTGATTCGTGATCCGTACCGGCAGCCGCCTGGGTCCCCAGGTTCCCGGCAGGCCGTCGAACACTCCGGGCAGGGGCGTATCACAGGTGGCGCACCGGCCATCGGCGGTGAGCCGCCAGGTGCCCAGCCGGTACCAGTCGCGCTCGATCAGCAGCGCGCCGCACGCGTGGCAGCGGGTGCTCTGGCCCGCCGGGTCGTGCACGTTGCCGGTGTAGGCGTAGCGCAGGCCGTTATCCAGCGCGATGCGCCGCGCCCGGGTCAGCGTCGCCGGCGGCGTGGGCGGCCGGTCGCGCATCCTGAAGTCCGGATGGAACGCGGTGAAGTGCAGCGGCACGTCCGGGCCGAGCTGCCCGCCACCCAGCGGGTCATGGCGTCGATCTCGCCGTCGGAGTCGTTCTCGCCCGGGATCAGCAGCGTGGTGATCTCGAGCCACACGCCGGTCTCGTGCCGCAGGTACAGCAGCGTCTCCAGCACCGGGTCCAGGGTGGCCAGACAGGTCTGCGGTAGAAGTCGCCGGTGAATGCCTTCAGGTCCACGTTGGCGGCGTCGATATGCCGGAAGAACTCCGCCCGCGGCTCCGCGCAGATGTAGCCGGCGGTCACGGCGACCGTCTTGACGCCCAGCTCCCGGCACGCGTCGGCCACGTCGATCGCGTACTCCAGGAAGATCGACCGGGTCGTTGTAGGTGAACGCGACGCAGCGGCACCCCAGCTGGGCCGCGGCCTCCGCGATGGCCGGCGGTGCCGCCGCGTCGGCCAGCGTGTCGGTCTCCCGCGACTTGGAGATGTCCCAGTTCTGGCAGAACTGGCAGCTCAGGTTGCAGCCGGCCGTGCCGAACGACAGCACCGCCGTGCCGGGCAGGAAATGGTTCAGCGGCTTCTTCTCGATCGGGTCGACGCAGAAGCCGCTGGAGCGCCCGTAGGTCGTCAGCACGATCGCGTCGCGCTGGCGCGCCCGCACGAAGCAGAGCCCCCGCTGCCCCTCGTGCAGGCGGCAGGCCCGCGGGCACACGTCGCACTGGACCCGCCCGTCACCGGTGCGGTGCCAGTACCTCGTGGCCACCGTCGAACCGTCCATGCCCGCCTCGCTTCGACGCTACCCCAGCGGCCGGTGACGTCCGTCGGCGCCTGTGCCGCCTGCGGCCGAGTACACGGCTGACCGGACCGGAGATCCGGCTTACCGGCGCGCGCAGCCGTCACCAATGGACCGGCCACCGTAGAAACCCGCCGACGGGCTGATAGAGGCCGTGATAGGCCGGCTGGCCGAGGCATCCGGGTTCAGCGCCACGCTCCGCGTGATATGCCCTGTGGACGGTCATCAGGATCGCGTCAGTGACGATCATGCTGAGCGCGGGCGCCATGGCGCCGTCGCCGCACTCCAGCGCGGACGTCACCTTCTGTAGGCAGCTGCCTGCAGCTTGACGATCCGTATCCGCCTATGGGCGGCTCCCGGGCGCCTGCTCTCACCCGGTGCAGCCGCGCGTAACCCGGCATTCTGCGCGACCGTTGGCCAGCGGAGACCAGGATCGCTGGTCCGCTTTCCGGGCAACGCCTGAGCTGTGCTGGAGGTCGCAGCGGATCTCATATGTGATGTGCGGGCTTTGCTGACGGCCTTGCCGGCCTCATCACCTGGATGGATGCCGGGCCCGAGGTCCGTGGCGGTCCCGTTGCGTCACGTCATCGTAGGGGTCGGCTGCGAGCCTTTGTCCTTGACCTCGGGGGAAGGCTGCAGCTCGTCAGCCGCCATGGCGCGTTTATGCCAGTATCGATCGTGGTGACCCTCTTTAGTCATGTCCGGGAAATGAAATTCGGAAGTATTGCCGGGGCCGAATCCTGTTCTTGCACGCCCTTGTTGAGTGATGCAGACTCATGGGCGTGGGCATGCCTGAGACTCGCTATGCGCGTAGCGGGGATGTCATGGTCGCCTACCAGGTGCTGGGTGAGGGCCCGTCTGACGTGGTTTATGTGCCCGGCGCCATCTCCCATGTCGAGCTGCAATGGGACGCGGCGGGACTGGCTACCTTGCTGCGTGGTCTGGCCGGGCATGCGCGGGTGCTCGTTTTCGACAAGCGGGGGACCGGCATGTCGGACCGGGTTGCGGGGGCGCCCACGCTGGAGGAGCGAAGCGATGACATCCGGGCGGTGATGGACGCGGCCAGGTCAGACCGCGCAGCGCTGTTCGGCGTCTCCGAAGGCGTCCCTATGAGCGTGGTCTTCGCCGCGTCGCATCCGGAGCGCGTGACCGCGCTGGTGCTGTACGGGGGGATGGCCCGCACGCTGTGGGCGCCTGACTACCCCTTCGGGGAGACCGAGCGGGAATACCGTCAGGGCACCGAGGCGAACATTGAGGACTTCGTCGCGCCCGGAGGTATTGAAGCGGCCGTGCGCAGCGGCTTCCCCTCGGCAGATGAGGAGGAGGTCCGGGCGCGGGCCCGCGTGCTCCGGTATGGCGCCAGCCCCGGATCAGGCGCGGCCCTGGATGAGATGAACAAGGCGGTCGACGTGCGCCGGGTGCTGGACGCCATCAGCGCCCCCACGCTGGTGCTGCATCAGCACGCTGACCCGTGGGTCCAGGTCGAGCACGGGCGCTACCTCGCCGAGCACATTCCCGGCGCGGTGTACGCGGAACTGGAGGGTAAAGAGCACATTCCCACCGGTGCTTTCGCGCCGCAGCTGCTGGCGCACATCATCCCGTTCCTGCAGGAGGCCACGGCCAGGGAGGCCCTCGAACCGGACAGGGTGCTGGCCACCATCTTCTTCTCCGACATCGTTGGCTCAACCGCGAGGGCGGCCGAACTCGGCGACGCGCGATGGCGGCAGCTGCTGGCCCAGCACCACGCGCTGGTCCGGCGGCAGCTGGCCCGGTTCCACGGCGTAGAGCAGGATACGGCCGGGGACGGGTTCTTCGCCCGGTTCGACGGACCGGCCCGCGCGATCCGCTGTGCTCTGGCCATCCATGAGGCGATGCGCGAACTCGGCCTGCAGGTCCGCATCGGCCTGCACGCCGGCGAATGCGAGCTGCTGGACGGTAAGGTGGCGGGTATCGCCGTCTCCATTGGTGCGCGCGTTTCGGCGCTGGCGGCAGCCGGCCAGGTGCTCGTATCACAGACGGTAAAAGACCTGGTTGCCGGTTCCGGAATCACCTTCGAAGACCACGGCGTCCAGGAATTGAAGGGCGTGCCCGGGGAATGGCGGCTGTACGCCGTCGCAATCCCGTAGCAACGACCGGCGGCGAGCCCGCTCCCCCGATCTTCCCGGTACCGGGTTCTTGCACGTGCAGCCCGTCCGTCGGCCAGGAACGGTGGTGCGGCGGCTCCCGGCTGAGGCCAAAGATAGCGAACCGGTGTATCTGAGCGCCCTCGCCGTGCTCCGAGCCCCGTATGCGATGAGCACCTAGTCGGCAGGGAGGATGCGTCCTCGATACCAACGACAAGGCTAAATTCACGATCGCCGCCAGCATTAGCGACATACAGGACAGTGCGTAAGTATACGGGCGCGCAAGGCTCGCTATTCGGCAGATGAGCATGCCAAAACGTGCGGCCCGAAGATCGGTCAGCGGGCCGATGACACAGGTCAACCGGACCAACGAGCCTATGACTGTGTGCCGTTCCAGTGCCGTGGGCGCCTGCCGTCGGCGCGGCGCGCCCTGATGGTCGGAGGGATGCTGCCATGGCCCTTGGACACGCTTCTTTCATCAGGGAGCATGCACCGGTGGTTCCCGCTATGATTCCCGAGTCTCCGATTAGTGTTTCAGAAATGACGGCCTAGCTGCGAAGTATTTGGTGGGCGCAGGTGGGTTCGAACCACCGGCTTCTCGCTTGTAAGGCGAAATAGGGAAGGATCGCGTCCCAGCTCTCGCGATCAGTTCATACAGCTAGACTGCGAAAACGATGCCGGGAAATGTCCCAAAGCGCCTGGGAGAGTGTGCACGGTGGTTCCCGCAAGTGGTTCCCGGCGGGGCACCGGAGATCGGGCGGCGGCTCGGCATAGGAACGACCGCCCGCCACCGCATCTGTTTGACCCCTCGCTCCGAAACGAAAGCGAGTTGGGGCCGGGGCGGTGGCGGTCCTGCAGCACGGACTGCTGCGAATCCGCCTCCCTGACCGGAGTCCCAGCGAAAATGGCCTGGGGGACTGTTTGTCGGCGATCTTGTAATTCCCCAGCGATGTCATGGTCGGCGCGCTCGCGCGGCCCGGATCGAGCGCAGACAAGTTGCACCCATCCCCCGGTTACCAAAGCTCGCCGACTACGAGGGCAACCACCGCAGAGCAACAGGCGAGTAGCCCGACGACACCAACCCTGTCCGTCAAAGCGAGGCACCCTCACATCTCGAACCTGCTATTCGGCGCCCTGATAGACCTGCCATCCGTGACGGGTCCTGTTATCCAGGCGCCACGAGTTCATGCATGGTGCATGATTGACGGTAGACTGTGGGCATGAGCGAACCTACGGATGCGGGTATCGTCCAAGTCCGCGACGTCGATCCGGCGACACTCGCGGTCCTGCGCGACCGGGCGAGGTCACTCGGCCAGTCGCTGTCGGGTTACCTGCGCGACCTGATGGACGCCGATGCCGCCGCGGAGACCAACGCCGAGGTAATCGCCCGGATCGCCCGCGACCGGGAACCCGTGGACCTGACCATGGACGACATTCTCGCGGCGCGCGACGAGGGGCGGCGTTGAGCCTAACCTACGTCATCGACTGCTCCCTTGTGGTCGACGCACTGTCCGCGCGAGAGGGGGATGACGTGCTGCGGCAGCGACTGTCCGCACCGCGCACGCTGCACGCCCCGCACCATCTCGACGTAGAGGTCGCGGCAACCGTCCGGGGACTCGCGGCCGGAAAGAAGATCACCGATTACCGCGGGGAACAGATGCTTGGCGACTACTCCCGCCTACGGATCACCCGCCATCCGGTCTGGCCCTATCATCCCCGGATGTGGGAGCTGCGCCACAACCTGGGAGCGTACGACGCCGCCTACATCGCGCTAGCCGAGGCACTCGGCTGTGAGCTGCTGACCGGCGACGTCAAGCTGAAGAACGCCGCTGGGCACCATGCGACAGTGATCGTCTCCCGTTAACACTCCCGGGTGCCTTCTCCGCTCGCGGAGCGGTTTCCCGCGGCGATCGTCCCGCCACGCCGGGAAAGAACTGCGGCTGTCCCGGCTCGGCGCCTTCGACGCTGACCTGGGCGCCATCCGCGCGGGCGCTGAAGCCGACGCCGCCCGTGAGACCGGAGACCACGCCCGCGCCGGGCGGCACGAGAGCCTGGCCGCCAGCTACCGCGCATTGCGCGACCTTTACCAGCAGCGAGAACACACCCTCGCCCAGGCCATGGCCGAACGCCAGGAATGGGAGTACGCCACCGCCCACTCCAGGCGCCTGGCCATCGCCGCCGACGCCGAACTACGCCGCCGCCACCCCGGTCGGAAGATCGAGCAGCTCCGCTCCGCCGAACAAGGCCCTGTCAGCTGCAACGAACCCGAGTGGCCTCACCCAGCCCTACAGGGCAGCCTCGCCGTTCCTGCCACCAGGATCGGCGACCACCTGGCCGCTCAGCATCAGGCTTTCCGGGCCAGGATGAATGGGCGTCAGAGGCTGATGATGCCCAGCGAGGACCTAGTCTGGCCAGACCTCGGCGAGACCTCACTGTCCTTGTGGGCGCCAGGCCGGAATACGATCCTGCAGCCTCCCAAACCCCAGATCACCAGGACTCCTAATGGAGTGAAAATTTGGTGTGATGTTGTGAGCTGGAAGAACCTCAGAGCCTATGACTGTGTGTCGCTCCAGTGCCGTGGGCGCCTGCCGTCGGCGCGGCGCGCCCTGATGGTCGGAGGGATGCTGCCATGGCCTTGGACACGCTTCTTTCATCAGGGAGCATGCACCGGTGGTTCCCGCTATGGTTCCCGAGTCTCCGATTAGTGTTTCAAAAATGACGGCCTAGCTGCGAAAACTTTGGTGGGCGCAGGTGGGTTCGAACCACCGGCTTCTCGCTTGTAAGGCGAAGAAAGCTCAGAATGACGTCCAGCTAACAGCGCCGGTTCATCCACTTGACCTACGGAAACCATGGCTGGAGGTGTCTTAGGGTGCCTGGGAGAGTGTGCACGGTGGTTCCCGCAAGTGGTTCCCGGAGCAGCGTCCAAGATCACGACGGTCCGGCATAGAGTAAACGCCCCGCTGCCGCGCTAGCAGGCCTGTGGCACCAGGTTCGGCCCGGATGGACGGCCATCAATGCCGGAGCCCGGCAGGGACTCCCCCACGGCCATCGGCTGAACAGTGACCGTTACGAGAGTGGACGTCTGGCTGGGTTGACAAACGGGTGCTCGCACGGAACGCCAACTCTGCGCGCTCGTCCGCAGCTGGAGATGCGCTGCGGTCGGCGCTCAGATCGCGGTGTTATGGCCCCTCAGCCGAGGTCCGCGAAGAACTCCCGCAGGTCCCCGGTCACCAGATCGGGGTCGGTGGTATAGGCGAAGTGACCACCCCGGTCGAACTCGGTGTACCGCACGATGTTGTTGGCCCGCTCGGCGAAGGTCCGGATCGTCCGGAAGTCCTGGGGGAACACCGCGAGCGCCGTCGGCACCTTGCTCGGCGCGTCCCGGTAGCCCGCCCCGCTGCGGGCGTCCTCGTAGTAGTGCCGGGCGCTGGAGACGCCGGTCCGGGTGAACCAGTAGATGCTCACGTGGGTCAGGTAAGTGTCCACGTCGAGGTAGTCCGCGTGGTCGCCCCAGCCGGTCCACAGCTCAGCGTTCCAGGCCAGCTGCCCGGCGGGCGAGTCGGTCAGACCGTATCCCAGCGTCTGCGGCCGGGTCTGCTGGATCTTCTGGTACCCCGCCTTGCTCTGGAAGTCCGCGGTGGTCCCCGACAGGCTCTGCCTGTCCGCGTCGGACAGCCTGGCCATCTCCGCCGGATCACCGGACGGGAACGCGAAGATCTGCAGCAGGTGCACGCCGATGAGCCCATCCGGCGCGAGGATGCCGAGCTCCCGGCCGACTAGGGCGCCTGCGTCGCCGCCGGCCGCCCCCCACCGCGCGTACCCCAGCCGTGACATCAGCGCGGCGAACGCCCTCGCTATCCGCGCGCTGTCCCAGCCCGGCTCGGTGGTCGGCCCGGAGAAGCCGTACCCGGGCAGGGACGGCACCACGACGTGGAACGCGCGGGACGGGTCGCCGCCGTGCGCCCGCGGATCGGTCAGCGGACCAATCATCCCGGCGAACTCCAGCACTGAGCCGGGCCAGCCGTGCAGGAGCAGCAGCGGCACCGCGGCCGGCTCTTCCGAACGGACGTGCAGGAAGTGGATGTTCTGCGCGTCGATGGTCGTGGTGTACTGCGGGATCTGGTTGAGTCGGGCCTCGTGCGCGCGCCAGTCGTACCCGGTGCGCCACCGCTCGGCCAGCCGCTGCACCACGCCGAGCGGCATGCCATAGTCGGTGCCTGCCCCGGTCAGCTCGTCCGGCCACCGCGTGGCGGCCAGCCGCGCGGCGAGGTCGTCCAGGTCGTTCTGCGGGATGTCGATACGGAACGGCTTGATCTCTGCTTGTGTCGTCATGTGCCCAACGCTACGGACCATTCCGGACAACTTCTGTCCTGAAGCCCTGGCAAACTTTGACTCATGTGGGAAACCTCCGCCCGGCTGCTGAAGCTGCTGTCGCTGCTGCAGGCCCGCCGGGACTGGTCCGGCGCTGACCTGGCCGCCCGGCTGGAGGTCACCGAGCGCACCGTGCGGCGCGACGTCGGGCGGCTGCGCGACCTCGGGTACCCGGTGCACGCCAGCCGGGGCACCGACGGCGGCTACCGGCTGGGCGCCGGCGCGGCCATGCCGCCGCTGCTGCTGGACGACGACGAGGCTGTGGCCGTCGCGGTCGGGCTGCGCACCGCCGCCCGCAGCCCGGTCACCGGCATCGAGGAGACGTCGGTCCGCGCCCTGGCCAAACTCGAGCAAGTCCTGCCATCCCGGCTGCGCCGCCGGGTGAACGCGCTGGCCGACTACACCGTGCCGGTCCCGCCCGACTCTCCCGCCCCTGCGGTCGACCCGGCGGTGCTGATCACGCTCGCCAGCGCGTGCCGCGACCATGAGCGGCTGCGCTTCGGCTACCGGTCCCATGACGGCACCGGCGCCATCCGTTCGGTCGAGCCGCACCGCCTGGTCTCCTGGGGCCGCAAGTGGTACCTGGTCGGCTGGGACACCGAACGCGGCGACTGGCGCACGTTCCGGGTGGACCGGATCGAGCCGCGCACGCCGGCTGGTCCTCGCTTCACGCCCCGCGAGCTGCCCGAGGGCGGCGACGTCGCGGCCTACGTGGCACGCGGGGTGTCCTCTGCGGGCTTCCGGTTCCAGGTCCGGGTCACCGTGCACGCCCCCGCCGCCATGGTCGCCGCCCGCATCAACCCGGCCGTCGGCATCGTCGAAGCAATCGATGACCACTCATGCGTGCTGACGACGGGGGCCGACAGCATGAAAACCGTCGCCGTGTACCTCGGCCTGCTCGATGCCGACTTCACCGTCAGCGAGCCGCCGGAACTGGTCGATCGGCTACGGAAGCTGGCCGGCCGCTACCACCGCGCATGCACCACCGCCGCGACGTGACCCTGCCGCACCCCTTCTCCCGGCGGGGCCGAGACGCCAGGATGGGAGTGATCCCCTGCCAAGCAGCGGGACTTGACATAGGCTCCCCCATGGTCAACGGCGAATGCGCTCGCCGATCAACCTGATCTGCGCGGCGGCCGACGCACGGTCGAGATGCCGTCCCGGCGAGCAGAACGGCGGATCCTGCTGGAGAACGTTGAGCTCGTCTGCGCCGAGCTGGGCTTCAGCAGCGGCGTCATATGGTGGCCGTCAAGCGCCGGCCGTGACCTTTCAAGGCGCCGCGAGGCATGGGACCTTCGCCGCCGCGGTCAACGCCAGGGCGGCGCATCTGGACGTGGATACCGCCGACCTGGTGAGGACCCGGCACAAAACGAAGCCACTGTGTGCTCCGCCTCGCCGTCCCTGGCCGGCTGCTTCCGCATGTCATCTAGTGTCGGGGCGGAAGACGAGTACGAGCACGCGCAGGGCGAGGATCGCGGCGATGACGAGCAGGCAGTAGCCGAAGAACGCGTACAGGGTCACGGTCTTGGTGATGGCCGGGCCGCCGTGCAGGCCGAGCATCAGCACGGCCATGACGCCGGATGTGGCGGCCAGGGCCACCAGGATGACCTGGTGCAGCAGGCCGGTGAGGTAGCGGCGGTCGGCCGGGTCGGCCAGGAGGCGGACGTTGACGCTGAGCCGTCCGGCTTCGAGCGCTCCGCCGATCCGGTCGATGCGGCGGGGGAGGCGGCGCAGCGCGGGCAGCAGCGCGATCAGCTCGTCGGCCGCGGTCTTGCGCAGCGCGTCCGGGCTGAACTGGGCGGTGAGCTGCCCGGCGGCGAACCGGCGGGCTTCGGCAACGATGTCGAAGCCGGGGGCGAGGGCGGTGAGCGTGCCCTCCATCGTGGCCAGCGCCCGGAACACCGCCGCTATCTCCGGTGGTACCGCCAGCCCGTGCTCGGAGACGATGCGGAACAGGTCGGTGAACATGGTCACGTCGGGGGTGATCCCGGGTCCGGTGTGCCGGGCCAGGAACCGGCCCAGCATCCGTTCCAGGCGCGGCTCGTCCAGCTCCCCGGGCCGCTCGACCACTTCCAGCAGCGCGTCGGCCAGGCCGGCCGGGTCGCCCCGGTCCAGGGCCAGCAGCAGCCGCTGCAGCGCGGTGCGCAGCCCGGCGTCGATGCGGCCGACGGACCCGAAGTCCAGCAGGCCGAGCCTGCCGTCGGCCAGCAGCAGGACGTTGCCCGGGTGCGGGTCGGCGTGGAAGGTGCCCTCCAGCATGACCTGGCGGAGCAGGCAGTCCAGCAGGCCGCGGGCCAGCGCGGCGCGCACCCCGGCGGGCGTGCTGGGGTCTATCGTGGCCAGGGGCCGCCCGTCCAGGCGCTCCATCACCAGCACCGGGGCGGTGCACAGCGGCTGGTAGGGCACCGGGATGGCGATGCCGCCGCGGCCGTCCGATGCGGCGGCCACCGAGGTCATGTTGCGTGCTTCTACCCGCAGGTCGAGTTCCTCGCGCAGGGCGGCGGCGAACCCGGCGGCCAGCCCGGCGGCGCCGACCGCCCGGCCCCAGCTGGTGCTGCGCTCCAGCCGGGCCGCGAGCCGCCCGGTGATATCCAGGTCCCTGTCCACGGTCTGGCTGACGTCCGGGCGGCGTACCTTGACCACGACCCGGGCCCCGGACCGCAGAGTCGCGGCGTGGACCTGGGCGATGGACGCGGCGGCGATCGGCGTGGGGTCGAAGCTGGCGAACAGCTCGCTCACCTCCGCTCCCAGCTCGGGCCGCAGCACCTGCTCGATCGCGGGCCAGGGGACCCCGGCCGCGTCGTCTTGCAGTCGGCTCAGCTCGGCGGTGAACTCAGCCGGGAGAAGATCGCGGCGGGTGGACAGCACCTGCCCGAGCTTGACGAAGGTGACCCCGCCGTCCTCCATGGCCAGCCGCACCGAGCGGGCCAGCCGGGCCCGGCCTTCCGGGGTGGCCAGCTCGGACCGGCGCCCGCCCCGCGCATACGGCAGCAGCCCGCGCCGCGCCAGGATCCTGCTGATCTGCCAGTAGCGCCCCGCCCGGCCCATCCGCCCTCGCGTGGCCCGCAGCACGTAGACCGGCCCGGGCACCGATCCGCTGGGCACCAGCGCCTCGGCGATGACCAGGAAGACCATGCCGGCCAGCAGCGCGATGACCGCCCCGAGGATCACGAACCACAGGGCCGGCAGCGCGCTGCCCTTCCGGGGAAACCCCGGGCCGCCGATCATGGCCGTGACGACCGGCGAGAACACCAGCACCGCGACGATGCCGGCCGCCAGTGTGCGCGGCACCGGCACGCGCACGCCGATCAGGCGGCGCACGACAAACGCGAACAAAAGCAGTGTCAGGGCGGCCCCGATGACCAGCGCGGACCAAGACAGAGCGGTCATGGCGCCCTCAGGCCCTCGCGCGCTCGAGCACGATCACCGTCGGGGTTCCCGGCTTCACCCAGCTGATGGCCTGAAACGTGCCGGCCACCCGCCACCCCTCGGCGGCGTAGCCGTTGAGGTCCCTTTCGAGCTCGCCGGCGTTGAATGGCCCGCTGAGCACCTTGTATTCCATGGTCTGTCCTTTCACCCGGATCGAACTGGCTGGTTCAGCCAGCTCGGAGTGTCACTGGCCTGGAGTCCGGGCCGGCTGCCGTTCGGGACATGCTGCAGAGATGATCACGTCTTGTGCCGGGGCGGCCACAGGGTCCCTCAGCTGACCGGTGCGGCCGGGGGCGGGGCCCAGGCGGCCGATGCGGGTGCGAGGTCATCGGGTGCGGGGGCGGCGGGGGTGCCGGTCCCGCCCTGGTCCAGACGGAACGGCGGGTAGGCGTCGGTCATCAAGGCGGCGTAGGCGATGACCCGCACCACCCAGCGGTTCATGCCGACGACGACGTCGTACAGCCCGCGCGGGTAGCGGCCCGTGACCAGCAGCGTGATCGCCGCGAAGCACACCAGCAGCCCGATCAGGCCGCCGGAGAGGGCATCGGCCGGCCAGGTGTGCCCGAAGCCTCCTGTGCGGGTGTAGGCGGCGCCGCCGGCGAACACCGCGACGATGGCATACTGCGGGATCGCCAGCAGCCACCACTTGACCAGGACCAGGCCGCGGGAGAGCCGCTGCGGGTAGGCGACGTCCAGCGTGGCGGGGTAGTCCGGCTCCTGCCCGAGGCTGAACGGCGGGTAGCGGTCGGTGCCCAGGGCGGGCTGCGGCGCGGCGAGCCGCTGGCCGAGTTCGCCTATGCGGGCTTTTTTGATGCCGAACGGGCCAGGCTGGATGAGCTGACCTTGGTGGCGACCGAGTCCCGGGCCGGCGCCGACCTGGCGCTGGGGCGGCACGGCGAGCTGGCCGGCGAGCTGCAGGGGTTGTGCCGGGAACACCCGCTGCGCGAGCGCCTGTGGGAGCTGTTCATCCTGGCCCTGTACCGGAGCGGACGCCAGGCCGAGGCCTTGCGCGCCTACGCCGAAGTCCGTGATCACCTGGCCGGCGAGCTGGGCCTGGACCCCGGCCCGGCGCTGCGGGAACTCCAGGCCCGCATCCTGGCCCAGGACCCGTCGCTCGGCCCAGCCAGCGACCCAGCCAGCCCGGCTCCGGCTCAGCTGGTCGCTCCGCCGGAGGAAGCTGACCACCCAAGAGATTCTCTGCTGCCTGCGCCCCTGCTCGAGACGAAGTTCTATGTCCCGAGGTCGCGGCGTGGTCTGGTGCCGCGTCCGCGGCTGATCGAGCGGCTGGACCGTGGGACCGAGTCGAAGTTGACGCTCGTCTCCGCACCCGCTGGCTTCGGCAAGACGACGCTGCTCACCGAGTGGCTGGCGGCGGGACCGGCCGCGCCTGCCGATGAGCGGCTTGTCGCGTGGTTGTCGCTCGGCCGGGCCGACAACGATCCCGCATCCTTCTGGACCTATGTGATCGCCGCGCTGCGGACGGTGGCAGCCGGGGTCGGCGAGAGTGTGCTGCCCCTCCTGCAGGCGCCCCAGCCGTCCCCGATCGAAACAGTGCTCACCGTTCTGCTTAACGATCTGGGCACCATCGCAGCCGATATCGTACTGGTGCTCGACGACTACCACGTCATCGACGCGAGCGATGTGCAGGACGGGATGGCGTTCCTGCTCGACCATCTGCCTCCGTGGCTGCACGTGGTGATCGCCAGCCGGGCCGATCCCGCGTTGCCGCTGGCACGATGGCGAGCGCGCGGCGAGCTGGTCGAGATCCGCGCGGCCGAGCTGCGCTTCACCCCTGATGAGGCCGCGGCGTACCTCAACGAGATAATGGGCCTGCAGCTGACAGCGCGGGACGTGGCCGCGCTGGAGGGACGTACCGAGGGCTGGATCGCCGCGCTCCAGCTGGCGGCGCTGTCGATGCAGGGGCGAGACAACATCGCCGGCTTCATCGCCGGCTTCGCGGGAGATGATCGTTACGTCGTCGACTACCTGGCCGAGGAGGTGCTGCAGCGTCAGCCCGATCGTGTTCAGGCCTTCTTGCTGCAGACCTCTATCTTCGGCAGGCTGAGCGGTCCGCTGTGCGATGCCGTCACGGGGCAGAGTGGCAGCAAGGCCATGTTGGAGGCGCTGGATCGAGGGAACCTGTTCCTGGTCCCGCTCGATGACCGCCGCCGGTGGTACCGCTACCACCAGCTCTTCGCCGACGTGCTGAATGCGCGGCTGCTCGACGAGCAGCCCGGCCAGGTGCCGGACCTGCACCGGCGGGCGAGCGCGTGGTACCAGCAGAACGGCGAGCCGTCCGAGGCCATCAGCCATGCGCTGGCCGCCGAGGATTTCGAGCGAGCGGCGGACCTGGTCGAGCTGGCGATCCCAGCCATGCGCAGGACCAGGCAGGAGGCCACGCTGCGCGGCTGGCTCAAGGCGCTTCCCGACGAACTGTTCCGCGTGAGGCCCGTGCTCAGCGTTGGCTTTGCCGGGGCATTGCTGGCTGTCGGCGAGCTCGAGGGCGTTGAGGCCCGACTGCGAGACGCGGGGGGGGGGGGGCCATGAGCGAGGTCTACCGCGAGCGCGACGATTTGCATGCCGCCACCCAGCACCTGCTGAGAAGCCAGGAGCTAGGCGAGCACATCGGGTTGCCGCAGAACCGGTATCGCTGGCGGGTCGCAATGGCTCGGATACGCCAGGCTGAAGGAGATCTGGCCGGCGCACTCGACCTGCTCAACGAGGCGGAACGCCTGTATGTGGGTGATTTCTTCCCCAATGTACGGCCGGTCCCGGCGGTGCGGGCACGGGTGTGGATCGCGCAGGGCAGACTCGGTGAAGCTCTCGGCTGGGCGCACGAGCAGGGCCTGTCCGTGGCTGACGACCTCAGTTATCTACGCGAGTTCGAGCACATCACCCTGGCCAGGGTGCTCTTGGCGCGGTACCAGGATGAGCGTGCAGAGGCCTCCATTCACGAGGCGACCCAACTCCTGGAGCGCCTCCTGCTGGCGGCGGAAGAAGGGGAGAGGACGGGACGGGTCATCGAGATCCTGGTGCTGCAGGCGCTCGCTCGCCGGCGGCTAGGGGACATCCCGGCTGCGCTGGCCTGCCTGGAACGGGCGGTGACGCTGGCTGAGCCGGAGGGCTACGTCCGGGTCTTCGCCGATGAGGGCCCGCCTATGGCTTCTCTGCTAAGAGCGCTCGCGAAACGGGGGACCGCCGGGAACTATGCCCGTCGGCTGCTGGCCGCCATGGGAGAGACCGGTCACGACAGCCCCGTCAAGCAGGCCTTGATCGAGCCACTGAGCGAACGCGAACTGGACGTGCTGCGCCTGCTCGGAAGCGAGTTGGACGGCCCGGCCATCGCCCGCGAGCTCACGGTGTCCCTGAACACCATGCGGACTCACACCAAGAACATCTACGCCAAGCTCTTCAGCTGCGTCGCCGGAAACCAGAACTCGTCCTTCGGGCTCACCGGCGCGACGCTCCTCGACATGCCGGATCCGAGCGGAAACAACGAGGTGAGGACGACGATCGTGTCCTCCTCGTCGGTGACGATTCAGTGGGAGGCATTCCAGTAGTAGTTCACCGTCGCCAACTCACGGCTCCTCGGAATGGACCGCGGGGAACATCGGCGCGAAAGCCCGTTAAGGACCCTCATCTGGGGTGATCTGCTGCCGAGGTGACCTGCCGCATCTCGCGTGGTGGTTGGGATGACCGAGCCGCGCGTGGCAGGCGCTTGGCGTTGTTCGAGGAGCCCGAGCTCTACGCGCAGGAGCTGCGTGCGTTCTTCCGCCCTATCGGGTAGCGGCGGCCAACTGAGCGCACCGCACGCGGGCGGCTGCGAGCACGGGAACCGGCAGCATTGTCAACGCAATGTGACGACCGCTCCAGGCCACGAACTACCTGCCGATTAGGGATCCCTACTGATGTGGTAGGCATATGCGAACTTGTGTGCGCAGAACATCCGTTACGAAGCAGGCTTAACGGGCCTGCAGCAGCTTCTTGAGGCATGAGGCTGGTCGGCCATATGGGTGGGCGCGGGCAGCGCCGCCAGTCCTGACATGCAGGGCTTCCGTTGTGTGGTGGGCTCGCTTATCGTAGGCGCAGCGGCGGTCGCGCCCGCCCGCTCCGAGCCAGGTTCGCCCACGCTGGTCCTGGTGACGAGGACAAGGGTCACTGACTCGCGCTTTTCCCGCCTGCACGGCGAATCCGGAGGACCTACCTCCATCACTGGCACAGCACGGTTCGTGCCGGCGACCTTCTACATCGCCTCACTCCCCTTTCAGGACGCACTGCAGATCGGCGGTTACAGGGCGCTGAACGTGCCGACTTGTGGTTACCGGGCGTGGCAGTGGGCTTCCGGCCTGCGGCGGCGCGGGGATGGCGACCGGCCTGGGCGTGCGGTCGGCACGCGGTGAGCGGTGTCAGGCGATGGCGCGCTGGAGCATGGCGCGGTGGGTGAGCATCCATGAGGCGCTGCGGACGCGCCAGGTGATGGCCCAGGCGTACGGGTACCCGCCCGGGCTTGCCCCGCTGGCAGTAGCCGGGGTGACGTGGTATCTGATGGCCTCGGCGCGCGCGTCGTGTACGGCGAAGGTGATCATCTTGTCAACGAAGTCGCCGCGGTCGCGGCGGGGCAGGCCGTAACCGTCCAGGATCAGGTTGAGCTGCCGGGCCCGGACGGCGGCGCCGGGCAGCCCGCACCGCTCGGCAACGTCGTCGTCGTGCAGCTGCGCATTCAGCCACGCGGTCTGGGCCAGTTCCCACACCGCGTCCACCGGCCCGGCGAACTCGAAATCGACCAGCGCGATCGGCAGGCCGACCCGGGCGATGATGTTCCACGGCCCGGTATCGCAGTGCCCGAACACCGGCCGCGACCCGGGCAGCTCCCGGCCGAACCACGGCCTCCAGCACGCGCCGGGCGGAGGGGCAAAGGTCGCGGCCGCGGCGTGCAGGCCGCGCAGCAGCTGGCCCACCCCGGCGACCGCTTCCTCAGCCCACGGTCGCGGATGAGGGCTCGACCCCTCGATGTAGCTGAGCATCTCCCGGCCATCGGGCGCGAACCCGCGACCGACCACCCTCGGCGCGCCGGCAAAACCGGCTTCCCCCAGATGCCGCAGGAACCCCAGCACCGTCTCGCTCTGCGGGCCCGGGTCACGGTAGACCACGCCATCCCGGCGGCTGGCCTTGGAGACCTGGCTGCCGCTGCCCCACGCCTCAAGCCGCTCCTCACGGCCATCAGGCTCGCCCATCCCCCGATGCTGCCACCACCTCCGCACGCCACGCACCTGGTTAATACCCGGCACGGGCAGCGTCCCCGCCGCGCCTGCCCATCCAGCCAGCGCAGGGAACGCCGGGCCCGGCCACAAGGCCCCGAGCTGCACGCGCATAACACACATTCCCGCGCCGGCACCGCAATCATGTAATTCTCCCGAGCCAGCGCCAGATCGGCGGTTCGCGCACTTGATTGATTTGTAAGTACGCGCCAGCACGTTCCGTAACGGCGTTGATCGCCCGGCCAGCTGGACCTGCCGGGCTTCGCGCCGCCAGCGGCCATCGCGGCGGCGGCGAGATGCGGGCGTGTTGTTACGGGCGCCCGGGCATCACCTGGGGGGTGAGTTGTTCGATGTCATGGCGGGCGCGCAGCTCGGCGATCGCCGCGTCAAGCGGGCCTGCCGCGCTGGCGACCAGCTCGGCGAGCTCCCTCTGGTAGTGCTCGTGGCCGGAGGGGGAAACCAGGAAGATCATCCGGGCCGGGCCGGGACCCGGATTGGCGAATGCGTGCGGGCAGCCGCGCGGGACATACATCATGCTGCCTGGCCCGCCGCGGGCCACCGTGGCCCCGGTGTGCGACTCCCAGCCCTGCCAGTGGCCCGGAGTCCGGACCCGCGGTTCGAAGGCGAGCAGGTCGAGGTGGCCCTCCAGGACATAGAACAGCTCTTCGGCGTTACGGTGCAGGTGAGCGCCGACGTCAAAGCCCGGCCCGATGTCCACCACCTCAAACATCGACCAGGCCTGCGAGTTCTTGTCGCCCACCTTGAGCGTCATGGCCGGCGAGACCCGCTCGCCCTCGCCGGGGCCCCTCACGAAACCATCTGTCATGAACGGATGATCCCACCGGACCAGCCCGCGTCAAGCTGCAGCCGTCTGCAACGGCGGTTGGCCTTGGCCTGTCGTCACGTCGGTCATTTGGTGTCTTTTCGTTTATGGGTTTCGCCGTTGAGATGGCAGTCGCCCGCGGGAACGGCAATGGCTCCGGTCTGCGCTTTGGCTGCACCGTTGCGTTCACTGTGCCAGGCCCCGGTTGTCCTCTGCTCGGCGGGGGATCGAGTTGGCCTGGGATTAGTCTGTCGTTGTGGCTGGTCTGGAGGAGCGGACGGCGGGCGTCTCGTTTGTCGGCCGGGACCGTGAGCTGGCGCGGGTGGCTGGCCTGCTCGATGAGGCGCGGGCGGGGCGCGGGCGCCTGGTGTTGTGCACGGGCGAGGCCGGGATCGGCAAGACCCGGTTCGCCGAGGAGGTCGCGGCCGCGGCGGCCGCCCGCGGCGTGGCGGTCATCTGGGCGCGCTCGGCCGATCCGGACAGCTCACCGCCGTACGGGCTGTGGCGCCTGGCCTGGCCGGAGCTGCCGGGCCACCGGCCCGGCGAACCGGATGCCGGCCCGGGGCTGGATCTGTGGTCGCTGGTGTTCGGCGGATCGGCGGGCCGCGCGCTGGGCAGCGGCTCTGAGCTTGATCGCGGGCAGCGGTTCGCGCTGTTCAGCGAGGTGCGCCAGCGGCTGGCCCAGGCGGCGGAGCCGGATGGCCTGCTGCTGGTCCTGGACGACGTCCAGTGGGCGGACGAGCCGTCGCTGCTCCTGCTGGCTCACCTGGTCCGCCAGCTGCGGGGCCTGCGGCTGCTGATCGTGGCCACATGCCGCGAGCCGGCCCCGCCGGGCGACCGGGGCGGGGGGAAGATCCGGGTGCTCGCGGCGGACGCGAACACCGAACGGGTGAAGCTGACCGGCCTGTCCGCCGAGGCCATCATGGAGCTGCTGGCCTCGGCCGGGCAGGCCGCGTCGCGGGAGCAGGCCGGCGCGGTGCGCACGGAGACGGGCGGCAACCCGTTTCTCATCCGCGAGCTGGTGCGGATGCGCGCGGAGCATCCCGACGCCGCGCCCGGATCGGTGCCCGCTACCGTCCTCGACGCCACCTCGGACCGCATCGCGCGGCTCGGTCCGCGCGGCCAGGAGGTCCTGCGGGCCGCGGCGGTGGTGGGCAACAGCTTCTCCATCGGGGTCGTCGCCCAGCTGCTCAGAACGGCCGTGCTCTCGCTGCTCAACCCGGTCGATGAGTGCCAGGCGGCGGGCTTCCTGGTGGCCGGCGATCGCCCGGGCGATTACCGCTTCTCGCACGCGCTGGTGCACGCGGCGGTGGTGGCCCGGCTCAGTGCCGCAGACCAGCTGCGCTGGCACAACGCGGCGGCCGACGCGATCGAGCGCTTGTACCAGGGGCAGCTGCGACCGCACCTGGCCGAACTCGCCTACCACCGGGTGGCGGGCTCGCTGCCCGGCGACCGCGTCCGCGCGGCGCGGGCGTGCGAGGCGGCGGGCGACGTGGCCGCGGAGGACCTCGCGTTCGAGGAGGCCGCGCGGCTGTACCGGCAGGCGCTGTCAGTCGGGCAGGGCGAGATCTCCGAGGCCGAACGCGACCGGCTCGAGCTGGCGCTGGCGGCCGCGCTGTACCGCGGCGGCGACCTGCCCGGCTGGCATGACGCCCTGACCGGCCTGGCCCAGCGCGCGGAGCGCCGCGGCGACCATGTGCTGCTGGCCCGGGCCGGCCTGGAGATGGACCCCCTCGGCGACACCGGATGGGACAGCGAGATCGGCCGCATCTGCGAGCGGGCGCTGGCCGGGCCCGAGCTGGCCGACCCCCTCCGGGCCCGGGTCCTGGCCCGGCACGCCCAGGTCCTGGTGTACCGGGGAGAGTACGGACGCGCGGACGAGGCCAGCCGGGAGGCGCTCGATGCCGCCAACCTGACCGGCGATCCGGCCGCCCTGGTGGACGCGCTGCGCGCCCGTCAGCTGGCGCGCAGCGGCCCGGGCGGAAGCGCCGAACGCACCGTCATCGCGGAACGGATGCTCGATGCGGCCCGCCAGGCCGGCAGCGCCTGGGTGGAGATGTGGGGCAGGCTGCGGCGCTCGGTTCGCTCGATGCGGCCATCGCCGACCTGGAGGCGGCGGCCACCATCTGTGCCGCGATCGGCGCCGCCGGCTTTGCCGTCGAGGCCCGGGTCGAGCTGGCCGCCGCCCTGGCCCGGCGCGGCACCCGGGCCGACGCGGACCGGGCCCGCGCTCTGCTCGCCGCGGCGGCCCCGGACGCACACCGCCTCGGCATGGCGCCGTTCAGCCAGCGGATCGGAGACCTGCGCGCCCGCCTGCCGACCGAGCCGGAGTCGTCGCCGCTCAGCCCGCGTGAGTGGGAAGTCGCCCGGCTGGTCAGGCAGGGGATGACCAACCGGCAGATCGCCGCGGCGCTGTACCTTTCCGAACGCACCGCGCAGAACCACGTCCAGCACATCCTGGTCAAGCTGGACTTCAGCAACCGGAGCCAGATCGCGGCCTGGTCGAGCACATCGCCCGCACCCGCAGCCCCGGCACCGCCCGCCGAATGAGTATGGCGGTGAGTAATTCGCACGATGGCACGGCCGCGGCGGCTCCGTAGCGTTCGTCCTGTCCGGTAACCAGCAACCGAAAGGCAGGACACCATGACCTACGTCTACGCCACCACCACCCCTGGGGCGACGATCGACGACTTCCGCGCCGTCTCCGCCAAGCACAACCCGCCCCAGGACATCGACGGCCTGCTCGCCTGGGCGGCCGGCTCGGACGACCACGGCCTGCACGTGGTGACCATGTGGCAGTCCCAGGCGCACGCCGACCGCTACGCGGCCGAGCAGCTGTTCCCCGCGTTCCAGGCGACCGGCATGATCTCCCGCGTCCCGGACATGCAGCCCACCACCTACGACGCGGACGAGCTCTACATCCGATCGCAGTAGAACATACCGATGTCACGGGCCGGGGGTTCCACCCTGCCCGTGACATCGCTCCGGCCGTCAACGACCAATAGGACCCACGAGGCCGCGATCGGATGAACCACAAGACCGCACGCACATCGGCTAGATTGCCCGATCTGTATCGTCAGTGCATTGACCGGAACTCAGTCCACGCCCGGACAGAAGGCGGATATTGTTCGGCAAGAGGCTGTCGGGTCAACCGCAGAGCGTGACGCTGCTGGACGCCCAGGTTGATCTGCTCCCCGGCGTTGCTTTATCGGCTGCGGGCGGTTCTACCCGTTCGTATGGTCGAAGTCCGCAGAGGCAATTCCTGCACTTAGCGCCTAGCGGTGTTGAGCTGGTTACCGCCGCCGGGCCCGGTCACGGCGCCGATCAGGATGACCACTTCCGCGCGGCCCCGCAAGTGCCCTTCTCGGAGATTCGCGGCCGGGTCAGCTTCGGGGACCGGCTGGAGGGGTGGACGGCTGGGTATCAGTTCCGGGGGACGAGGGCGAGCTGACGCGACTGGCCAGCCAGGCGCCCAGTGCTATCCCAGACTTCGCCGTCCTCTTCGAGGAAGCCGGCGGTGACGAATCGGGTCGAAAAGCGGCAGCGGAGCCAGCCGGGCGCCGGGTTGGCCCGGATATGCGCGGTGAGCTCGACCGTCGGCGTCCACGCGACCGGCAGCCGGGCGTTGAAGGCGGTGGGCGGGAAGGCGTCGACCGCGCACAGCAGGGCGAGGCTGTCGACGCGCTCGGCGTCGGGGAGCCGGAACCAGCCCCGCATCAGCGGCCGCCCGGATCGCCGCCCGGTCGCGAAGACGGCATCGTCGGGATGAAGCCGCAGATCGACCCTGCCCATGAACGGGGGCGAGAAGGTATCGGTCGGATGCAGGCGGACGCACTGCTCGGGCGGGGGCAGCTCGGGGGGCGCGCCCTCGACGAGCTCGGGACCCTGGGCTTGGGACAGGTCACCGAGCGTGCCCAGCACGGCCAGCAGCGGGCGACTGCCGGAGAACATCGTCGCGGAGGCCGTGGCGAAGCGCTTTCCCTCCTTGAGGATCTGGGTAGTGATGCGGACGCTGCCCGGCTGGCCAGGGGACAGGTAGTGCGCGGTGACCGTCACCGGGTCCGGGCGTCCCGTGGCGCCGGCCAGGGCCCGGGTGGCCACGGCGAGCAGATAGCCGCCATTGGCACTACCGGCGATGTCCCAGCCGGGATGGATGGAGGCCGACCACTGGCCAGCCGCAGCGGGCCGGACAGCTGTCGCGGTGGCAAACGGGCCAGGCAGGGGACACCTCACTGGCAGGATTTCCGGGCAGATCATCAGGCAGCGGTACACCCGCTGCCTCTGGCGACAGGCCTATCACCCAACCGGATTGATGTCGACCGGAGACCGATCTCCTCCCGCCAAGCGGGATCGTTCATCCGGCCGCCTTTCGGGGGGGTTCCGTGCTCGCTGGGACCATCCCTGTGCTGGATGATCCCAGTGCCAGGCCCGGCCGCCGCCGTGCAGCCGAAGCGGATACGGGGCCCGCTGGGAGGTGAGCACCAGCCGAGCCGGTCACCTCGGCACCGACGCTGCGCGGCAATCCTGCGGCCGGCGGCAGCGGCTGGTGCCGGTTCCCGCGCAGTTCTGGGGCTGTCTGTGATGCTGACCGGCGGCGCTTGCTGCTAGCGTCGCGTCATGACGTCGCTGCCCGACAGCGCCCGTGTTGTGCTGGAGTCCCCGGCCCTGGCGCACCTTGTGACCTTGAACCCGGACGGCAGTCCCCAGGTGAGCGTCGTATGGGTGGGCCTGGACGGAGACGAGGTCGTGGCGGGCCACCTTCCCGAGCACCGCAAGGTGCGCAATATCCGCAACGACAGCCGTGTCGCGCTGTCCATCGAAACTGACAAGCGCAACGCCATGGGCCTGAACGAGTACCTGGTCATCTACGGCACCGCCCGCATCACCGAGGGAGGTGCTGCCGAACTTCTCCAGCGACTCGCCCGCATCTATCTTGGCCCGGATGTCCGCTTTCCGCCCATGGACAGCCCACCGCCCGGATATATCACCCACATCAGGGTGGATCGGGTCTCCGGTGTGGGTCCCTGGGCCGCGCAGCGCTGACAGCAGCGTGTACAGGGGTTGCGGGTTGGCGGCCACCTTGCGGGCCGGGTCTCCAGGACCGGTCGGGGACGCGGGACCGCGAACCGCTCAGGCAGCCTGCCGCGGGCCTACCGCGCCCCGCCATGCTCAGGTCCGCAGATCTGCCGCGCCCCGTGCTGCGGGCACCTCTCCTTCGTGCGCTGCCGCCGGGCGACTGAACGCTACATTATGGCTGCTCAGCGGTTACAACCCAAGCGACTGATGCCTCCTTGCCCAAAGTCCACCGAGCAGTGCGCGGCACGAGAGTACGTCGCTGGGCGTATGCTCTGCGATAACCGATCCGGCAAGGTCGAGAATCTCCTCCACCTCGCCTTCCCGCTTCTTCATGTCATGGTCACATCCGGGAGCCGGGCCCGAGACGAAGATTATGTTCCCGAATTCGTCACCGATAATCAGGCTGCCATGGCCGGTAGTCTTATATTTCCCGGCCCACATCTCGGGGGCATGGTCCCATGACCAGCATGGCCACAACGTGCCGTCTACCAGCGCTAGCCGACCCCGGGTCATCTGCTTCGCCTCCTCCAAGTCCGGCCGGAACTCTTCGGTAGCCTGCGCGATCAGTGGGGTGAATTCCGTGACGATCTCCGAGACGGTGCCCTGGGAGACTCCAAAAAGATCGGCAATAACTTCTTCGATAATATTCTGCCGCTTGTAGAGCAGCGTTACCATGATCGCTTCCCGCAACGAGAGGCTCTTCGGCCGCCCGATTCCCTTATCCCAGGGATCGGGCAGGATATCTTCGATACGCGCCTTAAGTTCATCGAGTTGTTCGGCATCCAGTCCGAAGGTACGATGGTAACGCAACGGCTCCTCCATCGGTGGAAGTTTTTGGGTTCGCACCTTCTTTCTACCGATGCGAGGAGCCGCTGTCTTTTAGGCGCGCCGTGCCGAAATTAGAACGATACTAACAATTAGATAGAGATCCGCAGAAAGCTTACGCTGGAGGGTTTCTGAAACAGTGTTGTGCTATGGGCATTTCCGACATTGCCGTCCAGCCCGTCGACGAGGGCAATTCCGAGTCGGCCATCCGGTTCCTCATCGAGTGGGTCAGTGACGGCGAGGCCGAGACGCGGAGTTACCTGGCCGACCACGCGGAACCGGACGGCGCGAGCTTCATCGCCACGGACGGTCCCGATGTCATCGGTTACGCCGCGATCGTATGGGAGTCCAATTACGCCGGATTCCGGAGCCGCGGCATTCCGCTGGTTCACCAGATCGCGGTGGCCGGGCCGTTCCTGCGGCAGGGCGTCGCGACACTGCTGATGGACGCGGCCGAGGAGCTTGTCCGCGATCGGGGCATCGCCACGCTGGGCATTACCGTCGGCCTGTTCGACGAGTACGGCCCGGCTCAGCGGCTGTACGGACGGCGCGGCTATATCCCCGACGGCCGGGGCGCATGCCGGGGCCAGCGGCCCCTCAGCAAAGGCATGCAGGTGACCATGGATGACGACCTGATCATCTGGCTCACCAAGGATCTCGTCAGCTGACAGCTCAATACCGCACCTCATCGCGGCAAAAGAGTATGTCCCCAAGAGTCATGTAGGTGAAGTTGTCGCGTCTGACCAACTGGATTCCTGCTGTTAGGCTGACCTTAAATGTGCAGGTTTATGCAATTACACTGAAAACGCCTCGATCAGAGGTCTGCCAGTCGTTGGATCGACTCTATACACCTGTACTGGTGGCGTGAATGTAACATGCGCAAAAGCAAGGTAAGCCAACGGCTCTGCCTCAAGCCCTTGACTTGTTCGGAGGCTCTCTGCTAGATCTTGAGCGGTTTCGATAGGGTCCTTCAGCACGGGAATGAACTTTAGAATGCGGAGTAGTGACGACCGACTAATACGTTCGAGACCTAGTTCTTGGAGATATACCTCGGCCTCCTGAGACCGCTCTAGCAACTCATCTTCGATGCGATCCATGAATCTGGATCGAAGAATTGGATCTGGAATCATCAATGACTCGTCGATCTTGCTCTCTAGATACCTTCGGAATGCTGGCAGCAGATCGCCGTGCTTATTTCGGAACTCTATGAGCTTACTTACAGGAACGGTAGTCTCAGGAACGGGCAACAACCGCTCCATTAGATGGGTGCGCACCTCGACGGCACGCATCTCCCCCTGTATTCTTATATGACTCCGTTCTGCATCGAAGAAGTCGTCTGGCACAGGTTCCAGCCCTGCCAAGAGCGCATGGATCGCACCCGATCTATTCGTTGTTGGAACCCATATCTCTGAGATATTTCGATCGCTACTGCGCCATCCCCGCACGCCCGCCGTTTCACAGAGGCTTAGCGCCAGCGCTGCCATGAATTCCTGTGCTGTAGCGGCTTCAACTGGGATCCAGCTGCCCGACTTGGTAAAGGTTTCTGGAGCCGCCAGGCCGAGACGCTGAATCTCCCGCAAGCCCCCTCTGTAAGTCAGCCACTTGTCGCGACTTACTAGGGCGGTATGTCCGCTTATGAAGTTACGTCTTCTGCGGTCAATCTCCTGACCGGACAGCAGATGCAGATACCTTCCAAAGTTCTTCTCAAGGCTATTTCCCGCATTCTGAGGGAGGACCTGATGCAATAGTCCCGCCCGGATTAGTTCAAGCGTGTACTGGCTGTGCAGTTCAGGATCCTGGATGTATGGGTCCGGCACAATTGTGCCTACGTTATCCCAGTACAGCATTATTCGAGTCCACCAGGCCGTAGGCGGAACGGCAATGAACGGAAAGTAGAGAGCACCCTGCACGTTCGTCAGCATACAGATAACCGATGCTCTTGTGAACGAAGATCCTAGAAGCAAGGCATTCGTCCGCTCATCGGCAGATGAGCATGCCAAAACGTGCGGCCCGAAGATCGGTCAGCGGCCGATGACACAGGTCAACCGGACCAACGAGCCTATGACTGTGTGCCGCTCCAGTGCCGTGGGCGCCTGCCGTCGGCGCGGCGCGCCCTGATGGTCGGAGGGATGCTGCCATGGCCGTTGGACACGCTTCTTTCATCAGGGAGCATGCACCGGTGGTTCCCGCTGTGCTTCCCGAGCCTCCGATTAGTGTTTCAAAATGACGACCTAGCTGCGAAACCTTCGGTGGGCGCAGGTGGGTTCGAACCACCGGCTTCTCGCTTGTAAGGCGAGTGCTCTACCACTGAGCTATGCGCCCTCGGTGCTGGCTACCATGCCATGCATCCGGATCGCAGCCAGCGTACCGGCCTCAGCACCGTGGCCGCACCCGGCGGGCTGCGCGCCGAGCCGATCACATAGTGCTTTGACTACTTAGGTTCAGCTCGGTGACCATGAGATTAACGGAGGCCGGGGCGGTGGCGGGTGCCGGGCCGCGCATGCGAAAGAACCCAGCCCGGCTAGGTTCGAACGCATCCGGCTCCGGGCAGGCCCGGTGAGCGGGCGCCATAACAGGCGATGTGCAGGCCGGCGTCGGCGCCCTTGGTATTCATTAGCCGTAGCGGACCATCGGCGCACGGCGAAGCCGACGAGCACTACCCCGCCGACCAGCAGGACGCCCAGGACGAGCACCGCGAGGGGCACGCCCGCTCCCCTGGTGACGGGCGCGGCCGCGCGTACCGAGACCGTTACCGGAGCACTAATCCTGCCGTGCAGCTGGGACGTGCCGCGGACGGCGACGCGGGCGGTCAGCGTGTAGGAGCCGCCCGGCCGTGCATCGGCCGGCAGGCGCCCGGAGAGGCCGATCCGGCCGGACGCCCCGGCCGGTACGGTCCCGGTGCAGGTCAGAGCCGGACGGTCACAGTGCCATCCGGGCACGCCGCCCGTCATCTGGACGCCGGTCACGACCAGGCCGCGCGGCAGGCCGAACGCCACGGTCACCTCGTACGCCGTCTGGGCCGACGATGCGTTGGCGACGGTCACGGACGCGTCGAACGCGCCGCCGGCCGGGGCGCTCCCGGTTCCGGCCTTCAGGGTGACGGCGCTGTAGCCGATGGCCGCGCCGCCGCCCGCGGACGCGTGCACTCCCCCGCCGAGCAGGAGCCCGGATATCACGATGGCCAGCACTGCGACAGTCCTCAACCAGTGAACGCTCCGCACGTTTCCCCTTGACGATTGTCACACACAGCAACCGATCGATTACGGGGAATCCTAGGGGAGATACGCGGAGCACCAGCCCTGATTCAGCTAACCGGGCAGCATAGGGCGGGTCCGGGGCGACAAATAGAGCATCCCGGTGCGCCTGCGGGCCGCCGGACAGCCGCTCGGCGGACCAGGCCCGCCGGTAGTACAGCTGTGCGTCGTGCTCCCGGGCCTCGCCGAGCAGGCCGATGGCGCCTTCGGCCGCGCGGCGGTAGGACTCTCCGGCGCGCAGGGCGGCGAGTCGGGCCGCCTTCTGGGCGTCGGAGGCGCTGACGTCGGTCGCGGCCGCGGCGTACCGCGCGGTGGCCGCGACATTCTCCAGGTCGGCGAGCATGTCGACGCAGAAGCTGGCGACCGCTTCGAAGGAACCGCCCTGGCCCCTGACGTGAGCCAGGCTCGCGTCCAGGCACCAGCCGATACCGCCCGCGGCCTCGGCGGCGGTCGCGATCAGGAACTCGCGCTCGCCCCGGGCCAGGGCGGCGGTCGCGTCCTTGGTGAGCAGCACGGCCGGGGCGGCCTCGAAGGTGATGATGCTGACCCGCCGGGTCAGGTCCAGGTCCAGCTGGCGGGAGACCTCCAGGCCCCGGGATCCCGTTTCGGCCAGGAACATCGCCTGGCCGGTCTCGGTTACCGCCGGGACCACCACGATGCCCGCGACGTGGGCCGCGACGACGTACCACCGCCGGCCGGACAGCCGCCAGCCTCCGGTCCCGTAGTCGGCCCGGATACCGTCGGCCCTCCAGTGGCCGGCCTCGTCGGCGGCCGCCACGGTCCCGGCCACCGACCCGGCGGCCAGCTGAGGGAGCCACCGTTCGCAGGCCTCACGGTGACCGGTGGCCAGCAGCGCGCCGGCCGCCACCGAGCTGGGCAGGAACGGCCCGGGGTACAGGGCCCGGCCGAGTTCGACGTGGATCGCGCACGCCTCGACCTGGGACTTGCCGAACCCGCCAAACTCCTCCGGGATCGTCCAGCCCGACAGGCCCAGCTCGCCCGCCAGCCGGGCGTGCAGGTCGGGAGGGTAGCCGGGCCCGCCGTCCAGCGCGCTGCGCAGTTCGGCCCCGGTGAGGATGGCGCGCAGGGTGTCATGGCGGGCGTGCTGGTCTTCGCCGAGGTCGACCGAATCCCCAATCGCCATGAAAGCCGCTCCTGTTATCCAGGCGTCTCATGCTCTCAGACCAGGAGCTCGCATTCAGGGCAAACTCTGGGAGAGGCTGGCATATCGCGGGAGGTGGCTGACGCACCACGATCCGTTCGGTATAAATGTGCCGACCACGTCAGGGGGTTTTGCGGGGTTGACTGAGACGAGCGGGCTCGTACGGTACGAGGCGGGCGTGGGTGTCGCCACCGTCACCCTGGATTCGCCGCACAACCGCAACGCCCTGTCCGCTCGGCTCGTCGCGGAGCTGACGGACCGGCTGGGCGAGGCGGGCGCGGACCGGGGCGTGCGGGCGGTGGTGCTCACCCACACGGGCCGGGTGTTCTGCTCCGGCGCCGACCTGGCGGCCGCGGGCACCGGCTCGCTGGGCACCGACGCGATCATGACCTTGCTCAGGCTCATCGTGGAGCTGCCGAAGCCGGTCATCGCGCGGATCGCCGGGCACGTCCGGGCGGGCGGCATGGGCATCGTGGGCGCGTGCGACCTGGCCGTCGCGGCGGAGGGCGCGTCGTTCGCGTTCACCGAGGCGCGGATCGGCCTGGCCCCGGCGATGATCTCGCTGACCACGCTGGACATCATGGATCCGCGCCAGGCCGCCCGCTACTACCTGACCGGCGAGACCTTCGGGGCGCCGGCGGCGGCGTGGCTGGGCCTGATCACGGTGGCCTGTAAAGGCGAAGAGCTCGACAGCGTAGTGGACGGGCTGGTGGCGCAGATCCGCGAAACCTCGCCGCAGGGGGCGGCGGAGACCAAGAAGCTGCTGACGGCGGCGCGACGGCAGCGGCTGGACGCGGCAGGACCGGAGATGGCGGCGCTGTCGGCCCGGCTGTTCGCCAGCGACGAGGCGCAGGAGTTCATCCGCGCGTTCCTGGAGAAGCGGCCACCAGGTCCGCCGGGACCGTGACGATCCGGGAACGCAGGTACTCCCCCAGGCCCTTGGCCTGCGGGTCGGGCCGGGTGGCGGCGGACACGCCGGGGGCGAGCAGGCCATGGACGACGAAGTTGAGGGCGCGGAGGTTCGGCAGCTCGTAGCGGTGGACCTCCAGGTCGGCGGCCTCGGTGAGCAGCTCACGGAACACCTCGACGGTCAGGTGCCGGCGCAGCCAGGCGTAGGCGGCGGGGCTGACCGCCCACAGGCCCACGTTGGCGTTGCCGCCCTTGTCACCGGACCGTGCGCCGCACAGCCGGCCGAGCGGGACCGCGACCGGCGGACCCTCGGGCTGGGGTCCGGGGGCCGGCTCGGCCTGGCCCTGGGGACGGGGAGCATGGTCATGGGGCCGAACGGCCACGGTGCTTCCGTCCGGCAGATGTACCTGCTGCGTGACCAGGCGCGCCGGGATGAGGGCGGGCCAGTAGACCCCGTAGGCGCTCGCCGCGGCGGGCGGGGTGGTGGTGTGGAAGCCGGCGTATCCGGCCAGGGCGAGTTCGGTGATGGCGTCGGAGAAGGCCCGGCCCACCTTCCGTTCGTCGGGGTCCTTGACGGTGACGCGCAGGTGGGCGACGGCAAGCTCGTTGGCCGGGGCGTCCGGGCGGTCGTATCGCAGCAGCCGGACGTCGACTTCCTCGAACTCGGGGAGCCGCGCGAATAGCAGGTTCCGGGCGTGCTCGGCCTTGGCCTCGATATCAAGCCCGGTGATCACCATGGTCATCGTGTTGCGGTAGCCGCCGAGCATGTTCAGCGCGACCTTGAGGCCGTCGGTCGGCGGGCTGCCGCGGGTGCCGGTCAGCGCAACCCGGTCCGGCGCGGCCTGCTCGAGGCCGATGGTGTCGAAGTGCGCGACCACGTCGGGGTTGAGGTAGGCGGGTTCGCCGATCTCGTAGAGCAGCTGGGCGGTGACGGTGCCGGTCGAGACGAGCCCGCCGGTACCGTCGTGTTTGGTGATGAGGCTGCTGCCGTCGGCGGCGACCTCGGCGATCGGGAACCCCGGGTAGCGGCGGTCGGTGATCTCGTCCAGGAAGCTGTAGTTGCCGCCGGTGGCCTGCGCGCCGCACTCGATGACGTGCCCGGCGGCCACCGCGCCGGCCAGGGCGTCCCAGTCGTCCCGGCGCCAGCCGTGCCACCAGGCCGCGGGCCCGGTCACCAGGCTCGCGTCGGTGACCCGGCCGCAGATGACGACGTCCGCGCCGGCCCGCAGCGCCGCCGCGATGCCCCAGCCGCCGAGGTAGGCGTTCGCGGTGACCACGGGGAGTTCGGCCTTGGCCAGCGGCACGCCGGTGTCGAGGTTGGTCAACTCGTGGCCTTCGGCCTGCAGGGCCTTGATCGTCGGGGCCAGGTCGTCACCGGTGAGGTAGGCGACACGGGCTTTCGGGCTCAGCTCGGTGATCTTGGCCGCCAGGCCCTCGGGGTTGAGGCCCCCGGCGTTGGCGACGACCTTGACGCCGCGCTCGAGGCAGGTGCCGAGGACGTCCTCCATCTGGCGCAGGAACGTGGTGGCGTAGCCGAGCCCGGGATCCTTGCGGCGGGCCTTCCACAGGATCAGCATGGTCAGCTCGGCGAGGTAGTCGCCGGTCAGCACGTCGATCGGGCCGTCCAGCATCTCCCGGGCGGCGGAGAAGCGGTCGCCGTAGAACCCCGAGCAGTTCGCGATGCGGACGGGCCTATTCATGGCTCTACCGTGCTGGCCTCAACCGTGCTGGCCTCAAGAACGGCGACGACCTGGCCGGCGGCGACCTGCTCCCCGGCCTTGGCCCGGAGTTCGGCCACCACCCCGGCGGCGGGCGCGGCCACGGTCTGCTCCATCTTCATCGCCTCCAGCACGAGCAGCGGCTGCCCCGCGGCGACCGTGGTTCCGACCTCGACCAGGACCCGCCGGACCAGGCCGGGCATCGGGGCGAGCAGCGACCCGGCGGCCGCCTGTTTCTCCGGGTCGCCGAAGCGCGGCACCTCGGTCAGGGCGCTGGAGCCGTCGCTGGCGTCGACGTACGTATCAGGCCCCACCCGGTGCACCCGGTACACCCGGCGTGTGCCGTCGATCTCCAGGTCGACGCGGCCCGAGCTTGTTCCGCGAAGGCGTGCCTCTCCGGACGGCACGCCGTTGACGGACGCCTGGACGGTGGGGCCGAGGACGCGGTAGGCCACGTCGTACTGCTCCCCCGCGGCGGTGTAGCTGACGCGCTGCGGCACGGAGAAGACGTTGCGCCAGCCCGAGGGCAGGGTACCCAGGACCGGTGCGCCGTCCCGGTTGACCGCCTGGCGGGCCAGCGCCGCGACCAGCGCGTGTCGTGCCGTGGCTTGGCCCGCCCGGGTCCGCCACCAGCTCGTGGCGGGTGAGGTAGCCGGTGTCGGTGGCCCCGGCCAGGAAGTCCGGCTCACGCAGGATCGCCACCAGCAGGTCACGGTTGGTGGTCAGGCCGTGGATCTCGGCTGTTTGCAGCGCGCGGGCCAGGCGCCGGGCGGCGTCGGCGCGGGTGCGGCCGTGCGCGATGACCTTGGCCAGCATCGCGTCGTAGTGCGGGCTCACCACCGATCCGTCGCGGTATCCAGTGTCGATCCGCAGGCCCGGCCCTGACGGGACCGCGAAACGGTGCAGCGTGCCGGTGACCGGCAGGAACCCGGCCGGGACATCCTCGGCGTACAGCCGGGCCTCGATGGCGTGCCCGCTGATCGCGGCCTCGCGGGTCTCGTGCGGCAGCGGCTCGCCCTCGGCGATGCGCAGCTGCAACTCCACCAGGTCGAAGCCGGTGACTTCCTCGGTAACCGGGTGCTCGACCTGGAGCCGGGTGTTCATCTCCAGGAAGTAGAACGACCCGTCGCGGGCGAGCACGAACTCGACCGTGCCCGCGCCGGTGTAGCCGACCGTCCGGCCGGCGGTGACGGCCGCCTCCGTCAGTGCGGCGCGCAACGCGGCGTCGACGGCCGGCGACGGTGACTCCTCCACGATCTTCTGGTAGCGCCGCTGGATGGAGCACTCGCGCTCGAACAGGTGGACCAGGTTCCCGTGGGCGTCGCCGAGGATCTGCACCTCGAGATGGCGCGGGTCGGGGACGTAGCGCTCGAGGAACACGGTGCCGTCGCCGAACGCGGCGGCCGCCTCGCGGCGTGCGGCGCTGACCGCCTCGGTCAGCTCGGCGGGGTCCCTCACCAGCCGCATGCCGCGTCCGCCGCCGCCGAACGCCGCCTTGACCAGCAGCGGGAAGCCGATATCCGCCGCGTGGCCGGCCTGTACCTTCACGAAGGGCAGCACCGGGACGCCGGCCTCGGCCATCATGGCCTTGGCCGCGACCTTGTCGCCCATGGCCTCGATCGTGCCGGGGGCCGGGCCGACGAAGATCAGGCCGGCGCCGGCGCAGGCCCGGGCGAACGCGGCGTTCTCGGACAGGAACCCGTAGCCGGGGTGGACGGCGTCGGCTCGCGGTGCGCGCGGCCGCGGCGATGATCGCCTCGCCCCGCAGGTAGGTGTCGGCGGGCGCCGCTCCGGGCAGCCGGATCGCCTCATCGGCCAGCGTGACGTAGGGGGCGCCGGCGTCCGGGTCGGAATGGACCGCGACGGTGGCGATGCCGAGGGCGTGCGCCGTCCTAATCACTCTGGCCGCGATCTCGCCGCGGTTGGCGACCAGGAGCTTGCCGATGCTTTTCGTCACTCGGCGTCACATCCGGAATACGCCGAAGCCGCGGCGGCCGGCCACCGGGCCGGAGTGCACGGCCGACAGGGTCAGGCCCAGGACGGTGCGGGTATCGCGCGGATCGATGATGCCGTCATCGTACAGTCGCGCGGTGACGAAGAAGGCGTGCGACTCGGCCTCGATCTGGGCCTCGATCGCGGCCGTGCGGGCCCGGTCCACCTCCTCGTCGAACGGCCGCCCGGCCGCCCTCGGCGCTCGCCCGGCCGACGATGGACAGCACCCCGGCGAGCTGGGCGGCGCCCATCACGGCGAGTTTGGCGCCCGGCCAGGCGAAGACGAACCGCGGGTCGAAGGCGCGGCCGGACATGCCGTAGTTGCCGGCGCCGAACGAGGAGGCCATGGTGACGGTGAGATGCGGGACGGCCGAGTTGGTCACCGCGTTGATCATCTTGGCGCCGTCCTTGAGGATGCCGCCCTGCTCGTAGCGGGCGCCGACCATGTAGCCGGTGGTGTTCTGCAGGAACACCAGGGGCGTGTCGGTCTGGTTGGCCAGCAGGATGAACTCGGCGGCCTTCTGCGACTCCTCGCTGAACAGCACGCCCCGGTGGTTGGCCAGCACCCCGACCGGGTACCCGTGGACACGGGCCCAGCCGGTCACCAGCGAGGTGCCGTACAGCGGCTTGTACTCGTCGAAGTCCGAGTCATCCACCACGCGGGCAAGCACCTCCCGCGGGTCGAACGGCACCTTCACGTCGGCGGACACGATGCCGAGGATCTCGTCGGGGTCGTAGCGCGGCTCAGTCGCGGGCCCCGGCGGCGGCCCCTGCTTGCGCCAGTTGATCCGGGCCATGATCTCGCGGCCGATGCGGATCGCGTCGTACTCGTCCACCGCGAAGTAGTCGGACAGGCCTGAGACCCGGGAATGCATCTCGGCGCCGCCGAGCGACTCGTCGTCGGCTTCCTCGCCGGTGGCCATCTTCACCAGCGGCGGGCCGCCCAGGAATACCTTGGCCTGCCGGTCCACCAACACCGCGTAGTCGCACATGCCCGGCACGTACGCGCCGCCCGCGGTGGAGTTGCCGAACACCAGGGCCACCGTGGGCACCGCGTTCGCGGACAGCTCGGTGAGCTCGTGGAAGGTACGGCCCCCCGGGACGAACAGGTCGGCCTGCGACGGCAGGTCCGCGCCGCCCGACTCCACCAGGTTCATTACTGGCAGCCGGTTGGTCCGCGCGATCTCCAGCGCGCGCAGGCCCTTGCGCAGCGAGTACGGGTTCATCGCGCCGCCGCGGACGGTCGGGTCGTGGGCGATGATCACGCACTCGACGCCCGAGACGACGCCGACGCCGGTCACCACGCTGGCCCCGACGGTGAACTCGGTCCCCCACGCGGCAAGCGAGGACAGCTCGAGGAACGGGCTGTCCGGGTCGAGCAGGAGCTCGATCCGTTCCCGCGCCAGCAGCCTGCCCCGTTCCCGGTGCCGCTGCTGGTAGCGTTCCCCGCCGCCCGCGATGGCCAGCTCGAGCTGTTTATCCAGCTCCTTCAGCAGGGCGAGCTGCGCCTCCCGGTTGGCACGGTAGGTCTCGTCGCGCGGATCGACGAGGGATTTCAGGGCCGGCACGCGGGTCAGCCCTCCTCTAATAGGACCGGGGAAGGCCCAGGCTGTGCTGGGCGACGAAGTTGAGGATCATCTCCCGGCTGATCGGCGCGATGCGGGTGAGCCGCGCCAGCCCCCAGTAGGGCATCAACCCGTACTCGGCGGATAGGCCGTTGCCGCCATGAGTCTGGATGGCCGCGTCGACGGCGGCGATCGCGGCCTCGGCGGCGGCGTACTTGGCCATGTTGGACGACTCCCCCGCGGGCAGGCCGTGGTCGTGCTGCCAGGCGGCCCGCCTGGTCATCAGGGCCGCGAGCTCGGTCTCGATCTTGGCCTTGGCCAGCGGGTGCGAGACGCCCTGGTGGGCGCCGATCGGCTCGGACCAGACGGTGCGCTCGTTCGCGTACCGGGCCGCGGCGGTCAGCGCGTACCTGGCGACGCCGACGGCCAGGGCGGCGCCGGTGATCCGTTCCGGGTTCAGCCCGTGGAACACCTGCCGGAAGCCTGCGCCTTCTTCTCCGACCAGCGCGGCCCGGGCCGACGCGGACGTGGTTGAAGTGCAGAGTGAACTGCCGCTCCGGGAGCAGCAGGTCCACCGGGAGCAGGTGTTTCTCCAGGCCCGCGGCGTCGGTCGGGACGATGAACAGCGACAGCGCTTCCGGGCCGGTCTTCGCTACCACCATGAGCGCCTCGGCCTCGTCGACGCCGGAGATGTAGTACTTCGTACCGTTCAGCACCCAGTCCTCGCCGTCTCGGACGGCCGTGGTGGACAGGCGACGGGTGTTGGAGCCCGCGTCGGGTTCGGTGATCGCGAACACCATCTTCGTGGTGCCGCTGGCCAGGCCGGGCAGCCAGGTCTTGCGCTGCTCCTCGGTGCCGAACTCGCAGATCACCTCGGCCGAGATCGCGGCGGACACCACCAGGAGCAGCAGCGGCGTGCCCGGCCGCGGCGAGTCTCCTCGCAGACCAGCACCAGTTCGGTCAGCCCCCCGCCGCCGCCGCCGTAGGCCTCGGGGATGTTCACGCCGATGAATCCGGCTTCGCCCAGGGCCTTCCAGAGCTCGGTGCACGGGCGCCGTTCGGCGGCCCGCTCGGCGTAGTAACGCGGCCCGAAATCCCTGGCTATCTGGGCCACGGCGGCCCGCAGAGCCTGGTGTTCGGCGGATTCAGCGAAGTCCAAGGCGACCCCCCTCGTCCTTCACTAGCGACTTTAACCCCTGGGTGCCCGGAGCGTTTCAGTCCAGGTCCGGAGTGAGGTTGAGCAGCAGGACGCCGGAGCCGACGGTGCGCGAGTTGCTGACGCTGAGCTTGGCGGGGGCAGGCATCGAGTCCGGGAAGAGGCGCTTGCCGTGGCCCAGGATGACCGGGAAGACCATCAGGCGGTACTCGTCGACCAGCCCGTGCTGAGCCAGGGTATGCACCAGCCGGGCGCTGCCCTCGACCAGCAGGTCGCCGCCCGGCTGGTCCTTGATCGCCGCTACCCCGGCCACGATGTCGCCCCTGACCACGGTCGTGGGGCCCCAGGTCGCCTCGCTGCCGGTCAGGGTGCTCGAGACGACGTATTTGTGGATGCTGTTCATCCGCTGGCCGAAGTCGTCGCCGCCCATGTTCGGCCACGCGGCGGCGAAGCCCTGATAGGTGACCCGGCCGAGCAGGAGCGACTCGGCCGCGAACAGCTCCTCGTACTTGAACTGGTCGCCCTCTTTCCCGCGGTCGAAGTCGAAGGTCCACCTCGGCTCCTCCATGACCCCGTTGAGCGACACGAACCACCTCGGCCGCGACGTCGCCGGCCCTCAGCACCGTGGTGTCGCCCCACGTCGCCTCGCCATCGGCCAGGGTGCTCGAGACGACGTACTTGTGGTATGCTGTTCATCCGCTGGCCGAAATCGTCGCCGCCCATGTCCGGCCACGCGGCGGCGAAGCCCTGATAGGTGACCCGGCCGAGCAGGAGCGATTCGGCCGCGAACAGCTCCTCGTACTTGAACTGGTCGCCTTCCTTCCCGCGGTCGAAGTCAAAGGTCCACCTCGGCTCCTCCATGACCCCGTTGAGCGACACGAACTCGGTGACCACGATCCTGGCCATTGTCCTGTTCCTCCCGTTGTGGAGCGGCCCGGTGCCGTCTCTCACCCCTATACGAACGGCCGCCGCGCAGATCGACATGATCCTCGATTTGTTCCGCCCCGCAACATGGCGTGCGAAGATCTTATTCAGCAGCCGGCGGCAGGACCCGGGGGGTGCGGCATGAGTGTCGACGGGCAGGACAGCGCTTACGCTCTGCTGACCGACGGCGCCACGGTCGAGATCCGGCCCGCGCGGCCCGAGTGATTTCGACGCGGTGCGGGACATGCACGACAAGATGTCCCCGGACAACCTGTACCTGCGTTTTTTCAGCATGAGCCCGGCGGCGGCCGAGCAGGAGGCGGGCCGGATATGCCGCGAGCCGGGGCCGGACCATGCGGCGCTGCTGGCCGTGCTGGACGGGGAGGTGGTCGGCTGCGGCACCTACGAGCGGGCGGCGCCGGGTACAGGTCCGCGGAGGTCGCCTTCACGGTCGCCGATGACATGCATAACCGCGGCATCGGCATGCTGCTGCTGGAGCACCTGGTCTCGCTGGCCCGCGGCCGGGGGGTCCGCGACCTTGACCGCGGAGACGTTGTACGAGAACGCGGCCATGCTGAGGGTATTCGCCGATGCCGGGCTGCAGGCGCAGCGCTCCCTGGTGGACGGCGTGTACGAGTTGACCTTCCCGCTGCCCGCCGACGAGGCGGATGCCGCCCTGGGCACCTACCGTGACACGGTCGCCGTGCGGGAGCGGTCGGCCGACGTGGCGAGCATGCGGCACGTGCTGGTGCCGGCCTCGGTCGCGGTCATCGGCGCGGGCCGGCGCCCCGGGTCGGTCGGGCGGGCCATCCTGCACAACATCGTCACCGGCGGCTTTTCCGGCGCGGTCTACCCGGTCAACCCGCGCGCGGCCGAACTGGACGGCATCTCCTGCGTGCCGTCGGCGGCCGCGCTGCCCGAGCCGGTCGACCTGGCGGTCATCGCCGTGCCGGCCGCGGCCGTGCTCGGCATCGCCGAGGAATGCGGGCGGCGGGGGGTCAGGGCGCTGGTGGTGATCGCGGCCGGGCTCGGCGGCGCGGCCCGCGCGGAACTGCTGGAGCATCTGCCGCCGCCACGGCATGCGGATGGTCGGGCCGGCCAGCTTCGGCGTGGCCAACCCCGGCATCGGCCTGGACGCGACGTTCGCGGCCCGCCATCCCCGGCGGGAAGGCCGGCCTGGCCCTGCAGTCCACCGGCGGCATCGGCTTCGTGCTGCTTGAGCACCTGTCCCGGCTGGGCATGGGGATCTCCTCCCTGGTCTCCTTCGGCGACAAGGATGACGTGTCCGGCACCGACATGCTGCAGTGGTGGGAGGCCGACGAGGCGACCAAGCTGGCCGTGCTGTACCTGGAATCGATCGGGAACCCGCCTAAGTTCGCCCGTACCGCCCGCCGCGTCGGCCGCACCATGCCGGTCCTGACCGTGGACGTGGGCCGGTCCGCGACGGGCAGCGCCTGGCCGGGGCGCGCGCCGCCAGGCGGCCACCCCGCTGGTCACCAGGCGGGCCCTGTTCGAGCAGGCGGCATGATCGCCGCCGCTGACCTCGGCGAGCTGCTGGACGCCGCGGCGCTGCTGGCCGTCCAGCCGGTGCCCGCGGGAGGCAGGGTCGGCGTGGTGTCCAATACCCGCGGCGGCGCGGTACTCGCCGCCGACGCGTGCGCCGACGCGGGCCTGCAGGTCGCCGGCCTGGCCTGGGACACCCGGCGGGCGCTGCGGGAACTGCTCGGCGGCGAGGCCGAGGTGGCCGGGCCGGTCGATACCACCGTGCTCGTCACGCCCGGCAGCTTCCGCCGGAGCCTGGAGCTGGTCGGCGCCGACCCGGGCGTCGACGTGGTGCTGGCGCTGACGGCCACGACCGCGGGCGGCGACCTGGTTCCCGAGGTGGCCGCCGCGCGGCTGCCGGTGCCGATCGCCGCCGCGGTGATGGACCAGGTCGAAGTGGTCCGGCTGCTGCAGGCCCCGGACGGGGACTCCGCTCGCCGTCCCGGCCTACGCCTATCCCGAGTCCGCCGCGCTCGCCCTCGGCCACGCCGCGCGCTACGGCATCTGGCGGGCGTCCCCGCCTGGACAGGTGCCCGACCTGGACGGCCTGCGCCAGGACCGGGCCAGGGAGCTGGTCGCCCGTTTTCTCGCCGAACCCTCCCGGGGGGGCTGGCTGCCCCAGGACGCCGCCGTCGAGCTGTTCGGCTGCTACGGCGTGCCGCTGGCCGACAGTACCATGGTCGCCACCGAGGACGCCGCGGCCGCGGCGGCGGCGCGGTTCGGCGGCCCGGTCGCGCTCCGCGCAGACGTGCCCGGCCTGCTGCGGACCAGCGACGCCCGCGACATACTCACCGGACTGGACGGCGCCGATCAGGTCCGGCGTGGGTTCCGGTTGCTGAAGGAGGACTTCGGCCGCCGGCTGGCCGGCGTCATTGTCCAGCCCGTGGTCGCTGGCGGCGTCGAGGTAACGATCAGCATGCTGCACGAACAGGTGGTCGGCCCGCTGGTGCTGTTCGGGCTCGGCGGCGCCGCGCCGATGTGCTGGCTGACCGGGCCGCCCGGCTCGCTCCCCTCACCGACTCTGACGCCGACGACCTGATCCGCTCGATACGGGCCGCCCCGCTGCTGCTCGGCCGCCGCGGGGTTCCGGCCGCGGACCTCGCCGCGCTGCGGGACATGCTGCTGCGGGTCTCCCGGATGGCCGATGACCTGCCGCAGATCGCCGAGCTCGAGCTCAGTCCCGTCATCGCCCGCCCCGACGGCGCCCAGGCCGTCGACGGCCGGATCCGCATCCAGGCCGCTGAGCCCGCCGATGCCCACCTGCGCCGGCTGCCATGACGTGCACGCTGCATGTTGCCTGGGATGACCAGCTCGCGGGTTATGACTTCGGGTCCGGCCACCCGCTGGCGCCGTTGCGGGTCGAGCTCACGATCGAGCTGGCCCGTGCCTTCGGCCTGTTCGCGGCGGCCGGGGTGTCGGTCGAGCGCCCGGCGCCGGCCACGGACGCGCAACTGGAGACGGTGCACCTGCGGCGCTACATCGCCGCGGTGCGGCGGGCGGGCAACCCGGAGCCGGGCCCCGCGGTGCCGGGTTTCGGCCTGGGCACCGAGGACAACCCGATCTTCGCGGGCATGCACGACGCGTCCGCGCTGGTAGCTGGCGCGACCCTGGCCGCGGCCCGGGCCGTGTGGACCGGTACGGCACGGCACGGCGCGAGCATCGCCGGCGGGTGGCATCACGCGATGCGGGCCAGCGCGAGCGGGTTCTGCGTGTACAACGACCCGGCGATCGCGATCACCTGGCTGCTCCAGGCGGGAGCCGAGCGGATCGCGTACATCGATATGGACGTGCACCATGGGGACGGGGTGCAGACCGCCTTCTACGACGATCCGCGGGTGCTGACCATCAGCCTGCACGAGCACCCGGCGACGCTGTGGCCCGGCACCGGCTGGGCGTCGGAAACGGGCGGGCCGGGGGCGGAGGGCTCCGCGGTCAACGTGGCGCTTCCGGCGGGCACCGGGGATACCGGGTGGCTGCGTGCCTTTGACGCCGTGGTGCCGCCGCTGCTGCGGGCCTTCGGCCCGGACATCCTGGTCAGCCAGCATGGCTGTGATACCCACCGGCTCGATCCGCTGGCGAACCTGCGGCTGTCGATCGACGCTCAGCGCGTCGCGCACGCCACGATCCACCAGCTGGCCCACGAGGTGGCCAGCGGCCGCTGGCTGCTGACCGGGGGAGGCGGCTATGAGCCGCTCGAGGTGGTGCCCCGGACCTGGACGCACCTGCTAGCGGAGGCGGCCGGGTGCCCGATCGATCCCCGTGCGCGCATCCCTGCCTCCTGGCGCGAGTATGCGCTCCGTCGCACCGGCCGGGAGCCGCCGGAGGTGATGACCGAGGGTAGCGAGCCAGAATTCGCGCGGTTTGAGGCCGGCTACGATCCGGCCGATCCTGTCGACCGGGCCATCATCGCAACCCGGTCGGCTGTCTTCCCCGAGCACGGGATGATGCCGGAGCCCTAGCGCCGCGATCGCAGGCTTACCTGAGCAGTTCGCGGGCGATGACCAGCTGCTGGATCTGGCTGGTGCCTTCGTAGATGCGGAACAGGCGGACGTCGCGGTAGAGGCGTTCGACGGGGATGCCGCGGATGTAGCCGGCGCCGCCGTGGATCTGGACGGCGCGGTCGGCGATGCGGCCGACGGCTTCGCTGGCGAAGTACTTGGCGGCCGACGGGGCGAGCCGGCGGTCGGTGCCCGCGTCGTACTGGGCGGCCGCGTCGAGGACCAGGGACCTGGCAGCCATGTACTCGGTCTGGGAGTCCGCGAGCATGGCCTGGATGAGCTGGTATTCGCCGATGCGGTGGCCGCCCTGGGAGCGCTCCTTGGCGTAGGTGACGCTCTCGTCGATCAGGCGGGCCGCGACGCCCACGCACATGGCGGCGATGATCAGCCGGCCGTGGGCCAGGCTCCGCATGGCGGTGGCGTAGCCGGCCTGGGCGGCCTCACCGATCAGAGCGTCGGCGGGGACCCGGACGCCGGTCAGGGCGACATCGGCGGTCCAGGCGCCGGCCTGGCCCATCTTGTGGTCGCGGGCCGCCACGGCGACCCCGTCGGCGCGGGCAGGCACGATGAAGACCCCGATGCCCTTGCCGGGCGGGGCGTCCGGGTCGGTGCGCGCGAACACCATGAAGACGTCCGCGGCCGGGGCGTTGGTGATGTAGCGCTTGAGGCCGTCGATGACCCAGCCCCCGTCTTCGGCCCGCGCGGTCGTCGTCAGCCGGCTCGGGTCGGATCCGGCGTCCGGCTCGGTCAGCGCGAAGGCGGCGACCACCTCGCCGGAGGCCAGGCGCGGCAGCCAATGCTTGCGCTGCTCCTCGGTCCCGGCCAGGACGAGGACCTGTCCGGCGATCCCGTTGTTCGTGCCGAACAGCGACCGGAACGCGGGCGAGGTGTAGCCGAGTTCGATCGTGAGCCGCGCCTGCTGGTCCACCGACAGGCCCAGGCCGCCGTACTCCTCGGGCAGGGCGTAACCGTACAGCCCCATCTCCTTGGCCTCCGCGATCAGGCGGGCGGGAATCTCGTCGGATTCGTCGATGGCGGTTTCGGCGGGCATGATCTCATGCCGGATGAAGTCGCGGAGCAGGTCGAGCAGCTGGTCGAATTCAGTCTGGGTCACCATGAGCGCGACCCTAACCTGCGGGGCCAGCCAACGGAAGGGCTGGACTGGCCCGGCCCGGATCGTCCACGATGATCAGGGCGCGTACTTCGAGATCAACCTGGACTGAGGCGGACATGGCTGAGGAGAACCTGGCCCGGCAGGCCGAGCTGGCACTGGAACGGCAGGGCGACCACGACTCGCTGTTCTACGAGGGCCGGTGGCACACGGCCGGATCGCTCGCCGATCGCGCGGCGAGGTTCGCGACCGGGCTGACCGACCTCGGCGTCCGGCCCGGGGACCGGCTGGTCGTGCTGATGGCCAACTGCCCCGAGGTCCTGATCACCTACAGCGCGGCCTGGCGGGCCGGGGCGGTGGTGACGCCGCTGATCTTCCTGGTGAGCGAGGACGAGCTGCGGAGCGCGCTGGTCGATTCCGGTGCGGTCGGCGTGGTGACCACGGCCGAGTTCCTGCCGAAGGTGTCCGCCGCCCTGGCCGGGGCGCCGGAGGTCCGGTTCGTCGTGGTCCCCGGCGCCGGCCCGGGCTCGGCCGCTCCAGTTGCGGTGCTCGACTTCGCCCAGGTGGAGGCGGCCGCGCCCGGGTCGATCGTGGAGGGAACCGATCTGGCCGCCCTGCTGTACACCGGCGGGACCACCGGCCGGTCCAAGGGCGTCCCGCTCACCCACGCCAACCTGTTGTGGTGCGGGTGGGCGGCGCACCAGAACTCGGTGCGGGCCAACGTGAACACCGGGGTCTTGCCGCTCCCCCTCGCGCATGCCTATGGGCTCCTGGTCTTCTGCGGCGGCTTGCACCGGGACGAGGGCGCCCGGACCATCCTCATGCGGTGGTTCGACCCGGCGGGCTGGCTGAAGCTGGCCGAAGAGCACCGCGCGCAGTTCAGCGCGCTGGTGCCGTCGATGATCCAGATGCTGCTCGGCCAGCCGCTGGAGGAGGCCGACCTGTCCGAGCTGACCTCTATCTCATCCGGTGCGTCGCCGCTGGCGGAGGAGGTCCGGCGGGAGTTCGAGGCGCGGGTGCCGTCCGCGACCATCTACGAGGGATACGGCTGCACCGAGTCGGCCACGCTCATCTCGACCAACCCCTACGGCGCGCGCCGGGTGGGCAGCGTCGGGCTGCCGGTGGCCGGCTGCGAGGTGTCCATCCAGGACGACTTCGGCGCGGTGCTGCCCGCGGGCCGGGACGGCGAGATCTGCGTGCGGTCGCCCGGGGTGATGAGCGGGTACTGGCACGCGCCGGATTCCGCGTCCACCGTGCTCGCGGGCGGCTGGCTGCACACCGGCGACATCGGGCACCTGGACGCCGACGGCTACCTGTACGTGGTGGACCGGAAGAAGGACCTGATCCTGCGCGGCGGGTTCAACGTCTTCCCGCGCGACGTGGAGGAGGTGCTGGTGGCGCATCCGGCGGTCGCGCTGGCCGGGGTGGTGGGACGGCCGGACGTCCGGCTCGGGGAGGAGGTGGTGGCGTTCGTGTCGCTGCGGCCGGACGCAGTTGTCACCGCTGAAGAACTCGAGCGAGCACGCCCGGAAGCACCTGGGCGCGAACAAGTACCCGCGGCAGATCACGATCGTGCCCGCCATACCGCTGACCAGCGTCGGCAAGCTCGACCGGAAGAAACTGCGGCAGTGGGCGGCCGAGGGGAGTTAGCCGCTGGGGAGGATCCGGCCGGTGACCTCGCCGAAGCCGATACCGGGCGGGGCGGTGGCGGTGATCGCAACCTCGTCGCCGTCCTCGAGGAAGGTGCGGACGGACCCGTCGGGCAGGGTGAGCGGTTCGGCGCCGCCCCAGCTCAGCTCCAGCAGGCAGCCGCGCTGCTCCCGGTCCGGGCCGCTGACCGTGCCGGAGGCGAAGAAGTCCCCGGTGCGGGTCGAGGCGCCGTTCACGGTCATGTGGGCCAGCATCTGGGCGGGCGTCCAGTACATGGTGGCGAACGGCGGGCGGGAGACCACCTGGCCGTTCAGCCGGATCTCGAGCGCGAGGTCGAAACCGGTATCGCCGGGGCCGGTCAGGTACGGCAGCGGCGGCGGGTCCTGCGGCGGCATTCCGGTCCTGGCGTGCTCCAGCGCCTCGAGCGGCACGATCCACGGCGAGATCGACGTGGCGAACGACTTGGCCAGGAACGGGCCGAGCGGCCGGGACTCCCAGGCCTGGATGTCGCGGGCCGACCAGTCGTTGACCAGGAACACGCCGAACACGTGGTCCGCGAACTGGTCCACGCCGATCCGCGAGCCCGGAGAGGACCCCACGCCGACCACGAAGCCGACCTCGGCCTCGAAGTCCAGCCGCTGCGACGGGCCGAACGTCGGGCCGGGACGCTGGCCGAGCGGGCGGGGCACCGGGGTGCCGGAGAGCACCACGGTGCCCGAACGCCCGTGATAGCCGACGGGCAGGTGCTTCCAGTTGGGCATCAGCGCCTCACCGTCCGGCCGGAACAGCCGCCCGACGTTGGCCGCGTGGTTCTCGCTGGCGTAGAAGTCCACGTAGTCGCCTACCTCGAACGGCCGGTGCAGCCGCACCCCGGACAGCGGGTGAAGCGCGGCCTCGACGCTGCGGCGATGCCGTTCGTCGGTCAGCAGTTCGGTGATCCGGGCCCGGACGTCACTCCACCGGGCCCGGCCCTGGGCCATGAACGCGTTCAGCGACGGCTCGGCGAAGACCTGCTCGCCGAGCACCGGCAGCAGGTCGAGCACCGAGTCGCCGATCCGGACCCCGACCCGGAAGGACCGGTCGTCAGCCGAGAACACGCCGTAAGGCAGGTTGGCCATCCCGAACAACGAGCCGGGCGGCAGGTCCAGCCATCGGCCGGTCAGGTGTCCTCCCCGTCGAGGTGACGCAGGGTCTCGCCGACGTAGATCTGCCGCGGCCGGGCGATCTTCTGCTCCGGGTCGACCGAGCCCTCCTGCCACTGCGCCAGCCAGCCGGGCATGCGGCCGATCGCGAACAGCACCGGGAACATCGCCACCGGGAAGCCCATGGCCTGGTAGATGATGCCCGAGTAGAAGTCCACGTTCGGGTAGAGCTTATGGCTGACGAAGTAGTCGTCCTCGAGCGCGATCCGCTCGAGTTCGAGCGCGATGTCCAGCAGCGGGTTACGCCCGGTGATCTCGAACACCTCGTCCGCGACCTGCTTGATGATGGTCGCCCGCGGGTCGTAGTTCTTGTACACCCGGTGGCCGAACCCCATCAGCCGCAGCTCGCCCTTCTTGACCCGGCTGATGTAGCCGGGCACGCTGTCGACCGAGCCGATCTCGCGGAGCATGTTCAGCACCTGCTCGTTCGCGCCGCCGTGCAGCGGGCCGTACAGCGCGGCCGCGGCCGCGGCCGCCGCCGAGTACGGGTCGGTCTGGGAGCTGGCCACGCTGCGCATCGCGTTGGCGGAGCAGTTCTGCTCATGGTCGGCGTGCAGGATGAACAGCACATCCAGCGCGTGCTCGAGGATCGGGTCCGGGCTGTACCTGGGCTCGGTCATCCTGTCCATCATGTTGAGGAAGTTGCCCGCGTAGGACAGATCGTCGTCCGGGTAGGCGTAGGGCAGGCCCCGCGCATGGCGGTAGGCGAAGGCCGCGAGCGTGGGCATCTTGGCGATCAGGCGCACCACCTGCTTGTGCTGGACGTCTTTGTCGTGAACCGCCTTCGCCTCGGGGTAGAAGGTGGACAGCGCGGCCAGGGTGCTGACCAGGATGCCCATCGGATGGGCGTCGTGGTGGAAGCCGTCGATGAACTTCTTGACGTTCTCGTGCACGAAGGTGTGGTGGGAGATCTCGTGACTCCACGCGTTGGACTGATTCTTGTCCGGCAGGTCGCCGTTCAGCAGGAGCCAGGCCACGTCGAGGAAGGACGCGCGCTGCGCCAGTTCCTCGATCGGGTAGCCGCGGTACCGGAGGATGCCCTTGTCGCCGTCGATAAAGGTGATAGCACTGCGGCAACTCGCAGTGTTCTGGAACGCGGGGTCGTAGGAAAGGAGCCCGAAGTCGTCTTCGGAGGTCTTGATCTGCCGTAGGTCAATGGCGCGGATAGCACCGTCGACGATAGGAAGTTCGTAGCTGCGGCCGGTGCGTGAGTCGGTAACGCGCAGCGTGTCGTTGGTGGTCATGTCTAGACCATAGGCCGTCTGGAGGGGTGCTAGACAGACCCCAAGATCACGAGTCTCATCAGGGGCGATCGGTCGAGGTAGCGCGCGATTACGGCCAGCAAGTCGGCGATGGCGAACGGTTTGGCCTGGGTCAGGCGTCGCGTTCGATGGGGCAGCTCATGCAGCGGGGGCCGCCCCGGCCCCGGCCGAGCTCGCCGCCCGGGACGGGGATTACCTCGATCCCGTTGTCCTGCAGGTAGGTGTTGGTGGTCACGTTCCGCTCGTAGGCCACCACCACGCCCGGCCCGACCGCCAGCACGTTGCAGCCGTCGTCCCACTGCTCCCGCTGCGCGGAGTGGACGTCCTGGACGGCGGTCAGGACGGTGATGAACGGCCGGTCCAGCGCGGCCGCGATGGCCCGGTGCATGTCGTCGGCCGGGTGGTCGGTGACCTTGAGCTCGGCGCCCGTGGCGCCCGGCTCGATCGTGTAGGACGGCAGCATGCCCATCCCGGCGTACTTGGTGAAGACGGCGTAGTCCGCCATGGTCAGCAGCGTGTCCAGGTGCATGAAGGCCCGCTGTTTCGGCATGTCGATGGCCACCAGGCAGCGGGCCGCCCCCGCCTCGAAGAGCCGGTGGGCGAGCACCTCGACGGCCTGCGGGGTGGTCCGCTCGCTCATCCCGACCAGGACCGAGCCATTCCCGATGACCAGGATGTCGCCGCCCTCGATGCTGGCGGGCGCGGCATCGGCACCGTGGTACCAGACGTCGAACTCAGCCTGGGCGAACATCGGGTGCCAGCGGTAGATGGCCTCGTTCGTGACGGTCTCCCGGATCCGGGCGGGCCAGCGCATGGCGTTGATCGACACGCCGCCGTAGATCCAGGATGAGGTGTCACGCTGGTAGAGCAGGTTCGGCATCGGGGCGAGCACGAAGTCGTCGGGGTCGAGGGAATGGAACGCGATGCTCTTGGGTTCGGGGCCGAGTTCGGCGATCTCGCGTTTGGTGATCCCGCCCGTCAGGAACGACGTCAGGCCGGCCGAGTCCAGCCCGTCCATGGAGGCACGCAGGGTCGCGGCGGCCAGCGGCCCGTGCGCGCGCGGGTCGAACACCCGGTCCAGGATGTACTCGCGCGCCTCCGGGATGTCCAGCGTCCGGGCGAGCAGGTCCCCGTGGTAGTGGACCACGACGCCGCGCGCGCGCAGCGCCCCGGCGAACGCGTCGTGCTCGGCCTGCGCCCGGCTGACCCACAGCACGCCGTCGAACAGGAGGTCGGCGGCGTTGTCCGGGGTCAGGCGCTTGAGTTCCAGGTCGGGGCGGTGCAGGATCACCTGCCGCAGCCGGCCGACTTCGGAGTCCACGTGGAACACGGCGCCCCCGTTCTGGTTAGGTGTGACTGAGGTTACCGAGTGGAGGAGAGCGGTCGCAGAGTGGCCGGGCGGACACTGTACAAGGCGGAGCCGGTTCGGCGCCCGCGGCCGGGCGATTACGGCCTGATGGCGATGCCGGGCGCGCCGGCGTACGCCGACGCCACGTTGCTGGGCTGGCGATTCTCGCACGCGGTGATCGGCGTCGGGGACGGCAGGATCGTCGAGGCGTGGTTCAACGGCGTGCGCGAGGGCAGCCTGACCGAGTACGCGGCCCAGGACATCTCCTGGTTCGGCGTGCGCCACGCGCCGGACGGAACCGAAGTCAGCCAACTCCGGCGCGACCGGGTGGCCGAGTACGCGATCAGCCGGCTCGGCCAGCCCTACGACTACCTCGCCTGGCCCGCCTTGTTCGTCATGGATTACTGGCGTCTCGACCTTTCGGCCTTGTACGCCTACGACTCCGTGGCCAGTTGCTCGGGCCTGGTGGCCAAGGCGTACCAGGCGGCCGACCTCGACCTGATCGACCAGCCGGTGCTCAACCTGGTGACGCCGGATGACCTGGACCCGGGCCACGGCGGCGACTGACGGCTGGACGTGATTGTGCCCGATTCGCCGGGGACGACCTGGGTAGAGATGAGCAGTGGACCCTGCGCAGGCGTTGCGGCAGATCGCGTTCGAGCTGGAGCGGGGCGGGGCGCCGACCTACCGGGTCCGGGCCTTCCGCCGGGCGGCGGCGGTGGTCGACGGCCTGGCGCCGGGCGATCTCGGCCGGCGGCTGAGCGCGGGCACGCTGGAGGCGCTGCCGGGGATCGGATCGACGACCGCCCAGGTCATCGCCGAGGCCGCGGCCGGCCAGCAGCCCGCCTACCTGACCCGGCTGCTCGCGGAGCAGCCGGCGTCGGAGCCAGACCCGATGCGGGCGGCGCTGCGCGGCGACTGCCACACGCACTCGGACTGGTCGGACGGCGGCAGCCCGCCGCGGGAGATGGCCGAGGCGGCCCGGGCGCTGGGGCACGAGTGGATCGCGCTGACCGATCACTCGCCGCGGCTGACGGTGGCCAACGGGCTGACCGCCGAGCGGTTGGCGGCCCAGCTCGACCTGGTCGGCGAGCTGAACGCGGAGCTGGCGCCGTTCCGGATCCTGACCGGGATCGAGGTCGACATCCTCGAGGACGGCTCACTCGACCAGCGGGAGGACCTGCTCGCCCGGCTCGACGTGGTGGTGGCCAGCGTGCACTCCCAGCTGCGGATGCCCGCCGGGCCGATGACGAAACGGATGGTGGCCGCGATCCGCAACCCGCACGTGGACGTGCTCGGCCACTGCACCGGCCGGCTCCTGGGCGGGCGGGGCCAGCGCCCTGAGTCGGTGTTCGATCCCGGGGCGGTGTTCGGCGCCTGCCGGGAGCAGGGCGTCGCGGTGGAGATCAACTGCAGGCCCGAGCGCATGGACCCGCCGGACCGGCTGCTGGGGCTGGCGGGCGAGGCCGGCTGCCGGTTCGCGATCGACACCGACGCGCACGCGCCGGGTCAGCTCGACTGGCTCGGTAACGGGACGGTGCGGGCCGAGAAGTTCGGTATCCCGCCGGAGCGGGTGATCAATGCCCGCGGAGCCGACGAGGTCATCGGGGGAGGCCGGGTCTAGGGGATGATCCAGGCGGCGTAGTCCGGCCCGAACTCGACGATGAACGGGTGCAGCCAGCACGGCCCGGGTTTAGGCGTCCAGGCCGAGGGTGAACATGGGCTTGGGTGAGGTTTCCGGCAGCCGGTGCTCATCGGTGAGCCGCCGGACCGCGGTCCCGGTGGCCAGGAACTCGGTGGCGTGCGCGCCCCAGACGTGGTTCTTGACCTCTACCGTGACACCGACGATGCCGGACGCGCGGGCCTCCGCGGCCTCGGCCTGCATCCGGGTCAGGGCCAGCTCGCGGGCCTCGTAGACGCCCTGGGTGAACTGCATCATCTCCTGGTTCTGGTAGGCCTGGCGCAGCGACTGCATCACGGTCTGGTGCGCGATGTGATAGACGCAGGTGCCGAGCACGAAGGCCGCCCAGAAGGTGCCGCCGTCGGTCGTGGCCACCGCGCAGTCGATCCCGCCGACGGTCGTGGCCACCGCGCAGGCGAACGCCACGCAGCTCGCGAACGCGCAGAAGCTCGCGCCCGAGCTCGCGGTGATCCAGGCCAACCCGGCGCTGTTCGCCAAGCTGTCCACCTACACCAACCCGGCCAAGATCCCGCCCACGCTCGTGGCCCAGGCGATCAAGGCCGCCGGGGGCGGCGCCAAGGGCCTCGGGGTCCTGACCACTATCAACGCCAACAAGGCGGCCATCGCAGGCGTGATCGCGGCCGCGCCGGCGCTGAAGACCGTCGCCCCGTACGCGGCGCAGCTGAAGACCATCGCGCCGTACTCGCCGGAGCTGACGATCATGGCGCCCTACTCCGCGCAGCTGACCGCGCTGTCCAAGGTCCCACCGGGCGTCATCGCTTACCTGAACGCGCATGGCGCGGCGGTGACCAAGGCCGCGGCCCAGACCGCCAGCCAGTGGAAGACCTGGTACTGGATCTGCTTCGGCGGCATCATCGTCTTCCTGCTGTCCATCCCGCTGCTGCGCGGCCGCTGGCGGACGCGCGACGCCAAGCGGGACGAGGCCGAGCACGAGGCCATGGTCAACGCCGAGATGGCCAAGCTCAAGGCCAGCGCCTGACCGATCCGATCCCGCGGGCCGGTCTTACGGCAGGATGCCCTCGACGAGGGCCCGCTGCAGGCGATTGGCGGTTTCGACATCGGGCCTGCGCGCGGCGAGCACGTCCGCGTACAGGAACGATTCCCCCAGCTTGACGAGCGCGTAGGCGAGCGCATCCGGCTCGATGAGCGTGACCAGGCCGAATTCCTCGATGTCGCGGCGCAACAGTTCCTCGATGAAGGCCACGATGCCGACCTGCACCCGGCCGCGCGGGTCGGTGAGCACGCGGATGGTCAGCGCGGGCTCGTCATCGAGCAGCCGGCGCAGGCCCGCCGACTGAGAGACGATCGCGTTGATGTGCCGGCCCGTGCCCGGCGTGTGCAGCTCGCCCGTCGGCCGTTCGGCCTCCCATCGCGCCGCGGCCGTCTCCAGTGTGCACTGGGTGAGCATCCACAGGGCCTTGCCGAGCAGCGCCTCGCGGCTGCCGACGCGGCGGAACAGGGTGACACGCGATATGCCGAGCTCATCGGCGAGGCCCTGCATGTCCAGGCGCCTGCCGTCTTGGATCCACCGGGCGGCGACCGCCACGATCCGGGCGGAACGCCGCTCGGCCCGGCTGGACGGCGCGCGTACCAGGCTAGAGCCGACACGGCCGGCAGCCTCAGGGAAGGCCGCCACGGCTGCGCCGGGTAGCAGGGAACGGTCAGACACACTGCCACGATAACCTGCGCCGGCGACCGCCCCGCCGCCGCAGGGCCAGCCGGCGGGGACCGGTCAACCTTCAACAAATTGGTTGACTATTGGTGCGGCGCGCGAGAGCACCTCCTCGGTGCCGAGCGTGGCAGCCACCTCGGGCAGGTTGGGGCTGCCCTGGCTTCCGGTGAGCAGGACCCTGATGACCTGGGAGGCCTCGCGGATCGACCCCGGATAGGCCTCGGGATTCTGCTTGTAAGCCTTCTGATTGGGCGCGAAACCCAGGTCGGCCGCGAGCTGGCGGATCTGGCCGAACCATTCGGTGCCTTCTCCGGGCGGGATGTACTGGCGGGCAAAGGCGTCGGCGACGGCCCGGACCAGGTCCGGATCCAGGCCGCCGAACCGCGGGTCGGCGGGGTCGGTGACCATGGTGAAAAGCTCCGTGAAGAAGTATCCGTAGACGGCCCGGAAGTCCGCCCACTTGCGCAGGTCCTTGCGCGGTTTCTCGGTGTCTTCGCGCTCGATGGCCAGGGCCCGCAGCGCCAGCGGCCGGTTGGCCTCCAGGACCGGTACGAGGGCGGGGTCGTAACGGCGGGCCCAGGCGGTGACCTCGGCGAGGACCTGCTCGCTGGGCAAGGTGGCGATGTAATCTGCGCAGATGTCGTCGAGCTTGACCATATCGACCAGCGGGCCCGCGGTGCCCATCTCGGACAGCCTGATCGGCTCGGCCAGCGCCTGGTCCAGCGGCATCTCGGCCAGCCGGCCGTTGGCCAGGCCGCGCAGATAGTACTGAACGGCCGGGGCCGGGAAGCCCTGCTCGATGTAGAAGCTGACGCTGGCCTCGGGGTCCCTCCGCTTGGACAGCTTGCGGCGGCTTCCTCCGTCCTGCTTCATCAGCAGGGCGACGTGCGCGTACCGGACGCGGGGGAAGCCCAGCGCGTCGAACAACTGCAGGTGCAGCGGCACCGAGGAGATCCACTCCTCGCCGCGGATGACCAGGGTGACCCGCATCAGGTGGTCGTCGACGGCGTGCGCGAAATGGTAGGTCGGCAGCCTCGGCTCGGTGTCGCTGCTCTTCAGGATCACTGCATCGTTGCGGTTGTCGTCCAGGGTCAACTCGCCGCGGATCGCGTCGGCGAAGCTCACCCTCGCCCCGGCGATACCCGGCGAACGGAACCGGACCACGTACGGGTCCCCGGCGGCCAGCCGCTGGGTCACCTGCTCCTCCGGGGCGTCGCGCCAGATGGCCCACTTCCCGTAGTAACCGGGCAGGGCACCCGCGGCTCGCTGCCGGGCGGCGATCTCCTCCAGGTCCTGCCTGGTCGCGAAGCACGGGTACGCCTTGCCCTGGCGGAGCAGCTCACGGACGTAGGTCAGGTAGGTGCCGGCCCGGCCGGACTGGGCGTAAGGCCCGTAGCGGCCGGTCTGCTCGTCTTCGTCCGGACCGATGGAGAAGTAGGCGAACGCCTCGGCGAACTGCTCGGCTGCGCCCTCGGTGACGCGGGCCTGGTCGGTGTCCTCCAGGCGGACCAGGTAGCGGCCGCCGGAATGCCGGGCGACATCCACGTCGACGGTGGCCACGTACACGCCGCCGATGTGCAGGAAGCCGGTCGGGCTGGGCGAGAACCGGGTGACCTCGGCTCCCTCGGGCAGGTCGCGCGGCGGATAGCGGCGCTCCCAGTGCCCGGGCCCGGGCAGGTCCGGCGGGAACAGCGAATCGATGACGTGCTGGCTCAGCATGAGCGCGCGGCTCCGTTATGACGTGACTATCAAGGTCGCAAGCAGCGTACCGCCACCGCGGGAGACGCCGGAAACGGCAGTGAACCAGGGTGGGTAGCTCTGCTAATGTCCGCATTAGAATATGTACTATCAATTAGACATAATCTTGACATTACCGCGAGGCACGGCAAGGCTGTGATCACCAGATCACCGGGCATCGCAGGGGTACTTCATGCGTATCGGACTCGTCGGGGTAGGGCGGATCGGCGTGTTCCACGCCAGCACGCTGCGCGGACTGCCGGGGGTTGACTCGCTGATCATCACGGACGCGGACCTGGGCCGGGCACGGGAGGTGGCTGGGCAGACCGGGGCGCAGGCCGCCGAGTCGGTGGCGGAGTTGCTCGGTGCGGGAATAGACGCCCTGGTCATCGCGGCGACGACCGGGGCGCATCCGGAGCTCATCAAGCGCGGTGTCCAGGCCGGGGTCCCGGTCTTCCGCGACTGCGCGGTGCACGACTTCGACGCGGTCCGCTGGGTCTCCGGCCGCGAGGTCGTGCAGGTCTACGCGACGGGCGCCAACCGGGGCGAGGAGTTCTTCCGGGCCGCCGGCGACGTCGACACGGCCTGCGCGGCGCTGAGGATGGACGCCCTGGAGGCGTTCTACGTGGCCGAGGCGTGTGAGCTTTCCCGGCACCGCCAGCAGCCGGTGCTGGTGGCCGAGGTGCGCCAGTGAAGGGGCGAGCCGCGGGGGCGCCCACCTACGACGTACTCACCATGGGCCGGGTCGGGGTGGACATCTACCCGCTGCAGACCGGGGTCGGGCTGGAGGACGTCGAGACGTTCGGGAAGTTCCTGGGCGGCAGCGCGACGAACGTCCAGGCCGCGCTCCCCCACGTCACGGTGGCCGTCGGCAACCTGGACGAGGTTGACACCGCGGTCGGCACGAGGGACGCCCGGGCCGCGGCCGCGGCGCTGCTGGAGGCGGGCGCGGAGCTCGCGGTGGTCAAGCAGGGCCCGGAGGGGGTCTACGCGCGGACCAGGGACACCGAGGTGGAGGTGCCGCCGGTCCGGGTCAAGGTGGTCAACGGGATCGGCGCCGGGGACGGGTTCGGCGGGGCGCTGTGCCACGGGCTGCTGGCCGGCTGGCCGCTGGACCGGATCATCCGCTTCGCCAACGCGGCCGGGGCGATCGTCACCACCCGGCTGGAGTGCTCGTCCGCCATGCCGACCACGGAAGAGGTCGAGGACTTCCTGCGGGGACCCACGATGTTAGCGTTCGGGCATGAGCGTCCACGATGAGACGGTTAACTGGCATTTCCCGGCCGGGAGCACGGCGGACGGACGGGAGGTCGTGCGCATCACGCCCCAGCTCGCGCGCTGGGGATACAGCGGGCTGCGGGTGCTGGACCTGGCCAAGGCAGACACGTACCTGGGGAACACCGGCGGCGACGAGATGATCGTGCTGCCGCTGGCCGGATCGTGCAGCGTGGACACCGACGCCGGGGCCGCGGACCTGGCCGGCCGCCCCGACGTGTTCTCGGCGGTCACCGACTGCGCCTACGTGCCCCGGGACACCGCCTACGAAATCAACACCGGGAACGGCGGCCGGTTCGCGCTGGCCTGCGCCCGGTCCCAGGCGGAGGGACTCCCGTTCCGGCACGTGAAGGCGGACGAGGTCCGGGTCGAGCTGCGCGGCGCCGGGGCCTGCTCGCGGCGGGTCAGCAACTTCGGCACCCCGGACGTCCTGGAGGCCGACCGGCTGATCGCCTGCGAGGTGTTCACCCCGGCCGGGAACTGGTCGTCGTTCCCGCCGCACAAGCACGACACCGAGCGGCCGGGCGAATCGGTCCTGGAGGAGATCTACTACTTCGAGGTGGCCGACGGGCCGTCCGGGCCGGGCCTGGCCTACCAGCGGGTGTACGGCACGCCGGAGCGCCCCGCCGACGTTCTGGCCGAGGTGCGCAGCGGGGACGTGGTGATCATCCCGCACGGCTGGCACGGGCCGTCGATGGCGGTGCCCGGCTATGACCTGTACTACCTGAACGTGATGGCCGGACCCGGGGCTGCGGGACTGGCTGATCTGCGACGATCCGGCGCACTCGTGGGTGCGCGAGCAGTGGGAGGACCAGCCGGTCGATCCCCGGGTGACCACGTGGAGAACCCCATGACGACGGTACGGCTGACGGTGGGCCAGGCGGTGGTGCGCTTCCTGGCCGCGCAGCGCAGCGAGCGCGACGGCACGCAGCACCGGCTCATCGAGGGGTGCTTCGGCATCTTCGGGCACGGCAACGTGGCCGGCCTGGGCCAGGGCCTACTAGAGGCAGAGCTGGAGGCCGACCTCACGCCGCGAGCCGGGCCTGAAGTACCTGCAGGGACGCAACGAGCAGGCCATGGTGCACGCCGCCGCGGCGTTCGCCCGGACCCGGAACCGGATGTCGACGCTGGCCTGCACGTCGTCGATCGGGCCCGGCGCGACGAACATGGTGACCGGGGCCGCGCTGGCGACCATCAACCGGCTGCCGGTGCTGCTGCTGCCGGGGGACGTGTTCGCCACCCGGGTGGCCGACCCGGTGCTGCAGCAGCTCGAGCAGCCGAACGCCCAGGACATCAGCGTCAACGACGCGTTCCGGCCGGTGTCCCGGTTCTTCGACCGCGTCTGGCGGCCGGAGCAGCTGCCGTCGGCGCTGCTGGCCGCGATGCGGGTGCTGACCGACCCGGCCGAGACCGGGGCGGTGACCCTGGCACTGCCGCAGGACGTGCAGGCGGAGGCGTACGACTGGCCCGCCGAGCTGTTCCGCGAGCGGGTCTGGCACATTCCCCGGACGCCGCCGGACCACGCGGCCGTGTTGCGGGCGGCCGAGGTGATCCGGTCCGCGCGGCGGCCGCTCATCGTGGCCGGCGGCGGGGTCATCTACTCCGAGGCCACGCACGCGCTGAAGGCGTTCGCCGACACCTTCGGCATCCCGGTCGGCCAGACCCAGGCCGGCAAGGGCACCATGCGCTTCGATGACCCGCTATGCGCGGGCGCGATCGGCGCCACCGGGACCACCGCGGCCAACGAGCTGGCCTCCCGCGCCGACGTGGTGATCGGCATCGGCACCAGGTGGAGCGACTTCACCACCGCCTCCCGCACCGCGTTCGCCGAGCCGGGAGTGCGGTTCGTCAACATCAACGTGGCCTCGTTCGACGCGGCCAAGCAATCCGGCGTGGCGGTGGTGGCCGACGCCCGGGCCGCGCTCGACGCCCTGGCCCTGGCCCTGGCCGGATGGTCGACGGAGCCCGCCTACCGGACCCGGGCCGCGGAGCTTTCGGCCCGCTGGCAGGCGACAGTCCAGGCCGCCTACGCCACCCGGCACCAGCCGCGGCCCGCGCAGGCCGAGGTCATCGGCGTGGTCAACGAGGTGTCCGCGGACACCGACATCGTCCTGTCCGCGGCCGGGTCGATGCCCGGTGACCTGCACAAGCTCTGGCGCACCCGCGACACGGGCGGCTATCACGCCGAATACGGCTACTCGTGCATGGGTTACGAGATCGCCGGCGGGCTCGGGGCCAAGCTGGCCGCCCCGGGCCGCGAAGTGTTCGTCATGGTCGGCGACGGCTCGTACCTGATGATGGCCAGCGAGCTGGCCACCGCCGTGCAGGAGGGGGTCAAGCTCGTCGTGGTCTGCGTGGACAACCACGGGTTCGCCTCGATCGGGAACCTGTCGGAGTCGGTCGGCGCGCAGCGGTTCGGCACCAGCTACCGGTACCGCGGCCCCGGCGGGCGGCTCGACGGCGGGTTCCTGCCCGTCGACCTGGCGGCCAACGCGGCCAGCCTCGGCGTGTACGTGCTGCGCACCCGGACGATCGAGGAGTTCCGCCAGGCGCTGGTCAAGGCGCGGGCCGCGGACCGCACGACGCTGGTGTACATCGAGACCGACCCGATGGCGGGCGCACCGTCCAGCGACGCGTGGTGGGACGTGCCGGTGGCCGAGGTGGCCACGCTGGCCAGCACCCGGGACGCCCGGGCCAGGTACGAGAAGGCCAAGGAGCGGCAGCGGCCCTACCTGTAAGGGACCCGCGCACCATGGCCCGCGGCCGGGCCCGTGGGAGCCTTGTCCCAGATCAGCGACTCGATCGGGCCGTTGAAGCAGTGCCCGCGCGGGCACCGGATCCTGGCGCTCTCCAGCGGCCCGTCGGTGGACCGGACCGTGTAGCGGTACTCCACCGCGGCCGGAAGCCCGCACCGGGCCGCGCCGGTCTTGTCCAGGTAAGCCGGACAGTCGAGAAATGTCACGCTGGCATCCATCGGAAACCCCCGTTCCCGTTCGTTCGCTGGTTACCCCTTGCCGATCCGGAGGGCGGGACGGCGGTGGTGATACATGGCCGTTTGGGGGTTGTGTGCCCCGGCCCCGCACGATGGGGCCCGGACGCGCATTCAACGCGGGGCTGACGGACTTCACCAAGTCGGCTCCCGAACGTCAAGGGCCTGGTCGCCGGGCGCTCGCTGCTGTATCCGGCCGGTGGCGACGTGGCCGCCGCGGTCGATACCGCGGTCAGCCTGCTGTGACCGCGTTGCTCGTCCAGGTCCGGTCCGTCATCGGCCAGAAGCTGGGCTACCTGCCGCCGGGCTGGCGGGCAGCCGGACGCCGAAGCCAGTGGCGGCGAGCTTCAGCAGTACCGGACCGGGCGCCATGAGGGCCGCGACCTTGGCCGCGCTCAGCTCCTCCAGCTGGGCCAGGACGTTTCTGTAAGCGTCCGGACCCTGACGGCGCGCGCGGCTCAGCGCGATCGCGTTGGCCCAGACCTTCTCGCGGGCCTCGCGCAGGAAGCGCTGGGTGCCGAGCCGGTTGAACGGCCGCAGCAGCCGGTCCAGCAGGGTGCCCGGCCCGGAGATCGCGGTCAGCTCGTCGTCCTCGGCGGCGACCCGGGAGGCGAGCACAGTGTCGATGGCCTGATGATCAGCCTCCCGGCGTTCCAGGAGGACTGGATCGTCGAACTGCTCGTCGGTGATCACCGCGAGCAGGGCCTGCGGCAGGTCGTAGTTGATGTGGGCGTTCATGCCGAGCAGCACATGCCGGAGCGCGGGCAGATCGGCGGGGGCACCGAACGCGATGGCCCAGGGCCGGGCCGGTTCGCGTCCGGCCAGCGCGGTTTGAAGGGCGTCCAGGTAGAGGTCGGCAAACGCGACGTCCCAGCGCTCCACCCACTCCGGGTCGGCGAAACCGCCGCGCTGGAGTTCCTCGGCCACCGCAATCGTGGTGCGCTGGTAGGTCGCGTGGAAGTACCGCCGCGGGTCGCCCGTAGCCCGCAGCGACTCCAGCAAGGCCGCCATCCGGCCGATCAGCTCCTCGATCACCCGGCCATTATGACGGTCCACCGAGCGAAGTCTTTGGTCCGGCCGATGCGGGACTGAAGACCCTCCTCTGGTCCGCGACGTACGGTTGTGCTGAAGGCCGATCAGGCCAGCGGACGGCGAGCCGTATTTCCGGGGTCCCGGATGTGCCGGCCTCACACTCGGCCGTGCGACGCGGAAGACGAAGGGCTCAAGAAACATGACCAGCAGCGCGATCCAGCCGGGCGACATCCGCGAGGTGGCGGTGATCGGGCTCGGCCTGATGGGCTCGGGCATCGCCGAGCTGATTGCCCGCAGCGGCCGGACGGTCGACGCGATCGAGATCAGCCAGAGCTTCCTGGACCAGGGCATGGCCCGGCTGCATGCCTCCCTGGACCGGGCGGTCAGCCGGGGGAAGCTTACCGATACGGCGCGGGATGAGATACTCGCCCGGATCCGCCCCACCGACGATGTCGCGGCCGGAGTGGCCGACGCCGACCTGGTGATAGAGGCCATTCCGGAACGCATCGAGCTCAAGAAGACCCTGTTCGCTCAGCTGGACGAGGCCTGCCGGGCTGATGCGATCCTGGCTACCAACACCTCCTCCCTGTCGGTCACGCAGATCGCAGGCGGCACGCGGGATCCGGCCCGGGTAGCGGGCTTGCACTTCTTCAATCCTGCCCCCGTGATGAAGCTGGTCGAGGTGATCTCCACGGTCCTTACCCCGCCGGAGATCGCCGAGACATTGGCCCTGCTGTCCCGTGACCTGGGCAAGACTCCGGTGGGGGTCACTGACCGGGCCGGGTTCATCGTGAACGCGCTGCTAGTGCCCTACCTCAACCACGCGGTGCACCTGCTGGAAACGGCGCAGGCCTCCAGCGCGAGGACATCGACCGGGCGGCCGCTGTGGGACTCGGCCTGCCTATGGGGCCGCTGACCCTCCTCGACCTGATCGGCCTGGACACGTGCCTGGCCGTCCTCGAGACGCTTCACGATGAGTTCGGCGGTACCCGTTACGTACACGCGCCACTGCTGCGCAAGCTGTGCGACGCCAGGCTGTTCGGCCGCAAGAGCGGGCGCGGGTTCTATGACTACCAGAGGCAAAGCACCGCTGCTGACCGCGAGCTGGCGACCGTTCCCGATGCGGTCGCGGTGATCAGGGACTCCGGCGGCCTGCTGGACGAACTGGCCGCCGCGATCAGCGCGGCCGGCGTCAGCGTCGTGCCGAAGCCATCCGACCAGACCGGCCTGGTCATCGTGGCGGCAGACCCGCGCCACCGGGTCCTGGACGCGGCCCTGGCCGCAGGCCACCCGGCCGATGTGGTCGGTGTCCACATCATCGAGACACTCACCGGCAAGCTGAGGCTCGCTGAGCTGGTCCTGCCCGATGTGACCGCGGCGGGCACGGCCGCCAAGGCGGCCGCGCTCGCGGCCAGGATCCGGCTGAAGGCGGTCATCTCCAGGGACCGGCCTGGCTTCCTCGTCGAGGCGCTCGCCTATGCGCAGTTCAACGATGCGGTCCGCATGGTCCAGGACGGTTATGCCAGCCCCGCCGACATCGACACCGCGATGATGCTCGGCTGCGGCTACCCCCGCGGGCCGCTTCAGCTGCTCGACGAAGCCGGCGCCGCGAACGTCGTCGCCGTCCTGGATGCGATGCATGCGGCCACCGGTGATCCGGCGTTCACCCCGGTACCCCTGCTGGCCGAATACGCCACGGCCGGCAACCTGTTCCGCGCCGGGGCGGGAGGGTAGCGCGGTGGCCGAAGGACCTGAGCCCGATCCGCGAAAGGGCAACTCCCTGGAGGAGTTCCAGCGTGATCTGGCTGACAACCTGTGTTACGAGCGGGGCACCACCCTGGAGTCGGCCAGCGCCCAGGATGCGTACTGGACACTGGCCGTGACCATCCGCGACCGCCTCGCCGACCGCCGGGCGCGGACGGCCAGGGCGAACTACGCGGCCAACCCAAAGTTCGTCTATTACCTCTCGGCGGAGTACATGCTGGGACGCCAATTGCGCCAGAATGCGGTGTACACCGGCACGGACACCCTGGCTCAACAGGCCACCGCCGCGGCCGGCTTCCCGGCCTGGGACCTGGAGTCCCTCGACATCGAGCCCGGTCTGGGGAATGGCGGTCTGGGCCGTCTGGCCGCCTGCCTGCTCGACTCCATGGCCACCCTGGACCTGCCGGCCGTGGGCTACGGCATCCGGTACGAGTTCGGGATCTTCAGGCAGGCCTTCGAGGACGGCTATCAGGTCGAGCACCCCGACGACTGGACCTTCTACGGCAACCCGTGGGAATTCCCCGCCCCCGACGATCTCCAGGTGGTCGGGTTCTACGGCCATACCGAGTCGGCCGATGGAGACCAGGATGCGCTGCGCGCGCGCTGGGTGCCGGGCGAGACGGTGCGGGCCGAGCCCAGCCACATGCTGGTGCCGGGCTTCGACACCGAGACGGTCAACATCATCCGGCTGTGGCGCGCCCGGGCCAGTGGGGAGTCGTTCGACCTGGACCTGTTCAACGCCGGCCGGTATGCGGAAGCCGTCGAGGCGCAGATGCGGTCGGAGAACCTCACCAAGGTGCTCTACCCCAGCGACAGCACGGAAGCCGGCCGGGAACTGCGGCTCAAGCAGCAGTATTTCCTGGTCTCCTGCTCGCTGCGGGACATCATCCGCCGGTTCCGGTTCCGCAACAGTGACTGGGAGACATTCCCGGACAAGGTCGTCATCCAGCTCAACGACACCCATCCGGTGCTGGCGATACCCGAGCTCATGCGGCTGCTGGTCGACGAGAACGGGGTCGGCTGGGAGCAGGCCTGGTCCATCACCCGCCGCACCTTCGCCTACACCTGCCACACCCTGCTGCCCGAGGCCCTCGAGACCTGGCCGGTGCCGCTGTTCGGGCGGCTGCTGCCCCGCCACCTGGAGATCATCTACGCCCTGAATGACTCCTTCCTGAAGGATCTGCGCGCCCGCCATCTGGGCGACGAGGAACGCATCGCGCGGATGTCGCTGATTGCGGAGGGCCCCGAGCATCGGGTGCGGATGGCCAACCTGGCCGCCCTCGGCAGCTTCGCCGTCAACGGCGTGGCCGAACTGCACTCGCGGCTGCTGACCCAGACGGTGCTGCGGGACTTCGCTGACCTGTGGCCGGAGAAGTTCGGGAACGTGACGAACGGCGTCAGCCCGCGCCGGTTCCTCCGGCTGGCCAACCCGCGGCTGTCCGGCCTGATCACGGCCCGGCTGGGCGACAGCCGATGGCTGACCGACCTCGAGCGGCTGCGGGAGCTCGAGGCCTTCGCCGACGATGCGGAGTTCCGCGCGCAGTGGCGGGAGGTGAAGCGGCAGAACAAGCTCGACCTGGCCTTCCACGTCCTAGCCGCCACCGGCATCACCGCCGACCCCGCCTCGCTGTTCGACGTCATGGCCAAGCGGCTGCACGAGTACAAGCGCCAGCTCCTCAAGCTGCTCCACGTCGTCACGCTGTACAACCGGATCAAGGCGGACCCGGCCGCCGCCGTGACGCCCTGCACGGTCATCTTCGGTGCCAAGGCCGCGCCGAGCTACCACCAGGCCAAGCGCGATCATCAAGCTGATCAACTCGGTCGCGGCCGTGGTCAACGCCGACCCCGACGTGGCCGGCCGGATCAAGGTCGTGTTCATTCCCGACTACAACGTCTCGGTCAGCGAGCTCGTGGTGGCGGCCGGCAACGTCTCGGAGCAGATCTCGCTGGCCGGCAAGGAGGCCTCCGGAACCGGCAACATGAAACTGGCCCTCAACGGAGCCGTCACGGTCGGCACGCTCGACGGCGCCAACGTCGAGATCCGCGACCGGGTGGGGGCCGACAACTTCTTCCTGTTCGGGGTCACCGCCGAACAGGCCGTCGCCGTCAGGCAAGCCGGCTACTCACCGCGCGCCTATTACGCCGGCGACGCCGAGCTGAAGGCCGCCGTCGACGCCCTCAGCTCGGGTGCCTTCTCCGGCGGGGACCCTGGAGCCTTCGAGCCGGTCCTCTCCTCGATCCTGGACTGGGACGAGTACCTGATCATGGAAGACTACCGGTCCTACATCGACTGCCACGACCGGGCCGTCGCACCGGCCTGGGCCGACGAAGACCGGTGGACCCGGATGTCGATCCTGAATACCGCGCGCTCGGGCTATTTCTCCTCCGACCGGACGGTCCGCGACTACTGCCGTGACATCTGGCACGCCGAGCCCGTGCCGGTGCCCGCGACCGCGGCGGCTGACTCCGAAACTCCGGCCCGCCGGGCCACTCAGGACTAAGTTCCCCTTTCCCTTCGCGGTGCTGGCGGGGCAGGCTGGAACCTAATCGATCTACGAAGAGAGGGCTGCGCCGATGGGCCACCCATCACATTTTCTGGCACCACTGCCCGGCCGGGGACCTTCGTCCCTACTGGATCGTCCCGGACGGCCATATGTTCGAGTCAAGAATTAACGTTGGTCGTGTCATTTCCAGCTGGCCGGAAATTACCGAGGGCCCTGGCCGCGGCTGTGATCATCACCAGCAAAGGCCCCGCAGAACACTGTTCTCGGATAGCGCTACCCCGGGGACGGCCGATATTCAGGGAGGTACCCCACCATGGACTTCGAGTTGACCGATGAGCAGCACCTGATCCGGGACGCGGTCAGGGAGTTCGCCCAATCCGAGGTGGCGCCGATCGCCGCTGAGGTCGACCGTGATCACCGCTTCCCCTACGAGCTTGTGCCGAGGATGGCGGAACTGAACATCATGGGCATGCCCTACCCGGAGAAGTTCGGCGGCGCGGGAGCCGACAACGTGAGCTATATGCTCGCGGCGGAGGAACTGGCCAGAGCATGCGCGACCAGTTCCGTCATACTGTTGGCGCACGCCTCCCTGGCCACCTACCCGGTGTACAAGTTCGGAACCGGAGCTCAGCAGGAACGGTACCTTCATGACATGGCATCCGGCCGCCGCCTGGGGGCTTTTGCCCTGACCGAGCCCGGCGCGGGAACAGATGCCGGCGCGGGCACCACTACGGCGACGCTGAAGGGCGACGAGTATGTCCTCAACGGGTCGAAGATCTTCATCACCAACGCCCCGTTCGCCGAGATCTACATCGTCTTCGCCAAGACCGATCCAGCGCAGGGGACGCGCGGGATGAGCGCGTTCATCGTCGAGAAAGATACCCCCGGGTTCTCCGTCGGCGAGGCAGAGCACAAGCTGGGGATCCGTGGTTCCAGCACGCCGCCCCTGTACTTCGCCGACTGCCACATCCCGAGGGATGCGCTGCTGGGTGGGGAGGGCGACGGCTTCAAGATCGCCATGCAGACGCTCGACGGCGGGCGGATCGGCATTGCCGCGCAGGCCGTGGGCATCGCCCAGGCGGCACTCGACGCGTCGGTCGCCTACGCCAAGGAGCGTGTCCAGTTCGGCAAGCCGATCGCGACCTTGCAGGCCATCCAGTGGATGATCGCCGACATGGCCACCCAGCTGGACGCGGCCCGGCTCCTCACCTACCGCGCCGCATGGTGCGAGGACAAGGGCCTCCCCTATGGCACGGAAGGGGCGATGGCCAAGCTGTTCGCCTCGGAAACCGCCACCCGGGTGTGCGACCGTGCGATCCAGATCCACGGCGGATACGGTTTCACAGAAAGCTATCCAGTGGAGCGGAATTACCGTGACGCCAAGATCACCGAACTCTACGAGGGAACGTCCGAGGTGCAGCGCATGGTCATCGCGCGAAGCTACCTGAGGTGAGAACAACCGCCCGCATATCGCTGCCATCAGGAGGATCGCGATGAGGATTGTGGTCGCCTACAAGTGGACCCGTGATCCGGCGGAGGCCACGGTCCGCGCCGACGGCACGGTGGACTGGAGCCGGGCGAAGCCAGGCCTGTCTACCTACGATCCCGTGGCTATGGAGCTGGCGCGCCATCTAGCCGGGGAAGCGGGCGCCGAGCTGATCGGCGTGACGGTCGGAGGGAAGGGCGTGGGTACGCCGATCGCGTCCAAGGCCGTCCTCGGGCGCGGCCTGGACCGTGTGGTGGTCGTCGAGGACGAATCCCTGCGGGAGAGCCGGCCGGTCCGAGCTCGCCGCGGTGCTCGCCCAGGCGATCCGGCATATCGGCGACGTGGACCTGGTCATCACCGGCGACTCGTCGGTCGACGTGGCGGCCAAGATGGTGCCGACCGTACTGGCCGGTGAGCTCGGCTGGCCGGCCGTGGCCGAGGTCACGGGGGTGACCGGAACAGGGGTCCAGGGCGGCGCGCTGCGCGTGGAGCGCGCGATCCCGGGCGGCGTCCAGGTGCTCGAGATCTCCGGGCCCGCCGTGCTAGCCGCGTCCGCCGATGCCGCGGTACCGCACGTGCCCGGCATGAAGGAACTCCTCGCGGCGGCCAAGAAGCCGGTCGAGCTCCTGGAGCTTGCGGCCCTCAAGGTGCCACCGCAGAACGCGGTCATGACCGTCGCCGGCCGGGCGCGCCCGGAGCGCAAGGCCCGCAAGAGCCAGCTCATCGACACCGCCGACCCAGCCGCGGCCGCCGCCGAGCTCGTCGCGGCGCTCCGCGCGGCGGGCGTTCTGTAGACAACACCGAAGGAGCCAGACAATGAGCGTGAACGCCTGGATCGTCGTCGCGGACCAGCCGACGGTCGGCAACCTCGTCACGGTCGCGCGTTCCCTGGGCGGGCCGGTGGCAGCCGTGGTGGCCGGGCCCCGCTCGGTGGCCGAGACGGTCGCGAACAGCGGCGTGGATAAGGTGATCTGGTGCCACGCGCCGGATGACGCGCCTCCCGAAGCCTGCGCTCAGGCGGTGGCCGACACCGTGGCCGCCGACCCGCCCCGCGTGGTCCTGGCCGGCCGCAACCCCGGCGAGCGCGTGCTGCTGGGCGCCGCGGCGGCCCGGCTCAAGGCGGCGGTCCTCACGGGCGCCCGGTCGGTGAGCCTCGACGGCGACACCACCACCGTGGTCAACGCCGTCTTCGGCGACATCTCCGATGAGACCGTCGCCGTCTCCGGCGCGGTTGCCCTGCTGCTTGACGGCGGCTCCGTGCCGCCATCCGCCGGCTCGAGCGCGCCCATCGAAGAGATCACCGTGGCGCCGCTGGGCCTGAAGGTGATCGAGACCAGGACGCACGGCTTCGAGAAGGTGGACCTCAACTCGGCCCACCGGGTGATCGGCGTCGGCCGGGGCGTCAAGGCCCAGGAGGACCTGGCCATGGTGGAGGAGCTCGCCCAGGCCCTCGAGGCCGAGATCGCCTGCTCCCGCCCGGTGGCCGAGGGCCTGAACTGGATGGGCAAGGACCGTTACATCGGCAGCTCGGGCGCGCACATCGCCCCGCAGCTCTACCTGGCGGTCGGCATCTCCGGCCAGCTCCAGCACATGGTCGGCGTGACCGGGGCGGAGACGATCGTCGGGATCAACACCGACGCGAACGCCGCGCTCTTCACCCAGACCGACTACGGCCTGGTCGGTGACCTCTACCAGCTGGTGCCGGCGATCACCGCCGCGCTGAAGTGACGGCGGCCATGACGCAAACAGCGCAGACGGCCGAGCCTGACTTCGAGGTTATCGTCATCGGCGGCGGCATCGCGGGCTGCGTGGCGGCCTATCAGCTCGCCCGGCAGGGACGCTCGGTGCTGCTGATCGAGCGCGGCGAGACGCCCGGCTCGAAGAACCTTTCCGGCGGCGTCCTGTACTCCCGCGGCATGCAGCAGGTCTTCCCCGGATTCTGCACCGAGGCGCCGGTCGAGCGCAGGATCACCCGCAACTACATCAGCTTCCTCAACGCCGACAGCTCGGTCGCCATCGACTACAAGGACGCCCGGCTGGCCAACCCGGTCAACGCCGTCACGGTCCTGCGGGCCAAGCTGGACGCGTGGCTGTCCGAGAGGTGCGAGGAGGCCGGGGCCGTGATCATGCCCGGCGTCCGGGTGGACCGCGTGCTCATCGAGGGCGCCAGGGTGGTCGGCGTGCAGGCCGGGGACGACGAGCTGCGCGCCCATGTGGTGGTGGCCGCCGACGGGGTGAACTCCTTCATCGCCAAGGAGGCCGGCCTGCGCGAGAAGGAGCCGCTGAACCACCTCGCCGTCGGCGTGAAATCGGTGATATCGCTGCCCCGCGAGACGATCGAGCAGCGGTTCAACCTGACCGGTGACGAGGGCGCGGCGCTGGCCGTGGTCGGCGATTGCACCCAGGGCGTGGGCGGCGGCGGCTTCCTGTACACCAACCTGGACTCGCTGTCCGTCGGCATCGTGGTGCGCCTGGACGACCTGACCGCCAAGCAGAAGGTGGTCACCGACATCTTCGACCACTTCCTGGCCCACCGGTTCATCGCCCCCTATCTGGAGGGCGGCGAGGTACTCGAGTACGGCTGCCATCTGGTCGCCGAGGGCGGCCTGCACATGATCGGCGAGATCGTCATGGACGGCATGGTGGTGGTTGGCGACGCCGCCGGCCTCACCCTCAACACCGGCCTGACCGTACGGGGCATGGACCTGGCCGTCGGCTCCGCCGTCGCCGCCGCCGAGGCCATCGGCGGCGCGCTGGACCACAAGGACACCTCCAAGGCGGCCCTGACCGACTACCGGGACAAGCTGTTCGCCTCCTACGTGGGCCAGGACATGAAGACCTACGCCAAGGCCCCGCACTTCCTCGAGGCGGAGCGGATGTACCAGCAGTATGGCGAACTGCTCGCCAGCGTCCTGTACGGCACGTTCAACCTGGACACCCAGCCCCGCCAGCACCTGCTCAAGGTGGCCCGCAGGAGCCTGGCCCGGTCCCCGCTCAAGATGAGGCAGCTGGTCCGAGACGGCATCGCAGGAGTACGCGCGCTATGAAACCCTTGTCTGTCCCCGAACGCCTGACCAAGAATCGCTTCCTCCTCGACGAGGAGGAGAGCCACATCGAGGTCAATCAGGAGATCGCCAAGGCCACCGGCACCGGCAAGCTCCTCGTCGCCTGCTGCCCGGCCCACGTCTACGCCGAGGAATCCGACGGGACCATCTCCGTGGAGTACGCCGCCTGCCTGGAGTGCGGGACCTGCCTGGCGATCGCCGCCCCCGGCGCGCTGAAATGGCACTACCCCCGCGGCGGGTTCGGCGTCCAGTTCCGCGAAGGCTAGCGCGGCCCTTCAGTCCGGGCTACTCATGCACGTAGGTGCCGGGGGCCGGGTCGAGCGGCCGGTACTGCTGGCTGCCGAGGGTCTTGTGGGGGAGCCGCTCGTTGCCGGAGCGGGCGATCAGCCATTCGGTCCACGGACGCCACCACGAGCCCTTCTCCACGGTGGCCGTCTTGAGCCACTCGTCGGGATCGGTCGGCGTGGGCGGTCCGTACCAGCGGTCATAACGCGTGCTGTCCGCCGGGTAGACGACCGACTGGATGTGACCGCACTTGATGAGGGTCATCTCCTTGTTGGCCCCGCCGACCAGGTGGGCGGTATCGTAGCAGGCCCGCCAGGCCGTGATGTGGTCGGTGTAACCGCCGACGTGGTAGCTGTCGCAGGTGACCTTGTTGTAGTCGGTCTTGACTCCGAGCAGGATCGGCCCGCTGCCGTCCCATCCGTCCATGGCCAGGCTGCTCGATTCGAGGGCGAACCTGGCCGTCGTCCGGGTCGCGTCATCGTTCCAGGCCAGGACGTCGAACGGGGCCGGGGTTTTGCCCATGAGCCAGCCGCTGACTAGGTAGTTGTAGACCAGGTCGTTCGGCCGCAGCATGGCGAACACGGTGCGCAGCGCGGTCCCGGAGATGACCTGCTTCGCCGCGGCGGCCTGCTCGAGCAGCGCGCGCGACTCGGACGTGTCCAGCATGCCCACCACGTTCGGCTTTTCACCGGTCAGCATGGTCACGACGAAGGTCGCCGACTTGACCGAGTCGTCGCCGATCGCGCCGAAGTGCGCGAGCACGTAGGAGGCCGTGATGCCGCCCGCGCACAGCCCGAGCATGTTCACCTGGTCGGTGCGCGCGATCTTCTTGGTCACCTCGACGGCTCGTTCCGCCGCGGCGATATAGTCATCCAGCCCCCACTTCCCCTCGCCGCGCAGCGAACTGGGATTCCGCCAGACGACCATGAATACCTGGATGCCCTGGCTGACGGCGAATTCGACTACCGACCGCCCCGGCGACAGGTCCAGGACGTAGTGGCGGTTAATCTGCGGCGGGAGCATCAGCACCGGAATGGCCCGGACCTTGGCGGTGGTCGGGGTGTATTGCAGCAGCTCGAACATCTCGTCCCGGTACACCACGGCACCCGGGGTGGCGGCCAGATCCTGGCCGACCGTGAATTGCTTCCGGTCGACCATGGACGGCATCCCGCCACGGGCCATGTCGCGCACCATGTTCTGGGCCCCCTTCACCAGCGACAGGCCGCCGGTCTCGGCGGCCTCCCGCACGGCGGCGGGATTGGTGCCCAGATAGTTGGTCGGGGACAGCGCGGCGGAGATGACGTCGGCGGCGAAGCGGGCGCGCGCCTTGTCCTTCCAGGAGCTGTCCATAGATTCGTACATCCGGTTCATCCACATCTCGAACAGCCGGTAGGACTGGCCGAGGATGCGGAAGTAGGGGATCGTCCGCCACGCCTCGTCGGCGAAGCGCTGGTCCCGCTGGTCGGGCGAGATGTCGGACGTGCCGAGGGCGATCTTTGTCAGCTCTCCGGCCAGCCACGGCATTTCCTTGGCGACCGTGGCCGGGTCGACCAGCTCGGCGATCGCGTGAACCATGTCCAGCGGCAGCATGCCGGCCGCAGCCTCGGTCGCCTCTGACATCAGTTCCAGGGCATTGGCGGATCTGTCTTCTGTGCTCATGAGCTCTCCCGGTGCGCCGTGCACGGCACGGCTGGAACCTAAGCCTGCCGTCGGTATCTCACCGTGGTGAACCACCCCAGGTCGGGCCAGGCCGGGATGTCCCGGCCTGGCGGGACCTAAGGCCATTTGTCCCGGGACTTTCGTCCGGTACCGGGCCATAATGGCGCTGTCCGCGAGGCTGTCAGGCGGGAGGCGGTCGTCAGCCGGTGACCGGCTCCGGCCTCGGGAAGCTGGTGGTGAAGGCGTACCGGGAGGCCCGGTACAAGTGCCGGGCGAACTCGACGGGCCTGCTCGCCTGGTCGTAGGCGATGCGCTCCATGGTCAGCAGCGCGGTGCCGCGGGTCTCGTCCAGCGTGCGGGCCTCGGCGGCCGAGGCGTTCTTCGCGCCCATGCGCTGAGTGGCCGAGTACAGCCCGATGCCGGAGGCGCGCAGCAGCTCGTACAGGCCGTGCTGCTCGAGCATCTCGACGTTGAGCTGGACCAGCCCGGCGGGCAGGTAGTTGTGCATCAGGGCCATCGCCTCGCCGTCGGCCAGCCGGATCCGCTCCAGCGACATCACCAGCGCCCGCTCGGGCAGTTGCAGCGCGTCGGCGACCTGGTCGCTGGCGTGGCTGACCTCCGCCTTCAGGACCCGGGTGGCGGGTTTGCGGCCGCTGGCCGCAAGGTCGTCGTAGAGGCTGGTCAGTTCGACGTTACGGTCGATCCGCTCGTTCGCCACCAGGGTGCCCGCGCCGCGCTTGCGGACGACCAGGCCCTTGTTGGCCAGGTAGAGGAAGGCGGCTCGCACCGTGGGCCGGGACAGGCCGAGTATCTCCGCCAGCTGCACCTCGTTCTCCAGCCGGGCGCCCACCTTGAGCGCGCCGGACCTGATGGCGGACTCGAAGTGCTGGGCCAGCTGGAAGTACAGCGGCACCGGGCTGGTGCGGTCGATGGTGATCGGGCCGCTCGCGCTGGTCTCGCGTTCAGGCATCATCGTCATCCGGGCAGGCAAGTAGGCATGTTTGTTTGAACATTATAACCACTGCAGTGTTAATCGGCCGCAGGCGGCGGGCTGAAACCCGGGGAAGCTCGCGAGCGGGGCAGGCTGGGGAGGGCGGACAGCGGGAAACGAATTTCTATTTTGTCTTGACATACTCACAGACTCTTGACAGGTCATAGCTGCTCGGGTGAGTATCAGCTATCGCGACCCGAGGGAGATCGAACGCATATGACCGCCGACCGCGCCCTGCGGGTCGGCGTGGTATTGGAAGCCTTCCTGGACTGGCCCCTGGACCAGGTCATGCCCTGGCTGCGCCAGCACGCGCCGGAGGTCACCGACCTGGAGATCGGCGCGGGCGGCTACGCGCCCCATCCGCACTGCGACGTGGATGCCCTGCTGGCCAGCGACCAGGCCCGGTCGACCTGGCTGGCCGGGATCGCCCGGCACGAGCTGCGGATCGGCGCCCTCAACGCCTGGGGTAACCCGCTGCATCCCGACGCGGAGCTGGCCCGGCAGCATGACCGGGCCCTGCGCGACGCCATCCGGCTGGCCGCGTTGCTGGGCGTCGGCCGCGTAGTTGCACTGGCGGGCTGCCCAGGCGGTACGCCCGGCGACCAGGTACCGCACTTCGGCGCGGGCGGCTGGCCTCCCTACCTGGAGGGCGTCTACCAGCGGCAGTGGGAGGAGCGGATCGCGCCCTACTGGTCCGGCCTGGCCGCCTTCGCCGCGGCGCAGAGTCCGGGGTTGCGGGTCTGCCTGGAGCTGCACCCCGGCACGTGCGTGTTCAACGTGGAGACGTTCGGCCGCATGGCCGCGCTCGGCTCGTCGCTGGCGGCCAATCTCGACCCGAGCCACTTCTTCTGGATGGGCATGGACGGCCACAAGGTAACCGCCGCGCTGGGCGACCAGGTCGCGCACGCGCACGGCAAGGACACCGTGTTCAACGAGGAGCACCTGGCCCTGAACGGGCTGCTCGACCGTCGCTGGCCGGAACCTGCCGCCGAGATGCCGTGGACCTTCGCGGTGCCGGGCCGGGGCCACGACCTGGGCTGGTGGACCGGGCTGGCTCGCGCGCTGGGCGGCTCGCAGGCACAGGTCATCTCGATCGAGCATGAGGACCCGTTCGTTCCGGCTACCGTTGGCGTCCCCGAGGCGGCCCGGCTGCTGGCGGCCGCGATCGACGGCGCGCTGGAGCAAGCGTGACGAAGGTCCGGGTCGGCCTGGTCGGGACCGGCGTCATCGCGCAGGTCATGCACCTGCACTACCTGGCCGAACTGGCCGACCGCTTCGACGTCGCGGCCGTGTGCGACCTGGACCGCGAGGCCGCCCGGGCGTGCGCCGAGCGCTACGGCATCCCGGCGGCCTTCACCGACTGGCGTGAGCTGCTTGGGCAGCCGCTCGACGCGGTAATGGTGCTCACGTCGGGCAGCCACGCGCCGATCGCCGAGGCCGCCGCCCGGGCCGGGCGGCACGTGTTCGTGGAGAAGCCGATGTGCTACTCGGCCGCCGAGGGCCAGGCCATGGTGGCCGCCGCCGACGCGGCCGGGGTGGTTCTGATGGTCGGCTACCCGAAACGGTACGACCCGGCGTTCGCGCGGATGCGGGAGGAGACGCACGGGCGAAGCAGGAGGGAGTGCCGGATGAGCGTGGGAGGGAATGGCGGATGACCGAGCACATCGCGGTGGCGAACGCCCCGGTCAGCTATGGGGCCTTCGAGCTGACCGTCGGCCACGACCCCGACGTGCCCGACGGCATCACGGTCCTGGACCAGGTGGCCGCGGCCGGGTACGCGGGCATCGACCTCGGCCCGGTCGGGTACCTGGGCCGCGGCGAGCGGCTCGGCGAACTGCTGGCCGAGCGCGGCCTCGGCCTGGCCGGTGCCTACGTCGAGCTGCCATACGCCGATCACGAGGCGCTGGAGCGCGCGCTGCCCGAACTGGACGCCATCCTGGACACGTTCGACGCCGTCCGGTCTTATCTCCCGGGCCCCCCGCCGAGGCCGACACTGGCCGACGCGGGCAGCCCGGCCCGGCGAGGCCATCCCGGCCGGTCGGTCCGGGATCCTTCGCTGGGATTCGACGCCGACGCGTGGAAACGCTTCGCGGCCGGGCTGGCCCGGGTGATCGCCCGCTGCCGCGACCGGGGCTACGAGCCGACCTTCCACCCGGAGACCGGCACCTACGTCGAGGCGCCCTGGGAGATCGAGCGGGTACTCGAGGTGTCCGATGTCGGGCTGTGCCTGGAGACCGGGCACATGCTGCTCGGCGGCGGCGACCCGGTCGCGATGCTCACCGAGCTCGGCGACCGGGTCAACCACGTGCACCTCAAGGACGCGAGGCTGCCGGTCATGGCCGAGATCATCGCCGACGAGGCGCCGGTGACCGAGATCTGGACCCGCGAGGCGTTCTGCGCGCTGGGCGGCGGCGACCTGGACGCCGATGCCGTGCTGGACGACCTGCGCCGGATCTCGTTCGGCGGCTGGCTGGTGGTCGAGCAGGACATCCTGCCGCGCAGCGCCGAACGGTTCGCACGTGCCGCGGCCGAGCAGCGCCACAACCGCGAGTTCCTCGCGGCCCGGGGGCTGTGACCATGGCTCCGTTCCGTCTAGGTCTGGTCGGTGCCGGGCGCATGGGCCGCACCCATCTGCGGGCCCTGGCCGGCTCAGACCGAGTGAAAGTGACCGCCGTCGCGGAGATGTCAGCGGCGGCCCGCCAGGCAGTGGCCGGCCGAGACCTGTACGAGAACACGGCGGAGATGCTGGATCACGCGGCGCTGGACGGGGTGCTCATCGCCGCTCCCACCGACCAGCACGGCGCGATCATCGCCGAGGTCGCCGCGCGCGGGCTGCCCATCTTGTGCGAGAAACCGTGCGGGCTCACCGCCGCGCAAGCCCGGGCGTCGGCGCGGGCCGGGGTCCCGCTGCAGGTGGCCTACTGGCGGCGGTTCGTGCCGGGCCTGCGGCAGCTGCACGACCGGATCGCCGCGGGCGAGCTCGGCGTCATCCACCTGGTGACCTGCTACCAGTGGGACGAGCGGCCGCCGCCGCCCGTGTTCCGCGCGCACAGCGGCGGGATCGCGATCGACATGGGCGTGCACGAGTTCGACCAGCTGCGCTGGCTGACCGGCCAGGACATCGGCGGCCTGTCCGCGGTGGCGTCCGGCTCGGCACCGGACGGGATCGCCGACGTGGACGGCGCCCAGGTGATCCTGACGCTGACCGGCGGCGCCACCGGGTTCGTCTCGCTGGGCCGCTACCACCCGGTGGGCGACATCGTGTGGGCCGAGGTGTTCGGCACCCGCGGTCACGAGCGCTGCGACGTCATCGACCCGGCCGAGGGCGAGGCCGCCCAGCTCGAGGCGCTGCGCCGGCAGGCGGAGAGCTTCGCCGCGTACGCGGCCGGCCATGGCCCGTGCGAGGGCGCCACGGCCGATGACGCGGTCGCGGCGCTGGCCGCCGCCGAGCGGGTCACGGCCGCGATCCCGGCCCTAAGCGGCTCCCGCCTCAGCGGCAGCCTGCCGCCCAGCTACCGTCACCGGCCGGGCGGATGAGCGGCGTGCCCCCGGGCGGGACGCCGGGGCGGCCGCCGCGCTGGACGCGGTGACGCGGGCCGGGGTGCACAACGCGGTCGGCTTCAACTACCGGCGGCTGCCCGCGATCGCGCCATGCGGCGCATGATCGCCGAGGGCGCGGTCGGGGAGATCAGGCTCTGGCGTGCCACCTGGCTGTCCGACGAGTTCGCCGACCCGGCCACCGGATGGGACTGGCGCTTCGACCGGGCCATGGGCGGCACGACCATCGCCGACCTGGGCAGTCACCTGATCGACATGGCACTGTGCATGGCCGGCCCGGTGGAGAGCGTCTGCGCGCAGGCGGCGACGTTCACCGGCTCGCGGCCGACGCCCGGCGGCGGCACCGCGGCGGTGACCGTGGACGACGCGGCCAGCGCCCTGCTCCGGTTCTCTTCCGGCGCGCGCGGCACCATGGAGGTGGCCCGGACCGCGGTGCGGCGGCCCTGCGACTTCACCGTCGAGGTAAACGGCAGCCGGGGCACGCTGCTGTTCAGCTACGCCCGGCTCAACGAGCTGTGGTACGGCGACGGAGACGACGACATCCGGCTGTACGGCATGCGCCGGATCCGCGCCGAGCATCCCTCGCACCCGGACGCGGCCCAGTGGTGGCCGATCGGCCAGGGTGTCGGCTACGGGGCCTCGTTCGCCAACCAGGCCGCTGACCTGCTGGAGGGCTGGCCCGACGCGCCGTGGAGCCCGGGATTCCGCGACGGCGCCGCGGTCCAGGCGGTGTGCGACGCGATGGAGACCTCGGCCGCCTCGGGCCGCTGGGTCAGCATCGGCGAGGTGCTCGCGAACACGGCATGACCTGCGGCGTACGCCCTCTATGATGACTGACTCATAGGTACGGACGAGGAGCGTGACGGTGAGCGGGCGGCTGACGATCATCGGCGGCGGGGTCATGGAGCTCATGGCCGCGTACTATGCGGCGCCTTTCGCTGACGCCGTGACGGTGCTGGTCGACGTGGCCACGGCCAGCGGCGTCGACACTTGCTGGTACGACCTGGTGGCCGACGACGAGTTCATCCTGGGCGCGGTGCCCGGGGACACGGTCTACGACATCGGCCGCTTCACGGCCGCCAGGTTCGCCGAGAGGATAGCTTCATGAACGCTTCGCTGAGTCTGTCGCTGGCCGAGCGGCTGCGGGCCGGGACCGTGCTCGGCGCCGAGGGTTACGTCTTCGAGCTGGAACGCCGCGGCTACATCAAGGCCGGGCCGTTCGTCCCCGAGGTGGTGCTGGACTTTCCCGACGCAGTGCGCGAGCTGCACCGGGAGTTCCTGCGCGCGGGCGCCGAGGTGATGGTCGCGCTGACCTACTACGCGCACCGGGAGAAGCTGCGGGACGTGGGCCGCGAGGGCGACCTGGAGGCGATGAACCGGCAGGCCGTCCGGATCGCCCGCCAGGTTGCGCGCGAAGGAGACGCCCTAGTGGCCGGGAACGTGTGCAACACCTGGGCCTACGATCCGGAGGACCCTTCCACCGTCCAGACCGTTCGGGCCATGTACACCGAGCAGCTGGGCTGGGCGGCGGACGAGGGCATCGACTTCGTCATCTCCGAGACGAACGACTACCTGGGCGAGGCGCTGGTCGCGCTGGAAGTCATCCAGGACCTCGGGCTGCCCGCCATGGTGACGCTGGCGCCGACGCAGCCCCACCGGACCCGGGACGGGTACGAGTACGCGGACGCGTGCCGCATCCTCGCCGCCGAGGGAGCGCAGGTCGTCGGCCTGAACTGCGACCGCGGGCCGCGGACGATGGTGCCGCTGATCGCGAGGATCCGGGAGACGGTGGAGTGCGCGGTGGCCATCCAGCCGGTGCCGTACCGGACGGACGCGATCACTCCCACCATGGAGACCCTCTGCTCCCCCAAGGGCGAGCGCGCCTTCCCGGTCGGGCTCGACCCCTTCACCTGCACGCGCTTCGACATGGCGAAGTTCGCTCTGCAGGCCCGCGAGCTCGGCGTGGACTACGTGGGCATCTGCTGCGGCGCGGGCCCGCACCACGTGCGGGCGATGGCCGAGGCCCTGGGCCGTGAGGTCCCGGCCAGCCGGTACTCGCCGTCGATCGAGCTCCACCCGATGTTCCGGGCCGAGGTCTCGGCCAAGGATGCGGCCTTCCTGCAGAGCTGGAACGCCTGACAATCTTTTTCGGGTTCGCTGGGGATCGACGTGGCCGGGGGAACCGTCACCGCCGAGGGCGACCTGGACTTCCGCGGCACGCTGGCTGTCAGCAAGGACGCGCCAGTCGGGTTCAGGTCCATCCGCCTGACCTTCGACCTGGACACCGAGGCCAGTGCCGAGCAGGTCCAGACGCTGGCCCACCCGGCCCAGCTGTCCGTGTCAGCCGCATCCTCCGCTCACTCGGTGGATGGGCCCGGGTTGTTACCCGGCGCGGGCGGGGGGTCCGTGGCTGTGCAGCACCTTGGTCCGGTCGGGGTTCCAGGCGGTGGTGGTCCCGTCTTTGTTCAGCACCAGCGTCCAGCCCCACCGGTGGATCACGATCTGGTGATGGTAGCTGAACACAAGAGCACGCATTCGGTGAGGCTGGTGGCGCCGCCGTGCGCTATGTGCTTGACGTGGTGGACTTCGCAGGCGGCGGCGGGCTGGTGGCAGCCGCCAGGCCACCGGCATCGGCGGTCCCGCAGGATCACCGCGTTGCGGATGCCGGGCGGGATCGTCTTGCTGAACCCGATGTCCAGCGGCAGGCTAGGCCCGGCCAGCCGGGCGCCCAGCTGCTGCCGGCGCAGGAAGCTGGCCAAGCCACCAGGACCGGACAGCAGGTCGGCGGCCTTGCCGATGATCGCCTGGCGCAGCGCCTCCCGGGACGGCGAGGCCTCCGGCTCGGGGCCGGGGCCGGGGTCGGCCTGATCGCCGGCGGCCGGGCTGGGGCGGTCGGCGGCGTGGTCGAGACGGTCCAGTTCCACGCACAGCCGCACCAGGTCATCCAGCACGCCGGGGTCCACGTCGCCGGTCACAACCGGGGCGATGACCGCGTCGCAGGCCATGGCCCGGGCGGCCTTACCCTCCAGCCACGCCCCGCCATCACCGCCGCCCTCGGAGGCCGCGGCCCGGCGGGCCGCCCACCGGGCGGCCATCTCCGCGATCCACTGCCCGGCCAGCACCGACCCGTCATCCATCGCCCGCAGCTCAGCCAGCGACACATGCGCCCACACCTTCACCGGCTGCCCGGCCCGCTCCGGCAGCAGACCGGAGGCCACCAGGCGGCGCATCGCGTCTTCCAGCGCGTCATGGTAGCGCTGCTCCCGGGTCCGGGTGTCCTCCGCCCCGGCCGGCGCGGCCAGCGACTCCAGCACCGCGGTCACCACCGCCGCGCACTCTGGGGTGAGATCACCGTTCAGGACCCCGGCACCATCAAACGTGGTCTCCACCGTGACCCGCCGGTCCTCGAACGTCTCATCCGGCCGGTCATCATCGTCGCCGGGCTCGGGCAGCGACCGGGTGTACATCTCGGCGGCCAGCTGCACCAGGTCGGTCAGGTCCGCCCCCGCCTTCGCCGCCGCGACCAGGATCGCATCGGCGGCGTCCCGGCAGTCCGGGGGAAGCTTGCCGCTCCACTCGCAGATCTTGCGGGCATAGGACTCCGAGATGACCCTCTGGGCCAGCGCGGCCGCGACCCGGGGATGGGCAGCGGCGCGGCGGGCCCAGGCCAGGTACGCCGCGGCCGCACCCCTGGTGATCCGGGTCCGGTGAATCAGCCAGGACCGAGGACTGTAGTCCCCGTCCGCCGAATACCCCTGCGCTGCGGTGAACGCGCCCAGCACCTTGGCCCGCGTCGCGGTCGTGACCGCGTCCATCTCCTCCAGGGCCAGCAGGCACTCGGCCTGCGCCCCGGCCGCCATCGCGGCCGCATCAGCCGCGCACAGGTACCCCATCACGGTCCGGAGCATCCCCAGCGCCTCACGGGTACTGGCAAATGCCGGGGTCTCACTCACCTGGGGTGCTCACCTCCGTCCGGATGGCTGCGGGCCGGCGGCCGCTGATGCGGTCTAGGTCTTCTCCAATGCTGCCAAGGACCTTGTTTCATCGCCTAGTTCGATGGTAATGGCCGGGTCTGACATTTCAGCGAACGCCACGCTGATTAGATTAGTTTTCCGTGCATAAATAGCCCCACACGTCACTCCAGGAGTCCGCGTGGCCAGGTGATTGGCTTCCCTGGTCTTGCCTCTGGCGGTCTTACCGGCGGGCGGCGGCGATGATGGCGTCCGCGCTCTTGGCGATGTCTTCGCCGGACGTGGCCCAGCCGGAAACGCTGATCCGCATGGCCGGGCGGTACTCCCAGGTGGTCGGACCGCACCAGCACGTTCCGTCCTGCTGGACGGACTCCACCAGGGCCAGCGTCCGGTCGTCGGTGACCGCTCGCACCAGCACCTGGTTGAGCACGACGTCGTTCAGCACCTCCAGGCCCGCTTGCCGCAGGCGGGCGGCCATCGCCTGAGCATGGTCGCAGGTCCGCACGATGAGATCCGTCACTCCCTGCCTGCCCAGCGTGCGCAGGACCGCCCATACCTCGACCTGCCGGGCGCGCTGCGAAGCCTGCGGCGTGTGATGCATGGCCTCGAAGCCGGTATCCGGAGGAAGGTAGCCAGCCACCGAGGCGAAGCTCCGGCGGAGGTCCTCCGGCCGCCGGACCAGGGCGATGCCGCAGTCATACGGGACATTCAGCCATTTGTGCGCGTCGGTGGCCCAGGAGTCGGCGTCGGGCAGGCCGGCGGTCAGGTGGGAACGGGCGGGATCCACCAGCGCCCACAGCCCGAACGCACCATCGACATGCACCCAGGCCTGGCGGCGGCGGGCCCACTCAACGACGGCGGGGAAGGGATCGAACGCGCCGGTGTTCACCTCGCCCGCCTGCACGCAGACCACGGCCGGGCCGGTCAGATCCTCAGGGAGGCAGTCGGCCCGCATCCGGCCCTGATCATCGGCGGGCACCCTGCGGACCCGTTCCCGGCCGAGCCCGATCAGCCCGAGGGCCTTGATCACAGTGGAATGGGCCTTTTCCCCGACGAGGACGGTCAGCTCGGGCGCCCCGAACAGCCCATCGGCCTGAGCGTCCCAGCCAGCACGGGCCAGCTGGTGATCACGGGCAGCGGTGAGCGCGGCGGCATTGGCCATCGCCGCCCCCGTCACGAAGACCGCAGCGGTGCCCGCTGGCAAGCCGAGCAGCTCACCCAGCCACCCGGTCACCACGTGGTGCAGCCGCGCCGCGGTCGGCGACATGACCGGCAGTGCCGCGTTCTGATCCCACGCTGCCGCCAGCCAGCCCGCCGCCAGCGCGACCGGGTGGGAGCCGCCGGAGACGAACCCGAAATACCGGCCTCCGGCGCTCGCCATGGTCGCCGGGGATCCGGCCTCATCGAGCAGCGCCAGCGTCGCGGCCGGATCCCCCGGCAGCTCCGGCAGGGGCTCATCAAAACGCGCGAGCCCGGCCATCGCGGCACCATCCGGGGCCACCGGGCGCTCATCCAGGCTGGTGAGATAGCGCCCGGCGCGCCCGGCTACCTCAGCCAGCAGCGCCGGGACGTTAGCGGCGGGAAGTGACGACATGACCGACAGTCTGCCTCAGGGGCGGGTCCCGTCAGTTAATGCCGGGGCCGGTACGCGGCGGGATCATCGACTTCAGCAGGTCTAGCACGCCCCGGTTCGCGACACCCTGCCAGTCGGAGGCCAGCAGGCCCCACGGCTCGGGGTCACCCCAGTTGGACCGGTGCCGGTTGGCCACCGGGATGGTGCCCTTGGGCTGCGTCGGGTTGAGCGCCCACCAGCACCAGTCGACGTCGTTGTCGGTGAGCCAGGCCTGGAAGTTGTTCCACCACACGGCGGAGCCTGGGGCGAAGTTGGCCAGCGACCTGGCGTCGTTGCCGAACTCACCGATCCACAACGGGGCGATCTGCTCGGTGAGGATGTACCCGCCGTTGCGGCGCATCTGGTCGAGGTAGGCCAGCCGGGACTGACCCGCCGGGTGGAACCAGGAGTAGTCATGCATGCTGTAGACGACCCGGCCCGGACGCTCGAGCCGCACCGGGTGGCTGGCCACGCCGGTCAGGTCGGCCGCGTAGCTCAGGCCCTCGCAGATGATCAGCACGTCCGGGCTGATCTCGTGGATGAGGTTCCCGGCCGTGGCGTACATGGCCGCGATATCGGTCTTGGGCCTGGTCCCCCAGGTCGGCGTGAGAACGCGCCAGCCCACCGTCGTCCGCCGCGGCTCGTTCATGATGTCCATGGCGGCGACGAGCGGGTTCGCCCGGTACCGAGCCGCGATGTCCTGCCAGGCCGCGAAGAACTTCCTGGCCGGCCAGCGGCTGTTGTACCACAGGCCGTTGCCGTCGTCCTCCGAGCAGCACCAGCCGGGGTCGAGGATGTGGCAGTTCGGTATGACGATGAGGCCCTCGCCGGTGAGCGCCTGCACGCAGGCGTCGTAGACCTGTATCGGCGTCGCTCCGGCCAGGTCGGGGTTGGCGGCCAGGTACCTGTCGGGGACCGGAGCGGTCTGCTCGGTCATCCACAGGCTGAACGGAAGCCGCACGCTGTTGAATCCGTGCCCGGCAATGCGCCGGGCCAGCGCGCGGCGGTCCGTGCGGTCCAGCCCCGGCGCGACGCCGAGGTCCTCGTGGGCGCCGTACCAGTTCACGCCGGCCAGGCGGACACGCCTTCCGCGCGCATCGACGATGAACCGGCCGCTGGTCGACAACGGCATGGCAGGATCAGGCATCAGTAGCAGACAGTACCCGGGTCGGCGCTGCCGTGAGCAGATCTGCCTGCAGCAGCGGGCGGGGGTTTCCGGGGCGGTCGTGCCGCAGGCTGGAGGCATGGCTGATGACGAGAAGAACCCTCTGTTCAGCGAACGGGTACGGGAGCAGCTGCTGCTGCGGCGGATCCTGGTGCTGGACGGGGTACTCGACGACGACAACGGAACGCTGCTCGCGACGCAGCTGCTGACCCTCGCGGCGGAAGACCCGGCCGCCGACATCGCGTTGTGGATCCACTCCCCCGGCGGATCGGTCCCGTCCATGCTCGCCATCCGGGACGTCATGCGGCTCGTGCCGTGCGACGTCTCGACCCTGGCCCTCGGGCTGGCCTGCAGCGCCGGGCAGTTCCTGCTCTCGGCCGGGGCCAAGGGCAAGCGGTTCGCGCTGCCGCACGCCCGCATCCTCATGCACCGCGGCTCGGCGGGCATCGGCGGCAGCGCCGTCGACATCGAGGTCCAGGCCGACGACCTGCGGCACACGGTCGACACCGTGCTCGGCCTGATCGCCGAGGACACCGGCCAGCCGGTGGAGCGCATCTTCGATGACTCGCTGCACGACCACTGGTACACGGCCGCCGAGGCTCGGGAGTACGGCTTCATCGACGAGATCGTCGGGTCGTTCGGCCAGATCATGCCGGCCAGACGGCATCGGATCGGATTGAAGGGCCCGGAAATGAGCACAGCATGAGCACCTACACCATCCCCAATGTGATCGCCCAGCACCCGCGGGGCGAGCGGATCATGGACGTGTACTCGCATCTGCTCACCGAGCGGATCGTGTACCTCGGCACCGCCATCGACCCCGGCGTGGCCAATACGCTCATCGCCCAGCTGCTGCACCTGGAGGCGGAAAGCCAGGAACTGGAGATCAACCTGTACATCAACTGCGAGGGCGGCGACCTGCCGTCCATGCTCGCGGTGTACGACACGATGCAGTACATCCAGGCGCCGGTGGCCACGACCTGCGTGGGCCAGGCCATCGGCGTCGGCGCCGTGCTGCTCGCGGCCGGGACGGCGGGCCGCAGGTCCCTGCTGCCCCATGCGCGGGTGGTGCTGCACCAGCCGGCCGCGCGCGGCCAGGGGCCGATCCCGGACCTGATCCTGCAGGCGGACGAGGTGGTGCGGATGCGCGCCGACATCGAGGCGATCCTGTCCGCGCACACCGGCCAGTCCACGGCGACCCTGCGCACCGACACCGACCGGGACCGGGTGCTGACCGCGCAGGCCGCGCTGGCGTACGGGATCGTCGATCAGGTGCTGGGGCGGCGGTCGGCGGACGCCGACGCGGGTGATCCGGCGCCGCTCACGCCGCGAGCGACAGCATGACCGGGCCGGACGCGCGCGGCGCCCGGACCGCCTGCTGGCGGCGCAGGTCACCGGCGACCTGCTCGGTCAGCACGGTGAGCGTGGTCCCCAGCGCGCCGGCCAGGGCCGCGATCATCTCGCTCGACGGCTCCTTGCGGCCGCGCTCGATCTCGGACAGGTACTGGGGCGAGATCCCGGCCCGGCCCGCCGTCTCGGCCAGCGTTTCCCGCTGATCCAGGCGCAGCGTCCGCAGACGCCGACCGAGCACCTCCCGCCACAGGGGCTCGGGAGGTGGGGGCTGCTCCGCTGGACGGTTCCGCGGCGCAGCGGAACGAGGATCGCGCTGCTCGGCCATAACTCAGCGTACGGGCGGCTGCCCGCCCGTACGCTGAGGTTTCGCTGCCAGCGGACCTCGGGTTACTCCGCGGCGATG
>CAWDEB010000030.1:0-112577 GCA_963801155.1 uncultured Actinomycetes bacterium
GCGGCGCGCACCCGCCACGAGCTGACCCGCGCCAAGGCCGTCAAAGCGCTGCACGACCTGCAGCGCCAAGGCGTCCCCGTCACCTTCGGCGTCGTCGCCGCCACGGCCGGAGTGTCCAGGTCCTGGCTCTACCGGCAAGCCGACCTGCGCCAGCAGATCGACCAGCTCCGCCAGACCGAACCCGCATCGGCAAGCCATGCCGCCGAAGGAGCCACGCAGAGCAGCGGCGCGTCACTGCGGGCACGCCTGAACCAGGCGCTGGAACGCAATCGGCAGCTCGCCGACGACAACGCCCGGCTGCGCAGCCAACTCGCCCAAGCACTCGGCGAGCAACGCCAACCACCCCCGCAGGTTGCGCGGCAGCGCTCCTCCCGTCACGCTTCCACAACGATCGGACCCTGTTGACGGTCGCCTAAGCCGCCACGGCGGTCACGTCAACGACACCGTCCTCGACGTGACCGCCCAGGTCAACGACATGTCGATCTTGAAAGCTGGAGATAACGGCAGGAAGCGGCGTCCGGTCGCGGTGCCCGCCCTTGCCGCGGACGACCAGCTCACCGGCCCGCCAGTCGAAGTCATCCAGTTCCAGCCCGGCCACCTCGGCGGCGCGCAGCCCCATCCGGGCGAGCAGCAGCAAGATGGCCAGGTCCCGCTTCCCGCTCGCCGTGGCCCGGTCGCAGCTGGCGAGCAGCGCCTGGACCTCTGCTGCGGCCAGCCGCCGCGGGACCGCGGTGTCCTTCCAGCCCGGCACCGGCGGCACCCCCTCCCCCAGAGGGGTGGTGATCATCGCCTGCAGATACAAGAAGCGAAGCAGCGACCGCAGCTCCGCCACCCGGCCCTGCAGCGACTTGGCCGAAAGCCCCCGCGATGCCTCGGCCAGCAAGAACGCGGTCACCGCCTGCTCGCTCAGGCCCTCGACACCCGCAGGGTTTCCGCCCTGCCGGGCCTGGGACTTCAGGAACAGCCGAGCGCCTTGCTCGTAGCGCCTGATCGTACGAGCCGCCAGCTGGCGGTCGGTCACCATCCAGTGGCGATAGCGCCCCATCAGCGCGTCGAGCGGCCCGGGTGCCGGAGACGGGTCGTCTCTGGCCAGGCCCAGGCGGCCAAGCCACGCCAGCAGCGGTCTCATGGCCACCAGCGTCGGTGCGCGTCCAGGTCGCGCCGCCAGGTCAGACAGGAACTCCTCGATCCGAGCCCGGCAGATGTCCCCGGCACCCAGCCCGCGGCTCTCCAGCCAGGCGCTCAGCTTCGCCATCTCGGCGAGCTTGAACTCCCTCGACGACGGCGTATAACCCAGACGGTCCAGCTCCGCCCGGAACCCGTCAGCGAGTACCGCCAGCGGACCCGGAACCTTCTTGTGGCCGATCATCTTCCTCTCCTTTCCCGGACCCCTCTACGGTCCAAGGAGAGCCTTGACCAGCCCGCGTAACTATGCCGACCACACGGCCAGTTGCGCTCTCAAGAAGCCCGCCCCCGCAAGGCATCCCGGCATCGCCGGACCCAGCTGTGCATGACGCTCCCTAGAGAAAAGCCACACCCACGCGGCATTCGGCCAGAATCGCTACCGGGGGCGGCTGCCGGTCACGGCCGGATAAAAGTCCCCGGTTGACGGGTCGCGGCGGTAGCCTGCTGCCGGGTCCCCGGCAGCCAGCCGCGCGACGGCGCTGAGCAGCCGCGCCACGTCCTGCTCGGATGTGTTGATTCCAGCGCTGGCCCGGACCGCGCCGGGCATTGCGCCGCGGTGGCCATGGCCCGGCTGGTTTCGTGCTTTTGCGGGGCCTGCGCCGAGCAGCCTGGTCAGGTAGGGGCGTGCCTGGAAGTCGCCGTGCCGCACTCCGATTGCGTCCTCGGCGGCGAGCCTGGCCGCGACCAGCGCGTCCGGGACGCCGTCCACGGTGAAAGCAGCGACCGGCAGGGTCTCGGTGTCAGGACCCGGCCCGAGCAGCCGGACGCCGGGAATCGCCGCGAGCCCGCGCCGCAGCGATGCGGCGATGCGGCGGTCGTGGCTGGCCAGCGATGGCCAGCCGACTTCCTCAACAGCGCCGATCGCGGCTTGCAGGGCAACGGCGCCGATCACGTTGGGTGAGCCTTGGTCCTCCGGCAGGAACGCAGCGGTGCCGCCCGCCTCACCCCGGCCGGGCTCCAATGCGGCGCCGCCGGCCAGGAACCGGTCCCCGGCCGTAAGCACGCGCCGGGATCCCACCAGCACGCCGGTGCCGAACGGGGCGTACATCTTGTGGCCGCTCCAGGCCAGGAAGTCCGCCTCGCCGGGCAGCGGCCGGTGCGGCGCGAGCTGGGCCGCATCGACCAGTACGGGGATTCCTCTGTGGTGTGCGGCAGCGATGATGTCCGGCAGGGGCGGCAGCCAGCCGGTTACATGGGAGGCGCCGGTGATCGCCAGCAGCCGCGGCGCGGGCCGCCGGTCAACAGCGGCCGCGATGTCTTCTGCGGTGAAGGTGCCGTCCGTGCCGCACTCGACGTACCGGCAGGTCGCCGCCCGCGCCCAGGGCAGCAGGTTGGCGTGGTGCTCGGCCATCGTGATCACCACGACATCGCCGCGGCTCAGCCCCAGCAGGCCGGCCAGGTAGCTGATCGCATCGGTCGTGTTCTGGCGGATAACCGCGACATCGCCGGAGTCTGGCCCCCGCCCGGCAAAGGCCAGCGCGGCCAGGCGCGCGCCCTCGTAGGCGAGGGCCGATGCCTGGGACTTGTAACCAGCCCCGCAGTGCACACCGGAGTACCACGGGACAAACGCCTCGACCGCCTCCAGCACGCCGGCCAGAGCGCCCGTCGAGGTCGCCGCGTCGAACGAAAGGTACGGTCGCTGCGTGCCATCCACACAGGGCACTTGCTGGCCGTCACCGGCCAGCGCGATCGGCAGCCCGACGGTAGTCATGCCCCGACCCTGCCGGCCAGGCGAGCCAGGAACGAGGGTCTTTGGTCCCTTTGCAGTCCCAGAATGCGGAACTTGCGTGGTCAACGCCAGCCTGTTCAGCATGTGGTCCATCCAGGTCCGCAACAGAGGCATCGCAGGTAACGGTCACGGGCATCCTCGGAGGCTTCGGCCATTTCCAGGCCAGATGGATCGGCACGTCGCCGGGCGGCTGCGCCTGCAGATCCTGCCCGGTCATGGCGAGTGTTTCGCCAGGCATGCGGTGTGAGCTGGGCCGCCCGCGCCGCTGGCCTGGCGGCGGCGGGATCCCGCTGGAAGCGGCCCCGCAGCAGAAGACGAGCATGCGGCCGCCGCCCGCCAGCGGCACGACGGCGGGCCGCCCGGCCTCGGCCGCGTCGAGTCCGGCTCCCGCCACCACCAGGCCTGCGTCGGCCAGCGTGCCGAGGGTCTCCCGCAGCCCGCGCTCGCCGAAGTCCAGCACGTGATTGTTGGCCAGGGCGCAGACGTCCGGCTTGATCGCGGCCACGCACGGCAGGTTGTCCGGGTTCATCCGGTAGTGCACGGCCTTGCCGGGGGCGAAGTCCGCGCTGCGGGTGACGCTCGTTTCCAGGTTGATGACCCGGACGGCAGGTGCCGCCTCCTCGAGCACCGGCAGGGCGTCACCCCATGGCCAGGAGAAACCGGCCGGCCGCGGAATCGGGCCGTTGACACGCTCGGCCAGCCTGACGTAGGCGTTCGCGTCGCTGGCGTAGTCTTCGCGCAGTTGGGGGTCGCCGGGATGCGGCAGTACCTGGTCGATGCCACGGCCCGCCATCACATCGCCGCAGGCGAACAGCATCACAAACCCGCTGGCCACGGATCCTGGCCACCTAGCCCAGAGCACCATAAGGCCTGCGAGGCGATTTCCCTCCGCCGGCATTGCCCGGATCAGGTGCTAGGGGCCGCTGTCCGGCTATCGCCGGACGACCTCTCAGCCTTCCCGGCGGACCATCACCGGGGGTGCAACCACCCCGGCCGTCTCCGCGGTATGGCTCCCTCGCTCGTCCCGCAGGTATTAGCAGTATGCCCAGCAGCGCAGGCGTTTCTTGGTGCCGGACGTCCCGATCATGAGGGTCTTTGGTCTCACGCTGGCCGGGGCTCGGAGAACGTTACGGACCTTCGCCGCTGGCGGGCTCACGGCCGCTTTGTTCCGATCGTCCAAGTCAGCCGCTTGTACGCCGTCCCAAGTGCTTCCAGGTCGATCGCCGGGTAGTAATCGTCATCGATATACGCCCGTACGGCGTCAGTTACCGCTTGCGCTTCGGCCTCCGTGAATTCCACCGTGATCATCGGTCTCCCCTCTCTTCGGGCAGTGGCGGCACGGCAGTGAGTCGAACACTGCTCACGCGCGGGGAAGTTGGCGGGCCGCGCCCGCTTCCGTCCGATAACCGATCGGCTCGTGCCATGTTCCGCAGTCACCAACTAGTCGATGTCGGCCCTTCTGCTTCGGCGTAGGGTCTCATGTCCCGCTTGCGCTGGTCCCACGGATGCTTTGGATTCCGTAGGGACGCTCGGCACCCGTAGTCCGCGTCGAAGATCTTCGCCAGGCGCGGATCGGTCACTCTGGCGGGGACCAAGGTCCAGGGGCGTTCGGGTCAACTGGCCCTGCTCGGTCGGCTGCGCACCGGCAAAGCTTGCGCACCGGAGCAGGCGGTGAGAACAGACCCGATGAACGGCCCCAGGACCACGGGCTGGCCAGATGACGTCGTTCACTCCCGGAAATCGTCAGGGGTGATCACGGGCCTCGGCTGGCCGGAACCGGGCGGGAGAAGGGAAGCCCCGCGCCGAGTCGTGGTCGGCATTGACGGCTCACCGGGCTCGCTGGCGACGCTCCGCCGTGCCGTGGCACAGGCTCGGCGGCGCCACGCCGGCCTGGAGATCGTGCACGCCATCCCGGAGAACGCCACCGCGGGCGCGGAGGCCGAGGCGCGCGACATGCTCAGACGGATCGTCGCCCGGGAGTACCCCGAAGGACTGACCGTCCCGGTCCGCCGCCGCGTAGAGCGGGGCGAACCGGCACGGGTGCTGGCCAGGGCCAGCGTCGGGGCCGAACTGCTTGTGGTGTGTGGCGAGTCGCGACCCGGGAATCACGGAATGTCCGGCGATGTCCTGCGGCGCATTCTCCGCATCACCTCCTGCCCCGTGGACACCTGTGCCGATGGACCCGATCAGCCCTAGGAGGACGGGTGACGGCAGAGTCTGCGGACAGCGCCAGTGTGACGCGGGCGGACAGAACGGGCTCGGTGGCGACCCGCAAGCAGCGAGCCGACCTTGGCCGCAGCCAGGTCCGGCAGCACTCAGAGGATGGGGCGAGCGAGCTGCGGCAGAGCCAACGTCAGGTCTAAGCGTGCGGATCGCGGTCGCGCGGCTGGCGGTTGAGCGCACTTGCGGTGTCTTCGTCGCTGGTCAGGTGCCAGCCGTCGTGGTGGACGTCGATGGTCAGGCGTGTGCTTGCGAGCCGCAGGCCGGCCACCCGGAGCGGAAGATAGCGGCCGGGGAGGGCCGGGGCGCACCGCAGGCGCGCGGCGCCGGGTTGCGGGGCGATCCGGAGCAGGGCGGAGAGCAGCTGCAGGGGGGCGGCGGCGGCCCAGGCCTGGGGTGAGCAAGAGGTCGGGTAGGGGATGGGGGCGAGGTGGTCGCCGCGCGGGAATCCGCAGAACAGTTCGGGCAGGCGGTAGCCGAAGTGGACGGCCGCGTCGAAGATGGCCTCGGCGACCCGCTGGGCGTGGCCGGTGAAGCCGTAGCGCATCAGGCCGGCCGCGCACAGCGCGTTGTCGTGCGGCCAGACTGAGCCGTTGTGGTAGCTCATCGGGTTGTAGGCGGTCATCGACGCGGCCAGGGTGCGGATCCCCCAGCCGCTGAACATGTCTTGGGACAGCAGGTGGTCCGCGACGGCGGCGGCCTTGCCCGCATCGGCGATGCCGGTCCACAGGCAGTGGCCGATGTTGGAGGTGAGCGCGTCGACCGGCCGTTTGTCGCGGTCGAGCGCGACCGCGTACCAGCCCTTGTCCGGTAGCCAGAAGGCCTGGTTGAATGCGCGCTTGAGCCGGGCGGCCACCTCTTCCCAGTGCCGGGCGCCGGGGGCGTCGCCTGCCTCCTGGGCGAACGCGGCGCGGGCCCGGTAGGCGGCGTAGGCGTAGCCCTGCACCTCAGCCAGGGCAATCGGGGGCTCGGCGATCGTGCCGTCGGCGAAGTTGATGCCGTCCCAGGAATCCTTCCAGCCCTGGTTGACCAGGCCGGCCGGGGTCTTGCGGGAGTATTCGATGAACCCGTCGCCGTCGGCGTCGCCGTACCGGCGCATCCACTCCAGGGCACGGTCGGCCTGGGGCAGCAGGTCCCGGGTGAGCTGGCCGCGGCGGCCCCACCGCCGCAGCTCGCCGAGCAGCATGACGAACAGGGGGGTGGCGTCGGCGGTGCCGTAGTAGGCGCGCCGCCCGCCGAGGGTCAGGGAGGCGGCCGAGCCGAACCGGACCTCGTGCAGGATCCGGCCCGGTTCTTCTTCTGTTGCCGGATCGACGGTATGGCCCTGGCGGCCGGCCAGGGTCTGCAGCGTGCCCGCGGCCAGGCTGTCGTCCCAGGGAAGCAGCATCCAGGAGGTAAGCAGCGAGTCGCGCCCGAACAGGGCCATGAACCAGGGAGCCCCCGCGGCCACCGCGGGCCGGTCCGGGTGAGCGGGGTCGAAGATGCGCAGCGCCCCGATGTCTTCGACGCTGCGATGCAGCACGGCGGCCAGGTCCGGGTCGGGCGTGGTTACCCGGGGGGCGGCGTGCCGCCACTCCCGGAGCCTGCGTGCCGGCACGGCGTTCTCCACCGGCTGGCCGCGCGGGTGATGCAGCCTCATCGGGATCCCGTCGCGGGCCGGCACCGCCTCGACGGTGACCAGCCATTCGCCGCGCGCCGGGACCACTGCATGCCAGGACAGGCCGCGACCGGCGGCCGCGGGATTGCCGTCACCGGAGATCACGAGCCCATGGCGGTACTGATCCCGGCGGGCGTCGAAGGTCAGCGCCGAGTCCGTGACGGCGGCCTGGACCGCGGCGGCTGGCTGCGCGAGCCCGGCTTTGACCTCGAACAGGTCGGCGAAGTCAGCATCGGCGGTGAGCGTGACCACGACGGCCGCCGGCCGCCGCGCGGTGTTGTGGATGGCGATGTCCTCGCGCATCCCATCGCCGATGTAACGGCCCCGGACGACCAGCATGGCGGCGTCGGCGGGGGCGCCGGGCGGCGGCGGCAGGCGGCCGAGGAACGCCGCGGCGTACGGGTCGGCCCGCTGCACGGTCAGCGGCTCGGCGGGCCGGCCGTCGACGGTAAGGGACCAGCCGGACAGGACGCGGGTGTCCTGGACGAACAGCCCCTGCGGCTCGCCGGGCAGGATGTCGCCGCTGGATTGGCTGATGCAGAAGGTCGAGCCCTCGATGAGGGTCACCGTGCCGGGCAGGCCGGGGATCGCCGGTGCCTCGCCGACTGACCAGGGCGTGGTCATGGCGTGCCGGTTCCGGTCCGGCCTGAGATCATCCGGCCGGGATGGTCCAGGATGGCCCGGTACAGCCGGTCGTGGTCGGCGGCCATCCGGGCCAGGGAGAACCGCCGCTCGGCGGCGGCGCGGCACTGCCACCGGCTGATCCGGGGCACGCGAGCGACGGCGGCGGTCATGTCGCCCTCGCCCTGGCACAGGTATCCGGTGCGGCCATGGTCAATGATCTCGGGTGCCGCGCCGTGGGGAAGGCCAGGACCGGCGTGGCCGCCGCCAGTGCCTCGGCCATGACTAGGCCGAAGGGTTCGGGCCAGGTGATCGGGTTGAGCAGGGCGGCCGCGTGGCGCATCAGTGCCGCCACCATCGAGTACGGCCAGCCCGGGATCAGCTGCGCGTTCCCCTTCCCCCGCGCATAGCAGTGGCAGAACAGCCGCTCCGGGCAGGTGGCCGCGTCCGGCCGCAGCCAGTTGCTGACGTCGGCAGCCAGCCGGATCCGGCCGTCATCCCAGCGCGGCAGCGGCAGCGCGGCCAGCGCTCGGCGCAGCCGCGCGATGCTGACCTGGCCAGCGTTAACCGCGTCATACACCGCGCCGTGGCCACGGCGGCACTCCGGCTCCAGCGACAGCTCCGCCAGCATGTGCACCCGGTCCTGCTTGCACAGCACCGCGTCCGCCAGCTCAAACAGCGCATCGCGCCGCTTCCCCAGGCACCGGTACAGCTCGCCGCGGAATCCCGCGAGCACGCCGCGGGCCTGCTCCGCACCGGGCCCGCCCTGGACCGCGTCCTGCGGCCAGGCCATACTGAACGCCACGGCGACCGCCTCCACCGCCGTTTCCCTTGGACAGGAACCGACGGTGTCGCGGTGGCCGCCTGCTGTCACGGCGACACGCCACGCAACACGGACAAATCAGTGAACAAGCACCTCAGAGGTTAAATAACAAGCTAAGCCCGAGATGGGCTGGCAGCTGACCGTCCACCCCGACGGCACCAGCCAGGTCCGCCCGCGGGGAAGACCATCCGCAGCCACGCCCCGCCGCCCCGCCCCGGGTGACCAGCCCGCCGCGGGCTGGGCTACGTCATCAGCGCGACGTTTCTGGGGTTACGGTGACGCGGGCCGGATGGCCAGCCCGGCGACCCGGCCGTCGCTGGCGAAGCGGACGATTCCCCTGGCGTCGCCGGCCTCCCAGTGCAGCGGGACGTCGACCATGACGTCGTCGTCCCGCGCCGCCGCCCGCCCGAGACCGCCAACCCGAGACCGCCAACCCGAGGCCGCCGGCTCGGGCGGAGGAGTTGTCGCAGCTTCAGCTGACCTTCATGTTTCCTGGGTAACGTCGGCCCAGGGAAGCAAACCAGGCGGTTCGCCTCATAGCTGACCGAGAAGTTTCGTACAGCAGGCTTCGAGAACGTAACCGCAGAATGGGACACATGAGCAACGCACACCGGGACCGCATCCGCCGGGCCATGGCGGAAAGGGAACGCGGCCGGGCCAAGGTCCGGTCGGCGACCACGACAGTCACCGTGGCCAGCGTGGCCGCGGCGGGCATAGTGGCGCTGGTCCTGCCGGGGTCCGCGCACAATACCGCTTCCTCCTCCACGGCGTCATCGGGCAACTCGGCCGGCTCAGGCTCATCCTCGAGCTCATCCTCAGGCTCCGGGTCCACCGGCTCCGGGTCCACCTCGTCGGGCTCTGGTTCCGGCGGTTCCGGCTCGACCGGCTCGAGCTCGACCGGCTCGAGCTCCAACTCCAGCTCCAGCTCCAACTCCAACTCCAGCTCCAACTCCAACGGCTTCAGCTCCGGTTCTGCCCCATCATCGAGCTCCGGCAGCAGCCAGGCCACGTCCGGCGGCTCCTGATGCCTTCCCTCCCGGGCCGGGCCGGGACCCTCGCCGGGGGTGCCGAGGGTGAGGCCACCGCGAAGACCGAAGCCAACTCGAAGACCGAAGCCAACTCGAAGACCGAGACCGCTGCTACCGCCGCGGCCAGCTGGCGAGCCCTCGGCACGCTGGTCCAGCTGGCCGTCACCGAACCGCGCGGCCTGGCCGAGGCCCGCCGGCTGCTCGAAGCCGACCTGGCCGCGGTCGACCTGGCCTGCAGCCGGTTCCGCGCCGACTCCGAGATCTGCACGCTGCAAGCCACCCCCGCCCCGCAAGCCACCCCCGCCCCGCAAGCCACCCCCGCGCCCCGCAGGCCACCGTCAGCCAGCAGGTCAGCCCGCTGCTCGCCGAGGCGATCGCGGTCGCGCTGCGGGCGGCCGAACTGACCGACGGCGACGTCGATCCGACCGTGGGTGCCGCCATGTCGGCGGTAGGATACGATCGTGATTTCGAACAAATCCAGCGTGCCGGGCAAACCGCCGAGCCGGTCACCGTGCGGACCGTGCCCGGCTGGCGCGAGGTCCGCCTGGAAGGCCGGACCCTGACCATGCCGGAAGGCATCCAGCTCGACCTCGGGGCCACCGCCAAGGCGTGGGCCGCCGACCGGTCCGCCGCGCGGATCGCGCAGCAGGCCGGCTGCGGCGTGCTGGTCAGCCTGGGCGGCGACATCGCGGTCGCGGGCCCCGCCCCCGAGGGTGGCTGGCGGATCCGGGTCCAGGACGTGACCGGCTCACCCGACGAACCTCCGGAGGGCCCGTACGCGCTGGTCGCGATCCGCGACGGCGGGCTGGCCACCTCCAGCACCAAGGCGCGCCGCTGGCAGCGCGGCGGTGACGTGCTGCACCACATCCTCGACCCGCGCACCGGCCTCCCGGCCGAACCCGTCTGGCGGACCGTGTCGGTGGCCGCGGGCACCTGCGCGGACGCCAACGCGGCCAGCACGGCCGCGGTCATCCGCGGCCGGGCGGCCCTCGGCTGGCTGGCCCAGCTCGGCCTGCCGTCTCGCCTGGTCGACGCGACCGGCGCGGTGTTCACCGTGGCCGGCTGGCCCGAAGACACCGACGGGAGGGAAGTGACATGGGCGGGACCACCGCGTTCTGGTACGCCAGCCGCGCCACCGGAGTCGTCGCGCTGCTGCTGCTCACCGCCGTCCTGGTGCTCGGCATCCTGGTCAACCGGCAGGGCCGCCTGCCCGGCCTGCCCCGCTTCGCAGTGACCAGCCTGCACCGGAACATCTCGCTGCTCGCCGTGGCGTTCATCGCCGTGCACGTGCTGACCGCGGTGCTCGACACCTACGTCAGCATCCCGCTCGTCTCCGGCGTCATCCCGTTCGCCTCCGGCTACGAGCGGCTCTGGCTCGGCCTGGGCGCGATCTCGTTCGACCTGATGCTCGCGATGATCATCACCAGCCTGGTCCGCGGCCACCTCAACCGGATCCTGTGGCGGGCCATCCACCTGCTCGCCTACCTGTGCTGGCCGGTCGCGTTCGCGCACAGCATCGGCTCGAGCAGGGACCTGCAGCACGGCTGGCTGCTCGACCTGGCGGTCGCCTGCGCGCTGGTCGTCGTGGCCGCGGCAGGATGGCGGCTGGCCAGCGCGGCGCGGCAGCTCCCGCGCGCGGCCCGCGTCGCCGCCCTCCTGGCCCAGCACGCGCCCCATGGCCCGCACGGAAGCCGGCAGGTCCACGAGAGGATCTCACGATGACCATGGCCCCGGTGAACGAAACGGTGAACGAGACGGCGAACGAGATGGCGAAGAGGCGACGGGCGGGGCGGCCGGCCGTCTGCTTCCGGGCTGCCCCGCCTGCTGCCCCTGGTCCCCGGGGTGCCGGAAGACCTGCGCGCGCACCTGGCCCGGTACGGCCGCCCGCCGTACCGGGGCGGCCCCGGCCACCTGATCCAGGCGGTCGAGCAGGCCGGCCTGACCGGCCGCGGCGGCGCCGCGTTCCCGGTGCACCGCAAGCTGGCCATCGTGGCCCGGGCCCGCGGCCGGAAGGTGATCGTGGCCAACGGCGCGGAAAGCGAGCCCGCCAGCCACAAGGACGCCCTGCTGCTGCGGGCCGCGCCGAACCTGGTGCTGGACGGGCTGCAGCTGGCCGCCGAGGCCATCGGGGCCAGCGAGGCCTACCTGTACCTGCACCCGGGGGTCAGCCCGGAGATCCTGCGGGCCCTTAACCAGCGAGCCGCCGCGGGCCTGGACTGGCTCGGGGTCACGATCGTCGAGGCGCCGCCGCGGTTCCTGGCCGGCCAGGAATCCGCGCTGGTCAACCGGCTGGGCGGCGGCCCGGCGGTGCCCACCTTCGTGCCGCCCCGAGTGACCGAACGCGGCCTGGGCGGCGCGCCCACCCTGGTCCAGAACGTCGAGACCCTGGCCCACCTGGCCCTGATCGCGCGGTACGGCCCGCGCTGGTTCCGCGCCCTCGGTACCGCCCGGGAGCCGGGCAGCATGCTCGCCACCGTGCACACCAAGGACGGCACCCAGGTCGTCGAGGCCGAGATCGGCGCCCCGCTGCGGACCCTGGTCAACCCAGGAAGGCGCCCAGGCCGTCCTCGTCGGCGGCTACCACGGCACCTGGCTGCCCGTCGGCACCGCGAACACGCTGACGCTCGACAACCAGACGCTGAGCCAGCACGGCGCCGCGGTCAGCGCCGGCGTCATCGCGGCGCTGCCCGCCGACCGGTGCGGCCTGGCCGAGGCGGCCCGGGTTGTCCGCTACCTGGCCGCCGAGTCGGCCGGCCAGTGCGGGCCGTGCCTCAACGGGCTGCCGAGGATGGCCGCCGCCCTGGCCGAACTGGCCGGGCACGGGCCCCAAAACCACCGCAGCCAGGCCCGCGCCGACCTCGAGCGCTGGGCGGGCCCCAAAACCTGGTGGCCGGCCGCGGCGCCTGCAACCACCCGGACGGCACCGCCCGGTTCGTCCGCAGCACGCTGACCGTGTTCGCGCCGGAGATCGGCCTGCACGCGCGCGGGCACTGCTCTGCAGTAACCACGGGGCCATCAACCACGGGGCCATCAACCACGGGGCCATCAACCACGGGGCCATCAACCACGGGGCCACGAACCGCAGGCCGTTCCTGCCGCTGCCGGACGGCATGCCGCTCAGCGAGGAAGACTGGATCTGACCATGGCCGACACCCTGCGGGTGAACCCCATCAACTGCACCGGGCACGGCGTCTGCGCCGAACTCCTGCCCGAGCTCATCGCCCTGGACGAGTGGGGCTACCCGATCGTGGACCCGCGCCCGGTCCCGCCCTCGCTGGACCTGGAGGCCCGCCGCGCCGTGGCCGCCTGCCCCGCGCTGGCCCTGAAGCTTCTCCGGACCTGACGCACCACGGGCCGTTCGGCCTAAAGAACGTCGTGGCCCGGGTGCGGCTGCGCGGGGATCGACCCCAGCCGCCCGGCCTGGTAGTCCTCGAAGGCCTGCGCCAGCTCGGCGCGGGTGTTCATGACGAACGGCCCGTAGGCCGCCACCGGCTCCCGGATCGGCTCGCCGCCCAGCAGCAGGATGTCCAGGTCCCGGGGCCCCGAAGCGGCGAACGTGATAGCGTCCCCGGCCCCGAACGCCGCCAGCTGCCCCATCCGCACGGGCCGCTTCTCCGCGCCCACGGTGCCGCTGCCGGCCAGCACGTAGGCCAGCGCGTTGAAGTCGGCCCGCCACGGCAGCCGGACCTGCGCGCCCGGCGAGACGGTGGCGTGCAGCAGGGAGATCGGCGTGTGCGTGATCCCGGGCCCGGCGTACTCGCCGAACGACCCGGCGATCACCCGCAGCAGCGCCCCGCCGTCCGCGGACGAGAGCAGCGCCACCTGCCCCGCGCGGATGTCCTGGTAGCGCGGCTGGGTCATCTTCAGCCGGGCCGGCAGGTTGACCCAGAGCTGGATGCCGTGGAACAGCCCGCCGCTGACCACGAGCTCCTCCGGCGGCGCCTCGATGTGCAGGATGCCGCCGCCGGCGGTCATCCACTGGGTGTCGCCGTCGGTGATCAGGCCGCCGCCGCCGTTGGAGTCCTGGTGCCGGAACGTGCCGTCGATGATGTAGGTGACGGTCTCGAACCCGCGGTGCGGGTGCCACGGGGTGCCCTTGGGCTCACCGGGGCCGTAGTCCACCTCGCCCATCTGGTCCATGTGCACGAACGGGTCGAGCCGCTCCAGGTCCACCCCGGCGAACGCGCGCCGGACCGGGAACCCCTCGCCCTCGAAGCCCGAGGGGGCGGTGGTGACCGAGGTGACCTTCCGCTCGGCCACGCTGCCCATGGGTTCCGGGACTCTCGGCAGGACCAGGATGTTCTCGACGGTGACGGCTGGCATGGCTACCTCCAATGTCGCAAGTCCCAGCATAACGGCATTTGAAAGTTCAATTATTCCGAACGGGCCGCGGTGTCAGCGCCCGGCCCGGTTCCGCGGTCCGCCGGCTGTCGTTACCGTAGGCTGCCTGCATGGACAACCAGGACCAATCGCCGCCGAGCCCGCCCAGCTACGCCGGGGCGGGCGTGGACGAACAGCGCGAGCAGGACGTGTTCGCCCGGGCCATGCGCCCCTGGCTGGCCCGCACCGCGGCCCGGTCCTCGATGGTGAGCAGCATCACCGGCCTGTCCAGCGGCTACTTCGCGACCATCCTGCAGCTGGAGGGCGCCCCGCCGCTCGCGCTGAGCACCGACGGCGTGGGCACCAAGATCCTGCTGGCCCGCGAGGCCAACCGGTGGGAGCCCATCGGGATCGACTGCGTGGCCAACAACGTCAACGACCTGATCTGCGTGGGCGCGGTGCCGCTCGCGCTGCTGGACTACGTGGCCATCGACCGGATCGACGAGGGCGTGCTCGAGGAGATCGCCCGCGGCCTGTACCTGGGCGCCGACCTGGCCGGGATCGCCATCCCGGGCGGCGAGATCGCCCAGATCGGGGCCATGCTGGCCGACGCGGACGGCGGCCGGCCGATGCTGGACCTGGTCGGCACCGCGATCGGGGCGCTGCCCCCGGGCCGCAACCCGATCGACGGATCCGGCGTCCGGCCCGGTGACGTGATCATCGGACTGCCCAGCTCCGGGCTGCACAGCAACGGGTACTCGCTGGCCCGGCACGTTCTGTTCGACGTGGCCGGGATGACGCTGGCCGACCGCGTGCCGGGGACGGCCCGGCACCTGGACGACGCGCTGCTGCAGCCGACCCGGGTCTACGTGGCCGCGGTCCAGGCCCTGTGGGCGGCCGGCGTGGAGCCCAGGGGCCTGGTCAACATCTCCGGCGGCGGCCTGCTCAACCTCGGCCGGCTGGCCGCCGACGTATCCTACGAGCTGGACGCGCTGCCGCCCCCGCCGCCGGTGTTCGGCCTGATCGCGGAGGCCGGCCGGGTAAGCGCCGCCACCATGTACGCCACGTTCAACATGGGCACCGGGTTCGCGGTCGTGATCCCCGCGGCCCGGCAGCAGGCGGCGATGGCCGCGCTGAAGAGCGTCGGCGAGGAGCCGGCCCGGGTGGGCTGGGTCACCGGCCGTCCGGGGCGGGCCGTGTCGGTCCCGTCGGCCGGCCTGCGCGGCCGGGGTGACGCCTTTGAGGCGGTCTCGCCTTAAGGGGGCTCGCGCGGGCCTGGGTCGTCCGGGACGACCGCGATGACGACGGCCATGAGCAGCGCGATGGCCAGCAGCTCCCGGAACGGGCCTTCGGAGGGGTAGGCCACGAAGAACTCCGTGCCGACGATGAAGCCGAGCCAGACCAGGATGTTCCAGCCGAGAGCGATCCACGCCTCACGGACGCCGGTGCCGCCGCCGCGGAAGACCCGCAGCGCGTTGGCGAACAGGAACGCTCCCGCGGCCTCGACCACGGCCGCGGCCAGGACCGCAGCCTGGTCGAACCAGGTCGGCCAGTGGTAGACCTTGGTGACCGAGGCGATGTAGCCGACGTGGCCCGAATTCAGGAACGCCCAGTGATACCCCCCGACCGAGACGACGAAGCTGACGACGTTCGTGACGGCCACGAGCGTGAAGTAAACCCCGCCGATCACGAGCACGAGCTGCTTGACCCGCAGGCCCGGCCGGGCCAGCAAGCCCCCGTCTAGCAGGCGCCGGCTCAGCGGACGCCGCCCGGCGTAGGGCAGGGCGGTTACCGGGTATCGCCAGGCCCGGCAGGCCCTGGCGCGCCCACAGGTAGAGCCCGGGCAGCACGAACAGGTTCAGCAGCGTCGAGGTGGCCAGCCCGCCGAGGATCACGACCGCCATCGGGTACTCGATCTCCTGCCCGGGCCGGTCGCCGTAGACGACGAGCGGGACCAGCGCCAGCGTGGTGGCCAGCGCGGTCATCATGATCGGGGAAAGCCGCTCGCTGGCGCCGCGGATCACCAGCGCGGGCCCGAGCGGCTCGCCTTCCACCTGTTCCAGATGACGGAAATGGCTGATCAGAAGGATGCCGTTGCGGGCGGCGATGCCGAGCACGGTGAAGAATCCGACCAGCGCGCCGAGGGTGATCGTGCCCAGCGCGCCCCACGCCGCGAGCACCCCGCCGACCAGCGCCACGGGCAGGGTCAGGAACAGCAGGAAGGACAGCCGCCAGCTGCCGAACGCGGCCTGCAGCAGCAGCAGAATGACCAGCGCGGTGGCCAGCCCGTAGATCAGCAGCCGTTTCTGCGCGGCGGCCCGCTCGGTCGACTCGCCTAGCAGCACGTACCGGTAACCGGACGGGAAGCGGAACCCGGCCAGCGCCGCCTTGACCGCGCCGGTCACCGAGCTCAGGCTGCGGCCGCTGATGTCCGCGTCGACCTCGGTGTAGCGCTGGCCGTTCTCCCGCAGCACCTGGCTCGCAGACGGCTGCACGGTGATCGACGCGACCTGCCCCAGCGTGACGTGGCCGCCGCTGGGGGTGTCGATCTCCAGCTGGCGGAGGCTGGCCAGGTTCTGCCGGGTTTCCGGGGTGCTCCACGCGGCGACCGCGGTGAGCACCCCGCCGGAGGAGATCTCCGACATCGGCTCGCTGGCCATCATGACCGCGGCCGCCCGCCGGATCACGCCGGGCGTCAGCCCGTACCGCTGGGCGGCCGCCAGGTTAACCGTGGACCTCGATCTGGGGGATGAATTCGAGCGCGGCCGGGTGGACGCCCACCAGGCCCGGGATCCGGGCCAGCACCGCGGCGAGCTGATTGCCCAGCGCGCCCAGCTGGCCTAGGTCGGGGCCGTATACGCGCACCACAACGTCGTCGGTGGTGCCGTCGGTGAGCACCTCGTCGATCCGCTCGTGCAGGTAGGTCTGGACGTCGGTGTAGGTGCCGGGGTAGGAGGATGCGACCGCGCGGACCTCGTCCAGGACCTTCGGGTAGTCGGCACCTCGGGGACAGGCTGAGCCAGCTTTCCGAGAAGTTCACCCCGTTGATCTCCTCGCCGAGCGGCGCGGTGCCGATGTGGCTGCCGACGTCGGCCACGCCGGGGATCGGCGAGCAGCTGATGCTGCAGCTGGTCACCTCGCGTTCCATGTCAGGGAGCGAGGTGTCCGGCTTGGTGACGAAGTGGACGAGGAAGTCGGGCTCCTTGAAGTCGGGGAACAGGTCCTGGCCGATCCGCGGGTAGACCGCCACCGCCGCGGCGACCGCGACCACGACGGTGACCAGCGCCCACCACGGCGAGCGCAGCGCCGGGCCTGAGCACCCAGGCGTAGCCGCGTTTGAGCACCCGCATCAGCGGCGGGTCACCCGGCGCCAGGCGCGCGCCGCCCAGCACAATCAGGCCGAGCGCCGGCGTGACGGTCAGCGCGACCAGCATCGAGGCGAGCACGGCCAGCCCGTAGGCCAGCGCGAGCGGCTCGAAGAACGCGCCGGTCAGCCCGCCGACCACCATCACGGGGATCACCGCGACGATGTTGATCAAGGTCGCGTAGAAGATGGCCACCCGCACCTCGAGGGAGGCGGCCAGCACCAGGTGCAGCGGGGTCATCCGCTGGCCCAGCGCCCGCCAGGCCCGCAGCCGCCGGACGATGTTCTCCATGTCGATGATCGCGTCGTCGACGACCACCCCGACCGCGACCGCGAACCCGGCCAGTACCATCGTGTTGATCGTCGACCCAGCCAGCTCCAGCACGATCGCCGCGGTGACCAGCGACAGCGGGATCGCCAGCAGGCTGATCAGCGCCGCCCGCCACTGGAATAGGAACGCCAGCAGCACGAATACGACCAGGATGCAGCCGAGGATCACCGACAGGCCCAGGTTGTGGATCGCGGTCTCGATGAACGTGGCCTGCCGGAAGATGGCGGAGTCTACGTGGATGCCGCGCAGGCCGGGCGACAGCTCGGCCAGGGCCTGGTCTATGCCCCTGGTCACCTGCAGCGTGTTCGCGCCGGGGAACTTCTCCACCACCATCATCAGGCCCGGGCCGCCGTTCACTACGGCGGCCCCGGTGGGGGTCGGGTACCCCCACGTCACCGCGGCCACCTGGCCGATGGTGATCAGCTGGCCGCCGCTGGTTTCCAGCGGCACCTGCGCCAGCTGGGCCGGGGTATGGATCGGCTGGACGTCAGCGACGTCCAGCTGCTGCGCCGGGGTCACGACGAAGCCGAGCGCGCCGACCGCCGAGCCGGTGGTATAGCCCAGTTCCCCGGTATCGACGGCCTCCGACGCGGTGGCCATGAGCTGATCCAGCGTGACCGCGTGCGCCCGCATCAGCGCCGGATTGCCCTCGACCATGATCTCCTGCGGGTTGGCCCCCCAGATGGCCGCGTTGGCCACGCCGGGCACGCTCATCAGCTTGGGCCTGATGTCCCACTGCGCGATCGTGGACAGCTCGAGGGAGGACATCGTGCTCGAGGTGAAGCCGATCTGCATGACCCGGCTGGTCGCGGACACGATCGGGTACATCTGCGGCGGATCGCACCAGGTCGGCAACGTGTGCGCGGTGGTCGTGCAGCCGTTCCTGGACCAGTTGCCTGGCGTGCAGCAGGCTCGTGCCGGACCGGAAGTACAGGTAGATCGCCGACAACTGCGGCTCTGAGTAGGACTGTATGTCGTCGACCCCCGGTACGCCCGCCAGCGCGGCCTCGAGTGGGATGGTGGTGAGCGACTCGACGTCCTCCGGCGACAGGCCCAGGCAGCCGGTCTGGATCTCCACCGAGACCGGCGCGAACTCAGGGAACACGTCGAGCTTCTCGTGCCCCAGCAGCTGTACGCCGAAGAACAGCAGCCCGGCGGCCAGCCCGGCCACCAGGTACCGGAACCGCAGGCTCCAGCCGACTATCCAGCGCATCGCCGCGCGCTCACGTCTGCACCCCGACGCCATCCTGGACGCCGAGCAGTTCCTCGCCGCCCACGGTGACCACCGCGGTGCCTGGCGCCAGCCCGGTCAGGAAGACATCGTTGCCCTGGATGCTCACCACGGCGACCGGCATCAGCGTGTAGGTGAGCGCCCGGTCACCGTGTAGATCACGGTGCTGCCGTCGCTCTGGTAGAGCAGGGCGGAGTACGGGACCACGGCCTGCCCGCGCAGGGCGCCCCGCGCGGCCACCGCGGTCTGGATGCCGGTCCGCTGCGCGCCCTGCGGGGTCAGCACCACGCTGATGGCGCCGTGGCTTCCCTCCGCGACGTGTGCTGGCGGCGGCTGGCTGGTTGGGGTGCTGGTGCGGCCGCAGCCGGCCAGACCCGCTACCGTGACGATGATCAGCAGCGCCGTGCTGCGGCTGAAGCGGTTCACGAGCGCTCCCCTTCTAAGCAACAGGGTTTTCCGGGCGGCCTGCGGCTCTGGCACCCCAGGCGCCTCAGGCATCTCACGTTCCTCTCGCGGCCGCGGCACGCCCGGCGGCTCGGCCAGGTCCCCGTCCTGTTCCTTCCTTTCCTTCCTTCGGACGCGGGCGGGGCCGAAACGCAGGCAGGCCGCCGGGAGCACGAGCGTGTTCAGCAGCGTCGCCGCGATCAGGCCCGCGAGGATCACCGCCGCGGCGGTGCGCAGCAGTTCGTTCCCCGCGACATCGCCCATCACGATGAACGGCACCAGTGCCACCGCGGCCACCAAGGCCGACGTGATGGCCGCCGCGCCGGCCTCGGCCGCCGCGGCCGCTACCAGGCCTGGCGTCAGCTGTCGGCCATCGCCGCGGTGAGCGCGCCGGATCGCCGCGGTCATGGCGAACGCCTGCTGGATCGCGATGGCGAGCACCGCGAGCAGCCCGGCGGCCGCGGCGAGCGAGTCCTGCTCGCCGATGCGGAACGCGGTGAGCGCCCCGGCGGCGACCGGGACCGGCAGCGCGGCCAGCACGAGGAGCGCCAGCCGCCAGCTTCCGGTCGCGGCCTGGGCCAGCAGCAGGATGCCGATCAGCGCCGCGATCACGTAGCTGGCCAGCCGCGCGCCGGCCAACGCCGGGCTGGTCGGGCCCTGGATCACGGCGTAGTAGCCGAGCGGGAAGGAGATCCGGCTCAGCCCGCCGGTCACCGCGGCGCTGGCCGAGTTCAGGCTGCGGCCGGACAGCGCGGCGGTCACGTCCACGTAAGGCGACATCTGGTCGTGCGTGATGTCTTCCGGCTCGGCCGCCACGCTGACCTGGGCCAGCGAGCCCAGCCGGGCGTGCTGGCCGTTCACCGTGTCAATCAGCAGGTTGTTCACGCTGGTCAGACTGCTGCGCACGGCGGGCGTACCGACCACCACGACGTCGAAGACCTTCTGCTGCTCGAAGAAGTTTCCCACCGTCAGGCCGTTGATCAGGGTGGCCGCCTCACGGCGGACGTCTCCCGGCGTGAGGCCTGCCCTGGTCGCGGCGGCCAGGCTGACGTTGACGGTCAGCGTCGGCTGCTCGACCGGCAGCTGCATCTGCGGCGCGCCCAGCCCGCCGATCCGTGACATGACCGCCTCGACCTGTCGCCCCAGCCGGGCCAGCTCGCCGTAGTCGGACCCGTAGAGCCGGACGGTGAGGGCGCTGGGCGCCGCGGCCAGCACGCCGTCCATGCTGTCGGACTCGTAGGTGCTGACGGTGCCGGCCACCCCGGGCATGCCGTCGGCAATCGCGCTCACCTGGCTGACCGCGCTGCCGTAGTTGGCGGCGGCCTTGATCGTGACCCAGATCTCGGCCGAGTTTGTGCTGACGATCTGGTCGGAGGAGACGGCCCGGCCCACGGTCGCTGCCACGTCGCCGACCGCGGGCAGTGCGGCCAGTTCCTGCGAGGTCCGCGCGGCCAGCCGGTCGAGCTCAGGAAGCGACATGCCGGGCGCCCCGGTCCAGCGGATGACCAGGTTCCGGTCCTGCAACTGCGGCTGCCCGGGATGCATAGCCGGCAGCGCAGCCAGGGCGCCGAGCCCGGCCACGCACAGCAGAGCCGGGAGCCAGCGCGGCATCCGCAGCGCCATCTGCAGCACCGCCCGGTACGCGGCGCCCAGCCGCGCCGCCGGCGCCCTGCGCGCGCGGGGGGCCTGGCGACCTCCGCCGAGCAGCACGGCGGCCAGCGCCGGCGCGACCGTCAGCGCGACCACCGCCGAAGCCGTCACCGCGAGCATGAACGCCAGCACCATCGGGCGCAGGAAGGTTCCGGTCAGCCCGGATACCAGCGCGACCGGCGCGGCTGCGGCCAGCACGGCCAGCGTCGCGGTGCCCAGCGGGCCGCGCAGCTCGCCGCAGGCCGCGGCCGCCACGCTGGCCCCGGATGGCCGGCGTCCGCCGTCCCCGGCTGCGGCTCGCAGCCGGCTCATCAGGCGGTGCGCGGTCCCGGCAGCCTCGCCGGCCACCAGCGTGAGTGCCAGCAGCAAGCCGAGCGTGACCAGGGCGTTGAACGTGTACCCGAGCAGGTCCAGCACCAGGACGCCGCCCAGCAGCGACATCCCGGCGGCGACCAGCGCGACAGCGGCCAGCCGCAGGCTCAGCAGCAGCAGGATCAGCGCTGCCGCGGCGAAGACCGCCGCGGCAGCGAGCGCTACGCGGAGGTTGCGCTGCGCGCTGTCGATGTAGCTGGCGGGCCGGAACAGCGAGGCGTCGACCTGCACCCCGGACAGCCCCGGCGTCAGCTGGGCCAGCGCCTGGTCCAGCCCGTTCGTCACCGCTGGCACGCTGGCCGACGGCAGCTTCTGCACCACGAGGACCAGCCCGGGCTGGCCGCGCACCAGGGCGTCGCCGATCAGCGGCTGATGGCCGACCACGATGTCGGTGACGCTGCCGAGCGGCACCGGCCGCGGGCCGGTGGTGTCGGCCACCGGGACCTGGCCGAGGTTGGCCGGAGTGCCGAATGGCAGCACGGGCTGGATCGTGAAGCGCTGGTTCGGTCCCTCCACGAAGCCGCCGGTGCCGGGGGTGGACCCCTCGAGGTAGGTCAGCGGCGAGACCAGCTGCGCGTTACCGGCGGTGTCGATGATCTGTGCCAGCGTGACGTGATGAGCGGCCAGCTCGGCCGGGTCGACCAGCACCTGGAGCTGCTGGTCCGCCTGGCCGAAGGTGGAGATGTCGGCGACGCCGGGCACGCCGAGCAGCCGTGGCACGATCGTCCATCGGGCCAGCGTCGACAGGTCGATCAGGCTGAGCTGGCGCGAGGTCAGCCCGATGAGCATCACGTTGCCCGTGGAGGACACCGGCTGCAGCATGACCGGCGGCTTAGACACGTTCGGCAGCACGAACGCCTGGGTCAGCCGCTCCTGCACGAGCTGGCGGGCCTGGTCCAGGTCGGTGCCCGGGGCGAAGTCCAGCTCGATCTGGGACAGGCCGGGGATGGAGTCCGAGGTAACGTCGGTGACGCCCATCACGCCCTCGAGCAGGTTCTTCTCCAGCGGCACCGTGACCAGCGCCTCCACCTCCGGGGCGGAAAGCCCGGGCGCCTCGGTCTGGATCCGGACGACGACGGGGGACGTCTCGGGGAGCACGTCGGAATGCATCGGCCGGCAGCCACGCGACCGCCAGGGCGACGATCCCGGCCGCGACCGCGATGACCAGGAAGCGGAACCGCACGCTCGCGGCGACGACCGAGCTCAGCATCATCGACCGCCCCCCTTCCGGCGATGGATGTGCTACGAATGTCGCACGCTCCGGCGGCCGGGATATAGGCGCGATCCGGGAAGAGATTGATCACCCGGGATGATCAATACCAGCTGACCGTCGCCTCAGCGCGGGTCGCGCTGGTGGTGCAGCAGGTGACCGGGATGGGTCACGAAGCCGGGCGGGGGATCTGCGGTCAGCGCCATGCGGACGAAGCGGGAGACGGCCGCGATCCGGGCCCGGCCAGGGTTCCACTGCAGGGTGAAGGGCACCAGCTGGGCCGGGTCCACGGGCTTGATCACGGTGGCGGTGTGCGTCCTGGCCAGCGAGCCGATGAGCATGATCCAGTCGACAACGGCCTGGTCGCGCCAGCGGGCGGCAGACAGGTCGGCGTCCGCCAGCGGGACCGAACGGGGCCTCATCCCGGCCGCCTCCAGGGCCTGCTGCTGGCACATCGCCCAGGCCGGGAAGATGTGCTCGCGGGTCCGGCCGAGCACGTCCCGGGCCAGATCGGCGAGGCAGATACTGTCCCTGGCCGCCAGGCGGTGCTCCGGCCGTAGCCCGACGAGCAGCGGCTCGGCGCAGAACACCGCGCTCAGCACGCCGTCGGGCGCGGGGATGATCCCGCAGGTGATGAGGACGTCGACTGCCCGCTGGCGATCGCGCGGGTGAGCTCGGGCAGCCACATCGGCTCCGTCTCCACCCTGACCTCGGGCGCCTCGGCGGCGAACAACCGGCACAGGTGCGGCGCGAGCACCGGCGCCACTGGCGGGGTGATGCCCACCCGGACCGTTCCGGCCTCGCCGGCGGCGACCGCACGGACGGCCGCCTCGGCGGCGGCGAGGTCGTCGAGTATGCCCTTGGACCAGCCCAGCAATTCCTCCCCGGCGCCGGTGAGCGCCACCTGTCGCGTGGTGCGCGTGAACAGGCGGGTGCCGAGTTCCCCCTCCAGGCGGCGAATCAGCCCGCTCAGCGCGGGCTGCCCCATGTACAGCCTCTTGGCTGCCCTCCCGAAGTGGAGCTCGGAGGCCACCGCGACGAACGCCTGGAGTTGGCGGACCTCCACAAGTACACGGTATGCCGGAATCCGGGCCCTGTCACCATGGAGCACCGGGCCGCTCCGCCGTGTAGTTCCGACTGGCCAGCCTCGATTCCACAGCAGAATCTCCCCGCCGCATCCTCCCCGCCGCGCGATACCGTCTAGGCATGGATGTCCCCGCCTACGTGCAATCCCACGCCCGCGAGTTCATCGATGACCTGAAGCAGTGGCTGGCCATCCCGTCGATCTCGGCCGACCCGACGCGCCACAGCGACGTGCGGCGCAGCGCCGAATGGCTCGCGGCGCACCTGCGGGCCACAGGGTTTCCCGGTCGCCGAGGTCTGGGAACCGCGCCGGAGGGGCTGCCCGCCGTGTTCGCCGAGTGGCCGGCCGCCGATCCAGCAGCGGCAAGGGTCCTGGTCTACGGGCACCACGACGTCCAGCCGGTCGAGCCGCTGGAGGAGTGGGACAGCCCGCCGTTCGAGCCCGCCGAGCGCGGCGGCCTGCTGCTCGGCCGGGGCGCGTCGGACGACAAGGGCCAGGTGCTCTTCCATTCCCTCGGCATCAGAGCCTGCCTTGCCGCCTCGAGGAGAGGCGCTCCCCCGGTCACGGTCAAACTGCTGATCGAGGGCGAGGAGGAGTCCGGCTCCGGGCACTTCGCCGACTTGCTGCGGCGCGAGCGCGAGCGGCTGGCCTGCGACGTGATCGTGGTCAGCGACACCGGCATGTGGGCCGCCGACGTGCCGTCGATGTGCACCGGCATGCGCGGGCTGGCCTCGGCCGAGGTCACGCTGACCGGGCCGGTGCGGGACCTGCACTCCGGGTCGTTCGGCGGCGGGGTGCCGAACCCGCTGCACGCGATGGCCAGCCTGCTGGCCGGCCTGCACGACGAGGCGGGCCGGGTCACGCTGCCCCGCTTCTACGACCGGGTGCTGCCGTTGTCGGCCGAGGAGCGGGACCTGTTCGCCCGGCTGCCGTATGACGAGAAGGACTGGCTCACCGAGGCCGGGCAGAGCGGCGCCGCCTGCGGCGAGCAGGGCTTCACCACGCTGGAGCGGATCTGGGCCCGGCCCACCGCGGAGGTCAACGGGATGTGGGGCGGGCACACCGGGCCGGGCGGCAAGACCATCATCCCCAGGGCCGCGCACGCCAAGGTCTCCTTCCGCCTGGTCGCCGACCAGGACCCGGCCGACGTGCTCGCCGCGTTCCGGGAGTACGTACTGGGCAGTACGCCGGCCGGCCTGGAGTCCACGGTGACCGCGGGAGCCCGGGGTGCGCCCCAGCCACTCGCCGATCGACTCCCCGGCCGTGCGGGCCGGCCGGCGGGCCATGCAGCGGGCGTTCGGCCGCGAGGTGCTGTTCACCAAGGAGGGCGGCAGCGGCCCCGAGGCCGACCTGGCCGGGATCCTCGGCGCGCCGCTGGTATTCGTGGGCGTCGCCCTGGATTCGGACCAGATCCACGCCCCGAACGAGCGGATCGACCTGTCGCTGCTGCTGAGGGGCGCCGAGGTGTCGGCGTACCTGTGGGAGGAACTGGCGGACCTGACGTGATGTCAGGACTGGCCGGGCTCGCGCTGGCCCGGGGCACGGTCGACCGGGTGACCAGGCGGCGGACGGACCAGGACTGGATCGACGCGGCCTGGAAGGACCCGCGGACCCGGGTCGTGGTCGTCTCCGGCGGCCACGCGCTGGTCCGGGGGGATGACGAGCTGGTGTTCGTGGCTCCGGAGGTGGCGCCGGCCGGGACCCGGTTCCTGCTCGGGGAGGACGCGGACGGCGTGGTCTACTTCGGGGTGAGCGGCCCGCTGGGCCCGGCCCCCGGGGACGGCGTCCGGGCCGCCTCGCTGCGCGAGGTGGGGGCGCTGCTGTCCGACCGCGACGCGGGGCTGCTCACGCACGCGGTGGCCCTGGCCAACTGGCACGACACGCACGTCTGCTGCCCGCTGGACGGAACCCCCACGGTGCCCGATGCGGCCGGTCACTCGACCAGGTGCCCCAAGGACGGCAGCGAGCACTTCCCGCGCACCGACCCCGCGGTGATCATGCTGGTGACCGACCCGGAGGACCGCTGCCTGCTGGCCCGCAACGCCGCCTGGCCCGGCCGCCGGGTCTCGATCCTGGCCGGGTTCGTGGAGCCGGGGGAGTCCGCCGAGCAGGCCGTGATCCGAGAGGTGGCCGAGGAGACCGGGATCACGGTCACCAACGTCTGCTACGTGGGCAGCCAGCCCTGGCCGATGCCGCGCAGCCTGATGCTCGGCTTCCGGGCCGATGCGCTCGCGGGCCAGGCCATCACCGTCGACCACGAGGAACTGGCCGAGGCCCGCTGGTGGAGCCGCGCCGACCTGCTGGCCGCGCTGGAGGCCCGCGAGCTGGCCCTGCCCCCGCCGGTGTCGATCGCGCGCCACATCATCGAGGCCTGGTACGGCGGCCCGCTCCCCTCCACCTGGACCCCGTCCCGTTAAATCCCGTTGAATCCCGTTTAAGTCCTGAACATGGCACTGGCCACCCCCGTCCGGGGGTGGCCAGCAGCCGGGTGCGGCGGATTACCGCTGCGGGGTGGCGATGAAGCCGTCGGTGTTGCCGTTGCCGTCGACGTAGAAGCCGACCAGCTGGCCGTAGTCGTTCACGCCGTTGATGGTGGTGGTGCCGGCGCCGTGCGGGTCGTCGACGGTGGTGAAGCCGTGCTGCGGGGTCCAGGTGAAGCCGTGCATGACCGCCGAGCTGCCCGAGCCGACCGTGTAGGTGCCCACCACCTCGTCGTAGTTGCTGACACCCAGCGCCATCGTCGAGGACGCGCCGGGAGCGGCCAGGTCGGTGAAGTGCCCGTGGCTCAGCCTTCGCGCAATTGGTTGTCCCGGCAGGTAGGGTGGCCGTCGGCACCGGGGGATCCACCGGGGGTGCGGGAAACACGGGCCGATGATTGCCGAGGAGCCGAGGGTGAACGAGCCACTGCGGACGAACTGGGCGGGCAACATCACCTTCGGTGCCCCGGGCTTTCACCGCCCGGCCACGGTTCCCGAGCTCCAGGCCGTCGTGGCGCGCGGCCGCCGGATCCGCGTGCTGGCCACCGGCCATTCGTTCAACGACCTGGCCGATTCCCCGGGCGCCCAGGTCAGCCTGGCCGGCCTGCCGCCGGAGGTCTCGGTCGACTCGGCCGCCCGCGTGGCCCGGGTGGCCGCGGGCCTGAGCTACGCCGAGCTGGCCCCCCGCCTGGACGCACACGGCTTCGCGCTGCGCAACCTGGCCTCGCTGCCGCACATCTCGGTGGCCGGCGCCGACCGCCACCGCCACCCACGGCTCCGGCGTCGCCAACCAGAACCTGGCCGCGGCCGTGGCCGGCCTGACCCTGGTCACCGCGGACGGCGACCTCGTGGAGCTGCGCCGCGGCGGCGACGGGTTCGACGGCGCCGTGGTCCACCTGGGCGCCCTCGGCGTGGTGGTCAGCCTGATCCTGGACCTGGTGCCGTCCTTCGACGTCAGCCAGCGGGTCTACGAGAACTTGCCGATGGCGGCCCTGGACGATCACTTCGCCGACCTCATGGCCAGCGGCTACAGCGTGAGCCTGTTCACCGACTGGCGAGCCCCCCGCCTCACCCAGATCTGGATCAAGCAGCGCGCCGACGCCCCCGGCCCCTCGGCCGTCCCGCAGGCCTCGTGGTTCACTGCTGTTGCCGCCCGCGAGGCGCGGCACCCGGTGCCCGGCGTGTCGCCGGACGCGTGCACCGGGCAGCTCGGCGTGCCCGGCCGATGGTACGACCGGCTCCCGCATTTCCGCCCCGATTTCAGGCCCAGCGCCGGCGACGAGCTCCAGTCGGAGTACCTGCTTCCCGTCGCGCACGCCGTCCCCGCCCTGCACGCCCTGGACCAGATCCGGGACCGCCTCGCCCCGGTGCTGCAGATCTGCGAGATCCGCGCCATCGCGGCCGACGAGCTCTGGCTCAGCCCGTGCTACCGCCAGGACAGCGTGGCGTTCCACTTCACCTGGATCGCCGAGGGCGCCTCGGTGCTGCCCGTGGTCGCGCTGCTCGAACGCCAGCTGGCCCCGTTCGGCCCGCGCCCGCACTGGGGCAAGCTCTTCACCACGACCCCCGAAGACCTCCGCGCCCGCTACGAGCGCCTCCCGGACTTCCTCGGCCTCATGCGCCGCCTCGACCCCTCCGGCAAGTTCCGCAACGCCTACACCGACCGCTACCTCGGTACCAATGGGTCAGGCATAGCCGATATGTGACAGAGTTGGCGCAGTCGGGAAGATCAGGCGAGTGGATACCCGGCCGAACCTTTCCTGGTTCGAGACGCTTTCCATTAGCAGGCGTGGCGGCTGACTTGGTTCCCAGCCTTGACGCCGCGCAGACGCAGGTAGATGCTCATAGTTCACCGGAAGGAATGTGGTGGATTGATGCCGAACGCCCCGAGACGACAACCGACCACATCCAGGCGCCCACTTCCGTATTCCCGCAGGCTCAGGGGAGCGCCCCCACAGTCGGCGGTGGCAGCAAAAACACGGTGGGACAAAGCCTTGGTACTCATTCAGGCAATCAGCACATTGGCCATCATCATCCCTCTCGTTGCCCTATATGAAAGCGTACATCAGTTCAATCAGCAGCAGATCGATAACGAGGTGACGATGCTGGATCAGCAGCGCCAGGATACTCTGAATACGTATCTTGACGACATGTCGCAGCTCGTGCTCCAGTACGATTTGCCGGAATCCAAACCGAATGCTCCAGTTCGCGCAATTGCCGTCGCCAGGACACTCACGGCCGTGCGTAACCGACGGAGACCGTAAAGGCACCTTGATACGGTACCTGTGGGAGGCCGGTCTCATAGCAAGGCCGCAGCCGATAGTCGACATAGCTAATGCTAATCTGGACGGTGCGGTTTTCAGTAATAATGCAGATCTAACCGGTGTCGCGCTTTTTCAACTGGGTCTGGACAACGCGCAGTTCGTCCATTCGCAGATGGCTAAGGCCGATCTCAGCGGTTCCGGTCTGTTTGAAGCAGAGATGATGAGGGCTAACCTGACCGATGCCGACCTCAAGAACAGTCTGCCCATCGGGGCCGACCTGGCCGGGGCCGACCTGGCCGGGGCCGACCTGACCGGGGCCGACCTGACCGGTGCCGACCTGACCGGTGCCGATCTGGCCGGGGCCGACCTGGCCGGTGCTCTATATAATTCGAAACAAATATACGTTGATAATGCCGAGGGCCAGCTTGTACTCGAAGGGCCTACCCAATGGCCTCGGGGGTTCAACCCCAAGGCCAGAAAGGCCGATTGCTATACCTGCCGAGCGGGCCCGAGCAACCGCCGCTTAGCCACCGTCCGGCCGGCGTTCCTGGCCTGAAGCTCGTCCGCCAGGTGCGGTCCAGCTGTTCCCGGGTGACCTGGGAACCAATCCCGCACCACTCCATCATGGTGGCGCTGAGGTTGAAGTGCAGCGAGGTACCTAAGTTTCTGGCGGGCATTTGGATGCATGGATGGGCTGGCCGGACAGCAGCCACCGCCCAAGGCGTTTTACCGCCGATGGGGGGAGATACATCGCTAGACATCTTCCGGATGCATGAGCATAATGTCCTCCATGTAATCCGCGTCATGAGCGGTTGGCACTTCACGTGCACTAAGGTCACGTGGGTATTGGGGGGGATTTAGTGATGAACAGTGCAAGGCTAATACGGCTGGGGGGCCGCCGCTTGACCTGCCTGTGCCTTGCGGTGATCGTCGTCCTCATCGTTGCTGCCTGCTCGTCAAACAACGGCTCGAATACTCAGTCGGACAACTCGAATGCCCAGCCCAGCTCGGCAATTGGGAGCGGTACAGCGCCGAATGCGCAGTCGGGTGGCTCGGGTGGCAGCTCGGGTGGCTCGGGCAGCTCGAATGCCCAGCCCAGCTCGGCGATCGGGACCGACACAGCGTCGAATAAGCTGGCTTTGGCCAGTGGCGGCGGGGGCGGCGGAGGAGGGCAGACCGGTCTCAGCGTGCCCGTTCGGGCCAGTGCGGTGGGTAACGCCACTAGCGTGCCGTTCACGGTCAGCACAAGTACTGTGAGCGTGGGTTACGCTTACGACTGCTCATCGACGGGCGGTTCGGGGTTCACCGCCGACCTGATTAGCGGCAGCGCATCCAATCCAGGTTCCGATGACGAGGAATTCGCGAACGAATCCGATGTCAGCAACTGGGCAACCACTACTGTGAACCTGCAGGACACGCCGGGAGATTATTATATTCAGGTCAGCTCCCCCTGTGCCTGGACGGTAGTTGTGGAGAACGACTGACGCAGCCTGCCGCCGGCGGACCGTGCCGCGGCCGTTTTCCAATGAAGGTGCCCGCCGGGCGCGGGGCGGGTGAGGCGGCCGGGGCAGGCGGGGCCACTCACCCATCGCTCACCCATCGCTCACCCCCTGCTCACCCCCGCTCACCCCCGCTCACCCCCGCTCACGCGGCACCGTACCCCGAAGAGGCGTTTCGTCCAAGTCCCAGTGCAACGTACCGGGAAGAGCCAGCAGACTGCCACATCCGTCGGTTGGGCTTACCGGAACAGTTGCATTATCTCGGCGCGATCCCCGGGGATCCGTCCGATGAATCTCGCGGGCACCAGTGTGGGTGAATCGGACGCGATAACGGTCACTTGGCCGATACCGACGTCTACCTCCACTGGATGCTCCGCCAGGTATTGACGTACCGCCGCAACCGCCGAACCGAAGCCTGAGCAGGCGGCACGCCATCATGATGGCCGACGACGAGATGAAAATCGTTGTCGATGTCGGAAGGCGACTCGTGGTACCAGTGCAGGACATTCGCATCTTTCATATTCCGGCGGAGGTCGTCGAGAAGGCTTCACGGAAATTCCGCCGGTTATCGTCGCGAGCGGCCACCCCACGATCACGAAGGCCGGCCCCTGGACGGAGAACATCCGGTCGTGCGGATGCGCACCGCGACTCAAGAACGTCGCCGGGCTGCCCGGCCGGTATCCGCCAATGCGAATACGATGCGCAGATTCTCCGAACGAGCCAAGGATCTCCAGCGCCCGGGCCGGAGCCATGGGGTCGGCAGCGCCGGTGACCTCGCGATAACGCTTGTTGACGGCCAGCCCGGTCCGGCTGTCGGGCAGCCAGTCGAGCCTGATCAAAGTACTGTGTATCTGGTCCAGCGTGTAAGGGCGGAATCCGGCGCCAAGCTGTCCGCGCAGGATCTCCTGTGAGGCCTGGAGCAGCGCCCGGAGCGGTCCTTTCTTAGCACCGTAGAGGGCGACCGCCGTGACGACCTTCGCTGGCATCCACAAATGAGCCGGGCCAACCGCCCGCATACTAGCCTGGTCCTTCCCGCGGTAGCGTCAGCTGCCGTCGCGCAGGTTCTCCGGGGCGCCCGGCTGGAACGAGATGTGGTCGAAGGTGGCGGTGCAGCCCTCACCGGTCGGCGACTGGGCCAGGAAGCCGACCCGGACCAGCTCGGCCGGGTCCCCGCCGAGGGCGAAGTACCGCAGCAGCCGCCACCAGGACCCGTCCGCCGAGGCGTGGAAGGCCCAGGCCGCCCCGGACCGGGTGATCCGCAGCCACAAGGTGTCGCCGTCCACCTCGAAGGAGTTGCAGTCGTCGGAGACGCCCTTGGTCACGACCGTGACCGCGGTCGGCCGGAGCTGCGGCGAGTACTCGAAGCACAGCTTGGCCCAGTGCCGTTCGCGGGCGTGCAGCAGCAGCACGCCCGCGTCGTACCTGCGGCCGAACTCCACCCGGACCTGTGCGGCCAGCGTGAAGTCGCCTGCCGGGGGCAGGCCGACGAAGCGGCCCGCGTCCGGGACCTGCCCGGATCGGTCCCGGCGGGATCGACGAACAGGTCGGTCCCGGCCGCCGCGCTGAGGATCAGCGCCCCGTGCAGTACCCGGCAGCCCGGCGGCGGGCTGCCGGCGGGCTCCAGCGGGAACGGCAAACTGGGCAATTTCAGGGCGGTCACCGGGTAGGTGTCACACCCCGTTGTTAGGCGTGCAGCCTCGCGGCCAGGACCTGCTCGGCGGTCCGGCCCAGCCCGGGGACCGCAGGACGGTCGGGGACTGCAGGACGGCCCGGTAACCGCGGCGGGGCGGAGCCGTACGGGACCGGTGGTGCGGCATCCGCAGCGGCCTGCGCGTCCCTCGGGCGGCGCGGGCGCCTGGGCTCGAGCTCGCTGCGCAGGCGGTCCACGTGGGCCAGGATCTCGCCGCGCAGCGGCCAGCCGTCCGGACGCTCGGCCGGGTCGGTGGCCAGCAGGTCGGCCAGCCGGTCCTGCTGGCGCTGGGCCTCCTCCAGGTGATCTTCCAGCACCAACGACAACGCTGGCTCGGCCTGCGCGTCCGGGGCGTCGAGCGGCTCGGGGTCGGTCTCGATGAGCTGGCCGTAGGCGCGCACGCTGGCGGCCAGCTCGGCGATGACGGCGGCCAGCCGGGCGCGGGTCTCCGCGTCCTTGACCGGGCTGTCCCCGCTGTCCAGCCGGGCGCTGTCGGCGACCGCGCGGGCCAGCACGCGCAGGTCCGTGGCGGCCCGCTCCAGCGTGTCGACGCCGTCGCGCAGGCCGCGGCCGGGTCGGGGTAGTTGGGGTACCGGAGCCGGCGGGGGTTCAGCCGGACGCTCTCCTCGGCCTGGCCGAGCGCGTCGTCCACCCGCTCGATCTCGCCGCGCAGCGCCCGGGTGCGGTCCAGCCACTCCGCCGCGCGGCGCGGGTCGGGCTCGTCGGCCAGGCCGTCGGCCATCTGGCCGAGCAGGTCGGCCATCTGGCGGGTCAGGTCGCCGATCGCGTCCTTGGCGGGCTGTACCCGCAGCGGCGCGAAGAGCAGGCCCGCGGCCAGCCCGGCCGCGGCCCCGACCAGCGTCTCGGTGATGCGGCTGGTCGCGGCGGCGTGCGAGTCGACCGAGAAGATCAGCATCGCGCTGATCGGCACCTCCAGGGTCTCCTCGCGGAGGCGGAGCATCAGGCCGAGCGCGAGCGTGCCCGCGATGAGCAGGCCGAGGACCCACCAGCTGAACGGGACGTAGGCGGCCACCGCGACGGCGGCCAGCACGCCCGCGGTGACGCCGATGACCCGCTGCACGGCGCTGCGGATGGTGTGGAACAAGGTCGCCTGCACCACCAGGAGCGCGGTCAGCGGGGCGAGCACCGACCGGGTCGACCCGCCCGGCAACTGCAGCGCGAGCAGGTAGGCGAACACCGCGGTCAGCGTCAGCCGGGTGATGTACACCGCGGCGGGCTGGGCGCGGCGGCGCACCAGGGTGAGCTGCTCGGCCTGGCGCCTGGCGACGGCCCTGGCGGCCTCGCTGACGCTCTCGCTGGGCACGGGACGGACTGGGAAACCTTTCATGAGCTGAATACCGAAGTCGAGTGGGCGGCGGGATACAGAATCGCTCTAGTCGAGAGCAAAATCATCACTAGCGGCTAACGCGTATCCCGCGCAGCTATTCCCGGCCCGCGCCGGGCCCGCCGCGGCTCGGCCGCACTCCGGCGGCCCGGCCGGCCGATCCGGCCAGCACCGCCGCCGGCACGGCGACCAGGACCGCCAGCGCCCGGGACAGCCCGAACGCCTCGGCGATCAGCCCCACGGCCAGCGGTCCGAGCCCGCCCGCCAGCCCGGCGGCGCTGCTCAGCGTGACCGCGACCGGGCTGCGCCCGGGCAGGCTGCCATACAGCCGGGCCTGCAGCAGCGGGTACCACGGCGCCGTGACCGCGCTCAGCACGGCCAGGATCACCAGCTTGGCCACCGGCCCCGGCACGAGCAGGAAGCCAGGGTAGAGCAGCCCGGCCGCGACCGCGCTGGCCCGCAGCACGGTCACGTCCGCCACCCGGTCCAGGACAACCACCAGGGCCGCGTCCCCGGCCAGCCCCGAGCCGAACCGGATCGCGATGGCCAGCGCCGCGATCGGGGGCGCCAGATGCGCCACGTCGACCAGGTACAGCGCGAGAAACCCGGTGAGCACGTCGACCAGCAGGTCGGCGACCACAGTTACCAGAACCCAGCGGACCGTGGACCAGTCCCGCAGCGCGGCCAGGACCTCCCGCGCCTGCGCCGTCCACGCCGCGCCGGGCCCCGGATCACCGCCGGGCCCCGGATCACCGCCGGGCCCCGGATCACCGCCAGGGCCCGGATCACCGCCAGGGCCCGGATCACCGCCAGGGCCTTCCGCCGTGGCGCGCGCCGACCGGGTTCGCACCGGCAGGTGCCGAGCCACGTGACGGCGGCCAGCGCGGCCAGCACCAGGTAGGCCACCCGCCAGCCGCCTCCGGCGGCCAGCACCGCCGTGAGCAGCAGCGGCCCGGCGACCGCTCCCGTCGATCCGGCCAGGTCCCAGCGGGCCATGACCTGAGCCTGCCGGTCCGGCCAGGCGTCCATCAGCTCGGCCTGGGTCAGCGACACGAACGCCCCCGAGGCCGGGAAGAACACCGTGAACGCGGCCAGCAGCACGATGAAGGACCGCGCCCCGGCCACCGCGAGCAGGCTCAGGATGAAGACCACGCCGCCGCCGAGCACGGCCAGCCGGCGCCGCCGTCCCTCGCCGGCCAGGATGCCCAGCGGAAGCTCGAGCGTTCCGCCCACCAGCAGCGGCACCGAGGCGAGCAGCCCGACCTGCGCGTAGCTCAGGCTCAGGTCGTGACGGATCAGCGGCAGCGCGGCGCCCTTGGCCCCGTCAACCAGCTCGTCGGCCAGTTCGACCGCGAGCGCCACCGCCAGGGCGGAAAGAGCTGGCTTTCAGCGTCAAGTGAAACCCATGGCGCCATGCTACGCCGCAAACGGCGCAGCGGCCCGGACCCGCACAGCGTCAGCGGCGGCGGTTCCCGGCCCGCCAGACCAGGCGCAGCCCGGACCAGTCGTCGTCGATGGCGGCCACCTTGATGTCGACCAGCCCGATCGGCAGCGCTTCCTGGCGGACCACGTTATCGGTGATGTCGCTTCGGTGGCCGCCGGCCCGGCGCGGCCACGCCACCCACAAGGCCCCGTCCGGGTGGACGCGCCGGGCCAGGTGGTCGAGTTCCCCGGCGATCTGGGTGGCCGCGGAAAAGAACGCGATGATCAGGTCGGCCGGGCCGTCCGGACCCGCGTCCACCAGGCCGTCCGGCGGGTCGGTGAGGTCCCAGCCCGGCGGGGGATGGTGCAGGTGGACTCGCTGTCCGGGCCGCAGGCCCAGCTTGGCGGCCTGCGGCCGTCCCGCGCTACCAAGAGGGGACATGAGCCCGACTCTCTATCACGCCGGGCCGGGTCGCGCAAGGGGGCTGTCCACCCATCCTGGCGGGGGCTGAGCGGAATGATGAAAACGGGGGCTAACCGGCCTGCCGTGGCCCGGCTTCTGCGGCAATATACTCAGTATGCTACGCGTTAGAGTCACCCGGTGAGCGTCCGGCACGCCTTGCTCGCGCTGCTCAGCGAGGGTCCCAAGTACGGCCTTCAGCTACGCGAGGAATTCGAGGCCCGGACGGGAGAGGTCTGGCCGCTGAACGTCGGCCAGGTCTACACCACGCTGCAGCGCCTGGAGCGGGACGGGCTGGTCGAGTCCGACGACGCCGCACAGGACGGCCGGGAGAAGACACCGCAGAAGACCTTCCGGATCACCGCCGAAGGCGAGTCCGAACTCGCCAGCTGGCTGCGCACGCCGCCCGACCTGGCCGCCCCGCCCCGGGACGAGCTGGTCATGAAGGTGCTCGTGGCGATGCGCATGCCGGGCACCAACGTGCACGACGTGATCCAGGTCCACCGCCGGTACCTGGTCGAGCTGATGCAGCAGTGGACCCGGATCAAGGAGGCCGAGGTCAACGGGCCCGAATCGGACCTCAACCTGGCGCTGGTGGTGGACGCGGAGCTGTTCCGGCTGGATTCGGTCATCCGGTGGCTGGACGCTGCCGACGGCCGCATCAAGCGGGCCGTGCCCGAGCCGCCCCGCGAAGCACCCGCGCCAATGCCGCGGCTACGCCGGGGCACCCGAACCGCACGATAAGCCATCAAAACAACGCTAAATCACCAAAGGAGACGGGGAACATCATGAAACTGCAGAAGGAGACGGGGGTAACGCGATGAGCGTCCTCGAAATGCGGCACGTGTCCCGGACCTACGGCCAGGGCGCCGCCGAGGTGCACGCGCTTGACGATGTCAATCTCACGGTCGAGGCCGGCTCGATGGTGGCGGTGATGGGGCCGAGCGGCTCCGGCAAGTCCACCCTGCTGACCATTGCGGGGAGCCTGGAGGAGCCGACCAGTGGCGAGGTGCTGATCGGCGGGACAGAACTGGCCAAGATCTCGCGCAACGCCAAGGCCCAGCTGCGGCGTCGCTCATATCGGTTACGTATTTCAGGATTTCAACCTGCTGCCCGGGCTCACCGCGGCGGAGAACGTGTCCCTGCCCCTCGAGCTCGATGGCGTGTCCACGCGGAAGGCGCGCGTGGCGGGTCTGAAGGCGCTCGACGAGCTCGGCCTCGGTGACCGCGCCTCGGCCTTTCCCGACCAGCTGTCCGGCGGAGAGCGGCAGCGGGTGGCGATCGCCCGGGCCGTGGTCGGCGACCGGCGCCTGCTGCTCGCCGACGAGCCCTCCGGCGCGCTGGACTCGGCCAACGGCGAGGCGGTCATGCGCCTGATCCACGCCGCGTGCAAGCGGGGCGTGGCCGCCGTGGTGGTGACCCACGACGCCCAGCTGGCCTCCTGGGCCGACCGGGTGGTCTTCCTGCGGGACGGCCGGGTGACCGACCAGACCATGCCCGCGCCGGGCCCCGAATCGCTGCTCACACACGGATCAGGCCAATGAGCACCGCGCTGCGCGAACGGCCGGCCCGGGCGGGAACCTCGAACGGGGGCGTTCCCGCCCGCCGCGCCGTGATCCGCTGGGCGTGGCGGATGTTCCGCCGCGAGTGGCGCCAGCAGCTGCTGGTGCTGGCGCTCATCGTGGTCGCGCTGGCCGCCACCGTCGTCGGGGCGGCGGTGGCCACCGACACGCCACCGCCGGCCGGCGCGGGCTTCGGCACCGCGCAGGACATGGCCACGTACCCGGGCGCCGACCCGCATCTGGCCAGCCAGATCGCCGCGCTGGAGCACCGCTTCGGCCGCGTCGACGTCATCGAGAACCAGACCGTCGCCATCCCCGGCTCGATCAACACCTACGACCTGCGCGCCCAGGACCCGAACGGCCCGTTCGGCCAGCCGATGCTCTCCCTGGTCGCCGGGCACTACCCGGCCGGGCCCGGCCAGGTGGCCGTGACCGACGGCGTGGCCTCCACCTTCAACCTCAAGATCGGCGACCTCTGGCACCAGGGCGGTACGAGCCCCAGAACCCGCCAGGTCACCGGCATCGTGCAGAACCCGCAGAGCCTGCTGGATGAGTTCGCGCTCGTCGTGCCGGGCCAGGTCAGCGCGCCGACCCAGGTCACCATCCTGTTCGACGCGCCCGGAGTAACCGCCGCCTCCCTCGGCCCGAACTTCCAGAGCCGGCAGTCGGCGGCGGCCAGCAACCCGCTCAACCCCGAGACCATCGTGCTCGGGCTGGCCACGGTGGGCATGCTGCTCATCGCCCTGGTCGCGGTGGGCGGGTTCACGGTGCTGGCCCAGCGCCGGCTGCGCTCGCTCGGGATGCTCGGCGCCCTGGGCGCCACCGACAGGAACGTCCGCCTCGTGGTCCGGGTCAACGGCGTCCTGGTGGGGGTGGTGGGCGCGGTCATCGGGGCGGTGCTGGGCCTGGCCATCTGGCTGGCCTACCGGCCGCGCCTGGAATCCAGTGCCCACCACCTGATCGGCGTGTTCCAGCTGCCGTGGGACGTGATCGGCCCGGCGATGGCGCTGGCCGTCGTGGCCACCTACTTCGCCGCCTCGCGCCCGGCCCGCTCGATCACCAGGCTCCCGATCGTCGCCGCCCTGTCCGGGCGCCCGGCTCCGCCGAAGCAGGTACACCGCTCGGCGGTGCCCGGCGTGATCCTCTTCGTGGTCGCCGCGGCCCTGCTGTCGTACTCCGGCAGGAGCAGCCAACGGCGGCGGAGCGCCGGAGCTCGTCTTCGGCATCGTCGCTGCTCATCGTCGCGATCATCTTGCTGGCGCCATTCTGCCTGGTGATCCTGGCCAGATCCGGGCGGCGGGCCCCGATCGCGGCACGCCTGGCCCTGCGCGACCTGGCCCGCTACCGGGCCCGCTCGGGCTCGGCCCTCGCCGCCATCAGCCTCGGCGTCTTCATCGCCGCCCTGGTCTGCGTGCTGACCGCGCAGCGGTACGGCAACGTCCTGGACTACGCCGGGCCGAACCTCGGCCTCGAATCAGATCATCGTGTACACGCCGAACGGCGACCAGGGCGGCCCAGGCAACGGGCCGGGCGGAAGCGGCACATCCGGGACCGCTAGCACGCCGCGGGCCCAGGCCGCGGTCGCCCAGACCATCGCCAGGGCCCTCGGCTCCAACACCGTCATCGAACTCGACCAGACCAGCGTCTCACTGCAGCACGCCGCGGCCGGGCGTTCCTGGTCCGGGCCGGTGTACGTGGCCACCCCGCAACTCCTGGCGGCCTTCGGGATCAAGGCGTCCGAGGTTAACCCCAACGCCGACATCCTGACCATGCGGCCCGGGCTGTCCGGCCTGTCCGATATGCAGCTCGTCTACGGCGGCTACTTCGCCTCGCAAGGCGGCCCGGGCAACGGCCCGGGCAACGGGCCGAACAGCTATCCCTGCCCGAAAGGCCAGTGCGTGGCCAATCCGGTGATCCAGGAGGTCGGCGCGCTTCCGTCCGGCACCTCGGCTCCCAACACGGTGATCACCGAGCACGCCATCAGCACGCTCGGCCTGCGCGCCAGCGTCGGCACCCAGGGCTGGCTGATCCAGGCCCCGCACAATCCGACCGCCGCGCAGATCACCGACGCGAGGCTCACCGCCGGGGCGGCGGGCATGACGATCGAGACCAAGTCCAGCACGCCCTCGTCGGCGGAGATCCTCAACTGGGCCACCGTGTTCGGGATCGTCCTGGCGCTGGGCATCCTGGCCATGTCCGTCGGTCTCATCCGCAGCGAGACCGCCCGTGACCTGCGGACCCTGACCGCCACCGGGGCGGGCAGCCTGACCCGCCGGGAGCTGACGGCCGCGACCGCCTTCGCGCTGGCCCTGGCCGGCGCGGTGCTCGGCACGGTGGCGGCCTACGTCGCCGCTATCGGCTACGCCTGGGACAACCCGCTGGACGGCCTGTCCGAACTGTCCAACGTGCCCACGGAGAACCTGCTGTTCATCCTGGTGGGCATGCCGCTGGTCGCCGCGGTCGTCGGCTGGCTGCTGGCCGGGCGTGAGCCGTCGGTGATCTCCAGGCAGCCGCTGGAGTAAGGAGTAGGGAGCAGGAGCAGGAAACGCCCGATCCGGGCCTGCGCCGGGAAGAATTAACTCGCGCGGGCCCGGTCCGGCGTGCTTGCCCCGGGGCGCGCGCTCCAGGATCTCCGCCGCGCCGCGGACCACGCAGCGCAGCGGGTCCTCGACCAGGACCGTGCCGATGCCCGCGGCGGTCTCGATCCGGGCGGCCAGGCCGGGCAGCAGCGCGCCGCCGCCGGCCAGCCTGATCTTGCCGCGGACCACGTCCTCGGCCAGGCCGGCCGGGATGTCCGACAGCATCTCGTGCACCGAGGCGGCGATCGCCGCCACGATGGGCTCCAGCGCGGTGGCCACCAGGCCGCCGGGCACGTAATCCGTCCGCGGGGTGCGCTGCGCGGTGTCGAGGCCGACGGCCTCGGCCCAGCCCTCCGCCCCGCCGGTGACGCCGAGCGTCATCTTGAGCTGCCGGGCGGCACGCTGGCTGATGATCAGCCCGAGCTCGGTGCGGACCGCCTGCACGATCGCCTCGTCCATGGCGTTGCCGGCCTTGCGCAGCGACTGGGCCCGGACCACCCGCCAGCCCGCGACCGCGGCGACCTCGGTGGTCCCGCCGCCGATGTCGACCACGAACCCGCCCGCCCCGCCGGTCAGGTCGAAGCCCGCGCCGGCCGCCGCGGCCACCGGCTCGTCGATCAGCCGCACGTGGTACCGGGGGCGCCGGACGCTCAGCGCGGCGACGACGGACCGGCGCTCGACCGGCGTGGCGCCGCTGGGCACGCAGACCAGGGCGTTCGGCCGCATCGGGCTGCCCCGGCGGCGGGTCCGGCGCAGGAACGAGTGCAGCAGCTCGACGGTCGCGTCCAGGTCGGCGATGACCCCGTCCCGCAGCGGGTGGATCACCTCGATGTCCTGGGGTTCCTTGTCGGCCAGCGCGTCCGCGGCCTCACCCACCGCGGCGACCTTGCCGACCGCCGTGTCGATGGCGATCGCGGTAGGCTCCTCGAGCACGATGCCGCGGCCCGCGACCCAGACGAGGGTATTGACCGTGCCGAGATCAATCGCCACGCTACTTCGGAAGCGCATGTTGCTCCCTTCTGCTCAACGTGACGCCCGCTCTATCCCAGTTCCCGGGCCAGGCCGCCCCGTCACATGACGGTGGACTAGCGTACAGCGGGTATGTCTTAAGGGCGAGTTTGGCGGAGCCCGCCGTTGGATTGTTGTGCTTTTGACCAGATTATGTGTTCAGGACCGTGCGGTCGGCGGAGGGGAGCGATTCATGCGGGTGGCGAGGCTGGCGGCGGCCGCGGTCGGTGCGTTTGGTCTGGTCATGGGGGGTTCGCCGGTGATGGTCACGGCCGGAATCCCAGGCGGCGATCCCAGCGAGACCAGACCCCGCGGCGGCCGGTGCGCCCGCCCTGGCCGGGGTGATCGTCCGGCCGGGCGTGATCCGCTCCGGCCAGGCCCGCGATACCAACGCCGGCCCGTTCACCACGGCCGAGTGCGAGCAGGCCTACAAGGTGGCCTGCTACGGGCCGGCCCAGATCCGGCAGGCGTACGGCCTGCCGGCGGTGTACGCCGCGGGGGTGACCGGCCGGGGCACCACGATCGTCATCGTCGACTCTTACGGCTCCCCGACCATCCGGAACGACCTGGCCGTCTTCGACCGGGCCTACGGCCTGCCCGCCCCGCCCCAGTTCCAGATCATCCAGCCCGCGGGGCGGGTGCCCGCCTACGACCCGGCCAACTCCGACATGGTCGGCTGGGCCAGCGAGACCACGCTGGACGTGGAGTGGGCCCACGCGGTCGCGCCGGGCGCGAACATCCTGCTGGTCGAGACGCCGGTCTCGGAGACCGAGGGCGTGCACGGCTTCCCGCAGATCGTCATGGCCGAGCAGTACGTGCTCAGCCACTATCACGTAGACGTGATCAGCCAGAGCTTCAGCGCCACCGAGGAAACCTTCCCATCGCCAGCAAGCGTCCAGGCGCTGCGCGGCGCCTACCAAGCTGCCGACAAGGACCACGTCACCGTGCTGGCCGCCTCGGGCGACTCCGGCGCCGCCGACCTCGGGCCGGACGAGACCACCTACTACTCGTTCCGGGTCACCTCGTGGCCGGACAGCGACCCGCTGGTGACCGGGGTCGGCGGGACCCAGCTGCACTTCACCGCGCAGGGTACCCCCGCGGCCCCGACCGTGTGGAACGACACCTACAACCGCGATGCGAACGAGTTCGCGGACGGCGACCCGGGCCCGAACCCCCTGGCCAGCGGCGGCGGCACCTCCATCTTCTTCACCCGCCCGAGCTACCAGGACGGCGTGCAGGACGTCGTGCACGGCAGCCGCGGCGTGCCGGACATCTCGATGAGCGCCGCCTGCAGCGGGTCGGTGAACACCTATAACAGCTATGGCGGCGCGCCGGCCGGCTGGTCCCCGACCTGCGGCACCAGCGAGGCGACGCCGCTGTTCGCGGGCATCGTGGCCCTGGCCGACCAGGTGGCGGGTCACTCCCTGGGGCTGATCAACCCGGCCCTGTACCAGCTGGCCGCCCGGCACGCGCCCGGCATCGTGGACGTGACCTCGGGCAACAACACGGTGTCGTTCACCCAGGGCGGCCGCCAGCAGACGGTGACCGGCTTCAGCGCCGGGCCGGGCTACGACCTGGCCACGGGCGTCGGCACGGTGGACGCCCGGTACTTCGTCCCCGAACTGGCCGGTCTCGCCGGGCGCTGACTCTTTGTACGGAACGGAGCGTGGTGCTCGCGGCCGCGATCCTGGCGACACGCTGCGCATTTTCACGATCACCGGTGTGGAACCGCGTGCCAGGGGGTAAACTTGTTACAGATCGTCACTTACCCCTCACTGAACGGTCGAGGCCCCGGTTCTGGGATTGATCCGCCGCATGCTGGGCAGGTGCGCAGATCGCAGGCTGCAAGCAAGTTGCAGGGAGGGCCGGGATGTGGGGGAAACGTAAGAAACGGCGTGGCCAGCTGTCCAGGCAGCTGGCGCTGGGGCGCCTAGAGGACGCCATGGGGCGGGTGCAGCAGCCGCAGGAACCCGAAGACAGCGAGCCCACGATCACAGCGTATCCCGGGTCGGTGCCGGCCCAGGCCGCACCCCCGGACCACGCTGACCTGCGGGCCGCCGACGTCCCGGTGGACAACAGCGCCGGACCGCGCCCCGCTGACCCCCCGGTCCCGCCGCCGGGCGAGCTTCCCGCCCAGCGCACCGGGAAGAGCACGCGCCACGGTACGTTCGGCTGAAAGAATCATTTCCGTGCGAACGGGAATCTGCAGCCGGCCCTCAGCTAATTATCAGGTTGATGGTGCTCACTGGAGGGAAAGGATTCCGGCGCCCCGACCTATTGGCTCCCCGAAGCCCACCCGAAGGCGTGATTGCGATGCAGGATTACAGCGGCTACGGCCAGCCGCCCATGGGAGAGCACGGCCCGACGATGCCGATGCCGCCCATGCCGCCGCGGCCGCCCAGGCGCCGGGTCGGCGCGCTGAGCTACCTGCTCGTGGCCCTGGCGGCCGGAGCGCTGGGCGCGGGCTCGGTCGTGGCGCTGTATCACCCGGCGTCGAACACCTCGGCGTCAGCGCAGCCCAGCAGCGGCGCGCTGAAGCCCGCCCCGCTGCCGAGCGCCGCGATACCTCAGCCGAGCACCGCCAGCCCCAGCACCAGCGCCGGCGAGCAGGCCATCGTGAACAAGGTCGAGCCGGGCCTGGTGATCATCAACACCACGCTGCAGTACAACAGTGAGCAGGCCGGGGGCACCGGCATGGTGATCAACCCCGACGGCCTGGTGCTGACCAACAACCACGTCATCGAGGACTCCACCTCGATCACCGCGACCGACGTGGCGAACGGTCATTCCTATCAGGCCAAGGTCGTCGGTTACGACGTGACCGGGGACATCGCCCTGATCCAGCTCCAGGGCGCGTCGGGCCTGCGGACCGTCCCGCTCGGCAACTCCAGTGATATCAAGACCGGGGACTCGGTGGTGGCCATGGGCAACGCCAACGGGCAGGACGCCATCGTCCCCGCCGCCGGCCAGGTGACCGCGCTGAACCAGACCATCACCGCGGGCGACCCGGGCGGCTCGATCACCCAGGAAACCCTGCACGGGATGATCCAGACCAACGCCGACATCATCTCCGGTGACTCCGGCGGTGCGGTGGCCAACTCGGCGGGCCAGGTCATCGGCATGGTCACCGCGGGCAACGACGGCGGCTTCTCCGTCCAGCAGCCGTCGTCGGTCGGCTACGCCATCCCGATCAACACCGCGCTGGCCGTGGCCCGGCAGATCGCCCAGGGCCAGGCCAGCTCGACGGTCGCCATCGGCTACCCGCCCTTCCTGGGCGTCTACATCGGGCAGGGCGCGAACAGCAACCCGCAGGCCCAGGCGCAGCAGCAGAACAGCGGCTTCGGCGGGAACGGCTTCGGCGGCTATGGCGGCTTCGGCGGCAACGGCAGCCAGGGCTGCTACACCAGCGACCGCGACCTCTCCGTACCAGCGAGCATCGCCAACGTCAGCTCGGGCACGCTGATCCTCGGCACGATCTGCGGCGGCCCGGCGCAGGCCGCGGGCATGACCGCCGGGTCGGTCATCACCGCGGTGAACGGCCAGGCCATCGGCGCCCCGGAGAGCCTGACCGGCGTGGTGTCCAAGTACCATCCCGGTGACACGATCTCCGTCACCTGGGTCAGCCCGTCCGGCCAGCGCTCGACCAGCAGCATCAAGCTGACCGTGGGCCCGCCGCTGTAGCAGCGGGGGAGACGGGGTTCCGCTCGAAGATCTGGACGATCTCCTCGACCGGCAGGCCGTTCATCCCGGTGCTGGACGCCCTGGACATCAAGGGCGCGTGCTAGGGTGCCTGGCAGCGCGCCAGCTAGCGAAGCCGGTGAAGTCACGCTCCCCCCGGAGCCTTCGGGGGTGCGGGGTTTTGTCCCCCCGCAAGCCAGCAGAGACCATTCCGGCGCTGTCCCGCAACTGTGACGGCCCGCCCGGGCCCAAGCCAGGTCGCCTCCTGCCGCGCTCGACGAAATCGACCCTCGTGGGAAGGGCGATCAGTCCCGGCGGGTGCGTTCGGCGGCCGCCGGCGGCCTCGCCTTCCTTCCCGCCCCTCCGGGAGGAAGCCGCATGATCCATTTCCGTGCCAGCACCAGAACGCTCGCCCTCGCGGCGGTGGCCGTCGTTTCGGCCGCCGCCGCGCTGGCCGGCTGCGCCAGTGCTGCCAGCACGCCGGCCAGCACCGCGTCCAGCCCGGCCGCCAGCTCTCCAGCCGCAGCCGCGGGATCCTCGTTCCCGGTCACGATGACCGCCTCGAACGGTTCGGTGACCATCAAGGCCAGGCCCGTCCGGATCGTCTCGCTCGCGCCGACCGCCACCGAGGACCTGTACGCGGTCGGCGCCGGCCCGCAGGTCGTGGCCGTCGACCAGAACTCCGACTATCCGCCGGGCGTGCCGGTCACCAAGCTGAGCGGGCTGACCCCCAACCTGGAGGCGATCGCCAGGTACCGCCCGGACCTGGTCATCTCCTACCAGAACGCGAACGGCCTGGTCGCGGGGCTCGGCAAGCTCGGCATCCCGGTGCTGATCGAGCCGGCCGCGGCCACCCTCGCCGACGCCTACGCCCAGATCGACCAGATCGGCCAGGCCAGCGGGCACCTGACGCAGGCGCGGCGGGTCGTGGCGACCATGAAAGCGCAGATCGCCGGGTACGTCAGGCAGGCCGGCCCGTCGCACCCGGGCCTGACCTACTACTGGGAACTGACCGCGAACCCGTTCTACTCGGTCACCTCGTCGACGTTCATCGGGCAGATCGTCGGCCTGTTCGGCCTGAAGAGCATCGCGGACGCCGCGGACAAGGCCTCGGACGGCGGCTATCCGGAGCTGTCCGAGGAGTACATCGTCAAGGCCCAGCCGCGGATCATCTTCCTGGCCGACAACCAGGCCGCGGACGGCGGCCAGACCCCGGCCGTCGTGGCGGCCACGCCCGGGCTGGTCTGCGATCCCCGCGGTCCAGGACCACGAGGTCATCGGGCTGAACGACGACATCGCGTCCCGCTGGGGCCCGCGGCTGCCGCAGCTGGTCGCCGAGATCGCGCAGGCGGTCGAGCGGGCGTCTGGGTGATCGCCACCCGCGGCGGGCGGCTGCGGCCCGCCTGGGCCTACGGCGTCGCGGTGGCCTTCCTGGTCGCCGCGACGCTGGTCAGCGCCCTGGTCGGCGCCGCGGACCTCAATCCCGTCGCCACCCTCGCCGCGCTGGCGGATCGCATCCCGTTCGTGCACCTGCCGTCCAGCCTGGATTCCCTGGACCGCGCGGTGCTGTTCGAGATCCGGCTGCCGCGCATCGTGCTCGGGGCCATCATGGTCGGCGGGCTGCTGTCCGTGGCCGGGGCCGGTTACCAGGGCGTGTTCCGCAATCCCCTGGTCGACTCGGGGATGCTCGGCGCGTCGGCCGGCGCCGGGCTGGGCGCGACGCTGGCCATCGTCTACCTGGGCGGCGCCGGGCCGTCCGCCGTCCCGGTGGCCGCCTTCGCCGGATCGCTGGCCGGGGTGGCGATCGCCTACCTGTCCGGAGCGGTCGGCGGCTCGGGGACGACCACCTTGCTGCTGGCCGGGGTGGCCGTGGGCCTGTTCCTGACCGCGGTGCAGACCTACGTCCTGCAGCGCTCCACCCAGGACCTGCAGCAGGTCTACTCCTGGCTGCTCGGCTCGCTGTCCGGCGCGACCTGGCAGCAGGCGGGGGAGATCGCTCCGTACGCGGCGGTCAGCGTCGCGATCGTACTGCTGCACGGCAGGCACCTGGACGTGCTGTCGGTGGGCGACGAGGAGGCGCGCGCGCTCGGCACGCACCCGGGCCGCGTCCGGCTGATCGTGGTCGCCGCGTGCGCGCTGGCCGCGGCCAGCGCGGTGGCCGTCAGCGGCCTGATCGGCTTCGTCGGGATCGTGGTCCCGCACGTGGTGCGCCGCCTGGCCGGTCCCAGTTACCGCCTGGTGCTGCCGCTGTCCCTGCTGACCGGTGCGGGCTTCCTGGTCCTGGCCGACACCCTGGCCCGCACCGTCGTGTCGCCCGCCGAACTGCCCATCGGCGTGGTCACCGCGCTGGTCGGCGCGCCGGTGTTCGTCTGGATCCTGCGCTCCACCGCCGCGGTCCGCACATGAACGCGATCCAGGTATCGGGCGTCACGGTGGAACTGGACCGGGTCCGGGTCCTGCACGCGGTGTCGTGCGCGGTGTCCTCGGGCGGCTGGCTGGCCCTGATCGGCCCGAACGGCGCGGGCAAGACCACGCTGCTGCGCGCCGTGGCCGGGCTGCTGCCGCATCGCGGCACGATCCGCGTGGACCAGGCCGACCTGGGCGCGCTGCGCGGCCGGGGCCGCGCCCGCCTCATCGCCTACCTGCCGCAGGTCCCGGTGCTCCCGCCGGACCTGACGGTCGGGGAGTACGTCCTGCTCGGCCGCACGCCCCATCTCGGCTACCTGAGCGCTCCGGGCCGCGCCGACCGGCGGAAAGCCGCCGAGGCGTCGGAGTGGCTGGACGTGGCCCGGTTCACCGGCCGGCGGCTGGGCAGCCTGTCCGGCGGGGAACGTCAGCGCGTGCGGCTGGCCCGCGCCCTGGCCCAGGAGCCCCGGGTGCTGCTGCTGGACGAGCCGACCAGCGACCTCGACATCGGGCACCAGCAGCAGGTCCTCGAGCTCATCGACGACCTGCGCCGCAGCCGCGGCGTGACCGTGGTCTCCATCCTGCACGACCTCACCCAGGCCAGCCAGTATGCCGGCCACCTGGTGCTGCTGGCCGCGGGCCGGGTCGAGGCGGCCGGCCCCCCGGCCGCGGTCCTCACCGAGGACCTGATCTCCCGCGTCTACGCCGCCCGGGTCACGGTGACCACCGACCCCGCCGGCCACCCGGTCGTCACCCCCCGCCGCGAGCCCCCGGCCGGCCCGGGAGGGCCGGATCATGATCGCGGGTCATTACCCGCCCGGGGTGGCGTAAATGCGTGGGAAACAAACGGAAACACCTCCGTCATGCGGGCTAAACAAGCCCACGTTACCGTTCCGTCGTGGCGGACATTTTCGATGGGTACCGGCTGGCCGACGCCTGGGACGAGATGTTCGCGGCGCCCGGGGTGCCCCGTCTGCCCTATGAGCCGATAATTTCCGTGCTGCAGCCGATGGACCCCGCCGAGCTGCGGTTCCGCGCCGACCAGCTGGCCCGGGTGTTCAGCGACCGCGGGGTCACCTACGACTTCGCGGGGGAGGAACGGCCGTTCCCGCTGGACCTGATCCCGAGGGTCATCGACGCGGTCGAGTGGGACCACATAGCCCGCGGCGTACGGCAGCGGGTCCGGGCCCTGGAGGCCTTCCTGGCCGACGTCTACGGGGCCGGCCGCGCCTTCGAGGACGGGGTGGTGCCCTGGCGGCTCATCTACACTTCCCCGCGCTTCCGCAGAGAGGTCGCCGACTTCACCCCGCCGAACGGCGTCCGGGTCCACGTGGCCGGCATCGACCTCGTGCGCGACGAGGACGGCAGGTTCCGGGTGCTGGAGGACAACGTCCGGGTGCCGTCCGGCGTGAGCTACGTGATCGAGAACCGCCTGGCCATGACCAGGACGTTCCCGGCCCTGTTCGCCGAGCAGAGCGTTCACCAGGTCGAGGAGTACCCGTCGCGGCTGCTGGCCGCGCTGCGGGCCGCCGCGCCCACGGCCCGCACGCCAGATCCGTGCGTGGTCGTGCTGACCCCCGGCGTCCACAACGCCGCGTACTTCGAGCACACCCTGCTGGCCCGGCTGATGGGCGTGGAGCTAGTCGAGGGCCGCGACCTGTTCTGCGCCCGGAACAAGGTCTACGTGCACACCACCCGCGGCAGCCGCCAGGTCGACGTGATCTACCGCCGCGTCGACGAGGAGTTCCTCGATCCGCTTCATTTCCGGCCCGACTCGGTGATCGGCTGCCCGGGCGTCATCAACGCCGCGCGGGCGGGTAACGTCACCATCGCCAACGCGGTCGGCAACGGGGTGGCCGACGACAAGCTGGTCTACACCTACGTCCCCGACCTCATCCGGTACTACCTGGGCGAGGAACCCGTGCTGGAGAACGTGGAGTCCTATCGGCTGGACGATCCGGACGTCCTGCGATGGGTGCTGGACTCGCTGGCCGAACTGGTCGTCAAGCCGGTGGACGGCGCAGGCGGGGTCGGCATCGTCATCGGGCCCACGGCATCGGAAACGGAGCTGGCGGTGCTCCGCGAGCGGGTGGCCGCGGACCCGCGCGGCTGGATGGCGCAGCGGCCGGTGGCCCTGTCCACCTCGCCGGTGCTCATCGGCGAGGGCCTGGCGCCGCGGCACATCGATTTGCGCCCGTTCGCCGTGAATGACGGCGAGGACGTGTGGCTGCTCCCCGGTGGCCTGACCCGCGTCGCGCTGCCCGAGGGCGAGCTGGTGGTCAACTCCAGCCAGGGCGGCGGCTCCAAGGACACCTGGGTCCTGGCCGGGCCGGAGCCCACCGCGGCCGTCCTGCGGCCGGCCGTCTTCCCGCTGCTGGCCAGCCCGCAGCTGAGGAAACCGCGGGGCCGCGAGCCGGTCGGGCGGCAGGCCGGGCCGGACCAGTGAACGACGAGCTGCTCAGCAGGCTGGCCGAGAACCTGTTCTGGACCGGGCGCTACGTCGAGCGGGCGGATGATACCGCCCGGCTCGTCGACGTCTACGTTCACCGGATCCTCAGCGATCCCAAGACCCGCGAGGACAATGCGAGCCCGGACTGCGGCCCGCTGTTCGGCATCCTTGGCGTCGAGTCCCCCGGCACCGAAAGACCCGACGTCGGGACGGCCCTGTTCCGCCTGGCCTTTGATGACAAGAATCCCAGCGCGATCGCGGGCGCGATCGTGGCCGCGCGGTCCGGTGCCGGCGGCATCCGCGAAGTGATCTCCAGCGAGATGTGGGAGTGCCTCAACGTCTCCGCGCGCGGCCTGCCTGGCCAGCGCCGGGACGCCGAACGCCTCGGCCCGCACGTGTTCCTCCGTTTCATCCGGGACCGCGCGGCGCTGTTCTTCGGCCTGGCCGACTCCACCATGAGCCACGACGACGCCTGGCGGTTCCTGATCCTGGGCCGGTCCCTGGAACGCGCCGACATGACGGCCCGGCTGCTGCTGGCGCGAGTGCCCGCGCCGCAGGACATGGGATGGCCGTTGCTGCTGCACGCCTGCGGTGCCTACGAGTCGTTCATCCGGACTCACGGCTGGGCGGCCGAGCCGGCCCGGGTAGCCGAATTCCTGCTGCTCGACCGGCTGTTCCCGCGGTCGGTCCTGCACTCTTTGGTGACCGCCGAGGAGTGCCTGGTGGCGCTCAACCCGGAACCGGTCCGGATGGGCATGGACGATCCGGCCCGGCGCCCGGTGGGACAGCTGCGCACCAGGCTGGAATACGCCGACCCCACCGAACTCCCCGGTGAGCTGCCTGAGTTGCTCGGTACCCTCCAGGCCATATGCGTCGAGGCATGCGAGGCGATCACCAAGCGGTACTTCCAGTACGAGGCGCCGGTCGCCTGGGAAAGGGACGGCTGAGCATGGGCTGGCGGCTGCGGGTCCTGCACACCACCCGGGTTAGCTACGCCGAACCGGTCCGGACCTCGTTCAACGAGGCCCGGATGACCCCACTCACCCTGCCCACGCAGACCACCCGCGACAGCAGAGTCGAAGTCGGCAGCGGAGTGCCGGTCTGGACCTACTGCGACTACTGGGGCACCTTCGTGAGCGTGTTCGACATCGTCGAGCCGCACCAGGATCTCGTCATCAAAGCCCAGTCCACCGTCGAGACCGACGACGCGTTCCGGTCCGCCCGGCCGGTGCAGCTGCCCTGGACGGACCTCCGCGCCCAGGCCGGCGGCGGCCGCTTGCTGGAATTCCTGCTCACCACGCCGCTGACCACCCTGACCCCGGCCGTCGCGGCCACCGTCATCGACGCCGTCCGCGGCGCCGATCCGGTCGAGGCGGCGGAGGAGATCGTCTCCCGCGTCCGCTCGCAGGTCAGCTACATGCCCGGGGCCACCGGGGTGCGCACCAACGCGCAGGAAGCCTGGGATCAGGGCCAGGGCGTGTGCCAGGACCTGGCGCACGTCACGGTGGCCCTACTGCGGGCGGCCGGCCTGCCTGCCCGGTACGTGTCCGGTTACCTGCACGCCAATCCGTCGGCCGGGCCGGGGGAGACCGCGGTCGGCGAGAGCCACGCCTGGGTCGAGTACTGGACCGGTTCCTGGCACGCGTGCGATCCCACGACCAACGCGTCCGTCAGGGAACGGCACGTGGTGGTCGCCCGCGGCCGCGACTACGCCGACATCCCGCCCCTCAAGGGCATCTACCACGGCGCCCCCGCCAGCGCCCTGGCCGTGACCGTAGAAGTCACCCGCCTCGCCTGATTTATCAAAAAACTATTCGCCTCTTCCTCGCAACTCGCCGTCTGTGCGCTATACTGTTCGTACGGGTGTTTCGATTTCTTCCGAACGGACGGTGGTTCATGCCCCAGCACCCGTTCCCCGATCCCGGGCCGGACGGCGAGGAGCCGGACGGCTTCCCGCTGCCGCCCGTGGCCGGGGAGGCCGGTCCGGCCGGGGAATCTGGCTGGACGGAGCCCTGTACTTCTGCACCGGCCCGGACGAACGCAAAGCCAAGAACCTCGCGCGCAACCCGCGTTGCATCTTGACGACCGGGTGCAACAGGCTCGACGGCGGCAGGCGCTCGGCCCGGTCAGCTCAGATCATGACCGGGAAGCCGCGGCATACGTGGCCGGAGAGATCAGCGCGGCGGAACTGTACACCAGGACGGTCGCCCGCTACCGGCAGCCGTAAATGCCGGGAGACCCGTACAGTGATCCGGTCACCGGCGTCCTGTGCAGCAAGCTCGGGCTGAGCACCGTCGCCGGGCTTGAGGCCGCGGAGCGGGAGATCGCTCATGCGGCCCTGATCCTGCTGCACGAATCGCCCGTCTCGCCCAGCCACGACCTGCCTCGCTTGCGGGAGATCCATAAGCGGATCGTCGGAGACATATATGAGCGGGCCGGCCAGATCCGGACGGTGCCATCGCCAAGGGCGCCATGTCCTGCCTCCGGCAGTACATAGATTCCTCCGCGGCCCTCATCTTCCGCGAGCTGCCCGGCGAAGACTGCCTGCGCGGCCTGAGCCGCGATGCGTTCGTCGGGAGGCTGGCCCATTACCTGGGCGAGGTCAACGCCCTGCACCCGTTCCGCGAGGGCAACGGGCGGGCCCAGCGGGCCTTCTTCGGGCAGCTCGCCCGCAGCACCGGGTTCACGCTCGCCTGGCAGCACCTTGATGCCGCCCGCAACGTCGAGGCCTCCGCCGCGATCATGCGCGGCGACCCAGAACCGATGCGGACGATGCTCGACGCGCTTGTCAGGGACGACACCTGACCACGCGAGATTCGTTCGGTACCGAGCGACGGAGACCCACTGCGTGGGTGCGCCGGATGCATACTGCAGCGATATGCACGCCCGTTCCGGCATGGCTGCCGACGCCGTGTGAGCGTTCGAACGCTCAGATGGCGGCGACTGGATTGGGGCGGCGGATCCGGCGGTGCGTCGGCGGTCCACGAGTTGATGGCTTTGGCCTGTTTGACGTTCCGGTTAGATCGAAGATATCTTCAGGTTATGCGAAGTGAGGCACCGGCGCTCCTGCCGGTGTTCAGGTCGCAGTTGCAGGCTGACATCCTGGCCGCGCTGCTACTCAACCCCGAACGTGAGTACAGCCTTTCAGACCTTGCGAGGCGATTCGATGCTCCGCTAAGCACCGTGCATGGAGAGGTGAAGCGGCTGACCGATGCGGGCTTGCTGCGTCGTCGTGATCTCGGGAAATCGGCCATGGTTCGGGCGAATACGAGCAATCGCCTTGTCGAGCCGTTGACCGAGCTGTTGTTTCTCTCCTGGGGACCACTGCAGGTGGTAGCCGAGGAATTCGCCGGACTGGATGGCGCGGAGCGAGTACTGATCTTCGGTTCCTGGGCTGCTCGGTACCTGCAGCAGCGTGGGCCGTCGCCGCACGATCTGGATGTCCTCGTGGTTGGGCATCCTGCGCGCGGTGAAGTCTATGATGCGGCGGACCGCGCCCAGCAGAGGCTGGGGATGCCTGTTGACCCGGTCATACGACCTGCTGAGGTATGGCGGGAGGCTGCCGACCCTCTGGTCCAGCAGATTCAGTCAGGTCCGTTTGTTGTCGTCCTTATCCCAGACGAGGACGATCAGAAGTCCGCTGCTGCAGAGAAGGCGTGACGATGCCCAGGTGGTCAAAAGGTGAGGCTGAGGTCGAGCGGCAGGTTCGCCAGGGAAAGCTCCAGCATGTGACGGGCGCGGAAGCCGACGGCGCTCCCCTGATCGAAACTGCGCGAAAGACCCTAGAGACCGCCACTACCCTCATTGAGGCTGATGCTCGCAGTGCTTATGTTCTGGCGTACGACGCTCCCCGGCTGGCCTGCACTGCTCTGCTGGCCCAGCAAGGTATGCGCTCCACTTCTGACGGTGGCCACGCTACAGTTGACGAGGTGGTCAGGGCCCAGTTCGGCGATGGTTTCCGGCCATTCAGCGACATGCGACGCCGCAGAAATGAACTCGAATACCCGCGCAGGCCAGCTGAGTCAGCAACGGCGGCCGAAGCAGGGCAGGCTGTTAAGGATACAGAGCGCCTCATCACGGCCGCCAGCAATCTCCTCGACCAGCTCTCCTTTTTCGCCTAGTCGGCTCACCCGCACTAACGATGCAACGTTAACCAACCCGTTTCCGGCATACCGCAGCCCTCTGTCGGAGTTATGGTCAAGCCGCGAGAACAGATCGGCGGCGGCGGATGTTCCGCGCACGGCGGGTAGCAAACTGCTACCAGATTGATGGGCATTCCTAAGCATCAGGGAGGCACTGTTATTCCAGGTCATGGGTGTATCTGCGAGTGCATCGACTCGCCTCTCTGCCGTGCAAACGATAATGACACACATAGAGTAGCCCGGGACACTTGGGCTGCTGGCCATGAGCCACGCGAAAGGCCGGGGTCAGGTATCGAGGCTCACGTGTCGCACGCTTGACCTGCTGACCTTCGGCGCGAGTTCGTCAGTGTGCACATAGATCCAAGCCCAGCACGCGGATCCTTGAGGGTTATCAGAAACCCTCCAGCATAAGCTCCTGCGGGCCTCGATCTAATTATTATTAAAAGTTCTAATTTCCGTCCCGGCGCGCCTAAAAAGCAACGGCTCCCCGAATCGATAGAAAGGAGGTGCTACCCAAACCCTTCACCGATGGAGGAGCCGTTGCGTTACCATCGTACCTTCGGACTGGATGCCGAACAACTTGATGAACTTGAGGCGCGTATCGGAGATATCCTGTCCGATCCCTGGGATAAGGGAACTGGGCGGCCGAAGAGCCTCTCGTTGCGGGAAGCGATCATGGTAACGCTGCTCTACAAGCGGCAGAATATGATCGAAGAAGTTATTGCTGATCTTTTCGGGGTCTCCCAGGGCACCGTCTCGGAGATCATCGCAAAATTCACCCCGCTGATCGCTCAGGCTACCGAGGGGTTCCGACCGGACGCGGAGGAAGCGAAGCAGATGGCACGGGGCCGGCTAGCGCTGGTAGACGGCACGTTGTGGCCATGCTGGTCATGGGAGCGCGCCCCCGAGATGTGGGCCGGGAAATATAAGACTACCGGCCATGGCAGCCTGATTATCGGCGACGAATTCGGGAACATTATCTTCGTCTCGGACCCCGCTCCCGGATGTGACCATGACATGAAGAAGCGGGAAGGCGAGGTGAAGGAGATTCTCGACCTTGCCGGATCGGTTATCGCGGACAAGGGATTTCAAGGGTCTGGCTACGTCACGCCTGCTAAGAAGCCACAGGACCGTGAACTCTATACGCGTGAACACGAATACAATAACCAGGTCAGTTCTATCCGCGCTCCCATCGAGCGCGCGGTTGCGCATCTCAAGACCTGGAAAATCCTTTTCACCGATTATCGACGGCCGCTCAACACGTTTTTTGATTCCTTTCGCGCAGCCATCGGTCTATATTTCTTTGAATTGAGTTTTCAATAATCCTCCTTGTGCCGGTAATCGCCACATAGCTGCCCAGAGCAGGCTGCCACTGCGGGATAGCCGGACGGTAACCCATTTTCGGGGCGACACGCCGACGCAACCTGAGTCTAAGAGACCGTTTCAGTCGCGCCGGGCGGGCCTGGCCACGGCAGGCCCGTCGCCGTCATAAGATCAGGTACTCGTAGCTGGAGCCCAGGATGCCTTCCAGCTTCTTCCGCGCCGCCGCGGTGTCGGGGGACAGCAGCCACCGGCGGAACGGGATCAGGGAAACCTTATCGCCGTAACCTGCGCATATCGTCTCGCCGAAGCGATCGACCGAGAGCGCCAGGCAATCCGCGTCTATGGGTATCCGCATGAGCTGATCCCCGGTACTCGGATCCCACAGGCGGATGGTCCGGGGTTCCGTCCCCCCGCTTTGCCGGGAGCCCGCCGAGACCAGGAAATCACCCTGCGAGTCAAAGGCTAGGGCGCCGACAGATTCTCTCCCGTTCGACATGAACGTCTCGGTGTGGCCGTCAAGGCGTAGCTCGGGCTCCTGACCGTCGGGCGAGGTTACGGTGATGCTGGATCCGCCGGTGGCGATGGCCAGTTTCCCGCCGTCACGGCTGAAAGCGATGGCCGCACCCCGGCCAAAGGTGTTCTCGGTGACCACGTCGCGGAGCACCAGCCGCGGTTGGCTGCCCGGCCGGATCCAGTAGGCTTCACCTCTTTCCGTGACGGTCAGGAACGCGTCCTCGACTGGAGAGAAGCAGACTGTCGAGAAACGGCGCTTGGCATCCGGCAGCGCTATGCCGATCTCGCCTGTCCTGACGTCACCGATGCAAATGCGGCCGGTGGGGGCTACCCAGGCGACTCTCGTGGAATCGTGGGACAAAGAGACGTTCAGGACGAATCCCGGTGACTCAGAAGCGTCTTCTTCCTGCCGCCGGAAATATCTTTGCTCGATCCGCTCATTTCTGTCCCCGAAGATCCCTTCTGAAACGAACGTGCGGACCACGCTTCCGGATGACGAATAGACAATGACGTCAGGCATGTCACCACAGATCGCGAAGAGGTCGCCGCCCGGCGCCATGGAGACACCACGCAGCGGGGCGCGGACTCCCAGGTCGAGCGCTGTGGCCACCCCCTCATCGAGGGTCCAGATAGCAGCGCACCTCTCACCCACGAAGCTCACTGACACAATCCGGCCACGGAGTCCCGGATGCCAGGCAACCCCGGTGATCGTGTTGCCGTGAGGAAGCTCCGTGACAGGCACATGCTGTATTTTCCGCCACACCGTGATCGAATGCTCGCAGACGATAGCGAGGCGCTCGTTATCCGGGGATGCGGCCGATCCGCGTGGCATGTCTCCGTCCGTGGGGAGATCGAGCACATGGCGCCGCCGCTCGATGTCCCAGACGGCGGCCCGGCCATCCCATCCGGTGCTGACCAGCAGCTTGTCCTTCTCCAAGGCAACGAGCGATGAAACCCTGCCAGCATGGCTGCCGAGCATTTCAGGCCTTCCTGATGACAAGTCCAGGACGTAAACGTTTCCCTCAACTCCCCCGAATACGAGCTCATTTCGCTCACTTATCATCTCGACCGCAAAGAGCGCGGTTCGTTGTCCGCTCTCATAGCGCTTCACTGAGCCATCGGAAGGGTTGACGACGAAGACCTCTCTGGCGCCCGCAACGGCGATTTCCTTAGTCTTGCCGCTCGAAATGCTAAACAGAAACAGGTGAGATTCTTGCGAAATACCAGACAGCAGATCACGCACCTCCCTCCTAGTGAAGTCGATAAGGAAGCAGCCGCTCGAGTGCGCGGCGATGGCCATGCTGCCGTCCGCACACAGGCGCGCCATGCGCAGGTTATATGAATCCAGATCTTTGATCCGCTTTTTCTGCAGCTCTCGCTTGCTTTCTCGCTTCGCGACAATAAGGAATTCATGGTTGATCAGCAGCACCCTGTTACTTGCCGGAAGATAATCGAGAATTCTACCCTGCAACGACGCTGGCCAGTCCCGCACGGTACCGGTAGGCAGCACGATATCGAAGGCCTGCTCGCCTCCGATAACGCTGAGCGTCTCGTTGTCCGGGTGGAAGACGAGACGCGTATCGAGGCCCGTACGTCGCTGCAGCCTGAATTCGAAAGCGAAGAAGAGATCCCGGGCAAAGATGGCATGTAGTTCCGAGCGGACCCTCCAGGCGAGTGACCGGGCGCGGAGTACGTCCTCCGGGCCGCAGGAAGCTATCACCTCATCCCTGGCTCGTATGTAGGGATTGCTGTCCAGGGCCGCGCCGCACAATGCCGCGGCGTGGATGAAACGAACCTGGCCGGTCTCGCGCTGCACTCGCTCGTAAAAGGCGGCAGCCCGGGTGATCTCGAGGGAAAACAGGCGTCCTGCTCTCTCCCGTTCCAGGTCCTGGCACGAGTTCAGGTAGGCATCGATAACATCGCGCTCCAGGGCGGAGAACCTCCGCTGGACCAAGTCACGGTCGACAACCAGGAGTGACTTGGCGAGATTCCCTCCGCGGTGCACCAGCAGGTCAGGATCCCGCGTGGCATGCTGCCACACCGACGCCGCCCGGCCTAGCTCCTCCAGGATCCGCAGCGCGTCGAAATCCTGCTGGATCCACTCGACCAGCGTGGGCCATTGCCGCAGCAGCGCCTCGTGGGCGATCTCGAGGTACCGGTGGCCGCCAGGACCTTCGCCACGGACCAGCAGTCGGGCCTGGACAAACTGATCGAGTAGCGACCGTGCTTCGGCGGGGAGGAGGCTCTCCTGGACGCGGCGCCTGACGACCTCGCCATGTTCAGTGACCCCCGCCAGGCCGAGCACGAACGCTGTTCTCAGCGCGTCCAGGCCCCCGCAGGCGGGGTCCTCGCATGCGCCCGCGACGATCTGCTCCGCGATCGTGGCCACCGCCCCGCCGACGCCCCCGATGCGGCTTAGCTGGCTGGCGAGCAAATTTCCGTCACCCTGGCCATACTCATCCCAGAGCCTGCGCAGCGTGAAGGCGACCAGCGGAAGCGCGTCCGCTCCGGTCGCCGTCTCGATCAGGGCGTCGCGAAGCTCCGGCTCCACGCTGGCACCGGGACGGACATAACGCGCGTACTGATCAATAGGGCCGTCAATGAGCAAGCCGTACCGTTCGCGCGGCATCGGCGGCAGCGCATAGATGTCGTCCATGATCAGCGAGCCGAGCAACGGGTGCTGCTGGAGCGCGCCCAGCATGTCCGAGCGGATCGTGATGAGGCCCAGGACCGGGCTGTCAGCGGTCAGCAGCCTCGCCAGTGTGCCGGATATGCTCTCAAGGGCGCCGCTGGACTCATCGGAAAACAGTTCCTCGCCTTGATCGACGGCGAGAACCGGCGAGGCACCTGGCTCGCCCGCGAGATGGCGGAAGAACCCGGCGAAGCGAACCGGGTCCGCGCCAACCGGGTCGGCAAGCTGCCGGAGAGTATGAAGTGCCTGCGCTGATTCGTACCAGTCAGCGCAAGTGGACTCGAGTGCCCGCAAGACGCCCTCGTCGAAGCCGTGGGACGGGCGGAATGGCTTGATCGCGATCCAATCTCCCGCCTTACGGCGCAACCGGGCGACAAGACCCGCGCGGAGCAGAGATGATTTCCCACTGCCCGACGGCCCGGCGATTACCAGGAGCCGTTTCGCACTCAGTCGCCGCTGATCAAGGCGGGTCAGCAGGTCGCTGATCTCCGTCTCGCGACCGAAGTACAGCGCGCTGTCCTCGACCTCGAAGGCCGACAGTCCCGGAAATGGCGGCCGGGTCGGGTCGGGACGGAAGACGGAGGCATCCGCGCCGGCCTCTCGTCAGCGCCCTGGCAAGCCGCTGCCAGCCCTGCGGATCGGGTGCCCTGAAGTCGATGAACTGGATTTGCTGGAGATAGGGCCCGAGATCGGCTTCGTCAAGGCGCAAGATGACGATGGGCTTGGCTGCGCTGCGCGCAATGGATAGTTCTTCATGACAGACTTCAGACGCTTTCCAGGAGGCCGAGCCCAGAATCAGGAACACCTTGGCTCGTTTGACATTCTCGGCGAGCTGAAGCCACCAGTCCTGACCGCCCGTCATCCCGTCGTCGTGCGAGAAGTCAACGAACACCGGCCCGAACCCATGCTGATTCAGCCACGCGTGGACGTCGCGAGTAATAGAATTGTTCACGCTGGAATGGCTGACAAAGACAGCGATCACCGCGGATTCCCCCCTCGGTCGGCCCGGGGAGCAGTCTAGTTCACGGCCCTGAAGCTTAGAAGTCCTGACCCTGATCTTTCATCGGGATTGATGGCTGGCGCCGAGCGTCGGCGGTTCGGCTGGCGGTCGCGATTTCAGCGCGGGGTATGACGGAGGCCCGGCTGGCGGGCCGGGCGGCCTGGGTTCCACGGGCCCGGGGTTTCTCCTCCCGTGGATCCCAGAGATGGTTTGCGCTGTTCAGGGGGCCTTGCGGCAGCGTATCGATGCGCAACAGTAAACCGCGACAGGCGGCGTCGTAGGCTGAAATGTGCGTGTGATGACAGCCCGCAGTGCAAACGATAATGACACACCAAGTGTCCGCCTCTGGTCCGGGTCTTGTTTCGTCCGTTGACCACAGTTCCGGGCGTTGGCCTGCTGAACGCTGTGTGTGGGCGTGCCTGGTCAGGCGGTCCGGCGCAGTTCGTGCTCGACTGCCCGGCGGATCCACGCCGATAGCGACCGGTCGTCGGCATCGGCCGCGCGGCGGGCCTGTTCCAGCAGTTCCGGGGGGAACCGCACGGGCACGGGTGTGCCCAGCCGGGAGGCATGGCGTCGCCGGGCCGGTCCCTGCGGCTCCTGGTTTTCCGGCTGCGCGTAGAAATCGAATTCCTGGTCAGGTGTCATGGGCGTGTCCGTCATCGGTCTCTCCGGTACTGGGCGGCAAGCCTGTCAGCCGCCTCATAGCAGCCGATCGGACGGCATCGGCGCGGGTCACCACTGCGCGCGGGAGCCAGGGGGACCACGAGCACCCGGCCGCCGGCCTCGGCGCACATGAGCCAGTGCGCTGGCGGCTTGGCCGGGTAGAACAGCGGGTCGCTGGCCCACACGTCATCGATGTCGTCGATGCCGAGGTGCGGATGCTTGAACAGGTGCGCGGCCTGGGTGTCGATCTCGAACGGATCTTCCTCATCCAGCAGGTCTAGATCGAACCGCTCACCGCCCACCTGATGATCGTATTACAAACGACTACCGACTGGCCAGCGGACCTGGGCGCGAGCACGCTGATGCATGATATGCAGTCATGAGGTACAAGCGCGCCGTCGAGAAGCTGCGGATCCTCGCCGAGACGTGCGAGCGCGTGAAGGCCTTCTGGTTCGACACGGAGCCGTTCTTGAAGGCCGTGTATGCCTTCGGCGAGGTTGTGGACGGAGCCGACCCGCTGGATGCCGTTCAGGTCGCGGTCGCGATCAACCTGCCCCCGGAGGAAGTCCCGTGGGAGTCCAGCCCCGAAGGCACCGACTGGCTGGCGAATGAGTTGCGGCTCAGCAAAGGCGGCTTCATCTACTTCTGGCGGTCCTACCTGGATCCGGTCTGGAATCATTACATCCGCGGCCCGGTGCGCGTCTGGTCTGTCGATGACGGTCCCGACGAGCGGACGCTCACGGCGCTAGAAGCCAGAGACCTCGGGTCGCTGAAGCGGCTGATCCCAGGGCCGGCAGATGAGCGGCTGCAGCTCCGCGAAGACCTGGGCGCGGCGCTGGCTCATCTACGCGAGGTCCGCGACAAGTACTGGGATCATGGCTGGCGGCGCGAGCACCGCGGCTACGGCCGCTACCCGGAGAACGAACTGTGGGACGCGGTCGAAGGCTATCTCGACCTGCTTGATTCCGCCTCGTCCAGCGATCCGGACGACTAAGGTCTCGGTGACCGGGTCCGTGGGCTGGGACAATTGGAGCATGCGGGCGCTCCGGGTCCATAGCGAAGCAAAGTGAGCGTGCGGCTGCTGTGGTCTTCGATCCGAAGCGACGGACCATCTTCCTCATGGCGGAGGAACAAAGCCGCTGAGCCGCAAGAGGTACCGGCTCACGGGAGCTCTTCGCATGAAAGAGCCGCTCACGGCAGAACCGGCCTCTGCGTCCCGTCTTGCCGCTCGCCCGACCCCTGACCGCGGACGTGGCCCCGCCCCGGCTTGCTCAACGACCAGGTCAGGGCGTACATCTGCATGTGCGGGCATGCTCCACGAGGCAAACGATAACGACACTCCTTGCGCCGGTCTTTGACCAGAGGTCTGCCTGGTGGCTGAGGCCCATGGCCCATGGCCCGGACAGCGGCGTAATCATGATCCTCTCCTCCTTGCGGTCGCCAGCGCGATACTGCCGGACGGCACAATGGGCACATGCCCGCCGTCCCGGGATCCACCGGCAGCTCGGTCATCCTGTGGCTGCCGGACCACGCCAGGAAGAACTGGCCTCAGCTGGGGAAAGTCCAGGCCAGGTGTCCTGGGGCAGGCGTCTGCATGACCGGCGTCCTTCCCGGCGGCGACTCCAGCTCCGCTTCGGGGAGGTTCGCGTCGTGAGCGTCATGCCCGGGCCGGCTGCGGCTCCGCCGGTCATCGAGAAGCGGGAGTTCTGGGTCCTCATCGGGTACGCGGTCGCCCTCGGGGTATTCGGTGCGTTCGCCGGCCTGGTTCTCATAGGAGTGATCAAGTTCGGGGGCAAGTGGTACACCGATTCCCGCCCGGGCTGGTTCGGCGGGCACTGGTGGTGGGTGGCGGTAACTGCCGCGGCAGGCGTTGTGGTCGGCCTGCTGCGGCGCCTCACCCATCTGCCGGAGGAGATTCCCGGCGTGTTCGCCGACCTGCAAGCCGAGCACTTCGACCCGGCACTGCTGCCGGGAACCGTGGCCGCCTCGGTGGTGTCGCTGATCGGTGGCTCCAGTGTCGGCCCGGAGAAGGCGCTGAGCACCATGGGCGGCGGGGCCGGCAGCTGGATCTCCCGGCGAAGGGGGCTCGGTACAGAGGATTCCCAGGTGAACACGCTGGCGGGTGTCGCCGGCACCTTTGCCGGGGTGTTCTCCAGCCCAGTGGTCGTGGTGCTGCTGATCATGGAGGTCGCCCATCCGGGCGGACAGCGGTTCTCCAAGGCCCTCGCCGCGAGCATCGTGGCGGGGAGCGTCTCGTTCGGGATCTACTTCGCAATCGCCGGCGCCGTGCTCCTGGGCGCCTACCAGGTGCCGCCGTACACGTTCGAGGACTGGCAGCTGCTCGCTGCCATCCCTCTTGGCCTGTTCGCGGCCCTGGTGACGACGCTGTTGACCGGGTTCCTCGTGCTGGCGTCGTGGCTGTTCGGTCGGCCGAACGTCCGGCCATCGCGAAATCAGCGCTGGGCGGCGTGGTGTTCGGGGTCGTCGGCGTGGCACTGCCGCTGACGATGTTCTCGGGCGACGATCAGCTCCATTCCGTGCTGGACGATGCCGGGACCACCCTGGGCCTGGGCCTGCTCGTCGCTGTCCTGATCGCCAAGATGCTCACCTACGCGGTCAGCCAGGGCAGCGGATTCGTGGGCGGGCCCCTCTTCCCGGCGCTGTTCCTGGGCGGAACCGCCGGGGTCATCGTCCACCAGGCCATCCCGGGCGTTCCGCTGGGACTGGCGTTCACCTGCCTGCTGCCCGCCGTCCTGGGGACGCTCGCAGCCGCGCCGTTCTCGATGGTGCTGCTGACCGCGTTGATGACCCGGGTAGGGGCGCCGCAGACCGCGCCCATCCTGATCGCTGTCGCCACTGCCTTCCTCGCCATGCAGGGCATGAGATACCTGCTGGCAAGCCGCAGGCAAGCGCGGACAGCCGCGGGCGCAAACGACCAAGCACAGAAGTTAGTTTGTGTTAAACAATTACTTCATTGTGACCCGATTCAACCTGGGAGCCAGCCAGGAACCGGCTCGTGCCGCCCGTTTCACCCCGCAACAAGTGGATCGCCCAGACGCCCACCCTTGGCGCGCTGATGGTGCACCATCAGCGCCGGGCTCCATCCGCTACTCAAGCCCCCGGCAGGCGCCACACGCCGCCGGACATCCCCCGCCAAGGAGAGAACACGTGAGCACGACGGGTTCACCACGGTGGACGAAGGCCTCGGCCTGGTGGAGCAGGTATATCCAGGACGGCGATCCCGGCGAAGGTGAGGCTCCTCCTCACCGAAATCGTGGACTCGATGCAGCATTAAGGTCCACCATAATCGCGGCATCGCGAGCTTGATTGTGTGTGTGACGACAGTCCTCTCTGCCGCCACCATCATCGCTGCAAGGTGGCACCTCGAGCAGCCCAAGCCAGGCGTCCTCGTCTGGCGCGCCCCCTCCGGGCGGAGCTACACCACCACGCCCACCGAATACGCGGGCTAGGGCGTATCCCGTGCGGCGTATCCTGTAGATCACCGGAGCTCAGTCGGCGAAGCGCCTGGGCGAACGTTACCGTTTCGGTCCGCCGGTGACCGGAGTTACCGGGTACGGCCGGTCATCGACGATGCGTTTCATCACGATCGTCGAGCTGAGCCGCTGCACGCCGGGCAGCGCGGCGAGTTTCTCGTCCCGCAGCGCCTGGTACGCGGCCAGGTCGGCGGTGGCCACCCGGATCAGGTAATCGGGGTCGCCGAACAGCCGTTCCGCGTGGCGTACCTCCGGAATCTCGGCCAGGCCGGCCTCGAACCTCATGATCGTGGTGGCGTCTTCCCGGTCCATGGTCACCTGCACCAGTACCTCGAAGCCGAGACCGATCGCGGCGGGGTCGATGATGGCCCGGTACCCGCGGATCGCCTTGGTGCGCTCCAGTTCGCGGAGCCGCCGGTGGCACGGCGCCACGCTGAGCGAGACCCGCTCGGCGAGTTCGGTGACGGTCAGACGCCCCTCCGCCTGAGTAGGTTATCTTTCCCCGCAGGGATGTTGAAGATCGAGTCAAGTTGTGATGGAACAAGACTCGTGGGGTTGGGGCGAAGCCCCGGTAGCTATTCATCGCATCAGGCGGACGCCGGTGACCCCAAGGCCGGCCAGGTGTCCGGCGCCCGGTCGAGCATCCCGAGGAAACCCTGCGCCCAGTGCGCCACGTCGTGCTCGCTTACCCGCTTGCGCATCAACCGCATCCGGCGCCTGGCCTCACCGGGGCCGATGGTGGCCGCGCGCACGATGGCGTCCTTCAGGCCCTCGATGTCGTGCGGGTTGACCAGGAAGGCGCCGCTGAGTTCGTCGGCCGCGCCGGTGAACTCGCTCAGCACCAGCGCGCCGCTCTCGTCGTAGCGGCAGGTGACGTATTCCTTGGCCACCAGGTTCATCCCGTCCCGCAGCGAGGTCACCAGCATGACGTCGGCGGCCAGGTACAGCGCTGCCATCTCATCCCGCGGATAAGACTGGTGCAGGTAGTGCACGGGCGGGCTGCCCACCTCCGCGTGCTCGCCGTTGATCCGGCTCACGGCCAGCTCGACCTCGTCCCGCAGGACGCGGTAGGCCCCGACCCGCTCCCGGCTCGGGGTCGCCACCTGGACCAGGACCACCCGCGGACCGAGCCGGTCCTCGCGGAGCAACTCGCCGTAGGCGCGGAGCCGAACCGGTATGCCCTTGGTGTAGTCGAGCCGGTCGATGCCCAGCAGGACCGTGTCGGGCTCGTCCAGGGCCATCCTGATCTCGGCCGCGCGTTTCCTGACGCTCTCCCGCCGGGCGATCTGCTCCAGGGACTGGGCGTCGATCGAGATCGGGAACGCCGCCGCCCGGACCTCGCGGTCGCCGACCCGGACCGTGGACCCTCTCGTGGCCAGGCCGGCCGCCCGGCGGCAGGCCCGCAGGAAGTTCGTGGCATCGGCCCGGCGCTGGAAGCCCAGCAGGTCCGCGCCGAGCAGGCCGTTGACCACCTGACGGCGCCACGGAAGCTGGGCGAAGATCTCATACCCGGGGAACGGGATGTGGTTGAAGAAGCCGATGCGCACGTCGGCGCGCTGTTCGCGGACCATCTGCGGGACCAGCTGGAGCTGGTAGTCATGAACCCAGATCGTCGCCCCGGGAGCCGCGTGGGCCACGGCGGCCGCCGCGAAGGACCGGTTGACCGTCACGTAGGCCTCCCACCACCGGCGATGGAACTCCGGCGGGGCGATGACGTCGTGGTAGAGCGGCCACAACGTCGCGTTGCAGAACCCCTCGTAGTAATCGCGGAACTGGTCCGCGGACAGGCCCATGCCCACCAGGTCCAGGCCGTTGGCCCGGAAGGCCCCGGGCGCGGGCCCCGTGTCGCCGGACCAGCCGACCCACACGCCAGCCGCCTCGCGCATGACCGGTTCCAGCGCGCTGACCAGGCCGCCCGGACTGGGCCGCCAGTCCACCTCGCCGTCCGGGCCCTCGGTCCGGTCCACCGGCAGCCGGCTGGCCACCACCACGAACCGATGGCGCCCGGCCGCCTCACCCTCGGTCCCGGGCTCGGCCACGGCGGCGTCAGCCGTCTTCCTCATCGGCGACATCACCTCAACCCTACGCATGCCCGCAAACCGTGAGCGCGTCCGGCGACAGCTGAACGGCCAGGCCGCGTCGCGGCTCAGGGGATCAGTTCGCGCAGGTACTGCGGGAGCATCTGCCGCCACGTGGGCCACTGGTGCGCCCACTGCGGCCCCCAGCTGTCCACCCGGTTGGGGATCCCCTTCGCCCCCAGGACCTCGGCCATCCGCCAGGATTCGCCCACGTCCTCCCACTCGCCCTCGCCGGATGCGAGCACCACCTTCCGTTCCCGCAGCCGGTCCAGCTGCGGACCCTCCAGACCCGGCAGGAACTGCAGCGGCGCGGCGTAGTACAGGTCCTGGCTCCAGGCTTCGTCGTAGAAGCGCTCGATCCGGTAGGTGCCGCTCATGCCGATGGCCGCGCCGCAGACGTCCGGGTACCGGCACAGCACGGCCACCGCGTTGAACGCGCCGATCGACGCGCCGGCGGTCACGATATCGTGGGCAGCACCGCCGAGATCCGTGTGGATGGCGGGCAGCACCTCCCACCGGACGCATTCGTGGAACTGGTTGAGCAGCCACAGCCGGTGCTCCACCGGGCCCGCCTTCGTCACCATGGCCTGACCCGCCACGCTGTCCACCGAGTACAGCTTGATCCGGCCCTCGGCCAGCAGCGGGCCGCAGGCGTCGACCAGGCCGTGCCGCTCGATCTCCCCGGCATCGCCGCCCGCCGACGGGAACACCAGCACCGGCCGGCCGAACAGCCCCCACCGCATCACGGTGACCTCCTGCTGCATCCGCTCGGAGAACCACCGTTCCCTCTGGTACCCATGTATCAGCCACGAACACCACCAGGATTCACTCGTAGTAGAACTTCTGCGGACCCGGGAAGATCCAGGACAGCCCGGCCCTCAGCCGGTCGCGCCAGTTCTCCCAGCTGTGCCCGTCGCGCGCCTCGACGTAACGGACCGCCATGCCCGCGGCCTCGAACACCGGGACCATGGACCGGTTCGGAACGATCAGCGGCTCGTAGACGCCGCAGCTGACGAACAGCCGGTCGGCGACCCGCCGCGGGCTGGCCCGGTACCGGTTCATGAACCGCACCACCGGCTCGAACGCCGGCCCGCCGCCGTGGTTGCTGCCGATGTCGGTGAAGACGAACGAACCGGACTGCAGCAGCAGCGACCCGTACACCTCCGGGTACCGGTACGCGGTGGCCAGGGACGCGACCGCGCCGAAGCTCGAGCCCATCAGGCAGCGCCCGGACGGACGGCCCCCCAGCGGCAGGTCCGCCTCCAGCCGCGACAGCAGCTCGGTGGTCAGGAACCGGGCGTGCGCCGCCGAGTTGGCGTACTCGGTCAGCCGGTCACCCGGGTACACGAACGCCGCGACGAGCTCGGCCACGTCGAGCCGGTGGATGAGGTTGTCCAGCACCGTCTTGGCCCCGGCGAAGGCGAGGTAATCCCCGCCGTCGTGCACGATCAGCAGCGGGTACCGGGCGGACCGGCGGAACCGGGCCGGCAGGTAGAGCGTCACCTTGGCCTCGCGGCGCAGCGCGCGGCTCGGCACCACCATGTCCACCAGCGATCCGGGCCGCGCCTCGGGATCAGGCGAAGTCCAGTCAGGGACCACGTGCCCGTGGGCGTACATGACCGAGGAGCTGCCCATCGGGCTTCTGGCCAGCCGGGGGTTCAGCGGGTCGTTGATCCGCTCGCGCTGCCCGCCGCGCGCCACCTCCAGCTGGTACTCGACCCGGGACCCCTCGGGCAGTTCCAGCACGACATACCACAGGTCGGTGCCGTGCAGCCGCCGCAGCGGCATGTGGTCGGGCAGGCCGAAGATCCGGTGGACGAGGAGCACCTCGTCCGCCTCGCCCCGGTACAAGAACGTGCAGCGCGCCCCCTCGACGATCGGCACCTCGTGCCGGGCCAGGAACCGGTCCACGGTCCCGCCGTCCAGCGGCCTGCGGTCGCGGAGCCGGTTGATGGCGAGCTTGCGGCTTGGTGCTGCTATTGGGCGGGCGGTGGTCACGCGGCCTCCAGCGACGTGACGTGCCCGTCCGCGGCGAGGACCCGGGTGCCGGGCGGCAGAGGCCCGTCCGGGCCGTCAAGCTCCACCCGGGCGCCTTGGTCCAACGGGATGCAGCGGGCCGGCGCGAACCGCTGGGCGAAGGTGGCCATCCGGGGGGTGTCGTCGAGCAGCAGCCGGGCCCGGGCGTGCGGCAGCAGCACGAGGTCCCGCACCACGCTCAGGCCGCTGCCGTACACCTCCGGGTGACCGGGGCCGTGCGGCGGGCGGTCACCGAACAGCACGATCCGGTCCGCCAGGGCCATCGCTCCCGCGGACCACGCGATCACCGGTGTCCGCAGGACGGCCGCCACGTTGAACAGGTGCAGCACCTCGGCCAGCACCCCCACGTGGCCGCCGGCCACGATCAACGCGGCCGCGTTGCTAACGTGGCCCGCCACGGCCGCGCGGTGCCCGGCGATCGCCGGCCGGTCGTGCGGCCGCAGCCGGCCGAAGAACTCGCCGCGTACCTCGTTCACCCGGTGAAGCTGCGCCGCGTCGAGCTCGCGCACCGCCGCCACCGCCTCGGCCACGGCCCCACCCGCGCCCCATCCGCAGCCGAGCCCGCGGCCCGGCGCTGCAGCGCGTACACCACCTGCATCGCATAGTCCAGCCGCAGCAGATAGAGGTCCTGCAGTTCGGCGAGTACCCCCGCCACCGCGCGCTCGGCCGCCGCGTACTCCGGGTCCCGCTCCTGCACGTCCAGCCACCGCCGGTACAGCCCCAGCCCCACGCCCCGCCCGCCCAGCACCGCGTTCAGCTCCCCGTCGTCGCTCTCGCGCTCCTGCCATCCGGCCGTCACCGTGGCGAACGGCCCTTCCGGGAACGACGGGAACGACGAGCGCACGACGGAGCCGACCGTGGGCCGGCGCTGAGGACCCAGCAGGATGACCCTCACGATGCGTAGACATGCAGCGTGCGCCCCACCGTGTCGAGCATCTCATGCAGCAGGTCGTAGTCCGGGTGGCGCATCCGGACGTACGCGTTGGCCATGTACCCGGCCTCCACCCCCTGCGTCGGCGTGCCCGGTGACGGCAGGTGCGCGTCGATGACCCACTCGCCGAACTGCCGCTGCAGCTCGTCGACGCCGCTGTACCCGCTGATCACCCCGTCCTGTGAGGGACGCAGCGCCACGATCCCGCTGGCGAACCGTCGCGAGGGCGCCGCGGAGGTCCCGCCGTGCACGATCGCGTCCGCCCACTGCCGGTATACGTCGATGTCGTTCCCCGCGGAATAGAGGTCCCAGGCCCCGACGCCCGGCGGCCGGCACCCGATCTCGGAGAACTTGAGTCCTTTGGGCCCGTAGAACCACTCCATGTGCGTGGCCGACGTCCCGATGCCGAGCGCGGCGATGACCCGCCGCCCCATTTCGCGCAGTTCCCCGTACTCCGGCGCGACCTCGATCCGGTTGGTGGAGATGAACTCCGGCGAGATCCACCGGGTCCGCATCGCCTCGAGCACGTTCGGGTAGTAGTGCGAGGCGAAGTCGACCGCCACGTGGCCGTCGACCGTGATCGTGTCGTAGAACCCCTCATGGCCCTCGATGAACTCCTCGACCGCGACCGACTCGAACCCCTTGACCCCCTGGCCGCCGAAGGTCCCGAGGGCCTGATCCAAGGACGCGAAGTCGTCGGCCCGCACCGTCCCCGACGCCCCCGCCCCGCTGCGCGGTTTGAGGATCACTGGGAAACCGGTCTCGGCGGCAAAGGCGTGCGCCTCGCTGGCGCTGGACACCGCGGCCGAAGCCGCGGTCGGCACGCCCGCCGCCCGCAGCGTCTCCTTCATCGACGGCTTGTCCCGGCACAGCCACGCCGTATGGACCGAGGTCCCCGGGATCGTGCACGCCTCACGCACCTGCGCGGTGGACATGATGTGGGCCTCGATCGTGGCCTCGAGCCGGTCCACCCACAGCTTGTCCTGCACCCGGCGGACCGCGCGGGTCATGGCCTCCACGTCGGTGACCGACGGCACCTGCTCGTAGTGGTACAGCCAGCCCTTCAGCTGATCGTCGAAACTGCCTGCGGGATACTCGCCGATGCCGATCACCGTCGCGCCCGCCTCCGCCAGCGCCCGGGCGAATTCCCTTTGGTTCCTGGGGAACCAGGGCTCGACGAAAACCACGTTCATGCCTGGAATGGTAGCCCGGCTCAGAGCTCGATATTTTTATGCCGAACGGGCCGTGGGTGCGAGCTCTATCTTCCCGCTCGCCTCCGGGCGCTCTTGACCCGCGCCCTTTGGCTCGCGGAAGGGTCGGCCACGCTGGGTAACATGGGGCTCGCCACCGGGCATGGTTAGTGGTCTGATCGGAGTATGGCCGATCGCGCTCGGTGTCGTACCCGCCACCGGTGGCACGCAATGACCGCTGGCCTCCCGGCCCTCACCGTGGCGGCCCTGATCACGGCCGGGCCCCTCGCCGGGCCGGCCGCCGCGAGCGGGCAGGCCGCGACGTCATCGCGGGTGCCGGGCGTGACGGGGGTGGCGTTCAGCCCGGACGGCACGCTCCTGGCCAGCGGCTACGGTGACGGCACGATCCGGCTGTGGGACGTGGCCACCGGCCGGCAGGCCGGCTCGCCCCTGCAGGCCGGGCAGCCCGGTGAACGGCGTGGCGTTCAGCCCGGACGGCAGCCTGCTGGCCAGCGCCGATGCTGACGGTACCGTCCGGCTGTGGAGTCCGGCCACCGCCCGCCCGGTCGGCTCGCCCCTGCCGACGGGCAGCGCGGTGAACGGCGTGGCGTTCAGCCCGGACGGCAGCCTGCTGGCCAGCGCCGGGGCCGACGGCGACGTCCGGCTGTGGGTCGTGGCTACCGGCCAGCCATCCGGCTCGCCCCTGCCGACGGGCAGCGCGGTGAACGGCGTGGCGTTCAGCCCGGACGGCAAGCTGGCCAGCGCCGGGGCCGACGGCGCCGTCCGGCTGTGGGACCTGGTTACGGGCCAGGTCTACGGTTCGGTGCTCGGGGCCGGTCCGGGCGCTGCGGGCGGCGTGAATGCGGTGGCGTTCAGCCCGGACGGCACGCTGCTGGCCGCGGGCTACGGCAACGGCACGATCCGGCTGTGGGACCCGGCCAGCGGCCAGTCGGCCGGCCCGGCCCTGCAGGCGGGCAGCGCGGTGAACGGCGTGGCGTTCAGCCCGGGCGGCAAGGTGCTGGCCAGCGCCGATGCTGACGGCACCGTCCGGCTGTGGGACGTGGCCACCGGCCGGCAGGCCAGCCCGGCCCTGCAGGCGGGCGGCGCGGTGAACGGCGTGGCGTTCGGCCTGGACGGGAAGCTGGCCGGCGCCGTGGCCAACGGTGCCGTCCATCTGTGGAACGCGGTGACCGGCGAGTCGGCGGGCCGGGGCAGTGGTTACTGGATCATCCTGGCGGGCGCTGTGCTCGCCATCGCCCTTTCGGCCTTGGCCGTGCTGATCACCACGCGCGAGATCTGGCTGGCGAGGCAGCGCTAGGGAGGAAGTCATGGAGATCGTGCTGATAGTGGCCATTGCCGTGGTCGCCGCCGCCGGGTTGTACGTGGCCGCCACCTTCAACAAGCGCACCAGGCAGACCACCGCCCCGTTGATCGAGGCTGCCGTCAGCGACATATCTGCGCAGCTCAAAGCGACAGCGGACGACCTGCGGCGGCAGCTCCGGGCGATCACCGATGACCTCCACCACGACCGGGAGCAGCAAAAGCTGGACGGGAGGAAGATCCAGGGCCGGCTCGATCACGCGGACAGCCGGATTTCGAGCATGGCCAACCAGTTCCTGGCCGAGCTCGACGCCATCAAGCGCCGCGGCGAGCAGATCGGCACGCGGCAGGATCAATTGAGCGGAGACCTGCAGCAACTGACCACCCGGCTCACCGGGGAACCCGACCCGCTGGCGTAACGGGAGTACGTTCGTCACATGCTCGTCGCCGACGGCATGGTCATCATTCGCCACCCCGAACTGTCCATGGCCCTGGAAATCGCCCAGCGCTTCGCGACCGACCTCCGCCTGTACGCGGCCTGAGATAGCGTCGCAGCATGACCCTCGCCCAAGCCGTCCGCCAGGTCCTGCCGTCGGCCCGCGCCGACCTGGAGCGGCTGGTGCGTATCCCCTCGGTCTCCGCCGATCCGGCCGCGGCGCCGCACCTGCGGGCCAGCGCGGAGGCGGCCGCGGACCTGCTGAGCGGGGCGGGCCTGCCCGAGGTCGAGGTCCTCACCGTCCCCGGCGGCCAGCCGGCCGTCGTCGCCCGGCGCCCGGCCCCGTCCGGCGCGCCCACCGTCCTGCTCTACGCGCACCACGACGTGCAGCCTCCCGGCGACCCCGCGGCCTGGGACAGCGACCCGTTCCAGCCCGCTGAACGCGGCGGCCGGCTCTACGGCCGCGGCGCCGCCGACGACAAGGCCGGCCTCGCGGTCCACCTGGCCGCGCTGCGCGCACACGGCGACGCGCTGCCGGTCGGCGTGACCGTGCTGGTCGAGGGGGAGGAGGAAATCGGCTCGCCCACGCTGGCCGAGTTCCTCGGCGCCTGTCACGACAAGCTGCGCGCCGACGTGGTGGTGTTCGCCGACGCGGTGAACTGGACGGCCGACGTGCCGTCGCTGACCACCAGCCTGCGCGGCGGGGCCACCGTCACGGTGGAACTGCGCACGCTCGACCACGCGGTCCACAGCGGCCTGTTCGGCGGCCCGGTCCCCGACGCGCTCACCGCGCTGTGCCGGCTGCTGGCCACGCTGCACGACGAGCGCGGCGACGTGGCGGTGGCCGGCCTGACCCGCGGCACGGCGGACCCGGTCGACCTGACCGAGGCGCGGCTGCGCGCCGACGCCGGGCTGCTCGACGGCGTGCAGCTCACCGGCACCGGCGGCCTCACCGACCGGCTGTGGGCCGCTCCCGCGATCACCGTCATCGGTCTGGACGCACCCGCCACCCGGGCCGCCTCCAACACGCTGCTGCCGGCCGCCCGGGCCAAGGTCAGCCTGCGGGTGGCGCCCGGCGACGACGCCGACCGGGCCTGCGGCGCGCTCCAGGCCCACCTGCGGGCGCACGCGCCGTGGGGCGCGCACGTCACCGTCACGTCCGGCGGTACCTCCGCCCCGTACACCGTCCGGACCGGCGGCCGCGCCTACCGGACGGCCCGCCAGGCCCTGGCCGAAGCCTGGGGCACGCCCGCCCTCGACATCGGGGTCGGCGGCTCCATCCCGTTCGTGACCGCCTACGCCGAGCGCTTCCCGGACGCCGAGATCCTCATCACCGGGGTGGAGGACCCCGACGCCCGCGCGCATGGCGCGAACGAGAGCCTGCACCTGGCCACGTTCGAGCGGGCCTGCCTGGCCGAGGCGCTGCTGCTGCGCGACCTCGTGGCCTGAGCGCCGGGTGAGGCGAGATAACAGCTGGGTGACACTAGCGAACCAGCGTCGCCAAACCCGCTACCGGCACGGGGATGTGCGATACATGTGCGCCGCGTGGCCGCGCGCGGGCGGCATGAGTGGGGAGGATCCGGTCATGTCCATGAAGAGCAAGATCGTCACCGCGGCAGCGACACTGACCCTCGTCGCCGGCGTCGGCGCGGCGGGGACGCTCACCGCGAACGCGGCCACGTCGGCCTGCGGAAACAACTGCGTCAACTGGTTCAGCGCCGCGTTCGGTACCGCTGCGCACCCGGCCTTCGTCCTCAACGTGCTGGATCAGGTCGGCCAAGGCCGGCCAGCCGGTCACCCTGGCCGCGGCCAGCGGCGCGAACAAGGGGGAGGACTTCTGGCCGGCGAACGTGGGCTTGGTCAGGCAGCTTCGCCGCGGCGGACCTGATGAATCCCGGGCTGGTAGAGCTCTACGCCAGCCTATCCGTGTACGAGTTCCAGTACGCGCCCGGTAACAAGCCCACCGGGCTGTGCGTGGGCGTCGGCACCACTCCCGGCTCCGGCACCCCGGTCACTCTTCAGCCGTGCGGCGTGACCGTCAGGACCACCTGGATCCTCGACCCGCATACGACGAGCGCCGGCTCCTACGACGCGCTGATCAGCGGGGCCACCGACACGAACTTCAGCCAGCCCCTACTCGCTGACCACGCTGCTGGCCGGCTGCCGCTGTTCACCGTCGCAGCTGCGGCTCGACGTACCCGCCGGGACGCTGGACCATCAGCTGTGGGGCTACGTCCCTGGCGCGCTGCCGACGCCCTGACCTTGGTAACGCGGATCCTGCTCGTCGGCGCGGGATCGCTCATCACCGTGGCCGGAGTCGTCTTCACCCTGCAGGGCGTCGGCGTCATCGGCGGCAGCTTCATGTCCGGCACCACCACCTGGGCGGTGGCCGGGCCGGTGATCGCGCTGGCCGGCCTGGGCCTGGTCGCGGCGGGCCTGCGCCGCGGCCGGCGGGTCACCCGCCGGCCGGCCCTCCGGATCACGCCGGCGGTCAGGACGCCGCGTGCGGTGGCGAGGAGTAGCGCGCGACGGTGAAGGCGATGACGAACACGACGACAGCGGCCACGATCGGCAGTCCGAGCAACGGGACGACCTGAACCTGGGGCCGGCCCGGGACCGGCGCCGCCTCGGCCGGCCCGGCGATCCCGGCCTGCGCATTTCCTGCTTTTGCCATGTGAACCCCCCACGCCCATGACCGCCTCTCCGGTCGGCAAAAGCCACGTTCCGTTCCGTAAAAATCAAATCTCTCTGCCGAACGATCCGAGGCTCGTGCCGGCACGCGAAGAATGCGCGCTGTGACTGATAGTCATGCACTATGCTCAGTGCGTGACTGATACGTGGCGGGCGGATCCGCGCGTCATGCCGGGCGCGGACATCGGCCCTCGTGCCCGCGTGGGGCCGGGTGTATCCGTGTGGCATCTGGCCCGGACGGGTGCCTGCTACGTGCAGGCCGGCCGGACGCCCCGGGAGGAGACCTCGTGATCGCCGCCGCCAAGCCGCTGATCGGCGATGAGGAGCGGATCGCGGTGGACCGCGTGCTGCGCAGCGGCATGATCGCCGGCGGCCCGGAGGTCGCCGCCTTCGAGCGGGACTTCGGCGACCAGGTGGTGGCCGGGCGGGACTGCGTCGCGGTCAGCTCCGGGACGGCCGGGTTGCTGCTGGGCCTGCTCGCCGCCGGGGTCGGGCCGGGAGATGAGGTCATCGTCCCGTCGTTCACGTTCGCGGCCACCGCCAACGCGGTCGCCCTGGCCGGCGCCACGCCGGTCTTCGCCGATATCGAGCCGGACCACTTCTGCCTGGACGCCTGCGCCGTCGAGGCCGTGGTGAGCCGGCGCACCAAGGGCATCATGCCGGTGCACCTGTACGGGCACCCGGCGGACATGACCCGGCTCGGCGCGGTGGCCGACCGCCATGCGCTGGCGGTCTATGAGGATGCGGCGCAGGCCCACGGCGCCGGATGGAACGGCAGGCTGGCCGGCACGTTCGGCACCTTCGGCCTGTTCAGCCTGTACCCGACCAAGCAACATCACCTCGGGTGAAGGCGGCATGGTGTCCTGCGCGGATGCCCGGCTGGCCCGCTCGGTCCGGCTGCTCCGCAACCAGGGCATGGAACGCCGGTACGACAACGAGGTCGTCGGGTTCAACGCGCGGATGACCGACGTGCACGCCGCCATCGGCCGGGCGCAGCTGGCCAAGCTGCTCGGCTGGACTCAGCAGCGCCAGCAGAATGCGAAATTCCTCGACGCGAACCTCCGCGGCGTCATCGTCCCCCCGGTGGCCGACGGCGCGATCCACGTCTACCACCAGTACACGATCAGGGTCCCCGACGACCGTGACGGCTTCGCCCGGGCGCTGGCCGGCGAGCACGGAATCGGCACCGGCGTGTACTACCCCATCCCCAGCCACCGGCTGCCCTCCTTCGACCGCGCGCTGGACCTCCCCGAAACCGACCGCGCCGCGCGGGAGGTGCTGTCGCTGCCGGTGCACCCCGCCCTGTCCGCCGACGACCTCGCCGCGATCGTCACGGCCGTCAACACCGTCGCCGCGGCCTGCCTGACCCCAGGAGCGCCAGGTGCGGGTTTCCCCGCTGGCCAGGTTGAGCAATTCAGGTGAATCCACCTTTGCGACTGTTATCGCCCGCTTGACCCGCGCACGGAATTCGCTCTGCTGCTTCTCGTGGTCAGGATCTTTCAGATACTTCTGTGGCAAGGGGAGGGCTGCACCCTCATCGAGCAGGAAACTAGCTGCGGCAGACCCTTCTCGGCAGCGGCATCAAATTCTAGTTCCACATAGGAGCGCCTGCGCTCATCATCCCCGACCAGTGAGCCGTACCTGAAGCCGATAATACCGACATAGATATCGGCGCTCTGGACCCGCCGTCGGCAGTAATCTGCCGCTTGGTCTTTGCTGGGCGGTGAAAGGTGCCATGTCGATGACCAATTGCCCGGCACGGCCGAGCGCTTCCCTCGCCGCGTCCGCAAATGACTGGTCCCGAGGGAAGTGCTCCAGCTCGGACGTGTGGCTCAGAAACACGCGCCGCGGGGCTCGCCTTGTATGATTACGCTACTCCGCCAGAGCGTCGCGACGAGTAGTTCATGGACCTGAGTGGCAGACTTATCCGTCATGACAGCAGATGCGGCGAGCGTCGCGGAATGGGTATGGCGGCAGCAGAGCATATGGTCGCAGACCGCGAACCGGCTCAAGGCAGACCTGACTCGCTCGCGAGCCGTCGCCTTGGCCCTGACGATTGCTGGGGCGGTGCTGGCCACTCTGGGCAGCCAGGTTGCCACGGTCAGCACTCCGGCGGGGAAGGCGCTGCTGTGGGCCGCTGCGGTCGCGGTCGGGTTCGTCCCGGTAATCCGGCCGCGGTTCGGTCGCCAGGCAGTCGAACTGTGGGCCCGGGCACGCTCCGCATCCGAAAGTCTGAAGGAGCAGGTGTATACCTACCTGGCCGCGGTGAGCCCCTACCGCGGCGCTGACCGCGACCAGCAGCTCCGTGAGCGCGCCGACGCCGCTTTGGCTGCCGTCGACGACCTACTGCCCCGCACCGTCGGCATCCAGCCAGCGTCACGGTCGCTGCCTGCGGTGGACGACGTCGACAGTTACGTGGCAATACGCGTCACCGGACAGATCCAGGGCTACTACCGCGGCCAAGCCGACCAACTCCGGGACCGTCTGCGGTGGCTTCGCGGCGCAGAGCTTGTACTGGCCGTCGCGGCGGTTGTCCTGTCGGCGACGGCGGGCAGCGTGGGAGTTAAGGGCGCCGCGGCGTGGGTGCCCGTCATCACGACCATCAGCGCCGCCCTAATTGCCCACGTGGCTGCCGCGCGCTACGAATTCCTCCTCGTCGAATACACCCGCACGGCCGCCCAGCTGGAGCGACTACGCGACAGGCGGCACTCGGTGGGTGAGCCGCACCAGGTCGCATCCGCGGACGATACTTTCGTCGCCGAATGCGAACGCGTCATATCCGCTCAGAACGAAGCCTGGATGGCCAAGCTCACCAGCGATCCTGAGTAGTCTCACCCGCGACGGTCTGGACTATCTTCTCTGCGGTATGGGGCGGTCTGGCTGATCAGAGTTCGGCGCGCCGGTCGAACAGCCTGCGCGAGAACACGTAGCCGACCACGGCCAGCACCACGCACCAGCCCACCGCGAGAATCCATTCGCTGCCGATATGCGTGCCCAGCAGCAGGCCGCGCAGGGTCTCGGTGATCGGCGTGAACGGCTGGTACTCGGCGAACTGCCGCAATCCGGGGCTCATCGACGTGGCCGGTACGAACCCGCTGCCCAGGAACGGCAGCAGAATGATCGGCATCGGCAGGTTGCTCGCGCCTTCCGGGGCCTTGGCGGACAGGCCCATGGCCATGGCCACCCACGTCATCGCCCAGGCGGTCAGCGCGGCGACGCCGATCGCGCCCAGCCACTTCAGCACGTCCGCGTGCGGCCGGAAACCAATGGCCACGGCGACACCGAGCAGCACGCCCATGCTCAGCAGGGTCTGGACCACGTTGCCCAGCACGTGCCCGGCGAGCAACGCGAACCGCGAGATCGACATGGTCCGGAGGCGGTCCACGACGCCCTCGGTCATGTCCGTGCACACCGACACGGCGGTGCCCACCATGCTCGATGTCGCCGTCATGATCAGCATGCCGGGGGTCAGGTAGTTGATGTAGCTCCCGCCGATACCAGCACCGAGCGTGTTGCCGAACGCGTACTTGAACAGCAGCAGGAAGATCAGCGGCATCAGCAGGGTGCTGAGGGACATGGCGGGATAGCGCAGGGCGTGCACCAAGTTGCGGTGCAGCAGCGTGCGGGTGTCGGAGAGGGTGTAGGTGGCGGCGGTCATCGGACTGCTCCGTTTTCCGTGTTCGGGGCGGCGGGGGAGTGGGTCGAGTGCTCGGTCAGGGCGAGGAAGACGTCGTCGAGGTCGGGGGTGTGCACGGTGAGCGCGGCCGGTTCGAGGTTTGCCCGGTTGAGCTGGTCCAGCAGGGAGTGCAGCGACCGGACACCGCCGTCGCTGGACACCTGGAGGGTCAGTTCCTCTTCGTCGCGGCTGATCATGCCGAGCGTGCGGGCGGCCAGGTCGAGTTCGGCCGCATCGGCGAAGCGCAGGCTCACGTGGCCGCCGGAAACCAGCTGCTTCAGTTCGGCCGAGGTGCCCTCGGCGACGAGCCTGCCCTGGTCCAGCACGGCGATCCGGTCGGCGAGCTGGTCGGCTTCCTCCAGGTACTGGGTGGTGAGGAAGATCGTGACGCCGTCGTGTACGACCAGGTCGCGGATGATCTGCCACATGGTGCGCCTGCCGCGCGGGTCGAGCCCGGTGGTCGGCTCGTCCAGGAAGATGATCCTGGGCCTGCCGACCAGTGTCATGGCCAGATCCAGCCTGCGCCGCATGCCGCCGGAATAGGTGGCCAGCGATTTGCCGGCGGCCTCCGCCAGATCGAATTTCTCCAGCAGCTCCGTGGCGCGCTGCCGCGATTCGCGCTTGCCCAGGTGGTGCAGTTTGCCCATCAGCACCAGGTTCTCGAAGCCGGTTAGCAATCCGTCCACGGCGGCGAACTGACCGGTGACGCCGATCGCGGCGCGCACCGCGTCCGGCTCCTTGGCCAGCTCCTTCCCGGCGATCCAGGCTTGGCCCGCGTCCGGTTTGCTCAGCGTGGACAGGATGCGCACGGTCGTGGTCTTGCCGGCCCCATTTGGGCCGAGCAGCGCGAAGATCGTGCCCTCCTTGATGTCCAGGTCGATGTCGTCGAGCACGAGCTTGTCCTTGAATGATTTCCGCAATCCGCGTACGGCGATAACGGAAGACGGCATACTCATGCCATTCATCCCTTTCAAAAGTCAACGAGTTCTTTTCGGAAACTTGAAAAGCGGGTGCGTATCACCGCGCGGCGAATTCCCTCGCCTGAAGGTTTCTCGGATCCCCCAGATCGGCGGCCCCTGGCCTCCCTCAAGGGGACGGGCCCACGGCCCCGCTCGGTCAGGGTGGTGACGGGGTGCCGTGGGGTGGGCCGCTGAGCGGCGCCCTGTGGACAGGTCGTGCAAGGCGCCGCGCGTGCTGCGTGCGTTGGCGGAGCTGGGTGTGTCAGACGGCGGTGGCGTGCCGGATGATGATGTTGCCGAACGAGTTGCGGGCGTACACCTGCACGGTTTCCTCGCTCTGCGCCGGCTGGCTGGCGGTTTCCATCAGGTTCTGCACGGTGCCGTTCTTGGCGTTGACGTCCAGGTACGCGGCGCTGCCGGGGTGGATACCGACCTCCAGCTCGCCGACGGACGTCTCCAGCTGCAGGGTGCCGCGCGACGCGTCGCCGATGCGGATGTTGCCGTTGGCGGTCTTCGCGGTCACCGAACCCCTCGGGCGCTCGACCGTGATGTTGCCGTTGGCGGCGTTCACCTGGAGGTCGCCGAGGACTTCGCGGATCGTGCTGTCGCCGTTGGAGTTCTTGACGACCGCGCTGCCGTCGATCTCGCGGATGCGCACGATGCCGGTGCTGGTGGTAATGTTCGCCCTGCTCACCACCTGGTCGACGGTGATGTTGCCGCCGGAGGTGTGCAATTCCAGCGGGCCGGCCTTCTCCAGTTGCAGGTCGCCCACGGACGTCTTCAGTTCGCACTGGCCGAGCTCGCCGGTGACCAAGAATCGGCACACGCTGGCGGTGCCGTGCAGCCGGGAGCCGGTGGGCACCTCGATGGTCACCTCGATCGACGGGTCGCCGCTGAACGGGGTGTACATCTTCCACCCCCTCGGTGCTTTCACGGTCAGGTTGCCGGCGGCGAAGTCGACCTCGGTTTCCTGGGCGGCGCGCACGTCGTCCTTCTTGGACGCATCGGAGGGCCGGACCTCGACGACGGTGTCGGTACGGTCCGAGGCGATGATCTTGACGTCGCCGAGGAACACGTCGACGGTGATGGCGATTGGCTGCGGCGTTTCGAACTTGGGCATGGCTCTCTCCTTAAGTGATTTCGTGAATGTATGAAATGGGTGGCTCGGGCGTTAGCGGACCCAGCCGATGAACTGTTGGCTGCCGATGCGGGCCCGGTTGACGGGCCGCGGGGCAGCAGTGCTGTCCAGCGCGGCCGCGGCGGCGCGCACCAGCCAGACGTTGGCGGAGATCTTCTCTTTGGCCGCGGCTTCCTCGATGCGTGCCTTCAGCTGCTCGGGCAGGCGCACGTTGATCCGGGCCATCGCGCCGTCGTCGGCGTCGACGACGGGCGGCGGGGCGACGGGGGCGGGTTGGGCGGGGTTGACGAAGGAATCGTCGGTGGGCGGCGGGGTGACGATGAAGTTGGGTTCACGGCCGCGCAGGCGCAGTTCCACCGAGCCGGGCGCGAGGTCCCTGGTGATCTCGTCGGCCGCGGAGGACAGGGCCTCCAGCAGCGTGAGCCGCACGGCCGAGTCGAGTGGCGCTATCAGGCGCTCGGCGAGGGCGCGGGCCTCCTCTCCACCTGCTTCGGCGGCTACCGCCAGTTCGGCGCTGAGCTTGGATACGTACGGCGTCAGGTCCATGGCACAAGTATGGCACACGTGTGGCGCAAAAGCAAGCGACAGAGTGCCAAATGGTGCCAGTCTGGCACTCTCACGGCTCAGAACGGGTGCCGAGCGGGTGCCGGCCTGATGATGGGCCCGCGAGCGGGTGGCTCACGGGCGCGGCATGGCTGGGTGCCAGAGTGTCCGGACGCACGTCGCGCAAGCAGGGACAAATGGTAAAACGAGGGACTTCTGGCCCTAGGACGTAGCGGCGAGGAGGTGAATTGTGTGGTTTGATCCCGGAGGTATCTTCCGTCCCGATCATGGGAGGACTGAATGACTTCGCTGTTTGAAGCTCCGGTTGGCCCGGTGCTGCCGAAGGCCCCGACCGGCATTCCGGGACTGGATGAGATTACCCAGGGCGGGCTGCCCAGGGGCAGGTCTACGCTGCTCACGGGCGGCACCGGGTGCGGGAAGACACTGCTGGGGCTGCAGTTCCTGGTGGCGGGCGCCCGGAAGTACGGCGAGCCGGGCATCCTGATGACGTTTGAGGAGTCGACCGAGAAGGTCACCGCCAACGTTGCCTCGCTGGGCTTTGACCTTGAGCAGCTGCAGAAGGACGGGCTACTGCTCATCCAGCGCGTTCCGGGTGGAGCCGACCGAGGTGGCCGGGACGGGGGAATTCGATTTCGAGCCGCTGTGCCTGGTGCTGGACGACGCGATCAGGCGCATCGGAGCTGGGCGAGTCGTGCTCGACAGCGTCGAAGCGCTGTTCGCGGCGTTCAAGTCGCAGGCGGTGGTGCGGGCTGAGCTGGGCCGGCTGTTCCGCTGGCTGGAGGACCGGGAGGTCACCGCGATCGTGACCGGGGAGCGGGGCGAGAACGACGCGCTGACCCGGTACGGGATCGAGGAGTACGTATCCGACTGCGTGATCGTGCTGGATCACCGCGTGCGCGACGGGGTGGCCACCCGGCAGCTGCAGGTGGTGAAGTACCGCGGGTCGGCGCACGAGACCAACCAGTACCCGTTCCTGATCTCGGCCCGCGGGTTCAGCGTGCTGCCGGTCACGGCGGTCGCCCTGAATTACGGCGCGTCGGAGGAGCGGATCTCCACCGGCGTGCCCCGGCTGGACTACATGCTGTCCGGCGGCCTGTTGCGGGGGTCGACCGTCCTGGTCAGCGGGGCGGCGGGCACCGGCAAGACCACGCTGGGAGGGCACCTGCTCGACGCGGCGTGCGCGCGGGGCGAGCGGGCCCTGCTGATCTCGCACGAGGAATCCGCGGGCGAGGTGATCCGCAACATGCGCTCGATCGGCCTGGACCTGGGACGCTGGGTGGAGGCGGGCCTGCTGCGGGCCTGGGCGGTCCGGCCGAGCGCGTACGGCCTGGAAACCCACCTGGCCATCGTGTCCGGACTGGTCGAGGAGCACGCGCCGGAAGTCGTAGTGGTCGACGGGCTGGCCAGCCTCCTGGACGGGTCTCCCCGCAACGAGGTGTTCTCGATGCTGACCCGCAAGTTCCACCTGTTCAAGACCCGGGGGATCACCACGCTGGCGACCATCTTGGCCGAGCAGGGCGATGAGACCGCGGCGGGCGTGTCCTCGCGGGCCGACACCTGGCTGCTGCTGCGCAATGTGGAGTCCAACGGGGAGCGTAACCGGCTGTTGTTCGTGCTCAAGTCGCGGGGCACGGCCCATTCCAACCAGGTCCGGGAGTTCGTCCTCACCAGTCAAGGGATCGAGCTCATCGACGTGTACGTGAGTCCCGAGGGGGTGCTGACCGGCTCGGCCCGCCTGGCGCAGGAAATCAGCGACCGCGATGCCAGACTGCGGCAGCAGGAAGATGAACAGCACCGCGAACGGGAGCTGTGTGCGCACATCGCGCACAGGCAGGCGCAGATAGCCGCGCTGCACGACGAGATCGCCACCGACGAAGCCCAGCTGGAGCGGATCGCGGACAGCCGAGAGCGCCAGGCGGCCGACGCCGACGCGGCCCGGCGGGCCATCGGCGATCAGCGCTGGGCCGATCCCGCCGCGGACGATGACCAAGAGCAGCGATGACCGCGCGCGACACCGGGGGCTCTGCTGCTGATGGGGCTCAGTGGTCGGAATCTCCCGAGGAGATCTGGCAGCTGCGGCTCTACGTGACCGACCGCTCGCCCAAGTGCGTCCGCGCGCTGGCCAACGTGCAGCGTGCCTGCACGCATTTGCTGCCGGGCCGGCACCACATCGAGGTCGTGGACCTGCTCGAGAACCCGCGCCGGGCGGTCGAGGACCAGATCGTGGCCGTGCCGACGCTGGTCAAGGCGTACCCGCCGCCCGTCAGCAAGATCGTCGGTGACTTCTCGGACATCGACAGCCAGTACCTGCTCTTCGGCATGCACCTGCGACCGGGAGACAGCCCGACGATGTGAGCCTGCCGGTGCGTGCTCATGCGGGTATGTGGCCCGGCGTGCGGCGGGCGGGTCTCCCGAGGCAGAGCCCCGGCCAGGGCCCCTCGGTGCTCACCCGTTCACGGTGCCACACCGGGGCTCAGCCCGGGACCTTCGGTCAGGTGCGTGTGAGTTCACCGAACTTGGGCTGCGGCAACCGGTGGCTGACGCTCGCGATTTTCGCTCAGCTCGCCAGTCTGCTGATCCGCAGCCGGTTACCGTCCGGGTCGCGAAGTTCGACCTCGCATCCGTACGGGGGTTCGCCAGTGGGTCGGCCGAACTCGGCCACGACCGCGTCGACGTCGCTCACGTACAGATGGACCAGGGCGTCGGGCCGGGCATCGCCTCGGTGCTCGGACAAGAACAGCCGCGCCCGGTCACGCGCGATCGACACGAACGCTGGGCCGCCCGGCTTGAAGCGATGTTCCCACTCCTTGGTAAAGCCCAAGCGCTCATACCACCTGACCGCCGCGGCGGCGTCGGCCACGCGCAGGACCAGGATGACTTCCGCCTCCATGCGGGCATGATCTCACGGCTGCTGCACGCGGAGTTCAGCAAGCGCCCCAGCAGGATTCGAACCTACGCTCACGGCTCCGGAGAGTTTGCCGATTTAATTCTCTGACCTTTACCGATGCCCCTGATCTAGCAATTTGGCGCGCTGTGGGGGCGCGGGCGCCGTGGGGTGTGTCCTGCCCAGGGGGAGGCTGCGAGGTCCGGACTCAGACTGCCAGGCGCTACCGGGTTTTGGGTCAGGCTGGCTTGTCCTGCGGGTCGATGCCGTGCTGGCGGAGCAGGGCGCGGAGCCGCTCGACCTCGTCGGCGAGCTGCTGGCATCGCTCGGCCAGAACTGGCAGCGCCGGGTGCCCGGCGGCCCACTGCTGCCGCCGCGTGGCCTTACTGGCCAGCAATTCCTTCTCCCGGTCACGCAGCGCCGCGGCCTGCGCATAGTCCTTGCCGTCGACGGCGGATTCCTTCTCGCGGCGAACCTGGGCGATCTGCTCGTCCAGGTCACTGGTGTCCGGCCCGGTCCCCACCCGCCGCTCCAGGGCCGCCAGGCGGACCTCGACCACGTCCAAGCGAGCCTGTACCTCGGGCCCCGGTGCGCCCTCCCGGGGCGGCCGACTGTGGATGAGCTGGATGACCTGCTGGCGCACCCGGTTCAGGTCGGCGCCCAACCTGACCAGCACCTGCGCGGCCACGCCGTCGCCCTCGCGGATCAGGCCGAGCAGGATGTGCTCGGTGCCGATGTAGTTGTGGCCAAGTTGCAGCGACTCACGCAGCGACAGCTCGAGCACCTTCTTGGCCCGGGGCGTGAACGGAATGTGCCCGGACGGCGCCTCCTGGCCCTGGCCGATGATCTCCTCGACCTGCTGCCGGACCGCGTCCAGGCTTATCCCCAGCGACTCCAGCGCCTCGGCCGCGACACCTTCGCCCTCGCGGGCCAGGCCGAGCAGGATGTGCTCGGTGCCGATGTAGTTGTGATTGAGCATCCTGGCTTCTTCTTGCGCCAGCACAACCACCCGCCGCGCCCGATCAGTAAACCGCTCGAACATCGTCCGCCGCCTCGTGCTCCTGAGCAGAGCCTGGCCGCCCGCCCAGAGCACCGGCCAGACGGAATCTGCCCGGGCACGCCAGTGATGACCCATCCACAGTACGCGCCCGCAGCCAGAGCCATGCGTGACCGCGGAGCCGCCCACTCGTCAGTCGCGGTGGCTGATCCACACCGACACGTGGGCGGGTTCCAGGGCCTGGTACACGACACCGGCCAGGTCGTCGCGGACCGAATGCAGGTCAACGGTGTCTTTCAGCCGCGCCGCGAACACGGCTACCATTTGGTCGGCGTCGTACCGGGCCCGGTTGAACCGCCGGTCCACCCGCAGCTGCACCCGCCGCCGGACCGGGTTGAACAGCGCCGCGGCGGCCAGCGTGGCGGCGGCCACCGCCACCGTGCTGTGGAACTTGAACACCTGGGTGGCCAGCAGCACCAGGCCCGCGTACACCCCGACCAGCAGGCCGGTCACGATCGCGTAGGCCAGGGTCCGGGAGATGATCCGGTCGATGTCGAACAGGCGGTACTTCAAGACGGCCACGCCGATGCTCACCGGCAGCGCGAGGAGGACAGCCACGCCGTAGGTGCCTACCCACGATGGGCTCCCGAGGATCGTGAGCACGGCGAAGAGCGGGCCGCCCACCAGGATGGCGGCTGTTCCGGCCAGCAGCCACTTCAGCTGCTGGCGGCGTTCCCCGGACGAGCGCCGGTAGCTGACCGCCTGCGCGGCCAGCGACGCCAGCCAGCAGGCCGCCAGCAGCGGGAAGAACACCAGCTGGACCACGTTCCACCACCCGGCGGCGGGGTTGCTGCCGCTGAGCAGCAGCAGGTTTCCGCTGGAATCCACCTGGGTGCGGTGGTCGATCAGGGCACCCGCCGTGATCACCACGGTGCCGACTATCCACAGCGCGGCCACCGTGGCGTAGGCCCACATCAGCCATCGCCACCGCGACGAGGGCAGGCGGCCGTCGGGAAACACCAGGATAAGCAGCCCGGCCAGCACGATCCCGGGGGCCCAGCCGGGCTCGGCGAACAGCGCGACCCCGCCGAGCGGAAGATCGCCGCGGCGGAGCCCGTAATCAGCCACCGCGTAATAGCTGGCATCATCGCTCAGCGCGAAGAAAAACGCCCCGGCGAGCATGATCCAGCCGACCGGGTTGTCGGGCCTGCGCCAGGCCAGCACCAAGCCCACCACGGCAAACGGGGCCGTCACCCACACCGGCAGCGAGCCGCTGCTCGCGTTCAGGCTCTGGTGCGCCAGCCCGGCCAGCGGCACCGCGGCGATGAACAAGGCCAGCACCACGACACCGATGACCGCGCAGGCCGCCGGGGACGTCAGCCCGAAGCGGCGCGCCGCCGCGCCCGCCGCCGGCATGCCTGCCAGCTGTGTCCTCCCCACGACGCCACCATACGACCGGATCGTTCCGGGAACGTTACCGCTCAGCACCGAACTTCCTGGTTGCGCCAAACATCAACTCGCCAGTCCGCGGACGCGCAGCCTGTTACCGGCCGGGTCCCGGAGTCGTCAGTCGCGATGGCTGATCCACACCGATACGTGGGCGGGTTCGAGGGCCTGGTTCACGACCCCGGCCAGGTCGTCGCAGACCGAGTCGATGTCAACGGCGTTTTTCAGGCGGCCGGCGAATGCGGCCACGGTCTGGTCGGCGTCGTAGCGGGCGCGGTTGAACCGCCGGTCCACTACCTGCTGCACCCGCCGCCGCATTGGGCTGAACAATGCTGCCGCCGCCAGGGTGGCGGCAGCCACCGCCACCGGGGTGTGAACCGACAGGACCCGGGTGGCCAGCAGGACCAGGCCCGCGTACAGCCCGGCCAGCACGGCGGTGACGATCGCGTAGGCCAGCGTCCGGGAGATGACCCGGTCGATGTCATACAGCCGGTACTTCAGGATCCCGATGCCGATGCTCAGCGGCAACGCGGCGAACCCGAGGATCAGGACCTCCCAGATCGCCGAGTCGGTGGTGATGGCCCAGATGCCGAAGACTCCGCAGACGGCGGCGCCGCTGGCCAGCCACTTCAGCTGCTGACGGCGTTCCCCGGCCGAACGCCGCCAGCTGAGGGCCTGGCGGCCGACGGCGGCCAGCCAGAACGCCCCCACCATGATGAAGAAGGCCTCCGTCGCCGGGAACACCCAGGCCGTGCCATAGTGGCCAAGGGATACGAGGTTCCCGCTGGCCTGCAGGTCGACGTGGTGCCCGGCGACCAGGATCAGCACGGCCACGCTGGTGGCCAGCACGATGAGGCCCGCGCTGGCCAGGTAGATCCACACCACCGGTCGCCAGCGCCGCGAGGGCAGCCGGCCGTCCGGGAAGAGCAGGATCACCAGCGGGAACCCGATCACCAGGTAGCTGAACAACTGGTTCAGCACGAGCGCCAGCGGCCCGCCGAACGCCAGGCCGCGGTAGCCGTGCAGGTACACGAGGTCGGCGTAGGCCCCGCTGGCGACGGACAGCACCATGAACACCGCTTCGCCGGCCAGCAGCCAGCCGATAGGGTTGCGCTGCTGGTGGCTAGCTACGACCAGTCCGGTCACCGCGGTCACCAGGATGATCGTCAGCAAGCTCACCGCCGCCCCCACCTGGGTGGACGCCGGCGTTGCGGCCAGGGCGCTCGCTACGCACAGAAAGGCCAGCAGCGCCACCAGCACCGCGGCCAGCAGCGCCACGATCATCCGCGGCGTGAGGCGCCAGCGTCGCGCCGTCACCGGGGTCATGACCGGCCCTTCGCCGACCGGGCGGTAATCCCGGGACACCTGACGGCCAGGCCCTCCAGACCCGCCGTCACCGACGCCTGTCCGCCCACAAGCAGCACCCCACCCATGGCCGCAACGGTACGCCCGGACCGTTCCGGGAACGTTACCGCTCAGCACCGAACTTCCTGGCTGCGCCAAACATCATCACCTAGGCCTAGCGCGGTCCTCCTCAAGACATGCGACCAGCTGGGCTTCACAACTATGTGCGGCCGTCGCGCCAGGCGTGGGTCCGAGCGCGCCAACCAAACCGTTTGTACCGATGCATCACTTGCCGTTGAGCAAGCGGCAGAGCCCTCTCTTCCAAGAGCATCCCAGGCTGGCATGTTCGACACCGGCCAGGTGATCTTCACCGGCCTGTCCCTCGGCCTGGCCCGCAAGGGCCGGTCCTCCAAAACCGAACGGTTCCTCATCCAGGCCTGCGCCGTTGCCTCCGCCGCGATGAACTACGCCGCCGCCGACACCGCCTCACCCAGGTCGGTGGTCGCGTTCACCGCCGCCCCCATCTTCGCCGCCATCGTCACCGACCGGGTCGTCTCGGTCGTCCGCCGCCACGCCCTCGGCCTCGAGGAACCCTCAGCCTGGAAGGGGCTGGGCCGGTTCCTGACCGGCTGCGCCCGGGCCGCCGCGCTAGTGCTGCTGTACGGGCTGCGGCTGTGTCTGGCCTTCCGCGAGACCGCTGCGGGCCTGCGCCAGGCCGTCCTGGACGCCGCGCCGCTGCCGCAGCCGCCCGCCGACGACGTCACCCCGACCAAGAAGGCCGTCCTGCTGGCCGCCTATCGTGCCGCCCCCGAGTACGGCAGGCGGTCGGCCGCCTCCCAGGTCGCCGCCCGGCTGGCCCCGCTCGCCGACCTGCAGCCCGGCACCGCACGCAGCTACATCTACGCCGAACTGGCCCGGCTAGAGGGAGAAAGCGCATGAAGGCCGACCTCCTCGCCGCCCTCGCCCTGGCCCTGGCCACCGGCGCGCTGACCATCAAGGGCACCGTGTTCTCCCGGGTGCAACAGCGCCGGACGTACTGGCGGATCAAGCTGCGGCTGCACCCGGGGGAGGGGTTCGCCTCCTTCGCCGAGCTGGCCTGGCGCTGGTCCCGGCTGGCCGCTGTCCGGCACGGCAAGCGGGTCCGGCCCGACCTGTCCTGGACGGCCAGGCTGACGCACCCCGCCACGTGGTATTCCTGGCGGCTGGGCCGCGGGCAATGGTTCAAGCGGGTGTTCGTGCCCGCCGAGCACCAGCGGGTGATCGTCGCCCCGCCCCGGATGGCCAAGACCGGGGCGCTGGCCGAGCAGATCCTCAGCCACCAGGGCGCCTGCGTGACGTTCTCCAGCCGCGCCGACCTGTACGACCTGACCGCGGGCACCAGGGCCATGCTCGGCCCGCTGCGGATCTTCAACCCGTTCGGCGTCGGCGGGCTCCTCTCCAACCTGCACTGGGACATCATCGCCGGATGCGAAAACCCCGACGTCGCGTTCCTGCGCGCCGCCGCCCTCGTCGGCGACGTCGCCCCCGGCGACATGTCGTTCTGGCTGGAGAAAAGCGCCGTCTCCCTGGCCATGCTGATGCACCTGGCCGCGATCCAGGGCTACGACATCAGTGCCGTCTACGCCTGGGCGAACCTGTTCGGCAAAGAAACCGTGCTGAATGCGACCCGTGACCCGCGCGTGTCCCGGGACCTGGCCGCCAGTTGCATGGAGATCTTCACCGAATCCAAGTCGGCGGACTCCATCCGGATGACCATGAACCGGTCCCTCAGCTGGGTCACCATCCCCCAGCTCAAAGCCATGGTCACCGGACCGGCCGCGGGCCCGTTCGACGCGGCCGCGTTCGCCGAGTCCCGCGGCACCCTGTTCATGATCATGCGGGAAGGCGCCACCTCGGTGGCCGCGCCGCTGTTCCGGGCCCTGACCGACCACATCCACCGCTCGACCATCCTGGCCGGCTCGCAGACCGCCTGGCGGAAACTGTCCCCCGGCGTATTCTTCGCCCTGGACGAGGTGGCCAACATCGGCGTTCCGGCGCTGGCCCACAAGCTGGCCGACTCGGCAGGCTACGGCGCGTTCTTCACCATCGTCATCCACTCACTCGCCCAGCTGCGCGACGCCCACGGCCTGGACAAGGCCGCCGCCATCTGGTCGTGCTGCGGCTGCAAGATGATCCTCCCCGGCGTCGACGACGCCGACACCCTGGAGCACCTGTCCACCCTGTGCGGCACTCTCACCCACGGCGAGACCAAGACCCCCGTCATCTCCCCGGAGTCGATCCGGATGCTCCCCGACACCCGGGCCCTGATCATCCTGGTCAACCGCTACCCGGTGACGGTCAAATTCCGTGTCCCCTGGCACCGCCTCAGCCACCGCCTCGGCCTGCTCCCCAAGGCCCCGCAGCTGTCCGTGCCCGCCGAGCTCGTCATCCCCGCGCCGCAGGAGGAATTCACGGATGCCGCAGCCTGACCAGCCCTACGCCGAAACCGTCGCCCGGCTCGTGACCCAGGTCACCGCGCACCGGGGACGGCTCACCACCCTGGAACAGCGCGCCGACGCCATGGACAAGCGGATCGAGCACCTGACCGAGGAGATGGTCAAGGCCCTCACCATCCGGAAGGGCCCCGAGATCATCGCCTGGCACGAGCTCGACCCCCGCCAGTACGCGGCGCACCTGGCCGACCTGGCCGCCTGGATGGACACTTTCCTCGCCACCTACCCCAGCGCCGCCTCGTCGGTACGCCCGTGCTGGAAAGACCACAAGGACGCGGTCACCGAACTCGGCCTGATCTGGTGCGAATTCGCCCGGGTCTACACGTCCGAACGCCCGAGCCTCGACGAGGCCCTGGTCTTCCACGACCGCTGGCTACCCGGCGTGCTCAAACGCGTCCACCAGATCACCGCCAACTGCGCCACCGGATGCACCCTGACCCGCCCCGCATGGGACGAAACGATCCGCAGGAGGAGCCCATGGTGAGCACTCATGACATGACCAGCGGTCGGCCACCAACCAGCGCCGACCTGGACGCGGCCACCGCCGCCACCCTCGCGGCACTCAGGGACCCGGCAGCCACGCCGCAGGAGATCCAGGCCGCCGCCGAACACGAGCAGGCCGTCCACCAGGCCTACCTGCAGCGGCCCGGCGCCGACGCCCAGCTGCGGGCCTGGGCCGAGGAATGGGCCGCCCGCCGCGAGGCCCGGACCACGCAGGCCGCCGCCGGGATCGAGGCGGGCGCATGACCCCGGGCACGGCCTGCACCGCCCGTGCACCGCGGCCGCACGAGGCAGCAACCCCGCGGTGCAGCCCACAGCCGGAAGGGAGCCGATGACCGTGCCAGCACGACCACGCCAAGCCAGCGCCGAACGGGACGAATGGCTGACCGTCGACGAGGTCTGCACCGAACTGAAGATCTCCCGCCGCACCTTCGACCGATGGCGCGCCCTCGGCACCGGCCCCAAAGCCAAACGCCTGGGCGGCAGCGGCCCGGTCCGCGTCCGCCGCAGCTGGCTCGATGCGTGGCTCGACGCCCCCGACCAGGACATCGCTTGAACTCGTACAAGGTGACGATCTACTCGATCGAGCCGCGGAAGGGCCGGAAGACGACCTACCGCGTCCGGTGGGTCGTCGCCGGGAACCGGTTCGGCGAATCGTTCGCCATCAGGCAACTCGCCGAGGCCTACCGAGGCTCGCTGCTCACCGCGGCCGGGAACGGCGAGGGATTCGACACCGAGACCGGCCTTCCGGTGTCCATGGAGCGCAAGCGCCGGGACGTCTCGTTCTACCAGCACGCTCTCGATTTCACCGCGGCGGCGTGGCCCACGGTAGCGGCCAAGAGCCGCGTGTCGATCATCGAGGCCCTGGCCAGGGTCATCCCCGTCGTCGTGCGGGACCTGGCGGGCGCTCCGGATCCTGACGTGCTGCGGCGGGCCCTGATGAAGACGCTCAACCAGGGCGAGCACGCGGGCGAGCTGGCCGAGGACGAGGCGAAGGCCATCGCATGGATCACTAAGGCATCCCGGCCCCTCAGCGCCCTCCAGGACCCCGCCGTGGTCTGCGACGTGCTCGACGCCCTGGCCGTCAGGCTCGACGGCAAGCCCGCCGCCCCGCTGTACTTCTCCCGCCGCCGGCGGGTCCTGCACCGCGCGCTCGGCTACGCGGTACGCAAGAAGCGGCTGGACAAGAACCCGCTGAGCAAGGGCAACCTGCCCGAGGACTGGACACCCCCGCAAGCCCCGGACGACACCGTAGACCCGCGCGCGGTGGGCAGCCCGGCGCTGGTCGCCGACATGCTGCAAGCCTGCGCCACAATCGGGAAACGGCAGGGCCCGCGGTTCGTCGCGTTCTACGCCTGCATGTTCTACGCGCTGATGCGCCCCTCCGAGGTCGCCGCGCTCACCCGCGAAGCCTGCCACCTGCCTAACCAAGGATGGGGCCACCTTATCGTTCACCGACGCCAGCCCCGCCGCAGGCAAGGCCTACACCGACGACGGCCAGGTCCACGAGCACCGCGGCCTCAAGGGCCGGACCAAGGGCAGGCCCAGCCCCAGGGCCCGCAGGCCCGTCCGGAAGGTCCCGATCCCGCCCGAGCTCGTCGAGCTCCTCCGCACGCACATCCAGACGTTCGGCATGGCCCCGGACGGCAGGCTGTTCCGGTCCGAGAGCGGCAACCCGCTCCAGCCGTCCACCTGGTGGCAGGTCTGGCAGAAGGTCCGGGCCGCCTCGCTCACCCTCGAGCAGCTGGCCTCGCCGCTGATGAAGCGCCCCTACGACCTCCGGCACTCCGGCGTCACCTGGCGGCTCAACTCCGGCGTACCCCGCGGCCGAGGTAGCCGCATGGGCCGGGCACTCCGTCGAGGTCCTCATGCGGATCTACGCGCGATGCGTCACCGGCCTGGAAGACGTGTGGATCGCCCGCATGGACAAGACCCTCCACCCAGAGGAGGACCGGTGAACTCGGGGACGCATCGGGGACGGAACCCGTCCGCGAGACGGCATCCGGTGGCATGACGCGTCCGAGAATGACATCCGGTACATTTCACGTTCCCGCAGGTCAGGGCCAGGAAAGGCGCTGCTCATGACGAAGCGCCCCCAGCAGGATTCGAACCTGCGCTCACGGCTCCGGAGGCCGTTGCTCTCTCCCCTGAGCTATGGGGGCTGTGCGACACCAAAGGGTACCAGCCGCAAGCCGCGCGCGGACACGCCGTGCAGTGTGTCTTGGTGGTGGTCCACCTGGGGCGCGTTCCGCGATGGTTCTCGCCGCAGGAGCCGACGGTCGGCGCGCGCCGGAAAGCGCACGGAAAGCGCACGGAAAGCGCCAGAAAGCGCCGCAAAGCGCGCCGGAAACGCGCGGGGAGGACTGCGCCCCAGCCGCCCGAACGGGCTCAAAGGGCCCATCGTTTCCTGGATAACGTGTCGAGGGACGCCATCACCGGCCGGAAGACGCTACCCTCACGCGAGTGACGCACGGATTGGGACGGGTGCTCGTCGTGGACGACGACGAGGTGATCAGACGGTTGATCGCGGTCAACCTCCAGCTCGAGGGGTTCGAGGTGGAGACGGCGGTGGACGGGCAGGACTGCCTGGACAAGGTGACGGACATCGATCCGGACGTCATCACGCTCGACGTCATGATGCCGCGGCTGGACGGCTGGGAGACGGCGGTCCAGCTGCGCAAGTCACCGGAGACCGCCCACATCAAGGTGGTGCTGATCTCCGCCCGCGCCCAGGAGGACGACAAGACCCGGGGCACCCGGGTCGGCGCCGACGCCTATCTGACCAAGCCCTTCGACCCGAACGAGATGATCCGCGTCGTCCGCGAGCTGGCCGGCGCCAGCTAAGTGATCACCGCCGAGCTGCGGCGCGCCATCCTCGCCGCGGCCGGGAAAGGGGTCCGGCCGGACGAAGACCCGCTGCTCCGCCCGGGCCCGGAGCCGGGCAGCTACGCCTCCAGCCTCCCGTTCCGCCTCGCCCGAGGCGATCCCCGCGCGGCCGCCCGAGCGCTGGCCGCCTGCCTGGCCCGCGAGCCCTGGATCGCCGCCGCCGAGGTCACCGGCCCCGGTTACCTGACCGTCACCGTCACCCGGGACGCCCTGGCCGGCCTCGCGGTGCGGATCGCGCGGGCCGGCCCGGCCTGCGCGGGCAGCGACGCGCTCCACGGCCGCACCGCGCACGGGCCCGCCGCCGCGGACCTGACCGCCGCACCCGACTGGCCGTCCGCCCGGGCCGCCCTCGCCACACAACTGACCGCCCGGCTCGCCGCCACCGCGGGCGCGACCATCATTTCTTATCCCGAACGCATCGTGGTTCCACCTCCCGCCCCCGCCTCACCGGTCCCCGCGGCGGTCGCCTACGCGGGGCTCGACGCGGTCCGGTTCGCGCTCGCGCGGATGCCCCCTGGCAGCCGCCCGCCGCGGGCGGAGGGCATCGCGCGGCATGTGCTGGGCAATCCCGCCTATGCTGTTCGGTACGCGCATGCCGCCGCTGCCGCCGTGCTGCGCTGGGCCGCCTCGCTGCGGATGGGACCAGCCGGTTTCCAGCCGCGCCAGCTCATGGCACCACCGGAGCTGGCGCTGCTCGACGCGCTGTCCTGGCTCCCGGAGCGGGTGGCCATGGCCGCGCGCCGCGGCCGGCCCGACCAGTTCGCCGGGTACCTGGAGGAACTGGCAGCGCGGACGATTGACACCATGAGCACTACTGGCTTCACGACGATACCGAGCATCAGCAGCGAACGGCTGTGGCTGGCGGACGCGGCGCGGACCGGGCTCGCCGTCGGCCTCGGCCTGCTCGGCATCGACGCGCCCAGCAGGCTGTAAGAAGGGAACCGCATGAGCCGTGTCGCGCACCCGGCCGGGCCACGCCATGGTGACGTGCTGCCCGCCGATCATCCGCCCGCCCCGCCGAACGACCTCAACGCCCTGCACCCCGGCATCTGGCCGCGCGGCGCGCGGCGAGCCGGCGGCGTGCTCACCCTCGGCGGTGCGGACGCGCGGGACCTGGCGGCCGAGTTCGGCACGCCGCTGTACGTCTGCGACGAGGACGACGTGCGGTCCCGGTGCCGGGAGTACATCGAGGCGTTCGGCCCGCAGGCCCGGGTGTTCTACGCGGCCAAGGCGTTCTGCTCCCGCGCGGTGCTGCGCTGGGTGAGCTCAGAGGGCCTCGGCGTCGACGTCTGCACCGGCGGCGAGCTGGAGGTGGCGCTGTCGGCCGGCGTGCCGCCGGAGCAGATCACGCTGCACGGCAACAACAAGACACTGGACGAACTGGCCCGCGCGATCTCGGCCGGGGTGGGGCACATCGTGACCGACTCCTTCGAGGAGATCGCCCGCCTGGCCTACCTGACCGGTGCGGCATGCCCGCCAGCCGGGGGGCCGAGCACGCGTCCGAGGGTCCTGGTCCGGGTCACCACCGGGGTGGAAGCCCACACCCACGAGTTCATGGCCACCGCGCACGACGACCAGAAGTTCGGCTTCTCGCTGGCCTCGGGCGCCGCCGACGAGGCGGTGCGGCGCGTCGTGGCCTGCCCGGGCCTGGACTTTGCCGGGCTGCACTCGCACATCGGCTCGCAGATCTTCGACGCGGCCGGTTTCGAGGTGGCCGCGCACCGGGTGATCGAACTGGCCGTCCGGATCCGCGACGAGCACGGCACCGAGATCGCCGAGCTGGACCTGGGCGGTGGGTTCGGCATCGCCTACACCGAAGAGGACGACGCGCCCGAGGCCAAGGACCTGGCCCAGAGCCTGCGCCGGATCGTGGACGGCCAGTGCGCGGCCGCCGGGCTGGCCCGGCCGCGGCTGACCGTCGAGCCGGGCCGCGCCATCATCGGGCCGTCCATGGTGACGCTGTACACGGTGGGCACGATCAAGGACGTGGACGGGCTGCGCACCTACGTCAGCGTGGACGGCGGCATGAGCGACAACATCAGGACCGCCCTCTACGACGCGGAGTACACGGCCGCGCTGGCCTCGCGCGAGTCCGCGGCCCCGCCGATGCTGTCCCGGGTGGTGGGCCGGCACTGCGAGAGCGGCGACATCGTGGTCCGGCACGCGTACCTGCCGTCCGACCTGGCCTCCGGCGACCTGCTGGCCGTCGCGGCCACCGGCGCCTACTGCCGCTCCCTGGCCAGCAACTACAACCATGTGCCCCGGCCGGCGGTGGTCGCGGTCGGCCAGGGCACCGGTCCCTCCGTGATCGTCCGGCGCGAGAGCCTGGACGACCTGCTGAGCCTGGACGTCGGTTGACCGGGACCACGGGGCTCATGCCCGCGCTGAAGGTGGCCCTGCTCGGCTGCGGGGTGGTCGGGTCCGAGGTGGCCCGCCTGCTCGTCGAGCAGGCCGACGACCTGGCCCTGCGCATCGGCGCCCGGCTGGAGCTGGTCGGCATCGCGGTGCGGCGGGTCAGCCACCCGCGGGCCGCGGCGATCGACCGGGCGCTGCTCACCGCGGACGCGCACGCGCTGGTCACCCGCCCGGATGTGGACATCGTGGTCGAGGTGATCGGCGGCATCGAGCCGGCCAGGTCGCTGCTGCTGGCCGCGCTGAAGAACGGCAAGCCGGTCGTCACCGCGAACAAGGCCCTGCTCGCCGAGAACGGCGCGGAGATATACGCCGCGGCCCGCGAGTACGGTGCCGACCTGTACTACGAAGCCTCGGTGGCAGGGGCGATCCCGCTGCTGCGGCCGCTGCGGGAGTCGCTGGCCGGGGACACGGTCCACCGCGTGCTCGGCATCGTGAACGGCACCACCAACTACATCCTGGACCGGATGGATTCCTCCGGGGCGGGCTTCGCCGAGTCGCTGGAGGAAGCCCAGGCCCTTGGCTACGCCGAGGCCGACCCGACCGCGGACGTCGAGGGGTTCGACGCGGCCGCCAAGGCGGCCATCCTGGCCAGCCTGGCCTTCCACACCCCGGTGACCGCGGCCGACGTGCACCGCGAGGGCATCACCGAGGTCACCGCCGCGGATATCGGCAGCGCCCGGGCGCTGGGCCGGGTGGTGAAGCTGCTCGCCATCTGCGAGCGGTGCGCCGGAAATGGGCAGGGCGGCATCTCGGTCCGCGTGCACCCGGCGATGATCCCGCGCTCGCACCCGCTGGCCGCCGTGGCCGAGGCGTACAACGCGGTGTTCGTCGAGGCCTCCTCGGCCGGCCGCCTGATGTTCTACGGCGCGGGCGCGGGCGGCACGCCGACCGCGAGCGCCGTGCTGGGGGACATCGTTGCGGTGGCCAGGAACCGGCTGGCCGGAACGCGCGGCCCGGACGCCTCTACCTACGCCGGGCTGCCGGTCATGCCGATGGGGGAGACGCTCACCCGCTACCACGTCTCGCTCGACGTGGACGACCGGCCCGGCGTGCTGGCCCCGGTGGCGGAGGCCTTCGCCCGGCACGACGTGTCCATCGAGGCGGTCCGCCAGGCCAGCCGGGGCGAGGAGGCCCAGCTGGTGATCGTGACCCACACGGCGCGGGACGCGGCGCTGGCCGCGACCGTCCGCGACCTCGAGGCGCTGCCCGTGGTGCGCGCCGTGGCCAGCGTCATGCGCGTGGAGGGGGAGGAAGAATGATAACCCAGCACGGTGCCAGCGAGCCAGCGCCAGGAACCGCCCGGCCGCAGTGGCGCGGGGTGATCACCGAGTACCGGGACCGCCTGCCGGTCACCGACGCCACGCCGGTGATCACCCTGCGCGAGGGCGGCACGCCGCTGCTCCCCGCGCCGGTGCTGTCCGCCCGCACCGGCTGCGACGTGTACCTCAAGGTGGAGGGCGGCAACCCGACCGGGTCGTTCAAGGACCGGGGCATGACGGTGGCCATCAGCATGGCCGCCGGGGCCGGCGCCAAGGCGGTGATCTGCGCGTCGACCGGGAACACCAGCGCGAGCGCCGCCGCCTACGCGGCCCGGGGCGGCCTCACCTGCGCGGTGCTCGTGCCCCGCGGCAAGATCGCCATCGGCAAGATGGCCCAGGCGCTGGTGCACGGCGCGCGGCTGCTGCAGGTGGACGGCTCGTTCGACGACTGCCTCGAAGTGGCCAGGAAGCTGGCCGCCCAGTACCCGGTGGCGCTGGTCAACTCGGTCAACCCGGATCGCCTGCAGGGCCAGAAGACCGCCGCCTTCGAGATCGTCGACGACCTCGGCGACGCGCCGGACGTGCACTGCCTGCCGGTCGGCAACGCCGGCAACATTACTGCCTACTGGATGGGCTACACCGAGTACCACCGGGCCGGCCTCGCGGCGCGCGCGCCCCGGATGTTCGGGTTCCAGGCCAGCGGGGCGGCGCCGATCGTGACCGGCCGGCCCGTGCTGCAGCCGCAGACGATCGCGACCGCGATCCGGATCGGCAATCCGGCCTCCTGGCGGCAGGCCGACCTCGGCCCGCGACGAGTCCGGCGGCCTGATCGACTCGGTGACCGACCGGCAGATCCTGGCCGCCTACCGGCTGCTGGCCACCCGGGAAGCGGTATTCGGCGAGCTGGCCTCCTCGGCCAGCGTGGCCGGCCTGCTCAAGGCCAGCGCGAGCGGCCAGATCCCGGCGGGCTCCCGGGTGGTCTGCACCATCACCGGGAACGGCCTGAAGGACCCGGACTGGGCCCTGTCCGGCGCCCCGGCCCCGGCCACCATCGCCGCCGATCCCGGCGCCGCCGCGGCCGCCCTCGGCCTTGCCTAGCCCCCGGCCCCATCGCCCCCGCCCAACGGCGGAGCCGGTCCGGGTGCGGGTACCCGCGACCAGCGCCAATCTCGGGCCCGGCTTCGACGCGCTGGGGCTGGCGCTGACGCTGTACGACGAGGTGGAGGCGCGGATCCTCCCGGCGGGCCTGTCCATCGAGGTCTCCGGTGAGGGCGCGGACCTGGCCGGCTCGGGCGAGGAACACCTCGTGGTCCGGGCCATGCGGGTGACGTTCGCCGTCACCGGCGGGCAGCCGCCGGGGATCGGGCTGCGCAGCGTGAACCGGATCCCGCACGGCCGGGGCCTCGGCTCCTCGGCCGCCGCGATCGTGGCCGGCATCCTCGCGGCCCGGGCGCTGTCCGCCTCCGGCCCCGGCAAGCTCCCGGATGCGGCCCTGCTCGCGCTGGCCAGCGACATCGAGGGCCATCCGGACAACGTGGCCGCGTGCCTGGCCGGCGGGCTCACCATCGCCTGGGTGGAGCCGGACGGCCCGCGCATGGTCCGCCTCGAGCCGCTGCCGTCTGTCACGCCCGTGGTGTGCGTCGCGCCCGCACCGGTGCGCACCGAGCTGGCCCGCGGCCTGCTGCCCGAGATGATCCCGCACCGGGACGCGGCCGCCAACGCCGGGCGGAGCGCCCTGCTGGTCGCCGCGCTGACCCAGCCGGGCGCCGGACCGGATGTCCTGCTCGACGCGACCCGGGACTGGCTGCACCAGGACTACCGGGCCAGCGCGATGTCGCCGACGCACGCGCTGGTGCGCGACCTGCGGGCCGCGGGCCTGCCCGCCGTGGTGTCGGGGGCGGGTCCCTCGGTGCTCGCGTTCCTCGGGGCCCGTGGTGGGCCGGATTATCGCCACGACCTGGACAGCTTGGGTTCAATCGTGAGAGAAACGGGTATTGCATGGCACATAAGCCCGCTAGACGTCGAGCGGCAAGGCGCGCGTGTCCTGCGCCCGGAGCCACCGCCGGGCTGCTGACGCGGGAGGCAGCGGCCAAGCCGTCCGACCTGGTATGCGGCGGCAGCGCCAGGCTTCATCGTCACACCTGGAACTGAGGATGCCGGATGCCCGAGGCTGCTGGCGGGCCTCGTGAGACCGTTCCTCCTCTTCCGCGCGACACGGACGGCTGCGAAGGAATGCCGTGAGTCCTCATGGTGTTAGGCTTAGTGGCGCACAGGGTGCCCCACTCTGGATTGGGTGCTCGTCGGCAGACCGGACGCTAGCCGGAAAACTCCCATGGGACGGTATTGTTGCCGTACCCGAGATCTTTGGCGCAGGGTGCCCCGCTCTCTCCCCGGTACGAAGGGTGCGGGCGACCCGGCCGTCCGGGCGCTTTCCGACTCATCCTCCTGGCTTGCGGGCACACGGCGACGCACGGAGGAACGTAAAGCGTTGCGGTAATCGCGGATATCTGGCGGCAGGACCAGAACAGCGCGAATCAGACTCGGCCCCGAGGGGCCGCTGTACAGGGTCGACGGGCCTAGCGGGTTCACCCAGGCGGCCGAGAAATCATGGAAGGACCATTAGTGAGCGACACAACCGAAATCCTCACCGGCGCGCCAGCCGCGTCTGAGGATGCCCCCGCGGCCTCAGGAGCGACGGCATCGACGTCCAAGTCGCGCAGTCGCGGTGGTACCGGCCTTTCCTCGCTGCTCATGCCCGAGCTGCAGCGCATCGCGCAGACCCTGGCCATCCCGGGCGCGGGCCGGATGCGTAAGAACCAGCTCATCGAGGCGATCGAGGCGCGGCAGGGCGGAGGCCCCCGCCAGCAGGCGAGTGTCGCCCGGCAGGGTTCGGACCAGCGGGCCGCGTCTGCGGGAGCCGACGCGACCCGCCCGCAGAAGCAGGACGCCATGGAACCAGACACACACTCGCGGCCAGGCATCGGAGATAGCGCGCCGTCCGGCCTCGGCGACGGCGACCCGCAGCCCGAGGTGGCATCGGCGCGGACGGCTCCGGTCAGCAGCTGAGCTTCTACGAGGACGCCGAGTCGGCCGCTCGCCGGGACGGCCCGGCTGAGGACAACCGGACCCAGGACAACCGGGCCCAGGACGGCGGCGGCGCCGCGGCGGAGACCGCCCAGGGCGACGCGCAGCGCGGCGACCGCCGGCGCCGGAACGGCCAGCCCTCCCGCGGCCGGGACCAGGGCGGCCGCGAGCAAGGCGGCCGCGAGCAAGGCGGCCGGGACCAGGGCGGCCGGGACCAGGGCGGGCGCGAGCAGGGCGGGCGCGAGCAGAGCCGCGACCACGATAACCGGAACCAGGGCGGCGACCGCCGGGAGCCGGTGGCGGCGGGCCGCGGGCCCGGGGGCGGCGACCAGTTCCGCGACGACGACGGGGACCGCGGCCGGCGGCGCAGCCGCGACCGGTTCCGGAACCGGAACCGCCGGCGTGACCGCCAGAGCGACCCCGAGCCCGTGATCGCCGAGGATGACGTGCTCATCCCGATCGCCGGCATCCTGGACGTGCTCGAGAGCCAGGGCTACGCCTTCGTCCGCACGACCGGCTACCTGCCCGGGCCGAACGACGTCTACGTCTCCCTGTCCCAGGTGCGCAAGCACGGCCTGCGCAAGGGCGACGTCATCGAGGGCGCAGTCCGCCAGCCGCGCGAGGGCGAGCGGCGGGAGAAGTTCAACGCGCTGGTCCGGCTGGACAAGGTCAACGGCCTCGACCCGGAGCGCTCGACGTCCCGGCCCGACTTCTCCAAGCTGGTGCCGCTGTACCCGCAGGACAGGCTCCGCCTGGAGACCGACCCGGGCAACATGATCACCCGGATCATCGACCTGATCTGCCCCATCGGCAAGGGCCAGCGCGGCCTGATCGTCTCTCCGCCCAAGGCGGGCAAGACGACGATCCTGCAGGCCATCGCCAACGCGATCACCAAGAACAACCCGGAGTGCCACCTCATGGTCGTCCTGGTCGACGAGCGGCCAGAAGAGGTCACCGACATGCAGCGCACGGTGAAGGGCGAGGTGATCCACTCGACCTTCGACCACCCGGCCGACGACCACACCACCGTGGCCGAGCTGGCCATCGAGCGCGCCAAGCGGCTGGTGGAGATGGGCCACGACGTGGTCATCCTGCTCGACAACATCACCCGGCTGGGGCGCGCCTACAACAACTCGGCGCCCGCCAGCGGCCGCATCCTGTCCGGTGGTGTGGACTCCACCGCGCTCTACCCGCCCAAGCGGTTCTTCGGCGCGGCGCGCAACATCGAGAACGGCGGCTCGCTCACCATCCTGGCCGCGGCGCTGATCGAGACCGGCTCCCGGATGGACGAGGTCATCTTCGAGGAGTTCAAGGGCACCGGCAACATGGAGCTGCGGCTGCGCCGTGAGCTCGCCGAGAAGCGGCTCTTCCCGGCGGTCGACGTGGACGCGTCGAGCACCCGCAAGGAAGAGATCCTGCTCGCGCCCGAGGAGCTCAAGATCGTGTGGCAGCTGCGCCGTGTGCTGCACGCCCTGGAGCCCCAGCAGGCCCTCGAGCTGCTCATGGAGCAGATGCGCAAGACCAAGAGCAACGCCGAGTTCCTGCTCCAGGTCCAGAAGACCACCCTCGGCTCCTAAGCTGCCACAGGGAATGCCAGGTCAGGAAAATCCGTTTCATGGTCTGGCACACTAGAAGCCACAATCATGCGGTACCGGTTCACGCTCAGTTGGTGCTGGGCGACCCGGCGACCGCCGAGGCAGGAGTTTGTCAATGAAGCCTGACATCCACCCCCAGTACCACGTCACCACGGTGACCTGCAGCTGCGGGAACACGTTCACCACCCGGAGCACCGCGCCCGGCGGCACGATCCACGCCGATGTCTGCTCGAGCTGCCACCCGTTCTACACCGGCAAGCAGAAGATCCTGGACACCGGCGGCCGCGTCGCCAGGTTCGAGAAGCGTTTCGGCAAGGCCTCCGGCCAGCAGGCCACCAAGAAGTAACCCCGCCGAGCCGAGGTCCGTACCCCGGACCCCGGCTCGTCGCATGCCCAAGCAAGTCAGAAGTAAGGAAACTACGTGTTTGACCGGCTAGCGGATCTGGTCAGCGAGCACGCGGAGCTTGAGCACGCGCTCGCCGACCCGGCCGTCCACTCCGACCAGGAGAAGGCCCGTACCCTGGGCCGCCGCTACGCCGAGCTGACCCCGATCGTGCACGCGTACACCGAATGGCAGCAGATCTCCGCGGACGAGCAGGCGGCGCGCGAGCTGGCCAGGGAGGATTCCTCCTTCGCCGAGGAGGCGACGCAGCTGGCCGCCCGCCGCGAGGAGCTCGAGGCCGAGCTGCGCAGGATGCTGGTGCCCCGGGACCCGAACGACGGGCGCAACATCATCCTGGAGGTCAAGGCGGGCGAGGGCGGCGAGGAGTCCGCGCTGTTCGCCGGTGACCTGCTGCGGATGTACCAGCGTTACGCCGAACGGCGCGGCTGGAAGACCGAGATCCTGGACTCCACCATCACCGGCCTGGGCGGCGTCAAGGACGCGACGGTCGCGGTGAAGGGCAAGGGCGCCGAGGGCGCGTGGTCCCGGCTGAAGTACGAGGGCGGCGTGCACCGCGTGCAGCGGGTGCCCGTGACCGAGTCGCAGGGACGTATCCACACCTCCGCCGCCGGCGTGCTGGTCGTGCCCGAGGCCGAGCCGGTCGAGGTGCAGATCAACGACAATGACCTGAAGGTGGACGTGTTCCGGTCCTCCGGTCCCGGCGGGCAGAGCGTGAACACCACCGACTCGGCGGTGCGGATCACCCACCTGCCGACCGGCATCGTCGTGTCCTGCCAGAACGAGAAGAGCCAGCTGCAGAACAAGGAGCAGGCCCTGCGCGTGCTGCGCGCGCGGCTGCTGGCGCAGGCCGAGGCCGACGCCGACGCGAAGGCCAGCGCCGAGCGGCGCAGCCAGGTCCGGACCGTGGACCGGTCGGAGCGGGTCCGCACCTACAACTTCCCGGAGAACCGCATCTCCGACCACCGGGTGGGCTACAAGGCCTACAACCTCAACCAGGTCATCGACGGCGAACTCGACGCGGTGATCGACGCGCTGGCCGCCGCGGACCTGGCCGCGAAGCTGGACTCCGGGACGTCCGGGATGTCCGGGGTGCCTGGCGATGATGAGCCTGCTGCTTGACGAGGTAGCGCTGGCCGCGGCGCGGCTGGCCGAGGCCGGGGTGGAATCGCCGCGCACCGACGCCGAGCTGATCGCGGCCAGCGTGCACCGGGTCAGGCGCGGCGAGCTGCACACCGTGCCCGACTCCGCCTTCGACGCGCGGTTCTGGGCCGATATCGCCCGCCGGGCCGCCCGCGAGCCGCTGCAGCACATCACCGGCCAGGCGCACTTCCGGTACCTCGAGCTCGAGGTGGGGCCGGGCGTGTTCGTGCCCCGGCCGGAGACCGAGGTGATGACCGGCTGGGCCATTGACAGGTTCGGGGAGATGGACGTCGCCGAGCCGGTCGCGGCCGACCTCGGCACCGGGTCGGGCGCCATCGCGCTGGCCATCGCGCAGGAGGTGCCCCGGGCCCGGGTGCACGCGGTCGAGGCCGACCCGCTGGCCCGCGCCTGGGCCGAGCGCAACATCACCAGGTACGTCGAGACCGCCCCGTACACGGCGGGGCGCGTCATGCTGCACGCGGGCGACTTCGGCGAGGTGCTCGACGAACTCGGCGGTACGGTTGACCTCGTGATCAGCAACCCGCCGTACATCCCGGTCGGGGCGTCCGTGCCGCCGGAGGTCGGCGAGTACGATCCGCCCGCCGCGCTGTGGAGCGGCGCGGACGGGCTGAACGCCATCCGCGCCGTGGAACGTACCGCGCGGCGGCTGCTCCGCCCCGGCGGCCTGGTGGCCGTCGAGCACGGCGCCCAGCAGGGAGCCGCCGTGTACTGGGTATTCCCGGAGGAATCCGGCTGGCGGGACACACGCAACAACAAGGACCTGGCCGGGCGTGACCGCTTCGTCACGTCTGTCTGGGCCCGATGAAATCCGGTGAGGGTGCCTGAGAATGAGCACACGTTACGACTGCCGGGACCCGCAGTCCCGCATCGCAGGGGTCGACGCCGCCGTGGCGGCGGCGCGGGCGGGCGAGTTGATCGTGCTGCCGACGGACACGGTCTACGGCGTCGGCGCGGACGCGTTCATCCCCGCGGCCGTCACCACCATGCTGGCCGCCAAGGGCCGCGGGCGGAACATGCCGCCGCCCGTGCTCGTCGGCACCGCGCGGGCCGCGGCGGCGCTGGTCGAGGACCTCGGGGCGTTCGGGCAGGATCTGATCGACGAGTTCTGGCCGGGCGCGCTGACCCTGGTCTTCCGGGCCAGCCCGACGCTGCTGTGGGACCTAGGCGACGCCAGGGGCACGGTGGCCCTGCGGATGCCGCTGCACGCGGTCGCGCTGGACGTGCTGAAGCAGACCGGGCCGCTCGCGGTGTCCAGCGCGAACCGCACCGGCCAGCCGGCCGCCACCACGGCCGACGAGGCGCAGCAGCAACTCGGCGAGGCGGTCTCGGTCTATCTCGACGGCGGGCCGTGTCCCGACCACGTCCCGTCGACCATCCTCGACCTGACCGGCACCATCCCCACGCTGCTGCGGGCCGGGGCGCTCTCGGTGGACCGGCTGCGCACCGTGGCGTCGGTCATCGCCGACAACGAGCAGCTCGCCGCGGGCCCCGGCACCGCGGACTTCAAGCCCGCCGCGCCGCACCCGCTGGAGGGCGGCGGCTGCGCCGCGTCGACGCGCCGGCCGACGAGCGGCCCTCGGGCAGCTAGCGGGTGGCATAAAGTGGCGGTGATGAAAGCCGACCCGATCCCGATCCGCTGAGGCGGCATGCGCGAGTACGTGCTCGTCCTGCTCGTCACCGCCGCGGTGACCTTCCTGCTCACCCCGTTGGTGCGGCGGGTGGCGGTCGCGACCCGCGCGATTCACGCGCCCCGGGCCCGGGACACCCACACCGAGCCGACGCCGCTGCTCGGCGGCCTGGCCATGTACGGCGGGCTCGTCGCCGGGCTGATCGTGGCCAGCCGGCTGACCTCCCTGCAGGATCCCTTCCAGTCCGCCGGGTCGAAGACCGAGGCCGGGCTGCTGCTGGCCGGCGCGCTCGTGGTCGTGGTCGGGTTCATCGACGACCGGTGGGGTCTCAGCGCGATCAGCAAGCTGGCCGGGCAGGTGGCGGCGGCCGGCATCCTGGTCTGGAGCGGGCAGTCGCTGCCCTGGCTGCCGATGCCCAGCGGCGGCGTGTTCTCGCTGGAACCGGACCTGAGCCTGACGCTCACCATCCTGCTCGTCGTGATCACGATCAACGCGATCAACTTCATCGACGGCCTGGACGGCCTGGCCGCGGGCATCGTGGCCGTCGCCGCGCTGTCGTTCCTGGTCTACTCGTACACGCTCATCAAGACGATCGGGAACTCCTCGCAGTCGCTGCCCGCGGTGTCCTCGGCGCTGCTGGCCGGCATGTGCCTCGGGTTCCTGCCGCACAACTTCTACCCGGCCCGGATCTTCATGGGCGACATCGGCGCCATGCTGCTCGGCCTGATGCTGGCCTACGGGCCGATCTCGAGCACCGCGTCGCTCGATCCCGCCCTGCTGACCAATTACGCCCAGAACCACGCCCTGGACCGGTACCCGACCTTCCTCCCGCTGCTGGTGCCCGCCGCGATCTTCGTCATCCCGTACGCCGACCTGATGTTCGCGATCATCCGCCGCACCCGGGCGGGCAAGCCGCTGATGGCCGCCGACCGGCAGCACCTGCACCACCGGGTGCTCAACATCGGCCATTCCTACCGGCAGAGCGTACTGATCATGTACCTGTGGGCGGCCCTGTTCTCGGTCACGGTCGTCTCGCTGTCGGTGGTGCGTACCCGCCTGGTCGTGCTCGAGGCCGCGACCGCGCTCGCGGTGCTCACCCTGCTGCCCGTCACCATGCCCCGGCTGCGCCCCTGGCGGCTGCTGGGCCGGGGTCAGGCCATCCCGGCCGTCAGCCGGCCCGGGACGGCCGCGGCGGCCGCGCGCCGGGCCACTCCGTCGGCCGCTCGCCCGCCCAGCTGGTCCCGTCCTGGGCGGCGCGCCCTCGTCCGGCGGCTCGCCGTTCCCGCCCGCCCCGTTCCCGGACGCCGCGCCGTTCCCGGGCGGCCAGCTGCCCCGAGCGGGCCGCCTGCCGGAGGCAAATCCGGTCAACCCGTTCGCGTATCCCGGCCCCGCCTCCGGCCCCGGGGGCCCGGCCCCGGCCGCTGGCCCCGCCGAGAACTCCGACCCGCTCGCTCAGCCCCGGCACCGGGACGCGCGGCCCTGGTAGCGACGCGGACCGGCTCCCGGCCGCACCGTGGGTTGCTTGTTCTTTACCTTCGCTTTGCCGACCGCGTCCCGACCGCGTCCCGGCCGGGCCGCGGCTGGCCGGGGCCGCCACTCGCCGTGACGGCCCTGCGATCAGGAGCCGGGCAGGCAAAATGTCCGCGATCGCGTCCCGCCGCCGGGCCGCCAAGGCGACGGCCGCCGGGTCCGGCCCCGGTCCCGGCGGCCGAAGTTGGTCATAAATTGTGCGCGGTCAGGTAAAGACAGAGTCAAAGACTTTGTGATATCTTTCACGAGCAGCCCCTCTTCGGCAGAGCAGAGGCCCGTGATACGTTTCGTCAACACAACCGGATACCCGCGCCGGCCCTGCGGCGCGGCGACCGGCGCCTGCCAGGAACGCGGGGCATACCCCCGGGCCTGCGTAGTTGCTGTCGACCCCTCAGGAGCCAAGTAATGCTGGCGAAGTATGCCATCATCGTCCGGCGCGCCGGAGCGCTGACGGCCGCCGCGGCCGCGGTCATGGTCGCGGTGAGCGCCGCGCTGGCCGGCGTCAAGGGGCTGTACGGGGCACTCATCGGGGTCGCCATCGTCACCGTGTTCTTCGGCCTCAGCGTGCTGGTCGTGGGGCGGGCCGCGCGGGTCAGCCCGCAGGCCATGATGGTGGCCGCGATGGTCACCTACCTGGTCAAGATCGTGGCCCTGGCCGTCGTGGTATCCACGCTCAACACGATGAGCGCGTTCAGCGACCGGGCCCTCGGCCTCACCGCGCTCGGCTGCATCCTGGTCTGGTGCGGCACGCAGGCCATCACGGCGATCAAGATCAAGATGCTCTACGTCGAACCGGACCAGCAACCACGGCAGCCAACCGCGCGGCGAGGCGGGTGACATGACCGACCACGGCACCGGAGCCGACACCCCGGCCGCCCGCGCGCAGAAACAGGCCGCGGCGCAGGGCCGGGCCCAGGGCCTGGAGACCGGCTGGACCGTGTTCAGCTACCTGCTGGCCGGCATGGCGGCCTACGGCGGCATCGGCTGGCTGATCGGCCGGGCCGTGCACGTCCCGCTGCTGTTCCCGGTCGGCATGCTGGTCGGCCTGGGCATCTCGATCGGCTACATCATCCACCGCTTCGGCAGGCAGCAAGCGATGACGCGGGCCCCAAGACCCCGGAAAGGAGATAACCGGTGACCGGTGACGTGGGCTCGCTAGCGGGGGGTGCCACATCTTCAGCGGGTGCGGATTCCCCGCCCCGGGCCTGCAGGACTTCAACTGGAAGCCGTTCTTCACCATCGGCTCGTTCGGGTTCACCAAGCCGATGCTGCTCGCGATCCTGGCCGCGCTCGTGGTGATCGTGTTCTTCTGGGCGGCGTTCCGGAAGCCGAAGCTGGTGCCGCGCGGCGTGCAGAACCTCGGCGAGATGGCCATCCTGGCCGTGCGGGACCAGATCCTCCGCCCGTCGCTGGGCAGGCGGGGCGACTCCTACCTGCCGTTCCTGGTGTCGCTGTTCTTTTTCATCTACGTCATGAACATCATGGAACTGATCCCGGTCCTCCAGTTCCCGGTCACGTCCAGGATCGGCTTCGTGTGGCCGCTGGTGTTCATCGTCTACTTCCTCTACCTGTACCTGGGCTTCAAGCACCAGGGCATCTGGGGTTACTTCAAGACCATGATCCCGCCCGGCGTGCCGTGGCCGATCTACATCATCCTGGTCCCGGTCGAGCTGCTGCGGTTCTTCGTCTTCCAGCCGTTCACCCTGGGGGTGCGGCTCTTCGGGAACATGTTCGCCGGCCACTTGCTGCTGACGATCTTCACGATCGCGTCGTGGTACCTGCTGAGCCTGTCCGTCGGGTTGCTCTACGCCGCGGGTTCCTTCGCGCTGGCGATCTTCGTGTTCGTGCTCGAGACGCTGGTCACCCTGCTGCAGGCGTTCATCTTCACCACGCTGACCGCTACCTACATAGCTGCCTCTGTGGAGCCGGCGCATTGACCGCGCTATACCTACGACCCATCCGGCGGGACGAGCCGCCGGTACGACACGTAAAGGACTGATCTATGTCTCTTACCACTGCTCTCGTGACGGCCGCCGTGACCCCCAAGAGCGTGATAAGCATCAACGCCGGCGCCATCGGCTATGGCCTCGCCGCTATCGGCCCCGGCATCGGTATCGGCCTGGTCTTCGGCCACGCGATCGAGGCCATGGCCCGCCAGCCGGAGGCCACCGGCCGCATCTCGCTGTACATGTGGATCGGCTTCTCGCTGACCGAGGCGCTCGCGCTGATCGGCCTCGTGGCCCCGTTCATCTTCAAGTACTGAGGTAACCGTGTCATGATCCCCCTCGCTGACAGCACGGCGTCGACGAACCCGCTGCTCCCCTCGTGGCCGGAGTTCATCATCGGCACGATCCTGTTCGTCTTGGTGTTCGGCTTCCTGGCCAAGCTGGCGCTGCCCAGGATCCAGCAGACGCTGACCGAGCGCACCGAGCAGATCGAGGGCGGCCTGGCCCGGTCGGACGAGGCGCAGGCCCAGGCCCAGCAGCTGCTCGAGCAGTACCGGCAGCAGCTGGCCGAGGCCCGGCACGAGGCGGCCCGGCTGCGCGAGGAGGCCAGGGAGCAGGGCGCGCAGATCATCGCCGATATGCGCGAGCAGGCCCAGGCCGAGGCGCGCCGGGTGACCGAGGCCGCGCAGGCCCAGATCCAGGCCGAACGGCAGCAGGCGCTGACCGCGCTGCGCACCGAGGTCGGGTCGCTGGCCACCGAGCTGGCCGGCCGGATCGTGGGCGAGTCGCTCACGGACACCGCGCGGCAGAGCCGGATGGTCGACCGCTTCCTCGACGAGCTCGAGCAGGTGTAGGAGCTGCCACGATGGCCCGTTCGGCAGAAATTCCCGAAGTACGCCCGGAAGGCGAGTGAGCATGCGCGGTGTGAGTAGAGCCTCGTTCGCCGAACTGTCCGAGCGATTGTCGGCGGAGCACATCACGAGCGCCACCGTGGCCACCGGGCTCGCCAACGAGCTGTTCGCGGTGACCGGGCTGCTCGACGCCGAGCACGGGCTGCGGCGCGCGCTGTCCGACCCGGGCAAGCCCGCGGCGGAGAAGGGCGCGGTCGTCGCGGCGCTGCTGCACGGGAAGGTGACCGCGCGCGCCGAGGGGCTGGTCGCGGCGGCCGCCGAAGCCCACTGGGCGAGTTCCGGCGACCTGGCCGACGCGATCGAGCAGCTCGCGGTCGAGGCCATGGTCCTGGCCGCCGAGGCGGAAGACGGTCTCGACGACCTGGAGGACGGGCTGTTCCGGTTCGGCCGGGTGGTCGCGGCCAATCCGGACCTGCGGGCCGCGCTGGCCGATCCGCTGCTGCCCGCCGACGGCAAGCAAGAGCTGCTGCACACCCTGCTGGACGGCAAGGTGACCCCGGTGACGCTCGGCCTGATCGGCCAGATGGTGACGCATCCGCGCGGGCGCCCGCTCACCCTCGCCCTGGACATGTGCGCCGAGGCCGCGGCGCGCCGGCGGCAGCAGCTGATCGCGCTGGTGCGCACGGCGGTCGAGCTGTCCGCGAGCCAGCGCAGGCGCCTCGCGCAGGCCCTGGCCCGCTCGTACGGGCACGACGTTCACCTGGATGTCGTCGTGGATCCATCGGTGGTGGGTGGAATTTCCGTCCAGATCGGGGATGAGCTAATAGATGGGACCGCGGCCAGTCGCCTGGCCGCCGTCCGGCGCAAGCTGGCGGGCTGATGTGCCAGCGCAAGAATCCGACAAGACAGTGCCAGACAAGACGGGCAGGACAATGGCTGAGCTGACGATCCGGCCGGAGGAAATCCGGGACGCGCTGGCGCGCTTCGTCCAGGAGTATGAGCCGGAAGGCGCCTCGCGGGAAGAGATAGGCACCGTCATCGAGTGCGGCGACGGCATCGCGCGGGTCGAGGGCCTGCCCTCGGCCATGGCCAGCGAGCTGCTCGTGTTCGAGAACGGCGTCCGGGGCCTGGCGCTCAACCTGGACGTGCGCGAGATCGGCGTCGTCATCCTCGGCGAGTTCAACGAGATCGAGGAGGGCCAGCAGGTCAAGCGCACCGGCGAGATCCTGTCCGTGCCGGTCGGCGACGCCTTCCTCGGCCGCGTGATCGGGCCGCTGGGCGAGCCGCTGGACGGCAAGGGGCCGATCGAGAGCACCGAGCTGCGCCCGCTGGAGACCCAGGCGCCCTCGGTGGTCGAGCGCCAGCCGGTGAAGGAGCCGCTGCAGACCGGCATCAAGGCCATCGACGCGATGACCGCCATCGGCCGGGGCCAGCGGCAGCTGATCATCGGCGACCGGCAGACCGGCAAGACCGCGATCGCCATCGACACGATCATCAACCAGCGCGCGAACTGGGAGTCCGGCGACGAGAAGCTCCAGGTGCGCTGCATCTACGTCGCGGTGGGCCAGAAGGGCTCGACGATCGCCCAGGTGCGCCAGTCGCTGGAGGACAACGGCGCCCTCGCGTACACCACGATCGTCGCCGCGCCGGCCTCCGACCCGTCCGGCTACAAGTACATCGCGCCGTACACCGGCTCGGCCATCGGGCAGCACTGGATGTACCAGGGCAAGCACGCGCTGATCATCTTCGACGACCTGTCCAAGCAGGCCGACGCCTACCGCGCGATCTCGCTGCTGCTGCGCCGGCCGCCGGGCCGCGAGGCCTACCCCGGCGACGTGTTCTACCTGCACTCCCGGCTGCTCGAGCGCTGCGCGAAACTGTCCGACGAGCTCGGCGGCGGCTCGATGACCGGGCTGCCGATCGTCGAGACCAAGGCCAACGACATCTCCGCCTACATCCCGACGAACGTCATCTCGATCACCGACGGGCAGATCTACCTCGAGGCCGACCTGTTCAACGCCGGCGTCCGGCCCGCCATCAACGTCGGCCGGTCGGTGTCCAGGGTCGGCGGCAACGCCCAGGTCAAGGCCATGAAGAAGGTGGCGGGCAACCTGCGGCTGTCGCTGTCGCAGTTCCGCGACCTGGAGGCGTTCGCCGCCTTCGCCTCCGACCTGGACGCGGCCTCCCGGGCCCAGCTCGACCGCGGCTCGCGCCTGGTCGAGCTGCTCAAGCAGCCGCAGTACGACCCGTTCCCGGTCGAGGACCAGGTGGTATCGATCTGGGCGGGCAGCAACGGCTACCTGGACGACGTGCCGCTGGAGGACATCAGCCGGTTCGAGCACGACTTCCTGGACTACCTGAAGCGGTCGCACGAGGGCATCCTGACCGCGATCCGGGAGACGAAGGACCTGTCCGAGGACACGGTCACCGCGCTCAAGGACGCGGTCGAGGAGTTCCGCAAGTCGTTCGAGACCAGCTCGGGCGAGCTGCTGCCCGGCGAGGACGAGCCGGCCGAGGCGCTCGAGCAGGAGGGCCAGGAGAAGATCGCCAAGCGGCCCGTCCCAGCGCCGGCCGAGAAGCAGTAGGTCATGGGAGCACAGCTTCGCCTGGTCAGGCGGCGGATCGGCACCGTCCAGTCCATCGCCAAGATCACCCGCGCGCAGGAGCTGATCGCGTCGTCGCGGATCGTCCGGGCCCAGCAGCAGATGCGGGCCGCCGAGCCGTACGCGCGGGAACTGACCCGGGCGGTGGAGGCGGTGATCAGCCGCTCGACCAATATCACCCATCCGTTCACCACCGAGCCGGCAGAATCCGACCCGGGCCGCGGTGCTGATCCTGACCAGCGACCAGGGCTTCGCCGGCGCCTACAACGCCAACGTGCTGCGCGAGTCGGCCCGGCTGCGGCAGACTGCTGCGCGAGCGGGGCGTCCAGCCGGTGCTGTACGTGGCCGGCCGCAAGGGCATCGGCTGGCACCGGTTCCGCGAGCTCGAGCTGGCGCGGTCCTGGAGCGGCTTCTCCGCCGCGCCGAGGTACCGGGACGCGAAGGCGATCGCCGACGTCCTGCTGGAGGCGTTCGAGGCCGAAGAGGCCGAAAACAAGGTGGACGAGATCCACCTGGTCACCACCGAGTTCGTGTCGATGCTGACCCAGCGGCCCGCGGTGCGCAGGCTCCTGCCGCTGCAGATCGAGGAGACCGACGAGCCGAGCCCGCACGGCCCGCTGCCGCCGTACGAGTTCGAGCCCGGCCCGGCCGAGGTGCTCGACGCCCTGATGCCGCAGTACGTGGCGAGCCGGATCTACTTCGCGCTGCTGGAGGCGGCCGCGGCCGAGCTGGCCTCCCGGCGCCGGGCGATGAAGGCGGCCACGGACAACGCCAATGATCTGATCGAGACGCTGACCCGTGAGGCGAACAACGCACGGCAGGCCGAGATCACCCAGGAAATCAGCGAGATCGTCGGCGGCGCCAACGCGCTGGCCGGCGCGAGCGCAAGCGAGTGAGTGAGGGACACATGACCGCGACCGTTGAAAACCCAGCCTCCAGCGGCGAGGACCAGAACCGCCGCCGGCACCGGCCGTGTCGCCAGGGTCATCGGCCCCGTCGTGGACGTCGAGTTCCCGGCCGAGCACATGCCGGAGATCTACTACGCGCTGCACGTGGACGTCGTGCTGGGGGACGAGACCCGGACGCTGACGCTGGAGGTCGAGCAGCACATCGGCGACGACATCGTGCGCGCGATCTCCATGCAGCCCACCGACGGCCTGATCCGCGGCGCCGAGGTGATCAACACCGGGGCGCCGATCGAGGTGCCGGTCGGCGACGTGACCAAGGGGCACGTGTTCGACGTCCTCGGCAACTCGCTCGACGTGCCCACCTCGTCCCTGAACATCACCGAGCGGTGGCCGATCCACCGCGACCCGCCGCCGCTGGACCAGCTCGAGCCGCGGACCCAGATGTTCACCACCGGCATCAAGGTCATCGACCTGCTCACCCCGTACGTGCTGGGCGGGAAGATCGGCCTGTTCGGCGGGGCCGGCGTGGGCAAGACCGTGCTGATCCAGGAGATGATCCGCCGGGTGGCCCAGAACTTCGGCGGCGTCTCGGTCTTCGCCGGGGTGGGGGAGCGGACCCGCGAGGGCAACGACCTGTTCCTGGAGATGACCGAGTCCGGCGTCATCGCGGACACCGCGCTGGTGTTCGGCCAGATGGACGAGCCGCCGGGCGTCCGGCTGCGGGTCGGGCTGTCCGCGCTCACCATGGCCGAGTACTTCCGGGACGTGCAGGGGCAGGACGTGCTGCTGTTCATCGACAACATCTTCCGCTTCACCCAGGCCGGCTCGGAGGTATCCACCCTGCTGGGCCGGATGCCGTCGGCGGTCGGTTACCAGCCGACGCTGGCCGACGAGATGGGCCAGCTGCAGGAACGGATCACCACCACCCGCGGCCACTCGATCACCTCGATGCAGGCCATCTACGTGCCGGCCGACGACATCACCGACCCCGCGCCGCACACCGTGTTCGCCCACCTCGACGCGACCACCACGCTGTCCCGGGCCATCACCGAGAAGGGGATCTACCCGGCGGTGGACCCGCTAGACTCCACCTCACGGATCCTGGACGCCAGGTACATCGGCCAGGACCACTACGACGTGGCCCGCGAGGTGCAGCGGATCCTGCAGCGCTACAAGGAGCTGCAGGACATCATCGCCATCCTCGGCGTCGACGAGCTCGGTGAGGAAGACAAGATCACCGTGCAGCGGGCCAGGCGGATCGAGCGGTTCCTGTCCCAGCCGATGTACGTGGCCGAGCAGTTCACCGGCCAGCCGGGCGTCTTCACGCCGCTGGAGGAGACGATCGCCTCCTTCAAGGCGATCAGCGAGGGCAAGTACGACAACCTGCCCGAGCAGGCGTTCTACATGGTCGGCGGGATCGAGGACGTGGAGAAGAAGGCCAGGGAGCTGGAGCGGTGACCTTGCACGTAGCGCTGGTCGTGCCCGACCGCGAGCTGTGGTCGGGCGAGGCCAACACGGTGATCGCCAAGACCACCGAGGGCGATATCGGCGTGCTGACCGGGCACTCGCCGGTGTTCGGCATCCTGGCCGAGGGCAGCCTGGTCGAGATCATCTCCGACGAGCGCCCGGTGCGCGCGGCGGTCAGCGGCGGGTTCCTGTCCGTGGCCGACGACCGGGTATCCATCCTGG
>CAWDEB010000031.1:0-176509 GCA_963801155.1 uncultured Actinomycetes bacterium
GGCTCAGCTCGGCGCCGAGGTCGACACCGAGCAGGCGAAACGCGAGCTCGACGCCGTGCTCGCCGAGGTCGGCTCGGGCGCCGAGGAACCGGCCGACGCGAAGTACGCCAGAGCGCTGCTGCGGGCCGCGGACCAGGCCTGACGAGGCGACGGGTTGGGCGAAGCGCTGGCGCTCGATGCGGCCTGGCTCTTCGCCGCCTTCCTGATCCTGCTCGTCCTGGCCGCCTCGGGCATCGCGGCCCGGCGGTTCCTGCTCGAACGCCGCGGCGCCGCGGTCGAGTGCGGCCTGCGCCAGCGGGGCCGGCCGTGGCGCCTGGGCCTGGCCTCCTACCAGCTCGACGAGTTCCGCTGGTACCGCATCTTCGGCTTCTCGATGCGCCCCGAGCGCACCTTCCCCCGTCGTGACCTGGTCGTGGTGGCGCGCCGGCCGCCCACCGGGGAAGAGGTCACCATCCTCGGGCCCGGCCGCATCGTGGCGGAGTGCCAGGCCGGGACGGGGCCGGGAGCGACGCCGGCCCCGGCCCCGTCGACCTGGCCCTGGCCGAGTCGGCGCCTCACCGGCCTGCTCGTCTGGCTCGAATCCGCGCCGCCCGGCTCCCACCTGGACGTGGTCCGGGCTCAGCGGTCGCCGCCCGGTTTCCACAGCACGTCATCGTGCCCGGCGTTGGCCACCCGGGACAGGATGAACAGCAGGTCGGACAGCCGGTTCAGGTAGCGGGCGGGCAGCGGGCTCACCGAGTCGCCGTGCTCGCCGGCCGCGGCCCACGCGCTGCGCTCGGCCCGCCGGGTCACCGTCCGCGCCACGTGCAGCAGCGTCGACCCCGGGCTCCCGCCCGGCAGCAGGAAGCTGCGCAGGGTGGGCAGGCCGGAATTGTAGGAGTCGCACTCGCTCTCCAGCCGGGTGACGTAGGCCTCATCGATGCGCAGCGGCGGGTAAGGCGGCGGCTCCGGGCGGACCGGCGTGGCCAGGTCGGCGCCCACGTCGAACAGCTCGTTCTGCACCCGGGACAGCAGCGCGGCGATGTCGGCCGGCAGGTCGCCGAAGGTGATTGCCACGCCGATCGCGCAGTTGGCCTCGTCCACGTCGGCGTACGCGGCCAGCCGCGAGTCGGTCTTGGCCGTACGGCTGCCGTCGCCGAGCGCGGTCGTGCCGTCGTCACCGGTCCGCGTGTAGATGCGGGACAGAACGACCGGGTTCTCCCTGCGCGGGGGGGTCTGGGCGGGTCGTCCCCCCAGGCCAGCACTTCTGCGGTCACGCGACATGAACCCACCCTAAGGGAGCGGCCGCCGAGCGCGACCGAAACGTGATCACCGGAAGGACCGCATTCCGGCTACGCATGTAATCGAACGACTACAATAAGTGATTACCGGCGTTCGGAGTCCGGCGGTTCTTCGGGGGCCCGCCGGACTCCGGACCCGCGCTGAAACCCCCCGAGGCCCCCGGCACCGACCACGGCGCGTTATTGTTCCCTTTGTCCCCGAGAAGGAGACCGCCGTGTACGACTACATCATCGTCGGCGCCGGCAGCGCAGGCTGCGTCCTGGCGGCGCGTCTGTCCGCCGACTCCAGCGTCAGCGTCCTGCTGCTGGAGGCCGGCCCGGCCGATGACGCCGACGAGATCCAGGCGCCGGCCGCGCTCAGCCGGCTGTTCCAGAGCGCCTACGACTGGAACTACACCACGGTCCCGCAGCATCGGGCGGGTGGCCGGTCCGTCTACTGGCCGCGGGGCAAGGTTCTGGGCGGATCCAGCAGCTTGAACGCGATGATCTACATCCGCGGCAACCGGCGCGACTTCCAGGCCTGGCGGGACGAGCACGGCTGCACCGGCTGGGGCTACGAGGACCTCATGCCGTACTTCAGGAGGGCCGAGAACAACTCCCGCGGGGCGTCGGCCTACCACGGCGTGGGCGGCCCGCTGGCCGTCTCGGACATGCGGTACAAGTCACCCGCCTGCGAGGCGTTCATCGCGGCGGCGCGCGAGCAGGGGGCGACCGCTAACGAGGACTTCAACGGGCCGCGCCAGGACGGCGTCGGCTGGTACCAGGTCACCCAGCGCAAGGGCCGCCGGTGCTCGGCCGCCGCCGCCTACCTGCACCCCGCCATGTCCCGGCCGAACCTCACCGTGCACACCGACGCCCTGGTCACCAAGATCCTCATCGAGGGCGGCCAGGCCACCGGGGTGACCTACCTGCGGCACGGCCAGACCGAGACGGCCCGCGCCAACGGCGAGGTCATCGTGTGCGGGGGCGCGGTCAACAGCCCGCAGCTGCTCATGCTGTCCGGCATCGGCCCGGCCGACCACCTGATCGAGACCGGAATCGAGCCGGTCGCCGACAGCCCGGGGGTCGGCGCGAACCTGGCCGACCACCCCATGCTCCCGGTCATCTGGTCCACCCCGCGGCTGCGCGGCCTGTGGGAGAAGAGCGGCAACATGGGCGCGCTGCGCTGGCAGGTGACCCATCGCGGCCCGCTGACCAGCAACGTGGCCGAATCCGGCGGCTTCGCCCACTCCGAGCCGGGCCTGGCCGCCCCCGACCTCCAGCTGCACGTGCTGCCCGCGCCGTTCCGCGACCAGGGCCTGGCCGATCCGGCCCAGCGCGCCATGACCGTGCTGGTCACCCTGGTCGACGTCCGGAGCCGGGGCCGGATCAGGCTCCGCAGCGCCGACCCCCGGCACCGGCCGGCCATCGACCCCGGCTACCTGTCCGACGGCGGCGGGGATGCCCGGGCGCTCGTCGCCGGGCTGAAGATGGCCCGGGAGTTCGTGACGGCCAAGCCCATGGCGGCCATCTGCCGGAGCGAGGTCGCGCCCGGCGCGCACGTCCGCTCCGACGCCGAACTCCTCGACTACGTGCGGTCCAGCGTCGGGACCCTGTACCACCCGGTCGGCACCTGCGCGATGGGCAGCGAGGCCCGGTGGGGCAGCGTGCTCGACCCCGAGCTGCGGGTGCGCGGGGTCACCGGCCTGCGCGTGGTCGACGCGTCGGTGATGCCCGCCGTGCCCCGGGGCAACACCAACGCGCCGACGATCGCGATTGCCGAGCGCGCCGCCGATCTCATCGCCGGCCGGGCCCCGCTGGCCCCGGCCGACCCGGCCGACCCCGTTGACGCGATGGCGACCGCGGGCAGCGGGGCCTGACGCGGGTGCCACGGTGACGACTAGCGGGGCACGCCACGCAGGCCGGGCCGGCCCAGGGGCGGGCCGAGGACGATAGCCGATGGCACCACCACGCCTAGTGCGCCCGGCGTGACCCCCGGGGCCGGTACAGCCGCCCGTGCAGCAGCGTGACCAGCGTGATGATCCGGTGCATGTCCTTGTCGGTCCGCCCGAACGACATCAGGGTGATCGGCGGCCGCATCCGCTGCCGCGTGATCGCCTTGGGCCGGGTGAACTCGCGCAGCCCGTCCGCGCCGTGGATCCGCCCGAACCCCGATTCCCCCACCCCGCCGAACGGCAGCGCGGGCACGGTCGCGAACCCGATCACCGAGTTCACCGACGTCATCCCGGTGCGCAGGGACCGCGCCGCGGCCATGGCCGCGCGGCGGTCGCGGGCGAACACCGCCGAGCCGAGCCCGTAGCGCCCCGCGTTGGCGTACGACACCGCCTCGGCCATGTTGACCACCGGCTTCACCGTGAGCGTCGGCCCGAACGTCTCCTCCTGCACCGCCGCGGACCCTTCCGGCACGTCGGTGAGGATCACCGGCCGCACGTACGGCGGCGCGACGGCATCGGCGCCCCCCACCACCGCCTTGCCGCCCCGGGCCAGCGCGTCCGCCACGTGCTTGGCCACGATCTCGGTCTGCGCCGGCAAGGTCATCGGCCCGTAGGAAGCCTCCGGATCCGAACCCGGCCGCAGCCCGGACACCCGCTGGGTCAGCCGCTCCAGGAAGCTGTGGTACACCGCGTCGGCCACGTACACCCGCTCGACCCCCACGCAGGTCTGCCCCGCGTTCGACATCGCGCCCCAGGCCGCGGCGTCGGCCGCCGCGTCCAGGTCGGCGTCCGCGCTGACCAGCAGGGCGTCCTTGCCGCCGCATTCGGCCAGCACCGGGGTCAGGGTGTCCGCCGCGGCGGCCATCACCTTCCGCGCGGTGGCCGCCGACCCGGTGAAGGCGACCTTGCCCACGCCGCTGCGGGCCAGCGCCTCGCCGGTCGACCCGGGCCCGGTGACCAGCTGGAGCACCGGCTGCGGCTCGCCGAACACCTCCAGCGCCTCACCGAACGCCCGGACCAGCCACGCCCCGGTCGCCGGGGTCAGCTCCGACGGCTTGAACACCACCGCGTTCCCCGCCGCCAGCGCGTACGCGATCGAGCCCATCGGGGTGAACACCGGGTAGTTCCACGGCCCGATCACGCCGACCACGCCCAGCGGCAGGTACTCCAGGGTGGAGACGTGGTTCATTGCCGCCAGGCCGCTGCGCACCCGGCGCGGGCGCAGCACCCGGCGGGCGTGCCGGGCGGCCCAGTCGATGTGCAGCACGGCCAGGACGATCTCGAGCTTGGCGTCGTCCAGCGGCTTGCCGGTCTCCTCGTGCATCAGCTGGGCGAGCCGCCCCATGTACCTGACCAGGTACGACTTCCAGGCCAGCAGCCGGATGCGCCGCCCGGACCAGCCGAGCCCGGCCCACCAGATGGCCGCCTCGCGGGCGGCCGCGACCGCCGCGTCGACCTCACGGCGGCCGTGCACCGGGAAGGTGGCCAGCACCTCTCCGGTCGCGGGATTGACTGTTTCTAGCATCGGTGACCAGTAAAGCACCGAAGCTAGCCTTAACGTGAGAGGGGGACCCCGCTTGCCTTCACGCCCGTACGTAATCCTGTCCTGCGCCACCTCGGCCGACGGCTACCTGGACGACGCCAGCCCGCGGCGCCTGATCCTGTCCGGCCCGGCCGACCTGGACCGCGTCGATGACGTGCGGGCCGGGTGCGACGCGATCCTGGTCGGCGCGGGCACGGTCCGCGCCGACAACCCGCGGCTGCTGATCCGGGACCCGCGCCGCCGGGCCCGCCGCGCCGCCCGCGGCCTGCCCGAGCACCCCGCCCGGGTCACCCTCACCGCCACCGCCAACCTGGACCCCCGGGCCCGCTTCTTCGCCCCCGGCGCCGAACGCCTGGTCTACTGCGCCACCCCGGCCCTGGTCCCCGCCCGGGCCCGGCTGGGGGACCGCGCCGTACTCATCGACGCGGGTGATCCCCTGTCCCTCGACATCCTCCTTTCAGATCTGACCGAACGGAACGTGGTTCGTCTCCTGGTCGAAGGCGGTTCGCGTGTCCTGGCTGAGTTCCTCGCCCGCGACCTGGCCGATGAACTCCAGCTGGCCACCGCGCCGTTCTTCGTGGCCGACCCCGCCGCCCCCCGCCTCGATGTCACCCGCCTCGATGTCCCCCGCCTCGATGTCCCCTCGAACCCCAGTGGTCCCGGCCGTCCCATGACCCTGGCCGAGGTGCGCCGGCTCGAGGACGTGGTCCTGCACCGCTACCTGCTCGGCCCCGGCGGCCCGGACCACCGGTTCCTGGCCTGGGCGGTCGAGCTGTCCCGCCTGTGCCCGCCGTCGGAGTCGGCCTTCTCGGTCGGCGCGGTCGTCACCGGCGAGGACGGCGAGGTGCTGAGCACCGGGTTCTCCCGCGAGCAGGAGGAGCACGACCACGCCGAGGAGGTCGCCCTGCGCAAGCTCGGGTTCCGCGACCCGCGGCTGCGGCGGGCCACCGTCTACAGCTCGCTGGTGCCCTGCGGCGCCCGCGCCTCCCGCCCGGTGACCTGCGTCCAGCACATCCTCGCCGCTCAGGTACCGAGGGTCGTCTTCGCCTGGCGCGAGCCTCCCGTGTTCACCGCGGGCGACGGCGCCGACCAGCTCCGCGCCGCGGGCGTGGCGGTCATCGAGCTCCCCGACCTGGCCGGCCGCGCCCGCGCCGTCAACGCCCACCTGCTCCGCTCCTGACCCGCCCGGAACCACGCCCCCGTTACCTGGCCCGGTCGGTGCCCGCGGGCATCGCCGTGGCCCAGATCGTCCTTACCATCCCGTCACAATTCCTGGCAGCCTGGCGTCATGCAGATAAGACCCGTAACCCAGCCGATGTGACAGGAGGGTGCCCGATGGCACGTATCAAGGGCGTATCGAAGTCCCAGGCCGGTCCGGTCGTCAAGCTCGTTTACCGGTTCGGCCCCCGGATGATGAAGAAGCTGACCGGCCGCGACCCGCAGGCCGGCAACGGGATCGAGCCGATGGAGATCTGGGCGCACCAGCCGAAGATGATGATCGGGATGGGCCGGTTCAACCAGGCGGTCCGCAAGGGCAAGACCGTCGATGGACGGATCAAGAACCTGGTCGAGCTGAAGGGCGCGCAAATGATCGGGTGTGAGTTCTGCGTCGACCTCGGCTCGCAGATATGCCGCAACTCCGGCTTCTCCGACGACGAACTCCTCGCCCTGCCGCGCTACCAGTCCAGCGGCCTGTTCACCGATCGTGAGAAGGCGGCGCTCGACTACGCCGCCGCGGTGATGCGCACACCGGTCGAAGTCACAGACGAGCTGTTCGCGCGAGTGCGGTCGTACTTCGATGATCGCCAGCTGGTGGAGATCACCGCCCTGCTGACGCTGGTGAACCTCGACCGCTTCAACGCCGCGTTCGGGATCGGCTCGGCGGGCTTCAGCGACGGAATGGTGTGCGTCCCGCCCGACCGGCCGGAGCCCGCGCGCGGTCAGAACAGCGTGTCCTCCGGCTCCATGCCGCGCATCCGGTCGTAGTTGAGCGTCACGCAGCGGATGCCGCGATCGACCGCGAGCACGCGCGCCTGCGGCCTGATCTCCTGGGCGGCGAACACGCCGTGCACCGGGGCCAGCAGCGGGTCCCGGTTCAGCAGCTCCAGGTACCTTGTAAGTTGCTCTACCCCGTCGATCTCGCCGCGGCGCTTGATCTCCACGGCCACGCTGTGCCCCGCGTCGTCCCGGCACATCAGGTCCACCGGGCCGATCGGGGTCGGGTACTCGCGGCGGACCAGCCGCCAGCCGTCTCCGAGCACCTCGAGCTGCGCGGCCAGCAGTTCCTGCAGGTGGGCCTCCACGCCGTCCTTGACCAGCCCCGGGTCCACGCCGAGATCCACCGAGCTGTCGCTGATCACCTCGGTGATGGTGATCACGAGCGTCTCGCCGGCCTTGTTGGTGACCGACCACCTGCCCGGCTCCTCGGTCAGCCGGCACGGCGGCGACATCCAGTTCAGCGGCTTGTACGAGCCGCCGTCACTGTGCACGAGCACGGACCCGTCGGCCTTGACGATGAGCAGGCGCAGGGCGGAAGGCAGGTGGGCGGTGAGCCGGCCGACGTAGTCGACGCTGCACCGCGCGATGACGAGCCGCACGTCGGGTAACTCTACTGGCGCGTCGCCGCCCACATAGGGTGAACAGGTGTGAGCCCGCGCAGGATCCGACGCGAGCGCTCCGGACCGCCGGCGCCTGTGCCCGGACCCGAGCGCGTCGAATCCTGGCCCGACGGGGACTGGGTGGTCCGGCAGCAACCCGGCGCGGGCACGACGAAGGCCTACCGTTGCCCGGGCTGTGACCAGGAGATCGCGCCTGGGACGCCGCACGTGGTCGCCTGGCCCGCCGACGGGATCAACGTCGGCGTGGACGAGCGCAGGCACTGGCACCGGTCGTGCTGGCAGCACCGGCTGCGCCGGGGCCCGCCGCGGGGGGTGCCAGGGGGGTCGCCCCCCCGTGGCTAGCACTGCGATCAGGAGGACAGGGGCGTGACCGACATCAGGCCTGCCACCGTACTCCCGGCCAAACGCACCCCGGTCACCCTGCCCACCGCCGACGGGCTGCGGCTGGTCGGGGAGCTGGCCCTGCCCGCGGATGCCGACCCGGTCGCCACGCTGATCTGCCTGCACCCGCTGCCGACCCATGGCGGCATGATGGACAGCCACCTGTTCAAGAAGGCGGCGTTCCGGCTGCCCGCCCTGGCCCAGCTGGCGGTGCTGCGGTTCAACACCCGCGGCACCTCATCGGAGCAGGGGACGAGCGAGGGTGAGTTCGGCGGCGGAGAATCCGAACGGTACGACGTGGCCGCCGGCATCTCGTGGGCGGCCGACGCGGGCCTGCCCGCCCGGTGGCTGCTCGGCTGGTCGTTCGGCACCGAGCTGGCCCTGAAGTGGGGCCTGGACGACGAGGCAGGCGTCGAGGGCGCGATCCTGCTGTCGCCGCCGCTGCACCGGGCCGGCGACGCCGACCTGGACCGCTGGGCCGCGTCGGGCCTGCCGCTCATCGCGCTGATCCCCGAGTTCGACGACTACCTGCGCCCCGACGAGGCCCGCCGGCGGTTCGCGCGGGTGCCCGCGGCCGAGGTCGTCGCCGTCCCCGGCGCCAAGCACCTGTGGGTCGGGGAACCTTACGTGCGCATCGCGCTGAGCGAGATCGTGCGCCGGTTGAATCCGGCTGCGCTGGTGCCGCCTACGATGACGCTACCGACATACTGGGAGGAATCGTGACCGCGTTTGACCTGACCGGGAAGAAGGCGTTCGTGACAGGCGCGTCCCGCGGGATCGGCCGGGTCATCGCGGTCGCGCTGGCCGCCGCCGGTGCCGACGTGGCCATCGCGGCCCGCAGCCAGGACGGGCTGGCCGAGACCGCCCGCGAGGTGACCGAGCTCGGGCGCAAGGCCTTCACCTTCCCGCTCGACGTGACGCGCCTGCAGGACGTCACCGCCACCGTGCACGAGGCGATCAGGCTGCTCGGTCAGCTGGACATCGTGGTCAACAACGCGGGCGGCATGAACTTCATGGTGCCCTTCCTGGACATGCGCATCTCCGGGTGGGAGAAGGTCCTGCGGCAGAACCTGGACTCGACGATCTACGTCTGCCAGGCGGCCGGCCCGCACATGCGCGAGCGCGGTCGCGGCACGGTGATCAACGTCGCGTCGGTCGCGGGCATGTCCGGGGCTCCCGGCCTCACCCCGTACGGGGCGGCCAAGGCCGCGGTCATCTCGGTCACCAGGACCCTCGCGGTCGAATGGGCGCCGTCCGGGATCCGGGTGAACGCGCTGTGCCCGGGCTGGACCGCCACCGACCTGAACCGGAACCTGTGGGACGGGCCCGATGCCGGCCGGGCCACCGTCGCGAACGTCCCGATGGGCCGCTGGGGCCGGCCCGAGGAGATGGCCGGCCCGGCCGTGTTCCTGGCCAGCGACGCCTCGTCGTACATGACCGGCCAGGTCCTGGTGGTCGACGGCGGCCAGCTGGCCACCGCCTGAGGCTCAGCCGGTACTCAGCATCGCCTGGGTCTGGGCCGTGTCCTCGGTGCCGCGGTAGAAGCAGATCTTGCCGTCGCGGAATCGCCACCAGTGATGGATGTCCATCTCCGCGGTCTTCCCGGTGGCCGGGGCGATCGCGGCCCAGTGCGTGACCACCATGACGTCGGTCTCGTTCGACGTGAACGACAGCGGCGTGAACGCGGTGATCTGCAGCGTGCCGCCCAGCGCTTTGAAGAAGGCGGGGACTTCGGCCCGGCCCCGGTGGATACCGTGCCAGGGCGCGATATCGCTGTCCGGGCAGGACGCCCAGTCGACGTCCTCGGTGAGCTGGTCGAGGATGAACTCGATGTCCCCCCGGCCGAACGCCTCGTAGATGCTCTGCACGGTCTCGATCTTGGGATCCGTCATGGCCCGCCTCCGATGTAGGTCGCTTATCGGGCCGATGCTCGCATCAGGCGCCCGGGCCGCGCATCACGGAAACTATGTAGCCGGCCGGTGTCACGGGGCCCGCCCGTGGCGGTGAGCCCACGCCGTGGCCTCGGCCCGGTTCCGCACCCCGATCTTGAGGAAGATGTTGGCCACGTGCCGTTCTATGGTGTGCACGCTGACGCCGAGCACGGCCGCCATCTCGGCGTTCTCCCGGCCCGACGCCAGCAGCGCCATGACCTCGGACTCGCGCTGGCTGAGCGGGGCGGCAGCGCCCTCCCGGCGCAGACCGGCGAGCGGATCGCCGAACCCGCCTGCGCCCCACCGGCGGTGCAGCCGTTGCGCGGTGGCAGCCGACCTGGTGGCGTCGCCGGGCTGCCCGAGCAGCCACTGCAGGCGTGCGATGTACCAGGCGGCCGCGCCCCAGCCTACGGGTACCCCCTGAATCAGGTTCCGCGATTCGTAAGGCGCGAGCGCCGCCAGGATCGGGCGGGCCAGGTCTGCCGCCCGGCAGGTCACGGCCGCCTCGGCCAGGATGGCCAGGCTCGCCAGGTACAGGGAATCCCGCGGCAGCGCGGCGAACCCGGAAGCCACCAGCATCTCGATCTCGCCGGCCGCGTCGGCGCGCCGGCCGGCCGTCGCGTCCGCCAGCGCGCGGATACAGCGCAGCGTGACCAGCCCGGGGAAGCGCACCAGCGCCCGGCCGATGTCATCGTCGAGTTCGGCGAGCCGTCCGGCCGCCCAGTAGATACGTCCCAGCTGCCCGACCCGGTACGCGTCCGCGGCCGGCAGGCCGAGCCGCCGCCCGAGCGCCGCGGCCTCGTGAGCGAGCGCCTCGGCCTCGGCGCCCCGCCCGGCGAAGCCGGCCAGGAGACCCCGGTAGATCAGCACCCACCAGCGCTGGAGCGGGTTACGGCGGGCCTCTGCGATGGCCGCCATCCGTTCGACGTCGACCGATACCAGGGTGATCTCGCCGGCCTGGAAGCGGTCGGGGACAAGCCACTGATGCGCGCGGAACAGCAGGTCCTGGTCGTCGAGCCGGGTGGCGATGTCGAGCACCGCCCGTCCCGCCGCCAGCCGGTCGTCCAGGAAGTCCGGCCCCCGCAAGGTGAACTGCCGGGCGATCAGGGCCGCGCCCAGGGCCTCGGTATCGCCGGTCTGTTCAGCCAGTCTCACGGCCTCGGCGCTGGCGTGGCGGCTCTCGTCCTGTCCGCCCGGCTGCCAGTAGGTCGCGATGGCCCACCGGGCGGTGAGCCTGACCCTCGGTCCGGGCGGGAGTCCGGGATGGCGGAGGGCGCGATCGAGCAACGCGACGAGCCCGTGGTCGGCCGCCACCTCAGCCACCGTGTCCCCGACGGCCAGCGCGCTCGTGGCCATCCGCACCGCGTCGCCGGCCCGGTCGGCTTCCTCGGCCGCCGCCTGAAAATGGGCCCGGGCCTGATCGACCTGCCCGGCGAGCAGCAGGCTCCGGCCGAGCCGGATTTCCAGGTCCGGATCCAGGCGATCCGGCCGCCGGGCCAAGGCAATCGCCGTCCGCCACCATTCGGCCGCGTCCTCCCAGGCCGACAGCTGATCGGCGGCCTCTGCGGCTGATCGCGCGGCCTCGGCGGCGACCTCGTCGCTCACGCCGGGCCGGCCGTGCACGGCATGGTGGGCCAGGTCGGCGGCCTGTCCCCAGCCGGTGTCCCGCAGCGCGGCAAAGGCCCGCGCGTGCAGGTCAGCACGCCGCGACGGAGCCAGCTGTTCCTCCACCGCGTCCCGGATCAACGTATGCACGAAGCGGTAGGCTCCCGAGCGCGAGTCCGCCGCGCTGACCAGGCGGGCGTTCACGGCCGGATCCAGGGCTGCGACCGCGGCCGCCGGGCTGACCCTGAGGGCGGCGGCCAGCGGCGCGTAGTCGAAGTCCCGGCCCAGCACCGCCGCCACCTCGAGCGCGTCCCGGCAGGCGGGCGGGAGCGGGGCGAGTCGCTCCCGGATCACCTCACCCACCCCGCGCAGCGGGGCGTCGGGCCGGGACCCGTCCGCGAGCAGCTGGATGCTTTCCGAGACGAACAGCGGGTTGCCTCCGGTGCGCGCGTGCAGGTCGCCCGCGTCGACGTGAGCCAGGCCCGCGGCGGTGAGCCACCGCGCGAGGCTGTCCTGGCTCAGCCCGGTGAGGTCGCACCGGTGGCTGCCCGGTGCGCGCGCCAGGCTGGCGATAACTCCGGCCGTCAGAGAGGAGGCGGCCACCTCGGTGTCGCGCCAGGTGACGATCATCCCGATCGCGGCTGGCCACAGCGTCTCGCTGAGGTAGGCGAGCAGGCGCAGTGAGGCCTCGTCGGCCCGGTGCAGGTCGTCGATGACCACCAGCTGCGGCCGGTCCCCGGCCTGTTCGGTGAGCGCGCGCTGGACCCGTTCGTACAGGCGGAACCGGGCGGCCGCGCCCTCCGCGACGCTGGCGGTGATCCGCGGCCCGCCCAGTCGGCGGAGCACCTGCAGCCACGGCCAGAGCGGAGGGGCACCCTCGCTTTCCCGGCAGGCACCCCACGACACCAGCGCCCCGGCGGCGCGTTCGGTGCCCGCCCGCGCCAGATGGGTCTTGCCCACGCCTGGCTCGCCGGCGAGCAGTACCACTCCGCCGGCCCCAGCCGTTGTCTGGGTGACCAGCGAATCAAGGACCGCAAGCTCCGCCTCTCGGCCTACCAGCACGTCCGCCTCGGGTTCTCCTCCAGAGCCGGGCGAGCCGCCTGCGGCGCGTCCGTGCCCCCCACGCTGGGACGTTAACGCCGAACGCGGCCGGCGCGCAACGCTGCGCACGGCCCGGATCGCCGGGCCGGCCCGGGCCGGGATAGGTTTGTCGTGGCCGGCCCGACGTAGCGGAGCGGAGAGGAGCTGACAGATGCCCGACGAGACCCGCCACGAGTCCGAGGACCTCGAGGACTACCAGGTCCAGGACACGACCGACACGCTGAGCGGAGCCCCGGGCGACGATCCCCTGGACCGGGGCGTCGTGCCCCCGGAGCGGTGGTCGGCCGGGATGAGGTACGGCGTCACGGCCGGTGAACAGGCCGAAGGCGAGTCCCTGGACCAGCTGCTGGCCGAGGAGGAGCCGGACGACACCCTGGACCTCACCGAAGACGAGCTCGAGGATGACGACGAGGACGCCGGGGACCTCGAGGAGGACGAGGACCTCGACGCCGGGGACGAGGACGTGGACGGCCTCCTGCTCGAGGACGGCCCGGACCCGCGGGCCGGCGCTGGTGGCCGAGGACGAGGGCGCCCACCCTGACGAGGAAGAGGACCTGGTCGCCAGCGACGTCGGGATCGACGGCGGCGCCGCCACCGCGGAGGAGGCGGCCATGCACGTCGTCGAGGAAGACGACTACGACATCCGCTCCGAGTAGCGGAGGATGGACGGAACGGACCGCCGGCTTATTCCTCCGGGGTGAACCAGAGAACGCCCATCGGGGGGACGGTGATCAGGGCCGACGCGGGCAGGCCGTGCCAGGGCTCCGGCACGGCCTCGATGCCGCCCAGGTTGCCGACGCCGCTGCCGCCGTACACGATCGCGTCGGTGTTGATGACCTCACGCCAGCGGCCCGCCGCGGGCAGGCCCACCCGGTAGTTCAGGTGCGGTACCGCCGAGAAGTTGGCGATGCACGCGATCACCCCGGACGAATCGGAGGGGAGGCGGAGGAAGGACAGCACGTTGCCCTGGGCGTCGTTGGCGTCGATCCAGCGGAACCCGTCCGGCGACGAGTCGAGCTGCCACAGCGCCGGGGCCTGCCGGTAGGCCGCGTTCAGGTCCCGGGACAGCCGCTGCACGCCCTGGTGCACGTCGAAGTCGAGCACCCACCAGTCCAGGCCCTTGGTGTCGGACCACTCGCTGCCCTGGCCGAACTCGGACCCCATGAACAGCAGCTGCTTGCCCGGGTGCGCCCACATGTAGGCCAGCAGCGAGCGCAGCCCGGCGAACCTGCGCCACTCGTCGCCGGGCATCTTGCCCAGCAGCGAGCCCTTGCCGTGCACCACCTCGTCGTGGGACAGCGGCAGGATGAAGTTCTCGGAGAACGCGTAGACCATCGAGAACGTCATCTCGTTGTGGTGGTACTGCCGGTAAATGGGGTCCAGCGACAAATACGACAGCGTGTCGTGCATCCAGCCCAGGTTCCACTTGAAGCCGAACCCGAGCCCGCCCAGGTACACCGGCCGGGACACCCCGGGCCACGCCGTCGACTCCTCGGCGATTATCGAGATGCCGGGCACGCGCTTGTAACAGGTGGCGTTGGTCTCCTGGAGGAACGAGATCGCGTCGAGGTTCTCCCGGCCGCCGTAGGCGTTCGGCGTCCACTCGCCGGGCTTGCGTGAGTAGTCCAGGTACAGCATCGACGCCACCGCGTCGACGCGCAGCCCGTCGATGTGGAATTCCTCCAGCCAGTAGACCGCGTTGGCGACCAGGAAGTTACGCACCTCGGTCCGGCCGAAGTTGAAGATCAGCGTGCCCCAGTCCGGGTGCGAGCCGCGCCGCGGGTCGGGGTCCTCGTACAGCGCGGTGCCGTCGAACCGGGCCAGCGCCCAGTCGTCCCGCGGGAAGTGCGCGGGCACCCAGTCCACCATTACGCCGATGCCCGCCTGGTGCAGCGCGTCGACCAGGTGGCGGAAGTCGTCCGGGTCGCCGAACCGCGACGTGGGCGCGTAGTACGACGTGACCTGGTAGCCCCACGAGCCGCCGAACGGGTGCTCGGCGACCGGCAGGAACTCCACGTGCGTGAACCCCAGGTCCTTGACGTATTCAACAAGCTGAACCGCCAGCTCGCGGTAGGACAGCCCGGGCCGCCACGAGCCGAGGTGCACCTCGTAGATGCTCATCGGCTCGCGCACCGGCTGGCGCCCGGCACGGGCCGCCATCCACTCCGCGTCGTCCCAGGTGTACCCGGAGGTGAACACCACCGACGCGGTGGCCGACGGCCGCTCGGCATACTCAGCCAGCGGGTCGGCCTTGTCCCGCCACACCCCGTCCGCCCCGCAGATCGAGTACTTGTACCGGGCGCCGTCCTTTACGCCGGGGATGAACAGCTCCCACACGCCCGAGCCGCCCAGCGAGCGCATCGGGAACGCGCGGCCGTCCCAGTAGTTGAAGTCGCCGGTGACGCGGATCCCGCGGGCGTTCGGGGCCCAGACGGCGAAGGACGTCCCGGTGACGGTGCCGTCCGCCGGGCCGACCTCGCGGACATGCGAGCCGAGCACCCGCCACAGCTGCTCGTGCCGCCCCTCCCCGATCAGGTACAGGTCGTACTCGCTGATCAGTGGCAGGTAGCGGTACGGGTCGTCGGCCACCGTCTCCTCGTCCTCCTCCGGGGAGTAGGAGGTGGCGATCCGGTAGTCCGGCACCTTCTCGTCCGGGATGGTGACGGTGAACACGCCCTGGTACAGGTGGGTCATCGGCAGCCGACGGCCGTCGTCCAGGATCAATGTCACCGAACGGGCCAGCGGCCGGAGCGCCCGGATCACGATTCCGTCCGGTCCGGGGTGGGCGCCGAGGATCGAGTGCGGATCGTGGTGCTGCCCTGAGACGAGCCGCTCGATCTCGCCCAGGCTCGCTTGCGTTTCGGTCATGGCGCTCACATGCCTTCTTCGGATTTCGGGTTGTTCAGATTCCCGCGACGGTTCCCGCCGTTACGCCCTCATAGGTCGGCGATCGACTCTAGGGGGATGACCAGCCAGTTCGGGCGGTTCCTGGCCTCGTAGATGACCTCGTAGACCGCCTTGTCCATGAGCAGGGCACGCAGCAGCACGGCGTTGCGGCCCGGGTCCAGGCCGCCGGCCGCGGCGTAGCCCGCGCAGAACGCCTCCCCGTTGCGCTGGACCCAGTCGCCGGCCACCGGGGCCAGGATGTCCCGCTCCGGATGGGTGAGCAGCTGATGCCGGGCCGCGTAGTCGAACGAGCGGAGCATCCCGGCCACGTCCCGCAGCGGCGAGGAGCGGGCCCGGCGCTGGGCCAGCGGGCTGGCGGGCTCGCCCTCGAAGTCGAGCACCACCCACCCGGTCTGGGTCCGCATCACCTGGCCCAGGTGGTAGTCGCCGTGCACCCGCTGGGCCGGCACCGGCTCGGTCAGCTTGGCCAGGCTGGAGAATGCGTCGCCGATCTTGTCCGCGTACCGGGCCAGTTCGGGGACGGCCGCGATGGCCATGTCGAGCCGCCGGAACATCTGCTCGGCCAGCTCGCGGATGGCCTCCGGTTGGAGCTCGGAGCGCCCGAATGCCTCGGCTAGGTCCTGGTGGACTTGCGCGGTCGCGATTCCGAGGCGCTCCGCCTCGCCCGCGAAGTCGCCACCCGCCTCGGCCGCGGTGCCGGGCCCCGTGGCCCTCGCGGCGCCCAGGGCCAGCGCGTACAGGTCACGGACGCTCGTCGCGGCCAGCGACCAGCCGTCCGAGGCCGCGCGCAGGTAGCGGGACAAGATGGCCAGCACCGTGGTCGCGCCGTCGATCCGGGTCTCGGCCCAGCCGTAGGGCTCCGCGACGTGCGTCGAGCCGAGCTCGGCCAGCGCCGAGGCGACCTCCAGGTCGGGGTTGGGGCCCGGGGCGACCCGGCGGAACACCTTGAAGATGGCCGACTCGCCGAACACCAGGCTGGTGTTGCTCTGCTCTCCGGTGAGCACCAGGCTGTCCAGCCCCTCGCCAGCCCAGGACAGGTCGGCCTCCGGGATCCGGCAGAACCGCAGCGCGCCGACGGTCCGGTCGGCCACGATCGCGTCCAGCAGCGTCCGGGTCAGGTCGCTGTCGTGCAGCGCGTCGTAGACCGTCATGCCCTCGTGCGTCTCGATCCGGGCGTGCCGGAGCCGGGCGGGCAGCCGGGCGCGCAGGCCGATGAACAGCTGGTAGCAATCGGAGGTCGCGCCGTGCGAGACGGTGACCAGCAGGTGCCGCAGGCCCGGATCACCGGGGATGATCTCGGTGTCGGCCACGATCGCGAGGTCATGGACGGTCCGCCCCTTGCCGGCGAACCACCGCTGCTTGACCAGCCACGCTGCCAGTACGTCCTCGAAGGTCATGAACCTGCCCTTACCCGGCGGACCCACGGTCAACCGTGATATAGCTGCGGGCCCGCGGACCCCCGGCGCTGAGCACGTTCCTCGCGGGCCGGGGGCAGCTGGAACCAGTAGAAACCGTGCCCGGGCAGCGTCAGCAGGTAGCTGAGCTCGCCGATCCGCGGGAAGACCACGCCGCCCATGCACTCCACCGGCGTGACCCCGATGAACCGCCGCAGGTCGAGCTCGACCGGCTGCGGGAACCGGGACAGGTTGTTGACGCACAGGATGCGGTGCGAGCCGTCGGAGTCCCCCTCCTCTGAGGAAGGAAGCCGGACGAAGGCCAGCACGCTCGGGTTGGAGGAGGTCAGCTCCTGGTAGACGCCGGTGCCGAACACCGGGTGCCGCTTGCGGATCTCGATCATGCGCCTGGTCCACTGCAGGAACGAGGCCGGGTTGCGCTGCTGGGCCTCCACGTTCAGCGCCTGGTAGCCGTAGATCGCGTCCATGATCGGCGGCAGGTACAGCCGCTGCGGGTCGGTCTGGGAGAAGCCGCCGTTTCGGTCCGGCGTCCACTGCATCGGGGTCCGCACGCCGTCCCGGTCGCCCAGCCAGATGTTGTCGCCCATGCCGATCTCGTCGCCGTAGTACAGCACCGGCGAGCCGGGCAGCGACAGCAGCAGCGCGGTGAACAGCTCGAGCTGGTTCCGGTCGCCGTCCAGCAGCGGGGCCAGCCGCCGCCGGATCCCGATGTTCGCCTTCATCCGGGGATCCTTGGCGTACTCGGCGTACATGTAGTCACGCTCGTCGTCGGTGACCATCTCCAGCGTCAGCTCGTCGTGGTTGCGCAGGAAGATGCCCCACTGGCAGCCGGCGGGCACGGCCGGGGTCTGGGCCAGGATTTCCGAGATCGGGTAGCGCTGCTCCCGGCGCACGGCCATGAAGATGCGCGGCATGAGCGGGAAGTGGAACGCCATGTGGCACTCGTCCCCGCCGACCTCCGGGTCGCCGAAGTACTCGATCACGTCGGCGGGCCACTGGTTGGCCTCGGCAAGCAGCACCTTGTCCGGGTAGAGCTTGTCGATCTCGGCCCGGATCCGCTTCAGGTACTCGTGCGTCTCCTTGAGGTTCTCGCAGTTGGTGCCCTCGCGCTCGTACAGGTAGGGCACCGCGTCCAGCCGGAAGCCGTCGATGCCCAGGTCCAGCCAGAACCGCAGCACCTCGATCATCGCGTCCTGGACCTTGGGGTTCTCGAAGTTCAGGTCCGGCTGGTGGGAGAAGAACCGGTGCCAGTAGTACTGGCCGCGGACCGGGTCGAAGGTCCAGTTGGACTGCTCGGTGTCGACGAAGATGACCCGGGCCCCGGAGTACTTGTCGTCGGTGTCGGACCAGACGTAGAAGTCCCCGTACGGGCCGTCCGGATCGCTGCGCGAGGCCTGGAACCACGGGTGCTGCTCGCTGGTGTGGTTCATGACCAGGTCGGCGATGACCCGGATGCCCCGCTTATGCGCCTCGTCGACCAGCGTGACGAAGTCCCCGATGTTCCCGTACTCGGGCAGCACGACCAGGAAGTCGGAGATGTCGTAGCCGCCGTCACGCAGCGGGGACTGGTAGATCGGCAGCAGCCAGATGCAGTCGATGCCGAGCCACTCCAGGTAGTCCAGCTTGGAGATCAGGCCGCGCAGGTCGCCGGTGCCATCGCCGGTGGCATCCTGGAAACCCCTGACCAGCACCTCGTAGAACACCGCGCGCTTGTACCACTCCGGGTCCCGCGGGTGGTCCGTGGCGAACGAGTCAGCTATCGCCTCGTGGTGCTCTGTCACTGCCGGATCTCCTGGTCCTACTGGCTGCGAACCGTTACCTATAAAGGTCTTACACGCGGGGGGTCACGGTAAAGATGTGGGCGGGCCGGGTCTCCGGGTCGAGGCGGACGTAGTTGGCCTGCCCCCACAGATAGGACTCGCCGGTCAGCTCGTCCGTCACGATGAACTCGCGGTCCACGCCGAGTGCGGGCAGGTCAAGCCAGACCGTCGCCTCCCTGGTCCGGCGTGGGTCCACGTTGACGACCACGAGTACCGTGTCGTCCCCTTTGGCCTGCGAAGCCCCACCCGTCACCGGGCTTGGCGGGATCCTACTCGTCCGCTTGGAGAAACACATCAGTTCCGGCTGGTCGACTCCGTGGAAGCGCAGATTGCGCAGTTGGTGCAGGGCCGGGTGGGCGCGCCTGATCCGGTTGAGCTCGGTGATGAAGTCCGCGATGCCGTAGCCGCGGCGGGCGGCGCCCTCCCAGTCGCGCGGCCGGTACTGGTACTTCTCCGAATCCAGGTACTCCTCGCTGCCCGGCCGCAGCGGGACGTTCTCACCCAGCTCGTAGCCGGAGTAGATGCCCCAGGTCGGGGACAGCATCGAGGCCAGCACGGCCCGGATGCGGAACGCGGGCAGCCCGCCGTACTGCAGGTACGCGTGCAGGATGTCCGGGGTGTTGGCGAAGAAGTTGGGCCGCATGTACGCGGCCGTGGTCCCGGACAGGTAGCGCAGGTACTCGGTCAGCTCCTCCACGCCGTTCCGCCAGGTGAAGTACGTGTAGGACTGGTGGAAGCCGATCTTGGCCAGGGTGCCCATCATGGCCGGGCGGGTGAACGCCTCGGCCAGGAACAGCACGTCCGGGTCGCTGACCCGGATCTCGGTGAGCAGCCGCTCCCAGAACCGCACCGGCTTGGTGTGCGGGTTGTCGACGCGGAAGATCCTGACCCCGTGGTCCATCCACAGCCGCACCACCCGCAGCACCTCGGCGTAGATGCCCTCCGGGTCGTTGTCGAAGTTCAGCGGGTAGATGTCCTGGTACTTCTTCGGCGGGTTCTCGGCGTAGGCGATCGAGCCGTCCGCCCGGGTGGTGAACCACTCCGGGTGCTTCTTCACCCACGGGTGATCCGGCGAGGCGTTCAGGGCCAGGTCCAGCGCCACCTCCATGCCGAGCTCGCGGGTGCGGGCCACGAACGCGTCGAAGTCCGCGAACGTGCCCAGGTCGGGGTGGATCGAGTCGTGCCCGCCCTCGGCCGACCCGATCGCCCACGGCGAGCCGGGGTCGCCCTCGGCCGGGATGAGCGCATTGTTCCGCCCCTTGCGGAACGAGGTGCCGATCGGGTGCACCGGCGGCAGGTACACCACGTCGAATTCCATGGCCGCGATCGCGTCCAGCCGCTTGGCGGCCGTGCGCAGCGTGCCCGAGACCGGGGGCACCTGGTCGACCTGCGCCCCCTCGGACCGCGGGAAGAACTCGTACCACGCTCCGTACAGCGCCCGCTCCCGGTCCACCTGCACGGTCAGTGACCGGGACCGGGTCACGAGCTCGCGCAGCGGCCACCGGGCCAGGATGGCGGCGACGTCGGGATCGGAGGACCCCGCGAACCGCTCCCACGGCGTCAGCTCCCGGTTACGCATCCGCGCGACCAGCGCGCGCAGCCTGGCCCGGGCCGCCGCCGGCGCCCGGGCGCCGGGCGGCTGGGGGATCCGCCGCGCGGCCCGCCCGAACAGCAGCGCGCCCTCGGTGAGCATCAGCTCCACGTCCTGCTCGGCCGGGATCTTGATGGCCGCGTCGTGGTGCCAGCTCGCGATCGGGTCGGCCCACGCCTCCACGTGGAAGCGCCACAGCCCCTCCCCGGTCACGGTCACGTCCGCGCCGTACCGGTCCGTGCCGGGAGCGAGCTCGCGCATCGGCACCGGCGGGCGCGGCCAGCGTTCAGGATCGCGAAGCACCGCGCCGACGCCGATGAGGCCGTGCCCCTCGCGGAAAACCGTCGCGCTGACCTCGAAGGTCTCTCCGGCCACCGCCTTCGCCGGGCGGCTGCCGCAGTCCACGGCCGGCCCGACGTCAAGGATCGGGATTCGTCCAATCACCTTGGTTACGCTACCGACCGCGGGGCACTTCATGCCAGGCCGGGTAGCGGTATACAAAGCCGGGCGTGATCGCGGTTTTCTGTCCTGTCTCACCGACCCTGTCACCACTGTTCGTTCGGCATATTTTGAATTTATTTTTACCTAACGGGCCGTCCTCGAGCGGCCCGCCATCGGGCAACGGTTCGGCGGATCGGGCGTGAACCTAATATGGTCTGCCCGTGAAAGCGATTCGCCGGTTCACCGTCCGCATCATCCTGCCCGAGCCGCTGGCCCCGCTGCGGGGGCTGATACTGAACCTCCGCTGGTCGTGGCATGCCCCGACCGCCGACCTGTTCGCGTCGATCGACCCGGCCGCCTGGGCGGCCTCGAACGGCGATCCGGTCGCGACGTTCAGCGCGCTGCCGCCGGACCGGATCGCGGCCCTGGCCACCGATCCGGGCTTCCTCGGCCGGCTGCACGAGGCCGAGCAGGACCTGCGCGACTACATGTCGGGCCCGCACTGGTACGCCGAGGCCAGGCTGGCGGGTGCGGGCCCGGCGGCGGTGGCCTACTTCTCCCCGGAGTACGGCATCACCGCCGCGCTGCCGCAGTATTCGGGCGGCCTGGGCATCCTGGCCGGGGATCACCTGAAGTCGGCCAGCGACCTCGGCGTGCCGCTGATCGGGGTCGGCCTGCTGTACCGGCACGGGTACTTCACCCAGTCGCTGTCCGCCGACGGCTGGCAGGCCGAGCGCTACCCGAGCGACGACCCGAACGGCCAGTCACTCGAGCTCCTGCGCGACGCCGAGGGCCTGCCCGTCCACGTCGCGGTCAGCCTGACCGCCGGCCGCCAGCTGGCCGCCCAGGTCTGGGTGGCGCAGGTGGGCCGGATCCCGCTGCTGCTGCTCGACTCCTACGTGGAGGAGAACGAACCGGACCTGCACGAGGTCACCGACCGGCTGTACGGCGGCGGCAGCGAGCACCGGCTCCGGCAGGAACTGCTGCTCGGCATCGGCGGGATGCGTGCGGTGCGGGCCTTCTGCGCGCTGACCGGGCACCCCTCGCCCGAGGTGTTCCATACCAACGAGGGGCATGCCGGCTTCCTCGGCCTGGAGCGGATCCGCGAGTACGCCGAGCGCGGGCTGAGCTTCGACGAGGCCATCGAGGTCTGCCGGGCGGGCACGGTGTTCACCACGCACACGCCGGTCTCGGCCGGCATCGACCGGTTCCCCCGCCAGCTGGTGCGGCAGCAGTTCGACGACGACCCGCTGCTGCCCGTCGACCAGGTGCTCGCGCTCGGCGCGGAGACCTACCCGGGCGGCGACCCCGACGTGTTCAACATGGCCGTCATGGGCATGCGGCTGGCCCGGCGGGTCAACGGCGTCTCGCTCCTGCACGGCCAGGTGAGCAGGAAGATGTTCGCGGGCCTGTGGCCGGGATTCGACACCCGCGAGGTGCCGATCGGCTCGATCACCAACGGCGTGCACATGCCCACCTGGGTCGCGCCCGAGATCGGATCGCTGGCCGGCGCACCCGGCGGCTGGGACTGGGACCGGGCCGCGGCCGCCCCGGCCGCCGAGATCTGGGCCGCCCGGCACGTGCTGCGGTCCCGGCTGGTGGCCGAGACCCGGCGGCGGCTGCGCGCCTCCTGGCGGCAGCGCGGCGCGTCCGAGGCGGAGCTGACCTGGATCGACGACGTGCTCGACGATCACGTGCTCACCATCGGGTTCGCCCGGCGGGTGCCGTCCTACAAGCGGCTCACGCTCATGCTGAACGACCCGGCCACGCTCAGCCAGCTGCTGAACGACCCCGCGCAGCCGGTGCAGATCGTCGTGGCGGGCAAGGCGCATCCCGCCGACGACGGCGGCAAGGCCCTGATCCAGCAGATGGTCCAGTTCGCCGACGCCCCGGACGTGCGGCGCCGGATCGTGTTCCTGCCCGACTACGACATAGCCATGGCGCGCACCCTGGTCCAGGGCTGCGACGTGTGGCTGAACAACCCGCTGCGCCCGCTGGAGGCCTGCGGCACCTCGGGCATGAAGGCGGCGCTGAACGGCGCGCTGAACCTGTCGGTACGCGACGGCTGGTGGGACGAGTGGTACGACGGCGGGAACGGGTGGGAGATACCGTCGGCCGACGGCGTGGCCGACGTCGGCGCGGCGGGACGAGCTCGAGGCCCAGGCCCTGTACGAGATGCTCGGCAAGTCGGTGGCGCCGCTGTTCTACGAACGCGACGCGGACGGCATCCCGCAGGGCTGGGTGGAGCGGATCCGGCACGCGCTGCGCTCACTCGGGCCGAAGGTCCAGGCCGAGCGGATGGTCCGCGAGTACGTGACCGAGCTGTACGTGCCCGCCGCGGCCTCCTCCCGGGCGCTGACCGACGCCGACGGGTTCGGGCCCGCCCGGGAGCTGGCCGCCTGGAAGAAGCGGGTGATCGCGGCCTGGCCGGCGGTGCGGATCGAGCACGTGGAGTCCGAGGCCACCGGGTCGCTGGGCCAGCGCCTCGGTTCGGCGCTGGCCGTGCACGTCTCGGTGGCCCTGGGCGAGCTGACCCGGGACGACGTGGCCGTCGAGGTGGTGTACGGGCGGCCGGACGAGGAGGACGAGATCGTGCAGCCCGCCTACGCCACGCTGACCGCCGAAGCCTCCGGCACCGCCGGGACCGGGACCGCCGGGACCGGGACCGCCGGGACCGCCGGACCGCCGGGACCGGGACCGCCGGGACCGGGACCGCCGAGGCCGCGGACACCACCGTCCGGTACTCCGGTGAGGTGCCGCTGGACCGGCCGGGGCCGTTCGGTTACACGGTCCGCGTGCTGCCGAACCACCCGCTGCTGGACAGCCGCGCCGAGCTCGGGCTGGTCACCTACCCGCAGGCGCCGGCCGGCATGACCAACGGCGACCTGCGCTAGGGTTTTCCACATGACTGAGTTTGTCCGGCTGGAGGTCGCGGACGGCATCGGCACGATCCGGCTGGACCGGCCGCCGGTCAACGCGCTGAACGACCAGCTGACCGCCGAGCTGGCGGCCGCCGCGGCCGCGGCCGCCGACTCCGAAGAGGTCCGCGCGGTGATCATCTACGGCGGCGGGAAGGTGTTCGCCGGCGGCGCGGACATCAAGGCCATGGCCGAGGCGGGCTACGCCGAGATGGCCTCGCGGTCCGGACGGCTGCAGGCCGCCGTGGACCTGGTCGCCGGCCTGGGCAAGCCGGTGGTGGCCGCGATCACCGGGTACGCGCTCGGCGGCGGGCTGGAGCTCGCGCTGGCCGCCGACTTCCGGGTCGCGGGGAGAGCGGCCAGGGTCGGCCAGCCCGAGATCCTGCTCGGCGTCATCCCCGGCGCCGGCGGCACGCAGCGGCTGCCGCGCCTGGTCGGCCCGGCCAGGGCCAAGGACATCATCTTCAGCGGCCGGATGCTCACCGCCGCCGAGGCGCTCGAGATCGGCCTGGTGGACCGCGTCGTGCCGGATGACTCGGTGTACACCGCCGCGCTGGACCTGGTGCGGCGGTACGTCAACGGTCCCGCGCTCGCGCTGCGGGCGGCCAAGCAGGCCATCGACCACGGCCTGGGCGTGGACCTGGCCACCGGCCTGGAGATCGAGCGGGTCCAGTTCGCCGCCCTGTTCGGCACCCAGGACCAGCGCGTCGGCATGCGCAGCTTCCTCGAGAACGGCCCCGGCCAGGCCACCTTCACCGGCCGCTGACCGGCGGCGGTCCGCACCGCGCCCGCCTGGTCGCCGGCCCTCAGCTCGCCGGCGCTGCCCAGGCGCCGCCCGGCGACCAGGCGGCGCAGGGCCTGGGCGGCCTCGGCGTTCTGCTCGGCGTAGGCGACCAGCGCGGCGGCCAGCGCCGCGGCCCACTCGTGGACGGGGACCGTCTGCCGGGACAGGACCACGCCGCGCACCGCGCGGCAGATCTCCGCCACCGTCTTGCCGCCCCGGACCGACAGCGTCATCTGCTGGTCGCCGAGCTGCACGGCGATCCTGGAGATCTCCCCGGGGCGTCCGCGCATCCGGTCCGACACGCTCCGGTCCCGGTCCACCGTCACGAACTCGCTGGGCAGCGCCTCGCCCAGCGACTGGGTCAGGACGCGGGCGTAGATGGCCACGTCCGTGCTGTCGGCGCGCAGCGCGGCGGTCACCATGTCCAGCGAGAGCGCGTCGTCATGCTCAGTCATTGGTCAGTCCCACGGGTAGCAGCGATGCCGAAATTGTAGTCGGCCCGCTGGATCCGTTACAGATAGGCAACTTCTCGTTCCCTCCCCAATGTGGCATCTGTTTCGTACTCTGGATTCCGCGATGCCTGCAACGGATCGACTGCCGGGGACTCTCGGCCCGTATCGCCTTCAGGACCGCCTTGGGGAAGGCGGTATGGGGGTGGTGCACCTCGCCCAGGGCCCGCAGGGCCTGGTGGCCGTCAAGGTGCTGCATCCCGCGGCGACCGAGAGCGCTAACGCCCGCCTCCGCCTGGCCCGCGAGGTCGAGACGATGCGCCGGGTCCGCAGCGCGTTCGTCGCGGAGGTGCTGGACGCCGACGTGACCGGTGAGTTCCCCTACATCGTCACCCGGTACGTGCCCGGGCCGACGCTGGAGGCGATGGTGCGCAGCCGCGGGCCGCTGTCCGGCTCGGGACTGCGCAGGCTCGCCTACGGCACGGCCGAGGCGCTGACCGCGATCCACGCCGCGGGCGTGGTGCACCGCGACCTCAAGCCGGGCAACGTGATGCTCACCGACGACCGCCCGGTGGTGATCGACTTCGGCATCGCCCAGTCCCCGGACGCCACCCGGCTGACCCAGACCGGGCTGGTCATGGGGACGCCCGGCTACCTGGCCCCCGAGGTCATCGAGGGCGAGCCGAGCAGCCCGGCGTCGGACATCCACTCCTGGGGCGCGACGATGGCGTACGCGGCCACCGGCCGCCAGCCCTACGGCGGCGGCGGCGACTCCTTCCAGACGATCTTCTACCGCATCGTCTCCGGCCGCGCCGACCTGTCCGGCGTCCCCGCGCCGCTCGTGCCGCTGCTGTCCGCGGCCCTGGCCCGGGACCCGGCCCACCGCCCGTCGGCCAGCTGGCTGAGCGCCCAGGCCAGCGCCCTGGACCTGTCCGCGGTCGGCCCGGCCGCCACCGACCGTCGGCCCGAGCCGGCCGCGGACCACTGAGGCCCCGGAAGCCGGCAGCCCAGCCCGGCCGCAGACCTCCCGGCCAGGCCTATCCCGCGCCCAAGCAGGCCGCCCGGGACGTTGCCGACCTGCTCCCCCCGGTCGGCTACGCCCCCTTCCCGCCTCGCCGCCCGCGGCGCCGCCGCCCGCGCCCCAGCGCGGCCCGCGGCCCAGCGCCCCCCGGCCCGGCGCCCCCAGCCCGCCCAAGCCCCGCCAGCCGCCCGAACGGCCGGACCACCATGGCCGGCCTGGCCATCATGATCGCCGCGGTGGCGCTGACCCTGATCCTCCCGGTGGCCGGCCTGGTCGTGTCGCTGGCCGTGATCACCTTGCTCCGGGCGGCCGACCAGGCGCAGAGCTCGCTGGCCGCGCGCCGGTCGGTACGCGGGCCGCGGGCCAGCGACCTGCTGGTCGTGGTGGTCACGGCCCCGCTGGCCGTGGCCCGGGCGCTGCTCACCGAGGCGCTGATCGCGCCGCTGGCGTTCATCGTCGGCGCGGCGGTCTACGTCGCCACGCTCGCGCTCGCCCGCCGCCTGGACCTGGCGGGTGCGTACGCGGCCGCGGCCGTCGTCGCCTGGTACGGCGTCGGCCCCGGCTCCGGCCGGCCGCGGCGGCAGCTGAACCGGATGGCGGGCGCGCTGGCGCGGACCCCGCTGACCGCCGCGCTGACCGCGCTCGCGGTGTGGGCGCTGGCCGCCGGCGCCGTCATCTTCGCCGCGTCGCAGGTCCCCTACTACTGGCCGGTGATGAGCCCGCACCTGCCCTCGCTGCACGGCTGGCCGTTCATCGGCTCGCACCTTCCCCGGCTTCCACGGAGCGCCGCGGCTAGGAGGCCTGGTCTCGTCGGCGGCGGACTGGCTGCTCCGGCACGCTCGCGCCTGACGCCTCGCCCGCGTCGGCCAGCGGCAACGGCTTGACGAGCCCCAGCGCCACCACCTCGTTGGCCAGCCGGGTCCGCCGGTTCGGCCCCTCGGGAACCCGGAACTTCTGGTAGAGCCGCAGCAGGTGCTGCTTGACCGCCGCCTCGGTCACCACCAGGTCGGCGGCGATCTCGTGGGCGGTGGCCGGCAGGGCGAACGCCTCGTCGGACAGCGCGGGCCGGCACAGCGAATTGAGCACGTCGAGCTCGCGGCGGGTCAGCTCGGGAGCGGCCGCCCGGCGCAGTTCGGCCTCCTCGGCGAGGTCCTCCCGCGGGATCCCCCCGATCCGGCAGCGGGCCGCGCCGAAGCTCAGCACGTCGCCCTCGTCGAGGACCCGGCGGGCGACGGGCCGGCCGTTAACCCTGGTGCCGTTGCGTGATAAACCGAGGTCGACGACGTAGACGTAGGGACCGCGGCGGACCAGCTCGGCGTGCAGCCGCGAGACGCTCGGGTCGTCGAGGCGGATGTCGACGCCCCGGCCGCGGCCGACGGTCGTCACTTCCCCGCGCAGCGAGATCACTTCGCCACTGTCCTCGATGCGGAGAAACGGTGTATCCACGGTGACCCTCCCGCCTATCGGTACCGATAGGGATATCTCACCATCTGCTCACCCCCAGTGTGACGGGTCTTACCGCGAGATGCCATCCCGATGCTAGGCATGTCACGGGGTCCGCGGCAGCTTTTATGGATCCGGTCCCCGGTAAACTTCCCTGCGGACAAGCCGGGAGGCACGTACATGGCGAACAGGCCGGCGAACGCCGGTACTCACAGCGTCGTCCTGGCCTGGCTGCCGTACCTGATCGTGCTCGCGGGCGTGGCCGTGGGTCTGTACGTCGCCTGGCGGGGATCGCAGCAGGCGGGCCACGGCGCGGCGGTGGTGGGAGGCGCGCTGCTCGCGGCCGCGGCGGCCCGGCTGGTGCTGCCGCCGCGCTACGCCGGCCTGCTGGTGACGCGCGGGAAGGCGCTGGACGTGGCGGCCCTCGCGGTGCTCGGCGCGGCGGTACTCGGGGTCGCGGCGTCGGTGCCGTAAGCGGCCGGCCTAACAGGAAAGGGAACGAAGCACACATGGCCAAGATCAAGGTGGCGAATCCCGTCGTCGAACTCGACGGTGACGAGATGACGCGGATTATCTGGCAGTACATCAAGGACCAGCTGATACTGCCCTACCTGGATATCGAGCTGGAGTACTACGACCTTTCCGTGCAGCATCGCGACGCCACCGACGACCAGGTCACGATCGATGCGGCGCACGCCATCCAGAAGCATGGCGTCGGCGTCAAGTGCGCCACGATCACCCCGGACGAGGCCCGGGTCGCCGAGTTCGGCCTGAAGAAGATGTGGCGATCGCCGAACGGCACCATCCGCAACATCCTCGGCGGTGTCATCTTCCGCGAGCCGATCGTCATCTCCAACATCCCGCGGCTGGTCCCGACCTGGACCAAGCCGATCATCATCGGCCGGCACGCGCACGCCGACCAGTACAAGGCCACCGACTTCGTGGTGCCCGGCCCGGGCACGGTGACGATCACCTACGTGCCGGAAGGCCAGGGCCAGCCGATCGAGATGGAGGTCGCGCGCTTCACCGGCGGCGGGGTCGCCATGGCCATGTACAACTTCGACGACTCGATCCGCGACTTCGCCCGGGCCACCATGCGCTACGCGCTGGATCGCCGGTACCCGCTCTACCTGTCCACCAAGAACACGATCCTGAAGGCCTACGACGGGCGGTTCAAGGACATCTTCGCCGAGACCTTCGAGTCCGAGTTCAAGGCGGAGTACGAGGCGGCCGGGATCACCTACGAGCACCGGCTCATCGACGACATGGTGGCCCAGGTGCTCAAGTGGGAGGGCGGCATCGTCTGGGCCACCAAGAACTACGACGGCGACGTGCAGTCCGACGTGGTGGCCCAGGGCTTCGGCTCCCTCGGCCTGATGACCAGCGTGCTGATGACCCCAGATGGCCGCACGGTGGAGGCCGAGGCCGCGCACGGCACCGTGACCAGGCACTACCGCCAGCACGAGCAGGGCCGGCCCACCTCGACCAACCCGGTCGCGTCCATCTTCGCCTGGACCCGGGGGCTGGAGCACCGCGGCAAGCTGGACGAAACCCCCGCGGTCGCCCTGTTCGGCCGCACGCTGGAGGATGTCTGCGTGCACACCATCGAGCAGGGCGACATGACCAAGGACCTCGCCCTGCTCGTCGGCCGCGGCACCCCGTTCCTGACCACCGAGGAGTTCCTCGCCAAGCTGGCCGATAACCTGCGCATGGCGATGAATCCCTAAAACCATTCTTCCGAACGGGCCGTGGTGCGCCACCCCGGGCCCACTGACGCGCATTTCACGGACGAAGGAGTTCCGGACATGGAACACTCTGCTGGCCCGGGGGACGACCCCCCAAACCCCCCCGAGCCTGGGGGGAACCCCAGTGCCCGTAAGGGCAAGGTAACCGTCGTCGGCGCCGGGTTCTACGGCTCGACCACCGCGCAGCGGCTCGCCGAGTACGACATCTTCGACGAGGTGGTGCTCACCGACATCATCGAGGGCAAGCCCGAGGGGCTGGCCCTGGACATGAACCAGTCCCGGCCGGTGGAGGGCTTCGAGACCAAGGTGACCGGCCAGACCACCGGGCCGGACGGGCGAGGGCTACGAGGCGATCGGCGGGTCGGGCATCGTGATCGTCACCGCGGGGCTGCCGCGCAAGCCCGGCATGAGCCGGATGGACCTGATCGAGGTCAACGCCAAGATCGTCAGGAACGTGGTGGAGAACGTCGCCAAGTACGCGCCGGACGCGGTGCTGATCATGGTGTCCAACCCGCTGGACGAGATGACCGCGCTGGCCGCCAAGGTGTCCGGCTTCCCCCACCACCGGGTCATGGGCCAGGCCGGGCATGCTCGACACCGCCCGGTTCAGCTACTTCGTGGCCGACCGCCTCGGCGTCCCGGTCGGCTCGGTGCGCACCCTGACCCTCGGCTCGCACGGCGACACGATGGTCCCGGTGCCCTCGGCCTGCACGGTCGACGGCCGGCCGCTGGCCGACCTGCTGCCCGCGGCCGAGATCGAGGAGCTCGTCACCCGGACCCGCAACGGCGGCGGCGAGATCGTCGCGCTGCTCAAGACCGGCTCGGCCTACTACGCCCCGTCCGCCGCCGCGGCCCGGATGGCCCGCGCGGTGGCCGAGGACTCCGGCCAGATCATGCCGGTCTGCGCCTGGGTCGACGGCGAGTACGGGATCTCCGGCGTCTACCTGGGCGTCGAGGCCGAGATCGGCGCGACCGGCGTCCGCCGCGTGGTCGAGCGCGACCTGACCGAGGACGAACTGGCCGCCCTGCGCACCGCCGCCGAAGCCGTCCGCGCCAAGCAAGCCGACGTCGCCAGCCTCTGAGCTCCGCCTGCCAGCAACCCGCTCACCCGTCGAGCGGCTGCTGATCGGACAGTTCGTCCGGATGGACGATGTCGATTTCGGTGATGCCGGCGCTGAAGTCACGCCTGTTGTTGGTGATGAAACGGTCGGCGCCCATGCTCATGGCTGTGGCCAGGTGCGTGGCGTCCGCCGTCCGCAACCGGTGCCGACTGGATAGCGCGGTCGCCAGTTCGGCGGTGGCCCGGTCTACCGGGCGCAGATCCAGCCGGGCCAGCAGCCCGGCCAGGACGCGGATCTCGTCGGCGGTGCCGTCGCGCAGCGGCTTGCTCAGCACCTCGGGCAGCAGCAGGACCGAGCCGGTGCCCGCCATCGTCCCGGACTCAGCCCGCCGGAACAGCGCGACGACCCGCCGGCCCAGCGGATGACCGGGCACGGCGGCGTAGATGAGCACGTCGGCGTCGAAGGCGTCCACTGGCAGGCATCCACTAGCGGGCGTCTCGCCCGGCCCGGATCCCGGCGATCAGTTCCTCGGCGCGCTGCGCGGTCAGGCCGGGCCCCTCCAGCAGCGCAGCGGTCCCCGCCCCGGCGAGCAGCGCATGGATCCGCTCCGCGTCGTCCAGCGCGGGCCCCGCGCGACGACTCCACAAGATGTCCGGGCGAACCACCACGGCGACCGCCCGGCCGTGCCGGGTGATAGTTACCTCCTCGCCCTCTGCCACACGGTCGAGGACCTCGGGCAGGGCCGCCCGCGCCTCGCTGACCGTCATCGTCGCCATGCCATAAATTGTACAACAACGTACGTCGGCGTACAACTACCGGGAGCGGCTCCGGATCAGGCGGCGCAGGGCCAGCTCGGCGTACAGGGCGGTGCCGTCGGCCAGCGCCGCGTCGTCGAACACCGCGTGCGCCGAGTGGTTGGTCGGCGCGGTCAGCGGGTCGTTCCCGGGCGGGCAGGCGCCCAGCATGACGAACGCCCCGGGCACCTGCTCCAGGACGAAGGAGAAGTCCTCCGCCCCGGTGAGCGGGAACTCGGCCCTCTCGCCGCGCTCCGCGCCGAACACGGCGGCGATCGTCTCGGCCGCGAACGCCGCCTCGGCCGCGTCGTTGACGGTCACCGGGTACTCCGCGGCGTAGATGGCCTCCGCGGTCAGCCCGTGCCCGCGGGCGATCTCCCCGATCAGCCGCGGCACCAGCTCCGCCAGCGCGCTCCGGGATTCCTGGCTGAACGAACGGGCGGTGGCCAGGAAAGCGGCCTCGTCCGGGATCACGTTGTCGGTGGTCCCGGCGTGGAAGCTGCCGACGGTGATCACCACCGGATCGAACACGTCGAACTTCCTGGTCACCAGCGTCTGCAGCGCGGTCACCATCTCGCAGGCGACCGGGATCGGGTCCGCGGCCCGGTGCGGCGTCGAGGCATGCCCGCCCCGGCCGTGCACGGTGACCGTGATCTGGTCGGCGGCGGCCAGCATCGCGCCGGGCCGGGTGGAGAACGTGCCGCACGGCAGCCGCTGCGACGTGACGTGCAGGCCGTAGGCGGCCACCGGGCGCTCGCCCGCCGCCTCCAGCACCCCCTCGTCGATCATGTGCCGGGCACCGGCGTAACCCTCCTCACCCGGCTGGAACATGAAGATCACGGTGCCGGGCAGCTCGGCCTGCCGGGCCGACAGCAGCCGGGCGGCGCCGGCCAGCATGGCGGTGTGCAGGTCGTGACCGCAGGCGTGCATCACGCCGGGAGTCGCCGACGCGTAGGGCAGGCCGGTCTCCTCGGTGACCGGCAGCGCGTCCATGTCGCCGCGCAGCAGCACGACCGGCCCGGACCTGCCCCTCAGCACCGCGGTCACCGAGCTCAGCCCCTGGCCGGTGCTGATCTCCAGCGGCAGCCCGTCCAGCGCGTCGAGCACCTTGGCCTGGGTCTTCGGCAGGTCCAGGCCGATCTCGGGCTCCCGGTGGATCGCGTGCCGCAGCTCGGCGATCTCGCCGCAGATCCCTGCCGCCTCATCACGTACCTGCACTGCTTCCTCCCTCGCGACGACTCATAAATAATCGCTGTGCTTATGTGAAAAGTAGGCGTCGCGCGCTATCCGACGGAGCGGCCTCGAGGAATTCCGGCGCGGTCCAGGAGCGCCGGGCGAACGCGCCGGCCACCGTGGCGCGCACCGGCTCCGCGGCGTCCTGCAGGACCAGCGCGAGCACCGAGCCGCCGAACCCCCCGCCGATCATCCGCGCCCCGAGCGCGCCCGCCGCCAGTGCCGCGTCCACCGCCGCGTCCGCTTCCGGCCAGGAGATCTCGAAGTCGTCCCGCAGCGACAGGTGGGCCTGCGTGAGCAGCCGCCCGATCGCCGGGTAGGCGTCCCCGGACCCGGACGTGAGCAAGCCGGCCACCTCCAGCACCCGCTGGTTGTCGGTCACGACATGACGAGCGCGACGCCGGAGAACAGGATCGGTGAGCCGGTGCAGGTCACCAACGTCCATTAGGTATCTCAACGAAGGCACGCCGAGCAGGCGGGCGGCCTGTTCGCACTCGGCCCGCCGCCGTCCGTACTCCCCAGCGGTCAGCTCGTGACTGGCCCGGGTGTTGATCAGCAGCAGGCGCGCTCCGGACGCGGCAGGGTCGAACGGCACCTGGGAGGCCTCCAGCGAGCGGCAGTCGAGCAGCAGCGCGTTCCCGTGCCGGCCCAGCAGCGACGCGGACTGGTCCATGATGCCGGACGGCACCCCTACGAAGTCGTTCTCGGCCCGGCGGGCGATCGCCGCCAGCTCGCGGCGGTCGACGGCTGGGTCGGTCGGCCCGGCCAACCAGGCCAGGCCGGTCAGCACGAGCGCGGTGGCGCATTCGAGCGCGGCCGATGAGGACAGGCCCGCGCCGGCGGGCACGTCGGAGTCGATCGCGACGCAGGCCCCGGGCACCTCGTAGCCGGCGCAGGCCAGGGCCCAGGCCACACCGGCCGGGTAGGCGGCCCAGCCAGTGACCTGGCCAGGCGCCAGGCCATCCAGGGCCACCTCGACCAGGGAGCCCGGCTCCTGAGCCGAGCACAGTACCAGCCGCCGGTCGCTCCGCCGGGCCGCGGCGGCCACGATGCCCTGGCCGAGCGCGAACGGGAGCACGAACCCCTCGTTGTAGTCGGTGTGCTCGCCCATCAGGTTGGCCCGGCCCGGCGCGAACCACACGCCGTCGGCCGTCCCGCCGAAGCGCGAGCGGAACAGCTCGAGGACCGCGGCCGGGCCCGTCACCGGGGCGCGCGTGAGCGGGTGAACTCCCAGGCGTCGGCGGCCATGGCCCGCAGGTCCCGCTCGGCCCGCCAGCCGAGCTCGGCCTGGATCCTTTCCGGCGAGGCGACCAGTACGGCCGGGTCGCCGGGCCGGCGCGCGGTCACGTCGACGCCGATCTCGGTGCCGGTGACCTCGGCGCACACGTCGATCACCTGGCGGACCGAGAAGCCGGTCCCGTTGCCGAGGTTGTACACGCGGTGCTGGCCCGGCCGGCAGGACTGCAGCGCCCGCAGGTGGGCGTCGGCCAGGTCGGTGACGTGGATGTAGTCGCGGACGCAGGTTCCGTCCGGCGTGGGGTAGTCGTCACCGAAGACCTGCACCCGGCCGCCCGCGGCCATCCTGGCCAGGATGTTCGGGATCAGGTGGGTCTCGGGGCTGTGCCGCTCGCCGAGCCAGTAGCCGTCGCCGGACCGGTGCGCGCCGGCCACGTTGAAGTAGCGGAGGCTGACCGCGCCGAACCCGTAGAGCCGGGCGAACTCCGTCAGCGTGGTGTCCACGGCGAGCTTGGACGCGCCGTAGGGGCTGGCCGGGCGGGCGGGGTCGGTCTCGGTGATGGGTGTGTGCTCCGGCTCGCCGTAGACCGCGGCGGTGGAGGAGAACACGATGGTGCGCACGCAGATCTCGCGCATCGCCTCGAGCAGCGCGATCGTGCCGCCCAGGTTCGCCGACCAGTACTTGGCCGGCTCCGCCACCGACTCGCCGACCAGCGACTTCGCGGCGAAATGCAGGACCGCCTCGATGCCGTCGGCCAGCACCTCGGCGGCGCAGTCGCGCAGCGTTCCCTTGATGAACGCGGCGCCGGCCGGCACCGCTTCGGCGTACCCGGTGGACAGGTCGTCGAGCACGGTGACCTCATGCCCGGCCGCGACGAGCTGGGCGGCGACGACGCTGCCGATGTACCCGGCGCCGCCGGTGACGAGCACTCTCACAATGCCTCCCGTAGTCGTTGCGCGGCCTCTTCGGGGACGATGTCGTTGATCCACACGCCCATCCCTGATTCGGTCCCGGCCAGGTATTTCAGCTTGCCAGGCGCGCGCCGGATAGACAGTACCTGAAGGTGGGCCGCGAACTGGCGGCGCGCGGCCTCGTCCTTGACCGGCGCCTGGTGCCACGCGGCGATGTACGGGGCGGGTCGGCCGAACAGGGCGTCGAAGCGCCGGAGCACGTCCAGGTACAGCGGCCCAAACGCCTCGCGCGCCGCCTCGCCGAGCGCGGGCAGGTCCGGCACCCGGGCGGTGGGGAAGATCCGGACCTCGTACGGCCAGCGGGCCGCCTCGGGCACGAACGCGACCCACTGCTCGTTGCGGACCACGATCCGCGTCCCGGCCCGCAGTTCGGCGGCGACCAGGTCGTCGAACAGGTTGCCGCCGGCGTAGCGGCGGGCCTGCGTCACCATCTGCTCGACGCGCGGGGCGACGAACGGGAAGGCGTAGATCTGCCCGTGCGGATGGTGCAGCGTGACGCCGATCTCCTCGCCCCGGTTCTCGAAGCAGTACACCTGCCGGGTTTCCGGCCGCGCGCCGAGCACCTCGGTGCGGTCCACCCAGGCCTCCAGCACGGTGCGCACGCGCCGCGGGGTGAGCTGGGCGAAGGAGGCGTCGTGGTCGGAGGTGAAGCAGACCACCTCGCAGCGGCCGAGCGGCTCGCGCAGCGAGGGGAACCTGTTCTCGAACACCACCACGTCGTAGCTGGCCGCGGGGATCTCGGTGGGCCGTCCCGGTGCCGACGGGTCCAGCGGGCACTGGTCGGCCGGCGGCAGGAAGGTCCGGTCCTGGCGGGCGGCCGCGATCACCACCCACTCGCCGGCCAGCGGGTCCCAGCGGATGCCCTGCTCGGGCGACCCGAGCACTACCGCTGGGCAGGCTGGCGCCGGCGGCCGGCCCCGGCGGACGCGGGGGCAGCGGCCGCGTGTCGCGGGCCAGGGCCCGGTCCAGGCCAGGTGTCTCGTCGAAGTACACAATCTCGCGCCCGTCGGCGAGCCGGGTGCTCGCCTTCCAGATTGGCTCGGTGCTCACGGGAGTCTTACGCTATCCCGTTTAGACTGGCCAGACACATCGTGTGCCGGACCAGCGGGGAGCCCGGCGCCTCGTGAGCGAGCTGGTGGCATGACGTGAGCAAGGTCGTCCTGGACGTCATCGTCGTCCTGGTCATCGTGTGCATCGGGGGCTTCTTCTCGGCCTCGGAGATGGCTCTCGTCTCGCTGCGCGAAGGCCAGATCAGGGCGCTGGCCAAGCGGGGCAAGCGGGGCCAGCGGACCGCGCGGCTAGCGTCGGACCCGAACCGTTTTTTCTCCGCCGTGCAGATCGGCGTGACGCTGGCCACCCTGGTCTCCGGCGCCTACGGCGCCGCCACCCTGGCCGGCTTCCTCAAGTCGTGGCTGGTCCGCCAGCACGTGTCGGCGGGCTGGGCGGCGACGCTCTCGTTCGTGGTCGTGACCGTGTGCATCACGTTCGTCAGCCTGGTGCTCGGCGAGCTCGCCCCCAAGCGGATCGCGCTGCAGCGGGCGCCGCGGCTGGCCCTGCTCGCCGCGCCGATGCTGGACCGGATCGCGACGCTGGCCCGGCCGTTCGTCTGGCTGCTGACCAGGTCGACCAACCTGGTGGTCGCCATCCTCGGCGGCGACCCCAAGGTCGGCCGCCAGGCCATGACCGAGCAGGAGCTGCAAGATCTGGTGACCGGCGCGCAGGCGCTCAGCCCGGACGAGCGGCACATCGTGGGCGAGGTGTTCGACGCCGGGAAACGGCAGATCCGCGAGGTGCTGGTGCCGCGCACCGAGGTGGTCTTCCTGGACGCGGAGATGCCGGTGTCCGAGGCCGCCGCCGCCGCCGCGAGCGTCCCGTATTCGCGGCTGCCGGTGTTCACCGACAGCTACGACAACGTGATCGGCTTCGTGCACGTCCGGGACCTGCTCGGGCCCGGGGTCACGAACCGCTCGGTGCCGCTCGGCCGGATCGTCCGGCCGGTGAAGTTCCTGCCGATCAGCAAGACCGTGCTGTCCTCGCTGTCGGAGATGCGGCGCGAGCGGGCGCACCTGGCCGTCGTGGTCGACGACTACGGCGGCACGGCCGGCATCGTCACCCTGGAGGACCTGGTCGAGGAGCTGATCGGCGACATCAGGGACGAATACGATACCGAGCAGGGCCAGGCGACCACGCTGCGCGGCGGCGAGGTCGAGGTGGATGGCCTGCTCAACCTGGACGAGTTCGCCGAGCAGACCGGGATCACGCTGCCCGAGGGCCCCTACGAGACGGCCGCGGGCTACGTCCTGGCCGCGCTCGGCGACCTGCCCAAGCGCGGGGACACCGTGCAGGTGGACGGGCATACGATCACCGTGACCGAACTGGACGGCCGCCGCATCGCCCGCCTGCGCGTCGCGCCCGGCACCGCGAACGCCGCGCCCGGCACCGCGAACGCCGCCCGGCGCCGCGGTTCCCGCGGCTCGGCTAGACTCCTCCGAGAAATCCCAGGTGGAAGGCGGTTAGCGTGCCCGGCGGCTTCGATACCGTGCTCGTGGTGGACTTCGGCGCGCAGTACGCGCAGCTGATCGCCCGGCGGGTGCGCGAGTGCCACGTCTACTCCGAGATCGTCCCCTCGACCATGCCGGCCGAGCAGATGCTGGCCCGGCACCCGAAGGCCATCATCCTGTCCGGCGGCCCGTCCTCGGTCTACGCCGAGGGCGCCCCGCCCGCGCCGCCCGGGCTGCTGGAAGCCGGCGTCCCGGTCCTCGGCATCTGCTACGGCTTCCAGCTCCTGGTGTCCGAACTGGGCGGCACGGTCGAGCGCACCGGCACGGCCGAGTACGGCAGAACGGTGTTGTCTCGGGGGGACGATCCCCCCCAGACCCCCCCTGATCCTGGGGGAAAACCGTTCCCCCCAGACCCCCTCGGCCCCCCCGGCCCCCAGATCCCTCGGCCCCCCGGCTCCCCGGGGGGAACTCTGCTGCTGGCGGGCACGCCCGCGCAGCAGCAGGTGTGGATGTCGCACGGCGACACCTGCACCGCGGCGCCGCCCGGCTTCCGGGTGACCGCGCGGACCGCCGCGACGCCGGTGGCGGCGGTCGAGAACGCCGAGCGCCGCCTGTTCGGCGTCCAGTTCCACCCCGAGGTGGTGCACACCGAGCACGGCACCCGCGTCCTGGCCCGCTTCCTGGAGCTGGCCGGGTGCCGCCCGTCCTGGACGATGCTGAACATCGTCGAGGACCAGGTGGCCGCGATCCGCGAGCAGGTCGGCGGCGGGCGCGCGATCTGCGGGCTGTCCGGCGGCGTCGACTCCGCGGTCGCCGCCGCGCTCGTGCAGCGGGCCATCGGAGACCGCCTGACCTGCGTGTTCGTCGATCATGGCCTATTGCGCAAGGGCGAGGCCGAACAGGTCGAGCAGGACTTCGTGGCCGCCACCGGCGTCCGGCTGAAGGTCGCGACCGAGGCCGAGGCGTTCCTGTCCGCGCTGGCCGGGGTGACCGACCCGGAGCAGAAGCGGAAGATCATCGGCCGCGAGTTCATCCGCGCGTTCGAACGCGCGGCCCGGGAGGTCACCGCCGAGGCCGGCGAGCACGGGGAAGCGGTCGAGTTCCTGGTCCAGGGCACGCTGTACCCGGACGTGGTCGAATCGGGCGGCGGCACCGGCACCGCGAACATCAAGTCCCACCACAACGTGGGCGGGCTGCCCGACGACCTGAAGTTCCGCCTGGTGGAGCCGCTGCGCGCTCTGTTCAAGGACGAGGTGCGCCGGGTGGGGGAGGAACTCGGGCTGCCGCAGGCCATCGTCCGGCGCCAGCCGTTCCCCGGCCCCGGGCTGGCCATCAGGATCGTCGGCGAGGTGACCGCGGGCCGGCTTGCGGTCCTGCGCGAGGCCGACGCCATCGTGCGCGAGGAGATGTCGGCCGCCGGGCTGGACACCCTGGTCTGGCAGTGCCCGGTCGTGCTGCTGGCCGACGTGCGTTCGGTGGGCGTGCAAGGCGACGGCCGCAGCTACGGCCATCCGCTGGTGCTCCGCCCGGTGACCAGCGAGGACGCCATGACCGCGGACTGGGCCCGGCTGCCCGCCGACGTCCTGGCCCGGATCTCCACCCGGGTCACCAACGAGGTTCCCGAGGTCAACCGCGTGGTCCTCGACGTGACCAGCAAGCCCCCGGCCACCATCGAGTGGGAGTAAAAGACCTTTTCTGCCGAACGGAGCGTGGTGCATACTCGAGGAACGGCTCATGCTGGCCGAGTTTCCCGACGATTATCCGCGCTATCGCCAGCGGGTGCCCAGCTGGCCCCTGGCCTGCGCATGGGCCGCGTCCGAGCGCTCATTACCGAAGCTATCCTTAACGGATAAAGATATAGAAGTACGACCCGGATGGGCGGAAGAATTTCCCGCCGGGCATTCTATTTATGCCGGCTGCTTTCCGATAAGATGATTATCGCGGATTCTTCCAGGCCGGGCCGCCGGGTTAGGACAGATGAATGCGGACGCTCGCTAGGGCCGCGACCAGCTCGCTCGTTGCGCTCTTCGTCGCGTTCTCGGTCGTGGTGGCCGGGGTGGCCGCCATCGGCGTCGTGGCCACCCGCTCGGCCGCGAGCCAGGGCAACACGATCGCGGGCGACGAGCTGACCACCGCGATCGTGACCAACCAGCTGGCCCGGGACATCGACGCCGCGTACGCCGCCGGCGAGGAAGTCCTGCGCGGCCACCCAGCCCGCGCAGCGGGCCCGGCTGCTCGGCTCGCTCTACACCAGCCTGCTGCCCGCGGTCGGCGCGCAGCTGTTCTCGCTGGAACAGCTGCACGCCGGGGACCCGCCGGCCGAGCGCGCCGACCTCGAACTGTTCATCCGGCAGTGGACCGCCGTCCGTGACCTGCTCAGCCCGTACGACCTCACGCTCAGCCCGCCGGGGCGCTCGCCGCCCGCTCGCCGCCCGGCTGACCGCCGCCTACCAGCCGGTCAGCGCGCACCTGGACCGGCTGATCCTGAAGGAACTGGCCGATGCGAACGCCGACCACGCGCAGGCCTCGGCCAGCGGCCGCGGACCGGGCCACCGGCCTGACTTCGGCGCCGCGGTCCGCGGCATCGGTGATCGGCCTGCTGCTTCCTGCGGTACGGGATCCGGCGCATCCGCCGGAGCCTGGAGCCCGGCCAGGACCAGGCGGAGTTCGCCGATACCCTGCAGATCGCGAACGGCGAGGACGAGGCGCACCGGCTGCTGCAGCGCCACCTGGAGCGCACGCTCAGGCGACCGCGGCCGTGGTGCTCAACCGGAACAACAGCGCGGACCGGCTGGAGGCGGTCACGCCGCTGCCGGCCGGCTCGCCGCTGGCGCGGACCCTGCGCGGCGCGGAGCCGCGCTCGTGCCTGGCGGTGCGGTCCGGCCGGGCGCACCCGAGAACGGGGGGCGGGCGCCCCTGCTGTCCTGCGCGGTGTGCGGTCCCGGTTCCCGGCGCCTCGTCGTGCGTTCCGCTCATGGTCGGCGGCGAGGTGATCGGCTCGGTCCTGCTCTGCCGCCCGGCCGCCCTACTCCGAGGCCGAGGAACAGCGGATCCGCGAGTCGGTCGGCCAGGCCGCGCCGGTGCTGGCGAACCTGCGCAACCTGGCCGTCGCGGAGATCCGCGCCGCGACCGACGGCCTGACCGGGCTGCCCAACAAGCGGGCCGTCACGGACGCGCTGAAGCGGACGTTCGCGCAGGCCACGACGACCAAGGCGCCGCTCGCGCTGCTCCTGCTCGACCTGGACCACTTCAAGCAGGTCAACGACCAGCACGGGCACGCGGTGGGGGATCAGGTCCTGGCGGGCGTCGGCGCGGCGCTGCGCGGCGTGCTGCGGGACCGGGACTTCGCCGGGCGCAACGGCGGGGAGGAGTTCGCGGTCCTGCTGCCCGACACCGATGATCGCCGCGGCGCTCGAGATCGCCGAGCGGATCCGCGCGGCGATCGCGGAGATCTCCGTGCCGGGCACCGACGTACCGGTCACGGTCTCCATCGGCGTCGCCGGCTTCCCCGGCCACGCGAGCACCCTGGACCGGCTCGAGCGCCTCGCCGACGCGGCCCTGTACGTGGCCAAGCGGCAGGGCCGCAACCGCGTCGAGCTGGCGGAGCTGACCCAGCCGGTCTCCGCCGACGGCGAGGCCTACGTCCCGGCCGCTCATCCCGAGCCGTCGGCCAACGATTCCGGTCCGGTGCCGGTACCCAGGGGAGGCCGGACGTTACCCGCCGAGCAGCTCGGGCCCGCCCCTACCCCAGGCTCCGCATGGCCCACAGGTCCGGGAAGGTCGGCTGCCCGAGCGTGGTCCGCAGGTAGGTCGCACCGGCCGAGCCGCCCGTGCCGCGCCGCGCGCCGATCGTCCGCTCCACCATCTTGATGTGGTGGTACCGCCACTCCTGCATGCCCTCGTCGAGGTCGACCAGCAGTTCGCACACCGCGGTGGCATCGGTGTCGTCGTCGTAGACCTTCCTCAGCACCTGCTGCACCCCGTCCGAGGCCTGCAGCGGCTGGGTGACGTCGCGGGCGCGGACGTCCGCCGGCACGTCGTAGCCCTGGCCGGCCAGGTAGCTCAGGAACGAGTCGAACACCGACGGCCGGGACATCGCGGCCGCGATCCGGGCCCGCTCCGGGCTGTCCGCCGCGTGCTGCCCGAGCATCATCCGGTCCCGGCGGCCCAGGACCGCCTCGAGCTCGCGAAACTGCGCCGATTCGAAGCCGCTCGAGGTGCCGAGCGCTTCCCGGAACCGGGTGAACTTGGTCGGCGTCATGGTCTCCAGCACGTCCAGCTGCGCCACCACGATCTTCAGGATGGCCAGCGTCCGCCGCAGCGTGCGCATGGCGTGCGTCGTCTCGCCGGACTCGAGCTGGGACTGGAGCTTGCCCAGCTCGTGCAGCAGCTGCTTGAACCACAGCTCGTAGATCTGGTGGATGACGATGAACAGCATCTCGTCGTGCTCGGCCGACCGGGGCTGCTGGGCCGAGAGCAGCTGGTCCAGCCGCAGGTAGCCGGCGTAGGTGACGGGCTCAGCGCTGTCTCGGGGGGAACGATCCCCCCCAGACCCCCCCTGCTCACGGGAGGGCTGCCCGCCCCCCCGTACCCCCCTGGCCCGCTCAGCCATGGCCTGGGTCCTGCGCGATGAGGTCCCGGGCGGTCCCGGCGGCGTCCCACACGTCGGTGAAGCGCGTGGTGAGGGGGGACAGGCCGAGCCGGAACCGGTCCGGGGTGCGGTAGTCGGTGATGACGCCGGCCTCGGCCAGCCGCGCCACGATCCGCTCGGCGTCCGGATGGCGGAAGCTGACGTGGCCGCCGCGCCGGCTGGCCTCCCGCGGCGTGGCGATCGCGCAGCCGAGCGGGACCAGCCAGGCGTCGGCGAGCTCGATCAGGTAGGTGGTCAGCCGCACGCTCTTGGCCCGCATCGGCTCGATGCCCGCCTCCAGCAGCAGCCGGGCGCCCTCCTCCACCGCCGCCGTGCCGGGGATGGAGGGCGTGCCGGTCATGAACTTGGCCATGCCCGGCGCCGGGTCGTACCTGGGTCCCATGGCGAACATGTCACGCTGGGAGAACCAGCCCCAGATCGGCTGTTGCAGCACCTCCCGCAGCCGGGCCGAGACGTACGCAAACGCCGGGGCGCCCGGCCCCGCGTTGAGGTATTTGTAGGTGCAGCCGACCGCGAGATCCACGTCGCAGCCGTCCAGGTCGACCGGCACCGACCCAGCCGAGTGGCACAGGTCCCAGAGCATGAGTGCCCCGGCCGCCTGCGCGATCGCCGTGATGTCCGCCATGTCGGCCAGGGCACCGCTGCGGTAGGCCACGTGGGACAGGCTCACCAGCGCCGTGTCCTCGTCCACCGCGGTCCGCACCAGGTCCGGGCTCACGCCCTCGTCGATGTCGGTGGCCAGCATGCGCAGTTCCGCGCCGCGCTGGGCCGCGAGGCCCGCCATGACGTAGCGGTCGCTGGGGAAGTTGTCGTGGTCGGTGACGATCACGTGCCGTCCGGGCCGCGCGCCGAGCGCCGCGCTGGCCAGCTTGTACAGGTTCACCGTGGTGTTGTCGGTGACGATCACCTGCCCGGGCGCGGCGCCGACGAGCTCGCCCACCACGTCACCGGCCCGCGCGGGCAGGTCCACCCAGTGATCCCACGACCGGGCCAGGGCGGTGCCCCACTCCTCCCGGAACACCGTCTCCATCCGCCGCAGGGTGGCCCGCGGCAGCGCGCCGAGCGAGTTGCCGTTCAGGTAGATCAGTGCCGGGTCCTCGAGCAGGAACCGCTCGCGGAATCCGGCCAGCGGGTCGGTCGCGTCCAGCTTCTCGGCGTATGCCCGGTCCAACGACATACCGCACACGATAACGCGGCGCAGCTCACCCTAGATCCGTGTGCCCTCGCGGGCCGGGGCCGGGTGGCCCTGCGGGCGCAGCAGCGCCTCGGCCAGGGTCAGGACGGTCTCCTCCAGCGAGCCGATCCGGGCGGTCACCTCGCTCTGCGCGGCGTCGACGATCTTGGCCACGGCCTCGGCGATCTCGGCGTGCCCCGGCCGCGAGCGCACCTCCTCGGCCAGCGGCTCGAACCGGGCGGCCAGGCGTTCCTCCTGCCCGGTCAGGCGCTCGTCCAGCCCGTCCAGCCCGTCCAGCCGGCCGCCGAGGGCGCCGACCTTGCCGTCGACCACGCCGAGCCTGCTGTCCACCGCGCTGAGCCTGCCGTCGACCGGGCCGAGCTTGCCCTGCAGCACTCCCAGCTTGCCGTCCATCGATGAGAGGCCCTTGTCGATGACACTGACCCGGTCGTACTGATCGTCCAGCCGCTCGTCAAGACGCTCCAGCTTGGTGTCCAGGGCGGCGACCCGGGCGTCCGTGGATCCCAGCTTGGCGTCGGCCGCGGTCAGCTTGGTGTCGAGCGAGCCGAGCTTGTCGCCGGTGTCGGCCAGCCGTTCGTCCAGCCGTTCGTCCAGCCGCTCGATTCGCCCGTGCACCACCTGGACCGCCTCGGCTCCCTGGTCGAGTTTGGCCGTAAGCGCGTCGAACCCGCCCTCCGCGCGGTCCCGGACCGCCGACATCTCCTGGTCCAGCTGCGCGGTGCGCTGGGTGAGCTCGTCGACGGCCTTGTCCAGGCGGCTGAACCGGCCCGCCGCCGCCTCCATGCTCTGCTGCAGCTTGCCCACGCTGTCCTGCAGCCGGGCCATCCGCTCGTCCTGAGCCCGCAGGGCCTCGAGGGCCTGGCCGGCGGTGTCGCACACCGCCTGCAGCCGCGGCAGGGCCTGCTCCACGTTCTCGGCCACGGTGCTCACGACTGTGCTCACTTCCGGCCACAGCGAATGCAGTTCGGCCAGCGGCGTCACCTGCGTGCGGAGCAACTCGATGTGCTCGGCCAGCGACTCGGCCCAGCCCGGCGGGCGCTGCATGGCCTGGTCGAGGTGATGGGGCAGCCCGTCGAACCGGGCGGCCAGGCCCGGGACCTCTCGCTCGCGAACCTCTTTGACCAGCCACTCGAGCCCCTCCATCCGCTGGCGGATGTCGTCCAGCGCGCTCGCGTTCGACCGCTGGTCCGCGACGTGGTCCTGGACGGTCCGCGCGAGCAGCTCGCGCATGCGGTCGGCGGCGCCGCTCTGGTTTCCGCGAAGCAGGATGTGGTTGCCCGGCTGATCCATGATGCTCCTTCAGAAGGGGTTGCCTGCCCCGATGCCGGCGTCGGCCAGCGGACAGCATCAGGACCCGACAACTCTAGTAGCTACATGTAATCAGTTGTGTTCAGAGAGCGAAAATAGCTGGCCGGCTCCCGAGGGCTCCGGCCGGCCCGCGTTTGACGAGTCCGCGTGGCGCCACTACTGTTCGGGTTTAGCACTCACTAGTGTAGAGTGCTAACGCGACGAGGCAGTCTGACACCCGCGACGGCAGACCGCCGCGTTCGCCCTCTCTAGCAACTCACCATTAGCCTTTCCGGAGGGGGAGGTCAGATCGTGACGACCGCCACCAAGGTAGTAATCAAGCCGCTCGAAGACCGGATTGTGGTCCGCCCGCTTGAAGCGGAGCAGACCACGGCGTCCGGACTGGTGATCCCAGACACCGCCAAGGAGAAGCCCCAGGAGGGCGAGGTCCTGGCTGTGGGCCCGGGTCGCTTCGACGACGCGGGAACCAAGCGTGTGCCGATCGACGTGAAGGTCGGCGACGTGGTGCTGTACAGCAAGTACGGCGGCACCGAGGTCAAGTACGGCGGCGAGGAGTACCTCGTGCTCTCCGCCCGCGACGTGCTCGCCGTCATCGACAAGTAGAGCCCGCGGTCCCGGCGGGGCAGGCGTACCCGTCCTGCCCCGCCGGCTGCCGATGAACTCGATCCAACCGTAGGTTGAGGAATTTCAATGCCCAAGATCCTGGAGTTCGACGAGGACGCCCGCCGCTCGCTCGAGCGCGGCGTCAACAAGCTCGCCGACACCGTGAAGGTGACGCTGGGCCCCCGTGGCCGCAACGTCGTCATCGACAAGAAATGGGGCGCCCCCACCATCACCAACGACGGCGTGACCGTCGCCAAGGAGGTGGAGCTGGACGACCCGTACGAGAACCTCGGGGCCCAGCTGGCCAAGGAGGTCGCCACCAAGACCAACGACATCGCCGGGGACGGCACCACGACGGCGACGGTCCTGGCCCAGGCGATGGTGCACCACGGGCTGCGCTCGGTCGCCGCCGGCGCCAACCCGATGGACCTCAAGCGCGGCATCGACGCCGCCGCGGCCGAGGTCTCCGACCGGCTGCTCAAGTCCGCGCGTGACGTGGAGGAGCAGACCGAGATCGCGAACGTGGCGACGATCTCCGCGCAGGACAGCAAGATCGGCGACCTGATCGCCGAGGCGTTCAGCCAAGGTCGGCAAGGACGGTGTCATCACCGTCGAGGAGTCGCCGACGATGGGACTCGAGCTGGAGTTCACCGAGGGCCTCCAGTTCGACAAGGGCTACATCTCGCCGTACTTCATCACCGACCCCGAGCGCCTGGAAGCGGTCCTCGAGGACGCCTACGTCCTGATCCACCAGGCCAAGATCTCCTCCATGCAGGATTTCCTGCCGCTGCTGGAGAAGATCGCGCAGGTGAAGAGGCCGCTGCTGGTGGTGGCCGAGGACGTGGAGGGCGAGGCGCTGGCCACCCTGGTGGTCAACAAGATCCGCGGCCTGCTGAACGTGGCGGCCGTCAAGGCGCCCGGCTTCGGCGACCGCCGCAAGGCCATGCTGGCCGACATGGCCATCCTGACCGGCGGCACCGTGGTCAGCGAGGAACTCGGCATCAAGCTGGAGTCGGTCGGCCTGGAGACCCTGGGCCGCGCCCGCCGGATCGTCGTCACCAAGGACGACACCACGATCGTGGACGGCGCCGGCGACAAGACCGCGATCGAGGACCGGATCAGGCAGATCCGGACCGAGATCGAGAACACCGATTCCGACTGGGACCGGGAGAAGCTGCAGGAGCGGCTGGCCAAGCTGTCCGGCGGGGTCTGCGTGCTGCGGGCCGGCGCCGCCACCGAGGTGGAGCTCAAGGAGAAGAAGCACCGCCTGGAGGACGCCATCTCCGCCACCCGCGCCGCCATCGAGGAGGGCATCATCGCCGGGGGCGGCAGCGCCCTGGTGCACGTGGCCACCGAACTCGGCGACCTCGGGCGCACCGGCGACGAGCGGACGGGCGTGCGCGTGGTCGAGCGCGCGCTGTCCGAGCCGGCCCGCTGGATCGCGCTGAACGCGGGCGCGGAGGGCTCGGTCGTGGTGGCCAAGATCGCCACCCTGCCCGCCGGGCACGGCTACAACGCGGCCACCGGCGAGTACGGCGACCTGATGGCGCAGGGCATCATCGACCCGGTCAAGGTGACCCGGTCCGCCGTGCAGAACGCCGCGTCGATCGCCGGCATGCTGGTGACGACCGAGACCCTGGTGGTCGAGAAGCCGGAGGAGAAGGAGGCGCCCGGCGGCGACGGCCACGGGCACAGCCACCCGCACTGAGGTGCGGCGCTCCGCATGTGATGAGACCCGGGTTCCAGCGCTGGAACCCGGGTCTCACGCTGTCCGGGTTTCCCGGCGCTTGTGCCCGATGAGCGATTCCTGCCATATTTGATCGGTCTTGGCGTAGAGGATCGGGGGCGTCATGCGTCTGCGGGGCAAAGCCGCATTCGCCGTCGGCGCAGCGGCGCTGGCGGCCGCCCTGACCAGCCTGGGCGGGCCGGCCACAGCCGGAGCGGTCACAGCCGGAGCGGCGGCCGGACCGTCCGCGGGGGCCGCGGCCGTGCTCATCCGGCCCGGCGTGCAGCACGTGGGGCACAGCTCAGAGCAGCCGCCCACCACCGCGGACTGCCAGGCGTCGTTCCAGGTCGCATGCTACGAGCCGGCCCAGATCCAGCAGGCCTACAACCTCCCCGTGCTCTACGGCCAGGGTGTGGACGGCCGGGGGGCGACGATCGTCATCGTCGACTCCTTCGGCTCCCCGACCATCGCGAACGACCTGGCCACGTTCGACCAGCAGTTCGGCCTCCCCGCACCGCCGTCGTTCGAGATCATCCGGCCGGCCAGGTCCCGCGCTACGACTCGTCCAATTCCCAGATGGTCAGCTGGGCCGGGGAGACGTCGCTGGACGTCGAGTACGCCCATGCGATCGCGCCGGGGGCCAGCATCCTCCTGGTCGAGACGCCGGTGGCGGAGACCGAGGGCGTGAACGGATTCCCGCAGATCGTCAAGGCCGAGGAATACGTGATCAACCACCATCTCGGCGACGTGATCAGCCAGAGCTTCAGCGCGACCGAGCAGACGTTCAGTTCCAAGGCGTCCGTCGAAGCGCTGCGCGGCGCGTACACCGACGCCGACCGGCATGACATCACCGTGCTGGCCGCCTCGGGCGACAACGGGGCCGCCGACGTCGGGCTGGACGGCCAGACGTTCTACACCTTTCCCGTGACGAACTGGCCGGCCAGCGACCCGCTGGTCACCGGTGTGGGCGGGACCCAGCTGCACCTGGACGCGAACGGCAACCGGATCTCGCCCGACACCGTATGGAACGACACGTACAACAAGTGGGCCCAGCAGTTCATCGTCGGCAACAGCGGCCCCACCCCGCTCGCCACCAGCGGCGGGAGGTCGATCTACTTCTCCCGGCCGGCGTACCAGAACCTGGTGCGCCAGGCCGTGGGCAGCAGCCGCGGCGTGCCGGACATCTCGATGAGCGCGGCCTGCAACGGCGCGGTCGACGTGTACCAGAGCTTCGGCGGCGAGCCGCCCGGCTGGTACCCGACCTGCGGGACGAGCGAAGCCACCCCGCTGTTCGCCGGCGTGGTGGCGCTCGCCGACCAGGTGGCCCATCACCCGCTCGGGTTGATCAACCCCGCCCTGTACCTGATGGCGGCGCGGCACCTGCCGGGCCTGATCGACGTCACCAGCGGCGACAACACCGTCTCGTTCACGCAGAACGGCCGGCTGCACACGGTGCACGGCGTCACCGCCGGTCCCGGCTATGACCTGGCCTCCGGCCTCGGCACGGTGAACGCGGCGGAGTTCGTCCCCGAGCTGGCCGCCCTCGCGGGCCGGTAACCGGCTGGCCCTGTTCTCCCCCCCCTAGGATGGGGGGCATCCCCACGGCCATTCCCGGTGAAGGTGCCATGACTGATCACGGATTCGCTGACCAGGCGGACAAGTTCGCGCCCATCGGGCTGACCTTTGATGACGTGCTCCTGCTCCCCGCCCATTCCGCGGTGCTGCCCAGCGAGGCGGACACCTCGGCCCGGATCACGCGCCGTTACCGGCTCCGCATCCCGCTGGTGTCGGCGTCCATGGACACCGTCACCGAGGCCAGGATGGCGATCGCCATGGCCCGCCAGGGCGGCGTCGGCGTGCTGCACCGCAACCTGTCCATCGAGGAGCAGGCGCAGCAGGTGGACATGGTCAAGCGGTCCGAGGCCGGGATGATCACCGACCCGGTGACCTGCGGGCCGGACGCCACGATCGCCGACGTGGACCAGCTGTGCGGCCGCTACCGGATATCCGGCGTCCCGGTGACCGCTCCCAACGGCGTCCTGCTCGGCATCGTCACCAACCGGGACATCCGCTTCGAGTCCGACCACGGCCGCCAGGTCACCGAGGTCATGACCCCGATGCCGCTGGTCACCGCGCCGGTCGGGGTGGCTCAGGAGGAGGCGCTGCGGCTGCTGCGCCAGCACAAGGTGGAGAAGCTGCCGCTGGTCGACCCGGCCGGACGGCTGCGCGGGCTGATCACGGTGAAGGACTTCACCAAGAGCGAGAAGTTCCCCGCCGCGACCAAGGACGCGGCTGGCCGGCTGGTGGTCGGGGCCGCGATCGGGGTCGGCGAGGACGCCAAGCGGCGCGCGCAGGCGCTGACCGAGGCGGGCGTGGACTTCCTCGTGGTGGACACCGCGCACGGGCACGCCCAGGCCGTCCTGGACATGATCACGCAGATCAAGGCGAATTCGGACGCCGAGGTGATCGGGGGCAACGTGGCCACCCGGGCCGGAGCGCAGGCGCTGGTGGACGCCGGGGCGGACGGCGTCAAGGTCGGCGTCGGGCCGGGATCGATCTGCACCACCCGGGTGGTCGCGGGCGTCGGCGTCCCGCAGGTGACCGCGATCTACGAGGCGGCGCTGGCGGCGCGCCCGGCCGGGGTGCCGGTGATCGGTGACGGCGGCCTGCAGTACTCCGGCGACATCGCCAAGGCCATCGCCGCGGGTGCCGACACGGTCATGCTCGGCAGCCTGCTGGCCGGGTGCGAGGAGAGCCCCGGCGAGATGGTGTTCATCAACGGCAAGCAGTACAAGCTGTACCGGGGGATGGGCTCACTCGGCGCCATGCGGAACCGGGAGCGCGGCCGCTCCTACTCCAAGGACCGCTACTTCCAGGACGACGTGCTGCGCGAGGACAAGCTGGTCCCCGAGGGCATCGAGGGCCAGGTGCCCTACCGCGGCCCGCTGGCCGCCGTGGCCGGGCAGCTGGTCGGCGGGCTGCGCGCGGCGATGGGCTACTGCGGCGCGCGGACCATCGCCGGCCTGCAGGAGGCCAGGTTCATCCAGATCACCGCGGCCGGCCTGAGCGAGAGCCACCCGCACGACGTCCAGATGACCGTCGAGGCCCCCAACTACGGCGGCCGCCCCGACCGGACGGAGCGCCGGTGACCGACGTGGAGATCGGGCGCGGCAAGTCCGGGCGGCGGGCGTACTCGCTCAGCGAGATCGGGATCGTGCCGGCCCGGCGGACCCGGGACCCGGAAGAGGTGTCGATCGCCTGGCAGATCGACGCCTACCGGTTCGACCTGCCGTTGATGGCGTCCCCCATGGACAGCGTGGTGTCGCCCACCACCGCCATCGCGATCGGCCGCCTGGGCGGACTGGCCGTGCTCGACCTGGAAGGGCTGTGGACCCGGTACGAGGACCCCGAGCCGCTGCTGGCCGAGGTCACCGAACTGGATGAGCAGGCCGCCACCCGGCGGCTGCAGGCCATGTACGCCGAGCCGATCTCCGAGGAGCTCATCGGGCGCCGGATCGAGGAGATCGCCCGCGCCGGGGTGACCACCGCGGCCAGCCTGTCGCCGCAGCGCACCGCACGGTACGCCAAGGCGGTGGTGGACGCCGGAGTGGACATCTTCGTGATCCGCGGCACCACGGTGTCGGCCGAGCACGTCTCCGGCCGGGCCGAGCCGCTCAACCTCAAGCAGTTCATCTACGAGCTCGACGTCCCGGTCGTGGTCGGCGGCTGCGCCACCTACGCCGCCGCGCTGCACCTGATGCGCACGGGCGCCGCTGGGGTGCTGGTGGGCTTCGGCGGCGGGTCCGGCCACACCACCGTGACCGTGCTCGGCGTGGCCGTCCCGATGGCCACCGCGATCGCCGACGTGGCCGCCGCACGCCGTGACTACCTGGATGAATCCGGCGGCCGCTACGTTCACGTGGTCGCCGACGGCTCGATGACCAGCAGCGGTGACATCGCCAAGGCGCTGGCCATCGGGGCCGACGCCGTGATGGTGGGCTCCCCGCTGGCCCGGGCGGCCGAAGCGCCCGGCCACGGCTACCACTGGGGCAACGAGGCCAACCACCCCGAACTGCCCCGGGGTACCCGGGTCCGGGTCGGCACGATCGGCACACTCGAGCAGATCCTGCACGGCCCGTCCACCGTCCCGGACGGCTCGATGAACCTGATGGGCGCGCTGCGCCGCACGATGGCCACGGCCGGCTACTCCGACCTGAAGGAGTTCCAGCGGGTCGAGGTGGTCGTGGCCGATTCCGGCCCCCCGCCCGCCCGCCGCTAGCCCAGATCTCACCGATGGCCAGCCGGCCGGGCTCACCTGTCCCGCCGAGCGCGGCAAGCGCTCACTATCTCCGCGGCCACAGCCGCCCCGCAGGCCCCAGGTCACCCCACGTCTGGAACCCGCCGAGCTAGGCGTAAGGCGTGAAGCGCGTGTCGTTTCGAGGAAATGTCGGCAGGGCGTGTTAGTGTCAAACACAGGATCTAAAGATCATGATGACCTAACGAACCGGCCCGCGAGCTCCCCGGGGAGGTGAGGACCAGGTGGGTGTTCCCGCTCCCGCCAGCACCGCCGAGGCGATGGACATGGTCCTGGCCGGGCTGGGCTACCTGGCCGCCGCCGACCCCACCGTGCTGGCCGCCCAGGCCCAGGCCGAGTGCCTGCAGATGCTGGAGCAGGCCGCCGCGATCGCCACCGCGGCCCGGGCCCGGATCCTGGCCGCGTTCACCGCCGGACAGGGCTACGCCGCCGACGCGGACTACAGCCCGACCTCCTGGCTGATCCACCGCACCCGGGTGACCAAGGCCGCGGCCCGCGCTCACCTGGCTGGGCCAGCCGCGCCGCCGCCCACCCCCAGGTGGTGGCGGCGCTGGCCGAGGGAACGGTGCTGTCCGAGTCGATGGCCGGGCTGATCTGCGGGTGGACCGGCAAGCTGCCCGAGTCCTGCCGGGACGCCGCCGACGGCATCCTGGTCGCCGCGGCGCGGGCCGGGGCCCGCCAGGAGGACTTGGCGGCGCTGGCCGCCGAGATCTACGCCCGGTCCCTCCCGGACTCCGAGGATGACCCGGAGCCGGACTTTGAGGACCGCCAGCTGCGCGTCGAGACCACCTTCGCCGGGGCCAGCGTCATCACCGGCGATCTCACCCCGGACTGCGCGGCGGTGGTGACCGCGGTGCTGGAGGCGCTGTCGGCCCCGATGGGCGCGGAGGACACCCGGACCAAAGAGCAGCGGTACCATGACGCGCTGGGGGACGCGATGCGCCGCCTGGTGGCCGCCGGTCTGCTGCCGGAGCGGGCCGGGCAGCCGGTGAAAGTCTGGGCGCACGTCTCGCTGGCCGAGCTGCGCGCCCTGGACGACGGGTCGGTGCTGGCGCAGGAGTGGATCGGGGAGATGGCGGTGCGGTGGGCGGCCCGCCGCGCGGCGGCCGCACAGGCCGGCAGCGACGGCGCCGCCTGGCTGGACGGCAAGCCCGCCCTGCGCGATGGCGTGTGACGCGTCGGTCATCCCGGTGGTCACCGGCGGCATCGACCCGGGCGTCCTGGATGACCTGGTGGCCCTGTGCCTGACCTACGCCTGCCACGGCCCCCACTGCGCCGCCGCGGCGGACCCGGACCCGGCCCCGGACCGCGACTCCCAGGACCCCCAGGCCGACCCGGCCGCCCGGATCCCGCGGCCCGGCCCGACCACCGGGCGGCCCAGCCGCGCCGGGCCCGCGGCCGCCCACGCCCAGGCGCTGGAGATGCTCCGCCACGCGATCATCGGCAGGGCGGTCGACCTGGTCTCCGGCCCCGGCGGGCTCGCGTCGTTCCTGCGGACCCGGCTGCTGGGCGCCCGGCTGGCCGGGCCCAGCCTGCCGCTGGACGTCGGGCACAGCGACCAGATCCCCGCCGCGATCCGCCGCGCGGTCATCCTGCGCGACCAGCACTGCCGCTGGGCCGGCGGCTGCGACCAGCCCGCATCCGCCTGCGAAGTCCACCACGTCACCCACCTGGCCGACGGCGGCACCACCAGCGTCGACGGGTGCGCGTTGTACTGTTTTTTCCAGCATCACGTGGCGATCCACCAGTGGGGCTGGACCGTCGCCCTGCACCCCGACGGCACCACCACCGCCCGCAGCCCCGACGGCACCAAAGTCTTCCACAGCCACGGGCCACCCACCGCCCGCGCCGGGTAAGGCGGTCGGCCACCAGCCCGGGAACCCGGTCGCCGCCAGCCTGGAGAGAACAGGACTGCCCACCAGATTCCCCCGGCGGCCGTCGACGCAGGCCGTTGCGGCCCGTCCCCGCGTTGCTGGGGCGCTAGCGTACTAGTGGGACTGCCGGGGCGCGGCTGCGCGCGATGAAAAGTCCGGCGGGTACCGATGATTCCGCCAGCTGCCGTTCGTCGTGAGGGTGTGAGCGGGTTACACGCTGCCGTCAGGCAGGAGGGCTGGGATGGCGATGGACGAGGTGCGGGTGCTGCTCACCGGGCGGGGACTGGTCGAGTCGCCGCGCTGGCAGGCTGACCGGCTGTACTTCTCGGACTGGTCCGCGGGCGAGGTGCTCGCGGTCGACCTGGCCGGCCGCAGCGAGGTCGTCGCACAGGTGAAATCGCTGCCGCTGTGCACAGCCTTCCTGCCGGACGGGCGGCTGGTGATCGTCTCGTCCCCGGACGGGCAGTTGCTGCGCCGCGAGCCCGACGGGTCCCTGGTCCTGCACGCCGACCTCGGCCAGCCCGGCTGGAACGACATCGTGGCCGACGGCCGCGGCAACATCTACGTCAACCGGGCCGGCTTCAACCCCATGGCAGGGGAGGAGTTCCGGCCGGGCTTCGTATTCCTGGCCGCGGCGGACGGCTCGGTACGCGAGGTGGCCGACGATATCGCGTTTCCCAACGGTATGGCGGTGACCGCGGACAACTCCACCCTGATCGTCGCGGACTCCTACCGGCACAACCTGGTGGCCTTCGACATCGGCGGCGACGGCGGCCTGTCCGGCCGGCGCATCTGGGCCCATGTGGGTGACGGCGTCCCGGACGGCATCTGCACCGACGAGCAGGACGCCGTCTGGTACGCCGATGTGCCCAACCAGCGGTGCGTGCGCGTCGCCGAGGGCGGCGCGGTCCTGCAGACCGTCGCGCTCGACCGCGGCTGCTTCGCCTGCGCGCTGGGCGGGCCCGGCCGCGGCACGCTGTTCATCGTGGCCGCCAGCTGGCGGGGCATGACCGAACCGGAGCCGGTCGCGCCCGGCAGCGGCCAGGTTCTCGCCACCGACGTCGACGTGCCCGGGGCCGGCTGGCCGTGACGCCGCCGGAGGCGGCGGCGTAGGTTGGTCACCGGGGGTGTCGACAGGAGCCGCGGCATGAGTGTCTCGCTGGATGAGCACAGGCTTGGCGGGTTGCGCTGGATCGTCCTGCGGGGCCCGGACCGCGAGGCGTTCCGAGCGCTGGGCGAGCACATGCGCGACGAGATGGCCGTGCTGACCAGGACCTGGGGGCTGCTGGCCAAGCTCCGCCAGCACGTCGGCCGCCCGCCGGGCCGCGACCGCCTCGCCAGCGTCCGCCGGGCCAGCGCGCTGGGTTTCCCCGAGGCCTGGGCGGAACTGGCCGCGTTCGCCGAGGGCTGCGCGGTCCCGTTCGAGGACCTGGCCCTGATGAACTTCCGCGGCGACCTCGGCCCGGTGACCGGCGGCATCGGGTGCAGCGACCTGGCCTGGCGGCGGGAGCGATCCCTCATCGGCCACAACGAGGATGGCGCGCCGGAAAACGTCGGGCAGTGCGCCCTGCTCACCCTCGCCCTCGACGGCCTGCCGACGGTGACCGCCTTCTGGTATCCCGGCTTCCTGCCGGCCAACGCGTTCACCGTCACCGCCGACGGGCTGGTGTGGACCATCGACCACCTCCCGGTCGCCTCGCCGGGCGACGGGGCGGCCCGGCACTTCGTGGGCCGTGGGCTGCAGCGATCGGCCAGGACACTCGACGCCGCCGTTGACTACCTCAGGGCCCATCCCTCGGCCGGCGGGTTCGCCTACACGATCGGAGACCGGGCCGGGCGGATCGTCAACGTGGAGGCCATGGCCGGACGCCACGCCGCCGTGGAAGCCGGGTCCCAGTCGGGCCCGCTGCTGTGGCACACCAACCACGGACGGTACCTCCCCGGTGCCGAGCCGTCCCCCGAGGGAACCAGCGTGGCGCGAGGGCAGACGCTGTGCGCGCTCGCCGTCCCGGAGAAGGATCCCGATCCGGCCTGGTTCCTGCGCATCCTGGCCGAGGCGCCGCTGCCGCACGGCGTCCGCCGCGATAAGGGACCCGGGGACCCGGCCATCACGCTGTGCACGTTCGTCGCCGACCTCACCGCAGGCGAGGCCGTCATCGCCGCCCGCGGCGAGCAGCCGGTCGCGATCCCGCTGCCCGACCTGGCCGAAGGCGACCCGCACCGGCAGCGCCAGCTCGCCAGCGTCTAGGCAGTGCTGGTTGAGCTTTATCGCTTAGCCAGGCTAAACGCCAGCAGCTGGACACAGAACGAACGATCTGAGGCATCTGACGCGCCGCCCGATAGAGGCCCTGGAGCTCAGCGGATCGCGCTCGCTGGCCCCGGCGGCCAGGGTCGCTGCGGTAGATGGCCAGCGGGCCCACCGATCGACGGTAGCGGGAGTTTAAGCACGCCATGCGGCTGACGGTACGGATCGTCGCGGTGACCGCGGCTGCCATCGTCATCGGCGGTGGCATCGCCGCGGTGTACCGGGACCGGTACCCGGCCGGCGTCCGAACATGCCGCGATGGTCGTGCGCAGGCCGCGGCCGCCCGCCGCCCGGCCGCGCCCGCCGGCCGGTCCGGTAATCGAGGTGACCGGCGCGCCGAAGGGGGTGAAAGCCAAGGGAGCGGTGCTGGCCGACGCCGTCACCGGCCAGGTGCTGTGGGACCGCGGCCCGGGCACCGAACGGCCGATGGCCAGCGTCACCAAGGTGATGACCGCCCTGGTAGTGCTCGAAAGCGGCGGCCTGGATCGGGAGATCCGGGTGCCGCAGGCGGCGTTCAACTACGCCTGGAAATACGGTGGGGAGACCGCGGGCCTGCACCCGGGCGACGAACTGACGGTGCAGGACCTGCTAGAGGCCCTGCTGCTGCCTTCGGGTGCCGATGCCGCGTATACGCTCGCGAACGCGTATGGCCCGGGCCTGAACGCCTTCATCGCGCGGATGAACGCCACCGCGGCGCGGATGGGCATGACGCATACCCACTTCACCTCGCCCGACGGGCTGCCTTACCCGACCGAGACGTCCACCTACTCCACGCCCTCCGACCTGCTCACGCTCGGCCTGGCCGCCATGCGGTTCCCGGTGTTCCAGTCGATCGTGGATCAGCGGTTCTTCCACCTGCCGAAGGCGCCGGGACATCACCAGTACTGGTGGGACAACACCGACGACCTGATCGGTTCCTATCAGGGTGCCGTCGGGATCAAGACCGGGTACACCGACGACGCCGGGCATTGCCTCCTCTTCGAGGCGGTCAGGAATGGCCGGACGCTGATCGGGGTCGTGCTGGACAGTCCCGCGACCGGCGTGGCCGCCGCCGCGCAGGACGCCGCGCAGATGCTGAACTGGGGCTTCAGCCTCGGGCAGGTCCGGGCCGCCGCCTGAGCCCGGGGCCGGGCCGGTGCCACGCGGCACGCTGGCGCAGATGGGCCTGAGGAAGGCACCATGGAGGTGACCCGGCGGGACGAAAGGGCGAGAATGCGTGTCGGGCATCTGCTTCGCCTGGCGGCTGGCGTCGCTTCGGCCGCCGCCCTGGCCGCCGCCCTCGTGTTTCCCGCCCCTGATGCCGCGGCCGGCTGCGGCACTCATGGCACCTCCTGCAGGTGGGTGGCCACCTGGGCGGCGAGCCCGATGGCGGCCGCGCCGGCGCGCCTGGCGGCCCCGGATGACTTTTCCGCGGCCGGGTTCGACGACCAGACGATCAGGGACATCGTGTGGACCAGCACCGGGGGACAGGCGGCGCGGATCAGCCTGTCCAATCAGTTCGGCACGCGGCCGGTCACGTTCAGCCAGGTGGACATCGGCATCTCGGCAGGCGGTCCGTTCATCGTCACCGGCACCAGTCACCGCGTCACGTTCGCCGGGAGCACGTCGGTCACCATCGCGCCCGGCGCCGCCGCCGTCAGCGACCCGGTGACGATGACCGTCCCGGCGCAGACCAATCTCGCGGTCAGCCTGTACACCAGCGGGCCGACGGGACCGGCGACCTATCACAGTGACGCCCAGCAGATCAACTACGTATCCGCGCCCGGTGACTACGCCGACAGTGAATCGGCCGCTGGCTTCACGATCACCAGCCAGCACTGGTACTTCCTCGACGAGGTGGACGTCCAGGCCGGTCCCGCGACCGGCGGCACGATCGTCGCGTTCGGGGATTCCATCACCGACGGCTACCGTTCCGCCGTCGGCGCCGACGACCGCTGGCCGAACGACCTGGCGCGGCGGCTCCTCGCCAGCCCGGCCGGGCAGGTTCACCCCGTCGTCGACGAGGGCATCAGCGGCAACCGGGTCCTGGCCGACTCGGACCTCTTCGGAGAGGACGCGCTCGCCCGGTTCCTCCGTGACGCAGCCGACGTGTCCGGAGCCCAGTACGTCATCCTGCTGGAGGGCATCAACGACATCGGGTTCACCCGGACGCCCATCGCGCGGATCATCGCCGGCTACGAGAACCTGATCGCCGCCGCCCACGCGGCGGGCCTGAAGATCTTCGGCGCTACGCTCACCCCCTTCCAGGGCTCGGGGTACTACTCCGCCGCCGGGGAAGCCGAACGCGAAGCCGTCAACCACTGGATCCGCACCAGCGGCGCCTTCGACGGCGTCATCGACTTCGACCAGGCCGTCCGGGACCCGGCCGACCCGCTGCGGCTGCTGCCCGCCTACGACAGCGGTGACCACCTGCACCCGGACGACGCCGGCTACCAGGCGATGGCGGATGCCGTCAACCTCGCCCTCTTCCGCCGCTGAGTCAGGCGGCTAATCATCCTAGGTAAGGACAGCTCCTCGCGAGCGCCGCAAGACGAAGCATCTGATGACAACCCGGCCGGAGCCCAGCCGGTCTAGCGATCAGCGTCAGCCGCGATCCGGCAAATCCTGGCCGTCCGCGCCACCCCCCGCCTCACAGGTCCGTCAGGGCCCGGACTGGATCAGCCTCTGCGGTGCCGCTGGGTTCCCAGCCATCGTCGGACCGTGCGTACGGATACCAGCGCAGGTCCCGGCCGAGGCGAAGTTGCAGGCGCCCCGCGGTGACCCGGTTGTGCTGGACGGCGGCCTGCGCCGCACCGGTCTTGGCCCGCAGCGCGGCCCGCGCCGCGGTCAGAAGCCGGGCGGCGTCGGGGTCGTCCGCGGCCGGGTCCCACTCGGCGTGCAGCGAGTCCAGCCCGGCCAGGCCGCCTTGCCGCCAGGCCAGCGCTTGACGGGCGAGGTCACGTTCGCCGACTCCGGAGCGCGCCGCGAGCGCGCCGAACGCCTGCGTGCCCAGGGCCCGGGCCGCCCTGCGGGCCAGATCCGCGTCCGTGTCGAGGCTCAGCCCGGCGTCGGCCGACAGGCCCACCGCCATCTCCCAGGCCCGGCTGGCCGCGTCCGCGGCCAGTTCCAGCAGGTCCTCACGCAGGCCAGAGCGCCATGGCGGCGGATCCACGGGAAGCGCGGCGGGCGCCCGTGGCCGACGGGGCGGTAGCGGCACGGAGGGGATCGGCAGCACGGATTCCGGCACGCCGAACGCCGTCCTCGCGTCCACGCCCTGGTCCGCTCCCGCATCGGCGTTATCACCCGCCTCGGTTCCCGGCCTGGTCGCCTGACCGGGTACGGCGCCCCGGCGGCGGGCCCGGATCCCGGCCAGCACCTGATCCCGGGTCCGGCCGCGCAGCAGGAACAGGGTGAAGGGGTCGGCATCCAGCGCGTCGGTGATCAGGTAGCAGGCTGCCGCCGAATGCTTGCACGGGTCGGCGTCGTCCGGGCAGCTGCAGCGCGGCCCGAGCTCGCCGCCGCCGGGAAGCAGGTCGAGCCCGGCGGCGGCCGCGTCGCGGGCGATCTCCGGCGGCAGCTCACCGTCCAGCAGCGCGGCCGCGTGACCGAGCCGGGCCGAGATGGCGGCCAGCACCCGGTCCCACTCGTCGTCGGTGAACCGCCGTACCCGGATCCTGACCTCGTACGGCTCGGTCTTGCGGCCCTGGACCCAGGCCCGGGCCTCACCCGGCGCCAGGGTGAGCTCTCCCACCGTGCCGGAACGTGCGTAGTCTCGGCCGCGGGGCAGCCGGTCGGGATCCAGCCGTGCCCGCTGCTCCAGCGCCTCCAGCCAGGCCCGGCCCCACCACGTACGGCCGAACTCCGGCCCGCCGGGCCCGGTCCCGCCCATGCCGCCGCTCCCGTCGTTCATGGCGTGGCTCGCAGGCTGACCAGCTCCGCGAGCTCGGCGTCGGACAACTCGGAGATCCAGCCCTCGCCCGAGCCGATCACGGCGTCGGCCAGCTCGCGTTTGGTCTCCAGCAGGGCGGCGATCCGGTCCTCGAGCGTGCCCTCGGCGATGAGCCGGTGTACCTGGACGGGCCGGTCCTGGCCGATCCGGTAGGCCCGGTCGGTGGCCTGGTCCTCCACCGCCGGATTCCACCACCGGTCGTAGTGCAGCACGTGGGTGGCACGGGTCAGCGTCAGCCCGGTACCTCCCGCCTTGAGGGACAGCAGGAATACCGGTACGTCACCCGCCTGGAACCGGGCCACCATCTCCTCCCGGCGCGGTACCGGAACTCCGCCATGCAGGAACAGCGAGCCGATCCCGCGGGCGTCGAGATGCTGCTGCAGCAGCGTGCCCATCTGCGTGTACTGGGTGAAGACGAGCATCGACTCGCCGCCGGCCAGGATGATGTCGGTCAGCTCGTCGAACGCGGCCAGCTTCCCTGACCGGCCCTCCAGAGGAGCGGGTTGCTTCAGGTACTGGGCCGGGTGGTTGCAGATCTGCTTCAGCGCGGTCAGCAGCTTGAACACCAGGCCGGCCCGCTCGATACCCTCGGATCTCTCGATCGCTTCCATCGTCTCGCGAACCATTGCCTCGTACAGCGTGACCTGCTCGGCGGTCAGCGGTACGAACACGTCCGTCTCGGTCTTGCCCGGAAGCTCCGGCGCGATACCCGGGTCGGTCTTCCGCCGCCGCAGCAGGAACGGCCGGATCAGGGCGGCGAACCTGGTGGTCGCCTCCGCGTCGCGGTACCGCTCGACCGGCACCGCCACGCGGCGGGTGAACGCGTCCAGGTGGCCGAGCAGCCCCGGCGTCGTCCAATCCAGGATCGCCCACAGCTCCGACAGCCGGTTCTCTACCGGCGTCCCGGTGAGTGCGATCCTGGCGGGCGCGGGCACCGCTCGCAGCTCGCGCGCGGTCCGCGACAGCGGGTTCTTCGCGTGCTGCGCCTCGTCCGCCACCACCAGTCCCCAGCCGACCTCGGCAAGCTGACCGGAGTCCCGCAGGACCACGCCGTAGGTGACGAGGACGATCTCGTCGGCGGCCAGGTCCTCCAGGTGCCGCGCGCCCCCGTGGTAGCGGCGGACCGGGACGTCGGGGGAGAACCGGCGTACCTCGCGTTCCCAGGTACCCAGCAGCGACGCCGGGCAGACCACGAGCGTCGGTCCCGCCTTGGCCTCCCGCCGGTGCAGGTGCAGCGCTATGACCTGGATCGTCTTACCAAGTCCCATGTCGTCGGCCAGGCAGCCGCCGATCCCGGCCTCGCACATCCCGGCCAGCCAGGCCAGGCCGCGCCTCTGATAGGGACGGAGCGTGGCCATCAGACCGGGCGGAGGCTCGACCAGAACCGGGGCGGACGCCAGGTCGGCGACCCTGGCGGCCAGGTCGGCCAGCGGGCCTTCCGCGACCACTGTCACGGTCTCGCCGTCGATCTCCGCCGATCCGGCGAGCACGGCCCCGAGCACCTCGGACACCCGCATCCGCGTCCGCGGCGGCCGGCGCAGTCGGCTGAGCAGGGCCGGGTCGAGCATTACCCACCGGCCCCGCAGCCTGATCAGCGGCCGTTTCGCCTCAGCCAGCGCGGCAACCTCGTCGGCGTCGAGCAGCGCCCCGTCGAGAGTGAGCTGCCACCGGAAATCCAGCAGCGCGGCGAGCCCGAACCCGGCCTCGGTCACTTTCCCCGGGGCCGGGGTGGGGACGGCTCTCAGCTTGAGGCCGCCGTCCACCAGGCTGGACGGCCACAGTACCTCGATGCCGGCGCTCGCCAGTTCCTCCGCCGCCGGGCCGAGCAGGCTGGTCAGCGCATCGTCATCCAGGCCGATCACCGACGGGCTCGCCTGCTCCAGCGCCTCGGCCAGCGGCGGCCAGATCGGCGCTCCGCGGCGCAGTGCCAGCAGCAGGTCCGTCTCCGCCTCCGGGCCGAACCGGGACAGCACTGTCTCTGGCTGGTTCCACAGCGCGGCGGCGTCGACGATCAGGCTCGGATCGGCGTTGCTCCGCAGCTGCAAGACCAGCCGGAACGCCGGCCGGGCCCCATCGGCCTCCTCATCGCCATCGCCTTTCGCGTTCTCCCCGTCGGCCTCTCCTGCCTCGTACGCCTCGACCGCGCCAGCGAGGTCGTCCTCGTCCCCGGCCACCTGCGGCGCCGGGACGGTCTCGATTCGCAGGCCGAGACGCGCCCCGGCCGCGAGGCCGTCGGTGGTGTCGGCGAGCCACTCGGCGAGATCGCCGACCCGAGTCGGCTCGGCGGCGGCGAACGCGGTCGAGGCGGTGGTCCGCGCCGCGGCGGGCGAGCGCGCGATCAGGTCGGCGATCGCGTCCCACAGGTCGCGGATCAGCGCCTCCGGAGAGCGGAGCCGCATCGGGCGCGAGCCGGGGATGGCCAGGGCGTGCGCGGTGGGTGGGAAGACGGCGGCGAGCTCGCGCAGCCAGCTGAGGTCGGACGGATCGAGCGGGCCCGCCCGCCAGATGTCCGTGTCGTCGGCTCCGACAGTCGGCAGCAGCCTGCCCCGGGCCACCAGGCCCACGCCCGCGGCCCCGGCCGCGGCCCAGACCCGGGTGCTGCGCCGCATCGGCCGCCGGGCGCTCTGGTCTGGATCGATGACGAGGAGCGCGGGCAGAGCCTCGGCCAGTGGGATGAGATCCGCCGATACCAGGCGCTTGCGGATGCCGTATCTCCCGCCGGGAAAGACCAGCTCCAGCTTGGCCGATCCCGAGCCCTTGCCCCAGTGCGCGAATACGCCCCGCCGCGGGATCTCGCCCGGCACGAAGACAAGCTCGCCGTCCAGCACGGAACCGTACGATACCGGTTGCCCGGCCGGCCTGGCCGGACTTTCCGCGGAGGCAACCGCCTCCGCTGACCGGATGTCGTAGCCACCTGGTAGCAATGTGAGCATGGCCGACACAGACCGACCGGGACCGGAGCAGAACGACCAGGGGCTGCGCGCCGAGGCTGAACGGCACTTGCGAGCGCTGGCCGGCGACCGCGCGATGCTGCGCGACGACCAGTGGACGGCGATCAGCGCCCTGGTCAGCGCCCGGCGCAGGGCGCTGGTGGTGCAGCGCACCGGGTGGGGGAAGTCGGCCGTGTACTTCGTCGCGACCGCGCTGCTGCGGGCGCGCGGTGCCGGGCCGACGGTGATCGTCTCACCACTGCTCGCGCTGATGCGCAACCAGGTCGAGGCGGCCAGCCGGGCCGGGATCCACGCGCGCACGATCAACTCCGCCAACACGCAGGAGTGGGACCACGTCTACGCGGAGGTCGCGGACGGCCAGGCCGACGTGCTGCTGGTCAGCCCCGAACGGCTGAACAATCCGGGCTTCCGCGACCAGGTGCTGCCGAAGCTCACCGCAGCGGCGGGCCTGATCGTGATCGACGAGGCACACTGCATCTCCGACTGGGGCCACGACTTCCGCCCTGACTACCGGCGGATCCGCACGTTGCTGCGGGCTCTTCCGCCAGGGATCCCGGTGCTGGCGACCACCGCGACCGCGAACGCCCGGGTCACGCGCGACGTCGCCGAGCAACTCGGCGCGGGCCAGGACCCAGGCGACGTGCTCGTGCTGCGCGGCTCGCTGGACCGGGAGTCGCTGCACCTCGCTGTGGTGAGCCTGCCGACCGCCCACCAGCGGCTCGCCTGGCTGGCGGCCCGTCTCGCCGACGGCGGCTTGCCGGGAGCCGGGATCGTTTACACGCTGACGGTCGCCGCGGCCTACGAGACGGCGGCGTTCCTCCGCGACCAGGGAATCGAGGTCGCCGCGTACAGCGGCCGCGACGAGGCGGCGCAGCGGCTGCAGGCCGAAGACGACCTGCTGGCCAACCGGGTCAAGGCGCTGGTGGCGACCAGTGCGCTGGGCATGGGATTCGACAAGCCCGACCTGGGATTCGTGGTGCACCTCGGTGCCCCGCAGTCTCCGGTCGCCTACTATCAGCAGGTCGGCCGGGCCGGCCGGGGCGTAGCCAAAGCGGAGGTGATCCTGCTGCCCGGCCGCGAGGACAGGGACATCTGGGCATACTTCGCCTCGCTCGCGTTTCCGCCCGAGCACCAGGTCCGGGCGGCACTTACCGCACTCGCCGAAGCGGGCCGGCCGCTGTCCACCGCCGTGCTGGAGACCCGGGTCGACCTGTCCCGGGGGCGGCTGGAGTCCATGCTCAAGGTGCTCGACGTCGACGGCGCCGTGCGCCGCACCGCGGGCGGCTGGGAGGCCACCGGCCAGCCGTGGGCCTACGACCAAGAGCGATACCAGCGGGTTGCTCAGGAGCGGATCCGCGAGCAGCGGGCCATGCTGGCCTACCAGACGACGGATGCCTGCCGGATGGAGTACCTGCGCCGCGAGCTCGACGACCCGGAGGCGGCCCGCTGCGGTCGCTGCGACAACTGCACTGGCCGACGGCAGGATCAGGAAGTCCCGCAGGCCAGTGCGGACGCAGCGCGGCAGCGGCTGCTCCGCCCCGGCGTCGAGGTCGAGCCGCGGCGGATGTGGCCGCCGGGGAACCTGGGGATCTCCGGTGCCTCGGGCAAGATCCCCGCGGACCGTACGGCCGAGCCGGGCCGCGCTCTCGGCCGGCTCACCGATGTTGGCTGGGGGAGCACGCTCCGGGCGCTGCTCGCCGACGAGGCTCCCGACCAGCCGGTCACGGACCAGCTCATGCAGGCCGTGGTCAAAGTCCTCGCCGCGTGGGACTGGAACCAGCGCCCGGCCGGCGTCCTCACGCTGCCGTCGCGCACCAGGCCGGTTCTGATAACGAGCCTCGGCCAGCGGATCGCACAAGTCGGCAGGCTGCCCTACCTCGGCTCGCTCGGCTACGCCAGCCCCGACGGCCCCGGCCTGCGCCGCCACAACAGCGCCCAGCGGCTGCGCTCGCTGTGGCATGCGCTCACCGTCCCCGACGACCTTCGCGGCGCACTCAGCCAGCTCACCGGTCCGCTCCTGCTCATCGACGACCGCATCGAGACCGGCTGGACCATGACCGTCGCGGCGGAACACCTCCGCGAGGCCGGCGCTCCCGCCGTCCTCCCGCTGGCCCTGGCCGTCACCACCGGCTGAGACCACATTCCGCTCAGGACTTGCGGGCCCGGGTCCGGGCGGGCTTCGCGGCGGGCTTCTCGATCAGCTTGACCGTGATGTCAGGACCGGAGGTCTCGACGACCTGGACCCGTTTGGGCAGCAGGGTGAGGAAGGCGCGGAAGCTCCGGGCGCCGTAGTTGTGCTCGTCGAAGGCTGGGTCCAGGGCCAGCATCTTGCTCTTCAGCCCGCCGGCCGTCAGCGTCTCGGAGCTGGACTCCTCGAACGCCCGGACCAGCACCTGTTCCGCCTCGCTGATGTCGAACGCCGCCGCCGGCCGCGCGTCGGGCTCCACCTCGGCGACCAGCGTGCCCCAGTACTTGTACTCCGAGCACACCGACACCAGCTTGCGGCTGGCGTTGGCCTCCGTGCCGACGCCCACCACCCACTTGCCGAACTCCCGCAGCCGCTGCACCAGCGGCGAGTAATCGCCGTCCCCGCTGACCAGGACGAACACGCTGACCTCGGGATGGACGATCAGCGTCTCCATGGCGTCGACGGCCATCCTGATGTCGGCGGCGTTCTTGTTCTGGATGCCGACCCGGGCGACCTGGATGAGGTCCACGCCGTTCATCGCCAGGTCGTCCTGGTGGCTGCCGAACCGCGGATCGGCCCAGTCCGCGTACGCGCGGCGCACCGAGGCGTTACCGTAGCTGCGGCAGAGCCGGGTGAGCGCCTCATACGGCGCCGGGTTGGCCTGGCCGGGCAGTTCCTTGACCGCGCCGAGGACGAGGTTCTCGAAATCCACGAACACGGCGACCTGCGCGGTCCCGTCAGGTTCCACCACTCACCTCCATCAGCGGATGCGGCGATGAAACGTTATCTCAGTACGCGCTCGTCCCGCTGGAGCCGCGCCAGGCCCGGGTGCCCCTAATGCACGTGGAACCGCCAGTCGCGCGGCACGCGCTCCTTCGGTCCCGGGACGCCCTGGTCGAGCGGGTGGTGCTCCGGCGGGACGAGCCCCGGGCCGTCGAAGGAATCCTCGGTCTCGTAGTTCCAGAACCAGTCCTCACCGGGCTCGAAACTGCGGATGATCGGATGGCCCGCCGTCTTGGCGTGCGCGGACGCGTGGCGCGAAGGAGAGCTGTCGCAGCATCCGATGTGGCCGCACTGGGTGCACCGGCGCAGATGGACCCACCAGCCGCCGGTGGCATTGCACTCCACGCAGCCGGTCCCGCTCGGTGGCACCGAAGGGTCGATGCCGGGAATCTCCGTCATTCAGCTCTCCTCCCGCGGGGTGATCGGAAGCCGTACCCGGAACCGGGTGTCGCCGGGGACCGACTCTACTGCGATATCGCCGTGATGCTTATTCGCCACGATGCGCCAGCTGATGTCGAGCCCCAGCCCGGTCCCCTGGCCCACGGGCTTGGTGGTGAAGAACGGCTCGAAGATCCGCTCCCGGAGTCTCCGGCGGTACCCCTGGCCCGGTATCGCCGAACTCCACGAACACGTACTCCCGGTCCATCCCCGTGCGCAACGTCAGAACCCCGGACGAGCCCATGGCGGACACCGCGTTGTCGATCAGGTTGGTCCATACCTGGTTCAGCTCGCCCGCGTAAGCCGGGATGGACGGCAGCGACCGGTCGTACTCCTTCACCACGGTGATCCCCGGCGGGATCTTCCCGGACAGCATCAGCAGCGTGCTGTCCAGCAGTTCGTGTACGTCGACGACCTGGTAAGGGGCCCGGTCCAGCTGCGAGTACTGCTTGGCCGCGCCCACGAGCGTCGAGATCCGGGTGGTCGAGTCCTCGATCTCGTTCATCAGCAGCTCGGTATCCACGGTGTAGTTCAGCCACCGCAGCGCGCTCTCGAGCGTCGCCGGGTCGACCGTCGCCTCCACGTGATCGAGCCAGTCGGTGTCCAGGCCGGCCGCGACGAACGTCGGCGCCAGCTGCCAGCCGTCGCCGATGTCGTGGGCCTCCAGCCAGTCGGCGATCGCGTCCTCCCGGTCGGAGGCATCCAGCGGCGTCAGCGCCTGCGCCTTCGGAACCCGGTCGGCCGCCTCCTCCTGGAGGCGGATCAGCGTGACCAGCGTGGTCCGGTCCCACTTCCCGCCCGCGATCATGCCCAGCTTGTGCCGCATCCCGGCCACCCGCTCGCGCAGCGCCGCCGTGGCCCGGACCGCGGCCGCGGCCGGGTTGTTCAGCTCGTGGGTCAGGCCGGCCGACAGCGAGCCGAGCGCCAGCAGCCGCTCCCGCTGCCCGGTCGCCTGCGCCCAGTTCTTGTTGCCGAAGAACGCCCCCTCGAGCAGGTGCACGGCCATCGGGAACCACTCGTTCATCAGCTCGGCGAACGCCGAGGCGCCGATGACGAAGAACCGCGACGGCTCGGTGACCCGCATCGAGCTGTTGTAGACCTGCGGGACGCGGTCGCCCATGTAGGCCTGCCACGCGCCGGCGTACGAGCCGCGCTGCGAGGTCCGGCCTACCTCGACGTCGTCGGCCCCGACCCGCCGCGACATGATCACCGTGCCCTCGAGCAGGACGTAGAAGCAGGTCGCCGCCTCGCCCTCGGCGTACACCGGCCCCGGCTCGATGATCTCGACGTGCCCCCGCTCGCACAGCCACTCGAGCTGGGCTTCGGTCAGCTTCTCGAACAGGAACAGGGTCCGCAGCTCATCGGGCCCGCACTCCAGCGCCGCGTCGCTCATCAACGTCAACTCTTCTCCAAGTAACGGTGCACGAGCATGACCGCGAGTGCACCTTCCCCGACGGCCGAAGCGACCCGCTTGGCTGACTCGGACCGCGCGTCCCCGGCGACGAATACGCCGGGGACGCTGGTCTCCAGGTGATACGGCATCCGGTCCAGATCCCACCTCGGTGGCCGGTCCATGCCCAGGTCCGGGCCCGCCACCACGAATCCCCGGGCATCCCGTACCACGACGTCATTCAGCCAGTCGGTGAGCGGCGCCGCCCCGATGAACAGGAACAGCATCTGCGCGTCCACGTTCTCGGCCGCCCCGGTGGCGGTGTCCCGCAGGGTTAGCCTCTCCAGGTGGCCTTCGCCGCCCGCCGCAGTGACCTCCGTGCAGGTCCGCACCGTGATGTTCGGGATGTCCGCGATCTGCCTGATCAGGTAGTAGGACATCGACTTTTCCAGCGACGGCCCGCGGACCAGGATCGTCACCGACTTGGCGTACCGCGCCAGGTACACCGCGGCCTGCCCGGCCGAGTTCGCCCCGCCGACGACGTAGATGTCCTGCCCGTCGCAGGCCGTGGCCTCGGTCAGGGCCGACCCGTAGTACACCCCGCGCCCGGTCATCTCGTCCAGCCCGGGCGCGCCCAGCCGCCGGTAGGACACCCCGGTGGCCAGGATGACGGTGTGCGCGTCGATGAAGGTGCCGTCGGCGAACGTGACCCGCCGCGCCGACCCGCGAACCTCGAGGCCTACCACCTCGCGGGTGGTCAGCACCTCGGCGCCGAACTTCGTGGCCTGGCGGCGGGCCCGGCCGGTCAGCTGGGCCCCGGACACCCCGTCGGGGAAGCCGAGGTAGTTCTCGATCCGCGAGCTCTGGCCGGCCTGCCCGCCGGTGGCGAGCCGCTCGACCAGCACGGTGCGCAAGCCTTCCGACGCCCCGTACACCGCGGCGCCCAGGCCGGCCCGCCGCCGATGACGATCAGATCGTAGAAGTCCTTCGACGGCGTGGTGGCCAGGCCCACCCGTGCCGCCAGCTCCGCATCCCCCGGCTCGATCAGCGGTTCGCCCTCCGGCGTGATCACCACCGGCAGCGCCAGCCCGTCGGCCCGCGCCGCGGCCAGCAGCCGCTGCCCCTCGGGCTCATCGGAGGCGTACCACCGGTACGGCACCTGGTTGCGGGCCAGGAACTCGCGGACCTCCGACGACCGCGCCGACCAGCGGTGCCCGACGACCTTGGTCTCCGGCACCGGCCGGTGGTCGGACTCCAGCCACGCATCGAGCAGCGCGTCTACCACCGGGTACAGCTTCTCCTCCGGCGGGTCCCACGGCTTGAGCAGGTAGTGATCCAGGTCGACGACGTTGATCGCGTCGATCGCGGCCCCGGTGTCGGCGTACGCGGTCAGCAGCACCCGCCGCGCGCCGGGGTAGATGTCCATCGCCTGCTCGAGGAACTCGATACCGCTCAGCTCCGGCATCCGGTAGTCGGCCAGGATCACCGCCACCACGTCCCCGCGCAGCTTCATCTGCCGCAGCGCGTCCAGCCCCGCCGATGCGGACTCGGCCCGCACGATCCGGTACCGCGCCCCGTACTGTCGCCGCAGGTCGCGGGCGACTGCGCGGGAAACGCCCGGGTCGTCGTCGACGGTGAGGATCGCAGGGCGGCTTGTCTCGTCCTGGGCGGTCATAACGCCCATAGTAGGTCGGCCCCTTTTCTTTCAACCGAACGGATCGTGGTGCGTGCGCTCAGCCCAGGGTCAGCCGCTCGCGGTAGAACCGCCGTTCGATCTGCCATCCGCCCGGCGGCGGATCGCCGCCGGAGTCGATCGGCACGAACGAGATCTGGTAATCGCTAATAGTCGGCCGGCCGCGCGCGTCCCATTCGCGGTAGCGGCGGTCGAGCTCACGGGCCAGGGAGGCGTCCTTCCACCACCAGATCCCGTCGGGCGCCAGCGCGGCCCAGGCCATCCCAGCCGGCGCTGAGCGCCGGGCCCTGCGGCGCATGGCACGCCCGGCGGTCCTCCAGCCCGAGGTAGAACAGGAAGTCGTCCTCGTCGTCGGTCAGCCACATGGGCTCGTCCGGCTTCCGCGGCGCTGAAGCGCGGCTCCGGGTCGGGTTCGTGGACCAGTTCGGCCTGGCGGGGGAGCGATGACCGCGTGCGTCCAGATGTCCTCGATGTGCAGCGGCCCGCGTACCGGGATGAACCCGGTGCGCAGGACCAGCCGGCCGCGCAGCTCCTCGCCGTCCTTGCCGAGCAGGACCAGCGGATGACCGCTGGCGTGCTCCAGGGGCACCAGCATCGCCCCGTGGTCGGCCAGCTGCCCGGCCCAGTGCGGCGACAGATCAGAGCAACCGACGGTGGCCACGATCCGGTCGAACGGCGCCTGCTCCGCGGCGCCCTCGAAGCCGTCGCGCAGCAGCACCTGGATCCGCGGGTACCCGGCGCCGGCCAGCAGCCGCCGGGTCTGGTCCACCACGTCCTGCAGCACGTCCACGGTGACCACCAGGCGCTGGTCGCCCACGATCTCGGCCAGCAGCGCCGCGTTGTAGCCGGTGCCCGCCCCTACCTCGAGGATCTTCATGCCCTCGCCGAGGTCCAGGAGCTCGAGCATCCTGGCCACGAGCGACGCCTGCGAGGTGGAGCTGGCCGGCCGCCCGTCGATGTGCCGGGTGGCCAGCACGGTATCGGCGTAGATGAGCGCGAGATGATCCCGCCGCGGATGCCCGGGGTCGTGCTCGAGCGTCCTGGTGCCCTCGGCGCCGCGGTGGTAGAACGTCTCAAGCAGCCGGTGCCGCTCCACGGTCCGGAAGGCCCGCTCCACCGCCGCCGACTCGATGGCGCCCGCCGCCTTGAGCTCGCTGGAGTACCGGTCGACCATGGCCCGGAGTTCCGTCTCGTCGGCGCGGCCCCGCTGGTCTGGCCGGCCCTCGCTCATCAGCCGTCCTCCTCCAGGGCCGCACGGAGGGCGGCCATGCCCCGTGACGTGTGACTCTTCACCGCACCACGGCTGATATGCATGGCGGCCGCGATCTCAGCCTCGGACAAGTCCGCGTAGTACCGCAGGACGATTGCCTCCCGCTGGCGTTCGGGCAGGTCGCGGAGCGCGGCGACGACGGCGGACCGCTCGAGCAAGGTCAGCGCGCCTGCTTCGGCGCTCGGCATGTCGGGCGGCGGCTTCTGCAGGTTCTTCTCGACCACCAGCCGGTGCCGTAGGACCGACCGTGATCTGTTCACCACGGCTTGGCGCATGTAGGCGAGGGCCTTGTCGGTGTCCCGCAGGCGGTCCCATGCGTCATGCATCGCGATGAACGCGTCCTGGACCACTTCCTCGGCGGTGGGCGTGTCCCGGACGAGCATGGCTGCGAGCCGCACCAGGGCCGGGTAGTGCACGGAGTACAGCTCGATGACCGCCAGGTCCGCGCTCCACTCCGTCCGCTCGGCGGGAGCGGCGGGAAGGCATCGGGCGCCGTGGCGTCCGCCGCCGCTAGCCTCCCGGCGGCGGTCTCGCTGTGTTCGCGGAGCCAGGCCCGGTACCGGTCCAGGCCCGCCTGGAGGTCGTACCCGGCGGCGAACCGCGGCTCCTGCGCCTCGGCGACCTGCTGATAGAGGCGGGACAGCAGCGGCGTCGTCAGTGCGAGCTGCTGGTTCCCCCGCCGCCCCTCATGACGATGCTCCTTCCGGGTCGTCACGGGTGAATGGATGGTCCGGGCCGAGCTGTGCGATCAGCTTACGTCGCGCCCGGTGCAGCTGCGCGCTCACCGTTTTCTCGGCCACGCCGAGGACCGTGGCGATCTCGGCTTCCTTCATGTCCAGCTGCCAGCGGAGCATGGCCACCATGTGCTGCCGCTCCGGCATGTCCCGGATGATCTGCCAGCATCGCTCCAGCGACGATGGCAGAGAAGGCCTGTTCCGACGGGTCCGCCGGGGTCTTCCGGTACCGGACCTCGATGCGGGGGAGCCGGTCGCGGAACGCGGTCTCGCGGCGGAAGCTGCTCGCCGCGATATGGGCCAGCGTGCTCCACAGCCAGGCGCGGAGCTGCTCGGCGGCCAGGCCTCGCAGCGTCGGCCAGGACCTGGCCCGCGGCTTCGAAGGTGGCCTGCACCAGGTCTTCGGCCAGCGCCCGGTCGCCGCGGGCCAGCACGCAGGCGCGGCCGAACAGCCTGGGCGCGTGCGCCGCTGAAGCAGCGGGCGAGCTCGTCGGCGTCGTGGGGCGTGATTCTTCGTCATCACCCACCGCCCACCTCCGCGCCCATGACCACCAGTATCGCCGCGCGGAACCCTAGGGCCCCGCGACCGTCAGGGTGTCGAGGACCCGCACCACATTCGCGGCCAGGTCGTCGGCCGCGTCCTCGTTACCGGCCAGCTGATGCAGCAGGGCCTGCTGGAACAGGCCGTCGAGCACCGCGTAGGCCACGCCCGGGGACAGGGCCACGGGGATCCCGGCGAAGGCGGCGTAGCGGCTGATGACCCGCCAGATCATCTCCTCGCGGCGCTGGTCGATCTCCAGCACGTCGGCCCGGAAGGACTCCTCGAACAGGGTCTGGTTGCGCAGGTCGTACCAGAGCCGGTGCATGGGCGCGTCGGTACGCAGGGTCTGCTGCCATCGCGGCGCTGAACTCGCGCTTGAGCTCCTCGGCCGAGCCGGCCGTGGCCACGATCTCGTCGTAGCGGGTGACGCAGGCGGCCTCGTACTGGCGCACGCAGTGGGTGAGCAGGTCCTGCTTGTCGCTGAAGTAGTAATGCAGCACGCCGTGGGAGAACTGGGAGTTCTGCGCGATCTCCCGCAGGCTGGTCCGCGCGTAGCCGAGCTCGGCCAGGGTCTGCAGCGCGGCATCGGCCAGTTGCGCCCTCCGCTCGGCGAACTTGTCCACCTGCCGCCGTGTGATCCGCTCCCGGCTCGTCTCGACCCCGCGGACCTCGTCCTCTACGCGGACCTCGCCAGCTACGCGGGTCTCATCGGCCACATGGGCCACTTCCGTCACAGCGGTTTCCCGTCGGCTCTCGGCGGCTCGCACCGTGCGAGCCCGAACCAACTGTATCCCGGCGTGCCGTCCGGGCCCGGAACGAAACTTGACAACTGTCCAAGAAAGTCTTGACGACTGTCCAGATCTCGTGGCACTGTGACCTACGTCGCATAGCCGGGCCGAGTTCCCTGATGGCGCCGTCTCGAGGAGGAGATGCCGCATGAGCATGTACGACCTGACCGGACGCAAGGCCCTGGTCACCGGCGGGGCTCGCGGTCTCGGCGCCGGGATGGCCGCGGCGCTGGCCCGGGCCGGCGCGGCCGTGGTGATCGGCGACATCCTCGAAGACGTCGGCCAGGCGACCGCCGACGAGCTCAAGAAGTCCGGCGCCACCGCCGCGTTTCGTCCCGCTCGACGTGACCAACGAGCGAGCTGGGAGCTGGCCATCGCCGACACGATCAGCGGAACTGGGCGGCCTGGACATCCTGGTCAACAACGCCGGGGTCGAGATCACCGGCCTGGTGGTCGACCTCGAACCCGGACGAGGTCCGCCGGATGCTCGAAGTCAACGTGCTCGGCACCTCGCTGGGCATCAAGCACGCCTTCCGCGCGATGCGGCCGGGCGGCCCGGCCGGCGCGCGGCGGCGCGATCGTCAACATCGCCTCGGTCGCCGCCACCATCGCCTTCCCCGGCATCGCGGCCTACTCCGCGACGAAGTCGGCGATCGACCGGCTGACCCGGGTGGCCGCCATGGAATCCGGGCAAGCTCGGCTACGCCGTCCGGGTGAACTGCATCTACCCCGGCCTGGTCCCGACCGACATGGGCAACCAGCTGGCCCAGGACGTGGTGACGATCGGGCTGTTCCCCAGCGTCGAGGAAGCCGTCGGCGACCGTGGTGGGCCTGACCCCGCTGGGCCGCCTCGGCGAGGTCGCCGACATGGCCGACGCGGTGGTGTTCCTCGCCTCCGACGCGTGCCCGCTTCATCACCGGCGCCGGCCTGCCGGTCGACGGCGGCATGGGAATGTGAACCGGGCGCGACAGGCAATGGAGCATCGACATGAGCAAGCCCGTCATCGTCTACGGCGCCTCCGGCTACACCGGCCGCCTCGTCTGCGAGTACCTGCGCGAGTACAACGTCCCGTTCATCGCCGCCGGCCGGGACAAGGCCCGGATCGCCGGAGGCGCTGGACAAGGTGCCCGGGCATCGACACCGTCGAGCACGAGATCGTCGAGGTCGACACGACGTCGGCCCGCTGACCGAACTGTTCGACGGCGCGCGAGGTCGTCTGCAACATGGTCGGCCCGTTCGCCAGTACGGCCGCGAGGTCGTCGAGGCCTGCCTCGGCCGCCGGCTGCCACTACCTCGACACCACCGGCGAGCAGGACTGGCTGATCACCTGCGACGACGAGCTACGGCGAGCGGATGGCGGCCAAGGGCCTGCTGCTCGCCCCGGGCATCGCCCAGATGTACACCACCGGCGAGATCGCCGCCCAGCTCTGCCTGGAGAAGCCGGGCGTCGACACGCTCGACATCCTGGTGTTCTGGAAGGGCTCGCCGACCGTCGCCTCGACCCGGACGATCCTGGTCAACGCGGCCCTGGCCAAGGCGTACTACCTGGAGCAGAACGAGTACGTCGGAATGGCCCGCCGACGGCGGCCTGTACGACGTGACGGTCCCGGGCCAGCACGAGACCGGGCTGGCGCTGCCGTGGGGCGGCACCTCGCACCCGGTGTGGTTCAAGCGACGACCCGCGGGTGGCCAACGTCAAGGTGCTCGGCGGCGTCTTCAACCGCCCGCTCATGCTGGGCGTCCCGCAGATCGTCGAGGCGGTCCTGGCGCAGATCGAGGGCCTGCCGGACAGCGAGAAGCTCCGGGTGCTCGACCGAACAGGCGGCCGGCGGTGATGAACCAGATGCCGCCGCGCGAGGACACCCGGATCAACACCTCGCTGGACTCGGTGCACGCCTCCGGCCCGCTGGGCCGCGCGCACTGCGTGATCCACGGCAACTGCAACTACAAGCAGACCGGCCTGCTGCAGGCCTACGCGGCCTACTCGCTGCTGCAGCAGCCGCCGCGGCGGGCCGGGCTTCGCGTCCGGCTGCCAGGCCTTCGGCCACCGCGAGCTGCTCGGCGTGCTGCGCAGCTTCGGCCTGGTCATGGAGCCGAAGCTGCACCGTCCACCACTGAGGAGGACGTGATGCGCGTGCGGCTGATCGACTACCTCGACAAGGGCGCCTCGCTCGGCGCCGGAGGCGCCCTGCCTGACCATGGCCGGGCGCACGCGGAGCTACGCCGACGTGCAGCGGCTGTCCTGGCGGGTCGGCCGGGCGCTGGACCGGTCCGGCATCAGGCCGGGCGACAAGGTGGCGATGCTGTCCGGGCAACGACCCGGTCGCGTTCGCCTGCGTCTTCGGCATCTCCCGGGCCGGCGCGGTCTGGTGCCCGGTCAACCCGCGCAACGAGGCGGCCGAGAACCGCGAGCTGCTCGACTTCTTCGACTGCACGTGCCTGATCTTCCAGGCCGCGTTCGCGCCGCTGGTGGCGAAGATCCGCGCCCGACCTGCCCGAGCTGACCACGCTGGTCTGCCTCGACGGCGACGCCCCTCGGCGCCACGCCGTTCGATCTGTGGCTCGAGGCGCCGAGCCCGCCGAGCCGTGGCAGGCCGAACCGCCGGACGACGTGGTCATGATCGCGGGCACCGGCGGCACCACCGGCCTGCCCAAGGGCGTGATGCTGACCGGGCGCAACATCGAGACGATGTCCGCGCTGACGCTGATGAGCTACCCGTTCGACGGTCGCCCGCGTCTACCTGGCGCTCGCGCCGCTGACGCACGCGGCCGGGCGTGCTGTGCTTCCCGATCATGGCGCTGGGCGGCGAGATCGTCATCATGCCCAAGCCGGACCTGAGCGAGTTCCTGGCCCTCATCGAGCGGCACCGGGTCACCCACACGTTCCTGCCGCCGACGCTGATCTACATGCTGCTGGACCACCCGGCCCTCGCGGGGACCGACCTGAGCTCAGCTGCAGTGCCTGTGGTACGGCGCGGCGCCGATGTCGGCGAGCGCGCCTGGAGGAGGCGCTCGACGAAGATCGGGCCGGTGCATGGGCGCAGTGTTCGGCCAGACCGAGGCGCCGATGATGATCTCCACCCTGGCCCCGCGGACACTTCCGCGCCGACGGCACGCTGGCCACCGAGCGGCTGACCTCGGCCGGGCGGCCCACCCCGCTGACCACGGTCGCGATCATGGACGACGAGGGCCGCCTGCTGCCGGCCGGGGGAGCGCGGCGAGATCGTGGTCCGCGGCTCGCTGGTGATGGCGGGCTACTACAAGAACCCGGAGGCCACCGCCGAGGCGTCCCGGTACGGCTGGCATCACACCGGCGACATCGGCTACCTCGACGAGGATAACTACCTGTACATCGTCGACCGCGCCAAGGACATGATCATCACCGGCGGCTTCAACGTCTACTCGGCCGAGGTCGAGCAGGCGCTGCTGGCGCACCCGGCCGTGCATGGACTGCGCGGTCATCGGCCTGCCGGACGAAAAATGGGGCGAGCGCGTCACCGCGGTCCTCCAGCTGCACGCCGGCCGACGTCGTGACCGCCGAGGAGCGTGCGCGCCTTCGTCAAGGAACGCCTCGGCAGCGTGAAGGCCCCCAAGCAGGTCGAGATCTGGCCCGACCTGCCCCGCTCCAAGGTCGGCAAGGTCCTGAAGCCGGAGATCAAGTCGCGGCTGCGCGCCAGCGGGAATAATTAGCCCAGCTAAAGGTATATACTTGCTATCAGGCAAGTAAAAGCTCTGTTCATCTCCGGCGATCGGGATCCCGTGCCCCTCATCTCTCCGGCCCGCCGCGTGCGGTTCCAGCCGCGGCAGATGATCTCGTCGCTCCGGCAGCGGAACTACCGGCTGTTCTTCTTCGGGCAGCTCGTGTCGGTGGCCGGGACCTGGATGCAGACCGTGGCCCAGTCGTTCGTCGTGCTGGACCTCACCCACAGCGGAACCCAGCTCGGCCTGACCACCGCGGCCAGGTTCCTGCCGATGTTCCTGTTCGGCCCGCTCGGCGGGGTGTTCGCGGACCGGATGGACAAACGGCGGGTGCTCTACGTCACCCAGACGCTGTCCGGGCTGCTCGCGGCGGCCTTCGCCGTCCTGATCGCGACCGGCTCGATCCGGCTGTGGATCGTCTACCTGCTGGCCCTGGCGCTCGGCTTCGTCAACGTGTTCGACAATCCGGCGCGGCAGAGCTTCATATCCGAGATGGTGACGGCGCAGGACCTGCCGAACGCCGTGACGCTCAACTCGGTGTCGATGAACATGGCCCGTGTCTTCGGCGCCGCGCTGGGCGGGGTCCTCGCCGCGGCCATCGGCCTGGCCTTGTGCTTCGCCTGCAACGCGGTGTCGTTCGCCGCCGTCCTGATCTCGCTGGCGGTGATGCGCAAGTCCGAGCTCTTCCCCGCCGCCCGGATCCCCCGGAAGAAACGGCAGGTCCGGCAGGGGCTCCGGTACGTGCGCTCAACCCCCGAGCTGCTCATCCCGCTGCTCATGATCGCGGTAATCGGCACGCTGGCCTGGGAGTTCCAGGTTTCCCTGCCGCTGATGGCGACCAAGGTCTTCGGTGGCGGGGCCGCCGCCTACGGCGTGATGGCCTCGGTCATGGGCCTCGGCGCGGTCTTCGGCGGGCTGATCTCCGCCGCCCGCCCCCGGCCTCGCGCACGCGCCTTGTGCCTGGCCGCCATCGGGTGGGGCATCGCCATCCTGGCCGCGGCGGCCGCGCCGAGCCTGCCGGTCGAGCTGGCCGCCCTGGTCTTCGTCGGCTACGGGAGCATCACCTTCAACTCCCTGGCCAAGACCACCCTCCAGCTCGCGGCCGAGCCGACCATGCGCGGCCGGGTCATGGCCCTGTGGGCCCTGGCCTGGCTGGGGTCGACGCCGATCGGCGGCCCGATCGTGGGCTGGGTTGGCCAGGACGCCGGAGCTCGGTGGGCGCTGGTCATCGGCGGCCTCGCCACCTTGATCTGCGGGATCTTGGCCCTGCCCGCGCTCGCCCGCATCGACCGCCGCACCCGCGACCGCGTCCCGCGGCCCTGGCTGCCCGGGTCCAGCGGCGCCACGACCGAGTACGGCCGCTGACCGGACACACCTGACCAGAACGTCCGAATCGGGGCCACTACTGGCGAACCCCTCCTGCTCGTCCGTTCATGATCGTAGGCTCGAAGGATCATGACACTAACCGCCAGTGATCTGGACGCTGCGATCTCGTGCATCATGAGCGGCCTGCTGCCCCTGACTGACCGAGACTGGTCGGTGCGGGCGGGCAACCTGGAGTGGGACTGCTGGCATACCGCCGAGCACATCGGGGACTGCCTGCTCTCCTACGCCTGGCAGCTCGCGGTCCAGCCCACCACGCGGTACGTGCGGGCCGTGGCCACGGCCGAGAAGGGCGCCTCCCCGGCCGAGGTGCTGGAGTTCGCCGTCACCGGCGGGCGGGTCCTGGCCTCGATGGTGCGCACGTCACCCGCGCACGTCCGGGCCTTCCATCCGGCCGGGAACGCCGACCCGGAAGGCTTCGCCGCGCTGGGCTGCAACGAGGCGCTCCTGCACGGCAACGACATCGCGCAGGGCTTCGGCCTCAGCCTCGACCCGCCACGCGACGTGTGCCGTCGCGTCCTGTCCCGGCTGTACCCGCAGGCCCCGACCGACCTCGCCGACGCCGACCCGTGGACGTCGCTGCTGCTGGGCCGGCGGCCGCACCGAGCTGCCCGGCCTCACGCGTCGGCCTGGCGGCCGCACCCCGCCCCGGTCACCAGCTGACGTGCCCCTCCCGCTCGGTCTCGTTCGTCATTGTCATGACACTGACCTTACGGCGGTATCGGCTACGGCCGCCCGCCCGAGCACGCCTACACCACGGCCCTCGCCCGGCTCTGCGCGGTGCTAGACCGGTGAGGTCACGCGCCGAACGGCGCGCGGCGGCGCCGGATTCATCGGCCGGTCGGCGAGCCGGGCCTGGAGGCCAGCGTGTGGATGATGTCGTGGCGGTCGGCGCCGGAGGCGAACAGCCGCCGGGCGGCGGCGAAGGTCTCCGCCGGATCGTCGTCCCACAGTTCGGCGATGACGCGGTGCACCGCGGCCATGAACTCCTCGTCGGTCAGGTCGGCGTGCGGGCGTGCACTCGGCGAACTCGGCCTCGGTGAGCGCGCGGCGGACCGCCGGGTCGCTGACGTCCACTGGGCCGCCGTCCTCGGCCAGCCCGGGCATCGGCACGGCGAACATGCGCCGTGCCACGTGGGCGGCCAGCTGGGACACGTCGGCGTCGCTGGCGGCCAGGTCGGCCAGGTAGCTGCGCGCGGTCACGGCCTCCGGGTCGTCGTAGGCCTGCCCGAACTGGCCGAACACCTCCGGGAGGCTCTCGGCCAGGCGCGCGGTGGCCGCCTCGTCCAGGCCGCGATTCCCCGCCGACCAGCGGGTCCACGCGGTCACCGCCGCCTCGAGGTGCTGTCGCTGCGCGGCGGACAAACTGAATGTGTTCGGCACGTGGCCGAGCAGAAGGTGCGCGATCTTGCGCGGGCCGACCTGCGCGGGCGGCTCGCCGGGGATGCGGCTGCTGTACCCGGTGAGGACCTCCGACCAGAACCGCGTGGCGTCCTCGTCGGCCGCCACCGACTCGGCGGCCAGCGGGCTCTTCAGGAAGTCGTCCACCGCCGCCGCACGATCGGCAGCGGTGAAGACCGGAACCAGCCCAGCGCCCTCGGCGGGCAGCCGCCGGACCCGGGACCGCGCCACCGGGAGGTACGCGAGGGTATCCACCGCCAGGGCCGGGTCGGCCTCCTCGTCGCACCGGGCCAGCGGCCCCTCCAGGCGGCGGCGCGCCTCGGCCAGGCCGATGTGCTCGACCCGATCGAACGGGTCGTCCTCGCGGCTCATGGCCTCGATCAGGCTGGCCGCGTCGGCGGCCACGCCGACCGCGATCGCGATGGGGATGCCGGTCAGGTCGATCTGCCCCACGATGCCGTGCTCCGCCTCGCCGTAGCGGAACGTCACCGCGATGGCCTCGTCGTCGCCGAACACGTCGTACCGGCGCCAGGCCTGGACCGGGACCGCCCGGCCGGCCCCGGTCACCCAGTCCGGCGGGTAGATGTCTGCTTCGGTCAGCCGGGCCAGAGCCTGGCTGGCCGACCTCTTGGTGGCCGGCGAGCCCAGGGACATCAGCAGCCGGAGCATCGCGGCACCCTCCGCCGAGGGCTGGCGGATCGCCTCGTCCACCAGCACTTTGGAGATGAAGGCCTGCGCGTCCTCGGGAGCCAGCTGACCCACCCGCGGCAGCGCCATACAGGTCGCCGCCTCGAGTTCGGCCCGGAGCAGGTCGCCCGCGGCCACCGCCCGCCACAGGCTGCCCATCATCCGCTCAACGAGCGTGCCAGTATCCTCGCGCCCAGCGGCGCTGGCCGGGGCCGGGTGACGGCGCGGCCGGGTCTTCTTGCTCACCCGCGCCATCCTACGGCGCGGACCTCACCGACGACCGCGTCCCCGCCGGTGACCGGGACGGTGGCCAGGTCGTCCGGCACGCCGGCGCCGAGCAGGCGCAGCGCCGCCACCGTGACCGGGATCCGGGCCCGCTGGCCCCCGTCGTCGATCTTGACGGCGCCAGCGTGACCGTCACCGAGCGCGAACGCGTCCACGCCCTCGGCGCCGCTCTTGACCAGCAGTCCTTTGATCGTCATGCCCGCAGTTTCCTATACAGAAGGTTGCCCCGTCCGGGCCACCCATCACGCCGGGTACCCTGCCGTGTTATGCGAGCGGTGGTGCAGCGGGTCAGCCGGGCCAGCGTCAGCGTGGACGGCCAGGTGGTCGGGGCGATCGACGAGCCCGGCCTGCTGGTCCTGGTCGGCGTCACCCACGACGACACCGCCGGGCTGGCCGCGAAGCTGGCCGCCAAGCTGTGGGGATTGCGGATCCTTGACGGCGAGAAGTCCTGCTCCGACATTGGCGCGCCGCTACTGGTCATCAGCCAGTTCACGCTCTACGCGGACCTGGCCAAGGGCCGCCGCCCGTCCTGGTCGGCCGCGGCCCCGGGTCCGGTCGCCGAGCCCCTGGTCAGCGCCGTGGTGCAGGCCCTCCGCGACCTCGGCGCCCGGGTCCAGACCGGCGTCTTCGGCGCCGAGATGAAGGTCTCGCTGGTCAACGACGGCCCCCTCACCATCATCATCGACCTGTAACGACGCGGAAGCCGGAGCCGAAGGGGGCGCCAGTCCCGCCAGTACACACTGCGGCCGGGCCCGCAGCGAGATCTGGTCCTGCGACCGGAACGAGCGCTGGCAGAACGACCGGGCCTGCGCGCCGCAGTAGTGCAGGGTCGCCCCGCCGGTGGAACTCGGCACGGTGACGTTCACGCAGCCGTGCCCGGAACTGGAGTAGCTGTCCGAGGCCAGCGCCGCCCAGGTGCCCAGCCCGGCGAAAAGCAGGACGACCAGCACGCCGACGATCGCGAAGGCCCGCTTCTGCCTCGGCGACAGGTGCCCCGCGCTCGGGTTGGTCTTGGCGTACATGAACGCCCAGTGTATGAGGCTCTGCTGACGGTGCCCTGTGTTAGCGTCGGCGGCAACGGGATCAACCATGGGGAGGTAATCCAAGTGGTAACACGCGATACGCGGTGGCCTGCCGGTACACCCTGCTGGGTGGATGTCAGCGTGGACGATGTGCCGAAGGCGATCGCGTTCTACCAGGCTCTGTTCGGCTGGGACATCCAGCTCGGCGGGCCCGAGGTCGGGGGCTATTCCATCGCTCATCAAGACGGCCGGATCGTCGCGGCCGTCAGCCCCAAGATGGGCCCGCCCGACGCCCCGTCGGTCTGGACGACCTACCTGGCCACCGACGACGTCGACCAGACCGCGGCCAAGATCAAGGGGGCGGGCGGCCAGGTGCTGGCCGAGCCGATGGACGTCATGGAAGAGGGCCGGATGGCGGTGGCCATGGACCCGGCCGGCGCCGTCTTCGGGCTCTGGCAGGGCGGGAATACCACCGGCATCGGCGTGGCCAACGAGCCGGGCACGCTGGCCTGGAACGAGCACCTCAGCGCGGACTTCGGCGGTAGCAAGGCCTTCTACCAGGCCGTATTCGGGTACGACTACCAGGACATGAGCGGCGACGGCTTCAGGTACGCGACGCTCATGGTCGGCGGCCACGAGGTGGGCGGCATCGGTGAGTACCCGGAGGGGACACCCGCGCAGATGCCCGCCGCCTGGGCCGCGTACTTCGCCGTAACGGACACCGACGTCGCGGTGGCCAGGGTGACCGAGCTCGGCGGCAGTGTCGTGCAGCCCATCAGGGACAGCCCGTACGGGCGGATCGGCGTCGTCGCCGACAACCACGGTGCCGTCTTCTCCCTGATCACCCCGCCCTGGGGTTAGGGCCAGGGTCCGCTGATGGAGGTGGCCGTCGCCCCGCTGACGGCCGCCTCCATTTCATTTTGGCCGAACGCCGTCCCGTAAGCCCCGCCTGCCCCTGCCGCCTCAGGTGACCGGCGGGGTCCCGTGCGTGTGGAAGGACTCGATGGTCTTCAGCCCCCAGGCCTGGCCCTTGGCCCGCTCGGCCTCGGTCCAGGTAATCGTGCGCCAGTCGGGCGCCAGCACCAGCCGCGCGACCGGGTTGGCCAGCTCGATCCGGTTGCCGCCGGGCTCGTAGACGTACAGGAAGAACGTCTGCTGGATGGCGTGCTTGTGCGGGCCGGTCTCGATGAACACGCCGTGGTCCAGGCAGATGTCCGCGGCGCGCAGGATGTCTTCCCGGGTGTCGGGCGCGAACGCGACGTGGTGCAGCCGCCCGGTGCTGCCGGTCCAGTCCCGCGTATACACCAAGTCGTAACCCTTGTTGGTGAAGTGCAGCCACTGCGCGGAGATCGTGCCGTCGTCGAGCATGATCTGCTCGGTGACCCGTCCGCCGAGCACGTCACGGACGAAGTCCCCGGTGGGCGGTACCTCCCGGGCCAGGTAGTTGACGTGGTCCAGCCGCCGGACGCAGACGCCGCGGCCCGGGTAGGCCTGGGCCTGGTTCTTCAGGGACGGCTTCAGCTCGTCGGGCGGCGTGTACCACTCGGTCTCCCAGTACAGCTCCAGCTCGTGCCCGTCCGGGTCGCGGAACAGGTACGTGGGCCCGATCCCCGGATCGCCGTCCTTCCAGCCGATGCCGAGCCCCGTCGCCTCGATCGCCGCCACCCGGCGCTCCAGCGCGGCCTGGCTCGAGGCCCGCAACCCGACCCGGCGAATGCCCGAAGTTTCGTGTGCGGTGAGCTTGACCGTATGGTGCTCGTAGTCGTCCCAGGTGCGCAGGTAGACCGAGTTGCCCTCGCGGCAGGTCTCGGTCAGGCCGAGCACGTCCACGAAGAACCACAGGCTCTCGCATAGCTTGGGCGTCAGCAGCTCGATGTGCCCGAGGTGCGCGACATCGTGCAGCGGCGGCCGCGTCGCCGCCGGGTGCTGTGCCGCCGGGTGCTGTGCCGCCAGGTGCTGTGCCGCCGGGTGCTGTGCCGCCAGGTGCTGGGGGCTGGTCAACGGGACCTCCGGGGGAAGACGGTGCCGTCGAAGAGCTTGCGCGCGGTGCGCACCACTCCCGAGCGGATCACCCTGGGCGGCTGGCTCGTCGTGTCGACCTCGGCCTCGACCTCGAGGTGACCGGTCGGGTGCTCGATGTCGAACCGCCTCTGACCCGGCTTGACGTCGGCCAGGTCAGCTCCGGCCGCCCCGTCGATCAGCAGCGCGGTCGCCACGCTGATCGCGCCGAGCACCCCGATCGAATCGTGCACCCGGACCGGGATGAAGGTCCTGGTGCAGACCGTTCCGCCGTCCGCCGGCGCCGCGATCAGCGAGATCTTCGGCACGGAGGCCGCGGCCACGTCCCCCAGGCCCATCAGCGGGCCGGCCGCCAGCCGTAGCGCCCGCACCCGGCGGTTCAGGTCCGGGTCCGCCTCGAGTTCGGCGACGGTCTCGTACCCGGTACGGCCGAGGTCGGCGGCGGGCACCACCACTACCGGCATGCCGTTGTCGATGCAGGTGACGGTGATCCCTTCGATGACGTCCGCGACATTGCCGGTCGGCAGCAGCGTCCCGGTGGCCGACCCCTCGGTATCGCCGAAGTCCAGCACCACGGCCGCGGCCGTTCCCGGCACCCCGGCGATCGCGACCTCACCGTCGTAGTCCACGACACCGCGGGCACCGGGAAAGCTCGCCGTGGCCACGCTGCCCGAGTTGACCATGTGGATCCGGACCGGTGCCGAGCTCGCCAGCCCTCGCTCGACCGCGAACGGCCCCACGCCGGCCAGCAGGTTGCCGCAGTTCTGTCGGTCGGACACCATGGCCTGGTCCACGCCGACCTGCAGGAACAGGTAGTCCACGTCGGCGTCGGCGCGTTCCGAGCGGGAGATCACGGCCACCTTGGAGGTCAGCGGATGGGCCCCGCCGATCCCGTCGATCTGCCGGGCGTCGGGGCTGCCCATGATGCGCAGCAGCATGTCATCGCGTTCGGCCGGATCCTGCGGCAGATCCCCGGCCAGGAAGTAGGCGCCCTTCGACGTGCCGCCCCGCATGAGCATGCACCGGACCCCGTCACCCGACCCCATTCAACCCACCCTCACCATCAGTCACACCGACCCATTCGACGCCGAGGGCGGCGAGCTTGGCCCGCAGGCCGTACAGGTCCAGGCCGAGCTGGCCGTCGGCCAGGGCCTTGCGTGTCTGCTCCTCCTTCGCCACCCGGGCCGCAGCGGCGGCCAGCGCCTGGCTCACCTCGTCTCGTGGCACGCACACCACGCCGTCGTCGTCGGCGATAATCGCGTCGCCGGGCCGGACGATCTGGCCGCCCACCGACACTGGCACGTTGACCGCACCGGGCGTCTCCTTGACCGTGCCCTGTGCGCTGACAGCGGCCGACCAGGCCGGGAAGCGCATGGCCCGCAGTTCGGCCACGTCCCGCAGGCCCGCCTCGATCACGACGCCGCGGACGCCGCGGGCGGCCAGCGAGGTCGCGAGCAGCTCGCCGAACATCCCGTCGGTAGACGGCGAGGTAGTCGTCACCACCAGCAGGTCCCCGGCCCGGCACTGCTCCGCCGCGGCATGGATCATGAGGTTATCGCCGGGCCAGCACAACACGGTGACCGCGGTCCCGCCGATCCGCGCCCCGTCCTGAATGGGGCGCAGTCCCGGCCCCAGGTACCCGGCCCGCCCGATCGCCTCGTGCACGGTAGCCACACCCAGTCCGGCGAGCTGGTCGACGATGGCCAGCTGCGCGCGCGGCACGCCGGTGACGATCACGTTGCGCATCAGGTGAGCCAGTCCGTGACCTGCGGGAATACCCGCATGTAGGCCTCGGCCAGGGTAGATTGCGGAAGGCCGAGGTTGGGCCCGGCGTTGCGCCGCAGCTGCGTGCCGCGCCGCCTGGCCAGGTCGGTGTAGTACTCCCACAGGTGCTGCTGGGCCGCCATGCACTCCATGGCCTTGCGCTTGGCCTCGAACACGGGCGTGATATCCACCAGTACCTCCGGCTTGAACCCGCACATCTCGGGCTGGTGAGGTTCGAACAGGAAGACGGGCGGCGCGCCGATCGGCTCACCCTCGGCGGGGTACCCGATCGCCTGGGCCAGCACCCTGGCCCGGAGCGCCATCTGCGCCGCGGCGGGGTGATCCTGGTTGTACGGGTCGGCCAGCGTGTGGGTCAGCACGACCGACGGGTTCACCCTGCGGTACACGCTGACGATGCGGTGCACCAGTTCGTCCGACTCGCGCAGCGGGTAGTCCCCGGCGTCGAGAAATACGATGTCAGCTCCGAGCGCGGCGGCGGCGCGGGAGGCCTCGTCCTCGCGCAGCGCCTTGATCTCCTCCAGCGTCTTGCCCGCCCGCCAGGCGCTCGCCGATTCGCCCCGCTCGCCGTAGGTCAGGCAGAGCACCGTGACCCGGTGCCCTCGCGCCGCGGCCAGCGCGATCGCGCCTCCCGCGCGCCAGACGAAGTCGGCGGCGTGCGCGCTCACCACGAGCGTTGACTCCTGTGTACTCACCGTGTCACCTCCGTTTCACGCAGGGCGGTGATGACGCTGCGCAGGTGGCGCCGGGTGGCCTCCTCGGCCTCGGCCGGCCGCCGCCCGGTTATGGCCGAGATCATCGCCAGGTGCTCGGGCAGCGAGGCCTGGGGGCGGCCCGGGCGCAACGACAGCTGGAACTGGTGCCTGACCAGTTGCGCGTTCAGCCGCTCGAGCATGCCCGCCGCGACCGGCTGCGCCGAGATCTCCCTGATCAGCCTGTGCAGTTCGTGATTGAGCGCCGAGTATTTCAGCGGCTCGCCGTCCGCGACGCTCCGTTCCATCTCCTCGCCCAGCTGGCGCAGCCGGGCGGCCTGAGGCTCGGTGACCTGCTCGGCAGCCTTGGCCGCGCACAGTCCCTCCAGCGCCATCCGGCATTCGGTGATGGCCACGGCCTCGTCGAGGGTGACGGCCCGCACCCTCGCGCCGCGGTTCGGGATCCGTTCGACCAGCGCCTCTGCGGTCAGGTCGAACAGCGCCGCTCGCAGGCTGGCCCGGGTCACGGCGAGCAGCCCGGCCAGCTCCTCTTCGACCAGGCGCTGTCCCGGAGCCATATCCCCGGCCAGGATGGCCTGCCGCAGCCGCTCGGCCGCGGATCGCCGTCCGGGCTCGCCGGCCAGCACCGGCGCCGCGCCTGCCTGCGCTCGCACGAGGTGATCCTAAGAAAATGTCCACAAAATTGTCAACAATTACTCACGCCTTCCGCGGTCTCCTTCAGGGCCAGCCGGTCGAAGGTCCCTGGCTCACCGCGGCCGGGGGTGGCTGACCTGGCCGACGAACAACGGTAGGCCGGTCCGGGTATGGATGATCGCGAACAGGAACGGCCGGTCGACCGTCATCGTGACCGAGGGCGGGGCCCGGAACGCGGCCGTGGGCCGGAAGACGATCGCGGTAGCCGCCGCCGCCTCGGTACCCTGCTCGTCGACGTCGACGTAGGCCTTGTGCGCGACCGCGTTGATCAGCAGCCGTTCGGCCTCGGTGATGCCACTGAAGTCCGCCCGGCGGGTGAACGCCTCGGTCACGCCCAGTTGCCGCAGCACCGGGACCAGATCGAACGCGGCCTCCACCCGGAACCTCGGCAGGGACAGCGTGACCTGATACCTGGAGGTGCCGGCCAGCAGGCCGCGTATCCCGCCTGCCGTGATCGCCGGGCGCAGCGCGGCTAGCGGGCCGTCCGGCAGCACCACGGCCATGGCCAGGCCGCCGCCGCCGCGGTACGGCAGCACGGCAGCCTGGTACCCGTCGCGCCGCACGTAGAGCCGCGTCGCCGTCCCGCGCATCATCCGCACGGTCAGAGCTCGGGCCGTCCCTGCCGTCCGGGTAGAACGGCGCGTCCGTGGTCGCCTGTTCCGGAAAGGTCTCGGCCCAACCGGCCCTGAGGTAGATGGCGCTGGTGAGCACCAGCCGAGTCCAGTCGTCGACGGCGCCGGGCGGCAGCAGCCCGGTGATCTTGCCCTCGGTCTGCTCGGCGATCACCCGGTTGATCTCCGTCCGGGCCTCCCCGGGAGCACCGGCGAAGTCGGCGTCGGCCACCGCGGCAGCCGCCGCCTGCCGGAGCTGGGCGGTGAAGGCGGGCTGCAACGGCAGGCCAGCTTGCACCCATACCGTGGCGGGAGCCCGGAACGTCACGGCCCCGTCGGCCGTCACGTCGCTGACCAGCGCCGCCAGCGCGCGCAGTCCCGCGGCCGCCGTGTCCGGCGAACCGCCCAGGTGCAGGGCGCCGGCCAGTTCCGCCGCCGTCTGGCCGCGCGCTCCGCACAATGCCATCCGCAGCGCGGCGGCCACGCTCACCGGAGAGAACACGGTATCCGCAGCCCGCTCGGCCAGGAGCCGGTACATGTCCGTGCCGAACGCGTCATCGGCGATCGCGGGCACCGCCGTGGCCGAGCCTGGTTGGTCCTGCATCGTCGCCTCGCCTCCTGGTATCCATCCGATCACACGCCAGCCGGGAAGCGAACGCGGCCCGGGGGACGACTGGCCCACCTACGACCGGGTCATGGCCGAGGAGCGCCGGACCGCCGTACTGGTGACCCCGGAGCGGACCCGGCCCTGAGGCCCTACACGCCGGTCTGGGCGGCCAGCCGTCCCGACTCGACGGCGGCGGCGAACGCGGCGTAGTCCCGCTCGTTCTGGTCCGCGTAGGCGACGGAGAAGTCGGCGATGGCCCGGTCGAAAGACTCGCCCTTGCCAAGGTAGGAGGCGATAGCGATCCGGTCCCCCCACCGGGCATGCGCCCGGGCCAGGGTCGCCCCGCAGATGCGCGAGTACAGCGTGGCTCCCGGCACCAGGAGCGTGTCGACATCCGCGCTGCCCTTCCAGTCCTGGAACTGGCGCACGTAGTAATCCCGGGTCACCCCGTCCAGCCCCCTGATGGTCTGCCAGCCCAGGAAGATATCCGTCGCCGCCTGCATCAGCCGCTGTCCCGCAACCACACGCTCTCCATGGTGCTTATAGGTGCTGGCCCCCAGGAAACGCTCGAGCACGGAGGCTTGCGCCTCCTTGACCTGCAGGAACAACGGGTCGTTGTGGTCGCGGCCGAGCAGCAGAATGATGTAGCAGCGGGTCCCGACGCTGCCCACACCCACCATCTTGTAGGCCGCGTGGACGTAGCGGTACTCCTCCAGGGGGTGGTGGTGGCGCCCGAGGGTGCGCCGGTAGGAGCTGAGCAGCTTCTTGATGAGCGGGGCCGGGTTCTCCCACTCCGATCCCGGCCGGACCAGGTCCTCGATCGGGATGATGACCGGAGGGTCGGCGACGATGCGCGGCTCGCCGCCGGTCTTGTCCGCCCGCTTGGCGAACACCCGGGTGCTGTCGCGGGTCCTGGCCTTGGCCACCATCTCCTGGACCGCCTCGGCTTCGCTCTGGCCGACCCGCTTGACGCGGACCTCCTGGCGGACCAGCTTCAGCAGCATCCCGGCCTCGAAATGCTCGTACCACGCGTCCAGGCTCCCCATCCCGGCGGACCGGCGCATCCGGATCCGGTACTCCCGGACCCCGGCCATGACCACGACACGGCGGTCGGCCGGGGAGAAACCACGGTCACGGCCCATGATCTCGAAGCTGGCCGCCAGCCGCTTCACGTCCCACTCCCACGGTCCGGGGAGGGTCTCGTCGAAATCGTTGATGTCGAACAGCATCTGCCGCTCGGGCGTGCCGAACAGGCCGAAATTCGACAGGTGGGCGTCACCGCACAGCTGCACGGTGACCCCGGTCACCGGGGTTCCCGCGAGGTCGGCCGCCATGATCAGCGCGGCGCCGCGGTAGAAGGTGAACGGCGAGACCAGCATCCGCCCGTAACGGATCGGGACCAGCTCGGGTACCCGGCTCGCCGCCTGCTCTTCGAGCAGCGCGACCGGGTCCGGGCGATCCGCGGCGGGCTCCCACCGCCCGTGGCCGGGCCGCGGCGCCTCCGTACGCGCGGCCCGGCCCCGGGCGATACGCTCCTCCACGGTCAGGTGCCTGCGCCGCCACGAGGACGCGAACGGCCCGGCGGCGCCGCCGCCCTGGTGCTCCTCGGTCACAGGTACTCCCTCTTCCGCATCCACACCAGGGTCATCCAGCCCCAGATGGGCGGCAGATACGAGGTGAACAGGCGCTGGATGAAGACCGCGGCGGTGGCATCGGCCTCCGAGACACCGGCCGCCGTCAAACCCAGGATCATGCCCGCCTCCACCACCCCCATGCCGCCGGGCGACGGGGAGATGCCCCCGAGGATGCCGGCCAGGAAGATGACCACGTACACGGTGGGCAGGTTGAGATGGTCGCCGAACGCCCGCAGCGACACCGACAGCGCCATCGCCACCAGCAGTTCCTGGGCGAACGAGCCGCCCACCAGCAGGACCAGCTTGTGCGGGGAGCTGGCGACCTGCTTGAGGTTGCCCCAGATGTCGCGCAGCTTGGGACGCAGCTTGCTGGCGGCCAGCCGCCGCAGCCGGGGGACGGCCAGCAGCAGGCCGATCGCCACGCCGACCGCCACCACGACGGCCAGGATGATCCAGACCAGTTTGGAATCCCCGCCGGACTCGGGGGTCACCTCAAGGTGGATGTTCCCCCAGGCGAACGGCAGCGAGACCAGGGTCAGCACCGCGATGGCGATCCAGCTGACCGTGGCCATGATGGCACCCGAGCTCAGCGCCACCGTGGCGTCGTAGCCCTGCCTCTGGAAGAACCGCACCCGGGTGGCGAAGACCGCCGCCGTGCCGCCGGCCAGCGCGCTGAACGCGTTGGCGAACTCCACGGCCACCGCCCGGCCGAACGGAAGCGGCCCGGCCACGCTGCCGACGGCTTCGAGGCCGCTGGCCACGTAGGCCAGCTGGGACAGGACCAGCGCCATGATGACCCACAGCCACTCGGCCCCGATCACGGTGTCGAAGGACGCGGCGACGTCGATGAGCACCCCGATCAGCGCCCAGCCGCCGATGAGCGTGCCGAGGAGCATGATCAGCGTCGGCCAGCTCACCCGGCGGGGCTCCACCAGCTTCGGCACTTCGATCGAGCCGGCCTGGGCGGCGCGCTGACGAACCTCCTCCAGCAACCCGCGTTTGCCCCGCAGGCTCCGGCCGAGCAGGGGATCGAGGGCCGGCTTCTGCAGCTGCCGCAGCGCCCCCTCCAGCATCTGCGGTTCCAGGCACCGGGCGGCGGAACCGGCGGCCCGTTCGGCGCCGACGGCCACGGCCGTCGCCGCCAGGGCACCGGCCAGGTCGCGGTCAAGCTGATCCGGCGAGGCGCCCGCCGAGGCATTGCGGAAGTCCGTCAGCACGGCGCTCTGTGCGGCCGGGTCGACCAGCACCGCGTCCCCGCTGACCGCGCCGTGGGCGATGCGGGCCCGCCGCAGGCTCAGCATCTGGCGGTACAGGTCATCGAGCGTGGCGTCGCTGACCTCGGCGGCGTCCGCGTCGGCCAGCGCCACCCCGGCCAGCAGCAGGCACACCAGCAGCGCGTCGCGGGACCGCCCCGCCTCTCCCGCCTCGACCAGCTCGGCCACGGCGACGCCGGCCCGGGCCGCCCGCAAGGTGAGGTAGGCGTCGTGCTCGACCTGCTGGAGCCGGGTGATCATGAGGCTCGGCCCGGAATCCCGGTACAGCAGGAACCGGCCCGCCTTGGTCAGCAGCCTGGCGTCGGCCGCGTCCCGCCCGTAAACCGCCACACTCAGGCGGCCGGACCCGGCCGCCCCGCCTGTCTCCGTGGCCTCGAACTTGGCCACGCCCCAGACCTGCCGCGCCGCCGGGCGCACGCCGCCCGCGCGGATGCCGAACTCCTCAAGCAGCAACCGCACGTCATCAGCCGAAGGCAGGCCGAGCGGCGAGCCGAAGACGAGCCGGACCGCCGCCGTCACCCCCCAGCCGATGATCAGGCTCCCCAGGACGTTGAGCGGCAGTCCGTGACCTCCCACGGCCGAGGCCAGGGCCACCAGGGCGATGAAAATCTCGATGATGCGCTGCACGCCCCGCGCCAGATACGGCAGCGCCGCCGTGGCCACCGCCATGAACAGGGCGATCTGGAGCACCGGGAAGCTCATCCGGTAGTCACCGATCACGATCCCGGCCGGCCGGCCGCCGCGGCTGCCCAGCACGGCGATCAGGATCCCGCACACCGCGGCCGTCCCGGCCGCGCTCAGCCCGAGGTCGCGCGCGATCTCCCACCGGCGGGCAACCAGCGCCAGGATCACCAGGACGATCACGACACCGAACGAACCCGCCTGGTAGACCACCGTCACCAGCCAGCTGATGCTCCACGGCGGCGGATGGATCACCTGCGCGATAGCCCGGTCGACACGGGAGTCGTACCGGATAACGAGCAGGCAGCACGCCAGGCCGACGACGGCCACGGCCAGCCGCACGCCGTCGCTCCCACGACGACGTCGCTGGCCGCTGCCGACCGGGGCGAAAATGACCGAGCGCCAGTCACGCAAAAGGTTCTGCTCAGGAACGGAGCTCTCCCTCTCGGCCAGACCCCCGGTCATACGGGCACTCTACATTCAGGCGGCCAGGATCTTGGCCTTCTGGCTCTCGAACTCGTCGGCCGTGATGACGCCCTGGTCGCGCAGGTCAGCGAGCTTGGCCAGCTGGTCTGCCGTGTTCGGCGCACCGGCGGCCTCCTGGATGTAGCGGCGGGCCGCCTCATCCTGCTGCTGGGCCTGCCGCACGGCCCGCTCGTGCATCTTGTCGCCGCGGGCGATCAGGTACACCAGGACGCCGATCAGCGGGATGAACAGCACGAACAAGAACCACAGCGCCTTGGCCCCGCCGGACAGGTCACGGCTGCGGAAGATATCGATGAAGACGTAGATCAGGACCCAGATCCACAGCACCCAGAGGAAGATCTCGAGGACCGTCCAGAACGCCCCGAGCAGCGGGTAGGAATAGGAACTTGCGAGCGGCATATTGACTCCATAGGCGGAAACGGCGCTTGTCGGGCGCCACGGCAGCATCTATGTCCGCAATGGTCACATGTGCGCGGCTCCGGGCACCTCGCCCGGCACGGGTGATTTTCCGGTCGTCGCGCGCGCCCGGCTCACTGGCACAATTGCTCTGGTGACTGCGAATCAGACCCAGTCGGTGGACCAGCGGATCGCCGACGAACTCGGCGTGGCCGTGCGGCAGGTCAGCGCGGCAATCTCACTGCTCGACGGCGGCGCGACCGTGCCGTTCATCGCCAGGTACCGCAAGGAAGCCACCGGCACGCTCGACGACGCGCAGCTGCGTACGCTCGAGGAGCGGCTGCGCTACCTGCGTGAGCTCGACGAGCGCCGGGAGGCGATCCTCATCCAGATCGCGGCCCAGGGCAAGCTGACCGGCGAGCTCGAGGCCCAGATCCGGGCGGCCGACTCCAAGGCGCGGCTGGAGGACCTGTACCTGCCGTACAAGCCCAAGCGCCGCACCAAGGCCCAGATCGCCCGGGAGGCGGGCCTGGAGCCGCTGGCCGACCTGCTGCTCAACGATCCGCGCAAGGACCCGCAGCACGAAGCGCGGGCCTTCGTCAACGAGAACGTCCCCGACGCGGCCGCCGCGCTGGAGGGCGCCCGCGCCATCCTGGTCGAGCGGTTCGCCGAGGACGCCGACCTGATCGGGCACCTGCGCGAGGCCATGGCCGCCCGCGGCACGCTGATCTCCGAGGTCCGCGAGGGCCAGCAGGACAAGGGCGCGAAGTTCGCCGACTACTTCGAGTTCAGCGAGCCGTTCGCCCGGCTGCCCTCGCACCGCGTCCTGGCCCTGTTCCGCGGCGAGAAGGAGGAGGTCCTCGACCTCACCCTCGACCCCGGGGCCGACGACCAGGTGATCGAGGACACCATCGCCGATCGCTTCGGCATCCGCGACGAAGGCCGCCCCGCCGACGCCTGGCTCAAGGCCACCGTGCACTGGGCCTGGCGCACCCGCATCCTGACCCACCTCAGCGTCGACATCCGGGTCCGGCTGTGGCAGGCGGCCGAGGACGAGGCGGTCCGGGTGTTCGCGGCCAACCTGCGTGACCTGCTGCTGGCCGCCCCGGCGGGCGCCCGGGCCACGATCGGCCTGGATCCCGGCTTCCGGACCGGGGTCAAGGTCGCGGTGACCGACCGGACCGGCAAGGTGACCGGGACCGCGACCATCTACCCGCACGAGCCGCACCGTCAGTGGGACAAATCCCTCGATACCCTGGCTAAGCTCGCGCAACAGCACCACGCGGAACTCATCGCCATCGGCAACGGCACCGCCTCGCGGGAGACCGACCGGCTGGCCGCGGACCTGATCAAGCGGCACCCCGAGCTCGAGCTGACCAAGGTCGTGGTCTCCGAGGCCGGCGCCAGCGTTTACTCGGCGTCCGCATACGCGTCGTCCGAACTCCCGGAGCTTGATGTTTCGCTGCGCGGTGCCGTATCCATCGCCCGCCGGCTCCAGGACCCCCTGGCCGAGCTGGTCAAGATCGACCCGAAGTCCATCGGCGTCGGCCAGTACCAGCATGACGTCACCGAGGGCAAACTGTCGCACTCGCTGGACGCCGTGGTCGAGGACTGCGTTAACGCGGTCGGCGTCGACCTGAACACCGCCTCCCAGCCGCTGCTGGCCCGGGTCTCCGGCATCACCTCCGGCCTGGCCGCCGCGATCGTGACCCGCCGCGACGCCGAAGGGCCCTTCAGGACCCGCCAGCAGCTGATGCAGGTGCCCCGGCTCGGCCCCAAGGCCTTCGAGCAGTGCGCCGGGTTCCTGCGTATCCGCGGCGGCGACGACCCGCTCGACGCCTCTGGCGTGCACCCCGAGGCCTACCCGGTCGTCCGCCGCATCCTGGCCGCCACCGGCTGCAGCGCGGGCGCCCTGATCGGCAGCGCCGCCACGCTCCGCGCGCTGAAGCCGCAAGCGTTCACCGACGACCGGTTCGGCCTGCCAACCGTCACCGATATCGTGCGCGAGCTGGAGAAACCCGGCCGTGACCCCCGGCCCGCGTTCGTCACCGCGACGTTCGCCGAGGGCGTCGAGACCCTCGGGGACCTCCGGCCCGGCATGGTGCTGGAGGGCGTGGTAACCAACGTGGCCGCGTTCGGCGCGTTCGTCGACGTCGGCGTGCACCAGGACGGCCTGGTGCACGTGTCCGCCATGTCGCGCACCTTCGTCTCCGACCCGCGCTCGGTGGTCAAGCCCGGCGACGTGGTCCGGGTCAAGGTCCTGTCGGTCGACGTCCCCCGGCACCGGATCTCGCTCACGCTCAGGCTGGACGACGAGGACCCGCCGCCGCAGGCGGCCGGGCAAACCGCCGCCGCGGCGGCCAGGCACAGCCGCCGCAGGCGGCCAGGCAAACACAGCCGCCGCAGGCGGCCAGGCAAACACAGCGCCCGGCGGGCGGCCGAGCACGACCGCGGGACCGCTCCTCAGGTAATTTTGACCGAACGGATCGTGGTTCCAGCGGCGCGCTGGCCGACGCGCTGCGCCGGGCGGGCCTGGACCCGAAGCGCCCGGACACCGGTAGCATCGGGTAACCAGTCCTCTCGACCCTTAAGGAGCCCGCCGTGTCCAGCCCGCAGCCTCGCATCACCCTCGCCGGAAGCGAGCACGTGGTCGAGGCGGGCACGACGGCGGGCGCGGCGCTGGCGGCTGTCGGTTCGGAGGGCGCCGGCGGCGGCATGGCGATCGCCGCCCGGGTCAACGGCGAGCTGCGCGACCTGACCTACCAGGTCGCCGACGGGGACGTCATGGAGCCGGTGGACATCGCCAGCGACGACGGCCGGTACATCATGCGGCATTCGGCCGCGCACGTCATGGCCCAGGCCGTACAGGAGCTGTTCCCGCAGGCCAAGCTGGGTATCGGCCCGCCTGTCGAGAACGGCTTCTACTACGACTTCGACGTGCCCGAGCCGTTCACCCCCGAGGACCTGAAGGCCATCGAGGCCCGGATGCGCCAGATCGTCAGGCAGGGCCAGTGGTTCTCCCGCCGGGTGGTGACCGACGAGCAGGCCCGGGCCGAACTCGCCGCCGAGCCCTACAAGCTGGAGCTGATCGGCCTCAAGGGGCACGCGTCCGGGTCGTTGGACTTCGAGCTGAGCGAGGGCGTCGAGGTCGGCGGTCCCGACCTGACCATCTACGACAACCTGGACGCCGGTACCGGCGAGCTGCGCTGGAAGGACCTGTGCCGCGGTCCGCACTTGCCCACCACCAGGCAGATCCCGGCGTTCAAGCTGATGCGCAGCGGCGGCGCCTACTGGCGGGGCAGCGAGAAGAACCCCCAGCTGCAGCGGATCTACGGCACCGCCTGGGAGTCCCGCGAACGCCAGGACGAGTACCTGGCGTTCCTGGAAGAGGCCGAGAAACGCGACCACCGCAAGCTGGGCGCCGAGCTCGACCTGTTCTCCTTCCCGGCCGAGATCGGCAGCGGCCTGGCCGTCTTCCACCCCAAGGGCGGCCTGGTCCGCAAGATCCTCGAGGACTACTCGCGGCGCCGGCACGAGGAGGCCGGCTACGAGTTCGTGAACACGCCGCACATCACCAAGTCCGAGCTGTTCGAGATCTCCGGGCACCTGGACTGGTTCGGGGAGAACATCTTCCCGCCGATGGAGCTCGAGGGCGCCAGGTACTACCTCAAGCCCATGAACTGCCCGATGCACATCCTCATCTACCGGTCCCGGGGCCGGTCCTACCGGGAGCTGCCGCTGCCGCTGTTCGAGTTCGGCACCGTCTACCGGTACGAGAAGTCCGGCGTGGTGCACGGCCTGACCCGGGTCCGCGGCCTGACCATGGACGACGCGCACATCTTCTGCACCAGGGAGCAGGCCGGCGCCGAGCTGCGGCGGCTGCTGGCCTTCGTCCTGGACCTGCTGCGCGACTACGGCCTGAACGACTTCTACCTGGAGCTGTCCACCAGGGACGAGGAGAAGGAGAAGTGGGTCGGCAGCCTCGAGGACTGGGAGCAGGCCACCAGGGAACTGCAGGAGGCCGCGGAAGAGTCGGGCCTGGAGCTGGTGGCCGACCCCGGCGGCGCGGCGTTCTACGGGCCGAAGATCTCCGTCCAGGCCCGGGACGCGATCGGCCGGACCTGGCAGCTGTCCACTATCCAGGTCGACTACAACCTGCCCAAGCGGTTCGGGCTGGAGTACCAGGCCGCCGACGGGACCCGGCAGCAGCCGATCATGATCCACCGGGCGCTGTTCGGGTCGATCGAGCGGTTCTTCGGCATCCTGGTCGAGCACTACGCGGGCGCGTTCCCACCCTGGCTGGCGCCGGTTCAGGTGCTCGGCATCCCGATCGCCGACACGCACGTGCCGTACCTGTCCGAGGTCGCGGACCAGCTGCGCTCCCGCGGCATCCGGATCGAGGTCGACGCCAGCGATGACCGGATGCAGAAGAAGATCAGGACCGCGCAGCGGCAGAAGGTCCCGTACATGCTGATTGCGGGCGACGACGACGTGGCCAAGGGGGCGGTGTCGTTCCGCTACCGCGACGGGTCGCAGAAGAACGGTGTCCCGGTGGCCGAGGCCATCGCGGAGATCGTCACCGCCGTGCGCGACCGCATCCAGGTGTAACCCCGTGCCGACCAACCCTGCGACGAGGTCTTCGCGGGCGTCCCCGACGCGTTCGGACGGCTGTGGACGCCGCACCGGATGGCCTACATCAAGGGCGAGAGCAGGCCGTCGGGCCCCGGCGCGGACGAAGACTGCCCGTTCGACCGCGCGCCCAAGCTGAGCGACGAGGACGGCCTGATCGTCGCCCGCGGTTCGCTGGTCTACGTGGTGCTGAACCGGTACCCCTACAACGCCGGCCACCTGCTCGTCGTCCCGTACCGGCACGTGGCCGACTACACGGATCTGACCGTCGAGGAGACCGCCGAGTTCGCCTCCTGCACCCAGCACGCCATCCGCGCCCTGCGCCAGGCCTCGGGCCCGCACGGGTTCAACATCGGCATCAACCTCGGCTCGGTGGCCGGCGCCGGCATCGCCGCCCACCTGCACCAGCACGTGGTGCCCAGGTGGGGCGGCGACACCAACTTCATGCCGGTGGTCGGGCGCACCCGCGTCCTGCCCCAGCTCCTGGCCGACACCCGCAAGCTCCTGGCCGATGTCTGGTTAGCCCGGGGGGGCGACCCCCCGGAACCCCCCGGTGCGCTTCGCGCCCCGCTGCGGCCCTCGCCGTAGTATCGCGCGGCCGGAGGGGCCGGAGGCCCCTCGCGGACCGCGCGATCAGGGAGCTCCGCTCCCTGCTACCCGCCGTACCTTTTAATCCGCTCCCTGCTACCCGCCGTACCCTTTAGTTCGCTCCTCGTTACCCGCCGTACCCCTTGGCTACTTGCCGTACTCCTTAGTTGTCCTTGGACTCGGCGGCGACCTTGGCGGCCAGGTGGGACGGGAGGGGCTCGTGGCGCAGGTACTGCCGGGTGAAGGAGCCCGTGCCGTGTGAGATCGACCGCAGGTCGATGGTGTACCGGGTGATCTCCAGTTCCGGGATCTCCGCCTTGACCAGGGTCCGGCCGACGCCGACCGCCTCGGTGCCGAGCACTCGCCCGCGCCGCGAGGACAGGTCCGACATCACCGCGCCAACGTAGTCGTCGGGCACCAGCACGCTCACCTCGTCGACCGGCTCGAGCAGCATCGGCTGGGCCTTGTCCACGGCGTCCTTCAGCGCCAGCCGCCCGGCCTTCTGGAAGGCCATGTCGGAGGAGTCCACCGAGTGCGCCTTGCCGTCGTACAGGGTGACCCGGATACCGGTCATCGGGTAGCCGGCCGTCACGCCCTGCTCCATCTGCCAGCGGACACCCTTCTCCACCGAGGGGATGAACTGACGCGGCACTACGCCGCCGACGATCTTGTCGACGAACTCAAAGCTGGCCGAGTCCGCCAGCGGCTCCACCTCGATGTGGCAGATGCCGTATTCGCCGTGCCCGCCGGTCTGCTTGACGTTCCGGCCCAGGCCCTGGGCCTTGCCGGCGATCGTCTCCCGCAGCGGAACGCGCAGGTCGACCGTTTCCACCGCCACGCCGTGCCGGTTGGCCAGCCGGTCCAGCAGCACGTCGGCGTGCGCCTCGCCCATCGTCCACAGCACGAGCTGGCGGGTCTCGGGGTTCATCTCCAGCCGCAGCGTCGGGTCCTCGGCGACCAGCCGGCTCAGCGCCTGGGACAACTTGTCCTCGTCGGCCTTGGACTTGGCCACGATCGCCACCGGCAGCAGCGGCTCGGGCATGGACCACGACTCCATCAGCAGCGGGCGGTCCTTGTCGGACAGCGTGTCGCCGGTCTCGGCCGTGCTGAGCTTGGCCACCGCGCAGATGTCGCCCGCCGAGCACTGCGTGACGGGCCGCTGCTGCTTGCCGAGCGGCGAGGTCAGTGCACCGATCCGCTCGTCGTTGTCGTGGTCCTCGTGCCCGCGGGCGGACCGCCCGTGTCCGGACACGTGCACGGAGGCGTCGGGGCGCAGCGTGCCGGAGAAGACCCGGACCAGGCTGATCCGGCCGACGTAGGGGTCCGAGGTGGTCTTGACCACCTCGGCCAGCAGGGGGCCCTTGGGGTCGGACGACAGCCCGGAGACGGGCTTGCCGTCGGGCGTGGTGACCGGGGGCAGCGGGTGCTCGGAAGGGGAGGGGAAGGCCTGGGTCATGACTTCGAGCAGTTCCTCCATGCCGATCCGCTGCGGGGCGGACGTGACCAGCACGGGGTAGAAGCTGCCGAGCGCTACGGCCTTCTCCAGGTCCTCGATGAGCACCTTGGGGTCGATCTCTTCCCCGGACAGGTACCTGTCCATCAGGCTCTCGTCTTCGCTCTCCTGGATGATGCCCTCGATCAGCTCACCACGCCGTTCTTCCATCCGGGCCTCGTCGGCGGCCGACGCAGTGCCCTCGGTCCGGCTCCCGCCCGCGTAGCGGTACAGCTTCTGCGACAGCAGCCCGATGAGCCCGTCCACCGGCGCGCCGACCGGCAGGTACAGGGGCGCGACCGCGTCCCCGAAGGCGTCGCGGCAGGCGGCCAGGGCGGCGTCGAACTCGGCCCGCTGATGGTCTATCTTCGTGATGACTACCGCACGCGGCATGCCGACCGCGGCGCACTCCTCCCACAGCATCCGGGTCAGGCCGTCGATCCCTTCGGTGGCCGAGACGGCGAACAGCGCGGAGTCCGCGGCCCGCAGCCCGGCCCGAAGGTCCCCCGTGAAGTCGGCGTAGCCGGGCGTGTCGAGCAGATTGACCTTGATGCCGTTGTGCATGAGGGGCGCGAGGGTCAGGTTGACCGAGCGCTGCTGCCTGATCTCGACCTCATCGAAGTCGCTGACCGTGGTGCCCTCTTCGATGCTGCCTTGCCGCTGGATGGTTCCCGTGGTGGCGAGCAACGCCTCGATCAGGCTGGTCTTGCCCGAACCTGAATGGCCGACCAGCACCACGTTCCGTACCTGGTCGGCCGCCGGTGCCCTGCCAGCGGCTCCTCCGGCTCCACTCGGTGTGTTTGCCAATGTGCCTTCGCCTCCTTGCGATTCGCTGGTGCGCACGACCAGCCTTAACCCGGGAGCACCATGACCACAACCCCCACGCCGAAAGTCTCTCCGGTTACCGGGAAGTGACGGGCACGGTCCGGGGCTCGCGTGGGGGGTCCTGGGGGATGGGTCCCCCCGGGAGAGACAGCGAGGGGCCCGGGGGGTCGTCCCCCGGCTAATACAGCCGACACACTATTATCGGACGGCCATGCTGAACCCGCTGCGGCCCGTCATGACGCGCCTGTTCACCCCGCTCGGCGCGGCCCTGGCCCATACCCCCGTCACGCCGAACGCGATCACGGTCGTCGGCACGGTGGGCGTGGTGGGCGGCGCGCTCGGCCTGTTTCCCATCGGCGAGCTGTTTCCCGGCGCCTTGACCTGCACGATCTTCGTGCTTCTGGACATGCTGGACGGCGTGCTGGCCCGGATCAAGGGCACCAGCGGCACCTGGGGGGCGTTCCTCGACTCGACCATGGACCGGATCGCGGACGCCGGCATCTTCAGCGGCCTGGTGATCTGGTTCATGCTCGGCGGGCACAACCCGCTGCTGGCCGGTGTGTCGCTGTTCTGCCTGGTCGCGGGCATCCTGGTGTCGTACGCGAAGGCCCGGGCCGAGGGCCTCGGGCTGCGCTGCGACGTGGGCCTGATCGAACGGCCCGAGCGCATGCTCATATCACTGATAGCGGTCGGCGTTTCCGGCTTGGGCGTGCCGTACATTCTCAACGTGGGGCTCTGGGCGCTCGCGGCGGGGAGTGCCTTTACTTTCGCCCAACGGGTGCACGCGGTCTACCGGGCCGCGCACGCTCCGGCGGAGCCGGGGTAGGGAAGGTCGGCATGGCAGGTGAATCGGGGTCCATGGGTTTCGGCCGGCGGCTCAGCGAGCGGCTGACGGGGTTCGCGTATCAGCTGGGCTGGAAGCTCATCTGCCGCCTTCCGGAGTCATGGGCGCAATGGGTCTTTACCGAGGTGGCCGACATCGCCTGGCGCCGCCAGGGCCCGAAGGTCCAGGTGCTGGAGGCCAACCTGCGACGCGTGCTGAGCTATCAGCACGGCCGCCGGGACGTGGACGGCAAGGAACTGCGGGCCTTGTCCCGCGCCGCGCTGCGCTCCTACGCCCGGTACTGGCTCGAGGTGTTCCGGCTGCCGGTGATCCCGATCGAGCGGATCATGTCCGGGATGCACATCAACCCCGAGGGGGAGGCGGAACTGTTCGCGAACCTGAAGTCCGGCCGCGGCGCGGTCATCGCGCTGCCGCACATGGGCAACTTCGAGCAGGCCGCCGCCTGGGTGGTCCAGCGCGGCGCGGGCACGTTCACCACAGTCGCCGAGCGCCTGCGGCCCGAGTCGGTTTATGAGGCGTTCCTCCGGTTCCGGGAGAGCCTGGGGATGGAGGTCCTCCCGCTCACCGGGGGAGTGAGCCCGTTCGGCACCCTGGTCCAGCGGCTGCGCGCGGGCGGCCTGCTGTGCCTGGTCAGCGACCGGGACCTGAAGAAGAGCGGGGTGGAGGTCCAGATGTTCGGGGAGACGGCGCGGATCGCCGCGACCGCCGCTCTGGCGGTGCACACCGGCGCGGCGCTGCTGCCGGTGGCGACCTGGTTCGAGGGAGACGACTGGGGGGCGCACATCTATCCCGAGATCCCGGTGCCCGAGACGGGCACCCGCGCCGAGAAGGTCGCGCAGATGAGCCAGCAGCTGGCCCACGTGTTCGAGGCCTCCATCGCCGAGCACCCGCAGGACTGGCACATGCTGCAGCGCGTCTTCACCGGGGATCTTCCAGGGGGGTACGGGGGGGCGGGCAGCCCCCCCCAAGGGGGGTCTGGGGGGATGGGTCCCCCCAGGAGCGGGGGGGGTCTTGGGGGGGTCGTCCCCCCCGAGGGAACAGAGACCGACCCATGAAGATCGGGATGGTCTGTCCCTACTCCTGGGACGTGCCCGGCGGCGTCCAGCAGCACATCAGGGATCTGGCCGAGGCCCTCATCGACGAGGGGCACGAGGTCTCGGTGATCTCCCCGGCCGACGATGACACGCCGCTGCCGCCCTACGTGGTCGGTGCCGGCCGCGCGGTGCCCGTCCCCTACAACGGGTCGGTGGCCCGGCTGTCGTTCGGCTTCCTGTCGGTGAGCCGGGTCCGGCGCTGGCTCCACCAGGGCGGGTTCGACGTGCTGCACGTACACGAGCCGGGCATCCCGAGCCTGTCGCTGCTGGCCTGCTGGGTGGCCTCGGGCCCGATCGTGGCCACTGTGCACACCGCGATACCGCGCTCCCGCGTCCTGCTCGTCACCTACCCGGTGCTGCGCACCGCGCTGGAGAAGATCAACGGCCGGATCGCGGTCTCGGAAGCGGCCCGGACCACGCTGGTCGAGCACATCGGCGGTGACGCGGTCGTCATCCCCAACGGCGTGGCCACCCGCCGCTACCGCAAGGCCGAGCCGCTGCCCGGCTGGCCCGGCGCGGGCGGCGCCATCGGCTTCCTCGGCCGGCTGGACGAGCCGCGCAAGGGCCTGGCCGTTCTGCTCAAGGCGTTCGAGATCCTCGGCCCGGACCGGCCTGGGCTGCGGCTGCTGGTGGCCGGCCGGACCGCCGACACCGACGAGGTACTCCACCGGGTGCCCGCCGGACTGCGGGACCGGGTCGTGCTGCTCGGGCAGGTCAGCGAGGAGGAAAAGATCCGCGTCCTGCACTCGGTGGACGTGTTCTGCTCGCCGAACACCGGCGGGGAGTCGTTCGGCATCGTGACCGCCGAGGCGATGGCGGCCGGCCTGCCCGTGGTGGCCAGCGACATCGACGCGTTCCGCCAGGTGCTGGACGGCGGCCAGGCGGGCGAGCTGTTCGCCGTGGGGGACGCCCGCGACCTGGCCCGGGCTGCCGGGCGCCTGCTGGACGACCCGGCGCGCCGCGCCGAGCTGTCGGCCGCCGCGCTGGCCGCGGTCGCCCAGTACGACTGGTCGGTCGTGGCCCGCGATGTGCTCCGCGTCTACGAGACGGTCATGCTCGGCCGCACCCGCGTCGCCGTGGACCTGGGTGACTTCCCGTGATCGCCGACATCATCCTGGTCATCGCGGCCGCGCTGTTCGTCGGGGTATACGTGTCCTGGCGGGCCGGGCGGATCGACCGGCTGCACGCGCGGGTCGACATGGCGCGCGTCGCGCTGGACGTGACCCTGCTGCGGCGCAGTTCGGTGGCCCAGGAACTGGCCACCTCCGGGCTGCTCGACCCGGCCACCAGCCTGCTGCTGGCCGAGGCCGTGCTTGGCACGCGTGGCGGCGAGAGACCCAGGGACCTGGCCGAGAGCGACCTGACCAGGGCGCTTCGGGCCGCCTTCAGCCAGCCGGACTTCCGTGCCTCGCTGAGCGGCAAGGAGGGCGCCGACGAGCTGCTGGCCGAGGTCGAGGAGGCCGCGCACCAGGTGTACGTGGCCCGCAAGTTCTACAACGACCTGGCCGCGGTGACCCGGGACGCCCGGAGTCGGCCGCTCGCCCGCGTGCTGCACCTGTCCGGCCGGGCCAAAGCCCCGGTGTTCTTCGAGATGGACGACTCTCTCATCGCCGAGAAGCCCGGCGCGGTCCTCGGCCTCACCTCCGGCTAGCCAGGTCGGTCTTCGTGCCTCGCTGGCCATACGATGGATGTCATCAGTCGTGATTGATCAAGCGAGGTTCGAGTGTCCACTGTCAGCGTTTCCCCGGGGGGGCGACCCCCCGGGACCCCGATCTTGGGGGGAGATCTTTCCCCCCAAACCCCCTCGGCCCCCCCGCAGGAGCCGGGTACGGGAACCGTACGGGTGAAGCGCGGCATGGCGGAGATGCTCAAGGGCGGCGTGATCATGGACGTGGTCACGCCCGACCAGGCCAAGATCGCCGAGGACGCCGGGCGCGGTCGCGGTGATGGCGCTGGAGCGCGTGCCGGCGGACATCCGCGCTCAGGGCGGCGTGGCCCGGATGAGTGACCCCGACATGATCGACGGCATCATCGCCGCAGTGTCCATCCCGGTCATGGCCAAGTGCCGGATCGGGCACTTCGCCGAGGCGCAGGTCCTGCAGGCCATCGGGGTCGACTACATCGACGAATCCGAGGTGCTCACCCCGGCCGACGAGGCCAATCACGTCGACAAGTGGAAGTTCACGGTGCCGTTCGTGTGCGGCGCCACGAACCTGGGCGAGGCGCTGCGGCGGATCGCCGAGGGCGCGGCCATGATCCGCTCCAAGGGCGAGGCCGGGACGGGCAACGTGGTCGAGGCGACCCGGCATATGCGCTCCATCCGGTCCGAGATCGCGCGGCTGACCGGCTTGCCCGCCGAGGAGCTGTTCACCGCGGCCAAGGAGCTTGGTGCCCCGTACGAGCTGGTGGCCGAGGTGGCCCGGGCGGGCCGGCTGCCGGTCGTGCTGTTCACCGCGGGCGGCATCGCCACCCCCGCGGACGCCGCGCTGATGATGCAGCTCGGCGCGGAGGGCGTGTTCGTCGGCTCGGGCATCTTCAAGTCCGGCGACCCGGCCAAGCGCGCCGCCGCGATCGTCAAGGCCACCACCTTCCACGACGACCCGGACGTGGTGGCCAAGGTCTCCCGCGGCCTGGGCGAGGCCATGGTCGGCATCAACCTGGACACCCTCCCCCCCGACCAGCACTACGCCGGCCGCGGCTGGTAACTCCGCCCGCCCCTGTCCCGTCCAGGCCGCGGCCACGGGAAGAAGGGCAGCGGTTATGGCGTTTTAACGTGGTTATGTTTGGAGGAACGATGTCCCCTGCGCCCGTCATCGGAGTGCTCGCCCTGCAGGGCGACGTGCCCGAGCACCTGCGCGCGCTCGAGGACGTCGGCGCCCGGGCCGTTCCGGTGCGCCGCCCGGAGGAGGTCCACCAGCTTGACGGCCTGGTGATCCCGGGCGGTGAATCGACGACGCTGTGGCGGCTGTCCGTCGCGTTCGACATGCTCGAGCCGCTGCGGAAGCTGATCGCGTCCGGCCTGCCCGTGTTCGGGTCCTGCGCCGGGATGATCATGCTGGCCGACCGGCTCGCCGACGGCGTGGACGGCCAGCAGACCTTCGGCGGGATCGACATGACCGTGCGCCGGAATGCGTTCGGCCGCCAGGTCGACTCGTTCGAGAGCGACATCACGCTGTCCGGCCTGGGCGAAGGCGACGCCCTGCCGCTGCGAGCGGTCTTTATCCGGGCCCCCTGGGTGGAGCAGAATGGCGGGAACGTCGCCGTCCTGGGCACCGAGGAGCGCACGGGTAGGATCGTCGCGGTGCGGCAGGGGCCTCTGCTGGCCACGGCCTTCCACCCGGAGCTGACCCCGGACCGGCGTATCCATGAGCTATTCGTTGAGATTGTGAAGGACAACACATGAGCGGCCACTCAAAGTGGGCCACCACCAAGCACAAGAAGGCGGTGGTCGACGCCAAGCGCGGCAAGCTGTTCGCCAAGCTGATCAAGAACGTCGAGGTCGCCGCGCGCACCGGCGGGGGCGACCCGGCCGGTAACCCGACGTTGTATGACGCCATCCAGAAGGCCAAGAAGAGCTCGGTGCCGAACGAGAACATCGACCGTGCCGTACGCCGCGGCAGCGGTGCCGAGGCCGGCGGTGCGCAGTACGAGAACATCACCTACGAGGGTTACGCCCCCGGCGGGGTCGCGGTGCTGGTGGAGTGCCTGACCGACAACCGGAACCGGGCCGCCTCGGACGTGCGCACCGCGTTCAGCCGCAATGGCGGCTCGATGGCCGACCCCGGGTCCGTGTCGTACCTGTTCCACCGCAAGGGGGTCATCGTCGTCGAGAAGAAGGGCGTGACCGAGGACGACGTGCTCGCGGCGGTGCTCGACGCCGGCGCCGAGGAAGTCAACGACCTCGGCGAGTCGTTCGAGGTCGTGTCCGAGCCGGCTGACCTGGTGACGACCCGCGCAGCGCTGCAGGACGCCGGCATCGACTACGACTCCGCGGACGTGGCCTTCCTGCCCAGCGTCGAGATCGACCTCGACGAGGATCACGCCAAGCGGGTGTTCCGGCTGATCGAGGCGCTCGAGGATTCCGACGACGTTCAGGACGTCTACGCCAACTACTCGGTCTCCGACGAGATCATGGAGAAGCTCGGCTGACGCCCGTCCCGGGCCCTACGGTCCTTCGGGCCAATTCACGCAACACGCCGCCCCGGTGCGCGACCATGCCGCCGCGGGCCGGTAGGTTCGTGGCGAACAGATGTTCGTGGACGCGCATCCCGGATGGAGCACCTCGTGGGCCTGACCTATGCGCGGCACCCGGTCCGGGTGCTCGGTGTCGACCCCGGGCTGACCAGGTGCGGCGTCGGCGTGGTAGACGGGGCGCCCGGCCGGGCGCTGACCCTGGTCCGGGTCGGTGTCATCAGGACCTCGGCCGACGACGATATCGCGACCCGCCTGCTGGCCATCGAGACCGAGATCGAGCAGTGGCTGGATGCGTGCCAGCCTGATGCGGTGGCGGTCGAGCGGGTCTTCAGCCAGCACAACGTGCGGACGGTGATGGGCACGGCTCAGGCCGGCGCGGTCGCGATCGTGTGCGCCGCCCGCCGCGGGCTGCCGGTCGCCACCCACACCCCCAGCGAGGTCAAGGCCGCCGTGACCGGCAACGGGCGGGCCGGCAAGGACCAGGTCACGACCATGGTGACCAAGCTGCTGCGGATCTCTGACCCGCCCCGGCCCCCGGACGCGGCCGACGCGCTCGCACTGGCCATCTGCCATGTCTGGCGCGGCGGCGCCGGCCCGCTCCTGGACGGCCGGCCTGCCAGCATGAGGAGGTAGCGCGTGATCGCTCATGTCCGCGGCACGGTCGCCGCGGTAGCGCCCGATGGTGCCGTCATCGAGGTCGGCGGCGTCGGGATGCGGGTGCAGTGCACCCCGGGCACCCTGGCCACGCTCAGGCCGGGGGAGCCCGCGCAGGTGGCCACCTCCCTGGTGGTCAGGGAAGACTCGCTGACGTTGTACGGCTTCGGCTCGGACGACGAGCGGAACGTCTTCGAGCTGCTGCAGACGGCCAGCGGCGTCGGCCCCCGGCTGGCCCTGGCCATGCTGGCCGTGCACACGCCCGACGCGTTGCGCCGGGCCGTGTCGACCGAAGACCTCGGCGCGCTGACCATGGTCCCGGGGATCGGCAGGAAAGGGGCGGAGCGCATCGTTCTCGAGCTGCGCGACCGGCTCGGCCCGCCGGGCGAGAGCGGCGCCGCGGGCAGCTCGCCCGGCGTCCGGTCGCAGCGGGTCCCGCAGTGGCGGGACCAGGTGCAGTCCGGCCTGGTGAACCTGGGCTGGCCGGTTCGTGACGCCGACCAGGCGATCGCCGCCCTGGAGGAGGACGGCACGATCAGCGCCGCGAACGGCGAGACCGTGGACGTCGCCACAGTACTGCGGGCCGCCCTGCGGAAGCTAAGCACGCAATGACCGAGGAAAGCGACCCCCCTGGATCCGCTGACCCGGGCCGAAGACGCCGAGCTCGCCGCCCGCCGCCGGGGGATGGGCCGCCCGGCCGAAGACACCCCGGGAATGCGTTTCCGCGCTGGCGGACGCGGACGAGCGCGCCATCGAGAGCGCGCTGCGGCCCAAGCGGCTCACCGAGTTCACCGGCCAGGCCCGGGTGCGCGAGCAGCTGTCGCTGATCCTGACCAGCGCCCTGCGGCGCGGCCGGCCACCGGACCACGTGCTGCTGTCCGGCCCGCCCGGCCTGGGCAAGACCACGATCGCGATGATCGTGGCCGCCGAGCTCGGCGCGCCGCTGCGCATCACCAGCGGTCCGGCGATCGAGCGGTCCGGTGACCTGGCCGCGATCTTGTCCACGCTCAGCGAGGGCGAGGTGATCTTCATCGACGAGATCCACCGCCTGGCCCGCCCCGCCGAGGAAATGCTCTACCTGGCCATGGAGGACTTCCGGGTCGACGTGGTGATCGGGAAGGGACCCGGTGCGACCGCCATCCCACTGGAGATCGCGCCGTTCACGCTGGTCGGGGCGACCACGCGGGCTGGGCTGCTGCCCGCCCCGCTGCGGGACAGGTTCGGCTTCACCGCGCACCTCGATTTCTACGCCCCCGACGAGCTCGAGCACATCATCCGCCGGTCCGCCGGGCTGCTCGGGGTGACGCTCACCGACGAGGGTGCGACCGAGCTCTCCACCCGGTCGCGGGGCACGCCGCGGATCGCGAACCGGCTGCTGCGCCGGGTCCGCGACTACGCGGAGGTCCGGGCCGACGGCGTGGTGACCCGGGAGGTGGCCCGCACCGCGCTCGAGATCTACGAGGTGGACGCCCGTGGCCTGGACCGGCTCGACCGGGGGGTGCTGGACGCGGTGGTCCGCCGGTTCGGCGGCGGGCCGGTCGGCCTGTCCACGCTCGCGGTGGCGCTGGGCGAGGAGGCCGAGACGGTCGAGGTGGTGGCGGAGCCGTTCCTGGTCCGGTGCGGCCTGCTGGCGCGGACCCCGCGCGGCCGGGTGGCCACCGCGGCCGGCTGGGCCCATCTCGGCCTCACACCGCCGCCTTCGCTGGCCGAATTGCCGACCCTGTTCGACTAGTTCGCGCCGGCAAGATCGCGCCGAGGTCACGATCGCCTGCAAAACCTCGTAGCCTGTTGGTGCGCGGTCAAAGCGCGGCTAAACTTCGGCAGTTGGTCGTTGGCCTCAGCCACGACCATGCATGCAGAACCAACTGGAAGGATGCCCCGGTCATGGGGAGTTTCTCAGCGGTCGTCGCGGCGACCTCGACCAAGTCAAGCAGCAGCTCCTACACGTTCCTGCTCTTGATCGCGCTGGTCTTCATCGGTTTCTACTTCCTGATGATCCGGCCGCAGCGGCGCCGCCAGCAGCAGGCCCAGCAGCAGCAGCGCACCCTCACCCCAGGTGCCAGGGTCCGGACCACGGCCGGGATGTACGCCACCGTCTCCGCGGTGGACGGCGACGACGTGATCCTCGAGGTCGCGCCGGGCGTGGAAGTCCGTTACATACGGCGCGCCATCATGGAGGTCATCTCCTCCGGGGAGGAAGAAGAGACCGAGCCCGAGGACGCCGGGTACGCCGACGACGAGCCGGAGGAGGCCGAGGCCTCCGACGTCCACGACGACGCCACGTCCGCGGAGGACGGCCTCACCGATTCGCATGACGGCAACCTGGCCAAGTCCGACAAGGACAACGTCTTCTGAGCCGCTGGGCCTGGCACGAGCGATATAAGACAGTTAGACAGGCGGAGAAGTGGCAGCCCCAACGAAGACCGTCCCGCATCCGGGACGGGCGCTCGCGGCGCTCGCGGCGCTCATCGTGATCATGCTCCTGGCCATCCTCGGCGGCAATCTGTTCAGCCCGTCCCAGTGGCACAAGGACTTCAAGATCGGCCTCGGGCTCGACCTGTCCAGCGGCACCCAGCTGAGCATGAAGGCGACCACCCTGAACGGGAGCACCCCGTCCACCGCCGACATGAACGAGGCCGAGACGATCATCCTGTCCCGGGTGAACGCCACCGGTAACACCGGCGCCTCGGTCCAGACCCAGGGCAACGACATCCTCAACGTGTCGGTCCCGGGCCAGACCACCGAGCAGACCGAGAAACTGGTCAGCGAGACCGCCCTGCTGAACTTCCGCCAGACGCTGCTCTTCGAGCCCTACAGCGGCACCAGCAGCCCGCCGTCGGCGTCCGCCACGCCCAGCGCGTCAGCCAGCGCGAGCCCCGGCGCGCGCTCCACGACGCGAAGGCGACGCCGTCTCCCTCGGCCAGCGCCACCAGCACGGCCAAGACCTCCGCCAAGATCGTCCCGGCCGCGAGCCTCCAGCCCGAAGGCGACCAGCACCGCCTCGCCCAAGGCGTCCGCGTCAGCCCGAGCGCCGCAGCGCGACCCCGTCCACGAGCGCCACTACCCTCGGCGACGCGAGCCTGGTCAACAAGGAGACGCTCGCCCTGTTCAACAAGGTGCAGTGCACGCCGGGCGACACCACGAAGTGGAAGCAGCAGGCGGGGTACACCAATCCCGAGGACTACGACAACCCGAACGTGCAGATCGTCTCGTGCGACAGCAGCGGCAACAAGTACGCGCTCGACGTGGCCAAGGTGCAGGGCCAGCAGATCGCCACCGCCACCGCCGAGCTGTCCACGACCAGCAACGAGTGGGAAGTCATGCTGAACCTCAAGAGCTCAGGGGTCGGCCCCTGGTCCACCCTGACCTCGGAGCAGACTCCAAGTACTACCGTCCCGCGGCGACAACCCGGAGACCAACGACTACTGGCTGGACACCATCGCGGTCGTCCTGGACGGGAACGTCATCACCGCGCCGGAGACCACCTCGGCCATCCCCAACGGCGCGGCCCAGATCACCGGCAGCTTCACCCAGGCGGAGGCCACGCAGCTGGCGAACGTGCTGCAGTACGGGTCGCTGCCGCTGAGCTTCACCATCCTCACCGCGGACACGGTGTCGGCCCAGCTCGGCCACGCCCAGCTGGTCGGCGGCCTGATCGCCGCCGCGATCGGGCTCGCCCTCGTGGTGATCTACTCGTTCCTGTACTACCGCGGCCTCGGCCTGGTGTCGGTCTCCAGCCTGATCATCGCCGGCATGCTGGCCCTGCTGTCGGTGATCCTGCTCAGCAAGTACCAGAACTTCCATCTCGAGCTGGCCGGGATCGCGGGCCTGATCGTGGCCATCGGCATCACCGCCGACTCGTTCGTCGTGTTCTTCGAGCGATTGCGGGACGAAGTCCGCGAAGGCAAGGCGCTGCGCCCGGCCGTCGAAGGCCGGCTGGAAGCGGGCCAGGCGGACGATCCTGGTCTCCGATACCGTGTCGTTCATCGCCGCGGTCCTGCTGTACTACTTCTCCATCGGGGAGGTCAAGGGCTTCGCGTACACCCTCGGCCTGACCACGGTCATCGACGTCATCGTCGTGTTCCTGTTCACCAAGCCGATGGTGACGATACTGGCCCGGACCAAGTTCTACGGTGACGGCCACCCGCTGTCGGGTCTCGATCCGGCCCGGCTGGGTGCCCGCGCCCCATGGCGATCCTCGGTCCGGCGCACCCCGGTCAGACGCAAGCCGGAGGCCGCCGCCCGAGTGCCCTCGCGGGGGGTCCAGGGGGTCGCCCCCAGGCTGGCACAGTATCCCGCAACACCACCGGGGAGGCGTGATGTCACGGCTCGGCCAGCTCGGCGGCAGGCTCTACCGCGGCGAGGTCTCCTACGACTTCGTCGGCCGCCAGCGCAGGTGGTACACGATCTCCGGGGCCATCCTGCTGATCAGCATCGTGGCGCTGTTCGCCCGCGGCCTGGACTTCAGCGTGGACTTCAAGGGCGGCGCGGTCTTCCAGTTCTCCGCGCCCTCGGTGACGCAGACCCAGGTCCAGGACACGGTCAGCCACGAGGGCGTCAACGGCGCGGTCGTCCAGCAGCTCACCGGCAAGCTGGGCAACAGCTCCTGGCAGGTGCAGACCCCGACGCTGACCAGCCAGGAGACCTACACGGTCGAGAACGCGCTGACCAGCCAGCTGGGCGCCAAGGACATGAGCACCTCGTTCGTCGGCGCGAGCTGGGGCGGCCAGATCACCACCAAGGCGGTGCAGGCCCTCATCACGTTCCTGGTCGTGATCGTGCTGTACCTGTCGATCGCCTTCGAGTGGAAGATGGCGGTCGCGGCGTTCGTGGCGCTCATCCATGACCTGGTCATTGCCACCGGCGTGTACGCGCTGACCGGATTCCAGGTCAGCCCCGCGACCGTCATCGGGCTGCTGACCATCCTGGGTTATTCGCTGTACGACACCGTGGTCGTCTTCGACAAGGTCCGGGAGAATACCGCCGGCCTGCTCGGCGGGGCCAGGAGCACCTACAGTGAGGCCGCGAACCTGGCCCTGAACCAGACCCTGGTCAGGTCGATCAACACGTCCGTGATCGCGCTGTTGCCGGTGGCCGCGATCTTGTTCGTCGGCGGCGGCCTGCTCGGAGCGGGTGAGCTGAAGGACCTGGCGCTGGTGCTGTTCGTCGGCATGCTGTCCGGCACGTACTCCTCGATCTTCATCGCCACCCCGGTGCTCGCCGACCTGAAGGAGCGGGAGCCGCAGTACCGGGCGCTGGCCAAGCGGGTGAGCGTGCGCGCGGCCGGCGGCCGGGCGGCCAAGCGTGCCGCCGCCAAGGTTGGCAACCGGCCCGCCGCCGCGACCGCGCAGGCGCCGTCGCCCGACGACGAGGCGCGACGACGTCGGAGCCGAGTACGCCGATGACGCCGCGCCGCCCGCGAGCGAGCTGACCGCCACCGCGTCGCGGGTCCCGGCCGCCCGCGGCACGCCGGGTACGGCCCGTCCCGGCCCGCGGCAGCAGCCGCGCCGGAGCGGCGGTTCCGCCCGCCATCGCCCGGCGGGCAAGAAGAAGCGGCGCTGAACATGGCCGACCGGGCGGAGTGCCCCGGCCAGGGACCTGAGCCGCCTCATCACCGACCTGATACGTGACGTCCCGGACTACCCGCGGGCAGGCGTGATGTTCAAGGACATCACGCCGCTGCTGGCCGACGGCGAAGCGTTCCGGACCGTGATCGACGTCCTGGCCGCGACGTACGGGCCCGTCGAGAAGGTGGCGGGCATCGAGGCACGCGGCTTCATCCTGGCCGCCCCGGTGGCGGCCCGGCTCGGCGCGGGCTTCGTGCCGATCAGGAAGAAGGGCAAGCTGCCCGGCACCACGTTCGCGCAGGATTACCAGCTCGAGTACGGTACCGCGACGATCGAGGTGCTGGCCGACGCCTTCGATCCCGGCGATCGTGTCCTGGTCATCGATGACGTCCTGGCCACCGGGGGCACCGCCCGCGCCACGGCCGACCTGGTGCAGCGCGCGGGCGCCCGGGTGGCGGGCATCTCCGTGCTGCTGGAGCTGTCTTTCCTGCACGGCCGGGCCAAGCTCGCCGACGTCCCGGTCACGGCGCTGATCACCGTCTAGGCCAATGTCACGCCCGCGGCCTTCCTACGTCGATCCCGCCGCGCAGCCTGCCCCGCCGATCACCGCGGCCGTCGACCAGGCCAGCCCGCGCGTCCCGCTGTCCCTGGCCGCGATCCTGGTCTTCGCGGCCATCCGCCTCCTGGCCTTGGGCGTCTCGGCGTTCCTGCTGCCGCGCGGGAAGTTCCAGACCCTGCACTACTCGCTGTGGCACTTGATCGCGTCCTGGGACGGCGCCCGTTACCTGACCATCGCGGCCCACGGGCTATTCCTACGTGCCGGGCAACCTGCGCCATGACGTCATATTCGCCTGGTTCCCCGGATATCCGGCGGCCATCGACACCCTCTCCTGGATACCCGGGGTCGGTGCCGACCGGGCCGCCCTCACCGTCACGCTCGCCGCCGGCCTGGCGGCGGCGTGGGGCCTGGCCCGGCTGGGCCTGACGCTCACTGGTGACCGGCGAATCAGCCTGCTCATGGTCGCGCTGTGGGCGGTCGCGCCTGGCTCGCTGGTGTGGACCATGCTCTACTCCGAAGCCCTGTTCTGCGCCCTGGCCGTCTGGTCCCTGGTCGCCCTGGTGGAGCGGCGCTGGCTGACCGCCGCGGGCCTGACCATTGCTGGCCGGGACCGTGCGCAGCACCGCCATCGCCCTGGTCGCGGCGATCGCGGTCGCGGCGCTGCCCCCGGTGATCCGGGCCGTGCGGGCCGGCGAGCCCGTCGGCGCATGGTGGCGTCCGGCGACCTCCGTGCTGGCCGCGCCGCTCGGCCTGCTCGGTTACTGGGCCTATTCGGCCTGGGCCACGCACCACCTCGCCGGATTTGGCTGGGTCGAGAAGAACGCGCACAACAACTTCGACTTTGGCAAGGGCATCATCGTGGCCGCCCGGACCGCCATCATCTCCGGGCCGACCGCTCCCGTCGCGCTGACCCTGCTGGTGATCGCGGCCGGCGTCACGCTCACCGCGTGCAGCCTGACCGAGCGCATTCCCGTGTACCTGCACGCCTACACGCTGGTGGTCGTCGTGCTGGCCCTCGCCCCGGGGCCGTATTACCTGGGCTCCAAGCCCCGCTTCCTGCTGCCCGCCATGCTGCTCGGCCTCCCGCTGGCCCGCCTCATGACCCGGGCCCGCATCTGGGTGCTGATTCCGCTGTTCGCCGTCCTCGCCGCCGCGTCCACCTGGTTCGGCATGTACCTCATGACCGTCGGCTGGGCCCCTTAGGGAATCACACGCATGCGATCTGGTGTTAAACGCATCTAAGTACAATGGTGGCTTGGCAGATGTGAGGAGCACTGTGGCCGGTGATGTCATCACGACCGGCACGAGGGCTGCCGACACTGCCCGGGTGGACGCGCCGGGGGGTACCGATCCCGTAACCGATGCGGAACAGGCCGAGGCAGGGGCAGCAGACGTGCCCGGTCGCCGCACGGCCGACGACGCCGCGGAGGCTCCCGAAGCCCCAGCCGCTGACGAGACCGCGCCGCCGAGAGCCCCCGGCGGAGCCGGCCGGGACCGGGGACCCTGGCCGTCACGGGCGCGCGGCCAGGCCAGGACGAGCCGGGCCCGGGCCGCGGTCGCCGCGGCAGCGGGCCAGGCCGCGGATGTCGCGTCCTCCGGGGTCGGGGTCCGCCGCCGGCTGGCGCGGCTGGGAGCCCAGCGCGGCACCGACCCTCAACCCCGTGCTCGAGCCGCTGATCAAGACCGTGCGCGCGACGCACCCGAAGGCCGACATCCGGCTGATCGAGCGGGCCTACGACACGGCCGCCTACTGGCACCGGGACCAGAAGCGCCTGAGCGGTGACCCGTACATCACCCATCCGCTGGCCGTGGCGACCATCCTCGCCGAGCTCGGCATGAACACCGACACCATCTGCGCCGCGCTGCTGCACGACACGGTGGAGGACACCCCGTACACGCTGACCGAGCTGCGCGGCGAGTTCGGCGAGGACATCGCCGCGCTGGTGGACGGCGTCACCAAGCTGGACAAGGTCAAGTACGGCGAGTCGGCCGAGGCCGAGACCGTCCGCAAGATGGTGGTCGCGATGTCCCGCGACATCCGGGTACTGGTCATCAAGCTCGCGGACCGGCTGCACAACATGCGGACGCTGCGCTATCTGAAGCGGGAGAAGCAGGAGCGCAAGTCGCGGGAGGTCCTGGAGATCTACGCCCCGCTCGCGCACCGGCTCGGCATGAACACGGTGAAGTGGGAGCTGGAGGATCTCGCCTTCCAGACGCTCTACCCGAAGCGGTTCGACGAGATCGCGCGCCTGGTGTCCAACCGGGCGCCGCGGCGCGAGGCCTTCCTGCAGGAAGTGATCCAGGACGTCCGCGACGACCTGCGCGAGGCCAAGATCAAGGCCACGGTGACCGGCCGGCCCAAGCACTACTACTCGATCTACCAGAAGATGATCGCCAGGAGCGTCGGCTTCGACGACATCTACGACCTGGTGGGCATCCGTGTCCTGGTCGATTCCGTCCGCGACTGCTACGCGACGCTCGGCACCATCCACGCGCGGTGGAATCCCGTCCCCGGACGGTTCAAGGACTACATCGCGATGCCGAAGTTCAACATGTACCAGTCGCTGCACACCACGGTCATCGGCCCCGGCGGCAAGCCGGTGGAACTGCAGATCCGGACCTGGCGCATGCACCAGAGGTCGGAGTACGGGGTCGCCGCGCACTGGAAGTACAAGGAAGAGGCGGTCTTCAGCAGCCGGTCCAAGGACGACCCGCAGGAAATGGCGTGGCTGCGGCAGCTGGTCGACTGGCAGCGGGAGACCGAGGACCCGGCCGAGTTCCTCGAGTCGCTCCGCTTCGACCTGGCCGCCGCCGAGGTCTTCGTGTTCACGCCGCGCGGCGACGTGATCCCGCTGCCGCAGGGCTCGACCCCGGTGGACTTCGCCTACGCCATCCACACCGAGGTCGGGCACCGGACCGTCGGCGCGCGGATCAATGGCCGGCTGGTGGCGCTGGAATCCACCCTCGAAAACGGCGACACGGTGGAGATCTTCACCGCCAAGACCGCCGAAGCGGGACCGAGCCGGGACTGGCTCAAGTTCGTGCAGAGCCCCCGGGCGCGGAACAAGATCCGGCAGTGGTTCTCCAAGGAGCGCCGGGAAGCCGCGGTGGAGGCGGGCAAGGACCAGATCGCCCGGGCCATGCGCAAGCAGGGTCTGCCGCTGCAGCGGCTGGCCGTCGCCGACACCCTGATCAACCTGGCCCGCGACCTGCGCTACCCCGATGTCTCCGGGCTGTACGCGGCGGTCGGCGAGGGCCGGGTCAGCGCCCAGTCGGTGGTCGAGAAGCTGGTCCGGTCGGTCGGCGGGCTGGCGGGCGCCCAGGAAGACCTGGCCGAGACCACGCTGCCGACCAAGGCGCCCAAGCCGCGGGCCCCCTCGGACTCCGGTGTCGAGGTCACCGGCGCGCCGGACGTGTGGGTCCGCCTGTCCCGGTGCTGCACCCCGGTGCCCGGCGACCAGATCAGCGGCTTCGTCACCCACGGTCACGGAGTATCCGTGCACCGGACGGACTGCGCGAACCTGGCCCACCTGAGCGGTACCCAGCGGGAGCGGATGGTCGAGGTGCACTGGGCCCCGACCGATGGCTCGGTGTTCCTGGTCGCCATCCAGGTGGAGGCGCTCGACCGGACCAGGCTGCTCTCCGACGTGACCAGGGTGCTGTCCGACCAGCACGTCAACATCCTGTCCGCCACGGTCACGACCAGCCGGGACCGGGTGGCGGTCAGCCGCTTCACGTTCGAGATGGGCGACCCGAAGCACCTCGGCCACGTGCTGCGCGCGGTCCGCGCCATCGACGGCGTCTACGACGTCTACCGCGTCACAAGCTAACCCGCATGGCTGCGGGGGCCGACGGCCCCCCAGCCATGTAGTACTACGGCGGGAACCGCAGCGGGAATGCGGGGGGTCCGGGGGGTCGTCCCCCCGCCAGCTAGCTTCGCTAGCTGGAGAATTCGGCCAGCGTGTGCTCGGCTTCTTCCAGCCAGGCGCGGCGGGCGGTGAGGGCCTCCTCGGCGCTGCTCACGGCCCGGTCGTCGCCCCGATCGCGCGCCTTGGCCAGCTGTTCCTCCAGCTGGGCGATGGTCGCGCGCAGCTGGGCCACGGTGCCCTCGGCCCGCGCCAGCGCCTCGGGGTTGGAGCGGCGCCACTGGGCCTCCTCGGCCTTGCGCACCGCCTCCTCGACCCGCCGCAGCCCCGACTCCAGGTGCTCGCGTGAGTCCCGCGGCACGGCACCGATCTGCTCCCAGCGCTCCTGGATGCCGCGCAGCGCGGACCGGGCGGCGCGGATGTCGGTCACCGGCAGCAGCGCCTGCGCCTGCTCCAGCAGCTGCTGCTTGGCCTCGGCGTGCTCGCGCAGCGCGGCGTCCTTGGCCGAGAACACCTCAGCCCGGGCGGTGAAGAACTTGTCCTGGGCGGCCCGGAACCGCTTCCACAGCTCGGTCTCGGATTCCCGGTCCGCCCGCCCGGCCGCCTTCCACTTACGCATCAGCTCGCGGTACGCGCTGGTGGTCGGGCCCCAGTCGGTCGAGGAGGACAGGGCCTCGGCCTCGGCGCACAGCTGCTCCTTGCGGACCCTGACGTCCTCCCGCTCGGCTTCCAGGGTGGCGAAGAACGCCTTGCGCCGCTTGGTGAACGCGTTGCGGGCCGCGGACAGCCGCTTCCACAGCACGGCCTCGGCCGCCCGGTCGGCGTGCGGGGCGGCCTTCCACTCCTCGAGCAGCTCGCGCATCCGCTCGCCGCTGCTCTTCCAGTGGGTCGCCTCGGCGGCGATCTGCTCGGCCTCGGCGACGATCTGCTCCTTGATCTGCTTGGCCTGTACCCGCGCCTGCTCGCGGGCCGCCTTGACCTCCTCGCGGCGGTGACCGACATCCTCGGTCAGCCGCTCCAGGCGAGCTCGCAGGCCGTCCAGGTCGCCGAGCGCGTTGGCTTCGCTGATGGTGCCGAGCAGCCGCTGGACGGTCGCCGCGGCCTGGGCGGGCGCCATGTCAGTGGCGCTGATCCGCTGCTCGAGCAGGACCACCTCGGTCTCCAGCGCCTCGTACTTACGCTGGTAGAAGGCGATGGCCTCCTCCGGGCTGCCCGCCTGCCAGGATCCGATCACCCGCTCGCCGTCGGCGGTACGGACATACACCGTCCCGTCGGCGTCGACCCGGCCCCACGGGTGGTAGGCGGTGCTCACGGCGAACCTCCTGCTTGTCTTCCTCGTCAGGTTTTCTTGATCGTCACGCTGTCAATGATGACCTTCTTCCTTCGGAACGCCGCCGCCGACCCTGGGCCTGGGGATATGTGCACGAGTATCCATCCTTCGCCACATTCTGGACGATATCCAGCCCAGATGAAACCGTGGCGAAGGGTGTATAGGAGGTTCCCAGCGTCGGGACTGCTGTCCTGGTACACGATGAAGAACTGGCTGCCGTTGCTGGTCGCGGTGCCTCCGTTCGCCATCGCGACCGTTCCCGCCGGGTATTTGGCGTCGGTGAGATTCTCGCTGGCGAACTCGTAGCCCGGCGTCCCGGTGCCAACGGTGCTGGTGGCACTGCAGTCCAGCTTGGTGGTGGACGTAGCGTAAGCGTCGCCGCATTGCAGCACGTAGGGGCCGCTTGTCACCATCCGGTGGCACTGGGTGTTGTTGAAGTAGCCCGCCTCGGCCAGGTGGACGAAGGAGTTGACCGTGCAGGTCGCCTTGCTGTTGAGCAGGTTGACGGTGATCGGGCCCAGGTTGGTGTTGATCGTCGCTGGTAGCTCGCGGTGTAGTCCGGCGTGGACGGCGGGAAGCTGACCGTGCGTGCGACCGGGGTGGCCTTGGTGTAGGTGCAGTGATGCGCGGGCTCGGCCACGGTGGCGGCCGACGCCGACGCCGACGCGACGCGACGGCGACTTGCTGGCCGAGGCCGACGCCTTCTTGCCGCTCCCGCCGGGGAGGAACACCACCAGCAGCGCGGCGATCAGCCCCGCGGCCGCGACCGCGCTGATCCCGGTGAGCCAGCGCTTGCGGACCTGACGCTGCCTGGTCGCCCGCGTCTCCTGCTGGCGGCGGTACCGTTCCCTGGCTTGCCTTCGCTGGCGTTCGTTCTTACCCGCCACCGGTCGTGTCCTCCTTGGCCTGTCGCGTTATCTGGCTACCACTGGTATTGACGGGAGGCAGGCCCCGAACCCGTATACCCTTGATCGCAAACCTGGCCGGTGCCGGCTCGGGGAGAGCCCGTAGGACCCGGAACCCCCGCATAATTCGCGATCGCTCGCGAATCGTACCTTCCGCATGCCGGGACCGGAACCCTTCGTTATCGGTTCGCCGCCATGCGGGTCACCTCGGTAGCCTGAGACACCGTACCGTGAGAAAGGACGGTTGTGCTGGTCGCAGGGTTCCCAGCGGGAGCGTTCGCCGCGAACTGTTATATCGTCGCGACCGCTCCCGGCGAGCAGTGCGTGATCATCGACCCGGGCCAGGACGCCGAGCCCGGGATCGAGGAGATCCTGGCCGAGCACCGGCTCAGGCCGGCCGCGGTGCTGCTGACGCACGGTCATATCGACCACGTGTGGTCGGTCGCGCCGGTATGCGGCGCTCGGGGCATCCCGGCCTATATCCATCCGGCCGACCGCGCATTGCTCAGTGACCCGGCCAAGGGTTTCTCGCTCGGGATAGGCCAGGAACTGTTCGGCGGCCTGAAATTCACCGAGCCGGATGACGTGAAAGAACTGGCCGACGGGACGACTCTGAGCCTCGTGGGACTCGAGATCACCGTGAATCACGCGCCCGGTCATACCGAAGGTTCGGTGACATTCCGGCTGCCGCTCGAGGCGCCGGAAGAACCGATTACGGTTCAAGGCAAAAGCAAAACAGACCGTCCGGGGGACGTGCTGTTCTCCGGCGATCTGCTGTTCGCCGGGTCGATCGGGCGTACCGACCTGCCCGGCGGGGACTACCCGACGATCCTGCGCAGCCTGGCCCGGGTCTGCCTGACCCTGCCGGACGAGACCCTGGTCCTGTCCGGGCACGGGCCGCAGACGACGATCGGCACCGAGCGCCGCACCAATCCGTTCCTGCAAGGCCTTCCAGGGGGGTACGGGGGGGCGGGCAGCCCCCCGTGCGCGGGGGACCCGGGGTCGTCCCCCGGGGGCAATCTGTAGGCGGGCCGGGCCGCACGCAGTCCGGATCGTTCGGTAGAAAGATTCTGACCAAGAGCAGAGGGGAAGAGCGCGATGATCCGCACCCATGAGGCGGGGACGCTGCGGGCGTCGCACGCGGGAGAGCACGTGGTACTGGCCGGCTGGGTGGCGCGGCGCCGGGACCACGGCGGCGTGGTGTTCATCGACCTGCGGGACGCGAGCGGCGTGGTTCAGGTCGTGTGGCGCGGCGAGGAGACCCCATCCCAAGAAGGCGGGGCACATGAGCTGCGGGCCGAGTTCTGCGTGCTGGTGACCGGGACGGTGCGGAAGCGGCCGGCCGGGAACGAGAACCCCGAGCTGCCCACCGGCGAGGTCGAGGTGGCCGCCGACGAGGTCGAGGTGCTCAGCGAGGCCGACCCACTGCCGTTCCCGGTCGAGGGCTCGGCCGAGGTCCACGAGGACGTCCGGCTCAAGTACCGGTACCTGGACATCAGGCGGGAGGAGACCGCACGGGCGCTGCGGATCCGGTCGCAGGCCGCCTACCTGCTGTCCGACGTGATGCGCGAGCACCGGTTCGTGAACGTGGAGACGCCGTACCTGACCCGGTCCACGCCGGAGGGCGCGCGCGACTTCCTGGTGCCGGTCCGGCTGCGGCCGGGTAACTGGTACGCGCTGCCGCAGTCGCCCCAGCTGTTCAAGCAGCTGCTCATGGTCGGCGGGCTGGAGCGCTACTACCAGCTGGCCCGGTGCTTCCGCGACGAGGATTTCCGCAAGGACCGCCAGCCGGAGTTCACCCAGATCGACCTCGAGATGTCCTTCGTGACCCGCGATGACGTCATCGCCGTGGCCGAGGACATCGTGGACCGGCTGTGGTCCGAGCTGGCCGGCTACCGGGTGCCCCGGCCGCTGCCCCGGATGACCTACTCCGACGCGATGGCGCGGTACGGCTCGGACAAGCCCGACCTGCGCTTCGGCTGCGAGCTGGCCGACCTGACCGAATATTTCGCCGGGACGGAGTTCCGGGTCTTCCAGACCCCGTACGTCGGGGCCGTGGTCATGCCCGGCGGCGCGTCGCAGTCCCGGCGCGAGCTGGACCTGTGGCAGGAGTGGGCCCGCTCGCGCGGTGCCCGGGGCCTGGCCTACGCGCTGGTCGGCCCGGACGGCGAGATCGGCGGCCCGGTGGCCAAGAACCTGTCCGAAGCGGAGCGCGCCGGATTGGCCGACGCGGTCGGGGCCGCGCCGGGTGACTGCGTATTCTTCGCGGCCGGCCCGGCCACGGCGGCCCGGGAACTGCTCGGCGCGGCGCGGCTGGAGATCGGCCGCAGGTGCGGCCTGATCGACGAGTCGGCGTGGTCGTTCCTCTGGGTCGTGGACGCGCCGATGTTCGAGGAGGACGGGGAAGGCCACTGGACCTCGGTGCACCACCCGTTCACCGCGCCGCTGCCCGAGTGGAGGGGCAAGTTCGCCGGAGAGCCGGGCGGCGCGCTGGCCGACGCCTACGACATCGTGTGCAACGGCTACGAGATCGGCGGCGGCTCCATCCGTATCCACCAGTCCGCCATGCAGCAGGCCGTGTTCGACGTGATCGGGCTGTCGCCCGCCGAGGCGCAGTCGAAGTTCGGGTTCCTGCTCGACGCGTTCAAGTACGGCCCGCCGCCGCACGGCGGCATCGCGTTCGGCTGGGACCGGGTGTGCATGCTGCTCGCGGGCGCGGAGACCATCCGCGACGTGATCGCCTTCCCCAAGGCCGCCTCCGGCCTGGACCCGCTCACCGGCGCCCCCACCCCCATCACCCCCGAGCAGCGCCGCGAGGCCGGCATCGACGTGCCAACCTCGCCCCCATTACGCTCCCGGCACCGACGTACTAACAGCAACCGAGATAAGGTCGGAGGATGGCCGGAGCTGATACGGGCCGTGTCCGAGAGCCTGTTCGACGAGGCGGAAGAAGCCGCCGCGAGCGCGGCCGCGCCGCTCGCCGTCCGGATGCGGCCGCGCACCCTGGACGAGGTGATCGGGCAGCGGCACCTGACCGGCGCGGGCACGCCGTTCCGCAAGCTGATCGACAACGACGCGCCCATGTCGCTGCTGCTGTGGGGCCCGCCCGGGACCGGCAAGACCACGCTGGCCTACGTCGTCAGCCAGGTGACCAAGCGCCGTTTCGTGGAACTGTCGGCGGTCAGCGCCGGGGTCAAGGACGTGCGCGCGGCGGTCGACGCCGCCCGCCGCACGCTGGGCATGAGCGGCACGCAGACCGTGCTGTTCATCGACGAAGTGCACCGGTTCTCCAAGACCCAGCAGGACGCGCTGCTTCCCGGCGGTGGAGAACCGCTGGGTGTCGTTCATCGGCGCGACCACCGAGAACCCGTTCTTCTCGGTGGTCTCGCCGCTCCTGTCCCGGTCGCTGCTGCTCACCCTGCAGCCGCTGTCCGACGACGACGTGCGCGAGGTCATCCAGCGGGCGCTGGACAGCCCGCGCGGGCTCGGCGGCGCGGTGACGCTGGACGAGGACGCGGCCGAGCATCTGTAAGGCTGGCCGGCGGCGACGCGCGGCGGGCGCTGACCTACCTGGAGGCGGCCGCCCTCGGGCTGCCGGAAGGCAAGAACATCGACGCGGCGGAACGCTGGAGCGCGCGGTGGACCGGGCCGCGGTCCGCTACGACCGCGACGGCGACCAGCACTACGACGTGATCAGCGCATTCATCAAATCCATGCGGGGCAGCGACGTGGACGCGGCGCTCCACTACCTGGCCCGGATGATCGAGGCGGGGGAGGACCCGCGGTTCATCGCCAGGCGCCTCATCGTCCACGCCAGCGAGGACGTCGGCCTGGCCGACCCGACCGCGCTGCTGACCGCGGTCGCCGCGGCGCAGGCGGTCGAGTTCGTCGGGCTGCCCGAGGCCCGGATCAACCTGGCCCAGGCGGTGATCCACATCTCGCTGGCACCCAAGTCCAACGCGGTGATCAAGGCCATCGGCGCGGCCGACTCCGACGTGCGAAACGGGCTAATAGGCGCCGTGCCTGCGCACCTGCGCGATGCGCACTATCCTGGGGCGGGCAAGGTGGGCCACGGCGAGGGCTACCTGTACCCGCATGACTTCGACGGCGGCATCGTCGCGCAGCGCTACGCTCCCGACCCGGTGGCGGACCGCATCTACTACGAGCCGTCGGGACATGGCCAGGAGGCCCGCGTCGCCGAACGTGCCGGGCGGATCCGGGCCATCCTCCGGAAAAGGCCGGAAAAGGAATGACAAGGAGCAGCCATGACGCGGACGGGCCAGTCGTGAACGCCGCGGTGTCCATGCGGGCGGCCCCGGCATGAACGCGGCCGAAGCGGCCGCGCTGATCGCTGCCGTCTTCTGGGCGCTGCTGGTCAGCGTCGGCGTCTTCGTCCTGTTCCGGCTGGGCCGGCTGCTGGGCGAGTCGAGCCGGCTGGTCGCCGACCTGCGCGAGCGAGGCGACGTGCTGCTGCAGCGGGCCCAGGCGGCCGTCGACGGGGCCCAGGCCGCCGTGGACCGGGCGGGCAGGCAGCTGGACCGCACCGAATCCGTCACCGCCAGCATGGACGAGCTCGGCACCGGGATGGCCGAGCTCGCCGGGCAGGTGACCGCGCTGGCCGGGCTCGGCCGCGCCATCGCCGGCGGTCCGGTGGGCCGCATGGGCGCCCTGGCCTACGGGGTACGCCACGCCGTCAGCCTGCGCCGGAGCCGGACCCAGGGCGCTGTCCGGCCGTGTCGTGGAACGCGGCGAGCTCGGGGGCTCGAAATGATCCGCCGCGGCTTCTGGCTGACGGCCGGGGCGGTCACCGGCATTTACGGTTACCGGCGTGTCTCCGCCATCGGCCGCCGGCTCTCTGCCAGCCTTAACCCCGCAGGACCCGGCGCCAGCCTGAGCCCGGGAGGCCAGGATGGCAACCGCGGCGCGCCGCGGTGCCCTCGGCCTGGCCCGGGAGACATACCGGTTCACCCGCGACGTGCGGGAAGGTATGGAGCTGTATACGGCTCGGCATTCCGCCCCCGCAGGCTCTACCCTCGGAGCACGAGACCTCGAGCGCGCACGAGACCTCCACGACCAGACCAATCACGACCCTCGACCCAAGGATGGCCACTGATGGAGTCGGCAGAGATCGCCCGCCGCTTCCTTGCCTATTTCAAGCAGCAAGGGCACGCCATCGTGCCTTCGGCCTCCCTGGTCGCCGATGATCCCACGGTGCTCTTCGTCATCGCGGGCATGCAGCCGTTCAAGCCGTACCTGCTCGGCCAGCAGACGCCGCCGTGGCCGCGGGCGGCGGACGTGCAGAAGTGCCTGCGCACGCTCGACATCGACGAGGTGGGCAAGACCACCCGGCACGCCACGTTCTTCCAGATGCTCGGCAACTGGTCGTTCGGTGACTACTTCAAGGAAGGCGCGATCCGGTACGCCTGGGAGCTGCTGACCAGGTCCGAGGCCGACGGCGGCTTCGGCTTCCCGGAGAGCAAGCTGTGGGCCACGGTCCTGCACGGCGACGACGAGGCGGCCGCGATCTGGCGGGACCAGATCGGCCTGCCCGAAGAGCGGATCCAGGCCCGCGGCCTGGCCGACAACTACTGGAGCATGGGCGTGCCCGGCCCGGGCGGCCCGTGCTCGGAGATCTACTACGACCGCGGGCCCGACTACGGCCGCGACGGCGGCCCGGCGGTGGACGAAGACCGCTTCCTCGAGGTCTGGAACCTGGTCTTCATGCAGGACAGCATCAGCAAGTTCCGGGCCAAGGACGACTTCGACATCGAGGGACCGCTGCCGTCCAAGAACGTCGACACCGGGATGGGCCTGGAGCGGATGGCGTCCATCCTGCAGGGCGTGGACAACCTGTACGAGATCGACACCACGTGGAAGATCCTCGACCGGGCCGCGGAGCTGACCGAGCAGAGCTACGGCCGCGACGTCAAGGCCGACGTGGCCCTGCGCGTGATCGCCGATCACGTGCGCAGCGCGGTCATGCTGGTCGAGGACGGGGTGCTGCCGGCCAACGAAGGCCGCGGCTACGTGCTGCGCCGCATCATGCGCCGCAGCATCAGGAACCTCCGCCTGCTGTCCGGCGCCCAGCGCGGCGGCGGCGGCGCGCACCAAGAGCACTTCATGCACGAGCTGACCGCGGTCGCGATCGAGGCCATGGCGCCCCTGTACCCCGAACTGCGCCGCGACGCGCCGAACATCCACACGGTCATCGACGCCGAGGAAACCGCGTTCGCCAGCACGCTGCGGACCGGCACGGCGATCTTCGAGGCGGCGGTCGAGGAGAACAAGCGCAAGAACCGCAGCAGCATCTCCGGCGCCCAGGCCTTCCAGCTGCACGACACCTACGGCTTCCCGATCGACCTGACCCTGGAGATGGCGGCCGAGCAGGGCCTGTCCGTCGACGAGGACGGGTTCCGCCGGCTGATGGCCGAGCAGAAGGAGCGCGCCCGGAAGGGACGCGGCGGAGAAGAAGACCGGCAACGTCGACATCTCGGTGTTCGCGGACATGCTCGAGCGGTCCGGCTCGGTCACCTTCACCGGCTACGACCAGGTATCCGGCGAGGCCACGGTGCTGGGCCTGCTGGTCGACGGGATCCCCGTAACGAACGCGGGCGCGGGCACCGAACTGGACGTGGTCCTGGACCGCACCCCCTTCTACGCCGAAGGCGGCGGCCAGCTCGCCGACGCCGGCGTCATCACGGTGGACGGCGGCATCGTCGACGTCTCCGACGTGCAGACCCCGCTGACCGGGCTCGTCGTGCACCGCGGCCGGGTCCGCTCCGGCGAGATCATCACGGGCGCGCCCGCGCACGCGGAGATCGACATCGAGCGCCGCCGGGCGCTGTCCCGCTCGCACACCGCGACCCACCTCGTGCACCGCGCGCTGCGCAACGCGCTGGGCGAGTCGGCGGCGCAGGCGGGTTCGGAGAACTCGCCCGGCCGGCTGCGGTTCGACTTCACCGCCCAGGGGGCCGTGCCACTGAGCGTGCTGCGGGACAGCGAGGACGAGGTCAACGCGGTGCTGGTCAACGACCTGGACGTGCACGCCTACTACACCTCCCAGGAGGAGGCCCGCGAGATGGGGGCGCTCGCCCTGTTCGGGGAGAAGTACGGCGACCGGGTCCGGGTGGTCGAGGTCGGCGACTACTCGCGGGAGCTGTGCGGCGGCACCCACGTCATCCGGTCCGGCCAGCTCGGCCTGGTCAAGGTCCTGGGCGAGGCGTCCATCGGCTCGGGCGTGAGCCGGATCGAGGCACTGGTGGGCCTGGACGCGTTCCGCTTCCTGGCCCGGGAGAGCGTGCTGGTCAGCCAGCTCAGCGAGCAGCTCAAGGCGCCCCGTGAGCAACTTCCGGAGCGCATCTCCGGCGTGCTGATGCGGCTCAGGGACGCCGAGCGCGAGCTGCAGCGGCTGCGGGCCGCCCGGCTGCTCGAGTCGGCCGAGCAGATCGCGGCCAGCGCCGAGGACATCAGCGGGATGGCCCTGGTCGCGCACCGCGTGCCGGACGGGACCGACCCGGACGACATCCGCAAGCTCGCGCTGGACGTACGCGGCCGGCTGCCGCGGAGCCAGCCCGCGGTGGTCATGATCGTCGGCGTGCCCGAGGACCGGCCGGTCGTGGTCATCGCGGTCAACGAGGCGGGCCGGGGCGTCGGGCTGTCGGCCGGGAACCTGGTCGGCCTCGCCGCTCGCGCGCTGGGCGGCGGTGGCGGCGGGCGGCCCGACGTCGCCCAGGGCGGCGGCGCTCCCATAGGACCGGACTCGAGCGTAGTCGATGAGGCGTTTGGGGCTGTTCGTGCCGCTTTGCGGGACATACACGGGTCCGCTGGGTAACGTATTGCCATGCTGCTGCGCCCCAGCGGGGCCTTGTCGTGCCCTGCCCGGGCACCTGTCACCGCGAGAAGGACCGCCCTGATGAGGACAGGCGTGCGCCTGGCCGTCGACGTCGGCTCGGTCCGGGTCGGGGTCGCCCGCAGCGATCCGGGCGGCATCCTGGCCAGCCCGCTGACCGTGGTCCGGTCCGGCCCCGGCGGGCTGGACGAACTGTCCGCCCTGGCGGCCGGCGCCGACGCGATCGAGGTCGTCGTGGGCCTGCCCACCTCGCTGTCCGGCCGGGAAGGCGCCGCCGCGGCCGCCGCGCGGAGCTTCGCCGCGGAACTGGCCGGCCGGCTCGCCCCCATCCCGGTGCGGCTCGTCGACGAGCGCTTCACCACGACGCAGGCGCACGACGCGCTGCGCCGCGGCGGCAAGGACTCCCGCGCCCGCCGCGGTACCGTGGACGCCGCCGCCGCCGCCGTCCTGCTCCAAGCCGCCCTGGACACCGAACGCGCCACCGGGCGCCCCCCGGGCCAGCTCGTCACCTCGAGCGGGGAAGCATGACCGACAACGGAAGCACCTGGCCGCCGGACCACCGCGACCCCCGGGTGTTCCAGCCTCCGCAGCCGCTGCACCACGACCCGCGTGACCGTGATCCGCGCCTCACCGATCCCCGGCGTCCCGGGGACCCATGGCGCCGGACCCAGCGGCTGTCCCGCCGCCCCGAGGCCGCCGGATGGCACTCCGCGCCCGCCAGCTACCACACCGGCCCGGGCGAGGGCGACACCGGGCCGTACCGTCAGCCCGACGACGAAGACGGCTACGACGACCAGTACGACACCGGGGGCCGGTTCGTCCCCGGGTTCGGCGACTACGGCGACGAGGACGACGAAGACGATCACCGTGGCCGCCGGGGCCGGGCACCCCGTGCGCCCCCGGGGCCCGCGGGGCCCGCGGCGGCGCCGGTTCCGCTGGATCGCGCCGCTGGTGGCCCTGCTGGTCATCCTGATCCCGGTCGGCATCGGCGGCTCCTACGCCTACAGCTTCTACATGAGCAAGTACCACCCGGCCGACTACTCGGGCGCGGGCACCGGCCACCTGGTGGTCCAGGTCCCCTCCGGCGCCACGCCGACCAGCCTGGGGCCGGAGCTGACCAGGCTCGGCGTGGTGGCCAGCGCACGCGCGTTCGTCCTGGCCGCCGAGCACAGCTCCAACCCGAACGGCCTGCTGCCCGGCTTCTACGGAATGCACCTGCACATGAAGGCCTCGCTGGCCTACGCGCTGCTGCTCGACCAGAAGAACCTCGTCCAGGTCACGGTCACGATCCCGGAAGGCTGGCGGCTCAGCCAGATCGTGGCGTACCTGGGCGCCAAGTCCGGCATCCCGGCCCGCGCCTACCAGGCCGTCCTGAATAACCCGGCCCAGCTGCACCTGCCTGCCTACGCGAACGGCAAGCCGGAGGGTTACCTGTTCCCCGCGACCTACGAGGTGCTGCCGCACGAGACCGCGCTCGGCGTCCTGACCGGCATGGTCCAGCGGTTCGAGCAGGAGGCGGCGCAGCTCAACCTGCCCACGGCGGCCAAGCAGGTACACCTGACCGAAAGCCAGGTCGTCATCATGGCCAGCCTGGTGGAAGCCGAGGGGGGCCGGGTCTCCGACTACCCGAAGATCGCCCGGGTCATCTACAACCGGCTGGCCCAGAACATCCCGCTGCAGCTGGACAGCACGGTGCTCTACGGGCTCCACAGTTACGGCATCATCGCGAGCGACCAGCAGCTCACCAGCACCTCGCCGTACAACACCTACAAGTACAAGGGGCTCACGCCCGGTCCCATCGACAGCCCCGGGGCGGCCGCGATCCAGGCCGTGCTGAACCCGGCCGCCGGGAACTGGCTCTATTTCGTGACGGTGAATCCCAAGACCGGCTTGACCCTCTTCACCGCGAGCCAGACCCAGTTCGAGCAGTACCGGGCCGAGCTCGAGCACAACCTCGGCCAGGGCTGAGCCATGGCCGTCCCGTGCCGGGCCGCGGTGCTCGGCTCGCCGATCGCGCACTCCCTGTCGCCCGTGCTGCACCGGGCCGCCTACGCCGCACTCGGCCTGGACGGCTGGACCTACACGGCGATCGAGTGCGACGAGACCGGCCTGCCCGGCCTGATCGCCTCGCTCGACAGTGCTGGCCTGGGGGGCCGACCCCCCCAAGCCCCCCCGGGCGGTGCTGGCCCGGGGGGCCGACCCCCCCAAGCCCCCCCGGGCAGGCGGTGGGCGGGCCTGTCGCTGACCATGCCGCTGAAGCGCGCGGTGCTGCCGCTGCTCGACCGCACCGAGCCGCTGGCCCTGCAGATCGGCTGCGCGAACACCGTGATCTTCGCCGGCGGCCAGCGGCACGGCTACAACACCGACGTCCCCGGCATGGTCGCGGCCCTGGCCGAGGCGGGAGTGACCTCCCCGGCCGGCGCCACCATCCTCGGCGCGGGCGCGACCGCCTGCGCCGCGCTCGGCGCCCTGCGCGAGACCGGCCTGGCCACCGCGGTGGTCCAGGTCCGCGATCAAGCCCGGGCCGGCGATCTGCTGGCTGCCGCGCGCCGCCTGGGCCTGGCGGTCGAGCTGCGCCCGTTCGGCCGCCCGGTCCGCGACGGCGACCTGCTGATCTCCACCGTCCCCGCCGGTGCCGCCGATTTTTATGCCGAACGGGCCATTGATCCCCGCGCGCGCCCCAGCGCCGTGCTCGACGTGGTGTACCACCCCTGGCCCACCCCGCTGGCCGTCGCCGCGGCCCAGTCCGGCGTCACCGTGGTCAACGGCTTCGACCTGCTCCTCCACCAGGCCGCCCGCCAGGTCGAGCTGATGACCGGTCTAGAGCCCGCCCCCCTGGAAGCCATGCGCGCCGCCGGCCGGTCCGAGCTAGCCCGCCGCGCCGCCCTCCCCGCCCGCTGACTCCGACAAAAAAAATTTTCTTGACAAGAAAATTTGTCGGATGCCAGACTGGGCTCATGATCGATGTGGCAGTGATCGACAACCCGGCGGCGGCCGAGGCCGCCCTGGAGCCGGGGCGGGCGCGGCTGCTGGCTCAGCTGACCGAGCCACGGTCGGCGGCCATGCTGGCCGCCGCGGTCGGCCTTCCCCGGCAGAAGGTGAACTACCACCTGCGGACGCTCGAGCAGCACGGGCTCGTGGAACTGGTGGAGGAGCGGCGCAAGGGCAACGTGACGGAGCGCCTGCTGCAGGCGGCCGCGGCGTCCTACGTGATCTCGCCGTCCGCGCTGGCGGCGGTCGCGCCCGACCCGGCCCGGGCGCCGGACCGCCTGTCCGCCCGCTGGCTGCTCGCCCTGGCCGCACAGCTCGTCCGCGACGTCGGTGACCTGATCACCGGCGCCACCCGGGCGCAGAAGAAACTCGCCACGTTCGCCATGGATGGCACGGTGCGGTTCGCATCCGCCGCCGACCGGGCCGCCTTCACCGCCGAGCTGATGCAAGCGGTGACCTCGCTGGTGGCGAAGTACCACGACGAGCAGGCCGAAGGCGGACGCGAGCATCATCTCGTCTTCGCCGTCCACCCCAGCGTCACCGCCGGGCCGGACGCCGAACCCAAGGAATCCTGATGGGTCACCAGTTCGCACGGCACAATGAGGCCGAGGTCCCGGCCAGCCCGGACGAAGTCTGGGCCGCGATCGCGACCGGGCCGGGGATCGACTCCTGGTTCATGGGGCGCAACGAGGTCGAAGCCGGAGCCGGAGGCGCCGTCCGCACCGTGTTCGGCGAGTACGCGCCGGAGCTGGAGATCACCGAATGGGATCCGGCACACCGGTTCGCCTACGGCAGCGGCCAGGCCCCGGACGGCCGGTTCATCGCCTATGAGTTCCTGATCGAGGGACGGGCCGGCAGCAGCACCGTGGTGCGCACCGTCACCAGCGGCTTCCTGCCCGGCGACGACTGGGCGGACGAATTCGAGGCGATGAGGATGGGTGGCGAGCTGTACTTCCGCACCCTGGTCGAGTACCTCACGTACTTCGCCGGCCGGTTCGCCGTGCCGGTCACCGCGTTCGGCCCGCCCGGCACGAGCTGGTCCCGGGACCGGTCGCTGCTCTGCCGCGAGCTCGGCCTGGCCGAGCCGCCCGAGCCCGGTGACCCGGTGCGGTTCACCGGTGAGGTCGGGTCCGCGGACGGCGTCGTCTACTTCGCCAGCGCTCACGCGATCGGCGTGCGGACCCCGGATGCGCTGTACCGGTTCATGCGCGGTTTCGCAAAGCCGGTGATCGCGGCCCACCACCTGTTCGCCGCCGGCGCCGAACCCGATCAAGCCCGCCAGGCCTGGGAAGCCTGGCTCAGCCGGACGCTCGCCTGACCGTCACCTAACGGGAGGAACCCGGAAATGAGTACCGTTCGCTCCGCTGACGGCACCACCATCGCGTACACCCGGGCCGGCCAGGGCCCGCCGCTGATCCTGGTCGACGGCGCCCTGTGCAGCAGGTCGTTCGGGCCGATGCCCAAGCTCGCCGGGCAGTTGACCCCGCACTTCACCGTCTACACCTACGACCGCCGCGGCCGCGGCGCCAGCGGTGACACCAAGCCCTACTCGCCGGACCGCGAGGTCGAGGACATCGAGGCGCTGGTGGCCCTGGCCGGGGACACCGTGTACCTGCACGGCACGTCGTCCGGCGCCGCCCTGGCCCTGGAAGCGGCCAAGCACATCCGCTCGATCACGAAACTGGCCGTGTACGAGCCGCCGTTCATCGTCGACGGCACCCGGACGCCAATGCCGGATGACTACCTGCCGCGGCTGAAGCAGCTGGTGGCGGAGGACCGTCCTGGTGACGCGGTCAAGATGTTCATGCGGTTCGTGGGCGCCCCGGCCATCTTCACCGCGGTGATGCCGATCACGCCCGTCTGGGGCAAGCTCAAGGCGGCGGCGCCCACTCTCCCCTACGACCTCACGATCATGCACGACCACCAGCAGGGGGTTCCGCTCACGCCGGAAGAGTGGGCCGCGGTCAAGGCGCCGACGCTGGTCGCGGCGGGTGGCAAGAGCCCGGACTGGATGGCCAACGGGACGCGCGCGCTCGCCGCCGCCCTGCCCGACGCGACGTACCGCACGCTCCCCGGCCAGAACCACATGGTTAAAGCCCAGGTCATCGCCCCCGTGCTGACCGAGTTCTTTACCACAGGCGACTAGGAAGGAAACACGACGATGCGACAGATAAACGCGGGCCTGTTCATTTCGCTTGATGGCGTGGTGGAGGCACCGGAAAAGTGGACCGGACCGTATTTCAACGACCAGGTCGGGCAGGCCGTGGGGGCACTGATGGCGACCAACGACGCCATGCTGCTCGGCCGGCTGACCTACGAGGGGTTCGCCGCCGCGTTCGGCGGTCAGTCCGGCGGAATGGCCGACCAGATGAACAACACGCCGAAGTACGTGGTGTCCAGCACGCTCACCTCCGCCGACTGGCAGAACTCGACGTTGATCAACGGTGACGTCGCCGCCCGGATCAGCGAGCTGAAGCAGCAGCCAGGCCAGAACATCGGCATGAGCGGCAGCTCCACCCTGGTCGGCTGGCTGCTGCGGCACGGCCTGCTCGACCGGCTGGACCTGCTCGTCTTCCCCGTCGTGCTGGGGGGTGGCAAGCGCCTGTTCAGTGAGCCGGACGGGCAGGTGCCGCTCTCACTGACCGGCTCGGAGTCGTTTGGTACTGGCGTCGTGCACCTGACCTACAGCCCGGCCAACTGATCTGATGAGCTAATCGTGACGAAGGCCCCCGACTCCGGGGACCGGGCGGCCGTTCTCCAGGTAAATCAGCCTCTTGCTGCCGGTGGCCGCGCGGACCCGCCGCCTGATCGGACCGCGGAGCAGGTCGAGGGCGTCGGGAACGGCCGCGAACCGGTACTCGGAGATCTCTTCGGGCTGTACCACGATCCCGGCCAGGTCCGTGTCGCCGAAACGGCCGCAGTCGAACAGGAACCGGATGCCGCCCGCCCGGCCGGGTTTCTGGCGGCGGAAGTCCATGCAGGCCAGCCGGGCGCGGCGCACCTCGATGCCGCACTCTTCGCGCACCTCGCGCTGGCACGCCTCCCAGGGCGTCTCCCCGTCCGCCTCCATGACGCCACCCGGGATGGTCCAGCCGGACTTGTAGGTCGGCTTGAGGATCAGCAGCCGGCCCGCCCGGTCGAAGATGAGCGCCCCGGCCGATACCGGGATGGCCGGGAGATACTCTTCCCCGGCGGCCGCGTCGTCCTTACTTGTCACGACAGCCATCATAAAATAAACAAATACCGGTCAGCCAACCGCAGGACAAGCAACTAATTGATATATCGACAACTCGCCATTTCAATGAGCCCAGAAGCGGGGAATAGCTCAGGCCGGACGGTCTTTCTTGGGCAGCTTGCTGACGACGGCCGTATATGAGGCGTCAACGGCCTCGATGAGCTCATCGTCCGGTATGGCGCCGCCGATCCGCAGCGTGTTCCATCCGGAGCGGCCGATATAGGCCATCACCGACGCGTCATCCGGGTACCGCAGCAGCCATTCATCCGCCGCCTCGCGGGAAGCGCCGCATTTGACGCCCACCGACGTCCCGGAGCCGAGGAACGCGAAGATCTTGGCGCCCACCTTGACCACCACGTCGCCTTCCCAGGGCTCGTCCTGCCAGGCGCCCGGCTTGGCCAGGCAGTAAGTGAGCCAGGTCTTCCCATGTCATGACGGCTTCTCCAGACGGTTACGGGCCCAGGAAAGGCCACACTAGGTTAGAGCCACGCGAGCGGCGTGAGCGCCGGATCGGCCGCAGGGCTGGCCGTGGGCTCCCGGCAGCGTGCCGCCCGGTGCGCGCGGGGCCGGGACGGGGCAGAATGCTGAGTGATCCTGGCCTGTAGCGACGGCCGTGATCGGCCAGTCGCGGGCTGCCGCGGGAGCGCAGGACGGGGGGATACATGGGCCCGGTCGGCTTTGACCTGGACATGACGCTGATCGACTCACGGCCGGCCATCCTGGCGGCCTTCGCCGGGCTCGCCCGGGATACCGGTACCGGCATCGACCTGGCGGCCGTGGACAGCCGGCTCGGGATCAAGCTGGAAGACGAGCTGACGTTCTGGTACCCGCCGGATCGCCGCGCCGCGGCCGCCGTGCTCTACCGGCGCCACTACGTGCGGCTGGCCGAGCAGATGACGACCGCACTGCCCGGCGCGCGCGAGGCGCTGGCGGCAGTCCGGGCCGCGGGGGAGCGGGTGGTGATCATCACGGCCAAGCACCCGGTTTCCGTCGCGCCGAGCCTGCGTACCGTCGGGCTGGACGCCGATGAGGTGTTCACCTTCGTGCACGGGCCGGAGAAGGCGGCCGTGCTGAGCCGTATCAAGGCGGCCGCCTACGTCGGCGACAGCCCGCCGGACATGGCCGCCGCCGTCGAAGGCCGGCGCGCGGGCGGTCGGCGTCGCCACCGGCTCGTTCTCCCGCGGCGACCTGGCCCGCGCGGGCGCCGAGGTGGTCCTCGACTCGCTCGAGGGCTTCCCCGGCTGGTACCGGTCCGTCCGGTAACAGCGAAGCGATCGCCGCTGCCACCTCGTATGGCAGATGCCGCGGATACACCAGCAGCGCCCTGGCCACCTCGCGGATCCGCGGCCGCAGCGGGGTCAGCACCTGCTCGCAGTGCCGCCAGGCCGCGACCTCGTCCTCCCCGAACCGCGGAGGGCATTCGTGCCGGAACCGCCGCGCGTCGCCGCCGTCGTCGCGCCAGGTCGCCAGCCAGGCGCGCAACGCGTCATCGTCGGCCGGCATGGACCAGTCCCGCAGCCGCTCGGCGATCTGGCCCGCCGCGTCGATGACGAACGCCTCCTGCCCCCGCCGAGCACCCGGTGCACCCGGCCCTGGTGAACCAGCCCGTGCCGGATGCTGGCCGAGCTGAACCGCGCGCCGACCGCCAGCGCGGCCACGACATGCCCGGCCTCGTGCCAGGCCGTCCGCACCGCCGCCGTCCGGGCGGGCGCGTAGCTCGCCGCGGCGCCCCGGTCGTAGCGCTGCCGGATCCACACCTCGTGCACGATCGACTCGTCGTCGTAGCGCACCAGCCGGGCCAGGTCGGCGCGCACCGTGGCCAGGTTCCGGGCCGAAGCGGGCGTCAACGCGGCGACAGCACCAAGCTCCCGGGCGACCGTGGACCGGTGCCCGGCGCGCCCGAGACCACGATGAGCGTCAACTCCTCAGCGCGCCGCGATCTCATACGGCCTCGGCTGCCTGGTCAGCCACTGCCAGAACGTCCGGTACGGCGGGCGCGCGATGAAGTGGCCGCTGCCGACCCTGCCCGCCACCTCGATCCGCAGCACCTCGGCCCCGTCGGGTCCCCACGGGGCGCGGACCTTCACGTGGCCGCTGCGCACCGCCACGTCGTCGGTGTCCACCACAATGCCGGGCTTGGTGATGAGGATGACGTGGCCGCTGCGCACCTCGACGTCGAGCCGCAGCGACGGCTCGGTGATGACCGCCTCGGTGAAGTCCAGTTTCAGCTGGCCGCTGCGGACCCGCGCCTCGATCCGCTGCGGAACCACCCACCGGCCGTCCCGCTTGGCGTGCCCGCTGCCGAAGTCGATCCGCACGACGTCCTTGACCCGGGGTGCCGCGCGCTGCACCACGGACCCGGCGGCGGGCAGGTCGGCCACCACGCGGGCCAGCTCACCGTAGGTCCGCGCCGTCATGGCCAGCTCAAGGCGCTCGTCGAGTTCCTCCGCGGTCAGCCGCCCGTCACCCGCCGAGACCCGCAGCAGCTCGACCACCCGGTCCCGGTCCTCGTGCGAGGCGCGCAGTTCACTCCGGGCTACCTCACGGCCCGGCTCGGAATCCGCCATGAGAGAACCTTAGACCGCACCGGTCCGGCACCGCGTATCGCTGACCCGCCGCAGTTCCGTCTTTATGCCGAACGGGCCGTGGTGCCCGCTCCGATGCCCGCGGCTCAGCTGATAACGGGCTGGTTTAACGATGCTCGACCGTATAATCGCGGGTAATGTCTGACACGCGCGTCATAGATGAGGTCCGGCCTGCGGCGACGGACGGCTTCGCGGTCCAGGTTCGTGACCTGCGGAAGAGCTACGGCTCGACCGAGGTGCTGCGGGGCGTGGACTTCGACGTCCGCTACGGCGAGGTGTTCTGCCTGCTCGGCCCGAACGGCGCGGGGAAGACCACCACGCTGGAGATCCTGGAGGGCTTCCGGCCGCCGACCAGCGGCACGGTCCGCGTCCTCGGCCTCGACCCGGCGGCTCAGGCGGCCAAGCTCCGCGAGCGGACCGGGATGGTCCTGCAGGAGTGCGGCTTCCCCCGGCAGGCCCGGGTGGCCGAGCTCATCGACACCTGGCGCGGCTACTACCCGAACCCGCGCCCGCTCGGCGAGCTGCTGGACGTCGTGGAGCTCACCGAGGTGCGAAACACCCAGGTCCGCAAGCTGTCGGGCGGCCAGCGGCGCCGCCTGGACTTCGCCCTGGCCCTGGCGGGCGATCCCGACCTGGTCTTCCTCGACGAGCCGACCACCGGCTTCGACCCCGAGGCGCGGCGGCGCTGCTGGGCCGCGATCGAGAACCTCCGCCTGCTGGGCACCACGATCCTGCTCACCACCCACTACCTGGACGAGGCGGAACAGCTGGCCGACCGGATCGCCATCTTGCGGGCGGGCCGGATCGAGCTGGCCGGGACCACGCACGAGGTCGCCGCGCGGGCTGGCCTGGCCACCCGGATCTCCTTCACCACGCCCTCGGCCCTGCGCCGGGGCCAGGTCGCCCTGCCCGAGGGGATCGACCTGGCGGTCCGGGCCCCCTGTCGGTCTGCCACACCGACAACGCCGCGCTGACGCTGCGGCAGCTGCTCGACTGGGCGCTGGAGAACCGCCTCGGCGACCTGGACGGCCTGGCCGTCACCGCACCCAGCCTCGAGGACACCTACTTGCAGCTCACCGGCGCCGACGGAGATCATGTGACGAGATCGGTTCGCCTCGCCGCCCGGCAGGCGCTGCTCGAGCAGCGCAGCTTCTGGCGCAGCGCGGAGTACGCGCTGTTCACCTTCGTCTTCCCGCTGATGATCCTGCTGCTGATCGGGGCGGCCAACGTCGGCTCGTACCTGCCCGGCACGCACGTCAAGAACACCACGGTGTTCGTGCCCAGCATCCTGGCCTTCGGGGTGATCGTGGCCGCCTACGTGAACCTCGGCTCCAAGATGGCGGTACTGCGCCACGACGGCGTGCTCAAGCGGATCAAGACCACCCCGCTGCCGTCCGCCGCCTACCTGGGCGGCCTGCTCGCCAGCACCGTCGCGACCGTCATCCTCATCACCGCGTGCACGGGCCTGATCGGCTGGCTGGCCTTCGGCGCGGGCCCGCGCCCCGGCGGCCTGCCGGCGCTGACCGGCGGGCTGATCCTGGGCATCGTGTGCTTCGCCACCCTGGGCCTGGCCATCAGCTCGGTCATCACCAGCGCGGAATCGGCCGGGCCGATCGCCTACGCCAGCTTCCTGCCGATCGCGATCATCTCCGGCGTCTTCGACCCCACCTTCAGCGGCCTGCCGCAGTGGCTGTCCCGGATGGTGGCCGCCTTCCCCGTCAAGGCCCTCGCCCAGCTCATGCAGGGCGCCTACACGGCGCGCCCGTTCCCGGCCTGGGACCTGGCCAACCTCGCCCTGTGGACCGCCGCCGGCGTCGGCTTCGTCGCCTGGCGCTTCCGCTGGCACACCTAATCCCGGCGGGAGATCTGTCCGCTCGGGCCGTTTAGCCGCGCCACTGCCAGCAGTCGGCCGCCTGGCCCGCGGTCCGGCCCTTGGTCGCTATCCCCTTCATCAGGGTGACCACCAGGACCAGCATGCCGAGGAGGAACGCCACGGAGGCGGCGGGCAACGCGAAGCCGATCACCGCGAGCACCACCCCGACGCCGAGGGATACGGGCTCCCAGCGGACCCGCGTCGCGCGGGCCAGGCGCACGACACCAATGACCGCCAGCAGGGCGCTGGTCCGGAGCCACCACCGGATCCGCCGCGGGCGGGCGGGCCGCCAGGCCCAGGATCCGCCCGGGGCGCCAGACGAACTCCACACGACGAGGTTCCTGCGACGCGGCCGCAGTCTCATGCCAGCTTTCCCTATGATCGCACGGCGCCGCCCGATTCATCCGGGCGTGTCTTCCACCATAAGCGCCCGCGGGCTCACGTCAATCGGCCCGGTCCGGCCGGTCAGTCGATGCGCGTCGCGATGGGCGTGCCGAGCTCGACCGTCCGGCTCACCGTGCACAGCCGGTCGTGCGACTTGCGCACCGCGTCCGGCAGCAGCTCCCGGGCCTTGTCACCCTGCTCGCCGGCCGGGAAGGCGATGCGGAACGTCACCTGCAGACCGGTAAGGTGATTGCCCGCCGCGTCGCGGACCTTTTCCGCGTCCACGTCGACCTCGAACGAGTCGGGCTCGGCGCGCCGCGACGTCAGGATGTCCACGTCGACCGCCGTGCAGCCGGCGATCGCGACCAGCAGCAGCTCGACCGGGATGAAGTCGGTCCCCTCGCCGGTCCCGATGGTGATCGTGCCGCCGCGCTCGTTGATCGCGGTGTACCTGCTGTTCTCGATGCGTTCCAGCCGCACGCTGCGATGCGCGGAATCAGTCGTCATGCCGTCCACAGTGCCACACGCCACGCGCGGGCCGCGGCCGCCGGTCCTGCCCGCGTGCCAGAATGGACCGGTGCCGGAGGGGTCTGGCAAGACCACGGCGGCCCGTCGATCACGGCCCGCCGCGTGGCCGCGTACCGCCTCGGATTCACCCGGGTCCCGGCTCCCTACGGCGATGCTGCCGCCGACGAGGCGCTGGCCGCCGACGTCGCGGCAGGCGAGGAGCCCGCGGACGGGCCGGATGCGCGGGTACCTCGACGCCCGCACCAGGTTCTTCGACCGGGTGGTGGTCAGGGCCATCGGCCGGGGCGTCCGCCAGATCGTCCTCGGCGCGGCCGGCGACGACGGCCGGGCCTTCCGCTACGCCAAGCCCGGCGTCCGCTGGTTCGAGATCGACCATCCCGCCACCCAGCGGGACAAACGGGAACGGCTGGCGCGGCTCGGCATCACTGAGCCGCGCCAGGTGCGGTTCGTCGAGGCCGACTTCACCCGCGACCCGGTCGCGGAACGGCTGACCGCCGCCGGGCTGGACACCGTGAAAACCAGCCTGTTCCTGCTGGAAGGCGTGGCGGTCTACCTGGAGCCCGCCGTCCTGGAGCGCGTCCTCCGCCAGTTCCGCCAGGTCGCACGGCCGGGCAGCCGCCTGGCGATCAGCGTGTCGCTGACCAGCGCCGACGGCCAGGCCAGATCCCGTTTCCAGGCCTCGGTCGCGGCGCTGGGCGAGCCGGCCAGGTCCACGCTCGACGCCGGCGAGGCCACCGAACTCCTGGCCCGCACCGGCTGGCGGGTCGTGGCCAGCGAGGCGACGACGCCGACGACCCCGACGCCGCCGCCCGCCGCGAACGACTCCGCCTCGCCGGCCTGCTCACCGCCAGCGCCGGCCCTACGAGCGCCGCGCCTGACCACCGCGCCTCAGCGGACCAGCGCGGGCCCCACGCCGAGCACCCCGCCCAGCACCAAGCAACCACCCCGCAAGCCCCAGCAGGCTCAGCAGCCCCAGGGACCTCTCTCGCCGTCCGCCCTGCTGTCCCAGGCGCTGGTCGCGCTCACGGTTGAGCTCGACAACGAGGCCGAACACCGCCTCCCGCACCGCACCACGGCCTACGGCGCCGCCGACCAGGGCGACGGGGCCTGGCTGGTGTCACTGGTCATGTTCGAGAACTGCCTGCGGTTCGTCACTGACGAGCCCATCACCGTGGCCGAGCTGGAAACCCTGGCCCGCACCGGGACCAACCTGGACGGCATGCGCCGCTGGGGCCACATCACGATCGACGGAACGGCCAGGAGGATCCACAAGGGCCGTCCCGGCCCCGGCGCCGTCCTGCGCGCCACCGCCCGGGGCCTGCACGCACGGGAAACCTGGCTGCCGCTGCCCGCCCTCGTCGAGCAGCGCTGGCGGGAACGTTTCGGCGCCGCACCGATCGGCCAGCTCCGCTGCTCCCTGGAATCGGTAGCCGCCCGGCTCGACCCCGGGCTGCCTGACTGCCTCCCGATCCTCGGACATGACCTGTTCAGCCGGGGACCGGACCCCTCCCTCCCGCCCCGGCCGGAAGCGCGCGATGTCGCCACGCTGCCGCTCTCGGCGCTGCTGTCCCGCGTCCTGCTGGCCTTCGCTGTGGAGTACGAGGCCGAATCGGGCTTTCCCTCGCGGTCGGCGCCAACCTGCTCCGCGTCCTGGGCGCCGAAGGAACGCGGCTCCGTGACCTGCCCCTTCTGACCGGCATCTCCAAGGAAGCCGTGACCTGGGCCATGGGCGTCCTGCTCCGCGCCCGCCTCGCCGTCGAGGAACCCGACCCCGCCGCAAGCCGCGGGAAGATCGCCCGCCTCACCTCCGCGGGCCTGCGCGCGCAGCGCCGCTACCTCGAGCTCCTGGGCACGATCGAGGACCGCTGGCAGCAGCGCTTCGGCCGCGACACCCTCGGAGCCCTGCGCCAGTCCCTGGAGGCGCTCGCCGTCGGGCCGATGGCCAGCCGCCGCCCCTGTTCCAGGCCCTCGAGCCCTACCCGGACAACTGGCGGGCGTCGGTCCGCCCGCCCCGCACGCTCCCGTACTACCCGATGGTCCTGCACCGCGGCGGCTACCCCGACGGCAGCTGAGCCTGGCCGCAGGGCTAACCGCTCGAGCCGGTCTCCCGTCGCGTCCAGGCCGCGAGCTCGGTTCGGTTGGTCAGCCGCAGTTTGGCCAGGGTGCTTCGTACGTGTCCCTCGACGGTGCGTTCGGAAGGACCAGACGGTCAGCGATCGCCGGTTGGTGAGGCCGGCGCAGATCAGCTCGGCGATCTCCCGTTCGCGCCGGGTCAGCGGATTCGCGGCCGCGGCCGCCTCCTGGAGTTGGCGAGGCGCTCGGCGCGGTCAGCCGGTCCGGGCATGTCAGGCGGTGGGCCTCGGCCGCGGCCTGCCGGCGAGCGCCGGGCTGCGCAGGTCGCCGCCGGTGGCGCGCTGCTCAGCGTGGCGGCCCGGTCAGCCTGACCAGGACGACGAGCGGACGCGCGCCGAGCCGGATGCTGATCGTTTCGGCTGCGCGAAGTGATCAAGCGCCTGCTCGGTGCGGCCGAGGAGGTCGCAGCGGCCAGCGGCCAGTGCAGCGACCCGAACACGACCACCAGGCCGGTGCCGGTGGCTCCGAGACGTCGGCGTGGGGGGGGAGCAGGTCGTAGATGGCCCGTGACATCTCGGTGTGCGGAAGGCGACGATCAGGTCCATCAGCTGGGGAAGCGCGCCGATCGTCCGGGTGTCCTTGTCCCCGTTGACGGGCAGCTGGCGGAGCGTCTCGTCGACGGCCTGCGCCTCATCGGTCCGGCCGACGGCGAACAGCGCCATGGCCAGCGGGGCCCTGACGACCGGGATCGGCGGCGCGGCCGCACGACGTCGAAGAGGTCCGCCGGGATCTCCGCGGCGTCGCCGCGCAGGACGCCAGCCTGATGGCGAACGTAGGACACGCCCGCACCGGAGGGATCCTGGAGCCGGATGGCCAGCCGGCGGGCCTCTGCGGACCGGTCCCGGGCCAGGGCGAGCTGGCCGGCCAGCGCCGCCCGGGAAGCCTGCTGGCGCAGCAGGTGCCAGCGGGCCAGCGGCAGCCGGGTCGAGGCGGCCAGCTGCGCGATCTGGAGGATCTCCGCGTCAACCGCCTGGAGGTTCAGCAGCTGGTAGGCGGCGTCGATCCGCCAGACGTGGCCGAGCACGGCGGCCAGCGGCTGACCGGTCGCGGTGGCCAGCTCCAGGGCCCTGGTGCCCAGCCTCAGCCGCTCGGTCCGGTGCTGCGACGGGGCAGCGCGGCGACCCGGGCCCGGATGGCGTCGAGCTCGGCGGCCGGGTCATCGGCGGCGGCCGCCGCGCTCATGGCCGCCGCCGAGTCGGCGCTGGCGGCGGCCAGATCACCGAGCTCGGCCAGCGCGGAGGCCCGCTGGGCGAGCAACCGCGCCCGCCGCGCGGTCGGGCACGCCGGGATCGGCCAGCGCCCGGTCACACAGTCTGAGCAGCGTGGCGGCGACCGGATTGTGCCCGATGCCGCGCACCACGAGCGCCGCGTCGGCGACGAGGTCGAGCCGCCCGTCCCGTTCGGCCGCATCCGCGGCGGCGACCGCGTGCTGCAGGCTGGCGGCGAGCTGGCCGGCCCGGTATTCCGCGGTGGCCAGCTCGATGAGCAGCCTCGCGCGCTCGGCGTCGCCGCGTCCGCGCTTCGGCGGCGGCCAGCGCCGTGGCCAGGTAGCGGGCGGCGTCCTCGAAGGCGAGGGCGGACGTCGCCGCCCCGGCCGCGGCCGCGGCCCAGTCCGCCGCCTGGCGGAGCCCGGCCCGGTCCGGAGCCGCCCGGAGCAGGTGCGCCGCGACCTCACCGCCTCGTTCGGGAGCCTCGCGGGCCAGCGGCTCCAGGGCGGCGGCCGCGGCGGCCGTGCAGCGCGACGCGCCGGTCATCGCGCAGGCCGGCGTAGATGCCGTCGCGGACCAGGGCGTGGGTGAACCGCCAGCGTCCGGGCGGTTCGGCAGCCGGATGAGGAGTCCCTTGGCCTCGGCCGCCGACAGCGTTGCGGCCACGTCCTGGCCGTCCCGGCCACGGCGGCGGCCAGGCCCGAGCCGAACTCCGCCCCCAGCACGCTCGCCGCCGCCAGCAGGTCACGAGCGTCGTCGTCCAGGCCGTCCGACAGCGACGAGGACCAGATGGCTGACCTCGGCGCTGCCGCCCGCGATGCGCGCGATCGCCTCGGTGTCGTAGCCGGTGCCGGGCTGCTCGGCCAGCACCCGGGCCAGCGTGGCCACGTAGAGCGGGTTGCCCTCCGACCGGGCGTGCACGAAGCGCACCAGATCCGGGTCCGTGGCCACGCCGGCGACCTGGAGGATCTCATCCACGGCGGCCTCGCCCAGCGGGGCGAGGCGCATGATGTGCACCCGGGCAGCCTGGCCAGGTCGGCCAGCGAGGCCCGCCACGGATCGCCGGCGCCCTCCCGGCAGGTGGCCAGCACGAGCAGACGCGACCCGGGCAGTTCGGCCGCGAGTTCCCGCAGCAAGAACAGCGATGCGTGGTCGGCCCAGTGCAGATCTTCCACCACGATGAGCAGGTCGGCGGCGCGCGCCGCGGTGGTGAGCGCGTCAGCGGCGGCGGCCGCCGCCGCGAACCTGGCCGCGGCCAGGTCATCGGACCGGGTGCTGTCTGAACCTCGGTCACCGGTCAGGCCGGTCTGCTCGGTCGCGCCGCCGACCGCGTTCAGAATCCGCCGCCACGGCCACAGCGGCGGCGCGCTGCGCTCCTCGGTGGCTCGTCCCCACAGCACTCGCTGCCCGTTCCGGCGCGCGCCATCGGCCAGCGCTTCGGCCAGCCGGGTCTTGCCGATCCCCGGCGGACCGGTCAGCACGACGAGCCGCCCCAGCCCGCTAGCGCTTCGGACTGCCACTGCCGCAGCGTGGCCAGTTCCCGGTCGCGCCCGGCCAAGATGTCCAGGCCCGGCGCCGCGTCAGCCATGCGGTCATCTCCCGCACCGGCCCGCGCACCGTCCAGGAAGCTGCGGGCCAAGTCACGTGGCGGACCACGTACTAGCACGCATGTGCCGAGGCGGGTCCCCGGCCCGACAGTGGTCATGTCAGAGCCACCTGAAGGAACCGGCTATCACGTGGAGCGCGCTTCGGCCAGCACGAAAGGACGCCGAGATGATGCCCACCGCACCAGGTCGGCCGACGGCCCTGCGGGCCGCATGGCTGTTCGATGGCACCAGTTCCGCGCTGATCCCGGATCCGGTCGTCCTGATCGAGGGCCATACGATTCGCCGCGTCAGCTCCGGCGGCGGAACCCCCGAGGGCGCCACCGTGATCGACCTGTCCGGTGCGGCACTGCTGCCCGGGCTGATCGACACCCACGTCCACCTGGCCTTCGACGCGAGCACCGATCCGGTCGGCCACCTGGCCCGCCGCCAGGAGGGCCAGGTCGTCGAGGCCATGGAGCACGCCGCGCGAGCCGCGCTGCGGGGCGGCGTACCACCATCCGCGATCTGGGCGACCGCGATTACCTGTCACTCGGGCTGCGCGGCCAGGCGGCCTGCCGACGATCGTCACGGCCGGGCCGCCGATCACCACCCCCGGCGGGCACTGCCACTTCCTGGGCGGAGGCGCGGCGCCGACCATCGCGGGCGTGCGGGCGGCGGTTCGCGAGCATGCCGCGCGAGGCGTGGATGTCATCAAGATCATGGCCAGCGGCGGGAACATGACCCCCGGCTCCCGCCAGGACCTGGCGCAGTTCCCGCCCGAGGTGCTGCGCGCGGCGGTCGAAGAGGCGCACCGGCTCGGGCTGCCGGTGACGGCGCACGCCCACGCCGTCGGCGGGATCGCCGACGCGGTGGCCGCGGGCGTCGACGGACTGGAACACGTCTCGTTCTGGACCGAAGACGGCGTGGACGCGCCCGCCGAGCTGATCCGGCTGATCGCGTCGCGGCGGATTACCGTCGGGGCCACCGTCGGCATGGTCCCCATGCCGGGCAGGACGCCCCCGCCGGAGATAGCCGCCCGCCTTCCGCGCATCGTGGCCAACACCCGGCGGCTATACCAGGCCGGGGCGCCGGTGGTGGCCGGCACGGACGCCGGCATGGCGCCGGTCAAACCGCACGACGTGGTCCGGTACGCGCCTGCCATGCTGCGCCCGCTGGGATACGACCAGGCCGGAGCGCTGCGCGCGATCACCGCCGTCGCGGCCAGCGTGTGCGGGCTGGGGCACCGCAAGGGGCGTATCGCACCCGGGTTCGACGCCGACATCCTCGCCGTCGACGGCGACCCGATCGCCGATCCGGACGCGCTGCACCGCATCCGGGCGGTCTTCGCCCTCGGAACCGCTGTTCAGCCAGGCCTGCCGCGGTCTGTCCCGGCCGTGGTGCCCTCGGTCTTATCCCTCGTCGCGAGGAGCTCCAGGATCTGCTGCCCGTACCTGGCCAGCTTGGTCTCGCCCACGCCGTTGACAGGGCCAGCCCGGCCAGCGTGGTCGGCGGCGCGGCCGCGATCTGCCGCAGCGTCGAGTCGTGGAAGATCACGTACGGCGGCATGCCCAGCTCCTTCGCGACCCCCGTGCGCCACGCCCGCAGCCGCTCGAACACCTGCTCCGCCTCTGGCGTCAGCTCGACCGCAGCCGGCCCGGGCGCCGCCCGCCGGGACCTCCCGCCACCCCGCGCCGCTACAGCCGCCGAACCCGGCGCCGCGGCTGGACCCGGCGCCGCCGCAGCGACCGGCCGCGGCGCATCCCGCCGGAACATGACCTGCCGCTCCCCGCGCAGCACCTCCCCGCTCAGCTCGGTCAGCGCCAGCGTCCCGTGGTCGCCCTTGACCGCAAGCAGCCCGCCGGCCAGCAGCTGCCGCACCACGCCCCGCCACTCCGCCTCGCGCAGCTCGCCGCCGATCCCGAACACCGATAGCCTGTCGTGCCCGTACGACAGCACCCGCGGCGTCTTGCGCCCGAGCAGGATGTCGATCGGCTGCCCCGCGCCGAATGAGGGTCCCCCGAGCCGCTCCAGCCGCACCACGGCCGACAGCAGCTTCTGCGCCGCTACCGTCCCGTCCCAGACTGAAGGCGGCGACAGGCACGTGTCGCAGTTCCCGCACGCGCCGCCGTCGGTCTCGCCGAAGTAGGCCAGCATCTGCGCCCGCCGGCACCCGGCCGTCTCGCACAGCGCGAGCATCGCGTCCAGGTGCGCGACCAGCCGCCGCCGGTGCGCGAGATCGCCGTCGGAATCGTCGATGAGACGCCGCTGCTGCACCACGTCGGCCAGCCCGTAGGCCAGCCACGCCGTGGCCGGCGCGCCGTCCCGGCCCGGCCGGTCTCCTGGTAGTAGCCCTCGACCGACCGGGGCAGGTCCAGGTGCGCGACGAACCGGACATCCGGCTTGTCGATGCCCATGCCGAACGCGATCGTGGCCACCATGATCAGCCCGTCCTCGCGCAGGAACCGCGACTGGTTCACCGCCCGCGTCCGCGCGTCGAGCCCCGCGTGGTACGGCAGCGCCGTGAACCCCTCGGTGCACAGGAAGTCCGCCGTCTTCTCCACCGAGGCCCGCGACAGGCAGTAGACGATGCCCGCGTCTCCTGGGTGCTCGGTCCGCAGCAGCCGCAGCAGTTGCCGCCGCGGCTCGTTCTTCGGCTCGATCCGGTAGGTGATGTTGGGCCGGTCGAAGCTGGCCACGAAGTGCCGGGCCTGGCCCAGCGCCAGCCGCGAGGTGATCTCGGCCAGCGTCTGCCTGGTCGCGGTGGCCGTCACCGCGATCCTCGGCACCGAAGGCCACCGCTCGTGCAGCACGGACAGCCCCAGGTAGTCAGGCCGGAAGTCGTGTCCCCACTGGGCCACGCAGTGCGCCTCGTCGATCGCGAACAGCGCCACCGTGCCCCGGTCGAGCAGCCGCAGCGTCGAGTCGGTCCGCAGCCGCTCCGGCGCCAGGTACAGCAGGTCGAGCTTGCCGTCCAGGAAGGCGTACTCGACGCCTCGCCGCGAATCGGGATCCTGGGTCGAGTTCAGGAAGTCCGCCCGCACGCCGAGCAGCCGCAGCGCGTCGACCTGGTCCTGCATGAGCGCGATCAGCGGCGAGATGACCACGCCGGTGCCGTCCCGCACCAGCGAGGGGATCTGGTAGCACAGCGACTTGCCGCTGCCGGTCGGCATCAGCGCGACCGCGTCCCCGCCGCCGCACAGGTGCTCGATGATCTCCTGCTGCTGCCCGCGGAAGGAGCCGTACCCGAACACGCGGTGCAGCGCCTCGGCCGCCGCCTCGCCGATTCCGCTGCCGGGCATGCCCACGCGGGCGATTCTACGGCCCGCCTGCCGTCAGTTCAGCCGGACTGGAGTTATCGTGCCCGAGTGGACGACGAACTCAGTGACCGCCTAGCCATCAGGGACGTCGTGGAGACCTGGGCCAACGCCAGGGACTCCGCGGACTGGGAGGCCTTCCGGGCCTGCTGGCACGACGACGGCTACATGATGGCCACCTGGTTCCAGGGCCCGAAGGAAGACTTCATCCGAGTCAGCCAGGAAGGCCGGGCCAGGGGCGTCAACATCCTGCACTACACCGGCGGCGTCCGGATCACCCTGGCCGGAACGCGGGCCATTGCGCAGACCCGGATGACGATAATGCAGCGCGCCGACGTGCACGGCGTGCTATGCGATGTAGCCTGCATCGGCCGGTTCTACGACTTCTTCGAAAAACGGGATGGCCGGTGGGGGATCGTGCTGCGCCAGCCCATCTATGAGAAGGACCGGCTGGACCCGGTTGACCCGGCCGCCTCTCTCACCCTGGACCCGGACCTGCTGGCCCGCTTCCCCGAGGGCTACCGGTACCTGGCCTACCTGCAGGTGCAGGCCGGGTACCCGGTCAAGCCCGACATGCCCGGCCTGACCGGACCCGAGGCCAAGGGGCTGGAGCGCCTGTACCAGCGCGGCGCCGCCTGGCTGGCCGGCCAGCCCGTCGCCCCCTAATCCGAGACGATCACGATGTCGAGGGTCCGCGGGCCGTGCACGCCCTCGACCCGGCGCAGCTCGATGTCGCTGGTGGCGCTGGGCCCGCTGATCCAGGTCAGCGGCCGCACCGGGTCGAGCGCCGCGACGGCGTCGGGCACGGCACCGACGATCTGCCCGGTGCGCACCACGGCCAGGTGGTAGTCCGGCACCAGGGTGAAGGCCCGGCTGCCTTGTCCGGGCCCGGTGTCCAGCACGATGGTCCCGGTCTCGGCGATCGCGACCGCGCATGTGGTCACGACCCCGTCCAGGGCGTCGAGCGCCGCCACGTCCAGCGGCGGATCGTCCGGGACCGCGCCGGGGAGCAGCGCGGACCACTCGGCTGGGAACCCGCTGGGTACGCCGACCCGCCGCGCTCCGCGGGCGGCCACGGCGTCGGCGATGACCTGGGCGGCCTCGGCGGCCCGGCAGCGGCGCACGGTGGCCCGGTAGTCGCTGGCCCGCTCTTCGAACCGGCCGACCAGAGCCTCGTCGGCCTCACCCGGGCCGCGGTCGGCCGGCGTGTACCGGCGCGGCGTCTCCGGCACGAAACCGATGTCCGCGGTGGCCGCGCGGATCCGCGCCAGCATCTCCTCCCGGCTGCTCACCGCGATCGCCACCAGTCGCGGAACGTCTGCCGCGGCGGGCGGGGCAGGTCCCGGGAGGAGGTCCAGGCGGCCAGCGGCCCGGGCAGGTGGCGGATCCGCCCGTAGCGTCGCCCGAGCAGCCGCCCGGCGTGACCGGCTCGCAGGGCCCACGTCCAGCGACGTGCGTCGCTCATCGTCCAGGCCAGGCCGCGCATGGCCGCGGCCTCCGGCGTCGGGCCGTGATGGTGTTCGCGTTTGTCGTCGACCACCCGGGAGCGGAGGTGGACGAGCATGGCGGGAATGTCGATCACGACCGGGCAGACCTCGTAGCAGGCGCCGCACAGGGACGACGCGAACGGCAGGTCCGGGTTGTCGGTGACACCGGTGAGCTGGGGCGACAGTACGGCACCGATCGGCCCGGGGTAGACCGAGCCGTAGGCGTGCCCGCCGGTGCGCTCGTAGACCGGGCACACGTTCAGGCAGGCCGAGCACCTGATGCAGCGCAGCGCGGCCCGGCCGCGCGGGTCGGCCAGGGTCGCGGTCCGCCCGTTGTCCAGCAGGACGAGGTGAAAGTCCTGGCCCTCGACCGCCCCGGCCCACATCGAGGTGTAGGGGTTCATCCGTTCCGCGGTGGACGAACGCGGCAGCAGCTGGAGGAACACCTCCAGGTCGCGCCAGGCCGGGAGGATCTTCTCGATGCCCATCACGGTGATCAGGGTGCGCGGCAGGGTCAGGCACATCCGGCCGTTGCCCTCGGATTCGACCACGGCCAGCGTGCCGGTCTCGGCGATCGCGAAGTTCGCGCCCGAGATGGCGACCTGCGCGGCCAGGAACTTGCGCCGCAGGTGGGCGCGGGCCGCCGCCGCGAGCTCAGCAGGCTCGTCGGACAGGCCCGCCGGTGCGTCGGGCATCTCGCGCAGGAAGATGTCGCGGATCTGGTTCCGGTTGCGGTGGATCGCGGGGACCAGGATGTGGCTGGGCCGGTCGTGGCCGAGCTGGACGATGAGCTCGGCCAGGTCGGTCTCGGTCGCCTCGATCCCCGCGGCGGCCAGCGCGTCGTTCAGCCCGATCTCCTGGGTGGCCATCGACTTGACCTTCACCACGTGCCTCTGGCCGGTCGCGCGGATCAGGGCGGTGACGATCTGGTTCGCCTCGTTGGCGTCGCCGGCCCAGTGCACCGTGCCGCCGCGCGCGGTGACCTGCTCCTCCAGCTGGAGCAGGTAGCGGTCCAGGTGCGCGAGGACGTCGTCCTTGATGGCCGCGCCCGCCGCCCGCAGCTCCTGCCCAGTCCGCCACCTCGGCCACCGCGGCCGCGCGCTTGGCCCGGATCGTCGACGTGGCGTGGCCGAGGTTGCGCCGGAGCTGGCTGTCGTCCAGCGCCCTGGCCGCCGCGACCGGGAACGGGGCCTCCTGGCGGAGCTGCCCCACGCCCGGCGGCGCGGTCGGCATGCCGAGGAACGTCATGGCTGCCTCCTGGTCGTGGCGAGGATCTCGGCCAGGTGCCGGGTGCCGATGCCGGTGCTCAGCCGGGACAGCCCGCCGCCGATGTGCAGCAGGCAGGACGCGTCGCCCGCGGCGGCGTAGGCCGCGCCGGTGCGCCGCACCGCCGCGATCTTGTCGGCCAGCATCGCCGACGACACCGCCGGGTTCTTCAGCGCGAACGTGCCGCCGAACCCGCAGCACTGCTCGGCGCCCGGCAGCTCGACCAGGTCGATGCCCTCGACCGCGCGCAGCAGCTGCAGTGGCCGCTGGCCCACCCGCAGCAGCCGCAGCGAATGGCAGGTCGGGTGGTAGGTCACCCGGTGCGGGAAGTAGGCCCCCACGTCGGTCACGCCCAGCACGTCGACCAGGAACTCCGACAGCTCCCAGGTCCGGGCCGCGATCGCCTCGGCCGCCGCGGCCAGCGCGGCGTCCCCGGCCAGCCGCGCGACGTCGGCGTGCTGGTGCCGGATCGCGGCCGTGCACGACCCGCTCGGCACCACGATCGCGTCGTAACCCTCGAACGCCGCGACGTGGTTGCGGACCAGCGGGATCGGCCTCTCGCGGGTAGCCGGTGTTGACGTGCATCTGCCCGCAGCAGGTCTGCTCCCAGGGCATCTCCACGGTCACGCCCGACCCGCTCCAGCACCCGGACCGTGGCCTTCGCGACCTGAGGCACGACCCCGTCCACCAGACAAGTGACGAACAGCGCGGCTCTCACCGCCCCATACTGCTGCCTCGGCGAGGCCGGCCACAAGCGCTTACGACGCTAGAGGGCTTGATTTAGTAGTCCTGTTCCTGGTGAGTCAAATTTGGCTGTGGCGGGTCGTTTCTGCTGATAGCAGGGGCAGGGTCAGGCAGCCAGTCCTGCCTTGCGGGCGAGGTCGTCGAGGGAGGCTTCCCAGGCGCGGGGCAGCTGCCCGCAGCCGGGCGGGGGCTGGCGGGCTGGGGTCGGTGAGTTCGGCTAGGCCGGGGATCAGGAACCGCTGGGTGAGCCGGGTGAGAAAGAGGGCCTGGCGGAGTCCGGCGAGGGTGACCCGGTAGCGGAAGCTGTGCGGGATACGGCAGATGAGGCCGTGGATGCGCAGCCGCCGCAGGTCGTAGGTGATCTGCCCGCTGGTCATGGCCTCGGGGGTGAGCCCCAGCAGGGGCGCGAGGTGGGTGCGCAGGTCGCGGTTGGTGAAACCGTTGGGCAGCAGCCGGAAGACGCACAGGGCGGCGAGCAGGGCTTGCACGCGGGAGCTGGTGATGGGCATCCCGGCCGTGCGGGTGCCGGCCGGGCTGATGACCGGCTGGGTGAGGGCGGCCAGGGCGGCGGCGCCTTCGGCGGGGTCGTGGCTGATCCGTTGGACGTCAAGCAGGCGCCTGCTGGCGGTGAAGCCGATCTCCTTCAGCTCCGGGAGATGAGACAGCCCCTTGGCCACGCCGAAGTCGCGCGTGTCGTTGATGGTGGTTTCCGTTCTGAGCGCTTTGCCGAGCTTGTGGTATTGCTTGATTTTCGAGTTCTTGTAGTCGACGTGCAGGCTCGGGGTGACCCCGTCGGTGATGACGCGGGTGCGGACGGCCCGGCGTGGGCGCTTGCCCCGCGGACGACTTCGGCGAAGATCAGCGAGACCGGTCCGGGCGGCCGAGTCAGGTTGTCGCGGATCAGCTGCTCGGAAGATCCGCCGGTCACCGGGGCATCCAGCTGGGTAGGAACTCGCCTGTGCACCGACAGCTCATAGCGGTACCCGGCTGCGGTGTCCTCCGCGGTGAACGGGTACGGCAGCAGGCGCAGCAGCCGGGCGGCCAGCGCGGTGATCATGCCCTCATCCAGGCCGTCGCAGATCGCCTGCACCGCGGCCACGTCCGCCACGGCGGCGAACGCGTTGTCCAGCGGCACGAACCCGATCCCGGCCTTGGCCGCCTGCCGCTTGGCGTACTCGTTGCCATTGAGGATCAGCCTGCCGGTATACGGGAAGTATCCGGAGAACTTCACGCAGACCGGGCCGAACTCCTCATCGACGCAGTAAAAGTAGTACTGGTTCACCACCCCCGAGCCCGGGACCAGCCACGGGTAGGTGGCCCCGGTGACCGGGTTACGCCGCTTGCTGGTCCGGAACACCTTCTGCTTTTCCTGGGCCACGCCCACATACAGCACCTGGGCAGGCACCAGCCCCCGGTCGTCCAGCTCCGCGCGGCGCAGGTACCCGGCGGTGACCAGGTCCTTGCGCTGCCCCGGGGCGAACCGCACCAGATCCAGCCCGCGGGCAGCGATGAAATGCCCGATGTCCGCGGTGAACACCCTCGTCATCGGCGCCATCAGCGCCGAGGAGGCGAACCGGTGGCCCCGGTGCCCGACGAAGAACGCGGCGATCCCGGCGCCGTGCTGCAGCCGGGGCTGGTACAAGTTCAGGTACATGCGGTCGATCGCCTCGATCTCGAACAGCACGTGATCGGCCAGCACATCGGCAGCAGAACGAGGTAGCGTCATGACAGGCTCCGGCCGGACGACTCGGCCCTTACAGGGCCACCCAACCGCTCCACGCGGTCCATTGAACGGGCACATCTTGCACCGTTTCGTCGCCGGCCGGAGCTCTTTCAGCTCACATCAGCTAATCCCCGGCACGCCTCGTCGGGCTGGGGCGAAGCCCCGTTAGCCGGTGCTGGCCAGTGCGTGCCGCTTGTCCAGGGCGGCCAGTCACGCTACGTCAATCTCAACGAGGCCGCCAGCGCGCCGGCGCTGCAGCCGGTGGCCGAGCGGGTCACCGAGCTGCTGCAGCTGTACGCGAGCGTTCACCCCGGCGCCGGCTACGCCTTGCAGGCCTGTACGGCTGCATAGGAGACGGCCAGGCGCGATGTCGCGTCGCTCGCCGACGCCGGCGACGTGGTGATCTTCACGCGGAACACGACGGACGCGCTCAACCTGCTCGCCGCGGCGACGCCCGGCGCGCGAGTGGCCGACGCCACGGACCGCGTCCCGGTCGTCTCATTCTCTCTCACTGGCCAGCCCGCGGCTCGCGTGCCGCCTACCTGCCCGCAGAGCACGGCACGCACGACCGCACGGCGCTGCGCCAGCGGTTGCCGGGCAGTTGCGCACTCCTCGTGGCGGAGGTGCGCCTGGCCAGGTGACGTCTGCCATTTCACTTCCGGCTGGGTTTCGGCGCCCTGGCGGCGGCTTGCATGCGCAGCGAGCGCACGTACGGCCAGGCGACCTCGACCGCCCGCGCATAGAGGACGGCAACCCACAGGCACAGGACGGCCAGCGGCAACTCCAGTCCGGCGACAACCCCCAGCGCTACCGAGGAATGCCCCCGCCTGGCCGTCAGGACGTTGAACCAGGCGTCCCTCAGCAGCAGGGCGGCGGCTATCGCGACCAGTACCTCTGCGGCCGGCCAGCGGCGCAGCAGGGCGACCGCGCTGGCCGCGAGGACGACGGCCAGCGCGAGGTCCAGGCCGGCCCGGGCCAGCCCCCAGTGTCGGCAAGCTCGGTTTGCGGCAGGGTCGCGAACAGCCACGCGGTCCAGGGAATGAGCACCAGGACAAGTCCCAGGCAGGCGGCCGGCAGCCACCATGGCAGCAGCAGCCCCGGCTGCCCGGCGTGCCCGCGGGGTGTCCACTGCCGCCACCCGGGCTGGCTCCCGGTAGCCTCCGCATCCAGCAGGGCCCGGTAATCCCCGGCCGGAGGCAATAGGCGACGACGGCGGATCCGGAACCCTGCCTGCTGCAGCGCCGGCCGGGCCGCGGCGACCGCCCTGGCGAAGCGCACCGCCACCCAGGTGAACAACGCGGCCAGCGGCAATTCCACGAAAACCGCCTCGCCGGCTGCAATCACGGTCGCACCCGCGCCCTGGCCGGCGGAACTCAGCACGTCCAGCCACGCGTCGCAGCACAGCAAGGCGGCGGTCATGGCCGCTAGTACCTCGGCCAGGGCCGAACGGCGGAAAAGCGCCAGCCCGGTAGCCGCCAAGAGCACTGCAAGGGTCACGTCGAAGCCGCCCCAGGCCAGCCGCCAGTGCATGGCCAGGCGCAGCGGCGGCGCGGAGGCGAACACGCGCGCAATACCGGGTGCCAGCGCGAGGCTGAACACGGCGAACAAGTAAGGTACCCAGCGCGGCACCAAGGTCTCGTCCACGCCGCGAGCAGCCCGCCGGAGATGTCGCGCCAGGTCTGCTCGCTTGGGCATCGGTCTCACCTGACCACATGTTCCGCGCAGGTAAGGAGCCGTCCCCGGCCGAGGCCGGGCACCACACCCTGCACTCAGGTGCGCGACGAAAAGAGGCCACTGACATATCTCATGCTAGTGCCGTAGCCGTCTATGTCTGCCCTGTTTCCGGCGGGCAAGGCCGGGCGTCCCAGGTTTGCTGTGCTGGCTGACCGGGTCACACTGGCTGCACCCTTCAGCCCGCCCGTCGCGGCGGCGGTCAGCCGGTACAAGATGGCCGGCGGCGACCTCTCGCCCTGCGCGGCGGCCTCCCAGGTCGCCTCGTCTCAGCAGACGACCTGGCTGACCAACTACGCGAAGGCACCGTCATGGGGACGATGTTCTTCAGCGACGGCACGCTGTGGTCGACCATCGCGAAGGCCCAGGGCGTCGGCGGCGACCAATGGGGCGTGATGAACGAGCTGTGGAACTTCCCCGGCCAGGCCTGGCTGTGGCTCTACGCCGGGATGTACCAGATCCCGGCGCTGAACCCGTCAACCAACAGCAACCTCGACCTGGACGTCGGGCTGCTCATGATCCTGTTCGGGTTCCTGCTTCCCATGTTCGCGCCGTGGATTCCGGTCATAAACCGCATTCCCCGGTGGATTCCCCTGTACAAGATCATCTACTGCAAGTACTACGCGACCTCGGCCGACGTACCGCCGTCCGCCAGGTGCCAAGCGAGCCAGCCCCGCTGCCGCCGGGAGACGGGTCCACCTGACAGCCGGGCGCAACGCCCTGCCAGCCGCCGCCATCATCGATTCCCAGTCAGTGAAGGCTCGGAGATGGTGGCGTCCTCCGGCGTCCTCCCCGCCATCCGGTCCCGATCATGTGGCCCGATCCGGAAGGCCCTAAAGGCCTTTAACGGCCCGGGCAGGTGCCCGCTGCGCCGCGCGGCGGGCCGGCCGGACCGGCGCCATGTGGATGAGCAGGTTGTAGGTCACCAGGGCGATGGCCAGGTGCATGAGCATGAGGACGGCGACCGCGTTGGCCGACGCTCCGCGGTACAGGATATAAAAGTCGGGGAGCCACAGGACCAGAGTGACCAGGATGGCCAGGCGGAAGAAGAGCCACCGGGGAGCCGAGGACGCCCGGGTGATGACCGGCCATGCGGCGCAGGCGATGATCACGCCGATCACGGTCAGCTTGGCGTAGTCGGAGAACCGGAAGTGCACGTAGCCCTGGGTGCCGGGGAAGACGGCTTCGCCGATGGCGACCAGGATCGCGTCGGCGGCCAGCGAGTCGGCGATCGAGGTGAGCGTGGCCAGCAGCACCCGGCTGGCGGTGCTGCGGCGAGAAGTCAAGGCGGGCCAGCGATGCGATCTGTTCAAGCACGGGCGTCAGCATATTCGCGCTGCTCGTAGCAGCCCGATCCTTGTCACGATTCCTTCATGTTCAGTAGGTAGACCTGCCGCTAGGACTCCCGAGGCAGACGGAGGAGGTGGGTGAGTGCCACGATCGGCGTCCCCTAGGCCCGGCTATGGAAGCGATGGGTGGCACGGGTCAACTGATGACCTACCGCCGCCCCGCGATGATGACGTTGTTTCCGGCCTGCAGGCCGCAGGTAGCTCGCGGCGTGAGGCCCGGCCGCCGCGGGGGCGCCGCCAGGTCCGGGACAGGTCACGGCGACACGCTAGCCGGCGCCGCAGCGGCCGGTTCCGCAGGCTGCTGCGGCGGCCGACCGTCCGGGTGATCCTGGCCCTTATCGCGGTGTTCTGCTGCTTGGTCGCGTTCTCCGTCGGTCAGGCCCTGACCGCGACGGGCGGCGGGTCCGTCTCCTCCAAGCTGGCCGAATGGGCCCGGGATCACTACCTGGGCCCGGTGGTGACCTTCGGCGAATGGCTAACCTACAGCCCGCCCAAGGTGGGCGGCAAGCCGTCGTTCTCGCTGGCCGTGCCGAAAGGCGCTCAGGTCAGGATCAAGCACCAGCCCGCCGATGGGTTCCAGCCGGTCATCCCGGCCCGGCTGAGTTCGTTCGCCGGCACGCCGCTGCCGGGCGAGGGCCAGTGGCGCGTGCTGGAGACGGTGCACGGCGAGCCGGCCATGTTCGGCACGTTCCTGCGGCCGTCGTCGGTGTACACCTCGTACGTGGCCGGGATCGTGTCGATGGACCAGCGGCTGGTCAGCTTCCAGCTGCGCCCTGGCGCCGAAGATCCGGGTCCGGGTAACTGGGGTGTCCCGTCGTGGATCCCGCCCGGCACGCGCACCGGCCTGCTCGCCACGTTCAACGGCGGGTTCAAGCTGGACACGGCGGGCGGCGGCTTCTACCTCAACGGCGTCACCCGGGGGACCCTCACTGACGGGGCGGCGTCGGTGGTCTACTACCGCAACGGCACGATCAAGATCGGCGTCTGGGGCCGGGACCTGGGGATGACCCCGGAGGTCGTCGGCGTCCGGCAGAACCTCAAGCTCATCGTCGATCACGGGCAGGTGCCCTCCGATGTGAACCAGAACGTGATCTCGAGCTGGGGCGCCACCCTCGGCGGCGGCTACTACGTGTGGCGCTCCGGGCTGGGCATCACCGCTGACGGCCGGATCATCTTCGCCTACGGCCCGGCGCTTAACGTGCAGGAGCTAGCCGGCCTGCTGCAGCGAGCAGGCGCGGTGGAGGCCCTGCAGCTGGACATCAACCCGTTCTGGATGTCGTTCGAGTACTACCAGGCGGACGGCCACCCGCCGGACCCCGCTCCGGTGATGCTGCTGCCCACCCAGCAGCAGAGCCCGTACCGGTACTACTCGGCCTACAGCCGGGACTTCACGGCGGTTTACGCGCGGTGACCACCCAGACCCCCATGAAGGTGGCGTATGCAGCCAGGCATGCCCTGGCGCAGCCGGGCAGCCTGTCCCGGTGGCCGGTCGCCGTCGTGACGACCGCCAGGCCCCGCCAGTGGCCGAAGAACCTGCTTGTCTTCGCTGCCCCTCTGGCCGCGGCGTCGCTTGGCCGGGACGACGGGCTGGGCTATGCCCTGGTGTCGGCGGCGGCCTTCCTGTGCGCCTCTGCTGCGGTCTACTTCGTCAACGACGTCGCCGACGCCGAGCGCGACCGGCGTCATCCGGTGAAGCGCTACCGCCCGGTCGCGGCCGGGGACCTGCCGAAGTCCCATGCGATCACCTTGGCCGCGGTGTGCGTCGCCGCCGCGATGACGGCCGGGTTCGCGATCCAAGAGCCGCTGCTCACGGCGGCGGCCGGCGGCTACCTGGGCATGTCATTCCTTTACTCGGTGGTGCTCAAGCACGTCCCGGTCATCGAGCTGGTGTTCGTGGCGTCCGGTTTCCTGCTGAGGGTGCTCGGCGGCGCCGCGGCGACGCACGTGCCGCCGTCCGGCTGGTTCCTGCTGGTGTGCAGCCTGGGCGCGATAGGCGTCGCCATCGCCAAGCGGTACACCGAGCTGGCGGGCCTGGGGGCCGCGGCCGTCCGGCACCGCCCGGTCTTGCGCTGGTACCGGCCCGCGATTCTCAGGCTGAGCCAGTACCTGGTCGCCACGCTGATGGTCGTGGCCTACCTGATGTGGGCGTCCGGGGAGCGGGCGAGCGCCAGGGACTGGCACCTGGCCAGCGCCGTCGCCCTGGCCGCGGCGCTGATCCGGTTCGGCGTCCTCACCGCGCGCCGCGCCGTCACGCCCGTGGAGGACATGCTGACCCGAGACGGGCCCATGCTGACCTGTGAGCTAGCGTGGCTGGCGTTGTTCGTGACAGGCCTGTAGGGGCCACGGCCATGCCCGCCACGACCTCACGCATGCTCACCGGCTGGGGACGAATCGCGCCGTCGACGGCGCGCGTGACCGGCCCGCTGGAACTCACCCAGCTCCAGGACCTCCTCGCCTCAGCGCCCGCCGGGGGCATACTGGCCCGCGGCGCCGGCCGCAGCTACGGCGACGCGGCGCAGAACGGCAGTGGCTGGGTCCTGGACCCGGTGACCGTCCCGCACGTGGAACTCGACGTTGCAGGCGCAGTGCTGCGCGCGAGCGCAGCAACGACGTTCACCGAGCTGCTCGCCCGCACGGTGCCGCGCGGCCTGATCCCACCGGTCCTGCCCGGAACCAGGCACCTGACCGTGGGCGGCGCGGTGGCGGCCGACGTGCACGGCAAGAATCAGCACGCCGACGGCTCGATCTCGGCGTGGATCGACGAGATCGAGCTGCTGGGAGGCGACGGTACCCTGCGTACCGTCGTCCCCGGCACCCCGGCTTTCCGCGCGACGGTCGGCGGCATGGGCCTGACCGGCATCATCATCAGCGCCCGGCTCCGCCTGCTGCCGATCCGCAGCGCCCGGCTGCGGGTCACCACCCGGCGTTGCCGCGACCTGGACGCGCTGCTGGCCGCGCAGGACCGCCCGGGCACCCGGTACGCGGTCGCCTGGGTGGACATGTCCGCGGCCGGTCGTTCGCTGGGCCGCGGCATCCTCGATACCGGCGATCACCTGTCCTACCCTGATCCCGTCCTGGAGTCCGGCGGCCTGCGCTACCACCCCGGACGCCAGCCGCCGGCGCCCCGCCTGCCCGTGTGCCCGGTCACCCCGCTATCGGCGCGCGCGTTCCACCGGCTGTGGTACCGGGCGTCGCCCGCCACGCGGACCACCATCACCGGTATCCCCGGGTACTTCCATCGGCTCGATGGGGTGCGGGACTGGAACCGCGCGCTCGGGCGGGCAGGCTTCATACAATACCGGTTCGTTGTACTACTGGATTCTGAGAAGGTAATAGCTCATGTGATCGAGACCGTTCAGCGCCACCATGCCGCGGCGTTCCTCGGCACGCTCAAGCGGTTCGGGCCGGCCAGCGGCAACTACCTGTCGTTCCCGATGCCCGGCTGGTCGCTGGCGGTGGACATGCCTGCCGCCCGCCGGGCTGCGGGCCGTGCTGAACGAACTGGACCGCCGGGTCGCCGACGCCGGCGGCCGCGTCTACCTGGCCAAGGACGCCCGGCTGAGCCGTGAGGCTTTTACCCGGATGTACGGTGACCTGGATGACTGGCGCGCGGCCCGGGCTGAGCTCGACCCGGCCGGGGTCTTCCGCTCTGATCTCGGCCGCCGTCTCGGACTGGCCGGCCAGTGAAATTCCCGGACGGACACCGGTACGTGCGCCGCATCCTCCTTCTCGGCGGCACGAGCGAAATCGGCCTGGCGATTCTGGCCGCGCTCGACCTCCCGGCGGACACCGAGGTCATCCTGGCCGGGCGTGATGAGCAGCGGCTTGCCGCCGCCGCGAAGACGCTGCCTTACTGGGTACGGACGGTCCCGTACGACGCGACCGAGGCCGGCGCACATCAGGCGTTCGTGGACGGAATCTGCGCGGACGGAGATCCCGCGGGCGCGCCGGACCTGGTCATATCCGCGGCTGGCATCCTGGTGCCGCAGGCCGAGGCTGAGCGCGACGTCGGGCGAGCCGCCGCGATGATCGAGACCGACTTCACCGGGCACGTCACCACCCTGCTCGCGGTCGCCCCCCGCATGCGCGCACGGGGCCGAGGCACCATCGTGGTGCTGTCGTCGGTCGCGGCCGTCCGGCCGCGCAGGGCCAACCCGGTATACGGCGCGGCCAAGGCCGGCCTTGATGCCTTCGCCCGCGGGCTCGCGGACTCGCTGCACGGTGACGGCGTCCGCGTTCTCCTGGTGCGCCCCGGGTTCGTCACTGGCCGGATGACCGCGGGCATGCGGCCACTGCCGCTGGCCACGACGCCGGAAGCGGTCGGCGCGGCCACCGCCGCCGCGCTGCGCGGCAGGAGAGCGACGGTGTGGGTCCCGCGTCGGCTGAGCGGGCTCGCCATTGCCCTGCGCTGTGTGCCGAGGCCTCTATGGCGCCGCATTTCTCGCTGACACGGGCGTAGCGGCCCGCCCAGGCGGACCCCGGGGCTGCGGTCCCGCAGGTAGATTCGGGGACTGTGAGGGTACTGGTTGCCGAAGACGACGAGAACCTCGGCGAGGTCCTGGCCCGCGGGCTCCGGGAGCATGGCTACGTAGTCGACCTGGTGCCTGACGGTGAGACCGCGGCGTCATATCTGCGGTTCTACCAGTACGAGGTGGCGGTGCTGGACTGGCGCATGCCCCGGCTGTCCGGCTTCGACCTGGTCCGCAGACTCCGCCGCGGCGGAGCGCCCACGCCGGTGCTGATGCTGACGGCCCGTGATGCCCCGGCGGACCGGATCGCCGGCCTGGACGCGGGAGCTGACGATTACCTGGTGAAGCCGTTCGATTTCGGGGAGCTGCTGGCCCGGCTGCGGGCATTGCAGCGAAGGCCCCCGGTCGCCCAGGCCCCGCGGCTGGTGATCGGGGAAGTGGAGCTGGACCCGGCAGTGCGGGAGGCGCGGATCCGGGGTCAGCGCCTGTCGCTCACCGCGACCGAGCTTGCCATCCTGGAGACGCTCATCCGGCGTTCCCCGGCTGTGGCTGACCGTCGAACGATCGCCCAGCAGGTGTGGGACGAGGAGGCCGACGCGTTCGGCTCGAATACCATCGATGTGCACCTGGCCCGGCTGCGGTCCAAGCTCGCGGGCGCCGGCGTGCGGATCGAGACCGTGCGCGGCGTCGGCTACCGGATCGTCGCGACGTGAGGGGCAGCCACGCGACCAAAGTTGCCGCCGCCGCTACGGCGGTCGTCGCCGTTGTCTACATCGTCTGCGTCACGGTGCTGAACCTGGTGGTATCCGCCCACCTGACCGAGCAGAGCGGCGACCGCCTGGCCGCGCGCTTGACCCAGGCCCGTCATGATCCCGCGATGCTCAGCCAGCGAGTGACCGGTGCGGGAACCGTTGCCAGTCGGGACCCGGACGATGATGGCGACGCTGACGCCGATGCGCCGCCGGTCTTCCTGTGGTCGCTGAACGCGCGCGGAGCGGTCACGGCTCACAGCCCGGATGCGCCGCCGCTGACGACGCCCATTGCCGGGCAGCGGCCGCGCGACGGGCTCGCGGTCACGGCCGGCCTCGGCACGGCGGGATCGTTCCGGCTGCAGATGGCCCGGGACGGCGGCGGCTGGCTGGTCGCGGGCCAGAGCCTAGCTGGCGACGCGCACACCGAGCGGCTGCTGCTGTACGGCGAGGTCATCGCCGGGCCGTTCCTGCTGCTCGCCATGTTCGGCGGCTCGCTCGTGGTGGGCCTGCGGGCCCTGGCACCGGTGGAGCAGTCGCGGCGCCGCCAGCTCGAGTTCACCGCCGACGCCTCGCACGAGCTGCGCACGCCGCTCAGCGTGATCAGGGCCGAAGCCGACGTGGCCCTGAGCAGTCCGCGTAAGGCGGCCGAGTACCGGGACGCACTGACCCGCATCCAGGGCGAGAGTCGGCGGCTACGCCAGCTGGTCGACGACATGCTCTGGCTGGCCCGGTTCGATTCCAAGCCGCCGTCTCCCGGCAGTGAACCGGTCGATCTCGTGACGCTGGCGCAAGCCAGCGCGGACCGGTTCCGCGCCGTGGGTCCCACCATCAGCACCGAAGCGGACCCGCAGCCCGCGCTGATCAGCGCGCCGCCGGAATGGATCGACCGGCTGGCCGGGGTCCTGATGGACAACGCCTGCCGCTACGCGGGCGCGGACGGGCAGGTCCGGCTCCGGGTCAGTGCGCACGGCAGCCGGGTCAGCCTCACCGTGGAAGACAGCGGCCCCGGCATCCCCGAGGCGGACCGGCCGCGGCTGTTCGACCGGTTTCACCGCGCCACCGAGCACGGGTCCGGCGCCGGCCTCGGGCTCGCCATCGGCGACTCGATCGTGCGCTCGACCGGCGGGCGCTGGCGCATCGGCGACTCACCGCTGGGCGGAGCGCTTATCGAGGTGTCATGGCGGCATTCCCAGCCGCACCGGCTCGCCGCGCAGCGGGTAACGGCCAGCAACGCCGAATAGCAGCCACGCGGCGCGGGCTTCCTGTATCCCGCGGAACCCGGTGAAGATGGCTGCCCGTACCTCAGTGCCCGCGAGGCATGGCGGAGGGTAGGCCGCCACTGGCCGCAAGCTTTTGTGACACGGACCCGTAACAGATACGGCATCACATGATGACCGGCACTTGACCGGCAACTGACCCGCGTAGAACATCAGCAACAGGGTGAAAGCGGTTATTTGGGCTGGGGGAACTGGACGGGACTGGGGCTCGGAAGGAGGGTCTACGGCGAGCTGGGACGTCCAGCGAGCGTGGCACCGGCAGGACCCGAAGCGGCAGACAACCATAAGCGGCGAAGAGGCGATGACTTCGCAGGAAGCGGTTCAGGCCACCGTCATCCAGCCGGCGGACGCGGTTACCGCCAGGATTCTCGTCGTCGACGACGAGCCCGGCATCCGGTCCTTCATCGGCCGCGCGCTCGGCGCAGCCGGGTACGCGGCGAATTTCGCCGCCACCGGCGCGGAGGCGCTGCACCGGGTGCACGCCAGCCGCTACGACCTCGTCATCCTGGACCTGATCATGCCCGACATGGCCGGCCATGTGGTCCTGGAACGCATGCTGGCCGCGCGCCAGGATCAGGCGGTCCTGGTGCTGTCCTGCCTGGCCGACGTGGCCGCCAAGGTGGACTGCCTGGAGCGCGGGGCGCAGGACTACCTGACCAAGCCGTTCTCGCTGGCCGAGCTGCTGGCCCGGGTCAGGGTCAGGCTCCGCGGGGGGACCGCCGAGAACGGGCACGACCGGGCCGGGGAAGCCGTCCGGGCCGACAGCCTCACCCTGGACGTCGGCCGCCTGGCCGCCGACATCGGGACCGGGACGGTGCCGCTGACCAGGCTGGAGTTCCTGCTGCTGCGCGAACTGGCCGAGCACCCCGGCCAGTCCGTCCCCAAGGGACAGCTGCTGGCCAGCGTGTGGGGCTACGACTTCGACCCGGGCTCGAACGTCGTCGACGTATGCGTACGGCGCTTGCGGTCCAAGCTCGGCTTCGACCTGATCAAGACGGTGCGCGGTGAAGGCTACCAGCTCGCCGCCCAGTGACGGGGGCGGCGTCGGCCATTGGTCCGGGCGCCGCTGGCCCGGCGTCAGCGGCGGGCTCTGCCCTGGCGGCCCGCCCGCCGCACGCCGGGCCATGCTCAGCCAGGCGGCAGATCAGGACCAGCTCATTAGTGGATGGCGGTGCCGAACAGGTGCCCGACGCCGTAGGTGAAGGCCAAGCCGAGCGCCCCGCCCACGACCACCCGCAGGACGGCGCGGCGGACATTGCTGCCGCCCAGGCGGGCGCTGAGGGCACCGGTCACGGCGAGAGCGACCAGGACGGCGGTGAAAGTCACCGGGACCCGTAGTGCGGCCGGAGGCAGCAAGATGGCCAGCATCGGCAGCAGGGCGCCGGATGTGAACGACAGCGCCGACGCGGCGGCGGCCTGGACCGGACTGGGGATGTCAGCGGGGTCGATGTGCAGTTCGGCGTCCAGGTGGGCGGCCAAGGGGTCACGGGCGGTCAGTTCGGCGGCGATGATGCGGGCGGTGGCCGCGGAAAGGCCCTTGGCTTCGTACAGGGCGGTCAGCTCGGTCAGTTCGGCCTCCGGGGTAGCTGCGAGTTCGCGTTTCTCCTGGGTGATCTGGGCGCGCTCGCTGTCGCGCTGACTGGAGACCGATACGTACTCACCCAGCGCCATTGACACGGCCCCGGCGACCAGTCCGGCCAGTCCGGCGGTGAAAATGGGGCCGCGGGCCGTGGTGGCCCCCGCTACCCCGATGACGATGCCTGCCACCGACACGATCCCGTCGTTGGCTCCCAGCACTGCCGCTCGCAGCCAGTTCAGCCGCGCCGCGATGCCGCCAGCATGCGGCTCCCGGGGGTGAGTCGCCCGCCCGCCCTCGGCCGCCTCGACCTGAGCAGCGGAGGGCATGCCATTGTCAGCGCTCATGCCTCTCCAGTAGTACTAGATCATCGCCCGGCACGCTAAGCGCCGTTACCGTTGCCTAGGGATGTCCCCTACCCAGTTTCGGGTGGCTATGCCCGTGGCAAGGGCAAGACGGCAGACACCGATCAGACACAGACCTTGGGCTGGCGGCGCGATGGAGTCAGCCTCCCATGGCAGGCTGCTCCCCGCAGGGCGCCGGGAGCGGGGTCTCGCGTGACCGGGGACCGGGTGTACCTAGGCCTACCCTGAAGTCGGCGGTTATCCCCATGTCAGCGGCGGGCGGGCGGTGCCTAGCATGAGGCGGTGACCACGCGGGAAACGCAAATCCGCCAGGAGCCGACCCGCCGCGCCGACCCGGCGGGCAACGAGCGCCTGACGGCGATGACCGGAGCCGTGCTGCTCGTGCTGTTCGTCGCCGAGTGCCTCACCCTGCTGAACATCGGCAACCTGCTCACGCTGCACGTCTTCCTCGGGATGCTGCTGCTGGGCCCGGTCGGCCTGAAGATCGGGTCCACGCTCTGGCGTTTCACCAGGTACTACACCGGCTCGGCGGCTTACGTGCGGAGGGGTCCGCCGGCTCGCTGCACGGGTGACGGGGCCGTTCGTCATCTTGACCACCGTGGCCGTCCTGGGCACCGGGATCATGCTGGCCGTCGAGGGTCCGGGCAACGGGTCCTGGGGCCGGCTGCGCCACCTGTCGTTCTTTCTCTGGGCGTTCTTCATGCTCATCCACCTGGCCTCGTACGTCCCGAAGCTGCCGAGGAAGCTGTCGGGCCGGGTGGACGGCGCCCGCCACGTGCTGGCGGCCCGGCCCACGCGCTGGCTCCTGCTGTGCGGTGCCCTGGCCGCCGGCCTGGGGCTGGCGTTCGCCACCTATCACCTCTCGGCCAAATTCGGCGGCGGGCCGCGTCTTCCCGTAAACCAGCTACCTGGCCTCTTGCCTGGCCGGAAGTAGCGCCCCCGACGGTTGGGTGTGGCGCGTCCGGCGGCGCGATGCCGGGAAAGGGAGTATCGCCGGATAATGCCACCGTCCAGCTGACCGCTCCCCGCCTGGCGGCGTGGAGCGGTCTCGCTGTAGGCCAAGGTCAGAGCTGGATCGTCGCTTCGATCGTGAGTCGGCGGACTCGCCCTGGTTTTTGGGATTTAGACCCCTGCCCTATCGACCTGATTGCTGGACACGGTTGGCGTGATGACCGAACGCGGAATGGCTGCTCGCCCGGCAGCTAATGCCTCGTTCTGGCGGGACGTGGGCAAAGAGAGCCGCCCCCGCCGGGACAGGTGTCTTGCCCTCACGCGTCGCGTGAGGCTGCTAAGCGTCGCCGCTTTACTCACTCACGGCCGCAGCCGCGAGCTGACCGCAGGAGCAGTCGCCTGCGGCCGGGCGGACAGGGCCAGGACGGCGATGAAGTCCCGGGTCCAGCCCGCCAGGTACTGGCCTGCCGGGCGGTTCTGGCCGGGCACCGCGACGGTGAGCGGACCGCCCGGCCTGCGGGCCGTGTCCAGCTGGACCCATTCGGGATTGATGTCGAATTCCATCGCGATCCGCGCCCCGCTTCGGGCCAGCGCGTCGGCCAGGTCGGCGGGGGTGGCGGACATGCTCGCGGCGTAGATCAGGTCGCCGGAGGCGTCCTGGCCCAGGGCGCTGCGGGCGACGTACTCCCCGCCGCCCAGGGTCGCGCCCCACAGGCCCCAGTCCGCTGCCGCTGGGGTCGGCCGCCCGTGTTCGACCAGCAGTTGCAGGTTCTGCCGGACGCTGTACACCGGCTCGCCCGGTGCGGGCACGCCGTGGCCCCAGATCCCGATCCGGGCCCGGCCGGAGCGGTCGATCACGAGGCTGGCGAATCCAGCGCCCAGTGGGCTGATCACGTGGCCCTCCTGCTCGTAGCCGCCGGCGCCGGCGGACAGCTTGAACCCGCCGTTGAACGCGGCCAGGAGCCGCCCGCGCTCCGCGCCGGTCACGGCCGGGCCGGCCCGCACCAGCCCGGCCGCGGCCGACCCGGGGTCCTCGCTGCCGTTGTGCAGGACGTACTGCACCGGGCCGCGGAACGTGGCGACGGTCACGACGGACCCGTCCGCGGTCCGCACCTCGGAAACGGCGACCTGCGGCGCGGGCACTGGCGCTGCGGTCGCGCTGGCCGTGGGCGTGGCGGCCGGGCGGGCGGGTCCGGCCGTGGTGACCGAGCCGGACCGGGCGGGCGAGGTGGCTGGCGTGCTGGCCGGGTAACTACCGCCGGCCTGGCCGACTGCGGGCGTCGCGGCTGATGACGAGCTGCATGCGGCCGTCACGCACAGCCCGGCCAGCGCGACGGCGGCCCACGCCCGCCGCATCATCCGCTCTTTCCTGTGACCGGGCCCTGTCACGCGCGGGTACGGCGCCGCCCCAGCTGCGCGGGGCCGGCCCGCTGGCCGGGTCGCACGCGGCGGACTGGTCATGGCGCGGGCTGCGGGGGGAAGTAATGTTCGATGGCGCGGGCCAGCCCGGCCGCGATAATCTGCTGGCCGCTGCTGCTGGCGGCGATCGAGCCCTCGAACCGGTCGGTGATGAACAGCGGCTCCACCAGCGCCCCCGGCATCATGCTGGGCGTGCTGAAGTAGCCCTCCTTAGCCGGGCCGAGCAGCAGCAGGTGCCCGTAGGCCAGGTCCGCGGGTGTCAGCGAGGAGCCGAGCCCCTGATCGGGCTGGACTCCGCCGTCGGGGATCTGCCAGCCTTGCGCGTTCATCGCGGCCAGTACGTCGGACTGCACCAGGCCGGCCAGCCGCAGGTTGCCGGCGGCGAAGGGCCGGGCCGGGTCATAGGCAGTGATGCAGCCGGCGTTGTCCGCGCCGCCAGAGTTGAAATAGACACCCACCAGGACGTCCGCATGCGCCGTGTTGGCGCAGACGTCCCTGGCGGCCACGTCGTCGTGTGCGCCGGTGACCGTCAGCAGGTGCCCGGACACGTCGCCGGGCCCCAGCCGCAGGACCGTCGTCGGGCCGGTCCGGGACACCACCACCCGGAAGCCCGCACGCCGCAGGATCGCCGTGGTGTCCAACACCACAGGCAGGGTCTGGTCGGCCTCGTCGATCACCTTGCCATTGCCGGTGATGCCCACCGCTCCTGGGTCCAGTCCGCCGTGGCCCGCGTCCAGGAACACGGTCAGGTGCCGGTTCCCCGCCACGGGAGGGAACGCGACGCATCCGCCCGGGCTGAAATAGGCCGGGTCGACGGCCACACCTGTGCCCGTGCCCAGGCCTTGGCCTCCGGCGCTCGTGCCCGCGACGGCAGGATGCCAGTCCACCGCCGGGACGGTCCCGCCGACACGGGGCGACCGCGGCGGCGCGGATGCGCGGTGGGCGGCCGCCACTCCGATGATCAGCGCGGCGGGCGCGGCGATGATGACGGCAACCCAGCCCGACGCCCGGAGCAGGTGCATACCGCCATACTGCATGAGCTACATGAAGCAAACCTGAAGCGCTTCCCGGCAGCCTGCCGCGGCGCACGAGCTCAATGAGGGTAGAAGGAGCCCGGGCGGCCATGGCGAGGCTGTCGCCGCCGGGATCGGCGTGACCTCCGTACGGGCGCTGCTCGAAGACCTGCCACGACGGGACGTCTGGCGGTACGCCAGCGGCCGCGCCGAAGGCTTCGCCGGCCAGGCGTCCCCGGCGGGCCGCAGCGCCGTCCGCACCGCCCTGGGCGCCGAAGAAAAGTTCAACTGCGGCGTGCTGGACGTACAGGTCGCGGCCAGGGCGGACCCGCATCACCGACGTCTCGGTGCCGACCCTGCAGGTCGCCGAGCCCACCTCGCAGCAGGTCTGCGAGCAGGCCATTCCCATGCTCCGAGCCGAGGTGCTCTCGGCCCAGAGCGCCAGCATCGACGCGGTCTCTGCCGCCACCTTCACCAGCGACGCCAACGCAAAACCATAGCCAAAAACGTGAATCCACCCAGTTACTCCTGGCCGCCATGTGCGCGCCTCCGGCTTGCATGCCGGAAACTTCATGTTTCCTTCATGAAGAAAACGCTTCATGCTGCCTTCACAAGCAGGCCGTACTGTTTTTCCGGAACCAAATGAAAAAGATCTATCGAGGCGGAGGAATAATGCTGACAGCAGAACGGACGTGGGATCGGCGTGTTGAGAAATGGCATTCTCATGTCACGTCGGCCAAAGCGTTCGGGAAAGTGCTCGACGGGCTGATCCAGCTGTCATCCCCGAAGCCGGCAGATGCCTGCGTAGACCTGGGCGCAGGAACGGGTTTCGTGGCGACGGCCCTGGCCCCGTTGGTGTCTTCGGTCCTGGCGGTCGACGTGTCGACCGCGATGGCCGCCTCGCTGATTGAGCGGGCCGCCGAGGATGGACTGCACAATGTGTCGGCCGAGGTCAGAGACCTCAGGGAATTCCAGCTACCCCTGGCCAGCGTCGATCTCGTGGTCTCCAGCTACGCGCTGCATCACCTGTCGCACCGCGATAAGCGGGTCCTGGTAGCCCGGGCGGCGCGATGGCTGCGTCCGGGCGGCCGCCTCGTCATCGCCGATATGATGTTCGGCCGCGGCGCAAGCCAGCGCGACCGTGACATCCTGTTCCAGAAGGTGACGGCGCTCGCCGCCAAGGGCCCCGGCGGCTGGTGGCGGATCGCGAAGAACCTGGGCCGCTACGGCCTGGGCGTCGGGCACGAGCACCCGGCCTCACCGGAGTTCTGGCAATCGGCCCTGCGTGAAGCGGGATTGGCCGAGGTGGTCTTCCAGCCGGTCGTCGCCAAGGCCGGCGTCGTCCGCGGCGTTCGGCCAGGCATTTAACCGGGCTGTGCACGCTGAGCGTGTGATGCCCGGTGGGCAGGTCTCCGAGCCCGGTCGGTTGCCGTCCCCGCACAGGGTGCGGATGCGGAACGATCGTTCACGCCCGGCTCCTGCGCCTCGCCCCGGGATTGCGGACGCGTGTGCCGCGTTGGCCGGGCTTGGCGCGGTCCTTGGATATCACCTGTTACCCTCCGATGGTCCCATCGACTTACCCTCCGATGGTCCCATCGACCGCGGCTACCGCCCAGATGCTACTGACCAGCGCCCGGCGCCGCTGATAGCCAGTGGCCCACATGACTGAGCAAGAGAAATCCAAGTAGCACGCCGGTCACCAGGCTGGCCGCGATCAGCCACTGGCGGGTCCCGGCCCCGGTAACCTCGCGCCGGGTCCGGCGCAGCCAGTCCCGCGGGGCCAGCCGGAACACCTCGCCCAGGTGGCCGAGCACGTGAATGGTCATCGCGCCGAACCACAGCACGAAGCTGGCCTTGTGCACCTTCAGCAGCAGCGGCAGCCAGGGTCGGCTCACCAGCAGCAGCCCCACGCCGCTGAACAACAGCACCAGGGTGAGGATCACCACGGCCGGGCCGAGCATGCGCAGCAGCACCGGTGGCGGCCCCTTGCGCCGGTAGGCCGGGGCGCCGGTGTAGTAGCGGGCGAACCGCCAGGTTGTGCTGGCCACCTTGAGCAGCACCGGCGGGATGAGCACCACGCCGATGAACACATGCGGCGAGAGCAGCTGGTGCACGCGCAGGATCGTGACGCCCTCGGCCGCCAGCAGCACCAGCAGCACGGCCGCATTAGCCGCCGTCAGACGGGCATTGCCAGCCACGCCCGCATCGGCCCGGCGCTGCGCGCCGGCACGGTATTCCTCGGGCGGACTGCATTCCTCGGGCGGATTGCCCGGTCTGCCCAGACGACCGGTCCCGCCGGGCGGCGGCCACGTCTCGTCACGGCCCTCCACTGTCACGGAACGGACTGTATGGAAAGATCATGACGGCCAGGTGAAGGGACGCATCGACTCGTACCCTCCCCACAGGCGGGCCGCTACAGTGAACCTCGCTTCCGATCCGGTTCGCTTGGTCCGCATCACTGGTTCCGCGGACAGGCCGGAGGTAATGCGGTGGCCACGCCGCCGAACTCGAACACCACGGGCGAGCTCAACATATGGTCATCGGGTCCTCCTGACGCCAGCGGCCACACCGAGCGGCTGTTCGGCCACAGCGACTGGATCCCGTTCGCGCTGGCGCCGCAGAGCCAAGGTGAGGCAGATGAGCGCCGCCCGGCCCGGGCGGCGCTCATCTAGCATGCCGCGTCCGACCTTCCCGCAGCCGCACAGGACTTCTGGCCTGTGAAAACGTCGCCGAGTTCCGCAGCGCCCGGCGACCGCGCCGGTGCCGGGAGCCGCTCATGGGGGCGTCACGGCGGAGGCTGGCCGCCGCTGACCAGTGCGGCGGTGCCGGTGACGTTGCCGTCGCGGGTCATGGTCTCCAGCGCGTCAGGCTGGCCGAGCACGTACCGGTCGAAGAAGGCCAGCATCACGCGGGCCGTGAGGCGCTCCACCGGATTGGTTCCCTCGTACGGAATCAGGTGGCTTGCGCCGAACAGGTCCAGGTAGTACCTGGCGCCGGCGCCGTCGGCGCGGTAGAGCTGCAAGCTCGCCCATGGCGGGTTGATCTCATCGGCGCTGCCCTGCGTGAACAGCATCGGCGGTGCCCCGCCGGGAAAGTACCGCCCCGGCATCGGCGGCCACTCCGCGCCGGACAGCACGGCCACTGCCTTGAGCCGGCGATCGGTACAGCAGGTGTTCGCTGCAAGGGCGGCAACCGTGTCGCCGCCATCGGACTGCCCGGCCGCGCCGACCTCATGCGGGTCCAGCAGGCCCGAGAATGAGTCTCCGGGCCGCGCGCTCAGCGCAAGCAGCCTGGTCAGGGCGTACGACATGTCCTGTGGCTGGTTCACCAGGTCCGCCTCATACGCCTCAGCGCCGAGGTGGCAGTTGGTGCGCGGGAAGTTCACCGCGGCGACCACGTATCCGGCGCTGGCCCAGGCCTGCAGCAGGTCCGAGTACGCGCCGGGGCACTGCAGGAACCCCGGGGCGAACAACAGCAGCGGGAACGGTCCGGCGGGCCCGCGGGCCCGGGGATACCAGACCTGGGTCACCAGTGTGCGCTGGCCGAGATACTGGTCTGCCGGGCTTGTGTGGGCGGGCTCGGTAAATGTCACCTGCTGCTCAGCGGTCCGGTAGCTGCCGTCGCCGCCAACGGCGGCAGCTGCGGCCGGCGCAGGGGCGGGTGTCCGTGTCTCAGGTGCGGCCGAGGCCGCGGACCTGGATGGCCTGGCCGCCTGCTGCTCCGGCTGCCCCGCACAGCCCGATACCAATGCGAGCACGACGAGAACAGCCACGACGATCAGCTTGGTGCCCCTGACGGCCGAAGTCACGACTGGATGCCTGCCTCCCGCACCTGTCTGGTCCAAGCAAAGTTACCCGAACCGGCCGAACCGAGGGCAGTCTTCGTTCTCTGTCGCCCTGGCCGGGCTAGCTTCATTTCTTTCATTCACGCCAATGGCCTCGAAAGTAACTGTGCCAGTGAGCGAACCGGAGGGACAGCCGGAGGCAGGGCGGCGTATGGACGGCAGCATGATCGGGCACACGTTCCTGGCGGCCAGCGCGCTGGCCGGGGACAGGCGGCCGCCGGGACTCCACGCAGACATCGGACGGTTGCGGCTGCGACAAAACAAGAATGCGGTCAAGCACTTCCCGAATTCCGCCGCCGAATTCACGTGATCATCTCATTGCCCGACGCGCTTACCCACTTCTGGCTCACTGTCACCATCGACTCCTGGCCCGTCGTCTCCTGATGACCGCCATTGACCCGTCTGGAGAACAGTACGTTGCGCTTATGAAGCCGGCATGAAGCGCCGTTTTATGAACTAAACATGAAGCGTACACCGGCGGCCGCTGCGCCAGGCACCGCAAGGTTTCGTGCCGACCGGTTTTGGTCTTGGCCTGTCGGCCATCCGGCGATAACGCCGTGCTGCGGCGGCTGGCTTCATGGTGCTGTCACGATTGGCCTGCATCCTTATTCGCGTGTACGCACCGCAGGTCGCTGCCGCTCAGCTGACGGCCACCGCTCGGTCCAAGGCCGTCGGCGCCGGGGCGCGGATCGAGACCGTACGCGGCGTGGGCTGCCGCATCGTCGCGTCATGAGGCTCGGTCCCGCGGCCAGGGTCGCCGCGACCGCGACGGGGATCATCGCCGTGGTCTACGTCCTGGGCGTCATCGTGCTCAACCTGGTGGTCTCCGCCCGGCTGGCTCAGCAGAACGACAACCGGCTTGCCGACCGCCTGGCCGCGGCCAGCCATGACCAGGATGTGTTCAGCCAACGCGCGCCCCGCACGTTCCGCGGCGCGGGTGACGGTGACGCCGATTCGGCGCCGGTCTTCTTCTGGCTGCTGGACGCCCGGCAGGCGGTCACTGCGCAGAGTCCGGGCGCCCCGGTGTTGCCGGCCCGCCCGCTCGGCGGCCAGCAGCCGCGCGACGGCCTCGCGGTCACGGTCAATGCCGGCCGGGCCGGCCCGTTCCGGCTGAAGATGACCCGGGACGGCACCAGCTGGCTGGTCGCGGGCCAGAGCCTGGCCGGGGTCGCGCATACCAAGCGTCTGCTGCTGTACGCCGAGGTGCTCGCGGGGCCGTTCGTCCTGCTGGCCATGTTCTTCGGCTGCCTTGTGGTGGGCCAGCGTGCGCTGGCCCCCGTCGAGCAGTCACGGCGCCGCCAGCTCGAGTTCACCGCCGACGCCTCGCACGAGCTGCGCACGCCGCTGAGCGTGATCCGCGCCGAGACCGACGTGGCGCTGAGCACCCCGCGCGACGCCGCCGGGTACCGGGACGCCCTGGTCCGCATCCAGGGGGAAAGCGTGCGGCTGCGGCACCTGGTGGACGACATGCTGTGGCTGGCCAGGTTCGACTCCCGGCCGCCGCCGCCCGGTGACGAGCCGGTCGACCTGGCGACGCTGGCGCAGGCCTGCGCGGACCGGTTCCGCGCCGGTCGGCCCGGCGATCACCGCGGAAACCGCCGCCGGGCCGACGCTGATCAGCGCGCCGCCGGAATGGATCGACCAGCTGGCCGGGGTGCTGATGGACAACGCCTGCCGTTATGCCGGCCCGGACGGCGTGGTCCGGATCGGCGTCCGAGCCCACGGCAGCCGTATCAGCCTCACCGTCGAAGACAGCGGCCCCGGCATCGTCGAGGCCGAACGGCCGCGGCTGTTCGACAGGTTCCACCGCGCGACCGAGCAGGGATCGGGCGCGGGCCTCGGGCTGGCCATCGGCGACTCGATCGTGCGCTCCACCGGCGGCCGCTGGCACATCGGTGACTCGCCGCTCGGCGGGGCACTGATGATGGTGACCTGGAAGCGGAATCCCACGCCGCACCGGCTCGCCGCGCAGCGGATAACGACCGGCGGGCCTGGAGTATCTGCGGTGGCAGGATCGGGGCCAGCCGACGGTGCCGCCGACCCAGCTAACCGGTCACCGGGTGCGTCGGTGTCGAGCCGTCCGGCAGCAGCAGGTCGAAGCCATCCGGGGTGTTGAGTTCGCCCGGCGCGGTGCCCGGCTTGCCGGTGATGCCGTACTGCCACACCAGCGCGCCGGTAGCCGGGTCGATCGCGACCATGCGGTCGTTGTAGTCGTCGTTGGCCATGAACACGCCGCTCGGCAGCAGTTCGGCCAGCGAGGGGTGGTCGAGCGTCCCCGGTCCCGACGCATCCCGGTAGCGGTACAGGATCGTGCCCTCGCGGTCGAACTCGAGGATCTGCCCCGGCGAGGCGTAGTCGGCGATCAGGTACCTGTCCGGGCCAAGCTGCTGCGGGTCGGATGGGTAGCTGATCGGAAGCTGGACCGTCCACACCAGCTTTCCGGCAGGCGTGTACTCGCTGACCCAGGACGCGTCGCACCCGTGCCCTAGCCGACCGAGCTCAGCACGTCCAGCCGCGCGTCGCAGCACAGCAAGGTAGCTGTCATAGCCGCGAGTACCTCGGCCAGGGCCGAGCGGCGGAAAAGCGCCAGCCCGGTAGCCGCCAGCAGCACGGCCAGGGCCATGTCGAAGCCGCCCCAGGCCAGCCGCCAGTGCATGGCCAGGTACAGCGCGGACGCGGTATTCAGCACGTGGCAGCCGCACAGCCCGGTCAGCCGGCTGCGGCGAAGGGAGATCACCAGGGAACAGGTACCGGCGGAGGTTTCCGAGGTCCTCGGGCTATGCGCCATCGCGCGCGAGCTGTCTGGCGGATGGTTCGACCCGTGGGCCATGCCCGGGGGGATCGACCCGACCGGATACGTGAAGGGGTGGGCGGCGCAAAAGGCGCTCGGCGCGTTCCGCGCGAGCAGCATCTGCGGCGCGATCGTGAACGCCGCTGGGGACATCGCCAGCTTGGGTGGCCTGGGACACGGCCAGCCCTTCAGGATCGGTATCACCGACCCCTTCTCGCCGGGGCGTCTCGCCGAGGTCGTCTATCTCACCGGGGCGATCGCCACCTCGGGTACCTACGAGCGCGGCCACCACCTGATCGACCCGCATACGGGCCGCGGCCGCGCGGGCCGCCTCGGCCAGCGTGACCGGGCCCGACCTCGGCCTCGCCGACGCGCTCGCCACCGCCCTCGCAGTCGCCGGCGCACCCGGCCTGGACTTCGTCAAGGCACTCGACGGCTATGAAGCACTCGTCATCGCCCCCGATGGCAGCCGCCGGTGGACGGAGCAATTCCCGTTCGCCCCGCGCGAGGCTGGCCGCCTCGCTAGTCCGCGTCGAGGACGCGCCACTTTACCGAAGCGATCTACCGGCCGGTTCAGGTCGAGCGTTAGGGCAGCGCGCTGACCGTAGGCCCCGCTCCAAGGAGTCCAGGGTAATGACATTAGGCCCTATCGGCCGAAGGCCGCGGTTCGTATCCGTAAGCACAAGGAAAACAGCCCGCGGTCGGCGCGATCAGCCCGGGCGACACCTGACGAGGGATCTGTGCATGAAGCGGACGACTGAACCGGCTGCCACGCCCATAGCCGCTATGACTAGTGTTGTTGTGAACGGGAAGTCTTGTGAGCTGGGCGGTCCGCCGGGCCGGAGCCTGCTGGTGTTCCTGCGTGCTGACCTCGGCCTGACCGGCGCGAAACCGGGGTGCGGTGAGGGTGCGTGCGGCGCGTGCACGGTCCTCGTCGACGGCGCGGCGGTGCTGGCCTGCCGGACCACGGTGGGCGAGGTGGCGGGCCGGTCGGTCACCACGATCGAGGGGCTGGCGGCGGGCGGGCGCCTGCACCCTGTCCAGCAGGCCCTGGCGCAGGAGCGGGCTTCGCAGTGCGGGTACTGCACGCCCGGCATGGCGCTGCGGGCAGCAGCCCTGCTGGCGGAGGACGATGATCCCGGCGATGACCGGATCGCTGCCGCGCTGGGGCAGAACGTGTGCCGGTGCGGGTGCTACCCGCGGCTAGTGCGCGCGGTGCACCGGGCGGCCGCTGCGCTCCGCGACCCCAGCCGGCCAGAACCGGGACCCGGGCCGGCGCCTGCCGCGCCGCCGCTCGGCCGGCCGCGGCGGCCCTGGGACCTGTGCCAGGCACAGGAGCGGGAATGGTTCGACATCCTGGGTGACGGGCTGGTCGCGGTGTGGCCCGCGCCGGCCCGGCCTGCCGGCGCCGGGCCTGCGGGCGGTGGCGCGTGGGTGCACGTCGCGCCGTCCGGCACTGTGACGGCGTTCACCGGCAAGGTTGATGTCGGGCAGGACAACCAGACCGCGTTCCGGCTCCTGGTCGCTGAGGAACTGGCGGTGGAGCCGGGGGTGGTCCGGGTCGTGCAGGGAGACACTGACCTGTGCCCCTTCGATATCGGCACGTTCGGCAGCCGGTCCATGCCGGATGCGGGAGAGTCGCTGCGCCGGGCGGCGGCCGGCGCCCGGCAGGTCCTGCTGTCCCTGGCTGCGCAGCGGTGGGGCGTTCCGGTCGCCGGCCTGGCCGCGGCCGCGGGCACGGTCACCGGCGGGACCGGCGGGCGCTTGCTGGGATACGGAGAGCTGCTGGCCGGCGTGCGCCGGCTGGAAGTTCTGGCCGCTGAGCCGTCGCTCACCCGGCCGGCCGCCTGGCGCTTTGCCGGCCATCTGGGCCACGCGGCGCCCCGGCTGGATGTGGTGACCGGCGATCGCCGGTTCGTCTCGGACCTGGACCTGCCCGGCATGCTGCACGGCGCCGTGCTCCGCCCGCCCGTTCCCGGGTCAGTGCTGCGGGCTGCCGATCCCGGCCCCGCCGGGCAGCTGCCGGGCGTCACGGTCGTCCGTGACGGTGAGTTCATCGGGGTGACCGCGCGCAGCCCGGCAGCGGCCCGGCGGGCGATCGCCGCGATCAGGGCCAACTGGGAGCAGCCCGCGCCTGGCCCCGCCGACATGGCCGGTTACCTGCGCGCCCACTCCCACCGCAGGCGCCGGCTGGGAACGGCCCGTGGACTCCGCCGCCGGTGACCCCGAGGCCGCCCTGGCCGGCGCGGCGGTCCGCGTGCAGGCCACTTATACCGCCGCCTACCTCGCCCACGTCCCGCTCGAAACGAGAGCAGCCGTGGCCGAATGGGACGGCGGACGGCTGACCGTCTGGACCGGCAACAACGTCCCCTTCGCGGTACGCGCCCAGCTCGCGGGCGCGCTCGGGATCGATGAGGCCGACGTGCGGGTGATCGTGCCGCCCACCGGGGGCGGCTTCGGCGGCAAGCATGGCGACGAGGCCATCGAGGCCGCCCGCCTCGCCCGCGCCAGCGGCCGCCCGGTGAAGGTGCACTGGAGCCGGGCGGAGGAGTTCCAGTGGGGGTACCTGCGCCCGATGGCCGTGATCGACATCCGGGCCGGCCTCGACGCCGACGGCTCGATCGCCGCCTGGGACTTCCTCGACATCAACGCCGGCGCGCAGGGTATCGGCTTCCCCTATGCCGCTGCCGCCCGCCGGGTGCGCTATCAGCCGGCCGCATCCCTGCTGCCGCAGGGCCCGTACCGGGGGCTGGCCGCGACCGCGAACACCTTCGCCCGCGAATCCTGCATCGACGAGCTGGCATCGGCGGCCGGTGCCGACCCGCTGCAGTTCCGGCTGGACCGCCTGGCCGACGAGCGGCTCGCCGCAGTGGTGCGGGCCGCCGCCGCGCGGTTCGGCTGGGAAACCGGTGCCGGCAGCGGCGCCGACCGGGGCGCACTGGGGGTGCGGCATCGCGGCCGGACTGGAGAAAGGCGGGCGGGTCGCGACCTGCGCCGAAGTCGGCGCAGAAGCCGACGGCGGTCTGCGCGTGACCAGGATCGTGACCGCCTACGAATGCGGTGCAGTGGTCAACCCGGACACCGTGCGCGGCCAGATCGAAGGCGGCACCATCATGGCCCTCGGCGGCGCGCTGTTCGAGCAGGTCGGCCTGGACCATGGCCGGATTGCCAGCCCATCGCTGGCCGCCTACCGGGTACCCCGGTTCAGCGACGTCCCCGCCATCGACGTCGTACTGGTCGACCGCCCGGACATCCCCTCCGCCGGGGCCGGCGAAACACCGCTGATCGCCGTCGCGCCCGCGATAGCCAACGCCATCTTCGCCGCCACCGGGCAGCGCCTGCGGTCCCTCCCCCTCATCCCGGGCGGCTCACGACGTGCGGGCTGACCGCCCCTGTCACGCGAAAAAGGACAGCCAGAAATGATCATCGACGTACATGCCCACTACTACCCGGCGCGGTACCTGGACCTGATCGGACGGCCGGACCTGCCGCCCCGTGCCGCGGCAGAGCTGGGCCGCCAGAGCATCGGTGAACGCCTCGACCTGCTCGACCGGGCAGGCATCGATACTCAGATCCTGTCGGTCTCCCAGGCCCAGCCCTACCTGCCTGATTCCCGCGCCGCCGCGGCGGCCGCTGCCCTGGCCAACGACCTGTACGCCGAGCTGTGCCACGCGCACCCGGGACGCTTCTACGCTTTCGCCGGCCTGCCGCTGCCGCACGTCGGCGAATCGCTGGCCGAACTCACCCGGACCGCCGACAGCCCGGCGATCGTGGGCGTCACCCTTGGCACCAGCGTGGCCGGCCGCCAGCTCGACGACCCGGTGTTCGAGCCGGTGTTCGCCGAACTCGACCAGCGCGGATCGGTGGTCTTCCTGCACCCCGTCGGCCAGGACGACACTCCCTGGCTGGCCGGCCACAACCTGGCCTGGCTGGCCGGCGCGCCCTTCGAGGACACCGCGGCGGCCCTGCGCCTGATCCTGGCCGGCGTGACGGACCGCTACCCCCGCATCCGCTTCATCGTCCCCCACCTGGGCGGAACGATCCCGTTCCTGCTGGCCAGGGTGACCCGCAAGAGCACCGCCGAGATCACCGGCGGCCTGCGCGGCATGTACTACAACACCGTCTCCCGGCTCACCCGACGCCCTCACCAGCGCCTGCCGTGCCTTCGGCGCCGGCCGCCTGCTGTTCGGCACCGACTACCCCTACTGCAACGAGCAGGAATTCCGCCACCACCTCGGCTACCTCAGCGAGAGCGGGCTGAACCCTGACGAACTCCGGCAGGTCAAGGGCGGTACCGCAGCAGACCTTCTCCTGCCTGGCCACCCCGCCGCGGGAAGGCAGGAATCCCCGGCCGCGCATGCATGAAAGCGCCATGGGGCATGCGGCAGAATTTCAGAACCTCTGAACCCAGCGGGCCATACCCCAGCGGACTGCCGGCGGCGCGGACGAGACACTGGTGCCGCGCTGGGTGCCCTACTTGTTCGCCGTTCTCAGCCTCGTTCGCCGTGCTCAGCCTCGCGCTGGGGTAGGAGCCGGGCTGGGGCTGCCGCTGGCAGGCCTGTGCCTGTGGGTTGCCGTTCTGTACGCACGGGCGGTCGAAGTCGCCTGGCCGTACGTACGCTCGCTGCGCATGGAGGCTGCCGCAGCCAGCCCCGAAGCCAGCCGAGAGTGAGATGGTAGTGGCCGCCCGCAGGCGGTGGCCAAGGTCCCGTGTCCTGGGGACATTGGCCGTTGGCCGCC
>CAWDEB010000032.1:0-326777 GCA_963801155.1 uncultured Actinomycetes bacterium
GCGCGGTGATATCGGGCTCGTCGGTGAAACTGGTGAGGCTGCCGTACGGCAAACTATGGGCGCGCTGCTGAGCGAGCGCGACCAAGGCCTCGACGTTGTGGCGGGTCGGGTCGGCGAGCGCCCTGACTGCGGCTACGGCGGTATCGGCGAGCAGTTGTATTGCCGGGTCCCCGCTGGCGGACGGCGGCCTGGGAGGCGTCAGCGGCGAAGACCATCGCGTCGTCTGCTTTGCCCGCGCTGAGTGCCCACCACGCCAGGCCAGCGAGCACACCGGTCTGGCCGGCAGGAAGGTCCGAGTTTCGGTAGTAAGCTGCCTGCCGCGTCGAGCAGCGCCCGCGCCCGCGCCAGGTCGCCGAGCCGACGAGCAACCGCCGCTTGACCGACCATCGCGTCGGCAGACACCGACGGGTTGAAGCTGCATGCGATCGCCTCCTCGTACAGGCCGTCGGCGGCGGCGTCGTCGCCTTGCCTGGCTCGCAACGCGGCAAGACGGAGGAGACTGAACAGCACATAACCGCGTTGCCCCGCTGCGCGGCATCGCTCCAGGAGCGCTTCGTAGGCCGCTGACGCCCCATCGAGGTCGCCTCGGGCTTCGGCGATGCCGGCCAGGATGCTCAGCGGGTCGACAGACAACCAGACCTCCCCTTGCGCGTCGAAGCGCTCGACGCTCGAGCGGGCGGCTTGCTCCGCGTCATCGAGCCGCCCCAGCAACGCCAGGTTCCAGGCGACTATCAAGTCGTGCACGGCCAGCTGCCAGCCGTGCACAGCCGGTTCCAGCAGATCGTGCGCCTCGCTCAACGCGTCGAGAGATCGTTCGAACTCGTGCGCGCGCATAAGCACCGTGGCGCAGAGCACCAGCGCCTCCGCTCGACGAACCCGATCGTCGCTGGTCGTCAACGCGGCGAGCGCCGCTTCACATTCGAGAACAGCAGCCGCTGGGCTGAACGCCATGCGCACACGAAATAGCCGTGCCAGACCTGGGCGGTCGCGGCCAGTTCAGGACGGCGCGGCCCCGTCGCGCCGAGCGCGTCACCAAGCCAGCGTGCTCCTTCGACAACAGTCGCTGTTGATGAACCACAGCCAGGCCATTCCCGACGCCAGCGACAGCGCCGCATCGGCATCGCCTCTTGCGATGAACCAGTCGAGCGCGGCCCGCAGGTTGCCCAGCTCCGAGGTGAGGCGTTCCCGCCACATCGGCCCGGTGGCGCCTCGCAGACCCTCGTGCGCGTCCTCGCGCCATCTGCCGGTAATACGCGGCGTGCCTGGCGCACATGGCGTCGGCTTCGCCGGATTCATCGAGGCGGTCCCGGCCGTACTGCCACAGCGTCTGGAGCTGAGTGAACCGGGCGTCACGACCGGCGTCAGGGGCGGCGACGAGGGACTTGTCGACCAGCCGGCTCAGAACGTCGAGGACCTCGGCGGCCGGCACCTGGTCGTCGGCGCAGACCGCCTCGGCGGCGTCCAGGTCGCAGCCTCCGGCGAAGACCGACAGCCGCGCGAACAGGCGGCGCTCGTCCTCGAACAGCAGGTCGTAGCTCCAGTCCACCACCGCCCGAAGGGTCTGCTGGCGGGGCAGGGCAGTGCGGGCACCCACGGTGAGCAGCCGGAAGCGGTCATCGAGCCGTTCCGCCAGCGTGGCCAGTGTCAGTGAACGAAGGCGGGCGGCGGCCAGTTCGACGGCCAGGGGAAGGCCGTCCAGCCGGCGGCAGATGTCGTCGATGACAGGACGCGTGTGCCCGTCTGCGGTAAATCCGGGTCGCACCGCCCGAGCGCGATCGACGAACAGCTCGACTGCGGCCGGCAGGGCCAACGGGCCCACCGGCACCAGGACTTCGCCGGGAACGCCGAGCGGCTCGCGGCTCGTCGCGATCAGCCGCAGACCGGGCACCGTTCCGGCCAGCGTCTCGGCCAGGGCCGCCGCCTGGTCGATCACGTGTTCACAGTTGTCGAAGACGACCACAAGCGACCGCCCGGCCAGGAAGCGCACGATGAGCTCCACCGTCGAGTCCGGCGAAGGCGGGCCAACGAGGCCGGCCACGGCCGCCCCGAGCGCGCCGGCCACCGCCGGCGCAACCCCGTCGGGCTCGGTGACGCTCGCGAACTCCACCAGCCAGGCCCCGTCCCGGTGCTCTTCGCGCAGCGTGGCGGCCGCCTCTACCGCCAGCCGGGTCTTGCCCACCCCGCCGGGACCGATCAGCGTCACCAGCCGGCTCGAGCGGACCGCCTCGCTCAGCTCCTCAAGTTCCGCGCTGCGACCGACGAAGCTGCTCAATGGCTCCCGCAGGTTGCCCGTTGCCATCGGCGCCGGAACCGCCTCGAGACCTGCCGGGCCGGCTGCGGCCAGTGACGGGTCCTGGGCCAGGATGCGGGCCTCGAGTTCTCGCAGGGCCGGGCCGGGGTCAATGCCCAGCTCGTCGACCAGACGGTCACGAGCTTCGGTGTAGGCGCGCAAGGCCTCGGCCTGGCGGCCGGCCCGGTAGAGGGCGAGCATGAGCAGCTCCCACAGCCGCTCGCGAAGCGGATGCTCCCGGCACAACGCCTCCAGCTCGCCTGCGAGCTCGCCGTGACGGCCCAGCATCAGGTCGGCTTCGGCACGGGTCTCGATCGCCACCAGGATCAGCTCGTCGAGCCGCGTCCGTTCCGCATCAAAAAAACCTGCATACGCGAAGTCGGCCAGCGGCTCCCCTCGCCGCAGCCGTAGCGCCTCGCTCAGCGTGGTTGACGCGAGCGCCGTCTCCCCCTCCTCAAACAGGCGCCGTCCCTGTCGCCGCCAGCTGTTCAAAACGGACGACGTCGACATCATCGGGACCGGCATCAAGGGCGTAGCCGGCTTCGGTGGTGACGATCGCCGCGGCCCCGAGGGTGCGGCGCAGCTGGCCGATCTGGGCCTGCAGGGCGTTGGCCGGGTGGGCCGCCTGCCCGTCGCCCCACAGCACGTCGATCAGCCGGTCGGCGCTGACCGGCTGCCCCGGCCGCAGCGCCAGCAGGGCCAGCAGCGCCCGCTGCTTGGTCCCGCGGACCGGCACCGGCACGCCCGCGTGCTCCGCTTCGAGCTCGCCGAACAGCCGCACCTGCATAAGGCCACCATAGGTCCCGCCTCAGCGCCACGACAGTGTGACCTCAGCCGCCGGGCGCAGGCTGCCATCTAGAAGAACCAGCCAGAAGAACCACTTAGCTCGAGGGAAGGACGAAACAATGATCCAGGCGCGGCACCTCACCAAGACCGGCATGACCACCACCCTGGAGACCACGGCAACCAAGCGCGCGCCGATGGACAAGACGCGCAGGACAGCGCTCGTCGCGGGCGTGTTCTATTTGATTACCTTCGTCTCGATCCCCACACTCGCCCTCTACGGCCCCGTGAAGAACCACCGGGACTGGATCCTCAGCTCCGGCTCCCACACCGGCGTGCTCGTGGGCGGCTTCCTCGAGGTGATCGTCGCCCTGGCCGGCATCGGCACCGCCGTCACGCTCTACCCGGTGGTCAAGCGGCAGAACGAAGGCGTCGCGCTCGGCTTTGTCACCGCCCGCGTGCTGGAAGCCGCCATGATCTTCACCGGTGTCGTCAGCCTCCTTTCGCTGGTGACCTTGCGGCAGGACCTGGGCGGGGCGGCCGGAGCAGATGCGGCTTCCCTGGTCACCACCGGCGCGTCGCACGTCGCGGTCTACAACTGGACGTTCCTGCTCTCACAGAGCCTGATGCCGGGCATCAACGCCCTGCTGCTGGGCTCCTTGATGTACCGGTCCCGGCTCGTGCCCCGCATCATTCCCATGATGGGACTCATCGGAGGCCCTCTGCTCATCATCGCCGTATTCGCGACGCTGTTCGGGCAGCACTCCTCATTGACCGGGCTCGCCGTACTCCCGGTGATCCCGGTTGCTGCCTGGGAGTTCTCGCTGGGCGTGTGGCTGGTCGTCAAGGGCTTCCGGCCCTGCCCGATCACGGCTGAAATCGCCGCAGAATCAGGCGGCCTATACCGGACGCCCGAGCGGCAGCCGGCGCAGACTCCAACCCGGTGAGGGTCCCGATGGCCGGCCTGGGCGTGACCAGGTCCCGGCCCCTGCCCGTACCCATCGTGTGCCGGTGCCATGGACGCCGCTGTCACGGCATCCAAATGCACTGACAAGAAAACAAGGAGCAAACCATGAAACAGAGCTACCCCGTGCAGGTGCAAGCGCGCCTGGATGAGCCGTTGAGCCGCTGGCTGTGGCTGGTCAAGTGGCTGCTGGCGATCCCGCACTACATCGTGCTGGTCTTCTTGTGGATCGCGTTCGCCGCCGTCACCGTCATCGCGTTCTTCGCGATCGTGGTCACCGGCCGCTACCCCCGCCCGCTGTTCGGCTTCAACCTGGGGGTGCTGCGCTGGTCGTGGCGGGTCGGCTACTACACCTACAGCGCCCTGGGCACCGACCGCTACCCGCCGTTCAGCCTGGGCGAGGAGCCGGACTACCCCGCCACGCTGGACGTCGCCTACCCGCAGCGGCTCTCCCGCGGCCTGGTCCTGGTCAAGTGGTGGCTGCTGGCGATCCCGCAGTACGCCATCGTCGCGGTGTTCGCCGGCGGCGCCGCCTACACCCGCACAGGAGGCTCGGGCACGCCTGGCAGGCCGATGCCCTCTCCGGCGGCCTGATCGGGCTGCTGGTGTGCTTCGCGGCGATCACGCTGCTGGTCACGGGCCGCTACCCGCGCGGGCTGTACGACGTCGTCGTCGGCATGAACCGCTGGGTGGTGCGGGTCATCGCCTACGCCGCCTTGATGACCGACGCCTACCCGCCGTTCCGTCTGGACCAGGGCGGGACCGGCACCCCCGCCGCCCCCGCACCCGATGACCTCGCACCCGCATCGGCCGCCTGGGCCCCGCCCCCGGCCGCACCGGTCAGCTGAGGGACCCTGTGGCCGCCCCGGCACAAGACGTGATCATCTCTGCAGCATGTCCCGAACGGCAGCCGGCCCGGACTCCAGGCCAGTGAGACTCCGAGCTGGCTGAACCAGCCAGTTCGATCCGAGTGAAAGGACAGACCATGGAATACAAGGTGCTCAGCGGGCCATTCAACGCCGGCGAGCTCGAAAGGGACCTCAACGGCTACGCCGCCGAGGGGTGGCGGGTGGCCGGCACGTTTCAGGCCATCAGCTGGATGAAGCCGGGAACCCCGACGGTGATCGTGCTCGAGCGCGCGAGGGCCTGAGGGTGCCATGACCGCTCTGTCTTGGTCCGCGCTGGTCATCGGGGCCGCCCTGACACTGCTTTTGTTCGCGTTTGTCGTGCGCCGCCTGATCGGCGTGCGCGTGCCGGTGCCGCGCACACTGGCGGCCGGCATCGTCGCGGTGCTGGTGTTCTCGCCGGTCGTCACGGCCATGATCGGCGGCCCGGGGTTTCCCCGGAAGGGCAGCGCGCTGCCGGCCCTGTGGTTCGTGATCCTCGGGGCGGTCATCGCGCTGCTGGCCGGCATGGTCTTCCTGGTCATCGCCGAGGCGCTGGTGCCCAGCGGGTCGGTGCCCGGGCCGGTCTACGTGCTGCGGGCCACGCGAGGGCGGATGGGCCGGGCGGGGCGCTACTGGCAGATCAGCAGGATCCTGGCGCGGCGCGGGCTGCTGCCGTATGCGCGGGGCGGGCGCCGGTCCGAGCTGGCCACCCCGGAAGGCCGGGCCCGGCTGGCCCGCTCGGTGCGGCTGGCCATGGAGGACGGCGGGGTCACCTTCGTCAAACTCGGGCAGGTGCTGTCCACCCGCCGCGATCTTCTCCCGGCTGAGTTCACCGCCGAGCTGAGCCGACTGCAAGACGACGCGGCCGGGGTCCCCTGGCCCGCGATCGAGCAGGTGCTGCGGCCCGAGCTGGGAGCGGAGGTGAGCGAGCTGTTCGCCAGCTTCGACCCCACGCCGATCGCCGCCGCGTCCATCGCCCAGGTCCACGCCGCGACTCTGCGGTCCGGGGCCCGGGTCGTGGTCAAGGTACGCCGCCCGGACGTCAGCCAGACCGTGGACAGGGACCTGGATATCACCGGGCGGCTCGCGGCCCGGCTGGAGCGCAGCACCAGCTGGGGCCGGGCGGTCGGCGCCGCCGGGCTGGCCGCCGGGTTCGCCGCCGCCCTGCGCGAGGAACTCGACCTGCGGGTAGAAGCACGCAACATGACCTCGGTGGCCGCCGCATCGGACGGCCGCGGCGGCATCGCCATCCCGGTGCCCTACCAGCCGCTGTGCACCGCCCCGGTGCTGGTGATGGAGCGCCTGGACGGGCGGCCCCTGGCCACGATAGACCCCAGCACGCCCGCCGGGGTGCGCGCCGCGCTGGCCCGCGGCCTGCTGGACTGCCTGCTCCGCCAGGTCATGCTGGAGGGCACCTTCCACGCCGACCCGCACCCGGGCAACGTCCTGCTGCTGGCCGACGGCAGGCTCGGCCTGCTGGACTTCGGGTCCGTCGGCCGCATCGACGCCGGGCTGCGCACCGCGCTGCAGCGGCTGCTGCTGGCCCTGGACCGGGGCGACCCGGCCGGCCTGGCCGACGCGCTGCTGGAAGTGGTCGAGCGGCCCGGGGAGCTGGACGAGCCGCGCCTGGAACGGATGCTGGGCCGGTTCCTGGCCCGGCACACCGGACCCGGGATCACCCCCGACGTGACCATGTTCACCGACCTGTTCCGCATCGTCTCCGAGCACGGGCTGGCGGTACCACCGGAGATAGCGGCGGTGTTCCGGGCGCTGGCCACGATGGAGGGCACGCTCACCGCCCTCGCCCCCGGCTTCGACATCGTCGCCGAAGCCCGCCGGTTCGCCGCCGGGCAGCTCACCGCCCAGTTCAGCCCGGACGCGCTGCGCAAGACCGCGGCCGACGAGCTGATCGCGCTGCTGCCCGCGCTGCGCCGCCTCCCCCGCCGCATCGACCGGATCGGCGGAGCGCTCGAAGCCGGACGGCTCAGCGTCAACGTCCGCCTCCTGGCCGACCCGGCCGACCGCCGCTACCTCACCGGCCTGCTGCACCAGGTCATCCTGGTGGCCCTGGCCGCCACATCCGGCGTCATGGCCGTGCTGATGCTCGGCCTGCACGGCGGCCCGGCCATCACCAAGACCGTGACCCTGTACGCGTTCTTCGGCTACTGCCTGCTCGTCATCGCCGCGATCCTCGCCCTGCGCGTGCTCGTACTCGTCTTCCGCCCCGACACTAGATGACATGCGGAAGCAGCCGGGCGGGAGCGGCCAGGAGCCTGCCACGGACAAGGAACCCCGCCGTACGCGGGAAGAAGTCAGCGATGGTTAGTACCACCGCCGGCCCGATGGCGGGCCAGACGGTCCTGGTCACCGGGGGCACCGGCGGGATCGGCCGGGCCACCGCCACCGGCCTGGCCGCGATGGGCGCCCGGGTCGGCATCACCGGCCGCGACATCGCCCGGACCAGGGCCGCGGCAGCTGAGGTCGCCATGGCATCCGGCAACTCCACGGTCGATCCGTTTCCCGCCGACATGTCATCCCAGGCCGAGGTGCGCCGACTGGCCGGAGAGGTGCTGGCGGCCTACCCCCGGCTGGATGTGCTGGTCAACAACGTGGGCGGGTTCTGGGCCACCCGCCAGATCACCCCCGACGGTCTGGAGCGCACGTTCGCGGTCAACCACCTGGCCCCGTTCCTGCTCACCGGGCTGCTCCTGGACCGGCTCACGGCCAGCGCCCCGGCCCGGATCGTGACCGTGTCCTCCGGCGCCCACGCCACCGGGAAGATCAACTTCGGCGACCTGCAAGGCGAGCACCGCTACTCCGGGCAGCAGGCCTACAGCCAGTCCAAACTGGCCAACGTCCTGTTCACCTATGAAGTGGCGCGCCGGCTGGACGGCACCGGCGTCACTGCCACCGTGCTGCATCCGGGCGTGGTCCGCACCGGATTCGCCGCCGAGGATCCCTCGCCGATGTGGAAGCTCTTCCTTCCCCTGATACGGCGCTTCCTGAAAACCCCCGAAAAGGGCGCGGCCACCTCGATCTACCTGGCCTCTTCCCCCGAAGTCAAGGGCGTCACCAGTACGTACTTCGCCGCCCGCAAGCCGAAGGCCTCCAGCCCGGCTTCCCACGACACCGCCGCCGCGGCCAGGTTGTGGCAGATCAGCCTCGACCTCGTCGCGCGCAGCGCTTAACGAGTGGAAGACCCGAGTTTCTCGCGGCAGTTACCGAACGCGGGTGAGGGCGCCGAACTGACGGATCTGCGGGTCGTCGCGCCAGCCACCGGGCACGTCGGGGTAGGCGTTGGCCGGGTGGCCCCACCATAGGTCCCGCCTCAGCGTCACGACAGCACCACCTCAGCCGCCGGGCGCAGGCTGCCATTTAGAAGAGCCAGTCAGAACCACTCAGCTTGAGGGAAGGACGAATAATGATCGAGGCGCGGCACCTCACCAAGCGCTACGGCCACACGGTTGCGGTCGACGAAGCCTCCTTCGTCGTCCGGCCCGGCCGGGTGACCGGCTTCCTGGGCCCGAACGGGGCCGGCAAGTCGACCACTATGCGGATGATCCTGGGCCTGGACATGCCGAGCTCCGGCTCGGTCCTGGTCAACGGCCAGCCGTACCGCGAGCTGGCCGACCCGCTGCGGTCGGTCGGGGCGCTGCTGGACGCCAAGGCCATCGTCGGCGGCCGCAGCGCCGCTCATCATCTGCTGTGGCTCGCGGACAGCAACGGCATCACCCGCCGCCGGGTGGGCGAAGTGCTCGACATCGCCGGGCTCAGCGACGTCGCTGGCCAGCGGGTGGGTACCTTCTCGCTCGGCATGAACCAGCGGCTCGGCATCGCCGCGGCCCTGCTCGGCGACCCCGAGACGGTGTTGTTCGACGAGCCGATCAACGGCCTGGACCCCGACGGCATCTTGTGGATCAGGAACCTGATGAAGTCGCTAGCCGCCCAGGGCCGCACGGTGTTCCTGTCCAGCCACCTGATGAGCGAGATGGCCCAGACCGCCGATCACCTGCTCGTCATCGGCCGCGGCCGCATCATCGCGGACGCCAGCACGGAGGAGTTCGTCAACCGCAACGCCACCCCGAGTGTCCGGGTCCGGGCCGTACAGCAGGCCGACCTGGCCGATGCCCTGAGCCGGCGCGGCGCCTTGCTGGAGGGCGGTCCCGGCGGCGCCCTGGTCGTGACCGGCCTGGACGCCGCCGCGATCGGCGCGGTCGCATGCGCCCACGACATCGCCCTGGTCGAGCTGGCCACCCACAGCGCCACGCTCGAGGAAGCCTTCTTCGACCTGACCCGAGACGAAACCGACTACCACGCCGGCCAGCTGGCCGACGCAAGCAAGGGGATCTGACATGAGCGCAATCACTGCCGCCACCGAGAAGCCCACCAACGCCGCCCGGGTCCGCCAGCGGCTGCTGGCCGCCTTCCTGCCCGTCACCGCCGCGCTGTACGTCGGCGCCGAGGCGCTGGACCCCAAGGGCACCGACCAGGTGGTCACCAATACGGCCACCGCGCTGCGGCTGCTGCCCATCGCGGCGGCCCACTCGTCCCAGCTGTACCTGTCGGGTGGCCTGTCGGTGGTGGCGCTCGGCGGCCTGGCGGTCTCGTATGCGGCGATCGCCACGCTGGTCACCAGGCGCGGCTGGGTCATCGCCACGATCGCCGCGGTGCTGGGCGGCCTGGGCGCGTTCGCCGGGGCCGTGTTCAACGTCCTGGTCGGGGTCGGCCTCGCGGCCGCGGCCTCGGCGCACACGAGCCAGATAGCGGCCGCCCGGTTCCTGGTGACCCTTTTCGGTTCCAGGCCGGCGCAGGTCGCCGAGTACGTCTATTTCGTCAGCGAGTACACCGCGCCGGTCGTCATGGGGTATGCGCTGTGGCGCAGCCGCCGGGTGCCGCGCTGGCTGGCCGTCTTGTTCACCGCCGGCCTGCTGCTCGCCGAGTCAATGGGCGCCGTCGGCCCCAAGGTCGTGCTGTTCATGCTGCCGTTCGCCGTCGCGATGATCCTGCTCGCGGCCTGGATCTGGCGGGCCGCCGCCCGCCCGGCCCCGATGACCAATCCGGAACCAGCCGACCAGGCCGACCAGCTGGCCGGCTCGAGCAAGGGAATCTGACATGAGCACGATGACTCACACCACCATGACCCGCAGGATCGTCCGGGCCGAGTGGACCAAGCTGCGCACCCTGCCCTCCACCTGGCGCACCGCAGTCTTGACCATGGTGATGGCCATCGGTTTCGGGGTCGCCGTGGCCTTCTCCGAAGCCGGCCAGTGGCACACCATGACGGCCCAGCAGCGCCAGGTCTTCGACCCCGCCAGCGCCTCGATGGTCGGGGTCATGATCGCCGCGGTGGTCCTCGGCGCACTCGCGGTGAAGACGGTCACCTCGGAGTACTCCACCGGGATGATCCGGTCTACGTTCATCGCCATGCCCGCCCGGCCGCTCGTGCTGGCGGCCAAGGCCGCCACGGTGGCCGCGTTCGCGTTCCCGGTGGCCCTGCTCTGCAACGTCGCGGGCTTCGAGCTCGGCCAGCGGATCTTCGCCAGCAAACACGCCCAGGTGGCCATCGGCCATCCCGGTGTGGTGCAGGCCATGGTCTTCGGGGCGCTGGCCGTGAGCCTGACCGCCGTCATCGGCGTCGGTCTGGGCGGCGTCATCCGGCACACCGCGGGAGCGGCCACCACCCTCGCGCTGATCATCATCGGCGGGCTCACCGTCGGCCAGTTCCTGCCCGCCGGCTGGCGTCAGTACATGCCCGGCATCGCCACCCAAGCGGCCGTGACGGTCCACCGCTCGGCCGGACTGCTCAGCCCCGGCCTCGCCCTCGCCGTGCTCGGCGGATACGCCGCCGTCGCCCTGGCCGCGGCGTCCCTGCGGGCATCGCGCAGCGACGCCTGACCTTCGTCCCTATCACCCGGCGGACGTTTCCGATCACCTGGACGCAGAAAGGACTCTGATGACTACCTCCACGACGACCGCGGGGACCACGATGCAGGCGATCATCCAGGAAAACTACGGCGAGGCCGAGAACGTGCTGCGGCTCGGCCAGGCCGGCCGGCCTGCGATCGGCGACCGCGAGGTGCTGCTGCGCGTGCACGCAGCCGGCGTGGACCGGGGCGTCTGGCATCTCGTGGCCGGCCTGCCCTATGCGGTGCGCCTGGCGGGATACGGAATCCGGGCGCCCAAGACCCCCGTGCCAGGCCGGGAGGTCGCCGGGCGGGTCGACGCGGTCGGCGGGGACGTGACGACGCTGGCGGTGGGCGACGAGGTGTTCGGCATCGCCGAGGGTTCCTTCGCCGAGTACGCGCGGGCCCGGGCAGGCAAGCTCGCGCCCAGGCCCTCGAACCTCACCTTTGCCCAGGCCGCGGCCGTACCCGTTTCCGGCCTGACCGCCCTGCAGGCGGTCCGCGACCGCGGACACGTGCAGGCTGGCCAGCAGGTCCTGGTCATCGGCGCCTCGGGAGGCGTCGGCACGTTCGCCGTGCAGATCGCCAAGGCGTACGGCGCGGACGTCACGGGCGTGTGCAGCACCGCGAAGGCGGACGTGGTCAAATCCATCGGCGCGGACCGGGTCATCGGCTACACCCGCGAGGACATCGCCGACGGCGGGCGCCGATACGACGTGATCCTCGACACCGGGGGCAACCGGCCGCTGCGGCAGCTCCGCCGCGCCCTGACCCCCCGCGGGACGCTGGTCATCATCGGCGGCGAGACGGACGGCCGCTGGCTCGGCGGGAGCGACCGTCAGCTCCGGGCCGTCATGCTCTCCCCGTTCACCAGCCAGCACCTGAGCACGCTGCTCTGCTCCGAGAACAAGGCGGACCTCATCGCGCTCACCGAAATGATCGAATCCGGCCAGGTCACACCGGTCATCGACAAGGTTTACCCGCTGAGCGAGACCATCGCGGCCATCCGGTACATGCGAGACGGTCACGCCCGGGGCAAGGTCGTCATAACATTTCATCCCTGAAGGAGCGGGCCGGTGTCAAGCGGGGTTCGGTACGCTGACGCCACGGCGACCCGATATCTGCTCCAGTACCTGCAGGCCCCGGGCCAGCTCGGTGTCGGGGAGGCTGGTGGGGTCCACGCCGGCGAGGAACCCCAGCGCAGACTCCAGCATCTCGAGCGCCTCGCCCGAGCTGGCCGGGACCATCACCGTGCTCATGGCGCCTGGGTCACCTCCCTCCGGTCGACGGTTCCGCTCCTTGCCTACGTGATCAGAACTATGTTCTAATGATAACCAACGCTGCCGACATTCTCGCTCCCGACACGCTGGAGTATTCGATTCCAAGGTCGGCAGCTGGTACACGGTCAGGCCGGGCAGGTCGATGATCACGACCGATCCGGGCAGCCGAGCGGTGAGCCGCGGTCCGGGGTCGTCCGCGTCGTCCAGGACGAACCGGACCCCGGCCGCGCGCAGCGCCGCGGTCAGCGGGCCACCCCCGCCGATGGCGGCGGACAGGCCGCGGGCCCGGGGGTCGTCGGGCACGAGGGCCACGGCACCGACCTGGGTCCCGTCGTTCCAGATCACCGGCCGGGACAGCAGCCGGGTCCATGGGTCGAGCACGACCTCGCCGTGGTTCCAGGTCGGCGTGCGGTAGGTCGCCCAGGGCAGCAGCAGCACGCTGCCGCGCGCCGGGCTGGCGTCGAGGCTGCGCGCCGCGGCCAGCCAGGCCGCCGGGTACCAGGCCGGCCGCAGCCGCCCCGCGGCACCCCAGGCCAGACCGGGCAGCAGCAGCACGGGCGCCAGCAGGGCGACGACGGCAAGCAGGGTCCCGGCCGCGTCGGGGCGGGCGGAACGCTTGGGTTTGAGGGCTTTATGGCCGAACGGGCCGGGGTATTCCGGTCCCGCCTGTGCGAGCGGGCCGTGGTTCAGAGCTGCCGCGACGGCCAGGCCGAAGCCGGCGGCCTCGGCCAGGGCCAGCGGCGCGACGAACTGCTGGGCGTCGCGCAGCACGGCGAAGCCCGGCCAGGCGCTGATCATGGACCTGAGGAGGTCCCGGCCGGGCGCGGTCACACCCAGGGCCGCGATCACCAGGCCGGCCACGGCAGCCACGCCCAGGCCGGGCCAGCGGCGTTGGCGGGCGGCGAACAGCAGGTAGGCGGCCAGGGCGACGATGACCACGGCCAGCCACAGGGCCGACCACGGCCCGCCGTAGGCCTTGGGGACCGTCTGCGCGTTCCAGGCGCCGCCCAGCATGAGCAGGCTGCCGATACTGCCGAACGGCGTGTCGGCCCGGGCCGCGAACGCGGCCACGCTGGCCGGGTCGACGTAGACCGCGTGCAGCAGGGACGGGATGAACCACGGCAGGCTGCCCACGGCCAAGACGCCCAGCGCGACGGCCGCCCGGCGAGCGCGGCAAGCGAGCAGCACGGCGGGCACCACTATCAGCGCGGTGATCGAGAGAGCGGTGTATCCGCCGATGACGGCGGGCAGCAGGGTCAGGGCCAGCCGGGTGGCGCCGCGCCAGGACGCCAGGCCGGGGGCGAGCACGGCGCGCAGGACCCAGGGCAGGCCGGCGTAGCCGAGCAGCAGCGCCCACTGGCCGATGATGAGCCGCTCGGCGACGTACGGGTTCCAGGCGTAGAAGACGCCGGCCGCGAGGCGGGCCAGCAGCGGCTCGCGGTCCAGGAGGGCGGCCGCTCCGGAGCAGGCCAGGACGAAGATGGCCAGCAGGACGAGTTTCTGCGCGACGTCGGCGGGGAGGACCCGGGAGGCGGCGGCTGCCACCAGGTCGCTGGGGACGGCGCGGGGTGGGGCGAGGCCGGGCAGGGCGGCGGCGAACGGCTCGCGGGGGACGAACAGCATGTCGTAGCTGAGCAGGAAGCCGCGCCGCAGGCCGGGCCCGAGGGCCAGCAGGCCCAGGGCGAGACCGGCGGCGGCGCAGGTGATCCGGGGACTGGCGCCGGTGCGGCAGGTACGCAGGGGGCCAGCCTAGTCCAGTGCCTATTCTCCGGGCCTATTCTCCGGGCCTATTCTCCGGCGGGCAGGCGGGCGATCACGGTGTCGGCGAACCGGCGCAACTTGGTGATCTTGTCCGCCAGCGGCTCAGTGTCGGGGCCGGTCTGGTACGGCCAGCGGAAGCCCACGATCACGTCGGTCACGCCGTGGGCCTCGAGCTGGCGCACGCCGTCCGCGGTATAGGCGTCGGCCGAGATCACGTGCACCTCGAACGGGCGGTCCGCGGTCCCGGCGGCGCGGCGGTGCCCGGCGAGGCGGGCGAGCAGGCCGGGCAGTTCGGCCGGGTCTCCCCCGCCGTGCAGCCAGCCGTCGCCCAGCCACGCGGCCCGGCGCAGGGCCGCGTCGGAGTGACCGCCGATCAGGACGGGGATCGGCATGCCCGGTACCGGGGCGATCTTGACCGGGGGCAGGTCGAAGACCTTCCCGTGGTGCTCGAAGTAGCCTCCGGCCGCGAGCCCGCGCAGGATGGCGATCTCCTCGTCCATGCGCTGCCCGCGGGTGTCCCAGTCCACGCCGAGCACCTCGTAGTCCTCCCGCCACGGGCTGGTCCCGACGCCCAGGACGAGCCGGTTGCCGGTCAGCACGGCCGTCGAGGTGGCCTGCTTGGCCACCAGCACCGGGTGGCGGACGGGGAGCTTCAGCACGAACGTCACGAACCGGATCCGCTCGGTCACCGCCCCGAGCGCGGGGATGAGCGAGAACGGCTCGAGGAAGGGCTTGTCCTCCAGGAACTCGCGGCTGCCGTCGGGATTGAACGGGTACCGGCTGCCGGCGTGCTCGGGGTAGCAGACGCTGTCGGGCACCATCATCGAGTCGAACCCGGCCTCCTCGGCGGCGCGCGCCAGCGGGGCGTAGAACGACGGGTCCGTCATCGACTCCGCGTAGCAGAACCGCATGGCACCCCGTTTCTGTCAAAAGTTCGCGTTATGCAAAGAACCCGCTGTGGTTGCTCTCCACTGTGGGCACCGATCGCTCGCGCAGGCCGCAGAGGCCTGCACTCGCGAATCGGTTTTGCATAACGCTCACCATCCTCGGTCTCGTGGCGAAAAACTAGAACAGGTTCTTGTTCCAGTCAATGGGATGCACCAAGCTGGTGGCCATGGACCTTGTCGCTCTCGAAGAGATCCGCCAGGTGAAGTACCGCTACCTGCGCTGCGTCGACCTGAAGCTGTGGGACGACCTGGCCGAGGTGTTCACGCCGGACGCCACGGTGGACTACGGCACGATGGTCTACGGCCAGCCGCTGAAGCTCACCGGCCGGGATGAGATCGTGGCGTTCCTGCGGGCCAAGCTCGGACCGGGCATGATCACCGTGCACTCGGCCGGCCAGCCGGAGATCTCGGTCGACGGCAGCGAGGCCAGCGGGACCTGGTCGTTCGAGGACACCGTGATCGCCACCGAGCACCGCGTGGTGATCAAGGGCGCGGCGTTCTACCAGGACCGCTACCGGCGCGGCGAGGACGGCCGCTGGCGGATCGCGCACACCGGGTACGTGCGCACCTACGAGGCCATGCTGTCCCTCGACGACCTGCCGAGCTTCCGGTTCACGGCCAAGCTGGGAGCCGCCCAGTCTGAGAAGCACAGTGCTGACGCAGCAGTTCGCTGAGGCGCTGGCCGAAGCCGAGAAGATCATCGCCGGCGCCCCGCACGTCGTCTCGGAGCAGGACCTGGCCGAGGGGTATGACTACCTAGCGGGCAGCATCCAGGCCTCGCTCCGGCTGGCCTGGGCCTACCAGCGGGACTTCCCCTACCTTCGTGGCCTCGACCGGCCCGTACACCAAGATGGGGCTGGACAACCCGGACACCCTGTACTTCCACGCCTACCTGCGCGACGACGCCGAGTACGTGGTCACCGGGCGGCGCGGCACGACCGCGGACCTGAGCTTCCAGGTGCTGAAGGGCGACTACTCCCCGGTCGAGGTGCCGGACAGCCTGAGCGCGTTCGATGACCGGTCCATCGACATCGCGGCCGACGGCACGTTCGAGCTGCGCTTCGGGCCCGCGGCCCCGCAGCGCAACTACTTCAGGCTCGGCGCCGGATCGTCGATGCTGCTGGTCCGCGAGGTGTACAGCGACTGGGCGGCCGAACGCCGGGGCACGATCACCATCCACCGGGCCGACCGGGCGGGCTGCCCGCCGCCGACCACAGCCGACACCGGCGCGCTGGCCAGGCGGTACGACGTGGCGGGCAAGATCCTGCTGTCCCGGCTGCGGACGTTCCTGGCCTTTCCCGAGTGGTTCTACCTGAAGGAGCCGGTCAACACGATGACGCCGCCCCGGCCGACCCCCGGCGGGCTGGCCACCCAGTTCTCCTCGGCCGGGCACTACGACCTCGGCGACGACGAGGCCATGGTCGTGACCGTGCCCACCGCGAGCCGGGACGCTTTGGGGCTGGCCCCGTACCAGGGGATCCAGCTCGGCAGCATGTGGTACGTGTCGCTGGACTACATCAACCACCAGACCAGCCTGACCGCCGACCAGGCCCGCGTCGACCCGGACGGCCGGATACGGTTCGTGATCAGCGAGCGCGACCCCGGCGTGGCCAACTGGCTGGAGCGCACCGGGCACCGGCGCGGGTACGTGCAGATCCGCTGGCAGCGGCTGACCCGCGACCTCACGCCCGCGGACGGCCCGGAGGTCTGCGTGGTCCCGCACGCTGACCTGCCGGCCCGGCTGCCCTACTACGACCAGGCGAGGGTGTCCGGTGAGGAATGGCGGGCCCGGATCGCCGCCCGCCAGGCCGCGGTGGCAGAAAGGATGCTCGGCTGATGATGCTGCCGGACAAGGTGGTGGTCGTGGCCGGCGTCGGCCCCGGTCTCGGGCGCGCGATCGCGCTGGCCAGCGCCCGCGAAGGCGCGGACGTGGTGCTGGGCGCGCGGACCGCGTCGCGGCTGGACGAGGTGGCCAAGGAGGTCGCCGCGCTCGGCCGGCGCGGGCTGGCCGTGCAGGCCGACCTGGCCGACGCGGACGCGGCGGCCCATCTGGCGGACGCGGCGCGCGAGGAGTTCGGCCGGGTCGACGTGCTGGTGTACAACGCGCTGGCCATGCCGCCGATCAAGGACCTGACCTCGGTGGACCTGGACGCCATCGGGCCGGCTTCGACGCGAACGTGGTGGCCGCGCTGCGCCTGACCAGGCTGTTCACGGCGGCTCTGGCGGAGAGCGGAGGCTCGGTGGTGATGATCAACTCCATGGTGGTGCGGTTCTCGCAGCGCCGGATGGGGCCGCGGACCGGCACCACCGCGCTGCACCGGCTGCTGGTGGCCGACCCGGCGCACCAGGGTCTCGAGCTGTGGCTGGCAGAGGCGCCACAGCCCCGGCCGCCGCCGGCCTGGCCGGCGATCCGGTCTTCCAGGCCGTCCAGGCGGCCTGCGCCCGGCACCATGTGGAGCATCCCGAGTTCATGGGGGTGCACTACATCGCGACTGACCAGGTCGAGGAGTGCTGGCAGCTGCTGCGGCAGTCGATGCGCTCGGTCTCCTTCGAGTGCCTGGCCCACCTGCCGGCCTACTCGGCGTGGCTGCGGGACCAGGACTGGACGGAAGCGTACCGGCGGCACCGCCGCAACCTGCAGCTGATCGGCCTGAACGAGGTCGGCCGCCGCTGGGTGCTCAAGAACCCCAGCCACCTGTTCGCGCTGGACGCGCTGCTGGCCGCCTACCCGGACGCGCTGGTGATCCAGACGCACCGGGCCCCGAGGGTCGCGATCGCGTCCCTGTGCAGCCTGGCCGCCCAGGCCTCCGCAGGCTGGTCGGCGACGTTCCACGGCCCGGTGATCGGGGAGGACCAGCTGGAACTGTGGGCGTCCGGGCTGGAACGATTTTTGGCCGAACGGGCCCGGCACCACGCGGCCCGGTTCTACGACGTGCACTACGAGGACTTCGTGGCCGACCCGTTCGGCACGGTGGAGGGGGCCTACGGGTACTTCGGGCTGCCGCTGTCCGGCGCGGCCGCCGACGCGATGCGGGCCCTGGTGGCGGGGGCCGGTCCCCCGGGCCGGGGGCCGTGGCCCCCGCACCGGTACACCCTGGCCGACTTCGGCCTGACCGGGGCGCAAGTGGACGCACGGTTCGCCGCCATCCCGCGGCACGAACCGAGCAAGCGTTAGGTCAAATAGCGCGGGGCTGCGATAATGCCGACGTGGGCGGCACACGTCAGGGTAGCGGGAGGACGGCCCGTTCGGCATCTTCAAAAAGCCGATCCGGTGCGGCGTCCGCCGGCCGTCCGGGCCCGGCCAGCGCCGGCGGGGGCGGCCCTCGCGGGGCAGCGCCGGGCCGACGTGGTGCAGTTCGCGGGCGAGCTGTTCGCGCAGAAGGGCTTCCGCGCGACGACCGTGCGGGAGATCGCGGAGGCTGCGGGCATCCTGTCCGGCAGCCTGTACCACCACTTCGATTCCAAGGAGTCGATCGGCGACGAGATCCTGTCGGGCTTCATCAACGACGTGCTCGCCGACTACCGGGCCGCGGTGTCGGCGGCCGGTTCGCCGCGCGACGTGCTGGAGCAGATCGTGCGGTCGACCAGCCGGACCCTGCCCCGGCACCGCGCCGCGCTGGCCATGCTGGCGAACGACTGGAGTTATTTCGCCGCCCATCCCCGGTTCAGCTACCTGCGCAAGGCGCTGAACGAGATCGAGCGGACCTGGGTCACGCAGCTCGAGCGGGGCCAGTCCTCCGGGATCTTCCGCGCCGACCTCGACCCGCGGCTCACCTACCGCCTGCTGCGGGACGTGCTGTGGCTCCCGTCGCAGTGGCGTGCCGCGGGCGGCTACAGCACCGACCAGGTGGCCGAGGCCCTGCTCCGGCTCCTGTTCGACGGGATCGCGGCCTAGGCCCCGCTCTGGTGGCAGCCGGGGTCCTTGATGCCGATCCCGCACAGGTGCCACGCGGCCCCGCTGTCGTCCGCGACCGGCTCGGGGACGAGCAGCCTCACCACGGGTGTCGTCGTCATCGTCCCCGCGGCGCTGGCGGAGCGGTTCGTCCAGGTCGGGCCGCCACTGCGCGGGGCGCACCAGGCCGGGCTCGACCAGCGTGAACCCGTCGAAGAACCGGGCGATGCCGGCCCGGCTGCGCCAGATGAGCGGGGTGTTCCAGTGCAGGTCCTGGGTCATGCGGAACAGCCCCTCGGCCGCGTCCGGGTGGGCCTCGTCGGTCATGTGACTCAGGGCCAGGTAGCTGCCCGGCGGCACCGCGTCCCGGAACTGCCGGACGACCTCCCACGGGTCCTCGTTATCCCACAGGCAGTGCAGCACGCACATGAACATGATCCCGACCGGCTGGCCGAAGTCGAGCAGGCCGCGCACCTGCGGGTCGCCGAGCACCTGCCCCGGTTCGCGCAGATCCGCGCGGAGCGTGACGACATTGGGGCCGGCCATCAGCGCGGCGGCATGGCTGGACACGAGCGGATCGACGTCCACGTAGACGATCCGTGCCCCGGGCGCCGTCCGGTGGACGATCTGGTGGGTATTGGCCATGTTCGGCAGCCCGGAGCCGAGATCGAGGAACTGGCGGACGCCCTGCCCGAGCATGTAGTCGACCATCCGCTGGAGCAGGTGGCGGCTTTCCACGGCGGTGTCGGCACCGGCCGGCACCCCCAGCCCCCGGACCATCGCATTGGCCGCGTCGGACGCCTGCCGGTCCACCGCGAAGTTGTCCTTGCCGCCGAGCTGGTAGTTCCAGATACGGGCCGTATTGGGATAGCGGACGCCGATCGGGTCATCGGGGTCCAGTCCGGAAGGCGCCGGCTGCTGGGCGGACATCGAGCATCTTCCTCCGTGCGTCGGAAAGGGCACCCCTGATAATACGGGCTTAGAGGAGCCGGCCTGAGGCCGCGGTCATGAGGCTGGCCCCATAAGGCTGGCCCCATAAGGCTGGCCCCATAAGGCTGGCCCCATAAGGCTGGCCCCATAAGGCTGGCCCCATAAGGCTGGCCCCATAAGGCTGGCACAGTGCTCGCCGATCATCATGGCGGGGGCATTCGTGTTGCCGCCGGGGATGCTGGGCATGATCGACGCGTCTGCGACCCGGAGGCCGTCGATGCCGCGGACGCGCAGCGCAGGGTCGACCACGGCGCGTTCGTCGGTGCCTATCCGGCAGGTGCCGACCGCGTGGTACACCGACGTGGCGCGATTGGGCAGTTCCCGGGCCAGCGCGGCCCGGTCCGGGTAGACGGGCCCGGGGCTCAGCTCCAGGCTGAACTGGCCTGCGATGATCTTGCTGGCCATCGTGGCGCGGATCAGCTCCATGCCGTCCAGCAGCAGCCGGGCGTCGTCGGGTTCGGTCAGGTAGCCCGGGTCGATGACCGGGGCGGCGGACGGGTCGGCGGAGGCGAGCCGCAGAGTGCCGCGGCTCTTCGGGTAGATCAGCGTGGGCATGATCGTCAGCGCGCTGCGCTTGTCGACCTTGTGCCGGGCCGGGGAGTCCTGGTTGGGGAACGGGTAGCTCCACGGGAGCACGTGCACCTGGAGGTCGGGGATCTGGCCTGGCCCCGTGGCCCGCGGGCTGCGGACGAAGCCCAGGACCTCGAACACGGTGCGGCCCATCCAGCAGCCACCGCGGATCGCCTCGGTGAGGGCGCCGCGGACGAAGTACGGCGTGGTGCCGCGGTTGCGGGCCGAGGTCATGCAGTAGGTCATGGGCACGAACAGGTGATCATGCAGGTTGTCGCCGACCGGCAGGTCGGCGGCCACGGTGATGCCGTGCTGGCGCAGGTGCCCGGCCGGGCCGACGCCCGACAGCATCAGCAGCTGCGGCGACCCGTACACCCCGGCGCAGCCCGCGGCGGCCCAGTCGTCGTAGTTCTGGCGGTTCCCGCGGACGAAGACCATGCCGTTGATCGAGCCGGACCCGCCCAGCACCCGGCCCCGGGGCTGCGGGATCCGGCGGCCGAGCGCGCCGGCCTGCGGGGCGGTGTAATACCCCCAGTCCAGTCGCTTCTTCAGCGCGGGCACGTTATGGAAGATGGCGATCATGCCCGGCTGGCGCACCAGCCGGGTGCGATCCGGGCCGCCCGCCTCCAGGAGGATGACGCTGGCGCCGGTCTCGGCCAGACGCCGGGCCAGGATGCAGCCCGCACTGCCGGCCCCGGCCACGATGTAGTCCGCGCTGCGTTCCATCCGGTCCTCCGGCATCCGGCCCTTCCGGCAAAACAATAACACGTTCTAGTTTTGCAGCGTTGGTGTTAGGCTCGGCACGGGAGGAGGGGGCCATGGGCCGGCTCGACGGTAAGGTCGCGCTGATCACCGGCGGTGCCCGGGGCATGGGCAAGTCCCACGTGCGGCACTTCGTGGCCGAGGGCGCCCAGGTGGTGTTCGGCGACGTGCTGGACGAGCGGGGCGCGTTCGTGGCGGCCGGGCTCGGCGAGCGGTCCTGCCGGTACCTGCACCACGACGTGACCAGCGAGGACGACTGGGCCGCGGCGGTCGCCCTGGCCGTGGACGCGTTCGGCAGCCTGGATGTCCTGGTGAACAACGCCGGGGTGCTGCAGTTCGCGATGATCGCGGACATGCCGCTGGCCGACTTCCGGCGAGTGCTCGAGGTGAACGCGGTCGGCTGCTGGCTCGGCATGAAGGCGGTGATCGACCCGATGACCAAGGCGGGCGGCGGGTCGATCGTCAACATCTCCTCGGTCGAGGGGTTCGCCGGGGCGGAAGGCCTGTCGGCCTACAGCGCGAGCAAGTTCGCGATCCGCGGCATGACCAAGGTCGCCGCGCGTGAGCTGGCCAGGTTCGGCATCCGGGTCAACTCGGTCCATCCCGGCGGCGTGCTCACCCAGATGATCATCGACTCGGCGGGCGCCCGCGCGCCGGACCAGGGCGAGGCGTTCCTGCGGGCCATGCCGCTGGCCCGGTTCGCCGAGCCGGTCGAGATCTCCCGGCTGGTGGCGTACCTGGCCTGCGACGAGTCGTCCTACTCGCACCGGCAGCGAGTTCGTCGCCGACGGCGGCCTGCTGTCCGGCCCGGGGTACTGACCGGTGTCCGGCACGCTGGACGGCCGGGTGGCGGTCGTGACCGGGGCGGGGGCCGGGCTCGGCCGGGCCGAGTCGCTGGCGCTGGCCCGGGCCGGGGCGCGGCTGGTGCTCAACGACCTGGCCTCCGACGCGGTCGAGACGGTAGCGGCGGAGATCGCCGCAGCCGGCGGGCAGGCGGTTGTGGCCGCCGGGGACGTCGGGGAGTGGTCTACGGGCGAGCGGCTGCTCGCGGCGGCGCTCGGCGCGTACGGGCGTCTGGACATCCTGGTCAACAACGCCGGGATGCTGCGCGACCGGATGATCTTCTCCATGTCCGAGCAGGAATGGGACACCGTGCTGCGGGTCCACCTGCGCGGCCACTTCGTGACGACCCGCTTCGCGACCGCCTGGTGGCGCGAGCAGAGCAAGCAGGCGGGCGGCCCGGTCTACGCCAGGATCGTGAACACCTCGTCCGAGGCGTTCCTGCTCGGCTCGGCCGGCCAGCCCAACTACGCCGCGGCCAAGGCCGGCATCGCCGCCCTCACGGTGACGACGGCCCGCAGCTGCGCCCGGTACGGGGTCCGGGCCAACGCCATCTGCCCCCGCGCGCGCACCGCCATGACGGCCGGCCTGATGGGGCCCCCCCTCCACTGGCGCGGTCGACCCGCTGGCGCCCGAGCACGTCGCGCCGCTCGTGGTGTACCTGGCCAGCCCGGCCGGCGAGGCGATCAACGGCGAGGTGTTCGTGGTGCACGGCGGGGTGGCCGCGGTGCTGGATCCGCCCCGGATCCGGGCCACGTTCCAGGCCTCCGAGCACGGCTCGCCGGACGGCATGTGGACGCTGGAGTCGGTCGAAGCGGCGCTGGCCGGCCTGTCGTCCGGCTCCGGCTTCATGCGCGAGGACACGCTCGCGCTCGCCGCGGAAACCATCGGGTTCGGCCGGCCGAGTAATGCGGACACACCGCAATTACGCCTCGCGGCGGCTAAGATAATACGCTCCAGGACGGCTGAACTGGATGGATTATTGGGCCTGAATCAGCACGGGGGAATCAATAAGGTGCAGATCTCGCTGGCATGCCCAGGTGAACTCGGCCCGGCCGAGATTGCCGCGTGGCGCTCCATGCAGCGCGCGACGGTATCCCTGGACAGCCCGTTCCTTTGTCCCGAATTCTCGATCGCCGTCGGCAATTTCCGCCCGCAGGCTCGTGTCGCGGTACTGTACGATGGGCCGGAAATTGCCGGATTCTTCCCTTTCGAGCGGCGCGGGCTCGGCATCGGCGCGCCCATCAGCGCCGGCCTGAACTACGGCCAGGGCCTCGTGCACGCGCCGTCGGCGGACTGGGATCCGCGAGAACTGCTGCGGGCGTGCCGGGTGTCGGCGTGGCAGTTCGACAACCTGGTGGCGGAGCAACGGCCCTTCGAGCGCTATACGTCCACCGTATACCCGGCGCCGTTCATGGATTTGGCCGGCGGATTCGAGGTATACGAGAAAAAGCTCCGGATGAGGTCACCCAAGTTCTGCCGGGAGCTAGGCCGCAAGGCGCGGCGGCTGGAACGTGAGGCCGGCGAGCTCCGTTTCGTGGTCGACTCGCGGGATATTTCCGCATTGCGTATGCTCATGGCCTGGAAGGCGGGCCAGTATTACCAGAGCACGCGGCTGAACCTTTTCGACCGGCCGTGGGTCGTCGACTTCATCGACCGGCTCTTCAACACTAGGAATGACCACTTCTGCGGACTGCTGTCCGTCCTTTATGCGGGCGAGAAGGTGATCGCCGCGGACTTCGGCCTCCGCTGCGACCGCATGCTCGGGGCCTGGTTCTCGGCCTACGACCTGCGTTTCAGCCGGGAATCGCCGGGGATGATCCAGCACCTGCGGATGGCCGAGCAGGCGGCCGCCCTCGGCGTTCAGCTGATCGACATGGGGGCCGGGCCGGAGCAGTACAAGGAGACGCTGAAGAGCGGCGACCAGTTCGTCGGGACGGGCATCGTGACCTGCGGTCCGGTCGCCGCCTGCGCGCACTGGGCGCGCGGCGCCGCGGCCGGCTGGGCCCGCGGTCAGGTCAAGCGCTACCCGCCGCTGTTCCGCGTGGCCGACCGGATACTGCGGCACTACGGCCGGATCGGCTGAGCGCCTCCGGGTGAGTGCCTCAGGCCAGATCCGGGAACAGGGCGATCGAGGCGGTGAAGGTATGCAGGAAGTTGGAACTGGACCGTCTGGCCCACCTGGATCTCATCGCCCACCGCGATGGCCCCCGAGTCGGGGTCGGCGCCGATCACACCGCGGACCAGGAAGTCGCCCTGGCCCGGCTCGGCCCGGTACTCGTCGATGACCACTCCCGCCTTCACCAGCCCAGGCTATCCCCCGGCTCGTGCTTCCCTCACGCGGTGGGCGCCACCTGGCCGACGAACCAGGCGGCCTCGGCCAGTGCGCTGTCGGCCGCGGCAAGCAGGCCGGGCTGCAGGACGAAGTTGTGCCACATGCGCGGCCACCGGGTGTAGGTCACGTCCGTCCCGGCGGCCGAGGCGCTGGCGGCCAGCGCCTCGGCGTCCGGGGCAAGCAGCTCGTCGGTGCCGGCCTGGATCAGCAGCGGCGGCAGCCCGGCGTGCCCGGCGCGCAGCGGCGAGACCGACGGCCCGGCCCAGGCCGGCGGGGCCGCGTAGGCGCGGGCGCAAGCCTCCAGCCAGTCCGGGGTGAGCACCACGTCCCGGCGTACCAGGTCGGGGACAGCCCGGCGGTCACGGCCCAGGTCGAGCCAGGGCGACAGCAGGATGCAGCCGGCCGGCAGGTCCTGGCCCTCGTCGCGCAGGGACAGGACCAGGGCCAGGGCCAGGCCGCCGCCCGCCGAGTCGCCCGACACGACGACCGAGCCCGGCCCGGCCTCGGCGGACAGCGCGGCCAGGATCGCCCGGGCGTCCTCTAGCGCGGCCGGATGGGGATGCTCGGGCGCCAGGCGGTACTCGGGCAGGACAACCCGGCAGCCGGTCCGGGCGCTCAGGTGCGCGGCCCACGACCGGGGCGTGAGCGCCGAGCCCACGCAGTAACCGCCGCCGTGGAAGTGGACCACCGTGGGCCGGACGGCCGGGTCCCGGGCGGATACCACCTCGGCGCGTATCCCGGCTATGTCCTGCTCGGCGACCGTGGTGCCGCGCGGCAGCAGCGAGTTCCGGGTGAGCTGGTCCAGCCGGGTCCGCTGCACCGGCCAGGGAAGCGCCGGATTCAGGCAGCGCCGGCCGAGCTGCCGCACGCCCAGGCGCATGACGGCGGGTGGCACGCGCGGCCTCCGGCGGGCGCGGCGGCCGGTCATGCTGTGGCGGCCGGTCATGCCGCGCCGGCGCTGGCCGGGGCCGGGTGGTCTGGCATGACCCGGTACACGGCCAGGTCGAAACGGCGGACCCGGTACCGGTACAGGAACGTGTGGTCGGGCCAGTTGTTGGTGTTGCGCCCGGAGGCCGTGGTGTACCAGCTGTGGCAGCCGCTCTCCCAGACCGATTTCCGGCTGGCCGACTGGACCCAGGAGCTGAACGCGTCCTGGACGTCGGGGCGTACGTCCAGCCAGGCCAGGCGGTGCTCCTCCAGCGCCCGGATCGCGCCGAGCACGTAGCCGATCTGGCCTTCGAGCATGTAGATGATCGAGTTGCCGCCGAGGTTGGTGTTCGGCCCGTAGAGCATGAAGAAGTTCGGGAACCCGGAGACCGTGATGCCCAGGTAGGCCTGCGCGCCGTCCTGCCAGGCCTCGTGCAGCCGGGTGCCGCCGCGGCCGGACACCTGCATCGGCGTGAGGAACTGCGTGGCCTGGAAGCCGGTGCCGTAGATGATCACGTCGGCGGGGCGGGCCGTGCCGTCGGCGGTGACCACGCCCTCCGGGACGATCCGCTCGATCCGGTCGGTGACCAGGTCGACGTCCGGCCGGGCCAGGGCCGGGTACCAGTCGTTGGAGAACACCACCCGCTTGCAGCCCATCACGTAGTCCGGGACGCACCTGGCGCGCAGCTCGGGGTCGGCGATCTGGGTCCGGAGCTGGCGCCGCCACAGCGCCATCGGCCCGGCCAGCAGCTTCGGCGACAAGACCAAGCCGCTGGTGAGCAGCTCGCCGTAGAGGAAGATGCGCAGCCGGTCGGCCTTGCGCAGGGCTGGCAGCCGGTCGAACATGGCCAGTTCGGCGTCGCGGTACGGCCGGTCGGCCTTGGGCAGCACGTACGGCGGGGTGCGCTGGTAGACGTCGACGTGGGCGGCGACCTCGGCGATCTCGGGCACGAACTGGATGGAGCTGGCCCCGGTGCCGACCACCGCCACCCGCAGGCCGGCCAGGTCGACCTGGTGATTCCAGCGGGCCGAATGCCAGGACGGGCCGGCGAACTCGTCCCGGCCGGGGATGTCGGGCAGGACGGGGTGGCCGAGCTGGCCGACGGCGCAGACGACCGCGGCGGCCTGCAGCGTGGTGCCGTCGTCGAGGGTGAGGTCCCAGACCGCATCGCGCTCGTCGAACTCGGCCGCCGCGACTCCGTGGCCGAAGCGCAGACGCGGGCCGAGACCGTGCTCGGCGACCAGCGCGTGCAGGTAGGCCAGGATCTCGTCACGAGCCGGGAAGCGCCGGCTCCAGCGCCAGGGCCGGAACGAGAATGAGTAAAGCTGCGACGGTATGTCACAGGTCAGGCCCGGATAGCTGTTGTCGCGCCACGTCCCGCCGAGGTCGTCGCCCCGGTCCAATACCACGAAGTCCTCGATGCCCGCCTGCTGGAGCTCGATCGCCATGCCGATCCCGCCGAACCCTGCTCCGATGATGACCACCCGGTACGGCATAGACCCTCCCTCGCGAAACTCCCGGGTTACATCATCTCGCCGGTGAACGGCAGCAGGACAGTCTTGAGTTCGGTGTAGGACTCGATGGCGGCCCGGCCGCCCTCGCGCCCGAGCCCGGATTGCCGAAAGCCCCCGAACGGCCAGTTCGGCTCCAGCTGGAAGCCGTTGACGCCGACCGTGCCGGCCCGCAGCGCCTTGGTCATCCGCATGGCCCGGCTCACGTCCGAGGTCCACACGGTGGCGGCCAGCCCGTAGTCGGTGTCGTTGGCCAGCCGCACCGCCTCGTCCTCGTCGCCGAACGGGATGACTGACAGCACCGGCCCGAAGATCTCCTCCCGGGCGATGCTCATGTCGTTGGACACGTCGGCGAACAGCGTCGGCACCACGAAGTTGCCGGCGGCCAGGTCACCGTCGGCGCGGCCCCCGCCGCACACCAGGCGGGCGCCCTCTTCCTGCCCGCCGGCAATCAGGCCGAGGACCCGGTCCAGCTGGCGGGTGCTGATCAGCGGCGCGGACGTGACCTCGGGGTCGAACGGGTTCCCGTAGCTGACCATGGTGCCGATCATCTCGGCCGCGGCCAGGAACTCCTCTACCGCGTCCCGCTGCACCAGCGCCCTGGTCTGGGCCGCGCACACCTGCCCGGACAGGCCCAGGGTCACCGTGCCCATGGTCACCGCGGCGGCGCTGCCGGCGTCGGCGTCCGCGAACACCACCGAGGGGCTCTTGCCGCCCAGCTCGAGGCTGACCCGCTTGCACCCGGCGGCCGCGGCCATCATGACCTTCCGGCCCACCGCCCGGCTGCCGGTGAACGACAGCTTGTCCAGCATCGGGTGGTCGATCAAGGCCTGCCCGGACGGCTCGCCGGGCCCGGTGATCACGTTGAGCACGCCGGCGGGCAGGCCGGACTCCTCGGCGATCAGCCGGGCCAGCCGCAGCACCGCGAACGTGGCGTACTCCGACGGCTTGAGCACGATGGTGCAGCCGGCCGCCAGCGCGGGGGCCACCTTCTGGGCGAACAGCACCAGCGGGGCGTTCCAGGGGATCACCGCGCCCACCACGCCGACCGGCTCGCGCAGCGTCATCACCAGGTGGTCGCCGCCCTGGTAGGGCGGCAGCGTCTCGCCGGCCAGCTTGTCGGCCCAGCCGGCGTGGTGGTCGAACACGTCGGCCACGAAGGAAGACGACATGGCGTAGATCTCGCCGAAGCTCAGCGGGACGCTGTTGTCCAGGGCCTGCAGGCTCAGCAGCTCATCACCGTGCGCCCGGACCAGATCGGCGATCGTGCGCAGCACCCGGACCCGCTCGCCGGCGCGGGCGCGCGGCCACGGGCCCTCGTCGAACGCCCGGCGCGCCGCCCGCACGGCGTGGTCCACGTCGGCCGGGCCGGCCACCGGGAACGAGGCGACCTGCTCCCCGGTGGCGGGATGCCGGTGGCTCCAGGTGGCTTCACCGGCGGCGGAGGTCCAGCGCCCGTCGATCAGCATGAGCTCGTCGCCGAGACCGAGCTCGTCGCGGTGCGGCGTGATGGATGCGACCATGCCCGGCTCCCCTAAGACGCCCTCGATTAGAACACGTTCTATTTCTCTTTCCCGGAGCGTACACCGGGCGCTGGACTGAGGAGCGACGAAGGAGCGACGAGGGAAGGAGGCACCTTGAAAGCGGCCCGGAGGCGAGCGGGACAACATTGATCCGCACCAGGCTGACCGAACTCCTGGGCATCCGGTACCCGGTCGTGCAGGCCGCGATGGGCTACGTGTCCGGGCCGCGGCTGGCCGCCGCGACCTCGAACGCCGGGGGCTCGGCCAGATCGCGTCGGCCACGATGAGCCTGGCCGAGCTGGAGGGCGCCATCGCCGAGACGGCCGGCCGGACCGCCGCGCCGTTCGGCGTGAACCTGCGCGCCGACGCGCCGGACGCGGCCCAGCGGGTCAAGCTGATCATCGCCGGCCGGGTCCCGGTCGCCTCGTTCGCCCAAGCCCCGAGGCCGGGGCTGATCGCGGCGCTGAAGGAGGCCGGGGTGATCACGATCGCCTCGGCCGGCGCGCGGCGGCACGCCGAGAAGGCTGCCGCCTGGGGCATCAACGCGGTCATCGCGACCGGGAGCGAAGGCGGTGGGCACGTCGGCGCGGTACCGACCAGCCTGCTGATCCCCCAGGTCGCCGGCGCGGTGGACATCCCGGTGATCGCGGCCGGCGGGTTCCTCAACGGCCGGGGCCTGGTCGCGGCGCTGGCCTGGGGCGCGGCAGGCGTCGCCATGGGCACCCGGTTCCTGCTCACCAGTGACAGCCCGGTACCCAACGCGGTCAAGCAGATCTATCTGGCCGCCGGACTGGACGGCACGGTGGTCACCACGCGGGTCGACGGCGTGCCGCACCGCGTTCTGCGGACGAGCATGGTCGACCATCTCGGGCGCCGGGGACGGGCGGGCGGCCTGGTGCGGTCGGCGCGCAGCGCGGCCTCGCTCCGGGCGGCGGGCGGGCTGAGCTGGCGGGGGATGATCCGGCAGGGCCGGGCCATCCGCCGGGAGGGCGGGCTGGGCTGGGGGCAGGTGCTGATGGCCGCGAACACCCCGGTGCTGCTGCGCGCGGCCATGGTAGACGGCCGCACCGACCTCGGCTTGATGTCGTCCGGGCAGGTCGCGGGCCTGATCGAGGACCTGCCGTCGTGCGCGGAGCTGATCGGGACGATCATGAGGGAGGCTGAGGTGTGCCTGGAGCGGATCGCCACGCTTCGTTCTGAATAGACCGAACGGATCGTGGTCACAGCGCTTGTCTTGAACGTTCACGTTATCCAGACTCCCGCGCCGGTTCCCGCCGTCGCCGGCCCCGGATAACACTCACAGGCGCTCGATGATCGTGACGTTCGCCTGGCCGCCGCCCTCGCACATGGTGAGCAGGCCGTAACGGCCACCGGTGCGCGCCAGGGCGTGGACCAGCGGCCGCGCCGTCGGCGATCTGGCTGGACAGGGCGGCGGTGATGCGGCCGCCTTCGCGAAGCGGCGGCAGCGCGGCCATTTTGCCGAGCGTGGTATCGCGGCGGGGCCCGTCGTCTCGGCTGACGTCGCCGTAGGGGACGATCTCGGCCTTGAACGCCCCGGTGTCGATCGCCTGGATCGCCCGCTGGTGGCTGGCCAGTGCGTACCGCTCCATCTCGGGGCGGGTGATCCCCCACTTGCCCGCGATCAGGTCGGCGGCCCGGAACGCGGAGATCTCCTCCGCGCCGAGGTCGGCCGGGTGCGCGCCGACCAGCGGGCCGCCGCGGCGCGTGACAGGAGTGCGCACGGCGTCGATGATGAAGGCCTCGGGCATGGTGAGTGTTATTCCGAACCGGCTAGCGAGCATGGGCCTTTTGAGCCCGTGCGAGCGGCCGGTGCCAGAGTAGAGGGCAGGGGAGGTGGGTGGGGAGGACCGCCGCGGGAATCGGAATAACGCGAAACCTCAAAAAGAAACACGGCACCTGCCCCTGGTAGGCTGCTAGAACACGTTCTATTTTAGGGACCCTCATGCGGATCGCCTACACCGCGGAGCAGGAGCGGCTGCGACGGGAGCTGCGCAGGTACTTCGGCGCGCTGATGACGCCGGAGGTCCGGGCGGCTCTGGCTGGCGGGGACGACGACCTCGGGGATGGGCAGGCGTACCGTTCGGTCGTCCGGCAGCTCGGCCGGGACGGCTGGCTGGCGCTGGGCTGGCCGGCCGAGTTCGGCGGGCGCGGCGGGACCATGCTCGACCAGCTCATCTTCAACGACGAGGCGGCGGCGGCGCGGGTGCCGGTGCCGTTCCTGACCATCAACACGGTAGGGCCGACGATCATGCGGTTCGGGACGCCGGAGCAGAAGTCGTTCTTCCTGCCGCGGATTGCCGCGGGCGAGATCCACTTCTCGATCGGGTACTCCGAGCCGGAGGCCGGCACCGACCTGGCCTCGCTGCGCACCACCGCGGTCCGGGACGGGGAGGAGTACGTGATCGACGGGCAGAAGATGTGGACCAGCCTGATCCAGTACGCCGACTACGTGTGGCTGGCCTGCCGGACCGATCCCGCGGCCGAGCGGCACCGGGGCTTGTCGATCATCATCGTGCCGACGGACGCGCCGGGGTTCTCCTGGACGCCGGTGCCGACGGTCGCGGGGGTCGTCACGTCGGCCACGTACTACTCGGAGGTCCGGGTGCCGGCGTCGTCACTGGTGGGCGAGGAGAACCGGGGCTGGCCGCTGATCACCAACCAGCTCAACCACGAGCGGGTGACGCTCACCTCGGCGGCGCCGGTCATCTCGGCGCTGGCCGAGGTGCGGGAGTGGGCGGCGTCGGCCAGGCTGGCCAGCGGCCAGCGGGTCATCGACGCGGAATGGGTGCAGCTCAACCTGGCCCGGGTGCACGCCAAGGCGGAGTTCCTGAAGCTGCTGAACTGGCGGGTGGCCTCGTCGGGCGGCGTCTTGGGCCCGGCCGACGCGTCGGCGACGAAGGTGTTCGGCACCGAGTTCGCGGTGGAGGCGTACCGGCTGCTGATGGAGGTGCTCGGCGCTTCTGGGTTCGTGCGCGCGGGATCGCCCGGCGAGGTGCTGGCCGGGCGGATCGAGCGGGCGCACCGGGGCGCGCTCATCCTGACCTTCGGCGGCGGCACCAACGAGATCCAGCGGGACATCATCGCGGCCGCGGCGCTCGGGCTGCCGCTCTCCCGTAGGTAGGTGCTAGATGGACTTCACGGTGAGCCAGGCGCAGGAGGAACTGGCCGGACTGGCCCGGAAGATCCTGGCCGAGCGGGAGGAGCCGTGGGCCGACCTGGCCGCGGCGGGCGTGCTCGCGGCCGGGCTGCCTGCCTTCCTGGATGGCGCGGGGCTGGGGCTGCTCGAGCAGTGCTCGGTGCTGATCGAGCTGGGGCGGGCGGCCTCGGACGTGCCGTACCTCGCGTCGATCGTGCTCGGGGCCGGGGCGATCGCCTCGTTCGGGACGGCGCGGCAGCAGGAGCGGTGGGCGCTGCCGACGGGGCGCGGCTCGGTGGTGCTGACCGCGGCGCTGGAGGACGATCCGTCGTGCCCACCGGCCCGCGCCGTGCGCGCGCCGGATGGTTCGTGGGTCGTGTCCGGCGTGAAGGCCGCGGTCCCGGCCGCCCCGCAGGCCGACCTGTTCCTGGTGCCTGTTCCGTCGGCGGACGGGGTGCTGGTGTTCCTGGTCAGGCCGTCCGACGCCGGGGTGAGCGTGGAGCCGCAGCGGCTGACGTCCTTCGCGCCGGCCGGGCGGGTGGTGCTCGATGGCGTGGCCCTGGACGATGACCGGGTGCTGGGACCGGGCGAGCCGGTGGCGGACTGGCTGGTGGCGCGGGGGACCGTGGGTCTGTGCGCGATGCAGGCCGGGGTACTCGAGCGGGCGCTGGAGCTGACCGCCGGACACGCGCGGACCCGGGTGCAGTTCGGGCGGCCGATCGGCGCGTTCCAGGCGGTGGCGCAGCGGCTGGCCGACGGCTTCGTCGACGTGGAGGCGGTGCGGTTGACGATGTGGCAGGCCGCGTGGCTGCTTTCCGCGGGCTTGCCTGCTGAGGTGGAGGTGGCGACGGCGAAGTTCTGGGCCGCCGACGCGGGTCACCGGGTGGCGCACACCGCGGTCCACGTGCACGGCGGGCTGGGCATCGACGTGTCCTACCCGGTCCACCGCTACTTCGCCGCGGCCAAGGGAAACGAGTTCGCCCTCGGCGGCGCGACCGCCCAGCTGCGCCGCATCGGCGCCGCCCTGGCGCGTGGTTTACCAGCGCGCTCAGCGGAACGTGTTCCCGGCGCGCTGCATGGCCCTGGCCGCGGCCCGCGCTGCGAGCCGTGACGAGCCCTGGAGCATGGCAGGACCATTGGTCCATAGACTGCGGGACTGCAGACCCAAGGCGGAGGGCCAGGCGCGAGGGCAGGGTGGATCTCATGGATGGTTGGGTGCACCCCGGCTTCGAGGGTGTGGAGCGGGTGTTCCGGCGGCAGCTGCGGCGCACGACGGGCGGCGCGGCGGTGGCCGTATACCACCGCGGTGAGCTGGTCGTGGACCTGTGGGGCGGCTCGCGCGCCGAGCGGCAGCCGTGGCAGCGTGACACGCTGGCCATGTGCTTCAGTACGACCAAGGGCGTCGTCTCGACGGCCCTTCACCTGCTGGCCGACCGGGGGCAGATCTCCTACGACGCGCCGGTGGCGGAGTACTGGCCGCAGTTCGCGCAGCACGGCAAGGAGCACATCACGGTGCGCCACGTGCTCACGCACTCCGCCGGCCTGCACCGGATGCGTACCCTGGTCGACTCCGCCCAGCGGATGCTGGACTGGGAGTACATGGTGGCGGCGCTCGAGCAGGCCGAGCCGGCCTACGAGCCGGGCACCCGGCACGGGTACCACGCGCTGACCTACGGATGGCTGGCCGGGGAGCTGATCCGCCGGGTATCGGGGCGGGCGGTCGCCCGGTTCGTCGCCGACGAGCTCGCCCGCCCACTCGGCCTGGACGGGCTGTACGTCGGGTGTCCGCCCGAGCAGCGCGGCCGGATCGCGCCGCTGGCCCCCATGGCCGGGGCGTTCGGCCGCAGGCTGGGCCTGCGGCCGGCCGAGGTGCTGGGCGGCCCGGTGGGCCGGATCCCGTCGCTGCTGAGGCTCCCGGTCAGCCCGCGCCGGTTCGTGAACGCCCTGCTGCCACGCGGAATCGAAGATGTGCTGTGGGGCCCGGAGGTGATGGACGCCGAGATTCCCGCGGCGAACGGCTTCTTCACCGCTCGTTCGCTGGCCAGGCTGTACGCGGCGGTGGCCCACGGCGGCGAGGTCGACGGCGTGCGGCTCCTGTCGCCGCAGACCCTGCAGAAGATCGCGGTGGTGCACTCCCGCGGCCCGGACCTGGTCCTGGTCCTGCCGATGGGCTGGCGTCTGGGCTACCACAGCGCCTTCACCACCCGGGGAACGGTGCCCGGTGCGTTCGGCCACTTCGGCTTCGGCGGGTCGGGCGGATGGGCTGACCCGCGGCGTGACCTGGCACTGGCGATGGTGTGCAATCGCGGCACCGGCACTCCGCTCGGCGACCTGCGCATGGCCGAACTCGGCACCGCCGTCGCCAAGGCGCCGGGAGCGTCCGGGCCGCCGTAGCCCTCGCGCCCTGGTCGGGCCGCGTGGGTTACTGTTGCCTCGCCCCGGCCATGCGCAGGGCCAGTGAGGCGTACACGTCCGCCAGCTGGAATGGGCTGAGGCCGGCCTCGGGCCCCGGGTACCAGCTGGCGACCCGGATGCCCATGCTGCCGATCGCGGCGGCGGTCGCCTGCTGGTGGACAAGGTCGAACAGACCTTGCTGCTGGCCCATGGCCAGTACCTCCGCGACCAGCGCCTCGGACCGGCGGCGCACAGCGGCGGCCGGCGCGGCGGCCGGGGGTGACAGCGCGTGCATCTCGTTGTTGGCCACCACTGCGAGCATCGGGTAGTCGGCGTGGGCTTGGACGTGGGCGCGCACCAGCGCCGCGAGGCGGTCGCGGGGGTCAGTGCCGCTGGCGAGCAGCGCGGTCACCAGGCGGGTGTGGTGTTCCTCGTGGCCGGCCAGGACCAACTCGGCGAGGATTGCCTCCTTAGATGGGAAATGGGCGTACAGCGAGGCGGACTGAACGGCTGCTTCGGCGGCGATGTCACGGATCGAGGTCCCGTGGAATCCGTGCTGGGCGAACAGCCCCAGCCCGGCCAGCAGGATCCGGCCCCGTGTGCCATCTGCCGCAGGCCGCGGCGGCAAGGTCGGCATGCCGGGACGAACTCTGCGCACCCGAGGTGATTCATCCAAAGGAAGCTCCAGTTTCTAACCGAGTGATCGGCAGGCAGCCTGCGGCAGCGCATTGGTTATTTTGCTGGATACGAAAGCATTCTGTTTTCATTCCCTATCGACCGATCGTTAGCTTATAGTGGTTGTGTACCCACCGTGAAGGGGGGACCCATTTCATTCGCCGACCGCCCCGACGCCCGGATCTGGTGGGACCAGGACGGAACGGGTGACCCGATCTTGCTGATCATGGGCCACGCCTACGGGGCTGACATGTGGCATCGCACCGCCCCCGAACTGGCTGCCTCCTATCGTGTCATCCGGTTCGACAACCGGGGGGCTGGCCGCAGCTCCGACCCGGCCGGGCCTTACCCCGTGCGGCTGATGGCCGAGGATGCGCTGGCGGTCCTCGACGCAGCCGGCGCCGGGTCCGCCCATGTTTACGGCGTGTCGCTGGGCGGAGCCATTGCCCTTCAGCTGGCCCTTGACCACCCCGGCCGGGTCCGGTCGCTGATCCTGGGGTGCACCGCCGCCTCGGCCGAAGGTGCCTCGCGTGGCGCACTGCTGACCCGGGTCCGGTCCCTGGTGCCCGCCGCCGCCCTCAACCGGATGGCGTGGCCGCTGCTGTACGGGCCGGGCACGCCGGCCGGCCGCCGGGCGGAAGACCAGCAGATCGTCCGGCGCACCCGGTGCAGCGGACGGGGACGCCGCGGCCAGCTCACCGGCGCCGCGGGCTTCGACGTCACCGGCCAGCTGGCCGAGATCCGTGTCCCGACGCTGGTCATGCACGGCGCCCGGGACCGCATCGTCCCCGCCGCCAGCGCCCAGCGACTCGCCGACGGCATCGCCGGGGCCCGGCTCGTGATGTTCCCGGACGCCGGTCACGCTTACACCACCGATGTCACCCAAGCCGCCAACCAGGAGGTCCTGCACTTCCTGGCCGGCCTTTCCGGTCCGCCCGGCGGCTCCAGGACCGGTGCGCGCCCGGCAGCCAGCACGGTGGAGACGTCGGGTTGAGCCGGGCCGGCCGCCTGAACAGGCTTGATCCACGGGTAACGGCAATTGCCCCGACGTGGATCGGTGATGAGGAATCACCAGCAAGTGGGGCACCAGCGATTCGGAGAAGAAATAGATGCTGAGGCAGTTGACCGACGCGATGGTCGGCGCGACCACGCTAAGCGCGCGTGTCATGGCCAAGACCATAGCAGCGCCGGTGGACACGGCACTGTGGGCCCACGCGACCACCAACCGTAAGCCCCCACAATGGCACAGCCGCAACAAGGTCGTGCTCACCTCGCCGTTCGCGCTGCTGCGTGACTTCAGCGTCGGTGACGATGACGTCGTTCCCACGCTGGTATTCCCGCCGCTGGCCGGGCACGCCTCGTGCATCATCGACAAGAGGGGCCAGAGCCAGGTCCAGCTCTGCGTCACGATGGGCCTGACCAAGCTCTACTCATTCGACTGGCTGAGCTGCACCACCGCCGCCAAGGACACCACCGAGACTGACCGCCTCGACTTCATCACCCGCGCGGTGGACCTCATCGCCGGGCCCGAGGGCACGGTCAACATCGTCGGCAACTGCCAGGGGGGCTGGGAGGCCGTGCTGTGGACGGCCATGCACCCCGAGCGTGTCAACGCGCTCGTCGTGGCCGGTGCGCCGATCGACACCAGCGCCGGGAATGGCCTGGCCAAGAAGCTGATGCCCATCCTGATCCCGCGCGGCAACATGGCGCTGTACAAGGCCATGGTCGCCGCCAACGGCGGCATCGTGCCCGGCATCAACCTCGTCATGGGGTTCATCGCGATGCACCCGGTCACCCACGTGGCCGAGCACCTGAAGGTCTACGGGCACGTGCACGACCGCGAGTACCTCGACCACTTCAGTGAATTCTATGACTGGTACCTCTACCCGATGAACCTGCCGGGCCAGCTGTACCTGTGGGCCGTGGAGCACCTGTTCGTCAAGAACGAGCTGTTCAGGGGCGAGCTGGAGGTCGCGGGCCAGACCGTGAGCCTGCGCCGCATTACCTGCCCGGTGTTCCTGCTCGGTGGCGAAGAGGACGACATCACCCCGTGGCAGCAGGTCCATAACATGCGGGACGCGGTTGGCTCTTCGCTGGTCCGCTGGTACCTCGCACCGGGTGGGCACATTGGCCTGTTCATCGGCCGCCAGTCGCAGGCTGAGTACTGGACGCCGATCCTGGCTCAGATCCGCGAGCTCTCAGGACCAGGGGATATCACCACCGCACCCATTAGCACCTCAACGCGAACTGCCAGCGGTGCATCGGGGAAGGGGAACGCTGTATCAAATGGGCTGCTGAGCGGGTGGAACGACCTGGACGAGGCCGAGCAGATCCTGCGCGCCCGGGCCGACGGCGGCGACGAGTGGGCCGCCCGGCGGCTGGCCGACCTGCTGGCTCAGCGCGGCGACCTGAACGGGGTCGAGCAGATCCTGCGCGCCCGGGCCGACGGCGGCGACGAGTGGGCCGCCCGGCGGCTGGCCGAGCTGCTGGCTCAGCGCGGCGACGTGGACGGGGGCGAGCAGATCCTGCAGGCCCGGACCGACGCCGGCGACGAGTGGGCCGCCCGGCGGCTGGCCGAGCTGCTGGCCGAGCCGATGGCCGAGCTGCTGGCCGAGCTGGTGGCTCAGCGCGGCGGCCAGGACGGGGTCGAGGAGATCCTGCGCGCCCGGGCCGACGGCGGGAATGAGTCCGCCGTCTCGCGGCTGGCCGAGCTGCTGGCCGAGCTGCTGGCCCGGGCCGACGCCGGCGACCAGGAGGCCGAGGAGCTGGAGCTGGCCGAGATGCTGGACGAAAGCGGTGACCTGGACGAGGCCTGACCGATCCTGCGGGCCCGGGGCAACGCCGGTTGCCCCGGAGCCTGCTGGGGCACGCGCCACGGCTCGTTCGGCATAAGGGGTTCCTCAGCGGACCAGGTCGGCGATCCTAGCTATCTGGCCCGGGTCGCCGTGGACGGAGAACGTGGTCAGGACGGTCTGCTTCCAGCGCTGGATCTCGTCGGCGATCTTGGCCCAGGGCCCAATCAGGGCCACGTCCTCGACCAGCTTGGTGGGCACCGCCGCGATGGCGCTTTTCTTGTCCCCGGCCAGGTATAGATCCTGGATCGTGCGGGCCTCGGCCTCGTAGCCCATCCGGACGAAGACCTCGTGGTGGAAGTTGACTCCGCGGGCGCCCATGCCGCCGATGTAAAGCGCGAGCGTGGGCCGGATGTGGTCCGCCGCGCGTTCGATGTCGTCGTCCTCGATGATGGCCAGCGGGCCGCCGACGACGTCGAAGGTCTCGGCGGTGTGCCGGGCGCCGGGGCGGGCGAAGCCCTCGGCCAGGGCGTTGGCGTAGAAGTCGTTCATGGCGGGCGAGAAGAAGATGACGTTCCAGCCGTCGGCGATCTCGGCCGCCAGCGCCACGTTCTTCGGTCCCTCGGCGCCGAGGTAGATGGGGATCTCGGTCCGGTACGGGTGCAGGATGGAGCGCAGCGGCTTGCCCAGGCCGGTGCCTGCCCGCAGCGGGACCTGATAGTGCTTCCCGTCATAGCTGACCGGTTCCCGGCGGGCGATGACCTGCCGGACGATGTCGATGTACTCCCGGGTGCGTTCCAGCGGCCGGGGGTACGGCTGGCCGTACCAGCCCTCGACCACCTGGGGATTGCTGGTGCCGATGCCCAGCAGGATCCGGCCCTGGGTCAGATGGTCCATGGTCATCGCGGTCATGGCCAGGGTGACCGGCGGCCGGGCCGACAGCTGGGAGACCGCCGTGCCGAGCTGGATCCGGGAGGTGCGCGAGCCCCACCAGGCCAGCGGAGTCCAGGCATCGCTGCCGTAGGCCTCCGCCGTCCAGATCTGGTCGATTCCGGCGCGGTCGGCCGCTTCGAAGAGCTCCGCGACGCCGGGCGGCGGGCCGGCCGCCCAGTAGCCGGCCGTGACAGCAATCCTCATCAGACCATCATCGCAGGCCATGCAGCCGGTTCAGGGTCTGGCCGGTTTCCTCGATGAGCTCGGCCATCACCTCGGCGACCGGGCGGACCTCGGTGATGCGGCCCACGATCTGCCCGGCCGGCATCGGCACCACGTCGGGCTGCCCGGATCGGATGAGGCGCTGATGTGCCTCGCTGACCAGTATGTTCTGCAGCGGCATGCCGAGCGGCTCGGGCGCGCCGGGCTGTTCCCACGCGTCGGTCCACCGGTTCTTGAGCAGCCGCGCGGGCTTCCCGCTGAAGATCCGCGACCGGACGGTGTCAGAGGAGGTGACCGCGAGCACCGCCGCGGTGACCGCGGGGGCCGAGGTCGTCCGCGCATACTCCCGCGTGGCGAGCCAGGCCGAACCCATCCAGACGCCGGCCGCCCCCAGCGCGAGCGCCGCCGCGATCTGGCGGCCGCAGCCGATGCCGCCCGCGGCGAGCACCGGCACGCTTGGGCCCGGGCCGCTGACCGCGTCGACGACCTCGGGGATGAGCACCATGCTGCCGATCTCGCCGGTGTGCCCGCCCGCCTCGTAGCCCTGGGCCACCACGATGTCCACGCCGCTGCCGACCTGCCTGCGCGCGTGCCCCGCCGTCCCGGCCAGCGCCGCGACCAGCATGCCGCGCTCGTGCGCGCTCGAGATGACGTCCGGCGGCGGGGGGCCGAGCGCGTTGGCGATCAGCCGCGCGGGGTGGGTCAGCGCGACCTCGACGTGCTGGCGCGCGACCGAGTGCAGCCAGCCGAGCACGCCGTCGGCGGCCTGCGCGTCCCCGGGCAGCGACGGCACCCCGAGCTTGAGCAGCGTCTGCTCAACGAAGTCCTTGTGGCGTTCCGGGATGAGCTGGTCCAGGTCCTTCGCCGTGCCTTCGGCCGGGACCCGGGCCAGCATGACCACGTCGATGCCGTACGGGCGCCCGCCGGTATTGGCGTCCATCCAGTCCACGGCGGCATCCAGCTCGGCCGGGTCGTTGAACCGGACGGCGCCGAGCACGCCCAGGCCGCCGGACCGGCTGACCGCGGCCGCGACGTGCTCGGACGGGCTGAACCCGACGATGGGATGCTCGATGCCGAGCAGGTCGCGCAGCGGCGTCCGCACGGCCGCGCTCACCGGGGCGAGGTTGAAGAGGAGTGAGCACCCGACACGCGGTCCAGGCCCGGCGGGTGGCTGGCGGTGTACTCGCGCGCCCAGCCGTAGTCGGCCTTGCCGGACACGGTGCGCCGGATGGCATCGACCAGCCAGATGCTACGCGGGACCTTGTACCCGGCGAGCCGGCGGCGCATGTGCTCCTGCAGCGCGCCGAAGTCCGCGGCTGCGCCCGGGCGCAGCTGTACGAGCGCCGCCACGCGCTGGCCGAGCAGTGCGTCGGGCACACCGATGACCAGCGAGTCGAACACGTCGGGGTGGGATTTGAGCGCTCCCTCCACCTCTTCGGGGTAGACCTTCTCGCCGCCCGTGTTCACGCAGGTGTTGCCGCGGCCGAGCAGCGTCAGCGTCCCGTCGTCCTCCACCCGGGCCATATCACCCGGCACGGCGTAGCGCTTCCCGTTCACCTCGGCGAACATCGCGGCGGTCCGGGCGGGGTCCTTGTAGTAGCCGAGCGGGACGTGTCCGCCCCGGGCCAGCCGGCCGACCTGGCCGGGACCGGCCGCGCCGCCGTCGTCGCCCAGCACGATGACGTCCGGGCCGGCCATGACGGTCGGGCCGCCGAGATGCGGTTCGCCGGCGGACACGAAGGAGATCCCGGCGAAGCCGGTCTCGGTGGAGCCGATCGCCTCGGTGATGACCACGTCGGGCAGCGCCTTGGCGCAGGCGTCCTTGACCACCGGCGAGAACAGCGCCGCGCTGGAGGACACCGCGACCAGCGAGGAGGCGTCGAAACGGCCGGCCAGGTAGGCCTCGACCAGCGGCCTGGCCATGGCGTCGCCGATGATGACCAGCACGTTGACCTGATGCTTGCCGATGGCGCGCCAGATCTCGCAGGCGTCGAAGGCGGGCAGCAGCACGATGGTCTCCCCGGCGAACAGCCCCGCCAGCGCGGCCACCTGCGCGTTGCCGTGGATCAGCGGCGCCGCGCAGAGCTTGACGAATTCGCCCGTCTCCAGCCCCTTGCGGGACTGCGCCCACTCATCCGGCAGCGGTTCGCCGGTGATGAAGTCGATGCCGCCGCCCAGCGTGCGCCAGATGTCCTCGTGACGCCACATCACGCCCTTCGGGTAACCGGTCGTGCCGCCGGTGTAGATGATGTACACGTCGTCGTTGCTGCGATCCGGGAAGTCGCGCTCCGGCGAGGCGGCGGCCAGCGCGGCGTCGTAACCGGCCGCGTTCGGGTGCGGCGTGGCGTCGCTGCCGTGGTCGATCTCGACCAGGCCGCGCAGCCCCGGCGCGGCCGGGGTTTGCGCGGCCACCAGCGGCCCCAGGCGGCGGTCGTAGACCAGCACGGTCAGGTCCGCGTCGGCGAGCATGTAGGACAGCTCGTTCTCGACGTACCGGTAGTTGATGTTGACCGCTGAGGCGCGCAGCTTGCACGACGCGATCAGCGTCTCCAGCGCCTCGACCGAGTTCCCGGCGCACAGTCCCACGTGGTCCCTCGGACCGACCCCGAGGCCGGCCAGGTGATGGGCCAGCCGGTTGGTCCGTTCCTCGAGCTCGGCGTACGTGACCTGCCCATCACCGCAGGCCACCGCGATGCGGCCGGGGAAGGCATCGGCCGCGTGCTCGAAGAGATCGGCGAAGTTCAAGGCCATGGGAACGAAAGTAGAACGTGTTACTGTTTTGGGCAAGCCTCGCAGATGGGGGGAATCGCGGTGACCGTCAGCGCCGTCCACGATATCGGGGAGGGGCAGCCGCATGCGCTCATCGAGCGCCGGGGGCACGTGCTGATCGTCACCCTGAACCGGCCAGCAGCGCGCAACGCGCTGAGCGGGCCGATGATGGCGCTGATGCGCCAGGCCTGGGACCAGGTGGACACCGATCCCGGCATCCGGGTGTGCGTGCTGACCGGGGCCGGCGGGGCGTTCTGCGCCGGCGCGGACCTGGTGGCGATGACCAGCGACCATCCTGGTTCCCGGATGCGTGATGTGGATCTGTCGGTGATCGAGGCGCTGCTGAAGGGGCGTCGGCTGACCAAGCCGCTGATCGCCGCGGTGGAGGGCCCGGCCATCGCGGGCGGCACCGAGATCCTGCAGGCGTGCGACATCCGGGTGGCCGGGGCGAGCGCGCGGTTCGGGATCTCCGAGGCGCGGTGGGGGCTGTTCCCGCTGGGGGGTTCGGCCGTCCGGCTGCCGCGGCAGATCCCGTACACGGTGGCCGCCGACCTGCTGCTCACCGGGCGGCACATCACCGCGGCCGAGGCGCTGTCCATCGGGCTCATCGGGCACGTGGTGCCGGACGGGCAGGCGCTGGCCAAGGCGCTGGAGATCGCCGAGGTGATCGCGGCCAACGGGCCGGTCGCGGTGCGCGCCATCCTGCGCGTGATCCGGGAGACCGAGGGGATGCCCGAGAACGAGGCGTTCGCGCTGGAAGCACGGATCGGCATGGCCGTGTTCGGCAGCGAGGACGCGCGGGAGGGGCCGCGCGCATTCACCGAAAAACGGCGGCCGGAGTTCCGCGACCGCTAGCGGCCGTCCGTGTCGTTACGCGGCGGGGCCGCGGGCAGGCTGGCCAGTTGAGCGGGCAGGCCGGTCCGTGCGGTGATGCCGAGCTTATGGAAGGCGTGCCGCAGGTGAGTTTCCACAGTAGGCACCGTGATGAACAGGTGCTGGGCGATCTGCCGGTTGGACAGGCCGTCGGCGGCCAGTCCGGCCACCCGGCGTTAGGCGCGGACCCGGCGACCCCGCCGCCATCGCCTTGGCCGACGAGCTGCAGCGGAACTCGGCCCGTGCCGGCCCCCGGCATCCTGCTCGGCACATGGGCCACCACCGGCCCGGAATAACGCGTCAGGACCCGGCTGGTCCGCAGGGCGGGTCGTACGGCAGGGAAACGTACTGCTTCCACAGCGCGGGCGTGAGGATGCTGCCCGTGGTGGCGCAGATCCGCTGGATGGCGTCAGCGGGGTCGAGGTCCCAGAGCCGGACCGCGCCCTCGCCGCTGCCGGCGGCCAGGGTCCGCCCGTCCGGGCTGAACGCGACCGAGTAAACGGTGTCGTCGAGGCCGGCCAGCAGCGAGCCGAGCGAGGTGGGCCGGGCCGGGTCAGCGAGACTCCACAGCCGGACCGTGCCGTCGTCGTCGCCGGCGGCCAGGGTGCGCCCGCCCGGACTGAGGGCCACCGAGTTGATGATGCTCGTGGATCCCGCGGGCAGGCCGGGACTGAGTGGTGCGACCAGCGGCCGGGCCAGCAGGGCGGGGTGGCCTCGGTTGGTCAGGTTCCACAGCCAGACCGTGCCGTCATCGATGCCGGCGGCCAGGGTCCGCCCGTTCCGGCTGAACGCCACCGAGTCGACGCTGCCGACGGGACCAGTCAGGACGCCGGACGGGAGATTCCATAGCCAGACGGTGCCGTCTCCGTTGCCAGCGGCCAGGGTCCGGCCGTCCGGGGTAAAGGCCATAGAGTTGACGCTTTCCGTGGGGCCGGCCAGCGGCTGACCGAGCTGGGCCGGGCTGGCCGGATCGGTCAGGTTCCACAGCCAGATGGTGCCGTCATCACCGCCGACGGCCAGGATCTGCCCGTCCGGGCTGAACGCCAGCGACGAAACACCGCCCGCTGGACCAGTCAGCGGCAAGCCGAGGGAGACCGGCAGGCCTGGGTCGGCCAGGTTCCACAGCTGGACGGTGCTGCTGCCGACGGCCAGGATTGGCCCGTCCGGGCTGAACGCCACCGAGCTGGCATAATTCGCGGAACCGATCGGCAGCCTGCCGAGCGGGACGGGGCGGGCCGGGTCAGTGAGGCGCCACAGCCAGAGCGTGCCGTCACTATCCCCGGCGGCCAGGATCTGCCCCTGCTGGCTGAACGCCACCGAGTCGACACCACCGTTCGCCGAGGTGGTCAGCATCTGGCCGAGCTGGGTCGGGTGGGCCGGGTCGGCCAGGCTCCACAGCTCGACCCCGCCGCCCTCGTTGCCGGCGGCCAGGATCCGCCCGTCCGGGCTGAACGCCACCGAGTCGACACTGCCCGTGGAGCCGGTCGACGCCTGGCCGAGCCGGACCGGGGGCCCGGGCCGGCCCGGGCCGGCCAGGTTCCACAGCCACACATCGCCGTTGGCGTCGCCGGCGGCCAAGGCTTGCCCGTCGGTGCTGAACGCCACCGAATGGACATCCAACCTGGGGCTGGAGGGCAGCTGGCCGAGCCGACCGGGCCGGGCCGGATCGGCCAGGCTCCATAGCGAGACCCCGTCGCTCCCGACGGCGGCCAAGATGGGCCCGGTCCGGCTCACCGCCACCGAGCTGACCTCCTGCCCCGGACCGGTCAGGGGGTTAGCCAGCGGGACCGTCGTGGTGTCGAGCAGCTGGGTTTCGATGTCGGGCGTGGGGTCGATCCGGTCGGCGACGACGTCGAGCTGGGCGGCGAGCGAGGGGTTGGCGGCCATCAGCTGGGCGGCCTCGGCGGCGACCTGGCCGGCGATGGCCTGGTCGCGGGCGGTGAGCGCGTCGCCGCGTTGCTGCAGGGCGAAGCCGGCCGCGACCAGGGACAGGACGGTCAGGACGGCCAGGGCGGCGGCGGCGGCGCGGCGGCGCCGGGTGGCACGCAGCTGGTCGTGCCGCGACGCGGCCAGGAAGGCCCGCTCGCCGGGGTTGAGGTCCTGGTCGTGACGGGCGGCCCAGTCCCGGGCCACGGCCAGGCGGGTGCCGCGGAACAGGCGGCCGGGATCGCGGCCCGCGTGCTGCCAGTCGTGCGCGGCGTCGGTCAGGTCGCTGTGGATGCGCAGGCCGGCGCGGTCCTCGGTGAGCCACTGCCGCAGCCGCGGCCAGGCGGTGAGCAGCGTTTCGTGGGTGATCTCGACGGTGTCCGCGTCGGCGGTGACCAGGCGGGCGTCGATCAGGTCGTCGAGCACCGCGCGGGTAGCGGCCGCCGGTCCGCTGTCCTCGGGCTCGGTGAGTTCGGCCAGGTCGACCCGGCGCCTGGTGTCCGGGGTGCCTTCGCCCAGGGTGACCAGTCGCAGCAGGACACGGTGAACGGTGTCCTGGCGGACCGGGTCGAGCCGGTCGTAGACGCCGTCGGCGGCCTGCGCCACGGCCCCGTCGATACCCCCGGTGGCCCGGTACCCGGCCACGGTCAGCCGCCGGCCCTCCCGGTTGCGCCAGGTCTGCTGCAGCGCGTAACTGAGCAAGGCCAGCCGCCGGCCGCGTAGCTGCCGCTGGCGTGCAGGCCGAGGTCGGCGAGCAGGACCTCCACCAGGGCCGCGTCCACGACCAGGCCTGCGCCGGCGGCCGGTCTCTCGATGGCCTCCCGCAGCCCCGCCTCGTCCACCGGGCCGACCAGCACCTGACGGTCCTGCAGGGGAACGACCAGTTCGGGGAAGGCGGTGCAGCGAGCGTAGAAGTCGGCCCGCATCCCGAGCACCACCAGCGCGGCCGGGCCGGCCGCGGCGGACACGGCCTGGATGAACGCGCGGCGCTCCGGCTCGTCGGCGCAGTCGGTGAAGACCTCCTCAAACTGGTCGACGATCAGCACCAGCCGCGGCCCGGTGACAGCGTCCCCGGCGGTCCGGGTCAGGCCCGCCTGGCGGCGGGCGTGGGTGAGCAGGGCCTGGCGGATGGCCCCGGTGACCCGGGCGGGATCGGTGCGCAGATCCGCCTCCAGGGCTCCGGCCGGGACCCCGGCCAGGGACCCGATCCGGGCGGCCAGTTCCAGCAGCGGGCGTCGGCCCGGCGTCATCAGGTCCCGCGGCCAGGCCCAGGACCCGCTCGCGGGCAGCGCCCCGGCCGCGACCGCGGGCAGCAGCCCGGCCCGGAGCAGGGATGACTTGCCCGACCCCGACGGGCCGAGCACCATCAGCAGCCCGGGCCGGGCCAGCTGCTCACCGGCCCGGGTGACCAGCTCGGCGGTCAGCTGCGCGCGACCGTAGAACCGTCCGGCGTCCTCTGGCTGGAACGCCGCTAGGCCCAGGTAAGGGCAATCCGTGCTGAGCGGCACCCCGGCGGCATCGAGGGCGGCGGCGCGCTCCTCGTCCGCCGGCGGGCCCGCCAGGTCCGCGACATCGGGCCGGTCCGGCCGGGAGCGGAACGCAGTGCGGGCCTCCTGCCTCAGCAAGGCCAGCTCGACCAGGGTCTGCTGCTGGTTGTCCGCGACCTCGCGGGTGGTGGCCGCGGTCCGGGCCACGTCCTCGGCGATCACGGTCAGCTGCCGGTTGACTTCATCCAGGACCCAGCCGAACTCGGTGAACTCCTCGCCCAGTTCGCGCAGCCCCCGGACCAGTACCTCACGCACGCCGGCGGCGGACTCCTGCACGGTCGCGGTCAGCGCCACCCGGACCGCGTCCACTCCGCGCAGCACCCCGGCCACCTCGGCCCGCAGCGCAGCGGCCCCGGCCGTATCCAGGGTCAGGCCCGCCTCCAGCTCCTTGGCCAGCGCATCGCGCAGGTCGTTCGGCCCGGCGCTGGGCTGGCCACGTGACCGCAGCCGGTCCCAGGCCCGGACGACCGCCTCGGTGAGCAGCCCGCCGCCCACGCCGCCGACCTGGCCGAAGGCCGCGGCCACCGCGGCCGCGCCGCCGCCCGCCGCCAGCAGCGGCCACACCACCGGAGCGCACGCCGCCGCCACCACCGCGGCGCTGGCCGCCAGCGGCACGACCCACCCGCGGCAGGCCCGCCCGGGCGCGGCGGCGGAGGCCACGGACTCCCGGACTGAGTCCTGGGCTTGGCGCCGGAGCTCGGCCGGCGGCTCCGCTAACGTCATGACCCCACCCGCCATTTCCAGCCAGGAAGCTCATCACCGGCAAATCAACGGTAATTCGTCATCCTCGCCGGGGGAATGCCGCTAGATAGACCGGTCGCGGCCGGTCCAGTAGGGGTCGCGCAGGCGGCGCTTGTAGAGCTTGCCGTTGGGGTCGCGCGGGAGTTCGGCCACATAGTCGATAGTGTGGGGGAGCTTGAACTTGGCCACCCGGCCGGCCAGGTGGGCGAGCAGGTCGGCGGTGAGATCCGGGCCGGGCTCGGCGTCCGGGGCGGGCTGGACGACGGCCTTGATTTCCTCGCCCCAGTCGTCGTGCGGGATGCCGAACACCGCGGCGTCGGCGACCGCGGGATGGCCGGACAGCGCGGCCTCGATCTCGGCCGGGTAGACGTTGACCCCGCCGGAGATGATCACGTCGCTCTGGCGGTCGCACAGGTACAGGTAGCCGTCGGCGTCCAGGTAGCCGAGGTCCCCGACGGTGAACATGCCGCGGGCCCGCGAGGCCCTGGTCTTCTCCTCGTCGTGGTGGTAGTCGAAGGCGGAGGTGCCCATCCGCAGGTAGACCAGGCCGGTCTGGCCGGGCGGGACGTCCTCGCCGTTCTCGTCCAGGACCCGAACCTCGGTGCCGAGACAGGCCGTGCCGACCGATCCGGGGTGGGTGAGCCAGTCCCGGGCGGTGATGGCGGTGCCGCCGCCCTCGCTGGCCGCGTAGTACTCGGTCACCACCGGCCCCCACCACTCGATCATCTGGCGCTTGACGTCCGGCGGGCAGGGCGCGGCGCTGTGGATCACGTTGCGCAGCGAGGAGGTGTCGTACCGGTCGCGCACCGGCCGCGGCAGCGCGAGCAGCCGGCGGAACTGGGTCGGCACCATGTGCGTATGGGTGACCCGGTGCCGTTCGACCAGGGCCAGCAGTCCCTCCGGCTCGAAGTGGTCCATCAGCACGACCGGGTGGCCGAGCTGGATCGGGATCGTGGCGAAGTTGAGCACCGCGGTGTGGTACAGCGGCGAGCAGCACAGGTGCACGTGATCATCGAGCGGCGCGAGGCCGAACAGCCCGAAGAACCACCCGGCGGTGGGCGGGACCTGGTCCGGGTCCTCGCCGGTCAGCGGGCGGCGCACGCCCTTGGGCCGGCCCGAGGTGCCCGAGGTGTACATCATGGGCTGGCCCGCGGTGCGCGGGTCGGGACGCCCGGCGCCGTCCGCGCCGAGCGCGGCCAGCGGCGCGAACCCCGGGATCTCCCCGGCGGCGAAGCGAGCCCCGGGATCGATCCCGGCCGCGTCCGCGGCGTCCGCCGCGACGCGGGCGAACCGCTCGTCGGCCACGAACGCCCGGGCGCCGCTGTCGGCCAGGATGTAGGCCACCTCGAGCGCGGTCAGGTGCCAGTTCACCGGGACCACGTACAGCCCGGTCTGCGCGGCGGCGAAGAACAGGGCGAGCGCGTCGGTGCCGTTCGGCAGCAGCCCGGCCACGGTGTCACCGGCCCGGAGCCCGAGGGCCTGCAGGCCGCGTCCGTACTGGTCGCAGCGCGCGGCGAGTTCTGCGTAGCTGACCGTCCGCCCGTTCGGCTCGAAAAGGGGCGGTCCGGCGTGGCCCGGCGCGTCACTCCGCGATGGCCCACAGGCCCACTGGAAGGTCAGTCACGGCCCCGATTCTAGAACACGTTCTATAATCGGCGCGTGGATCATCCGCTGCGGGCTCCGCTGGAGATCGAGTTCGACTACACGCGCTCGCTCGGGCCGGTGCTGAGCCGGTTCATGACCGCGCTGGCCGAGCGGCGGATCCTCGGTGCCCGCGGTGCGGACGGGCGGGTGCACGCGCCGCCGTTCGAGTTCGACCCGGTGAACGCGGAGCCGCCGGCGGAGCTGACCGAGGTCGGCCCGGAGGGCACGGTGGTCAGCTGGTCGTGGATGCCGGAGCCGCTGGAGGGCCAGCCGCTGGCCGGGCCGTTCGCCTGGGCGCTGATCCGGCTGGACGGCGCGGACACCGCGATGCTGCACGCGGTGGACGCGGGATCGGCCGCGGCGATGCGGACCGGGATGCGCGTCCGGCCCCGGTGGGCGGCCAGGCGGGTCGGGCAGCATCCGGGACATCGCGTGCTTCGAACCGTGCGACGGGCCGGCGCCGGCGGCCACGGACGACCAGGTGAGCCAGGACCCGGTGACCGGGACGATCACGCCGGTCCGGCTGCAGCTACCTGCACACCGCCTCGCCCGGCGAGAGCGCCTACCTGCGCGGGCTGGCCGAGCGCAGGCTGCTCGGGCAGCGCTGCGGGGTGTGCGGGCAGGTGTACGTGCCGCCGCGGGGCACGTGCCCGGCCGACGGCGTGCCCACCTCGGAGGAGGTGGAACTGCCCGATACGGGCACCGTGACGACGTTCTGCGTGGTGAACGTGGGGTACCCGGGGCAGCGCGTTACGCCGCCGTACGTGGCGGCGGCGGTCCTGCTGGACGGGGCCGGCATCGCGTTCCAGCACCTGATCCTGGGCTGCGAGCCCGCTGAGGTGCGGATGGGGCTGCGGGTCCGGGCGGTGTGGGACGAGGCGGGGGGCATCAGCCACTTCGCGCCCGCCGGGGAGCCGGACGCGGCCGTACGAGACGTATGCGAGGCACCTGTGACACCGGTGGCGGTGGTCGGGTTCGCGCAGTCGCCGTGCCGGGTGCGGCGAGGACGCCACCACCAGCGGGGTGGAGATGCTGGTGCCGATCTTCGCCGAGGTGTTCCGGGCCACCGGGCTGACCAAGGCCGACATCGGGTTCTGGTGCTCGGGGTCCTCGGACTACCTGGCCGGGCGGGCGTTCTCGTTCGTGCAGGCGGTCGACGCGATCGGCGCGGTCCCGCCGGCGATGGAGTCGCACGTGGAGATGGACGCCGCGTGGGCGCTGTACGAGGCCTGGGTGAAGATCCTGACCGGCGAGGCGGAGATCGCGCTGGCCTACGGGTTCGGCAAGTCGTCGGGCGCGCAGCTGCGCCGGGTGCTGGCCCTGCAGCTCGACCCGTACCTGGTGGCGCCGCTGTGGCCGGACTCGGTGTCGATCGCCGCGCTGCAGGCCCGGCTGGGCCTGGAGGCCGGGCGGTGGACCGAGAAGGACATGGCGGCGGTGGCCGCGCGCAGCCGGGCCGCGGCGCGGTCCAACCCGGCGGCGCAGGTGTCCGGGGACGTGACGGTCGCGGAGCTGCTCGGACCGGCCGTACGTGGCCGAGCCGCTGCGCGCGCACGACTGCGCCCCGGTCGGCGACGGGGCGGCGGTGGTGATCATCGCGTCCGCGGCGCGGGCCCGGGAGCTGTGCGAGCGGCCGGCCTGGATCACCGGGTTCGAGCACCGGATCGACTCGTGCGCGCTGGGCGCGCGGGACCTGCTGGCCGTGCCGTCCGCGGCCGGGGCAGCGTCCGCCGCCGGTATTGATGGCGTCGAGGTGGCCGAGTTGCACGCGCCGTTCACCCATCAGGAGATCCTGCTGCGCGAGGCGCTGCGGCTGGGCGACGGCGTAGACGTCAGCCCCTCGGGCGGCGCGCTGTGCGGCAACCCGATGTTCGCCGCCGGGCTGGCCCGGATCGGGCTGGCGGCCCAGGCGGTCATGGCCGGCCGGGCGGGGCGCGCGCTCGGGCACGCGACCAGCGGCCCGGCGCTGCAGCAGAACCTGGTCTGCGTCATGGAGGGGCGATGAAGGCGGCCGTGCTGGGGGTCGGGCAGACCCGGCACCGGTCCAAGCGCACCGACGTGTCGATCGCCGGGCTGTGCCGGGAGGCGGTCGACCGGGCGCTGCTCGACGCGGGCCTGGCGCTCGCGGACATCGACGCGGTGGTGGTGGGAAAGGCGCCCGACCTGTTCGAGGGCGTGATGATGCCCGAGCTGTACCTGGCCGACGCGCTGGGCGCGGCCGGCAAGCCGCTGCTGCGGGTGCACACCGCCGGCTCGGTGGGCGGCGCGACCGGGATCGTGGCGGCCAGCCTGGTCCAGGCGGGCCTGCACGGCCGGGTGCTGGCCGTGGCGTTCGAGAAGCAGTCGGAGTCCAACGCCATGTGGGCGCTGTCGATCGCCCCGCCGTTCAGCATCCCGGTGGTGGCCGGGGCGGGCGGGTACTTCGCGCCGCACATCCGGGCCTACATCCGGCGCAGCGGCGCGCCGTCGCACATCGGCGCGCTCGTGGCGGTCAAGGACCGGCGCAACGGCGCGCTCAACCCGTACGCCCACCTGCAGCAGCCCGGCATCACGCTGGAGTCGGTGCAGGCCTCCCCCATGCTGTGGGACCCAGTGCGGTACGACGAGACCTGCCCCTCCTCGGACGGCGCGTGCGCGGTGATCATCGGTTCCGAGCAGGCCGCCGCGGCGGCGCCGGGGCCGGTGGCCTGGATCCGGGCCACGGCGATGCGCAGCGAGCCGACCATGTTCGCGGGCAAGGACCACGTCAACCCGGCCGCGGGCCGGGCGGCCGCGGCCGCGCTGTGGCGGCAGGCCGGCATCACCAGCCCGCTGGACGAGATCGACGTGGCCGAGATCTACGTGCCGTTCTCCTGGTACGAGCCGATGTGGCTGGAGAACCTCGGCTTCGCCGCGCCGGGCCGGGGCTGGCGGCTGACCGAGGCGGGCGAGACCGCCCTCGGCGGCCGGCTGCCGGTCAACCCGTCCGGCGGCGTGCTCAGCTCCAACCCGATCGGCGCGTCTGGCCTGCTCCGCTTCGCCGAGGCCGCGCTGCAGGTCATGGGCAAGGCCGGCGCTCACCAGGTACCCGGCGCCCGCACCGCGCTGGGCCACGCCTACGGCGGCGGCTCCCAGTTCTTCTCGATGTGGGTGGTGTCCAGCGCGCCCGTTTCATGATCGTGGGCATCGCAGGCCGACACGGCCATATCCTCCCGTATTAACGCAATTACTCAAAGTGAAGAACACCGGAGGCGGCCTGGGTTATCGTCACTTTGCATCACAATCGGCCAGCTAGCTCCGCTGGCCCGCCATCGGGGTAAGGAAACACAGGGGGGAGTGCACAGCAGCGTGACCTTGCCGCCGCTGACCGTCACGAGCACGCGAGAAGGCCGGGTCTGCGTCCTGGGGGTCAGCGGCGAACTGGACATCGCCACCACCCCCGCCCTGACGCAGCAGGCCGCCACCGCCCTGCGGCTCCCAGCCGAACGGCTGATCATCGACCTGTCCGGGCTGCAGTTCATCGACTGCTGCGGCGCCCGCGCGCTGGCCGCCGTGACCCGCGCCACCCCGCCTGGCTGCCCGGTCCTGGTCCGCGGGGCCGGCCGCCGGGTCAGCCGGATCCTGGACCTGCTCGCCGTGTCGCTGGAACGCCGCGGCACGGTAACCCTGGAGCGCGTCGAGTGGCTGCTCCTGGAATCCCAGGTGCTGGTGTCCTGGGCGGAGGAGGCCTGTGCCAACAGCAGGGCCCTGATCGCCCAGTCCCGTCAGGCCCGCGGCCGCCCGGCCGCCCGGCCCGGATCCACCCGGCTCGCCGCCGACGTGGGGTCGGCGGGCAGTCAGCGGTAGGTGACCGGGAGCTGCTTGATGCCGTTGATCCAGCCGGAACGCAGGCGGACCGGGTCGCCGGCCTTGCGGATGTCCGGCATGGCGTCGGCGATCGCGTTGAAGATCAGCTCGATCTCCAGTTTGGCCAGGTTGGCGCCCAGGCAGTAGTGCGTGCCCAGGCCGCCGAACCCCAGGTGGGGGTTCGGGTCGCGGCGGATGTCGAACCGCTCGGGATGCTCGAAGACCTCCTCGTCGAAGTTGGCCGACCGGTAGAACAGGCCCACGCGCTGGCCTGCCTTGATCTCCTGGCCACCCAGCACGGTGTCGGCCACGGCAGTGCGCTGGAACACCGTGATCGGCGTGGCCCAGCGGACGATCTCGTCGGCCGCGGTGACCGGGCGCGAGGCCTTGAACAGCTCCCACTGCCCGGGGTGGTCGAGGAAGGCGAGCATCCCGTGCGCGATGGCGTTCCGGGTGGTCTCGTTGCCCGCCACGGCCAGCATCAGCACGAAGAAGCCGAACTCGTCGTCGGACAGCTGATGGCCGTCGATCTCGGCGCTGATGAGCTTGGTGACGATGTCGTCCCGGGGGCAGGCCCGCCGCTCCTCGGCCATGGCCAGGCTGTAGCCGAGGATCTCGGTGGCCGCGACCATCCCGTCGTCGTCGTCCGCGACCCGCTCGTCGTAGCCGATCATCCGGTTCGACCAGGAGAAGATCTTGCCCCGGTCCTCCTGCGGGACGCCGAGCAGCTCGCTGATCGCCTGCAGCGGCAGCTCGGACGCGACGTCGGTGACGAACTCCCCGGTGCCCGTCTCCAGCGCCGTGGCCACGATGCGCTGGGCGCGTTCGGTGAGGGCCTGGCGCAGGCTGCCGATGGCCCGCGGGGTAAATCCGCGGGAGACTATCCCGCGGAGCTTGGTGTGCTCGGGCGGGTCGATGTTGAGCAGGATGTACCGCTGCAGCTCGATGGACTCGCGGGGCATGCCCTCGGTGAACCGGATCAGCGCGGTGTTCTCCCACGACGAGTAGAGGTCGGGGGTCTTGGAGATGGCCAGGATGTCGGCGTGCCGGGTGACGGCCCAGTAGCCCTCGTCGTCGAACCCGGCGGAGCCGCGGCGCTGCGCGACCCACCAGACCGGGGCCGCCCGGCGCAGCTCGGCCAGCTCGGCCGCCGGCACGTGGGCCGTGTAGATGTCGGGGTCGGTGAAGTCAAAGCCAGGCGGGATGTCCGGCGCGGCCACGGGTGCCTCCCTTGGCTGAGTGTGAAACGTGTTCTAGTTTGGATTAGACCACAGGATTCAGGGGTGAGCCATGGGCAGGGCAATGATCGTCGAGGCGGTCCGGACCCCGGTCGGAAAGCGCGGCGGTGCGCTGGCCGGAGTGCATCCCGCCGAGCTCCTGGGTGGCGTCCAGGCCGCGCTGCTCGACCGCGCGGGCCTCGCCCCGGCCGAAGTAGAACAGGTAGCAGGCGGGTGCGTGACCCAAGCGGGCGAGCAGTCCAATAACATCACCCGGACGGCCTGGCTGCACGCCGGACTGCCGCATCAGGCCGGCTGCCTGACCCTGGACGCCCAGTGCGGGTCGGCGCAGCAGGCCGCCCACCTGGTGGCGGACCTCATCGCGGCGGACGCGATCGGCGTCGGGATCGCCTGCGGGGTCGAGGCGATGAGCCGGATCCCGCTGCGGGCCGCGGTCGGTACGGACATCGGCTCGCCGCGGCCCGCGTCGTGGGACATCGACCTGCAGAACCAGTACGTCGGCGCCGAGCGCATCGCGGTGCGCCGCGGCCTGTCCCGCGAGGAGACCGACGCGTTCGGCCTGCGGTCCCAGACGCTGGCCCGGGCCGCGTGGCGTACTACCACCTGGACGGCCCGGTCCAGGCCACCGAGCGGGTGCTGGCCCGCAGCGGCATGAGCATCGGCGACATCGACCTGTTCGAGGTCAACCAGGCGTTCGCGTCCGTCGTGCTGTCCTGGATGCGCGTACACCAGCCCGACCCGGACCGGGTCAACGTCAACGGCGGCTCGATCGCCATCGGGCACCCGGTGGGCAGCACCGGCGCCCGGCTGCTGACCACTGCCCTGCACGAACTCGAGCGGCGCGACGCGACCACCGCGCTGATCACCATGTGCGCCGGCGGCGCCATGGCCACCGCCACCATCATCGAGCGCCTGTGAGCCCAGGGCCGAACGGGGCCGGGTGAGTGCGGCGGGGACCGGCGCGGGGCTCACGGGTGCTGGGCACTGACCGAGACCACCTCGCCGGTCATGTAGCCGGCGTAGTCGCTGGCCAGGAAGACCATGACGTTGGCGATCTCCCAGGGCTCGGCGGCGCGGCCGAACGCCTCGCGGCGGGCCAGGTCGGCGAGCAGGTCCGCGCTGGTGACCCTGGCCAGGAACGGGTGCAGGGCCAGGCTGGGGGCCACCGCGTTGACCCGGATGCCGTGCCGGGCGACGTCCAGGGCGGCGCAGCGGGTGAAGGCCATCACGCCGGCCTTGGCCGCGGCGTAGTGCGCCTGGCCCGGCTGGGCGCGCCAGCCGAGGACCGAGGCGTTGTTGACCACCGCTCCCCCGTGGCCCTGGGCGACCATCCGGCGCAGCGCGGCCCGGGTGCAGCGGAACGTGCCGGTGAGCGTGACGTCGAGCACCCGGAGCCACTGCTCGTCGGTCATGTCGAGCACCGAGGCGGTGCCGCCCAGCCCGGCGTTGTTGATCAGCACGTCGATGCGGCCGAAGTGCCCGGCCGCGCCCTCGATCAGCGCGGCGGCCTGCGCCTCCTGGGTGACGTCGCAGGGCCGGGACCAGACCCGGTTGCCGTACCCGGCGGCGAGTTCCTCCAGGGTGGCGGCCAGCCGCTTGGCGTGCTGGTCGCTGATCACCACCTGGGCGCCTTCCTCCAGGCAGCGCCGGGCCGCGGCGCCGCCGATGCCGGTGCCGGCCGCCGCGGTGATCACCACGACCTTGCCGTCGAGCAGGTGGTGGCCGTTCATGGGCGCGGGGGGCCGCGCCGCGTTCGAGGGCCAGCGTGGCCTTGGCCACCCGCCAGCCGTCACCGGGCGCGCCGACCACGTTGGCCGCGTCGGTGCGCGCACCGTCGAAGAAGACCTCGTTGAACTCCGAGGTGCCGGTGAGCTGCCGGATCGGGCGGACCGTGATCCCCGGCTGGTCCATCGGGACCAGCAAGTAGGACAGGGCCCTGGCTCCGCGCCGAGCCGGGCTCGGTCCGGGCCAGCACGAAGCACCAGTCGGCCACGTGGGCCAGCGACGTCCACACCTTCTGCCCGGTGATCACCCATTGCTCCCTACCCACCTCCCCTTCCCCCTTCACCAGGGCCGCCTTGGTGGCCACGCTGGCCAGGTCCGAGCCGGCGCCGGGCTCGGAGTACCCCTGGCACCACAGCTCGGTGACGGTCCTGATCGGCGGCAGGAAACGTTCCTTCTGCTCCGGCGTGCCGAAGGCGATCAGGGTGGGGCCGAGCAGTTCCTCGCCCACGACGGCGACCCGGGCGGGCGCGCCGGCCCGGGCGTACTCCTCGTGGAAGATGACCTGCCGGGCCAGCGGGGCGCCGCGGCCGCCGAACTCGGCGGGCCAGCCCAGGCAGGTCCAGCCCGCCGCGGCCAGGTGCCGGTTCCAGGCCAGCCGCTCGTCGTACCGTTCGTGCTCGCGGCCCGGGCCGCCCGCGCCGCGCAGGCCGGCGAACTCGCCGGCCAGGTTGGCGTCGAGCCACGCGCGCACCTCGGCGCGGAACCGTTCGTCCTGCGGCGTGAACCGCACCCGGGCCTCCCGTGGGTCTAGCCGGCCGTGGGTCTACCGGCCTGGGTCCGGCCGTGGGTCTAGCCGGCCGTGGGTCTAGCCGGCCGTGGGTCTAGCCGGCCGTGGGCATCACCTGGGAGCACCCGGCGCATCGCTACCTCAAGCGGGCGCACGGCGCGATGCACCTGTTCGGCAGCCCGGCCCAGCACGCCGCGGCCGTCGCGGCCAGCCTCATCGACCGCTGACCCCCCCGGGCCGGCGGCTCGCTCGTGTCATGATCGACTTAGGTGGAGGGGGTCGCGGAAGGGGAGCGTGGTGAAGTACGAGACCGTGGCCGAGGCCTACCGCGACCTGGACAGGCGACCGGGCGGCTGGTGCTGATCGAGCGGCTGGCCGCGCTGCTGGCCCAGACGCCCGACAAGCTGCTGCCCGTGGTGTGCTACCTGTGCCAGGGCCTGATCGCGCCGGAGTTCGCCGGGGTGGACCTCGGGCTGGCCGAGAAGCTGGCCATCCGGGCCGTCGCCGCCGCGACCGGCGCCGATCAGGCCGAGGTCGCGGCCCGGGTCCGGGAGATCGGCGACCTGGGCCTGGCGGGCGAGCAACTGCTGGCCGCTGCCTCCCTCTCCGGCGCGGCCGACCGGCCGGCCGGTCTGACGGTCGTCACGGTGGTCAACACGCTGCGCCAGATCGCCAACGCGGAAGGGCCGGGTTCGCAGGGCCTCAAGCTGGAGTTGCTGGCCCTGCTGCTGGGCCGGGCCACCCCGCTGGAGGCCCGGTACCTGCTGCGCCTGGTCACCGGGAACCTGCGGCTGGGCATCGGCACGCCGACCATCCTGGACGCGCTCGCGCAGGTCCACGCCGGGGGGCGAGCCTCCCGGCCGGTGCTGGAGCGCGCCTACAACATCTGCTGCGACCTGGGCCTGGTCGCTTCGGTCGCTGGTGGACAGAGGGCTGGACGCGGTCGAGCAGATCCAGGTACGTCCCGGGCCACCCGGTGCGGGCCATGCTGGCCCAGCGGCTGGCCGACGCCGCGGAGATCCTGGCCAAGCTGGGCGGCGCGTGCGCGGCCGAGTACAAGTACGACGGCATGCGGGTCCAGGCGCACCGGACCGCCGACGGGGCGATCGAGCTGTACACCCGGCGGTTGGAGCAGGTCAGCGCCCAGTTCCCGGACGTGGTGGAGGTCCTGGCCGCCGGGCTGGGCCCGGCCGAGGCGATCGTCGAGGGCGAGGTCGTCGCGTTCGACGCGGCCACCGACGAGCTGCGCCCGTTCGCCGAGGTCATGTTCCGGCGGCGCAAGTACGGCATCGCCGAGGCGGTGCGGGACGTGCCGGTCGGCCTGTTCTGCTTCGAGCTGCTCTACGCGGACGGCCGGGACCTGACCCGGCTGCCGTACCCGGAGCGGCGGGCCGCCCTGGCCGCGGCGATCACCCCCTCGGCCCGGCTGCGGCTGACCACCGCGAGTTCGGTGCACGACCCGGCCGCGCTGGACGCGGCGTTCGAGCAGGCCATCACCGACGGCTGCGAGGGGCTGATGTGCAAGTCGGTGAGCCCGGCTTCCGTCTACCAGGCCGGCAACCGCGGCTGGCTGTGGATCAAGCTCAAGCGCGACTACCGCACCGAGCTGTCCGACACCGTCGACCTGGCCGTCGTCGGCGCGTACGCCGGGCGCGGCCGCCGGGCCGGCGTCTACGGCGCGGTGCTGCTGGCCGCCTACGACCCGGACGCGGACGTGTTCCGCACGGTGAGCAAGTGCGGCGCCGGGTTCTCCGACGCCGACCTGGCCGCGCTGCCGGGCAGGCTGGCGCCGCTGGCCCGCCCGGAACGGCCCGCCCGGGTCGACGCCCGGCAGCAGCCCGACGTGTGGTTCGAGCCCGGGCTGGTGCTGGAGATCCTCAGCGCCGAGCTGACCCTGTCGCCGAACTACTCGGCGGGCTGGGGCGTGGTCAAACCGGACGCCGGACTGGCCATGCGGTTCCCCCGGTTCACCGGGAGATGGCGCGACGACAAGGCCCCGGAGGACGCGACCACCACCGCCGAGCTGGCCGACCTGTACCGCACCGCGCGGCGTGCGCCGGCGGCTCATGAGCGCCCGGATTCTGGTCGGCACGGCTTCGTGGACGGACAAGACGCTGATCGCCTCCGGCTGGTACCCGCCCGAGGCGGACACGCCGGAGAAGCGGCTGCGGTTCTACGCCCGCCAGTTCCCGCTGGTCGAGGTCGACGCCACCTACTATGCACTGCCCGCCGAGCAGACCGTCACGTCCTGGGCGGAGCGGACCCCGGCCGGGTTCACCTTCAACGTCAAGGCGTTCAGCCTGTTCACCCAGCACCCCACCCCCGTCAGGGCGCTGCCGGCCGACCTGCGCGAGGCCGCGGGCCAGGCTGGCCGGGACCGGGTGTACCTCAAGGACGTCGACCCGGCCGTGGCCGATCAGGCCTGGGACCGGTTCCTGGCCGCGCTGGAGCCGCTGCGCCGCGCGGGCAAGCTCGGCGCGATCTTGCTGCAGTTCCCGCCCTGGTTCCCCATCGGCCGGACGCGCAAGGACTACATCGTGGCGTGCGCGGAGCGGGCCGCGCCGCGCCGGGTGTGCGTGGAGTTCCGCAACCGCACCTGGATGACCCCGGACAACCAGGAAGAGACCCTGGGATTCCTGGCCGCCCACCAGCTTCCCTACGTCTGCGTGGACATGCCGCAGGGCTACCCCAGCTCCATTCCCCCGGTCCTGGCCGCCACCAGCGACCTGGCCGTGGTCCGCATGCACGGCCACTCGGACAAGTGGGACAGCAAGAATATCTACGAGCGGTTCGGCTACCGCTACAGCGACGGGGAGCTCGAGGAGTGGGCGGCCAGGATCCGGGACCTGGCCGTACGCGCCGAGACCACCCATGTCCTGTTCAACAACTGCTACCGCAACTATGCCCAGGTCAACGCCCAGCAGCTCGAGGAGCGGCTGCCGGCTCGCTAACAGGACGATCTGCAAGGTCCATTTCCCTCTCCGGTAGATCAATCTAGACGGCAATGCCGCCCGGTTCCGAGCCGCCGGACAGGCGCCACATGAAGTGCAGCCGGCGCAGGTTCTGCTCCATCTCGGCCGCCGCCCCGTCGGCGTCGCCGGCCCGGATCGCCTCCAGCAGGCGGCGGCGGGAGGACAGGACGATGCCGTCGGCGGCCGGGCCGACCGTGACCATCAGGTCATGGATGGCGCCGACGGCCGCGTTCAGGAGCATGGCCGGGCCGGGCCGGTCCGCGATGACGTCCGCCAGCAGGCCGAATATCTGCACGTGGGCGGTGACCTTGCGGTCCCAGGCGAACCTGGCCGGCAGGCAGCGGGCCTGCCCGACGCTGTCCTGCAGGGCCTTCAGGTGCTGCGGGGTCATCCGCGAGCAGGCCGCGCGGGTCGCCAGCGCGCACCACCGGATCAGCTCGTCGTCCACTCGGTCCTCCCTGGTCGGTCCTCTTCCCCAGCATCGTGATCGCCTACTGGCCTCGCATCAGTCATTTGCACTGGTTTTGGCCCGGGCCAGTAGCCCAGTGGTGAACCAGGACGCGGGCGGAAACGTGTTGAGGGGCAAGTGAATCGCCCGGGCGCCGGAAACCTTCCCGTGCGACCAGAAGGAGACCCAGGCGTGAGGCGACTACTGCGTGCCAGGCCAGCAGCGCGGACCAGGCTGCTACCGGGCAGATGGCTAGCGGCCCTGCTCATCACCGGAGTGCTGGCTCTGCTGGTACCCGGCGTGAGCTACGCCACCGCGAGCCAATCCAGTCCCGCGAGCCAATCCAGCCCCGCGAGCCAGTCCAGCCTGGCCGCCGCCGGCTGCCTGGGCGTCACCCCGGCGGTCATCCCGGCGCTGGGCTTCGTCACCAACCCCAGCCGCGCTCAGGCTGGCCACCTGTGGTGGCGTCCGGAGCCGGACGGCGTGTGCATCGGGAGCGTAGTGGAGTGGGTTCAGTACAACACCACGGCGACCAAGACTTGGCGGGTGATCGTCTACTCCGCGCAGCACCCGGATGGCCAGGTCGTGGCCCAGCGGACCTTCACCCTTGGCCGGGGCTGGTACTGGTGGAGCTTCGGGGTACACCAGGTGTTCGCCGGGCTGTCGGCGGTGTGCGTCACCGCGGATGACTCCTTCGGGGTGCCGTGTCTTCACTTCGGCTCGGCGGCCAGCTGAGCCTCTGTTACGGGCGGCGGCGGTCCGCGGCGCTGGCCACGTTCGCGATGATGACGGCGAACGGCGGGATCACCAGCGCGACCACCGAGACGACGACCGCCGCGGTCACCGAGTACCGGTCCAGGACCGCCCAGGACAGGACGAACAAGCCGATGCAGATCGCCATGAGCACGAGGTACAGACGCTTGTCTCGGCGCGACGGCTGCGGTCCCGCCGGTCCGTTCTGATCCTGTCCGTCGCTCGCGACCAGTGTCCGTACCTCCGCATCTCCTGGTGTCCCGGCCCTGGCGATGCCCGGGCCGGCGGTTTTTCAAACGCCGGGGGACCGGGGCAGGCGGTAGGCGCGGTAGGTGCTGATGCCGGCCGGGAATTCGGCGTTGAACGGCAGACGCGAAGCCCACTGCGACCTCCGCGCAGGAAGCGGGCCTGGCCCCCCGCGTCCTGTCTGACGAGTCATTCTCCGTGGGGTTTCATCGCAGGTCGCGGCAGAAGTCACGAACCGCAGCGGCGCGCCGGCCTTGCGCTCGCCGACGATCTCCTGGGGATACCAGACGGCCAGGTGCTCCGGCGCGGTCACGGCCCGCCACACCTTCTCGCGCGGGTGGGCCAGCCTGCGGGTGAACCGGAGCGTCCAGCGGTCACCCTGGCGAGACAGGGTGCCGAGACCCGTGTGATCCATGCGGAATCCTCCTCACTCGTCCATGCCGTCGAGGTGTGCTTGCAGCGCGTCGAGCCGGTCACCGGCGCCGAACGCGATGAGTTGCTCGCGCTGCCGGCGCCGTAGATCTCGAGCTGGTAGTCGCCGAACGCCGGGCTGGTCATCGGGTTCCTCCACGGGTGGACAGCGCAACCATTCTGCACCTGGCCGGGAACCCGAGCCGCCACCCGGGCGAGGGACTGTAGTGAGCAGATGATGATCTCGCTCCAAGGTCGGCCGACCTGGCCGCCCCGCGAGCCCGGTCAGCGATCCGGGCTCAGCGAACGCGAGCTCGGCGACACGAAAAGGGGGTGGCAGTCGATGGACAGCAGCCACGTCGCCGTCTCAGCCGAGCTGAGCCTGGGACTGATCGGGCCGGAGCGCACGATCGTGCCGCTGATGGCCAGCCTGTACTACACCCGTCAGGACCCGTACGCGATCAAGATGGCCTTTCACGTCGGGGCTGACGAACCGGTGGAGTGGACCCTCGCTCGCGATCTGCTCGCGAAAGCGCTGCACTCGCGCGAGGGGATAGGCGACGTGCAGGCCTGGCCATCGGCGGCACCTGCCGACCCGGCAGCGGTGGAGGGGACCGCTGCCGGGCCCGGCATCTTGAACATCGCGATGACCTCGCCGTTCGGGCACGCGCAGTTCGAGGCGCCGGCCGAGGCCGTGGCCAGTTTCCTGCGCCGCACGTACCAGATCGTCGAGGCCGGGCAGGAGAGCCTGTTCATCGACTTCGACGCCGAGCTCACCGAGCTGCTCAGCCAGGCGTGACGGCCAGGCTTACCAGGCCGTCCCCGGGGCCGGCACGATTGGCGGGACGATGGCCTCGATCAGGTGCGGGCCCGGTTCGGCGTAGGCCCGGCGCAGTTCCCGGTCGAGGTCCTCGGCGGTGGTGACGCGGACGGCCGGGACGCCCAGGCCGGTGCTGATCGCGGTGAAATCCGGGGTCGGGCCGGACAGGTCGAGCATCCGCGCGGCCCGCTCCCCGGCCTGCCCGGCCGCCGTGCGGGCCAGTTCCATCCGCAAGATGGCGTAGGCGGCGTTGTTGATCAGCACGGTGGTCACGTCGAGCTGCTCGCGGGCCTGGGTCCACAGGGCCTGGATGGTGTACAGCGCGCTGCCGTCGGCTTCCAGGCACAGCACCGGCCGGTCCGGGGCAGCGACCGCGGCACCCGTCGCGGCCGGCAGGCCCTGGCCGATCGAGCCCCCCGTCAAGGTCAGCAGGCTGTGCCGCGGCGCGGCAGCCAGGGCCGTGGGCAGGGCGAAGCCCGAGGTGTTGGCCTCGTCGGCGATGATGGCGTCCTCGGGAAGCGACGCGGCGACCACGTTGGCCAGGCTTATCGCGGTGAGCGAGCCCGGCTCGGCCGGCCGGGCGGCAGGGGCCGCCAGGACCGGCGGCGTCCCGGCCGCGACCAGGTCCGCCAGCTGCTCGAGGGCGGCCTCGACGTCCTGGTCGCGCTCGGCCAGGACGGTGACCGGGCAACCGGCGGGGACCAGGTCGCTGGCCCGGCCGGGGTAGGCGAAGAACGAGACCGGCGAGCGCGCGCCGGCCAGGATGAGGTCCCCGACCCCGGCTAGCTGGGATTCGGCCTGCTCGGCCAGGTAGGCCAGCCGGTCGACGGACGGCAGCCCGGCGCCGCGCTCCATCCGGGCCGGGAACGTCTCGGCGAGCAGCCGCGCCCCGGTCGCCGCGCTGATCCGGCTGGCCGCCCGCAGGCCGCGCTCGGTCAGGGCTCTCCCGCCGAGGAAGAGCATCGCCCGGGAAGAGAGCACGCCGGCCACCGACGTCACCTGGCTGTCGTCGACCATGGCCGGTGGAGGAACGGCGCGGGCGGGCGCCGGGACCGCGCCGTCACCCCACGACACGTCGGCCGGCAGGACCAGGGTGGCAATCTGGCCGCGGCGGGCCGCAGCCAGGGCGCGCATCGCGTCCTGGGCCAGGTCACGGGTGGTCCCGCAGGTGTGGACCCAGCCCGACACGGTGCGGGCCAGGGCCTCGATATCGGACTGCAAGGGCGCGTCGTAGCGGACATGGCCGGTGGCGTGGGCCCCCACGATGGCCACCACCGGGCTGCCGGCCCGGCGCGCGTTGTGCAGGTTGGCCAGCCCGTTGGCCAGGCCGGGGCCGAGGTGCAGCAGCACCGCGGCGGGCCGGCCCGCGATGCGGGCGTAGCCGTCGGCGGCGCCGGTCGCGACGCCCTCGAACAGGGCCAGCACCCCGCGCATCCGCGGCACGGAGTCCAGGGCCGCGACGAAGTGCATCTCCGACGTCCCCGGGTTCATGAAACACGCGTCCACGCCCGCCCCGACCAGGCTGGCGATCAGCGCCTGAGCACCGTTCACCCGGCCGATCGTAGGCCACGGCGCGCACGCGTGTCTCAGCGGGCCGAGCGGGCTCCGGTCATCATGGCGGCCAGATCGTCCGGATGCAGGAAGGGTCCGTTCGGAATAATGGCGCCGACGGCGTTGTAGATACCCACACGGGTATCAAACGCGAGGAGGCGGACGATGGCGACGGTCGAGCTTACGGCCGAAAACTTCAACTCGACGGTGAGCGGCGACGGCCTGGTTCTCGTCGACTTCTGGGCGGCCTGGTGCGGGCCGTGCCGGATGTTCGGGCCGGTCTTCGAGAAGGCGTCCGAGCGGCATCCGGACGCGGTGTTCGGCAAGGTCGACACCGAGGCGCAGCCCGAGGTGGCGGCCGCGTTCAGCATCTCGTCCATCCCGACGCTGATGATCGTCCGCGACGGCATCGTGCTGTACGCGCAGCCTGGCGCGCTGCCGGAGGCGGCGCTCGAGCAGCTGATCACCAAGGCCAGCGAGCTCGACATGGACGAGGTCCGGGCCCAGGTCGAGACGACCGCCAAGGCCTGAGCCGGCCTGCCGCGGGAGCGGATCGACGGCGCGGTGGGCGAGGGCTAGGACAGCACGCGGCGGCGGAAGTTGCGCAGGCCGATGGCCAGGAACAGGACGCCGAACCCGGTTACCACCGGGTAGATGACATACAGGTGCAGGTGCGGCGCGTTGGTGAACGCGGCCCGCATGCCCTCGTTCACGTAGATGAGCGGGTTGATCAGCACGAGGGTCTGCAGCCAGTGCCAGCCGCCGACGGTGACGGGCGCGAGCTTGTTCCACGGGTAGTAGGTGCCGCCCAGGAACGTGATCGGCAGGATGATGAAGCCGAACATCAGGCCGATGTTCCGCGGCTCGAAGCTGGTGCCGAGCACCAGGCCGAGGCCGGCCATCGCCACGCAGGCCAGCGGCACGAACGTCACGATGATCCACCAGTGCAGGGTCAGGTGGGCCTCCACCCCGGGCGCGTGCACGACCGAGGCGATGGGCAGCACGATGATCGCCGACAGCACGCCCTGCGCCGCGCCGGACAGCACCTTCTCGATCGCCACCAGCCAGATCGGGCAGGGCGCCTGGACCCGGTCCTCGATCTCGCGGGTGAAGCCGAACTCCTGGGCCATGGCCAGGGCGATCGACTGCACGCCCTGGAACATGACCGAGATCCCGACCACGCCCGGGACCAGGATGGTGGCGAAGGCCGACTGCTGGGCCGGGCTCTGGCCGCCGATGCCCTGCCCGATCTTCGGGAACACGTAGAGGAACACGAAGCAGAGCAGGAACGGCTGGATGAGCGTGCGCAGCACGAACTCCCAGATGTGCTTGCGCAGCACCACCAGGTCGCGCAGCAGCAGGGCGCCTAGCGCGGTCCAGCTGGCGGCGGCCACCGACCGGGTGGGACCGCCGCCGATCCGCCGGGCTCCCGGGGCCGGGGCCGGCGCGGTGACCGAGGTCGTCATTCCTCTCTCAGCTCCCTTCCGGTCAAGCTGATGAACACGGTCTCCAGGGTGGGCTCGGCGATGGACACGTCGACCAGGTTGAAGCCCTCACGCTCGGCGGCCAGCACGATGCGCGGGACCAGCCGGTCGGCGCCTCGCATGTGCAGTTCGAGCCGGTCGCCGGCGACCCTGGTCCGGGTGACGCCCTCGACGTCCTTGGCGAGCAGCTCGGCCAGGCGGGCCGGGTCGCCGGTGGTCTTCACCGTGACGATGGTGTCGGCGCCGATGCTCTGCTTGAGCGCGGCGGGCGTGTCCAGCGCGAGGATGCGGCCGTGGTCCATGACCGCGACCCGCTGGCAGAGCCGGTCGGCCTCCTCCATGTAGTGCGTGGTGAGCAGGATGGTCTGGCCCTCGCCGTGCAGCTCGCCGAGCAGGTCCCACAGCGCCAGCCGGCTCTGCGGGTCGAGCCCGGCCGTCGGCTCGTCGAGGAACAGCACCGACGGGCGGTGGAAGATGGCCCGGGCCACCATGAGCCGCTGGGCCATGCCGCCGGACAGCGCGTAGACCGACGCCTTGGCCCACCGCGACAGCTGGAACTGCTCGAGCAGCTCGGTGGCGGTCTGCCGGGAGGCCTTGGCGCCCATGCCGAACAGCCGGCCGTGGAAGTACAGGTTCTCCCAGACCGTGAGCTGGCGGTCCAGGGTGTTCTGCTGGGAGACGATCCCGCTGAGCTGCTTGGCCAGCGCGGGGTGGGCCGCGACGTCGACCCCGGCGATGAAGGCCCGGCCGGACGTCGGCACCACGCGGGTGGTGAGGATGCCGGCCGTGGTGGTCTTGCCCGCGCCGTTCGGGCCGAGGAGGCCGAAGATCTCCCCGGTCTTCACGTCGAGGTTGAGCTTGTCCACCGCGGCGAAGTCGGTGCCCTGGTAGACCTTGGTCAGGTCCTCGGTGTGGATGACCGCGTCCGGTTCGCTCATAGGTAATCCAGCCTAGGGCTAGCACCAGGCCACATGCCTCACCCGCCCTGGTTCCGCCCGTCCGTGCGGAGGCCGGTAGTAACCGATGGATGTGGCACCGTCATGGGAAGAGCCAACTCGAATGAATCCCCTAACCGTCCGGCCAGTCCAGCCCGTCGCCTCGTGATCGAGGCCACCTACTCTGATGTGAGCCAGTGCTGGATCGGAGGGCGCCTGCGGCAGTGTCAGTTTGGCCTATTGGCTTTTAGTGGCTGTGGTATGCCCGGAAATACGGCAGGATCGATTCATGGTGGGGGATCTGGCGGCTGGGTATCTGGACGGGTTGCCACGGGCACGAGCGGAGCAGCTGGCGCGGGTGAACGGGCCCGGGTTAACGGCGTTGCGGGGATACCTGGCCTCAGGGCAGGCGGTGGCGTTCTTGGGGGCCGGGGTGTCGGCGCCGCTGTACCCGCTGTGGGACGGGCTGATCGGCGAGCTGGTGGAGGCGGCGGCGCCGCGGCTGACTGATGAGGAGGCGGCGACGTGCCGGGCCCTGGCGCGGGAGAGCCCGGAGTCGGTGGTGGAGATCGTGCGCCGCGACCTGGGCCCGGGGGTGTACCGGGAGGTGCTGCGGCAGGTGCTGCGGGCCCGGACCGAGCCGGATACCGGGCGGGCGTGGACGCCAGTGCAGGAGCTGGTGTGCCGGTGCGCGTTCAAGGCGGTGGTGACCACCAACTATGACCCGGGGATCGTCAATGCCCGGATGCGGGTGCGGCCGGGGGCGTCGGCGACCGGGTTCACCACCTGGGAGGATGAGCTGGAGCTGGACCGGTGGCGGACCGGGGACGTGTTCGGGGAGGACGAGCTGCCGGTGCTGTTCGCGCACGGCCAGCACAACAAGCCCGACAGCATCGTGCTGGCGGCCACCGAGTACCGGCGCGCCTATGCGGGCAAGCTGCCCGAGGTGCTGGCCCGGCTGATGGACGGGCACCTGGTGTGGATCGGGTTCAGCTTCGCCGACCAGCGGATCGCCGCGGTGCTGCGGGAGATCGCCAACCGGACCGGCACCCGGATCGACCCGGGCGGCGCGCCGCGGCATGTGGCGGTCATGGCCTGGGATCCGGCCGGCGATGCCAGCGACCCGCAGATCCTGGCCCAGCGGGCCGAGATCGAATACGGGGCGCAGCTGGTGCTGTACCCGGCGCCCGGCGGCGACCATGCCGCGCTCGGCCTGCTGCTGCGGCCTGACCGATGACCGGTTCGGGCCGGTCGGTGATCCGCCTGCCGGCACCGCGCTGGCGGTGAGTGCGTCTGGTCAGCTGGTCACCGATGGCGTGCCTGCGGTGGCGGTGCGGTGGGCGCCAGGGCCGGAGCCGGAGCCGGTGGGGCATTTCACCGGGCGGGCCGAGGAGCTGGCCCGGCTGGACCGGTGGGCCGGCGACTGCAGGTGGCCCTGGTCGGGGTGACCGCGTGGGGCGGGGCAGGCAAGACCGCGCTGGTGACCCGCTGGATCCTGGAGGCGGGCGGGATAGACCGCCGACTGGGGGTGCGGGGGGTGTTCGGGTGGAGTTTTTTCGCCGACCCGTCGGCCGAGCACTGGGCCGGCGGGCTGCTGGAGTGGGCCCGGCAGGACCTCGGCGTGGCGGTGGCCGGTCCCGACAGGCTGGCGGAGGCGGTGCTGGCGGTATTGCGGGCGGTGCCGATGCTGCTGGTGCTGGATGGGCTGGAGGTGGTGCAGCAGAGCCCGGCCGGGGAGGGGTTCGGGTGGCTGCTGGACGGCACGCTGCGGGAGGTGCTGGCAGGCGTCTGCCAGCAGCCCGGCGGCGGGCTGGTGTTGCTGACCAGCCGATTCCCGTTCGCGGACTGGAGGGCTTCGACGGGACCACGGCCCGGATGCTGGAGGTGCCGCCATTCACCCCGGCCGAGGGGGCGGCGCTGTTGGCCGCGGCCGGCGGCGGCTGGCTGCCTGAGGACCAGCGGCGGGCGCTGGTGCGGGCGGTGGACGGGCACGCCCTGGCCACCGGGGTGCTGGCCGCTGCTCGCCGCCCGCCCGCCCGCCGCCACCTGGCCGGGTTGCGCGCCGCGCTGGAGGCGGCGGCCCGCACTGACGCGCGGGTCGGCAAGGTGCTGGAGTTCTACACCAGTCGGCTGGCCGAGCCGGACCGGTACCTGCTGGCCGCGGTGTCGCTGTTCGCCCGGCCCGTCCGGCCGAGGCGGTGCTGGCGGTCGCCGCCCACGAGGTGTTCGGCTCCCGGCTGGCTGGGTGGACCCCGGCGATGTCAGGCCGCGGTGACTGGCCGGCTGGGCGGGCTGGCCTCCTGGCACCCGGACGGGACCATCTCGGCCCATCCCCTGGTCCGGGACGCGTTCCGGCGCCTGGTCATGGACGCGGCCGGCGCCGCGGCCGAGACGTCGCTGGCCGGGCTGCCGGCCGGGCCGGTGACCAGCCGAGCCGACGCGCTGCGGGTGGTCGAGGCCATCGAGCTGCTGCTGGACGCCGACCAGTGGCAGCCCGCCCAGGACATTTACATGAATCGTTCCGGCGACCTGGTGCTGTGTGGAAAACACCTGCCCGCGGCCCGGCTCGGGCAGCGCGCTGCCACCGCGTTCGTGGCCACGCCTGCCCGCCGCGACGCCTGCGCCGCCCAGCTCGGCCGCAGCGCTCTGGGCGTCTATCTGACCAGCGCCGGTCTGTGGGCGGCGAACGCGGGTGACCTAGCTGCGGCACGGGAGTACCTGTTCATGGCCATCCGTGACGACCGTGAAACCGGGAACATGCGTGACCTGTCGATCGACTTGCAGAATCTGGCCGACTGCCTCGGCCATCTCGGGCAGCCCGGCCCGGCTCGGGACGCCGCGGCCAAGGCGCTCACCAGCGCCCAGGCCGCCAACGACCGGGAGGAAATCCGCAACTCGCACGCATATCTGGGGTGGGTGGCCGGGCTGGCCGACGATGCCGCCGAGGCCGAGCGGCATTTCACTGCCGCCGATCAGATCGAGGTCGCCGACAGTCCGGTCGGTAATCACATGTACTCGCTGCGTGGGGTCCAGTGGGCGGAGTGGCTGGCCCGCACCGGGCGGGAAGGCCCGGCCCGGGCGCTGACCGAACGCAACGCCGAGATCAGCCGCGGGAACCACTGGAATGAAGATGTGGCCCGGTGCGACTGGATGCTGGGCCGTCTGGCCGGGCCGCCGGAGACACGACCGCGGCCGGTGAGCACCTGGCGGCGGCGGCCGGGTCGTTCCGGGCCCGCGACTACCTCCCCGAGCTCGCCATCACCTTGGCCGACCTCGCTGAACACGCCCGGACCAGCAACTGACCTGGACGCTGCCGACCGGCACGCCACCGAGGCGATCACCATCGCCGCCCCCCGCGGGCTGGTGCCCGCCCAGGCCGCCGCCCGGCAGTCCGGGCCCGCATCCGCGCCAGCCAGGCCACCGCCGCCGCGGACCCGGACCTGCTGTACCAGGGCCGCGACGCCGCCGACGCCGCGCTGCGGCTGGCTACCCGGCACCAGCTGGCCTGGCACGAACTGGACGCACTGCGCGACCATGCCGCCCTCGACCATGCCGACGGCATCGACCGGGGATGGGCCGCCAAAGCCGAGACCGGATGCCCGGCATGGTCCCACCGGGCCGGGACCCGGATCCGCTGGCCACCGTGGAACGGCTGGTCGCTGCCCGGGAAGCGCGCCGAGACGGCCGGGAGGCGGTGAGCACTGATCGCAGGATCGTGGACTAGCGGGCAGATCGTCACCTTGGCGGTGGACGCGCTGACGCCGCTGACCGTGGCCAGACTCGGGGTGTTCTTTGCCCGGTCCAGCCGCCGCATAGAGCAGATCAGGTGGGCCAACCAGACCGTCGTCACCCGCGCCGCCGATCATGCCGCTGCCGATGATGCCTACCGTTGTCATGACCGCGCCAACCCCCCCGGTGACGGCCGATCATTCCGGGATCACGAGTTCGCCGAGGGACTCGCCGATGGCCTCGATCTCGCCGGCCACGGTGATCCCGGCCGCCGGCTCGGACGAGACGCCCGGCCGCGGGCGCAGGGTCAGGTAGCTGACCAGCACCCCGGCCGCCATCAGCGGCGATCGTGACCAGCAGGCCGGTGTGGTAGCCGTCCAGGAACGCGTGCACGGGGTCGGCGCCGGATCGCAGCGCGGCGGCCTGCCGGGTGCTCAGCACCGCGCCGATCACCGTGATGCCGAGCAGCCCGGCGACCTCGCGGGAGGCGTTGAGCAGCGCGGAGGCGATGCCGGCCCGGGCGGTCGGGGTGGCCGCCATGACCGCGTTGGTGAGCGGCACGTTCATCAGCCCCGCGCCGGCGCCGAACAGCATGAACCCGGGCAGCAGGCTGGCGTAGCTGACGTGCAGGCCGAGCCGGGCGAACAGGACCAGGCCGACCACCATGAGCAGCATCCCGGACGCCACCGTGCGGTGCGCCCCGGCCCGGGCCTGCACCTGCGGCGCGAGCGCGGCGAACAGCGCGACGCACAGCGCCATCGGCACGAAGGCCAGGCCGGCCTTGACCGGCGAGAACCCGAGCGTCTCCTGCAGGTAGAGCGAGGTGAAGAAGTAGATGCCGAGGATGCCGAAGGCCCAGATCATCATCGTGCCGGTGCCGCCGCTGAACTCGCGGCGCCGGAACATGGTCAGCTCGACCATCGGGTGGGCGGCGCGGGACTCGATGGCCAGGAAGGCCGCCAAGGCCACGGCCGCCAGCGCGAACGCGGCCAGGATCAGCGGTGAGGTCCAGCCCCGGACGCTCCCCTCGATCAGCGCGTAGGTCAGCGCGAACAGGGCCACCGCGGAGGTGATCAGGCCGGGCACGTCGAGCCGCCGGACGGCGGATGCGGCCCGGGATTCGCGCACGTACCGCAGCGCGATGGCGAAGGTGATCACGCCCACCGGCACGTTGATCAGGAAGATCCAGCCCCAGCGGACGTGCTGGCTGATCAGGCCGCCGAGCACCGGGCCGGTGGCCAGGGCCAGGGCGCCGACCGCGGCCCAGATGCCGATGGCCATGGTGCGCTCCCGCATATCGGCGAACGTGGCCACGATGATGGCCAGCGTGGCCGGCATCAGCAGCGCCGCGCCGGTGCCCTGGATGGCCCGGCTGGCGATGAGCACGCCGCCGCTGCCCGCCAGCCCGGCGGCCAGCGAGGACAGCGTGAAGACGGCCAGGCCGATCAGGAACAGCCGGCGCCGCCCGTACACGTCCGCCAGCCTGCCCCCGGCCAGCAGCAGCCCGGCCAGCGTGAGCAGGTAGCTGCTGACCACCCACTCCAGCCCGGCCACCGACAGGTGCAGGCTGCGCTGGATGGTCGGGATCGCGACGTTGACGATGTTGTTGTCCAGATAGCTCATGAAGGCGGCCAGGCTCATGGCCGCCAGCGCCCACCAGCGCCTGGGATCCAGGCGCCCCGTCGCCCGCCCCGCCGGCCAGGCGGCGGGTCCGCTGACACGGTACTCGCTGGCACAGCGACGTCCTTTCCCCTGGAGACTCATATACGTCGTAACTGTATGTCGTTCTTATACGCCGTACACGTACGTTGTAAATCATTGCTTGTACGGCGTATAGTTGTCAAGTGATGGATGCGGACCTTCGGCGGAAGAGCCGGACGGCGCGGATGGCGGCCGCGCCCGGCTCAGCAAGCGCGCCGTCGTCGACCGGGCGCTCAAGCTCGCCGACACCGACGGGCTCGACGCGCTGACCATCCGCAAGCTGGCCCAGGACCTGGGCGTCACCCCGATGGCGCTGTACTGGCATTTCCGCAGCAAGGAAGACCTGCTGGAGGGCGTGGCCGAGCAGGTCTGGGGCGAAATCGAGGTGCGCGTCGACCCGTCGGTCCCATGGTGGGCCCAGCTCCAGGCCGGGCTGGAGTCGCTGATCAGGGTGCTGCGCGCCCACCCGTCGGCCCCCCAGTTGCTGCTGGAGCACGAGAAGCGGAACGAGGCGGCGCTGCGCGCCACCGAGGCCGCCCTGGAGATCCTGCTCGGCGCCGGCTTCGATCGCCCAGCACGCCGCCGAGATCGCCCGCAGCACGCTGTGGACCGGGATCACGCTGGTCATGAGCGAGCCGGCTACCACCCGGAGCTAGCCGAGGACGAGCGCGCCGAGTTCCAGCGGCGCAACGAGATCTACCTGGCGATGCTGCCCCCGGCCCGCTACCCGCACCTGGTCCGGTGCGCCGCGCCGATGGCCAACTGCGAGCCGGAGTTCCACTACCGGCTCGGCGTCGAGCTGTTCATCGCCGGGGTCAGGGCCATCGCCGAGCGGCAACACGGCCCGGGCGCGGGTGGGTGAACCACGGCGCGTTCGGCACATTATTAATGGTCAGAACGGAACGTGGCGCCACGGCCTCAGCCCGGGCCTCAGCCAGATCGGCCCCTCAGCCAGATCGGCACTGAGCCGGCCGGTCAGGCGCGCCTGCGCTTATCCATCAGCCGCAAGATCATCGGGGTGAAGATCAGCTGCATGGCCAGTTCCATCTTGCCGCCCGGCACCACGATGCTGTTGGGCCGGGACATGAACGAGTCGTGCAGCATCGACAGCAGGTAGGGGAAGTCGATGCCGTGCGGATCGGCGAAGCGGATGATGACGAAGCTCTCGTCCGCGGTCGGGATGAACCGGGCGATGAACGGGTTGGAGGTGTCGACGGTGGGCACCCGCTGGAAGTTGACGTGGGTGCGGGAGAACTGCGGGCAGATGTAGTTTATGTAGTCGGGCATCCGCCGCAGGATCGTCTCGGTGATCTCTTCGGTGGTGTACCCGCGCTGGCTCTTGTCGCGGTGGGCCTTCTGGATCCATTCCAGGTTGATGATCGGCACGACCCCGATCAGCAGGTCGGCGTGCTGGGCCACGTTCACCTTGTCGGTGACCACGGCCCCGTGCAGGCCCTCGTAGTAGAGCAGGTCGGTGCCCGCGGGGATGTCCTCCCAGCCGGTGAACGTGCCCGCCGGCTGCCCGTAAGGTTCTGCCTCCTCCTCGTCGTGCACGTACCGGCGGAACCGGCCGATGCCGGTCTCGCCGTAGCTGCGGAACAGGTCTTCCAGGTCCTCCAGCAGGTTGGCTTCGGGGGCGAAGTGGCAGAAGTGATGGTTGCCCTCGGCCGCGGCGTCGGCGATCGCGGCCTTCATCTCGTCGCGGTCGTAGCGGTGGAAGGAATCGCCCTCGACCAGGGCGGGGGTGATCTGTTCCCGGCGGAAGATCTCCTGCACCGACCTGGTCACCGAGGTCGTGCCGGCGCCGGAGGATCCGGTGACGACCATCACCGGATGCTTGGTGGACATGACGGCTCCTCGGGCTCAGGCGCGGAACAGGGACCTGGTGTTGAACAGGGAGAAGTCGTCGGTGCTCGGTTCGGCGTGATCGCGGTGATACCGCTCGATCAGCTCCACCTCGGCGCGGGAGCCGAAGATCACCGGCACCCGCTGGTGCAGGTCCAGCGGTGTCACCTCCATCAGCCGCCCGTGGCCGGTGCTGGCCAGCCCGCCGGCCTGCTCGATGATGAAGGCGATCGGGTTGCCCTCGTGCATCAGGCGCAGCCGCCCGGGCTGGCCCGGGTCCTTGCTGTCGGCGGGATACAGGAAGACGCCGCCGCGGCTGAGGATGCGGAATGCCTCGGCGACCAGCGAGGCGATCCACCGCATGGTGAAGTCCTTGCCGCGCGGGCCGGTGCGCCCGGCCAGGCATTCGGAAACGTAGCGCTGGACCGGCGGCTCCCAGAACCGCTCGTTGGACGAGTTGATCGCGAACTCGCTCGTCTCGGCCGGGATCCGCATCTGCGGGTGGGTGAGCACGAAGGCGCCGATATCGCGGTCCAGGGTGAAGCCGTCAACCCCGTCGCCGGTGGTGAGCACGAGGATGGTGGACGGCCCGTACAGGGCGAACCCGGCGCAGACCTGCTCGGTGCCGGGCTGGAGGAAGTCCGCGGCCTGCGCCTGCGCGCCCGGGTGCGGGCTGCGCAGGACGGAGAAGATGGTGCCGACGGGGATGTTGACGTCGATGTCGCCGGACCCGTCGAGCGGGTCGAACACGAGCAGGTACTTGCCGCGCCGGTACCGGGCCGGGACCGGGTGGAAGCCGGTCATCTCCTCCGGGGCCATCGCGGCCAGGTGACCGGCCCATTCGGTCTCGCCGATCAGGATCTCGTTGCTGATCACGTCGAGGCGCTTCTGGACCTCGCCATAGTCGGTCCGGGCGGCCTCGCCGACCAGCGCCCCCTTGTTCACCTGGTTGGCGATCATCTTCACGGCGGTCGTGACCGCGTTCAGCAGCCCGGAGAAGTCCCCGGTCGAGTCGGGATGGCGATGTTCCGCCTCGATCGTGTGCCGGGTGAGTGTCTTCCGGGCGTCAGGCACTGGGCGAACCTCTCTCGGCGGGCTGCTGGAATACGCGGCTGGCCAGGAAGTCCTCGGGTTCGAGGCGGGTGAGATCGTCCCGGGAGACCTGTGTGGCGTGGCCGTCGAAGAGCCGGCTGGCGTGACGCAGCCGCGCCCGTTCCACGGCGTTGCGGACGCTCCGGGCGTTGGCGAACCTCGGTTGCTGCCGCCGCCGGGCGAGGTAGTCACGGAAGGTGGCGCAGGCGGCCGGCGACAGCTCGTAGCCGGCCTGGCCGAGCATCAGCGTCCCGATCTGCTCGAGTTCTTCGAGGGTGTAGCCGGGGAAGTCGATATGGTGCGCGATCCGTGAGCTCATGCCGGGGTTGGCCTGGAAGAACGTGTCCATCCGGTCCTTGTAGCCGGCCAGGATGACCACGAGGTCCTGGCGCTGGTTCTCCATGACCTGCAGGAGGATCTCGATGCTTTCCTGGCCGTAGTCCCGTTCGTTCTCGGCGCGGTAGAGGTAGTACGCCTCGTCGATGAACAGCACCCCGCCCATAGCCCGCTTCAGGACTTCCTTGGTCTTGGGCGCGGTGTGCCCGACGTACTGCCCGACGAGATCCTCGCGGCCGACCGCCACCAGGTGCCCGCGTTCCAGGTAGCCGAGGCGCTTGAGCAGGTCGGCCATGCGCAGCGCGACCGTGGTCTTCCCCGTGCCCGGTTCGCCGGTGAAGCACATGTGCAGGTTGGGCCGCGTCGTGGTCAGGCCGAACCGGGTGCGCGCCGAGTCCACCAGCAGTAGCGCCGCGATCTGCCGGATCCTGGCCTTGACCGGCGCCAGGCCGACCAGTTCCTCATCGAGCGCGCCGAGCACCTCATCGACGCCGGAGCGCTGGCGCTCCTCGGCCAGGTTAACGACGTCGCCGCTCGTGAGCGGGCGTTCCGGTGCCGTTTCCTCCGCCGGGACGCTGGCGGCCGGGCGTGCGCCGAACGCCATCCGCGCCCCCGGTGCGGAGTCGTTTACGGCCATGGGTCCGTATAACGCTGGCCCGCTGGCCGGCCAGTCGCGTAGGCGTAAGTGGTGTACCGGATCTGCCGGTCGCTGGCCTCCTGCCGGTCAAGCCGGAAGCCCGGCTCGGCAGCGGGGCGGTTCACCAGGAACGACAGCGCGATGGTCTGCCGGCCCTTGGCCGCGTCGTAGGCGTCGACCCGGATGTAGTGCCCGGGGTAGGCCTTGCGGCATTCGTTCACCTCGAACATCACGCCGGCCGCGTCGTGCAGGTCGAACATCGGCAGGCCCCACATCTCCCAGTACGTGTTGCGCGGATGCGGGATCGTCGGTGAACTCCACCGACAGCGGCCAGCCCCGGTCGAGGGCGTACTGGATCTGGGCCCTGATCTCGTCGTCGGTCAGGTCGGGCAGGTGGGAAAAGGTTCCGTGGGTGATGTGCATGATTTCTCCTGGCCTGGTCACAGGGCAACCGGGGTGGCGACGGCGTCGGGAACGTCGGTGGACTCGTAGTCGAACGTGATATCCCCCCAGGTGGCCAGCGCGACGTCCAGTTCGCGGCTGCGCTTGGCGGCCGCCCGCAGGATGTCCCGGCCCTCGGCCAGCAGGTCGCGGCCCTCGTTCCTGGCCTTGATCATGGCCTCCACGGCTACCCGGTTGGCGGTCGCCCCGGCGGCAATGCCCATCGGGTGGCCGATCGTGCCGCCGCCGAACTGGAGTATCACGTCCTCGCCCAGGTAGTGCAGCAACTGGTGCATCTGCCCGGCGTGGATGCCGCCGGAGGCCACCGGCATGGTGCCCGGCATCGAGCCCCAGTCCTGCCCGAAGTACAGGCCCTTCACCGGATCCGGCGCCACCTGCGACAGGCGGAGGGTGTCGTAGTAGCCGGCGATCGCGTTCGGGTCGCCTTCCAGCTTGCCCACGACCGTGCCGGCGTGGATGTGGTCAACTCCGGCCAGCCGCATCCACTTGGCGATGACCCGGAAGCTGACCCCGTGGGCCTTCTGCCGGGTGTAGGTGGCGTGCCCGGCCCGGTGCAGGTGCAGCAGCACGCCGTTGCGCCTGGCCCACTTGGCCATCGACTGGATCGCGGTGTACCCGGCGGTCAGGTCCACCATGACGATCACGCTGCCGAGGTCCCTGGCGAACTCGGCGCGCTCGTACATGTCCTCCATCGTCGCCGCGGTCACGTTGAGGTAGTGGCCCTTGATCTCACCGGTCGCGGCCTGCGCCCGGTTGACCGCCTCCATGGTGAACAGGAACCGGTCCCGCCAGCGCATGAACGGCTGGGAATTGATGTTCTCGTCGTCCTTGGTGAAGTCGAGCCCGCCGCGCAGCGCCTCGTAGACGACCCGGCCGTAGTTGCGGGCCGACAGGCCCAGCTTCGGCTTGGTGGTCGCTCCCAGCAGCGGGCGCCCGTACTTGTTCAGGTACTCCCGCTCCGTCACGATCCCGTGCGCCGGGCCCTGGAACGTCTTGACGTAGTGCAGCGGGATCCGCATGTCCTCCAGGCGCAGCGCCTTCAGCGCCTTGAAGCCGAACACGTTACCGATGATCGAGGAGGTGAGGTTCGCGACCGAGCCCTCCTCGAACAGGTCGATGTCGTAGGCGATCCGGGCGATGTACTGTCCCTCGGCACCGGGCACCGGCTCCACCGAATAGCACTTGCCCTGGTAGTTCTCGTAGTCGGTCAGCCGGTCGGTCCACACCACCGTCCAGGTCGCGGTGGACGACTCCCCGGCCACGGCGGCGCCCGCCTCCTCCGCCGGCACCCCGGGCTGGGGAGTGACCCGGAAGGCGGCGAGCACGTCGGTGTCCTTCGGCTCGTAGTCCGGCCTCCAGTACCCCATCTCCGCGTAAGGCATCACGCCGGCGTGCCAGCGTCCGCGGGGGGTATTGGGGCTCGCTCCCCCGAGCCGGCACTGCTCGCGGTTGCGTCTTCGGTCACGATGCGTCCTCCTGGGCTGCGTTCCTAATAGCCAGGGTGACAGCTGAAACATGCAATGTCCATCAAGTATTATGCGGATAATTAAGTATTTATTCAATCATTGGCGGTGGACGTGACGACCACGGGGCGGCTGCGGGCGTATGTGGCGGTGACCGACACCGGATCGGTCCGGGCGGCGGCCGCGCGGCTCATGGTCACCGAGTCGGCGGTCTCGGCCGCGCTCGCCGCGCTCACCCGCGAGGTCGGCGTGCCGCTGCTCGAGCGGAACGGGCGGGGACTGCGGCTGACCGAGCCCGGGCGCATCTTCGCCGGGTACGCGCGTGAGATCCTCGGCCTGCAGGAAGAGGGGCTGGCCGCCGCGCGAGGTGACGCCGACCCCGAGCGCGCCCGGGTGCGGGTCGCGGCGGTGACGACGGCCGGCGAGCACATCGTGCCGACGGTGATCGCGTCGCTGCGCGAGCGCCATCCGGGCATCGACCTCCGCCTGGAGGTGGGCAACCGCGAGCGCGTATGGGGGCTGCTGGCCGCCCACGAGGCCGACCTGGTGATTGCCGGGCGTCCCCCGCGGTCGCTGGATGTGGCCGTACGGGCCGTCCGCCGCAACGAGCTGGTGGTCGTGGGTCCACCCGGGACATCCGATCCGGTGGATGCCACCTGGCTGCTGCGGGAGGCCGGGTCGGGAACCCGGGCGGCGTGCCAGGCGCTGCTCGCCGAGCTCGACGCCGATCCGGCGGCGTTGACGCTGGGCTCCAACGGGGCGGTGGTGGCGGGGGCGGTGGCCGGCCTGGGCGTGACGCTCGTGTCCCGCGACTCGGTCGTCGAAGCGCTGGCGGCCGGTCGGCTCGTGGAGCTGCCCGTGCCGCATACGCCGCTGCGCCGGCCCTGGCACGCGGTCAGCCACCGGCGCGCCTCCGCGGCCGTGGACCTGCTCGTCGAGCACCTGTGCGCCCAGCCGGGGCCGCCAGCCACCAGGTGGCGGCGCCTCGGTTGACCCGGCCTGGCCGTGTCGGCCAGCTAGGCCGGCGGCCCCCTCAGGGCGGGGGCCGCCGGCGGTGCGGATCAGTAGCTGTTCAGCCAGTTCGCCTCGAAGCTGGTGCCGCCGGACTTCAGCCCGGAGACGTTGTCCAGCTGGTAGGTGTCGGTAGCGTCGACCATCTGGATTGCGGTGGCGCCCGGGCCGGAACCGATGGTGCCCTTGACGCCCTTGGCCGTCTCCCGGCCGGCGGACGGCAGCCAGGGGGCGAAGGTGCTCAGCGGCGTGATGCCGATCGGGAAGGCCGGCCGTTCGGCGATCCACTCCGCGCTCTGGTCCAGGCAGGTGCCGGCGGCGCAGGTATGCACGGTACTGAAGCTGTTCCCGGGCGTGGTGTGGTCGGTGAGCGACAGGGTGTAGGAGGTGCCGGACCGGGTCACGGACGCGCTGATCTGGTCACCGGGCCGGACCGTGGATCCGACCGTGACCGAGTCCGCCGGGTACATCTCCCACCAGGTGTAGTAGTACGGCCGGCCCTGGAAGCAGTAGGCGAGCGTGCCGTCCTGCTCGACGGTCGTGTTGCTGAAGCCGTCGAGGCCGACCCAGAACGCGGTCAGCCGCTGTTCGGCCGTACAGGATGTGGCCGGCTCCGCCCAGCTGGCCGAGACGCTGGTGAACGCGCCGACCGTGGTGGTGGTGTCTGCGTAACCGGACCAGTTGTAGCTGCCCTTGGCGCCGGCGCTCGCGTTGGTCGTGGATGGCGTCACGCCGCGCGGGCCGTGGCCGGGAGTCGGGAAATTCCACGCCGTGTTCTTGCTCAAGTAGCGCAGGAGAGAGGCTTTAGCCTCCACCGCCCGCGCGCTGTAGTGCGCCGCCGGCTCCGCCGTCGCATGGCTGGCGGTCCCGACGGCCACGGCGGCCGTGCCGCCGGTGGCCAGGGCCAGGGCGGCGGCCAGTCCGGCCACCCGGCCGCGGGCTCGTGGTCCGGTTATCTTCATCGTGCGGTGACTCCTCTACGTAGCTGAAGATGATCGGAGAGTAACCTACTCCTGGCGGGCCACCAGCGAGGTGCTTAACGAGCGAGTGTCGTCAGATTCTGGTGGGCTGCCAGTTCTCCTTGCCCGCCGCCCGGCTTAGCCGCGGGCAGGCCCGGGTTGCGCCGGGGGCTGATCGCGGGGCATCAGCCGGGCCCGCAGCAGCCGCCAGCGCACCGGGCCGCAGCCGGCCTGCGGCGGTCCGGCCTCCCTGATCAGCAGGGTCCCGGCGGGGGTGCTGAGGTGGTAGTCGGTGTGCGGGCCGCGGAACCTGACGTCGGCGATGACGCCGGGCAGGTCACCGCGGCCGTCCGGGTCGGCCGGCCCGCCGGGCCCGGCCAGCCGGGCCCAGTCCGGCCGGACCAGGACGGCGTGCCTCGCCGGGCCGGCGGTTCCGGGGGGGTCGGCGCCCGGCGCTGTCCCGCCGGGTACAGTGGCCCGCGCTCCGGCGATGCCGATCGCGTACAGGCCGGGTCCGGCCGGGCGCACCGGGGCATCCAGGACGGATACCGGGCCGGTCAGCCGGGCGACGGTCAGGTCGTCCGGCTCGGAATAGACCTCGGCGGGCGGGCCTGGGCCAGCCGCCCCGAGTGGAGGACGGCCACCCGGTCGGCGATGGCCAGCGCCTCGGTCGCGTCGTGGGTGGCGTAGATGGCCGCGGCGCCGTCGGCGGCGCGGCGGCGCGCCACCTCGTCCAGGATCTGCGCGCGCAGGTTCGCGTCCAGGTGAGCGGTCGGCTCATCGAACAGGTAGAGCCCGGGCGCGGCGGCCAGCGCCCGGGCCAGCCCGACCCGCTGCTGCTCGCCGCCGGACAGCTGGCCGGGGCGGCGCCCGGCCAGCGGGCCCAGGCTCATCTGCTCCAGGATGGCCTGCGCGTCCCGGCGCGCGGCCGCCCGGGAGGCGCCGGACCGGCGCAGCGGATAGGCGACGGTGTCGAGCACCGACAGGTGCGGCCACAGCGCGTGGTCCTGGAACACCATCCCGATCCGCCGCCGTTCCGGCGGCATCAGCCGCCCGGGTCCCGAGACCAGCTCGCCGGCCAGCCAGATCTGGCCGGCCAGCGGGGCGGCAAAGCCGGCGATGGCGTTCAGCAGCGTGGTCTTGCCCGACCCGGACGACCCGAGCAGCCCGAGCGTCTCGCCCGGCGTGACGGCGAGGTCGAGGCCGGCCAGCGCCGGGCGCCCGTAGCCGACGGACAGACCCGCGCAGGCGACCGCGTTGGGCATGCGCAGCACGGGGGCGGCGGTCAGGGGGACCACGATCCGTTCTGGATACCGGGGGAGACCGCGGTGCGGCGGGCCAGCCAGGCGGCCACCGCGGCCACCGGCACCACCGGCACGGTCAGCACCAGGGCGAGCGCCGCGGTCGCGCCGACGCCGCCGAGATCCTGCTGGTTCATGATGACCACCGCGAAGGTCTCGGTGCCCGGCCCGTACAAGATGGTGGACATGGTCAGTTCGTGGAAGGCCAGGACGAACACCAGCCCGGCCGCGGTGGCGGCGGCCACGGTGAGCGGGGGCAGGACCACGGTGCGGACCGCGGTGCCGGGCCGGGCGCCGCTCAGCCGCGCGGCGCGGGTCTGGCCGGGCGGCAACCGGTCCAGGGCCGCCTGCACCGGACGGTGCCCGAACACCCAGAACTTCGCCACGTAGGCGACGAGGATGATCAGCGCCGAGCCGTCCAGCCACCGGCCGTACCCGATGATGATGCCGACCGCGAGCGCCGAACCCGGGATGGCGTAGGCCAGGGTGACCACGGTGGCCAGCGGGCCGCGCCACCGGCCGCGGGCTAGGCCCGCCACCAGTCCGCCGAGGGCGGGCGCCGCGACCGCGGCGGCCAGCGCGAGCCCGGCGCTGCGCGCCAGGGCGGCGCCGGCCCCGCCCGAGAAGCCGGACCGGAAGTTGGCCAGGGTCCAGTTCGCGGGCACCGGGGCCAGGCCCGGGCCGCGGGTCAGCGCGGTCAGGATCAGCGTGAGCATCGGGATCCCGGCGGCGAGGATGGCGTAGCCCCAGACGATCACCATGACGGTCCTGTCGCCCGCGGTCCTTGGCGCCGTGACAGCCGGGGGCGTCTCGGGCCGGGCGGCGCGCGGCAGCCGGGCCAGCCACAGGTCGAGCGGGCCGAGGGCGAGCAGCACGAGCGCCACCATGGTCAGGGCCAGCACGACGAGTTCGGTGAAGGCGGCCGGCCCGGCCGACAGGGCGAGGTCGGAATAGATCAGCGTCGACATGGTGCCGAAGCCGGCCGGCGTGCCGAGCACCTGGGGCACGGCGAAGCTGCCCGCCGCCGTGACGAAGACTAGCGCGGCCGCGCCGAGCAGCGGGACGCGCAGCAGCGGCAGCGTGACGGTGCGCAGCGTGGCCCAGCCGCCGGCGCCCGCCGCGCGGGCCGCCCGTTCCAGCGCCGGATCGGCGCGCGCCGCGAGCCCGGCGGTGACGGCCAGGTAGGCCAGCGGCAGGCCGTAGACGGTCAGCACGGCGATGATCCCGGCCGGGCCGAACAGCCCGGGCATGGTCAGGCCGGTCATGCGATCGGACAGCCCCGCCGGGCCGTAGGCCTGGCTCCACGCGAAGCCCAGGACGAACTCCGGTATGACCAGCGGCCCGGCCACCAGGAGCCGCGGCAGCAGCCGGGACCGGGCCGGGCGCCGCTCGACGGCCAGCGCGAGCGCGGTGCCGGCCGTGACGGCCAGCACCGTGACCGCGCCGGCCACCGCCACGGTGTGCATGATGGCCACCCGGCTCGCCGGCGCGCTCAGCGCCCGCGCGATCCCGGTCAGCCCGCCGTCCACGGCGACCCGTCCCAGGGACTCCAGCGGCACCGCGACCAGCGCGCCGATCAGGCCGGCGGTCACGACGGCCGCGGCCGCGGCGGCGGCGCGCACCGGCGTCAGGCCCCGGAGGCCGCGGTCGCCGCGTGCACTGGGCTCAGGCTCCGAAGATGGCCTGGTACTGCTGCAGGATCTGCTGCTGCCGGCCGAACAGCGCGGACCAGCCGGGGTAGACCTCGGTGGCCCCCGCCGGGCGCGGCGGGCCGGCGATGCCGGGCAGCACCGGCTGCCAGCCGGTCTTCCCGATCGCGGCCTGCCCGGCCGGGGACAGGACGTAGCGCAGGAAGGCCCGGGCGGCGGCGTCCGCCCCGCCCGTCGCCGCCACCGTCTCCGCGATTGGGCTGTACAGCGAGATCGCGCCGTCGGCCGGCCAGTCCATGACCACCGGCGAGCCCTCGGCGATCGCGGAGCGGACCTCGGAGTCCAGCGTGATGCCGAGCTGGTACCGGCCCTCGGCGACGTCGGTGACCACCTCGGGGATGGTGGCGACCTGGACCGCGCCGTTGGCCTTGAGCGCCCGGTAGAAGCCCAGGCCGAAGCCCGGCGCGGTGGCGAAGTAACCGAGCGCCGCGAACGCCGATCCGGCCGCGGCCGGATCGGGCAGGGCCACCTTTCCCCTGTACGCGGAACTGGTGAGATCGGCCCAGTTCCGCGGCAACGGCGTCAGGCCCTTGTGGGCCACGATGACCAGGTACAGTTCGCGGGTCCCCCAGAAGTAGGTCGTCTTGTCCGCGGCCGGCACGCCCGCCAGGCCGGGCACCGGCCAGGGCCGGAACAGGTTCTGCTGCGCGTAGGACTCCATGGACAGCGGATCGGTGGCCCAGATCACGTCGGCGCGCAGGCCACCGGAGTGCTGGTCGGCGGCGATGCGGGCGTTGAGCTGACCGGTGGTGGCGCGGAACACGCTGACCTTGACGCCGGGGTCGAGCTTGGCGAAGCCGTTCACGACCGCGGTCACCGTGTTCTGCGTGACCGACGTGTACAGGGTGAGCTGCGACGCACTGCTCGCTGCCGTGGATGACGAGCCAGCCGGTTCCCCGGCCGGGGAGCCGGCCGAGGAACCGCAGGCGACCACACCGGCCAGGAGGATCGGCACCGCGGCACCGAGGGCTATCGAAAACCGCATCACGGCCTCCGTGAGGGGGTAACGGGGATGGGGAGGCCACGTCCGGCAGGTCGGGTCCGAGAATCCAGCTGTGGCGGGGCGGGGCGGCCCGGCCGTTCGCGTCCGGTTCGGCTCGATCGCCGGGCGGCCGGACGCTGGCGGGCGTCGGGACATCGTCGGGTTCCCAGCGGTCCGGGTCCGCGGCGAGACCCAGCAGGTAGCTGACCGTGCACTCCAGCGCGGCGGCCAAGTCGGGCAGCCGGCCCACGGCCAGGCGGCGGCCGTTCTCGATCGCGCTGAGGGCCTGGCTGGACAGCCGCGAGCCGTACCCGTTGATCCGGTCGACCACCTCGGCCTGGGTCAGCCCGAGCTGCCGGCGCCGCTCCCGGATGCGGATGGCGCAGGTCAGGTTCCGCTGCGCCACGGTCTGATATCCCGCCACCGTCACCTCCGGCCCCCCAGATCGGTCGTGCCTCTCCGCTTGTTTCCGAGTATTGGCCGATTCCCGGATTCACGCAATCCGTGATTCAGGGAAAATGAGCAGGCACCGTGGCTGGTGATGGTTGCCCGGTTAGCTGCTTATGCGAGCGACGCGCCCGGACCTCAGGCCGCCGGCGGGGCAGGTCCGGGGCCGGTTCCGGGGCCGGCCTCGTCCCAGTCGGGCATCTCGGCCAGCGGGTAGACGGTGTAGTGCGCGAAGTTGTAGACCGGCATCAGCGCGATCAGCCGCTCGAGTTCCTCATTCGAGCCGACGTCGTACACCCAGGCGCCGCCGTGCGCGCCGACGATGTGGTACCGGGCCGCGATCTGGCCCGAGTGCTCCAGCGGCTTGGCGTAGGCGGGCATCCGGGCCACCGCCGACGCCACGTGCCCGGACAGCAGCGACAGCTCGATCTTCCAGATGACCAGGAACTTCACGCCGATTCCGCGGCCGGGATGCTCACGTCGAACTCCACCCCAACCTCGTCCTTCAGCTTGAGCGCGCCGAAGAAGCCGACGTACGGCTTGATGCCGTGGGCCGACTGGACCACCGAGGCCGTGCCGCGGTACCGGCCGGGCCCGGGCTCGGACACCTGCAGCCGGACCGGCTCGCCCTTCCCGTTGAGGGTGAACGTGCCCTCGATCGCGCCGCCGCTGGCGCCGAAGCGGACGATCCGCGACGAGGTGAAGCTGGCCGTACCGTCGCCCAGGATCCCCCTGATCGTCTTCTTGATCTCACCCCGGTCCCGGTCGGTGAGCGGCTTGGCGCCGCCGGCGCCCCCGCGGACCTCCAGGGAACCAAGATCGAATTCGGCCGAGACGGTGGCGGCGGTGACGCCGCCGGCCTCTTCGTCCGGCACCTCGACCTGCGCCGACCAGCGGGTGACCTCGATGGTCAGGTCATGACCGGCCTTCGCGGCGATGCCCTGGCGGCCGGTCTTGAGCACGACACGTCCGTGGTCCGGCCCGAGCCGGAAAGTACCCGTAATAGCAGCCACGGGCCCAACCGTACGGGCTCAGCGGGGCAGCGGTCCACTAGGTGTTACCGCGGGAGCAGGCACGCCGCCTGGTATAAGGGGTAACTGGGGTAAAGCCGTCAAGGCATTACGGCAGGGGGAAGTCGCCGAACAGCTCGCGGATCCGCCGCAGGTCGCGCAGCCGCGGCTCGGTGGTGCCGCCGACCCAGCGGCTGACCGTCTTCACCGAGACCCCGAGCTGGCGGGCGGCCACTTCCATGGTCATGCCCTCCCGGCGCAGCGCGGCCGCCATCCAGTCGGCGAAGGCCGTCTCTTCCCCGTCCTGCGCGGTCGTCCCGTCGCGGCGGCCCGGGCCGGGCTCCTGGGACTTGAGCAGCGAGGCCAGGGCGTCCAGGCCCGCGGGGGTCCCGATCTGGGCGCCGGAGCGCAGCACGTCGACCTCGACGTGGTCGGGGAAGATCCGGAAGGAGACGTTGATGGCACCGGTCGAGCCGGCCGCCTCGAGCAGCGCCTGGGCGACGGTCTCGCCCACCTCGCGGTTATCCTCCTCGGACAGCGGTGACTGGGCCAGGCAGCGGCGGACGAAATCGCGGATGTCAGGGATGGAGGACGGGCGCGCGGGGAAGGTCTGCGACAGGACCACGACCGGCACTACCTCAACCTTGTCGCTGATCAAGTCGGCTGCCCTGTCCATCGCCACCCTCCGGGTCGCCCGATCACGGTGAATCGCCCCGAGGTGCCGCGGCCGCCGGGGTATGACAATGAGAGTACGTGGAATACGTCGCCGTAGACGAGCCAGATCAGCCGGACAGTTGTGTCCACCCGGAAAGACTGTTTTGTCTTGCCGATCTCGGGGCGACAGGAATAGGCTATCGTCACCGGTAATGGCGTCGTTGCCGTGAGCCGGCCCTTTGTGAGCATGTGATGAGCGGTCAGCGTGTCGGCGCATCTGGTCGGCGAGCTACTGGACCGCGGCGAGAAGAGACTCGCGCGGCTCAGCGAAACCGCCTGACCCGGTTCTCCTCCCGCCGCCCTTACGCCGCGGCCGGGCTGCACCGTGTACCAGCGCGATCCAGGCATGCGCAGGAAACCGGCCTGCCTGGCTCGCGCGCTCGCGCCGAGGCGTTCCGCTCGCGCGTGACCTTGTCCAGGGCGCCCGCGGACGCGGGCCTCCCACCGAAGGGGTGGCGCCATGACTCAGGCCGCAGAGCCGGTTGTGCATATTCTCTGGATGAACGGGGGCCTCGGTTGCGATGGGGACTCGGTGGCGCTGACCGCCGCGACCCAGCCGAGCATCGAGGAGATCGTGCTGGGCGCCCTGCCGGGACTGCCCAAGGTGGCGGTGCACTGGCCGCTGATCGACTTCGAGTGCGGCCCTGAGCAGGGTGCCGACAACTTCATCGAGTGGTGGCACAAGGCCGACCGGGGCGAACTCGACCCGTTCGTCCTGGTCGTCGAGGGATCCATCCCGAACGAGGCGATCAAGTCCGAAGGTTACTGGTGCGGCTTCGGCAACAACCCGGAGACCGGCCAGCCGATGACCACCAACGAGTGGCTCGACCGGCTCGCCCCCAAGGCCACGGCCATCCTGGCCGTGGGCACCTGCGCCACCTACGGCGGCATCCACGCCATGGCGGGCAACCCGACCGGCGCCATGGGCGTGCCGGACTACCTCGGCTGGAGCTGGAAGTCCAAGGCCGGCCTGCCGATCGTCTGCGTGCCGGGCTGCCCGATCCATCCGGACAACCTGTCCGAGACGATCCTGTACCTGCTCTATCAGGTAGCCGGGCAGGCGCCAATGATCCCGCTGGATGAGGCGCTCCGGCCCAAGTGGCTGTTCGAGGCCACCGTGCACCAGGGCTGCGACCGGGCCGGGTACTACGAGGAGGGCGACTTCGCCACCGAGTACGGCTCGCCCGCATGCCTGGTCAAGCTGGGCTGCTGGGGCCCCGTGGTCAAGTGCAACGTGCCCAAGCGGGGCTGGATCAACGGCGTGGGCGGCTGCCCGAACGTCGGCGGTATCTGCATCGCCTGCACGATGCCCGGGTTCCCGGACAAGTTCATGCCGTTCATGGACAAGCCGCCGGGCGCGACGGTATCGACGACGGCCAGCGGCATGTACGGCACGGTCATACGCAGCCTCCGGAGCTTCACCGCCAAGACGGCGGACAAGGAGCCCAGGTGGCGCGTGAAGGGTTCTGAACTCCGCACCGGCTACCAGAAGACGTGGTGAACAGCGATGGCAGCAACTGAGATGAACCAGACCACAGGCAGCGGCGAGACCGAACTCACCGAGATGACCTGGGACCCCATCACGAGGATCGTGGGCAGCCTGGGCATCTACACCAAGATCGACTTCAAGGCCAAGCGGGTCGCGGAGTGCCACAGCACTTCCTCGATCTTCCGCGGCTACAGCATCTTCATGAAGGGCAAAGACCCCCGGGACGCGCACTTCATCACCAGCCGGATCTGCGGGATCTGCGGTGACAACCACGCGACCTGCTCGGTCTACAACCAGAACATGGCCTACGGCGTCCGCCCGCCGCACCTCGGCGAGTGGATCATCAACCTGGGCGAGGCCGCGGAGTACATGTTCGACCACAACATCTTCCAGGAGAACCTGGTCGGGGTGGACTTCTGCGAGAAGATGGTGGCCGAGACAAACCCCGGCGTGCTGGAGCGGGCTAACGCCACCGAGGCCCGGCACGCGGCCGACCACGGCTACCGCACCATCGGCGACATCATGCGCTCGCTCAACCCGCTCGAGGGCGAGTTCTACCGCGAGGCGCTTCAGGTCAGCCGGTCCACCAGGGAGATGTTCTGCCTGATGGAAGGCCGCCACGTGCACCCGTCCACGCTGTACCCGGGCGGCGTGGGCACGGTCGCCACGGTGCAGCTGTTCACCGACTACCTGACCCGGCTGATGCGCTACGTGGATTTCATGAAGCGGGTCGTGCCGATGCACGATGACCTGTTCGACTTCTTCTACGAGGCGCTGCCCGGATACGAGGAAGTCGGCCGGCGGCGGGTCCTGCTCGGCTGCTGGGGCAGCCTGAACAACCCCGAGTACTGCGACTTCACCTACCGGAACATGGCCTCGTGGGGCCGGAAGATGTTCGTCTCGCCCGGCGTGGTGGTGGACGGGCAGCTGGTCACCAACAGCCTGGTCGACATCAACCTTGGCATCAGGATCCTGCTCGGTCACTCGTTCTACGAGGACTGGGAGGACAAGGAGATGTTCGTCACGCACGACGAACTGGGCAACCCGATCGACCGGCGTCACCCGTGGAACCAGCACACGATCCCGCGGCCCGCCAAACGCGACTTCGACGACAAGTACAGCTGGACCATGTCGCCGCGCTGGTTCGACGGCCAGGACTACCTGCCGCTGGACACCGGCGGCGGCCCGATCGCCCGGCTGTGGGCCACCGCGCTCGGCGGCCTGGTCGACTGCGGCTACGTGCAGTCCACCGGCCACAGCGTGAAGATCAACCTGCCCCGCACCGTGTCCCGGCCGGAAGTCACCTTCGAGTGGAAGATCCCGCAGGACAAGCAGGGCCAGCCGCTGTCCAACGCGATCGAGCGGGACCGGGCCAGGACCTACTTCCAGGCCTACGCCGCCGCGCTCGGCGTGTACTTCGTCGAGCAGGCCCTGGCCGAGATCCGGGCCGGGCGGACCAAGACCTGGGAGTCGTTCAACGTCCCCCAGGACGCGTTCAGCTGCGGCTTCACTGAGGCGGTCCGCGGCGTGCTGTCGCACCACATGGTGATCAGGGACGGGAAGATCGCGAACTACCACCCCTACCCGCCCACGCCGTGGAACGGCAGCGTCCGCGACGTCTACGGGACGCCGGGGCCGTACGAGGACGCGGTGCAGAACACGCCGATCTTCGAGGAGAACTCCAAGGAGAACTTCAAGGGCATCGACATCATGCGCGCCGTGCGCAGCTTCGACCCGTGCCTGCCCTGCGGCGTGCACATGTACCTCGGCGGCGGCAAGGTGCTCAAGACGGCGCACTCGCCCACGGGAGTCACACTGGCTATCTGAGCCCGGTTAACTGGCACAGGCGGTAAAGCCAACTAAGGGAGGGCTGATGGCCGCAGGCCACGACGCGCAGCAGGCGGGCAAGCGGGTCGAAGCGCTGCTCGCGGAGCTGGGATCGCGGGCCGGGCCGCAGGTCGCCGCCACCGCGGAAGAGCTCGTGAGCTGCCTGGTCGAGCTGTACGGCGCCGGGCTGGCCGAGATCGTCAGGATCATCGGCGAGGACGCGGAGGAGAACGGGACGGGCCAACGGCTGATGGACAAGCTGGCCGCCGATCCACTGGTGGAGAGCCTGCTGCTGCTGCATGACCTGCATCCGCTAGGGGTCGCGGACCGGGTACGGCGCGCGATCGAGCAGGTCATGCCGCAGCTCGGCGCGCAGGCCGACCAGGTGACCTTCGACGGCGTCGACGAGACGGGCATCATCCACCTGCGGCTGGAGCGCGGCGGCCACGGCTGTCAGTCCTCCTCGGGAGCGGCCGCGGCAGCCATCGAGCAGGTGGTGGCCGAGGCGGCGCCGGAGGCATCCGGCGTCGACGTCGAAGTTGTCACCGCGGCCCCCGAACTGCCGCTGCTGCAGATTACCCGGCGCCCGACGGCGATCCGGGGGACCCGGTGACCGCCGGGGTCGGCGCGTCCGGGGCCGGCACATCCGGGCTCCGGCGCTTCGTCAAGCGTCCGGCGGGCGCCGGGCCGGGCACGGCACCGGGCCTCCCGCCGTCGATCCAGGAGGTCCTGGCGGCGCGGGCCGCCGCCCGGGCCGGCGCCGAGGCGCTGGAGGGCGCCGAACGGTGCGAAATGTGCCGCGAGGTACTCAGCGAGCGGCACGGGCACGTGGTGGACCTGGAGAAGCGGTCGCTGTCCTGCACCTGCCGCGCGTGCTACCTGCTGTTCACCCACGAGGGGGCGGCCGGCGGCCGGTACCGGGCCGTCCCGGAGTACGTCTATCACGACCCCGGCCGGCCGCTCACCGACGCGGACTGGAACGAGCTGCAGATCCCGGTGGCCATGGCCTTCTTCTTCTACAACTCGGCCCTGGGCCGCGTGGTGGCCGGGTACCCGAGCCCGGGCGGGGCGACCGAGTGCGAGCTGGACCTGGCGGCCTGGGACCGGCTGGCCGCCGCCCACCCGCTGCTCGGGGCGCTGGCCCCCGACGTCGAGGCCATCCTGGTGAACCGTGTTATCCCCGGGGGGAACGATCCCCCCCAGACCCCCCCTGCTCTTGGGGGGATTCCATCCCCCCAAACCCCCCGAGCCCGGCCCAAACCCCCCTGGCCCCCCAAACCCCCCTGGCCCCGGGCCCGGGTAACTTCGAGGTCTTCCTCATCCCGGTCGACGAGTGCTACGGGCTGGTCGGGGAGCTGCGGATGAAATGGCAGGGCTTCGACGGCGGCGCGGAAGCCCGCGCGGCCCTCGCGGCCTTCCTGGATGGCTTGCGGCGGCGCGCGGTGCTGCTGGACGGTAAGAGAGACGGCCCGGACGTGAGGCCCGGACCGCCCGAGCCCGAGCTGGATGAACTCTCTGAGAGAGCACCGACATGGCCGACCTGATCTTCGGCTGCACGGGCGCGACCGCGGAGCGGTACGCGGCGACCCCGACCCTGACGTTCTCGCTGACCATCACCGAGCGTTCCGGCGCGGCGGTGCACGCGATCGCGCTGCGCTGCCAGATCCGCATCGAGCCGCATCGCCGCCGGTACTCCGCGGCCGAGGCGCAGCGGCTGCACGACCTGTTCGGTGACCCGTCGCGGTGGGCCGACACGGTCAAGCCGATCCAGCTCGCCACGGTCACCACCATGGTCCCCTCGTTCACCGCGGTGACCGAGACCAGCCTCCAGGTGCCGTGCACCTACGACCTGGAGGTGGCGTCGGCCCGCTACCTGCAGGGCCTGGACGACGGCACGATCCCGCTGCTCCTGCTGTTCAGCGGCACCGTCTTCGTGGCCAGCGGCGACAGCTTCTCGGTCGAGCTCGTGCCGTGGAGCGCCGAGGCCTCCTACCGGATGCCGGTGAGCGTGTGGCGGGACCTGGTGGACATCCACTTCCCGGGCAGCGCGTGGCTGCGCTGCAGCCGCCAGACGCTGGACGAGCTGTCCGCGTTCAAGGCCAGGCGCGCCCTGCCCACCTGGGACGCCACCCTGGCCGCTCTGCTGGCCCAAGCCGGTGACTCCGAGGATCCGGCGGAGGTGAGCCGCCGTGAATAACACGGGCATGAACGACGCGGGCGTGAACCTGGACGCCGTGCGCCGGATCGCCGACGCCGTCCTCTACGAGGGCTACATCCTGTACCCGTACCGGGCCTCGGCGCAGAAGAACCGCAGCCGGTGGCAGTTCGGCGTGCTCATGGCGCCCGGGTACGCCGCGGTCGACCCCTCGGAAAGCAGTTTCACCCGGACCGAGTGCGTGCTCGAGCACTCGGGGCAGCCCGCCGTCCAGGTCATCCTCCGGTTCCTGCAGGTCCAGCGGCGCAGCACCGAGGGCGTGGCACCGGGCGCGCACGCCCCGGCCTGGGACGAGGCGACCGAGCGCGAGATCGGGTTCACCGTCGGGACCACCGAGCTGCTCGGCCCGGGCCTGGTCACGGAGTTCTCGGTCCCCGGAGGGGAAGATCGCGAACCGTCGCCCGGCGCGGGGTGCCCGGTCCGCCGCCGGGAACCGCTGGCCGGCGCGGTGTCCGTGCGCACCACCCCGGTGCCGGGCCCGTGGCGGGCCGTCCGGCTCCAGGTCCGGGTCGAGAACCGGACCGCGGCCGAGCCCGCGCCCGCGCTGCGGGAGGAGGCGCTGCCGACCGCGCTGGTCGCCGCGCACGTGATCGTGACCGTCTCCGGCGGGGAGTTCATCTCGATGACCGATCCGCCGGAGTGGGCGAAACCGGCCGTGGCCGAGTGCGAGAACACCGGCGGCTGGCCCGTCCTGGCCGACCCCGGCGGCGGGCGCCAGGTCGTGCTGTTCTCGCCGATCATCCTGTACGACCACCCGGAACTGGCCCCGGAGAGCCCGGGCGAGCTGTACGACGGCACCGAGATCGACGAGATCCTCACACTGCGCACGCTCGCGCTGTCCGACGAGGAGAAGCTCGAGGCCCGGGCCACCGATCCGCGCGCGGCGGCGCTGATCAACCGGGTCGAGGCGATGGACGCGCAGACCATGGAACGGCTGCACGGGACCATCCGCGCTCCGCATCCTGGCGCTCTGCACCCTGGCGCCTTCGGCGGGGTCGGCGCGGGCGGCGCGGGCGGCGGCTTCGGCGCGGGCGACCACGACCCGGCCGTGCCGTGGTGGGACCCGGAAGCCGACGCGTCGGTGTCCCCCGATACCGACTCGGTGATGATCGGCGGCCAGGCGGTGGCCCGCGGCAGCCTGGTCCGGCTGCGGCCGGGCGCCCGGCGAGCCGACGCCCAGGACATGTTCCTGGCCGGGCGGATCGCCGAAGTCCAGGCGGTGCTGCTCGACGTCGAGGATCAGCCGTACCTGGCCGTGTCGCTGACCGATCACCCGGACCCGGACCTGAGCATCGCGCACGGGAGGTTCCTGTACTTCATGCCCGACGAGGTAGAGCCGTGGGAAATCTCATGACCGGGCGGATCCTGGTGGCGGGCGTGGGCAACGTGTTCCTGCGCGACGACGCCTTCGGCGTCGAGGTCGTCCGGCTGCTCGCGGAGCGTCCGCACCCGCCGGGGGTGCAGATCCGTGACTACGGCATCCGCGGCGTCCACCTGGTCTACGAGCTGCTCAACGGGTATGACCTGTTCGTGCTGGTGGACGCGGCGCCCCGCGGGGAGGCCCCGGGGACGGTGACCGTGCTCGAGGTGGACCTGCCCAGCGCGGACGCCCAGCCGGTCATCGACGCGCACAGCCTGACCCCGGACGCCATCTTCGGGCTGCTGTCCTCGCTGGGCGGTCACCCCGGGCGGAGCCTGGTGGTGGCGTGCGAGCCGGCCGAGGTCGACGCGGGCATGGGCCTGTCCGACCCGGTCCGGGCGGCCCTGCCGCACGCGGTACGCGCCGTGGAGGAGATCCTGGCCGCGGCCGGGGCCGGGGAGCACGCAGCCGGGCAGGAGTGCCTGGCGGACTTAATACGACATCCGGACGAACCGACTCAGGAAGGAGGTGCTCAGGATGCTGAGCAGGCTGATCAAGGCGGCAGTCATCGCCGCGGTGCTGGCGATGGTGGTCGATTCACTGCCTGACATCAAGCGGTACCTCGAAATTCGCGAGATGTAACCCGCGCACGCCAGGAAGGAGGTGAGGGGCGTGGAAGTTGTACTCGGTTTCGCGGTCGGCTACTTCATCGGCACCCGCCAGGGGCGGAAGGGCCTGCAGGAGGCGATCGAATCGGCTCAGGCGATCATGGCGTCCCCGGAGACCCGGCGGATGCTGATCGAGGCCATATCCACGTTCGAGACCGTGGCTGGCCCGACCATGGAGCGCATGGGGCGCAGGTCCGGCCGCGGCAGCCGGGCCGCGTTCATCGGCAGCGTGGTGGACGAGCTCATCGAGCGGCGGTCCCGCCGCGCGGCGTGAGGACCACGAAAGAGGAGAATACCGGAGCGGTATGCACGAATTCGGCCTGTGCGAGGGTGTCCTGGACGCGGTGCGCCAGCGGGCTGGCGGCCGCCGGGTGACCGGCGTCCGGGTCCGGTTCGGGGTCCGGCATGCCGTCGACGAGGAATCCCTGGCCCAGGCCTTCAGCATGATGGCTGAGGGAACCGAGGCGGCCGGCGCCGCCGTCGAGCTCGTGACGGTGCCGGCCACCATCGTCTGCCCGGATTGCGGGCTGCGCGGGGAGACCACCGACCTGCTGGCCACCTGTCCGCGCTGCGCCAGTGCCAACGCCGAGATCAGCGGCGGGGACGAGATGGTCCTGGAATCGATCAGGTACGCGGCGGCGCGGCCGGCGGAGAGGGGATAGCCATGTGCCTGGGTATCCCGGCCCAGCTGGTGGGCGGCGAGACCGGCCATCCCGACCTGGCCATGGTCGACATGGGCGGCGTGCGGCGCGTGATCAACATCGCCCTGCTCGATGATCCGCCGCGGGCCGGGGACTGGGTGCTGGTGCACATGGGCTTCGCGCTGTCCGCCATGACCCCGGACGAGGCGCGGGACGGCCTGGCCGCGCTCGGCGCGGAGAACGAGGCGGCCGAACAGGAAGCGGAGCGGCAAGCCGCCGGGGGGACCGCGTGAGCGGAGTCCCGGGTGCTGTGCCTAACACCGGGCCTGACACCGGCGGGCCGCTGATGTTCGTCCGCTACGCCTACCCGCCGAACGCCCTGGGTTACTGCGGGCCCGCGGACTTCGCCGCCTTCCGCGAGTACGCGGTGGCCGGCGTGGTCGACCGCGGCCTGGTCCAGCTGGCCCAGGCGTTCGCCGGCGCCTGGCCGTACCTGGAGCTGATCGCGGCCGGCTGCGGCATCGGTGATCCGCTGGACCGGCGCGTGGTGGAGGCCTACTGGGTCGGCAACGACCTGCTGGACCGGGTTCCGGTCACCGAGATCGGCAACTCGATGCAGGACCGGTTCCGGCACCGGGTCGGCGGCAACTTCCCGTTCCTGGCCGAAGGGGTGCTGGCCGGCGGGGTGCCGCACCACAGCTTCGCCGTCTTCTGCGTGTACCCGTGGACCGGCCTGCTGAGCGACGACCGCAAGGCCAGGCACGCGCTCATGGTCCTGGACCGGTGCCGGATCCGGTGGGGCCGGGTGACGGCCATTGCGGGCGACCAGGCCGCCGTCGAGTGCCGGCCGCTGTGCTGGGACGGACGGCTGCTGACCCTCGGGCGAGCCCGGCGGCGGAGACGGCCCGGCTGGCCCTGGACGGTTCGGCAGTGCTCATGTCCGGCGCCCACGGCATCGGCCCGGGCGACTGGGTCTCGCTGCACTGGGACTGGATCTGCGACCGGCTCACCCAGCGCCAGCTGCGCGCCCTGCGCGGCTTCACGCTGCGCCACCTGGACCTGGTCAACCACCGCGTCGAGCATCCCGGTACCCTCGCCGTCCTCGGCTGACCGGCGTAGCGCGGGGACCGTAACGCCGCTGACCGTCCGGAATCCGGAGTAATGCCGAACGTACCGTGGTATCACGCGGCGAGTACCCGCGGGCCTAGAGCCGGGAGTCGGCTGCGTGTATACGACATGCCACTATGGGGAACGGTGCTGACGTGAGGGCAGGCTCAACGATGATGACGCGGCTCGGGGACGGCTGGCGGGGACGGCGGCTGAAGCGGCCGGCGGCCGTGGCCGTCGTGGCGGCGCTGGCCCTGCTGGCGGCGGGATGTACCGGCGGCGGGCACGGCACCAGCCAGGCCAGCACCGCGGCCCGCCGGGCACCGGGGCCGGCGGCGGCAGGCCCGCGGGTGACGATCACGCCGGTGAACGGCGCCAAGGACGCCGACCCGGCCGCGGGCATCACGGTCACGGCGGCCGGCGGCGCGCTGACCCACGTCGCCGTGCGCACCTCCGGCGACCCGGTGCCCGGCACCCTGAGCCAGGGCGGCACGGTCTGGCGCAGCCAGTGGGCGCTGGACGTCTCGCAGGCCTACACGGTGACGGCCACCGCGTCCGGGCACGGCGGCACCGTGACCGCGACCAGCGCGTTCCGCACGCTGACGCCCAGCCAGACGTTCACCACCGAGATCCTGGAGGGCTACCACCAGAGCTACGGCGTGGGGATACCGATCATCTTGTACTTCAGCCAGCGGATCACCGACAAGGCCGCGGTGGAGCGCGCGCTGCAGGTCACCACGTCGACGCCGGTGGTCGGCGCGTGGTACTGGGACGATCCCTGCAACATGGCCCCCACCTGCGCCTACTTCCGGCCCAGGGATTACTGGCCGGCCGGCACCACGGTCAGCTTCACCGGGCACCTGAACGGCGTGCAGGGTGCGCCGGGCGTGTACGGCGACCACACCCTGACCCAGACCTTCGACATCGGCGCGTCGCTGATCGCGATCGGGAATACCGCAACGCACCGCACGCAGATCTACTACAACGGCAAGCTCCGCTACGACTGGCCGATCAGCTCGGGCCGGCCGGGTGACGACACCCCCGACGGGAGCTACCTGACCATCGAGAAGGCCAACCCGGTGCTGATGACCGGCCCCGGGTACAGCCTGGAGGTGCCGTGGTCGGTGCGGTTCACCTTCAGCGGGGACTACTACCACGACGCCTACTGGTCGGTGGGCGAGCAGGGCTTCGAGAACGTCAGCCACGGCTGCGTCAACCTCTCGCCCGCCGACGCCGAGACGTACTACAACCTGGCCGTACCCGGCGACCCGATCACCATCATGGGCAGCCCGAAGGGCGGGGCCTGGGGCAACGGCTGGACCGAGTGGTTCCTGAGCTGGTCGCAGTACGTGCAGGGCAGCGCGCTGCACGAGGCCGTGCAGGCCGGGCCGGACGGCAGCACGTTCGTCGACCCCGCCACGCTGCCGCCCTCGACCGCGACCGCGCCGCTGCAGACCGCCCCGCCCGGCAACTCAGCCGCCAGGTAGCCGGCCGGATCGCGCCTACCGGGCCCTCGGGCTCGTTAGTTCAGGCTGGCACGGAAGCCCTTCAGCAGGGGACGGGCGAGGGTGAACAGCGCCGGCCGCCGACGACCTTCGCTGGCGGCCGGCCCGGGCCGGCGACATCAGGCCGGGGTGACCACGAACTGGCGGAGGTACAGGTCGCGGAAGGTGACCGGGCCGCGGGGGCCGGGCACGGCGTCGATGTTGATCCCGGTCTCGGGCACGGACAGCAGCTTGAACCCGTCGAGCAGGCGGGTGGTGGCGTTCCAGAACGCGCCCGTCCCGGCGTAGGCGGCGAGGAACTCGGCCGCGGCCGCCCGGTCCCGCGGTGACGATCGCCGCGGCCAGCCCGGAGGTCTCCTCGTTGGCGATGCAGGGCGGCCGCGCGCGGGCCATCGGCGGGGGCGATCGTCACCGTCGCCTCGTGCCCGGCGTCCAGCGCCCACTCGTGGCCGAGCGGGTGGGCGTGCGGGGGCAGCGACGCCGCGATGCCCAGCCGGTCCAGCAGCGCGACGGTCAGCGGCACCAGCGACTCCCAACGGTCCGGGTGGACGAGCAGCAGGTTGAGCCGGTTGCACACGCCGAGCCGGTCCAGGCTGGCCTCGATCAGCTCGCTCGGCCAGGACCGGGTCGGCCGCCGCGTCCAGGTACAGCACGGCGCCGCCGTCGGCGTGCGCCATGGTCCGCACGCCGTGCCGGGCCGCCTCGGCGGCCAGGGCCCGGGTGCTGTCCCCGCTGCCGCGCAGGATGACCAGCGGGATCAGGCCGGGCTGGCTGACCAGCGCCCGGGCGGAGTCCTGCCCGGGCGCGCGGACCAGCTGGATCATCGCGGGGTCGAGCCCGGCCTGGCCGAGCGCGGGCGCGATGACCTCGTCCGCCAGCGCGATGGCCGAACGGATCGCGGCCGAACCGGTCCGCAGCACGCCCGCGTTCCGGGACTTGACGAACTGCGAGGCGATGTCGACCACGACGTTCGGGCGGGCCTCGAAGTTGGCCCCGATCACGCCGACCGGCCTGCGGCATTCCTCCAGGAGCAGGCCGCCCGGCAGTTCCCTGATCGACCCGGCGGGACGGCTCAGCCGGGACGCCGGCCAGCGCGCGGAGCTGGCGGGCGATAGCCTCCAGCCGCGCGTCGTCCAGCCACAGCCGGTCCAGCAGCGCGTCCCGCACGCCGTCGGCCCGGGCCGCGCGCATGTCGCTCGGCGTTGGCCTCCAGCACCTCCGCAGCCCGGCGGCCGAGATGGTCTGCCATGAACCGCAGCGCGTCATCGATGCGCTCGTCCGGGACGCTGGCCAGGCCGGGCACGGTGCCGCGCGCGGCCCGCGCCGCTTCCTCGACCGCCTTCAAAGTCTCGGCCTCGACGGTGGTCATGCACGCTCCCTCGGTTGGTCAGCCTCCAGGTTACGCAGTGTTTCATTTCGCAGGGGCGGGGCCTCCAGCGGGCAATACGATCGCCGCGCGGCATCGCCTCGGTACACCTGGCCCGGCTGGGGTTGCGGATGGTGAACGCGGCCAGCACGCCGCCGGCGGCGCAGAACACGGCCGCCATCAGCGCCGCCATCTTGAAGCCGTGGGCGAGCTCGGCCGGATGCAGATAACTCTCCCCGGTGATGCCGGCCAGCGCGGGCAGCACTGCCACCGCGATCAGCGAGGCCGCCCGGGCCACGTCGTTGTTGACGGCGGACGCGACGCCCGCGTGCTCGGCCGGGGCGGCGGCCAGGGCGGTCGCGGTCAGCGGCGCCACCATGATCGCCACGCCGAACCCGAACACCACCACCGCGGGCAACACGGCGGTCAGGTAGTCGCCGGATCTCCCGATCCTGGTGAACAGCAGGAACGACGCAGCGATGACCAGCGGGCCCACGGACATCTGCAGCCGGGGCCCGATCCTGGCCGCCAGCGCGCCCGATCGGGAGGACAGCGCCAGCATGATGAACGTCACTGGGCAGCAGGGATACGCCCGCCTCGATCGGGCTGTAGCCGTGGGCCACCTGAAGCACGACCGGGACCAGGAACAGCAGCCCGCCCAGCGCTGCGTACACGACGAACGTCACCGCGTTGGCCGCGGAGAACTGCCGCGACCGGAACACCTCGAGCGGCAGCATAGGCGCCTGCTCTTTGTCCTCGATCCACACGAACAGGCCGAGCAGGGCCAGCCCCAACGCCAGCGGTACCAGCACCGCCGCCGAACCCCAGCCGTCCGAGGAGGCCGCGATCAGCCCGTAGGTGATCCCGGCCAGCGCGCCGCTGATGCACGCGGCCCCCTTGACGTCCAGCTTCGGCACCGGACCGGGCGACTTGGTCTCGGGTACGTGCCGGGCGGTGATGGCCACGACCACCACGGCCAGCGGCAGGTTGATGAAGAACACCAGCCGCCAGGACACCGCGCCTATCAGCCACCCGCCCAGGAACGGCCCGATCGCGGTGGCCACGCCGCCCAGGCCCGACCAGGCGCCGATGGCGGCCGATCGGTCGTCCTTGGGCGAAGGACGCCTGCAGGATGGCCAGGCTGCCGGGGGTCAGCAGCGCCCCGCCGACGCCCTGCAGGGCCCGGGCCGCGATCAGCACCCCCACGGTCGGGGCCAGCCCGCACAGCAATGACGCAGCGGCGAACCACACGATGCCGATCACGAACAGCTTCCGGCGGCCGTAGCTGTCGCCGAGCGTCCCGCCGAGCAGCAGCAGCCCGGCCAGGGTCAGCGTGTACGCGTCGACCACCCACTGCAGCGCTGGCCACGCCGGCGTGGAAGTCCCGCCCGATGGCCGGCAGCGCGATGCCCACCACGGTCGCGTCCAGGGCCGCCATGCCCGAGCCCAGCACGGTGGCGGCCACGACCCAGCGGCCCCGCGCGCTCTTCAGCCGCAGGCCCCCGGATCCGGCCGTCCCGGTTACTGCGGCACGCACCACGATCCGTTCGGCATGAGAACCAAATTAGTCCGAACGGGCCCTGGTGACACTGTCCTGCGCCACCATCGTGTCTTCCGGGGCCGGCGCCGCGGCGGCGCTACGCGCCGAGCCGGGGCGGGTGGCCAGCACCGAACCACCAAGGATCAGCACGAAGGAGACGCCGATCGCGGCGGTCAGGTGCTCGCCCAGGACCAGGACGCCGAGCGCGACCGCGACCGCCGGGTTGACGTAGGTGATGACGGTGGCGCGGGCCGGGCCGACCTCGGCGATCAGCCGGAAGAAGACCAGGAACGCGGCCGCGGTGCAGATCACCCCGAGCGCGGCCAGGGCCGCCAGGACCTGCACCGACGGCACTTCATGCGGCCAGGTCAGCGCGGCGAACGGCGCGTAGACGAGCGCGGCCGTGCCCAGGCAGACCGCGTTGACCGCGACCGGCGGGAGGCTGGACAGCTTGCGGTTGGCGATCAGCGGGCCGATCGAGTAGCCGAGCGCGGTCAGCAGCACCTCGATGACCGGCAGCGGGCCGGCCTGGCCCGCGCCCGGCCCGGCCAGCAGGGCCACGCCGCCCAGCCCGACGGCCAGCCCGGTCCAGCGGATCGGGGTGAGCCGGTCGCCGCCGCGGGTCAGCCAGGCCAGCAGCGCGCCGAAGATCGGCACCGCGGCGACGAGCAGGCCGCTGGTGGAGCTGGGCAGGTGGCGTTCGGCGTTGGACAGCAGCGCGAACGGCCCGACGATCTCCACCGCGGTGAACGCGGCCAGCCAGCGGACGTGCCCCTTCAGCGCGCGGAGGTGGCCGCCGCGGATGGCCGCGGGCAACAGCAGCAGCGAGCCGAGCGCGACCCGGGTGCACACCAGCACCGGCACCGAGACCCCGCCGTCCGCCACCTTGATGAGCAGGTAGGGGATGCCCCAGATCACGCCCATCGCCGCGAACAGCAGCCAGCCGCGCCTGCTCATTGATTCAGCCTATGTGAGCGGGCTCCGCAGGCGGATACGGCTACACGCAGACCCCCAGCGGGCCCACCTTCAGGCACCGCCCGCTCTTGCTGGCGCTCGGCGTGGCCGACGGTTTCGGCGCGGCCGACGGGGCGGCCGCCGACGACGAGGCGGCGGGCGCCGGGTCCGTCGCGGTCGTCGGGTCCGTCGGGTTCGTCGGGTCCCCGCCCGGCGCGGGCGTGGGCGCCGCGTCCCCGGGCGGGGCCGTTGCCCCGCCGTCCGGGTCCCCGGCTGTGCCGCCCCCGGAACCGGACGCGCCAGGCGCGGAGCCGCCCGGCGACGAGCCGGATCCCGGGCGTCCCGGAGCCCGGGCGGCCGGACCCGCCTGGCCCCCCGGATCGTTGCGGCCTGCGGCGACCGGTCCCCGCGACCCGGCCGGTCCCGGGCCCGCGCGACCCGAGGCGGCCGGCCCGGCGGCCGACGGCCGCGCCGAACGACGGCGGACCCAGACCCGGATGGCCGGTGGATGACCCGGATGGACACCGCGGACAGGGCCAGGAAGGCGATCGCCCCCGCCGACACCACCATGACCGGCACGGTGCTGCCCGCCGGGTGGGAGCGGAAGACCGCGCCCGCCCGCCCGGCCGTGGTCCGGATCCGGTCGGCCAGCAGCGCCAGCGCCAGCTGGGGCGCGGGCAGCCGCGGGCTGTAACCCCTCCGGGCCGAGATCCGCAGCCTGCGCAGCGCCGCCCGGCGCTGCGCGGCGCTCAGGCCGGAGAGCAGGTAGACGGTGGTGGCGCGGCCATGCCGTTCGGCCGCAGCGTGTAATCCGGGAGAAAGCTCATTCTGGTCGCGATAGCGGATCTTAATCATGGCTCATGCATGTCATGTGCACTACCTAAGAAAGGCCGGAACGGCAAGTGCACGCCCCCCCACTGAGGCGTTCGCAATCCGTACTATAGCCCAGCGGATTGCGACCTTGGTGCGATACAACACGCCTTGCCCGGTTGCGGATGCGTTCCATAGGCTGCGAGCGTGATCTCCCAGGCCGTGCCCGCTTCCGGGGCGAGGACCGGACGCGCCGGGGCGTTCGGCGGGTTCCGCACGCGGTGGGCGCTGCTGCTGTCCTGGCGGGCGGGCTGGCGGTCTTCGCCTCGTTCCCGCCGCTGGACGTCTGGCCGCTGGCGGCGGCTGGGCCCGGGGCTGCTGGTGCTCGCGCTGACCGGGCGGAGCCTGCGGGGGTCGTTCGGCTGCGGGCTGGTGTTCGGCCTGGCCCTGTTCGTGCCGCTGCTGTCCTGGCTGAGCAACGTGGCCTGGTACGCGTGGTTCGGGCTGGCCGGGGCCGAGGCGATCATCTTCGCCGTGTTCGCCATCGGGCCAGCGGCTGCTGCTCGAGCTGCCCTTCTGGCCGGCCGCGGTGGCGGGCTGGTGGGTGAGCGTCGAGGCGCTCCGGGACCGGTGGCCGTACGCCTTCCCCTGGGGCCGGCTGGCCATGAGCCAGTCCGCCGCCCCGGACGTCCGCTGGGTGGCGGTCGGCGGCGTGCCGCTGCTGAGCTTCCTGGTCGCGCTGACCGGCGCCATGGCGGCCTGGGCAGCGCTGTGTTATCTCGGGGGGAGCGATCCCCCCCAGACCCCCCCTGCTCCTGGGGGGACCCATCCCCCCAGACCCCCCTTGGGGGGAGCGATCCCCCCAGACCCCCCTGCTCCTGGGGGGACCCATCCCCCCAGACCCCCCTTGGGGGGACGGCGCGTCCCCCATACCCCTCTGGCCGGCGCTGGCCGCGGTGGTGACGGTCGGCCTGGTGCTCGCGGGCGGCCTGCTGCCCGTGGACCCCACGGGCGGCGCGCCGACGGTCCCGGTGGCCGCGATCCAGGGTGATGTGCCGCACGCCAGGAACCTGCCGCAGCAGCTCAACGACACCAAGGTCACCCAGAACCAGGCCGCGGCCACGCTCAAGCTGGCCGGAGAGGTCAAGGCGGGCCGCCTGCCAGCGCCTGACCTGGTGGTCTGGCCGGAGGACTCCACCAGCATCGACCCGCGCGAGGACCCCTACATCTACGCCGAGATCGCCGGGGCGATGGGCGCGATCGGCCGGCCGATGCTGGTCGGCGAGGTGCTGCAGGACCCGGTGCGCAACGTCGGCCAGCTGTGGGTGCCCGGCGTCGGCCCGACCACGATCTACGTCAAACGCCAGCTGGTCCCGTTCGCCGAGTACATCCCGTTCCGCGGCCTCATCTCGAGCTTCAGCTCGCTGCCCTCGCTGCAGCCGGTGAACCTCACCCCCGGGCACCAGGCCGTGGTGTTCGACGTGGGGAAGATCAGGCTCGGCGACGTGATCTGCTACGAGATCGGCTTCGACAACCTGGTCCGGTCGGAGGTCACGGGCGGGGCGAACCTGCTCGCGGTGCAGTCCAACGACGCGGACTTCGAGATCGACGGGCAGCTGGGCGAGACCGAGCAGCAGACGGCCATGGCCCGGATCCGGGCCATCGAGAGCGACCGCGCGCTGGTGTACGCCTCGACCACCGGGGAGAGCTCGATCATCGCGCCCGACGGCGCGCTGATCGAGCTCAGCGGCATCTGGCGCCAGGCCATCCTGGACACGCGGGTGCCACTGGTCAGCTATCGCACGCTGGCCGACCGGGTGGGAGCCTGGCCGGAGTACCTACTCGTCGCGGCCACCGTGCTGGCCCTCGGCTTTGCCGTCACGCTCCGCCGCCGGGTACGCAGCACGTAATATTGCGACCGGACACTCAAGAGGGCCATTTGCCCTGATCCCGAACACGCAGAGAGGGTTACCGTGCGCGGCACAGCGCGGATCTACGCCGGCATTGCCGCGGCGGCCATCGGCTTGCTCGCGTCGGGGTGCAGCAGCGGGCACCCGCTCACGCCGGCCCAGGCCAGCGCGTCGGCTTCGGCGTCGGCCCGGGCGCACGCCGCCCAGGTGGCGGCGGAGCTGAAGATCACTCCGGCGAACGGGAGCCGCGGTGTCGATCCCTCGTCCCACATCACGGTCACCGCGACCCAGGGCAAGGTGACCAACGTCACGGTCAAGACCTCGGGTGACCCGGTCTCCGGCACGTTGCGCGCCAACGGCAAGTCCTGGCAGAGCACCTGGACGCTGAACGCGGCGCAGAGCTACACGGTGACCGCCACCGGCACCGACGGCAGCGGCCAGCCGGTCACCACCACGAGCACCTTCCGCACCCTGACCCCGACGCAGACGTTCAGCACCGAGATCTACGAGGGTTCGGACCAGACCTACGGCGTCGGCATGCCGATCATGCTGGTCTTCAGCCAGCCGATCACCAACCGGGCCGCGGTCGAGCGGTCGCTGCAGCTCACCACGTCCAAGCCGGTGATCGGCTCCTGGTACTGGGACGACAGCGAGCACCTGGACTTCCGGCCGCGGGACTACTGGCCAGCCGACACCACGGTCACCTTCGACGGCCGGCTGAACGGGATGGAAGGGGCCAAGGGTGTGTACGGGACGGCCGACCTGACCCAGACGTTCTACATCGGCAAGTCGATCATCGCCGTGGCCAGCACGACCACGCACAAGACCCAGATCTACATCGACGGCACGCTGACCTACGACTGGCCGATCAGCACCGGCCGGCCCAGCCTGCCCACCCCGGATGGCACCTACGTCAGCGTGGAGAAGAGCAACCCGGTGCGGATGATCGGCGGCGGCCCGCCTGGCAGCTCCGGCTACTACAACGAGCTGGTCAACTGGGCGGTCCGGTTCACCTTCAGCGGCGACTACTACCACTCCGCCCCCTGGTCGGTGGTGGACCAGGGCACCACCAACGTCAGCCACGGGTGCGTGAACCTGCCTCCCGAGGACGCGATCACCTACTACAACCTGAGCGTCCCCGGCGACCCGATCACGGTCACGGCCAGCACCGCGGCCGGCAAGTGGGACGACGGCTGGACCGAGTGGTTCCTGCCCTGGTCGCAGTACCTGAAAGGCAGCGCGCTGGGCATGGCCGTGCAGGCCGGGCCGCAGGGCAGCCAGTTCGTCAGCCCCTCCTCGCTGCCCGCGGACACCGCCTCCGCGCCGCTGGGCACCTCCGCGGCGGGCAACTACTACGCCGGCAGCGCCAACCTCGGCTGAGCCCCGTCCTGCCAGGCAGAGACGTCCTCAGGCGGCTTCCCACAGCGAGGCGATGCCCTGGCCGACGCCGATGCACATGGTGGCGGCCCCGCGCGCGGCGCCGCGCCTGCGCATCTCGTGCAGCAGGGTGGTCACGATCCGCGCCCCGGAGCAGCCCAGCGGATGGCCGATGGCGATCGCGCCGCCGTTGACGTTGACCAGGCCGGGGTCGCACTTGAGCTCGTCGGTGACCGCCACCGACTGGGCCGCGAACGCCTCGTTGATCTCGATCAGGTTCACCTCGTCCAGCCGCCAGCCGACCCGGCCGAGCGCCTTGTGCATGGCGGGCACCGGCCCGATCCCCATGTAGTCGGGGTGCACGCCGGCCGCCGCGGAGCCGGCGTAACGGGCTAGCGGGGTCACGCCGGCCCGGCGCACCGCGTCGCCCGACATCAGCAGCACCGCGGCGGCGCCGTCGTTCAGCGGCGAGGAGTTGCCCCCGGTCACCGTGCCGCCCTTGCGGAAGACAGGCTTCTTCGCGGCCAGCTCCCCGGCGGTGAGGGCGCCGTTGATGCCCTCGTCGTGCCGGACCTCGGGACGTTCGGTCACCGGCACGATCTCGGCGTCGAACCGGCCGGCGTCGCGGGCGGCAGCGGCCAGCTGGTGGCTGCGCAGCGCCCACTGATCCTGGCGCTCCCGGGTGATGCCGTACCGGTCGGCCACGTTCTCCGCGGTCTCGCCGAGCGTGATCGGCGGGTACATCTCCTGCATCCGCGGGCTCACCAGCCGCCAGCCCAGCCGGGTGTCGGCCAGGTCCAGGGCGCGCGGGAACGGGTCCGCGGAGCGCGCCACCACGAACGGCGCCCGGGTCATCGACTCCGACCCGCCCGCCAGGCAGATGTCCGCCTCGCCGGCCGCGATCGCCCGCGCCGCGTCGCCGACGGCCTCCATCCCGGACCCGCAGAGCCGGTTCACCGTGGCGCCGGGGATCTCCACCGGCAGCCCGGCCAGCAGCACGGCCATCCGGGCGACGTTCCGGTTGTCCTCGCCCGCCTGGTTGGCCGCGCCCCAGTAGACGTCGTCGATGGCGGCCACGTCCAGCCCGGGGTTACGCCCGATCAGGGCCGTGATCACGTCGGCGGCCAGGTGATCGGGCCGCACCCCGGCCAGCACACCCTTGACCTTCCCGATAGGCGTCCGGCAGGCGTCGACGACGAAAACTGAGCTCACCCTGACCTCCAGCTGTTTTCCTTCTACTCACGATATCCGGCGCAAAAGCCGCGAGGTGGCCCTGGGAACTCAGGGCCACCTCGCGGGGTGGTGCTATCGGAAGCGTCAGCTCGCGTGCTTACTCGCCGGACGGGTTCTGGAACCGGTGGCCCCGGCGGTGGTTCCGGGTCGGGGGACCAGTCACGCCGCTACCGCCGCCACCCGCGGTGGTGCTGGTGCCGCCGGCCGACGGCGAGGCGCTCGCGCCGGCCGCCGCCGGGAGCACGGCCTTCTGCTGGGCGGTGTTGTAGGCCACCGCCGTCGCCACCTGGTTGCCGTCGACCGTGACGGCCGCCGGGTCGGTCAGGCCGAAGTTGTTGCAGCCCAGGTTGGCGAAGGACATGGCCAGCCGGTTGCCCATGAACGTGGCGAGGTTGCTGCCGATGGCCGCGACCGGCGTGCCGAAGTTCAGCTCGCGGGCCATGTCCAGCTGGTTGCGGGCCGGCGCGATGTTCGTCATGTTCTGGCAGTAGGCCACCGCGACCTGCGTGGCGTTGGTGTTGGCGGCCAGCAGCGGCTGGTCCACCAGCGACCGGTACACGTTGGTCTTGGCTATGCTGTACGCGCCGTTGACCAGGGTCATCTCATCGTTCGGCGGGACGACCGCGATGGTGGTCTTCTGGTTGATCCGGGCGCTGAGCTCGTTGAGAGCCTGCGATCCGGAACTCCCGGCCGGGTCCGTCATGTCCGGCGCGGTGAACGGCGTGCAGCCGTTGGCCGGGTCGAGGAACGCGGCCAGCAGCTTGTCGTCGCTGCCGTTGACCAGGGTCGTGGCCCCGGTCAGCGCGGTGGTGTTGGCCGCCGTGTCCTGCGCGATCTCGCCGCTGGCGGTCATCAAGTACGACGTGATCACGTTGTCGCTCTGGTCCTGGTCGATGACCGCGAAGTCACGCACGGTCAGGCACGGCTGCCCGTCGTCGGAGGTGCCGACCGCCGGGAACATGCAGTTGGCCGGTGGCGATCTCGAAGTTGGCGAGCCGGTAGAAGTTCACGGCGTTGCAGGCCGAGACCTGGCCGATGACCGACTGGCCCAGCGCGTCGACGCAGTTGCCCTGCCGAGCGCCGCGGCCCTCGAGCACCAGGTTGGTGCCGTTGAAGCCGACGTCGATGATCACCTGCGACCCGCGCGGGATGCTCGGCACCACCGGCGCCACGGCTGCGGTGGTACCCGCCGTGATGACCAGCGGGTTGTACACCTCCAGCGCTCCGGTCGGGGACAGGATGGTCGCCTCGACGAACGCGCCCTCGGTGCCGACGTTGGCCTCCGAGCAGCCGTCGCCGAGCTGCCACGGCGTGGCCAGCCCCCGGGCGCTCAACGGGTTGGCGGGCACGGTGATCGTGCAGTTCATCGACGTGGCCGCCGCGGCCGCGGTCTGGTTCAGGCTGATCGCCGCCCCGGTGCCGTCGACCGGGTTAGTGGCCAGGTCACCGAGCTGGAAGGACGCGGTCTGGCCGTTGGCGAAGGTCGGCGCCGGGGGCACTGCCACGGCGGCCGCCGGGTCGCTGCTCGCGCTCGCGCTGGCCGACGGGCAGGGTGTGGCCGAGGCGCTGGCGGCCGCCGCGGGGCTGCCGGATACGGCGGGGCTGCCGGATACGGCGGGGCTGCCGGATACGGCGGGGCTCGCCGACGGCGAGGCGCACGCGTCCGTGGCCGACTGGTTGATGGTCGTGACAGGACCTCCCGAGACCGCGAGGATGATCCCGAGGGTCAGCCCCAACGCCATCGGGATGGCGAGAGGGACCGCGATGCGCGCCGCACGATTGTTCCTACCGCGACGGCGCCATGCGGACCGATGCCCGCTGAGCATTCAATCCACCTCCATGGATGTCCGCTGTGACGCTCCCGGTGGATCACGGTAGACCCGCCGCGAAGACGAAAACAGGTAATCGAGCAGATTCGCGTTTTGTCCGGTTCTAAGCCGAAAGCGGGGGTGAAACCTTGGTAATTCATTGCCAAGTTATTACGTCGCAGGTGATGGCGTACCGGCCGGATCGAGATTGTCCCGTGATAGGACGGCCCGTGCCGCGCGCCGCGGTGACAGACTGCCAGTGGCGACGGAAAGTAATTCTTACAACTCTCTCGGTGAAGGGGAGATGTTTCGGTGGAGTTACGGCCCGGGCTGAGCGGGAAGCCCGCCCGGGCAGGTCATGAGCCTGCCGTGCGGCGGCGCGCAGGCCCCGCGGAGGGGCCGCCGCCGGGCAGGCCCGGGGCCCGCCAGCGGCCGGATGCCCCGGGCGGGAATGCAGCAAGGTGATCATTTTGGCCGACCGGCGCGCGGCCGCCGCCGCGGTACGGAAATTGGGACCAGCCCGTCGCGGCATATTAATTGGCTTGGCGGTGCGTTTTACGAGCTGGTCGGCCAACCCGGTCCCGATGCAATGGCAGCCCATTCCATGCCGTCCGTTAATCGTTGGCTGGCGCGATTATGCGAGTGTTTGCCGGATTGCCGCTCGGGGTTGGCCAGCCGGTCCGCCCGGCCGGGGTCCCGGGCCGCTCTGGGCGGCCCGGCCGGGCTTCTTGGCGCGCCGCGTCCGAGGCGACCACGTCGGCTCCGGTGGGCCGGAGCGGCACAGCGGCTATTCTCGTGTCCAGCCCGGCCTCCTGCCGCGGGCGGCACCACGGACGGGTATCTGTCCAGGCCACAGCGATGCTCGGCAAGTATTCGCTTGATCACGTAGGGCAGTCTGGGCTCGGTTCGGCCGGGCCGCTCCTTTGCCGGACCGGGGATAGCTGCCGGCCGGCAACCTTTTGGCGTGGATGACGCGTCTGTGTGTTGGAGGAGTTGTTATCCGACCTTGCTTGCTCCGAAAGTTTGCGTTTCTACAGTTGTCCAGTTGTTAAATCTCGTGGAGGGGACGGCGCCGTGTCGCGATCCGGATGGTTCCGCAAACAGCAGCCAATGCTGGGCACCGACGGGACCACCGAAGCTAAACCGAGCGGGTCACGATTGAAGGGACGACGGGGCGCGGCCCTGACGGCCGGCAGCGCGGCGATGGTCCTGGTGGCAGGCGTCGCGATCGTCACCGTCGCGTCGCCGGGCAGCCACGCCGCCCCGGTCTCGGCCGCCCAGGCCGCGGCCGCGGCCCAGCAGGACCAGCGGCCGACGCGCTGCAGGTGCTGTCGGTCACCCCCGCCGGCCGGCGCGAAGGGCGTCAACGGCGCGGACCCGATCCGGGTGCAGTTCTCCGCGCCGCTGGCCGCCAGCACCCCGATGCCGACGCTCTCGCCGCATATCACGGGCAGCTGGCAGGTCGAGGGGGACACGGCGGTCTTCACCCCTGCGGTCGGGTACTTCCAGAACAGCAAGGTGAAGCTGACGATCCCGGGCGGCCCGAACGGGATGATCTCGGTCGACGGAGCCAGCGCGGGCGCCGGCGGGCTGCTGGCCTCCACCGTGACCGACAGCTTTACCACCGGCTCGTTCAGTACCCTGCGCCTGCAGGAGCTGCTCAGCCAGCTGGGTTACCTGCCGCTGACCTGGACCCAGAAGGCCAAGACCGCCGCCGTCAACCCCGCCAACGCCAACGCCGAGCTGGCCGCCGCGTACCAGGCGCCCGCGGGGACGTTCAGCTGGCACTCCGGCTACCCGTCGACCCTGACCGATCAGTGGAAGGCCGGCTCGGCCAACATCCTCGACGTCGGCGCGGTGCGGGCCTTCGAGTCGGTGACCGGGCTGACCATGGACGGGGTCGCGGGCCACACGGTGTGGTCCGACCTGTTCAGCGCGCTGGCCAAGGGCAAGGACAACCCGAACGGCTACACCTACGCGCTGGCCAGCCAGGACTCCCCGGAGACGATAACCATCTGGCACAACGGTCACGTGGTGCTCAAGAGCCCGGTCAACACCGGCATCGCGGCCTCCCCGACCGTGGACGGCACCTTCCCCGTCTACCTGAAGTTCTACTTCAGCTACATGAAGGGCACCAACCCGGACGGCACGCCGTATGACGACCCGGTGTACTACGCGAACTACTTCAACGGCGGCGACGCGGTGCACCAGTTCGACCGGTACAGCTACGGGTGGTACCAGAGCCTGGGCTGCGTCGAGCTGCCCTGGGACGCGGCCAAGACCGCTTACGGCTACCTCAGCTACGGCAGCCTGGTCACGGTCACCGGCCCGGTGGCCTGAGCGAGCTGAAAGGGGCGGTCCCGGTTCCCGGGGCCGCCCCTTTCACGTGCGTGTCGTGACGTGTGCTTACAGCGGGTGGACTTCCTCCGCCTGCGGGCCCTTCGGGCCACGGCCAGCGGTGTACTCCACCCGCTGGTTCTCCTGAAGAGCGCGGAATCCGTCCATCTTGATGGTGGAGTGGTGGACGAAGACGTCGGCCGAGCCGTCGTCGGGGGCGATGAAACCATAGCCCTTGTCCGAGTTGAACCACTTCACGGTGCCCTGAGGCATGCACTTCTCCTACTGAGACGACTTCGGGAGCGCACGGTCGTGTGCTCCCGGGTTGCTGTGACCACTGCCCATGCGGGCTGCCCGTTTAAACGGGCGGGCGTCCGGGAATCCGGGACACCCGCGGCCAGAACTTCGCAGGCGCTGTGACACGTTCACGAACTTCGGACAACCAGTTATATCTAACCACTCTGAGCAACTACCGGCGTACCAACCAGCGGAAAATGCCTATCCCGCGTGTTCTATCCCGCGTGTTCTATCGCGCGGCGGCCAGCGGCCGGACCGCCCGGTGACCCAGCGCCCTCACGCAGGCCGCGAACCGGGAACCCGGCGTCGCCGCCGCGATGCGCTCGGCCTCGTCGGCCGTGTCGACGTCGGCCAGTTCGGGCAGCAGCCGGACCCGGAGCCCGGCCTCGTGCAGCCTGGCCAGTTGCCGCGACCCGGTATCCGAGCGCGACATCGGCACGCCGAGCACCAGCGCCGGATCGATCTCGCGCAGGCCGAGCAGCCAGAAGCCGCCGTCCTCGGCCATGCCGAAGGTGGCATCCGCGGCGCCGGATGCCAGCGGCTCGGCGGCCTGCGCCAGCAGGGCCGGCGTCACCTGCGGGGTGTCCATCCCGATCAGCACCAGGGGGGCGGGGCAGGTCGCCCGCGCGTCGGCCAGGGCCCAGGCGATGCGCTCATCGAGGCCGCCGCCCCGCTGACCGATGACGTCGAAGCCGGCCGGCAGCCACCGGCCGGGCGTGCCGGCCAGCGCGAGCACCCGGCGGGTGACGCCGGCCGACGCGACCGCCGCCAGCGTGTCGGCCAGCGCCGCCTCGGCCAGCTCGGCCGCCTCGGCCGGGGTATACGGCGGCGTGAGCCGGGTCTTGACCCGGCCGGGCACGGGCTCCTTGGCGATCACCATGATCTGGGCCGCCAGCGTTCTGCCCGGAACCGGATTATGCGATATCGGCTTATGCGACATTGGATTATCCGATTTCGGTCTATCTGGCATCGGACCACAGTCCCGGCTCGGGCCGGAGCCCCGGCATCGGCGCGGCGCCCGGTCCGGGCAGCGGCGCGGCGCCCGGTACCGTTCGGCCGTCCGCGATCGGCCTGCCGTACGGCTCGGCCCGGCCGGCCCCACGGCGACCGGCCGGCCAGCCCCCGCCCGTCGTCCCGCCGGTGCTTGCCGGTGTACTCCTGGCCGGTGCCGCGCGGGCCGTTCATGACGCGGGTGACGCGACGGAGGCGAGTACCCGGCGCATGTCGCGCACGGTCCGGACCGTGCCGCCGAGCGTCCCGGTGACCTTGGATTTCCCGGTCCGCGGATAGTAGGGCACGTCCGTCTCGGTGATCCGCCAGCCGGCCTCGGCCGCGCGCACCACCATCTCCAGCGGGTAGCCGAAGCGGCGGTCCGACATCGGCAGCGCGAGCAGCGCCTCCCGCCGGGCGGCGCGCATCGGGCCGAGATCCCGCACCGGGACGCCGATCCGGCGGCGCAGTTCGGCGGCCAGGACCCGGTTGCCGATCCTGGCGTGCAGGGGCCAGGCGCCCCGGCCCTGGACCGAACGCCGTCCCAGCACCAGATCGGCCTGGCCGGCCAGCACCGGGCCGGCCACGGCGGGCAGGTCTCCCGGGTCGAAGGAGGCATCGGCGTCCATGACGCAAACGACGTCACTGCTCGCCGCCAGCAGGCCGGCGTGGCACGCTGCGCCGAAGCCGCGCTGCGGGACGGGCACGACCCGTGCACCGAAGCTCGCGGCGATGGCGGCGGAGTCATCGGTGGAACCGTTGTCCGCGACGATGGGCCGGTAGCCGAGCGGCATCCGGGACAACACCCAGGGCAGCGCGCCCGCCTCGTTGAGGCAGGGCAGGACCACGTCGATTTCCATGGCGACCGACAGTACTGGCGCGGCCGCCCGGGCACGGCAGGAAAATGGCCGATCGGCCCTTACGAAGCGTATGACGGTGTCGGCGGGGCGGCCGACCCGCTCCCATCTCGTGCTTTGCTGCAGTCATGCGCGTTCTCGTGACCGGCGCGGCCGGGTTCATCGGATCTCATATCGCGGAGACCATGCGGGCCGCGGGCCATGACGTTCGTGGGCTCGATTCGCTATCCCCCGCCGTGCACAACGGCAGGCCCGGTCATGTCGCCGGCGAACTGGTGGTGGGCGACGTTCGTGACCCCGCGGCGGTCGACGAGGCCCTGGCCGGGATCGACGCGGTCTGCCACCAGGCGGCCATGGTCGGGCTCGGCGTGGACCTGTCCGACCTGCCCGTCTACGCCGACGTCAATGTCACGGGCACCGCCGTACTGCTCGAGGCCATGGGGCGGCACGGCATACCGCGCCTGGTGATCGCCTCCTCGATGGTCGTGTACGGCGAGGGAGCCTACGACTGCGTGACGCACGGCCGGGTCCGGCCGGCGCCCCGGCAGCCCGGCGACCTCGCCGCGGGCCGTTTCGAGCCGCGCTGCCCGCAGTGCGCGCAGCCGCTCGGTACCGCGACGGTGACCGAGGACGCGCCGCTCGACCCGCGCAACGCCTACGCGGCGAGCAAGGTCGCCCAGGAGCACCTGGCGGCGAGCTGGGCCCGGATGACCGGCGGGGCGGCGGTCGGGCTCCGCTACCACAACGTGTACGGCCCCCGGATGCCGCGGGACACGCCTTACTCGGGGGTGGCCGCGATCTTCCGGTCCTGCCTGGAGAACGGGGTTCCGCCGCGGGTATTCGAGGACGGCGGCCAGCGGCGCGACTTCGTGCACGTCCGCGACGTGGCCCGGGCCAACCTGCTGGCCCTCGAGGCGGTCGACCGGGCGGTCACCGGCGCCGGTGCCGGGGTTCCCGGCGGGGCTGACCCGGGCGGGCTGCGGTGCTACAACGTCGCCAGCGGCGAACCGCACACGGTGGGCGAGATGGCCACCGCGCTGGCTGCCGCCTTCGGCGGCGGGCTCGAGCCGGTGGTCACCGGCGAATACCGCCTCGGGGACGTCCGGCACGTGGTGGCCTCCCCCGCGGCCGCCGCCGCGGATCTCGGCTTCCGGGCCCAGATCGGGTTCGCCGAGGGCATGGCGGAGTTCGCCCGCGCCGCCCTTCGCGAGCCCGCGCTGGCTGCCTCCGCCCGCATGTAGGCCCACCCGGTTCCGTAGTGGCGTACCTGAGCGATCTGTGCGTCAGCCTCTGCGGACAGCCGGGAGGGTTCGCTTCAGTACGTGCCCCAGGTTCACCGTGCGCACTGCGGCGGCGGACCGCAGCACGGCCGTTGCCTGCGCCTCGGCACCGAACAGTGCGGTGAGCTCGGCCACGCCGATGGCGGCCGGGTCGGGTGGCGGCTCGCGCGCCGCGACCTGGGCGGTCCACCACACGGTGCCGTCAGGTACGGGAAGGAAGATGAACACCCCGTGCCTGGCGAAGATCCAGTTAAAGCCGTCCCGGGGCAGGCCAGGCCGGCACGCTGCCGGAGGTGCCGGAGACAGAGTAGAGCCCGGCGTAGGACGGCCCGGATCACCCTGGCTGGCCTGCTGTGGACGGTCAGCCGCCGAACCAATGGTGGTGGTGGTGGTGATCTGCGACATCGGCGCGCTGGGAAAGCCAGGCCGATCAGCGTCCTGAGCACGGAGCGCCGGTTAGTTGGCGGTGATGGCGGGGCGGCCGGGGCCGGTGTGGCGGCCGGGGGTCCCGGAGGTTCCGGGCCGGCACGGCTCATTGCGGGGGCGCCGGGGACTCCGGGCCGGGCCAGGGGCAGCCGGATCAGGAACTGGCAGCCGGGGCCGGCGTTGCGGACGGCGATCTGGCCGGAGTGCGCCTCCACGATGCCGCGCGCGATGGACAGGCCGAGGCCGGCGCCCTCCTGGGGGCCGGGAGTGCGGGCCGACTCGCCGCGGAAGGCCACGTCGAAGACCCGCGGCAGGTCGGCGGGCGGGATCCCGCCGCAGGCGTCCGACACGCTCACGCAGGCCATCCCGCTCTGCACCTCGGCCAGCACGTCGACAACTCCGTCCGACGGGGTGTGCCGGATCGCGTTGGTCACCAGGTTGCGCAGCGCGCGGCCCATCTCGGCGGTGTCGATGAACACGGGCATGCCGCGGACGGCGGCGCCGGTGAGCCGGACCCCCTTGGCCCGGGCCACGGGCTCGGCGCTGGCCACGACCTCGGCCACCACGTCCTCCAGGCCGACCATGCGGCGGGACAGCCGGAGCGCGCCGGCGTGGATCCGGGAGAGCTCGAACAGGTCGTCGATCATCAGGGTCAGCCGGTCCACCTCGCGGCGGATCTGCGTGTGGTACTGAGAGACCTCGCGCGGGTCGACCACCACCTGATCCTCGAGGGCCTCGGCCATGGCGCGCAGCCCGGCCAGCGGGGTGCGCAGGTCGTGGCTGACCCAGGCGACCAGTTCACGCCGGCTGGCCTCCAGGGCCCGCTCCCGGGACCGGGCCTGGGCCAGGCGGTCATAGGCTTCGGTGAGAGCCCCGGAGAGTTCGGCCAGTTCGGCGGGCAGGGTCCGCTGGGGGGCGATGTACACACCGCTGTCGCCGACGCCCTGCACGGCCGAGGAAATGGCCCGGCTGGCCTTGATCAGCTGCCGGCCCACGACCAGGGCCACGATCAGCCCGGCCAGGCCGGCGATGGCCATCAGGTCCAGGACGACGTCCTGGTTGACCCCGCTCAGCATGCGGTAGGCGATGACGGCCACTCCGGCCATCGAGGTCGCCACCGAGACCAGCACGACCCCGGTGACCATGACCCGGACCGAGCGCCCGGCCAGCAGCTTCAGGGTGACGAGCCCGATGGTGCTGATGATCAGCGCGGACACCAGGGTCCACAGGGAAATGAAACTGATATCCGAGGTGGCGATGCCAGCCGGCAGACTCCAGGCCAGGACGCCGCTGGTGTGGGTCACGCTGCGTCTCCCGCTCGCGGGGACACCATCACGCTGCCTCCGGCTCGTACCGGTAGCCGACGCCCCACACGGTGACGATGCGCCGGGGCAGGGTGGGGTCGGGCTCGAGCTTCTCGCGCAGCCGCCGGACGTGCACGGTCACCGTGGACGTGTCCCCGAAGGTCCAGCTCCATACCTCGCTGAGCAGCTGTTCCCTGGTGAACGCCTTGCGCGGGTTGCGCATCAGGAAGACCAGGAGGTCGTATTCCCGCGAGGTCAGCTGGACCAGCTTGCCGTCGGCCCGGACCTCGTGCGCGCCCAGGTCCACCACCAGGTTGCCGTCGGTGATGGCGCCGAGGTCAGCCTTTTCCGGCAGGCCGGCCCCGCGGGACCTGCGCAGCACGGAACGCACCCGCAGGGCGAGCTCGCGCGGGCTGAACGGCTTGGTCACGTAGTCGTCCGCGCCGGTCTCGAAGCCGACCAGGCGGTCGGTCTCGTCGCCCAGCGCGGTCAGCATCACGACGGGTATCGGCCAGCGGGCCCGCAGCCTGCGGCATACCTCCAGGCCATCCATGCCCGGCAGCATGAGATCCAGGACGACCAGATCGGGCGGCTCCTCGGCGACGCGGCGCAGCGCCTCGTACCCGTCGTGTACGCACTCGACGGTGTGGCCGTCGCGGATCAGGTACCGCCCGACGACGTCCGCGACAGTGGGATCGTCGTCCACGACGACGATCCGGCCGGGAGGATCGGGATTGTTGGCCAAGGTTGCCCGCCGTTCTGTTCCTGCCGTTATGGCCCGCGGCAATGGTTACGCCTACAAGTTAAGGCGTAAACGGCCAGTGAAGCCAGCAAACGGGGCAAACGCGCTTGGGCTCGTCATCAGTACGTAAGCACCGTGACGATTCGGTAAGGTCCGCGCCGATCGGCCCTGAACTGGCCAGGCGACCGGTTAACACTGATGGGTGTTCGCCACGGATCAGGATCACTAAGGAGTCGGCGTGATCGGGGAGCTTTACGAGCACGCGCTGGCCGGCTGGATGAGGCCGGAGGTCGAGCGCACCGACGGCAGCCGCGTGCCGCTCGCGGTGGAGGGCTGGCTGCACGAGAGCCCCGGCGACAAGTCACTCCTGGACCGCTGCGAGGGTCCGACCCTGGACATCGGCTCGGGGCCGGGGCGGCTGACCGTGGCCCTGGCCGAGCGCGGCATCCCCGCCCTGGGCATCGACATCACGCCGTACGCCGTCGACCTGGCCCGCTCGTCCGGGGCGCTGGTCATGCTGCGGGACGTGTTCGGCCGCGTCCCGGGCACCGGCCGGTGGATGACCGTGCTGCTCGCGGACGGGAACATCGGGATCGGCGGCGATCCGGCCGCGCTGCTGCGCCGGGCCGGGGAACTACTGGCCCCGGAAGGCCGCGCCCTGGTCGAGCTCGAGCCGCCGGGGTCGCCGCTACGCCGCGAGCAGGTCCGGCTGTGCCACGCGGGGCTGGCCAGCGCGTGGTTCCCGTGGGCGTTCGTGGGAGCGGATCACATCGAGGACGTGGCCCGGGACGCCGGGCTGGGCGAGGTCGAGACCTGGACGGTCGAGGGGCGCTGGTTCGCGTCGATCAGCTGCTGCCGCGTCGTGTCCGAGTGCCACGTCATGCCCGAGGCGTCGTCCGGGCCAGCCGGGATATCCGGGGTATCCGGGGTATCCGGGGTATCGGAGCCATCCGAGGTATCCGGGCCAGAAGTGGTGGCGCTGTTACGGAATGCTTACCATCAGGCCCGCGGATGACCCTTCTGTCCCGCAAGATGGCACCCTACGCTGCATGAACGCAAAGCTCCGCGTGGCCGCGATCGGCCTCTTGCTGGCCGCGCTGGCCGGCCTGGTGCTGCTGGTGGTGCGCCCGAGCCTCAACCCGGCGAACGTACGGCCCCTGCCGCTCATCGCGCTGGCCTGGATCGCCTTCCTGACCGCCGCCTGGCTGCTGCGGAAGGTGCGGGTCCGGACCGCGGTGGCGCTCATCCTGCTCGGCGGCATCGGCATCCAGGTGGCCGCGGTGTGCGCGCCGCCGCGGCTGAGCGACGACCTGTACCGGTACATCTGGGACGGCCGGGTGCAGGCGGCGGGCATCGACCCGTACGCGTACGTGCCCGCGGCCCGGCAGCTGACCGGACTGCGGGACGAGTTCCTCTGGCATCCTGGCGCCGACCACTGCGTGCCCGCGTCTGAAGTGCGCGAGCACCCGGCCGCCGACCTCGCCACGGGCTGCACGCTCATCAACCGGCCGGCCGTCCCGACCATCTACCCGCCGGTGGCCGAGGCCTACTTCCTCGCCGTGCACTACGAGCCTTCGGCTAGCGATTCGACCACGCCCATCCAGGCCACGACGGCCTTCGCCGCGGTGCTGACCACCGTGCTGCTGCTGTTCGGCCTGGGGCGGCTCCGCCGGGACGTGCGGATGGCCGCGCTGTGGTCCTGGTGCCCGACGGTGGCCCTGGAGGCCGGCAACAGCGCCCACGTCGACGTGGTGGCGGTGGGCATCACCGCGGCGGCGCTGCTGGTGCTGGCCACCGCCCGGACCACCCGGCGCACCATCCTGGGCGGGGTCCTGCTCGGGCTGGCCATCGCGACCAAGGTGACGCCGGTGCTGACCGCACCCGCGGTGCTGGCCGGGGACGACCCCCAGACCCCCCGCGAGGACATCCGGCGCCGGTGGATAACGATCACTCTCGCCGCGGGCAGCGCGTTCACCGTGGTCTACATCCCGCACGTGCTGGCGGTGGGGGGCAAGGTGATCGGGTTCCTGCCCGGCTACCTGCAGCAGGAGGGGTACGCGAACGGAACGAGGTTCGGGATCATCGGGCTGGTCGTCACCGGGAAGCTGGCCATCGCCATGGCCGTGCTCATCCTGGCCACGGTCGCCTTCGCGGTGCTGCAGTTCTCCGACCCCGACCGGCCCTGGCAGGGGGCCGTGATCATGACCGCGGCCGCGCTGGCCGTGACCACGCCGCGCTACGAGTGGTACGCACTGCTGCTGGTGATGCTGGTGGCCCTCGACGGCCGCCCGGAATGGCTCGCGTTCGCCGCGGGCGCGTACTACGCAGCCGAACCGAACCTGGGCCGCTACACGATCCCGAACCGGCTCCACGATGCGGTCGCGTACGGCGTGCCCGTGGTGGTCGTGGCCGTGGGCTGGTTCATCCGCGAGTTCGCCCGGCGCCGGGGCGGCGGCCTGGAGCCGGTGCCCGTCCCGGCCGCTCCCGCGGTGGTGGCCGCTGCGCCCGCCCCGGCGGTGGTCCTGGGTATGGCCGGGGCTCTTCCGCGGCGGCCGGTGCCCGACGACGAGGTCCGGGTCTGAGCCCTGCTCGGCCTGGGCTGCGGGGACCGGAGCTTCTTACCGGTTGGTTACCCGTGAGCCAAACATCAAACGGCAGGGGCGGCTAAGGCCGTGAATGGAGATATGAGCTACGAGCCGTCGCACCGCAAGCCGCCGCGTCAGGAGCGGTGGCCGAACGCGACCCCGGGAGAGGGCTGGCCGGCCTACCAGCAAGGCGACGGCAGCCGGGCGTGGGAGTCAGCAGCAGCGTGGGAGCCTGCAGCAGCCTTCGCGGGTAGCAGGAACGGCCATGCCGCCTCGGGCAACGGCTACGGCGGGACCGGCGATGGTCACGCCGGCGCGTGGGACGGCTACGGCGACACGTGGGACGGCCGCGGCTCGGCCGGGTACGGCGACGACGGCCGCGGCTCGGCCCGGTACGGCGACGACGGCCACGGCTACGGAAGCACCGGCTATGCGGGCAGCGGGCCCTGGGAGGCCGGGAACGGCTACGGCACCACGACCGCCTACCCCGCCGCCGGTGACGGCTACGCGGACGGCTTCGACGGTGCCACGGACGGGTATGCGAGCGCCGGGCCGGAGAACTACCACGAAACCGGGAACGGGAACGGGTACGACCGCTGGGACGGCTACACCCAGCCCGGGCACGAGTTCACCGGCTCGGCCGGTTACCTGGCGCAGGACGAGTACCCCGCACTGGACCCGGCCGCCTCCTCGGTTCTCGTCGCCCCCGACACCATAGGGGAATGGTGGCGGCATCCGGACCGGGGCCCGGATGGCGACCGCGACCCCGGCGAGCGCGGGCCGATCGTGGGCGCGGTGACGGGATTGCTCGCGGCCGCGGTCGCGATCGGCGTCGCGACGTTCGCCGCCGCGTTCGTCCGGCCGCAGGCCTCCCCGGTCAGCGCGGTGGCCGGTGTGCTCATCGACCACCTGCCGGCGGCGCTGCGGAACCACCTGATGGCGCACTTCGGCGCGCACGGCCAGACGGTGCTGCTGGTCGGCGCGATCGGGCTGGCCGCCATGGTGTTCGGCTGCCTGGCCCGGCGTAACCCGAGCATCGGGAGTGGCCGGCATCGCGGCGTTCGGCCTGCTCGGCGCGTTCGTGGCCATCACCAGGCCGGAGAGCCGGGCCAGCGACGTCATCCCCTGGGCGATCGGCGGCACCGCGGGCATCCTGGCGCTGATGTGGCTGGCCCAGGCGTCGGCGCCGGCCCCAAGAGTCACGCCGTTGCGGCCGGCTTACGGCGGCGGGCGCCGGAGGACACGATGACCAGCACCATCAACCGGCGTAAGTTCATGGTTGCGGTGGGCGGTACCGCGGTGACGGCGGCGGCGGCCGGGGTCGGCGGCGAACTGCTGGTCAAGAAGCCGTTCCGGGTCAGCCCGCCGATGGCGAGCCCGTCGGCGGTGAAGGTCACGCCGCCGCGGATCGTCAGGCAGAAGCCGCTGCCGGCGGAAGACTCGCTCGACATCCCGGGCCTGTCCCCGTTCTTCACGCCGAACGCCCAGTTCTACCGGGTCGACACGGCCCTGACCATCCCGCAGGTCTCGGCCTCCACCTGGCAGCTGCGCATCCACGGCATGGTCGACAACCCGATGACGATCACGTTCGACCAGCTCTCGCAGATGCCGATGACCGAGCACGACATCACCCTGACCTGCGTCTCGGAGGCCGTCGGCGGCGGCTACATCGGCAACGCCCGCTGGCAGGGCACGCTGCTGGCCCCGCTGCTCCGCAAGGCGGGGATCCAGGCCGGCGCCGACCAGATCGTCATGCGCGACGTCAACAACATGACCATCGGCGTGGCCACCGATCCGGTGATGGACGGCCGCGAGTCCCTGCTCGCGGTCGGCATGAACGGCCAGACCCTGCCGGCGGCACACGGCTATCCGGTCCGCGTGGTCATACCGGGCCTGTACGGCTACGTGTCGGCGACCAAGTGGGTGGTCGACATGGAGCTCACCACGTTCGGCGCGTTCGACGCCTTCTGGGTGCGGCAAGGCTGGTCCCAGCAGGGGCCGATCAAGACCGAATCGCGCATCGACGTGCCGAAGACCAAGGCCAACCTGACCGCCGGCCGGGTCACGATCGCCGGCGTCGCCTGGGCCCAGCACAAGGGCATCGAGGCGGTCGAGGTCAGCGTCGACGGCACGTGGTACACCGCGACCATGGCCGCCCAGGACACGATCGACACCTGGCGGCAGTGGTACTACGTGTGGGACGCGACCCCGGGACAGCACGTGCTCCAGGTCCGCGCGACCGACAAGACGGGCTACACCCAGACCGCGGTGGTGCACCGGACCGAGCCCAACGGCGCTACCGGATACCACACCATTCAGGCGAGCGTGGCCTGACCCCACAAGCCAGCCGCTGGCGCGCACCCGCTTTGCGCACCAGCGGCTATTTCTTTACTGCCCGATTCTTTACTGCCCGATCAGCCCAGGCTGGGCCGTGAAGCGTCCCGAATTTATGCACGCCTCGTTTGCGCCTTGACGTCCTTCTCGTACTTGGTTTGTGCCTTGATGTCCTTTTCGTGTTCGACCGAAATGGATCTTCTTATAAAGAAATAGACACAGAACCGTTCCAGTGAGGTCTACAGTTTCGCCTGACATCGCTGCTGGATGCGATGGACGAAAGGGACGAACAGGGAGTTTCGATGCGAACGTCGCAAACAATCTCTACGCGCCCGGCGGGACAGGAACTCCCGTGCTAAGCCGCAGACTCAGGACGCGAACGGCCACGCTCCTGGCTGCCGTCCTCGCGGCAGCTGCCGCCGTCGTGGCGGCACAGCTCCCTGCCTATGCGAGCACGTGCACGACGAGTAGTGAGTCGGGGTCCTGCGGCCCGTATGACTACCCGCAGATTACGAGCAGCGACGGCACCGGTACTTACGTCAACAACAACGTGTGGAGTCCCATCAGCGGGTGGTCGGAGGTCCTCACGGCGACGGATCCCGGTAACTGGAGCGTCGTGGCTAACATGCCTGCCGGGAACACCGCGGTCGTCAGCTACCCGGACGTCCAGGAGCTCTACAACAATGTCCCGCTGTCCAGCTACAGCAGCCTTACCTCCGCCTTCACCGAGGCTATGAACCCACATTCCGGCACCTTGTCTGAGGCCGCCTATGACCTGTGGCTCAACAACTGGAACTACGAGGTGATGATCTGGAATGACAACTACGGCCAGGACTTGTCCGATGACACCGATCTGGGCCCGGTCACCATCGGCGGGCAGAATTTCGAGGTCTACCGGAATGGCCCCGGCGGTTCCGGCGAGGAGCTGATCGTCAGCCTGAAGAGCAACGAGCAGTCCGGCTCCATCGACATCCTGACGACGCTGAAATGGCTGGAGGGCAAGGGGTACCTGCCGTCCGGAGCTACCCTCACGTCCATCGACTACGGCTGGGAAATCGCCTCCACCGGCGGCCAGCCCGAGACCTATCAGCTCTCGTCGTTCTGCATTGACGAGAATGGCGCCACGAAATGCACGGCTGGAGGGTCGTCCTCCCCCTCGCCGTCCCAGACTTCGCCGTCGCAGCCTCCGTCCTCTTCGCCGCCGTCCCAGACCGCGCCGTCCCAGCCTCCGTCCTCTTCGCCGCCGTCCCAGACCGCGCCGTCCCAGCCTCCGTCCTCTTCGCCGCCGTCCCAGACCGCGCCGTCCCAGCCTCCGTCCTCTTCGCCGCCGTCCCAGACTTCGCCGTCCCAGACTGCACCGTCCCAGACTCCGCTCTGGTACTGGCTGGTGACACGGACATCGAGCGGTGCTGACGTTCTTCTCCCAGCACCGCGGCAGCGTCGAGATGGTCTACCCCAACGCGGACGTGACCATCACCGACTACTCATGTTCGTGGGTTCCTCCTCGTAGGATGCGCTGCTGCCCAGAACGGGGGGCGGTCAGCGGGCGCGCAGCGCGGCGAGCAGGTCGCCGACCGCGTCGAGGCTGTGCGCGCTGACCACGGCGTCGCAGTACGGCCAGGCGGCGGCCATCCCGCCCACCTCCGGGCGGTAGCGCGGGGACTGGGTGCGGGGGTTGGCCCAGACGATCCGGTACGCGATCCGGGACAGCCGGGCCATCTGCTCGCCGAGCAGCGCGGGCTCGCCGGTCTCCCAGCCGTCGGAGATGATCAGCACCACCGCTCCGCGGGCCATGCCGCGGGCGCCGTACCGGTCGTTGAACTCCTTGATCGCGGCGCCGATCCTGGTGCCGCCGGACCAGTCGGGCGCCGCCTCGGCCGCCTTGGCCAGCATGGTGTCCGGGCTGGCCGAGGCCAGGGCCAACGTCAGCCGGGTCAGCCGGGTGGCGAAGCTGAACACCTCGGGCCGGTCCTGCCCGCCGCGGACCTGACCGCCGTGCAGGCAGTAAAGGAGCATCAGCAGCGCGCGGGCGTAGGACTCCATGGAGCCCGAGATGTCGCACAGCACGACGAGACGGCGGGGCCGGACCCGCGGCGCCCGGCGGGCGAGCCGGATCGCCTCGCCGCCGCTTCGCCGGGCTTGGCGCAGCGTGCCCCGCAGGTCCGGCCGCTTCCCGTCGCGGGCGCGGCGGTACCTGCGGGTCCGGCGGGGCGGGACGGCCAGGCTCATCTCGCGCATGAGCGAGACCAGGTCGCGCAGCTCGGCCGCTGACAGCTGAGCGAAGTCGCGGCCGCGCAGCTGTTCGGCGCCCGAGGCCACCCGGTGGACGGCCGGGGCCTCGGCCAGCGGCTCGTCGGGCGAAGCGGGCGGAACGGCCGATCCGGTGTCGCTGACCTGCATCCCGGCCAGCCAGCCGTCGTAATCGGTCTGGATCCGGGCGGCCGGCGGCGCACCGCTGTTCTCCTCGTGGGAGTGCGCCGCGGGCGCGGCGGGCAGCGGCAGGTCCTTGAACGGGTCGGGGCCCCCAAATTCGCCGAACAGCAGCGCGAAGACCCGCTCGAAGGTGCTCATCTGGCCCGGGTCGGAGACCAGCGTGGCCAGCGCGCAGGCCCGGAGTTCGGTCACCGTGCGGGCGTTCATGACCGTCACGGCGCGGGCCAGCCGCTCGCACCGGTCGGGGCCGACCGGGAGGCCGGCGGCGTGCAGCGCCGTGCCCAAGCCTGCCGCGAGTGCCGCTACATCTATATCTGGGGACGCACTAACCAACGGAGCCGACCACCGTGGCCAGCCCGGCCTGGCGGACCATCTCCTCGTCTTCCGGGTACTTCAGCACGGTGCTCATGGTCTGGCCGGCGACGTGACCGTCGAGCTCGTCGGCCCCGAACACGCTCAGTGCGGAGGCCCAGCTGATCGCCTCGGAGATGCCCGGCGGCTTGGTGAGGTCGAGCTTGCGCAGCCGCTGGACCGCGGCCGCGATCTGCCCGGCCAGCTGTTCGCCGGCCTGGGGGACGCGGCGCCTGATGATCTCCGCGACGCGGCGGCTGTCCGGGTAGGCGATCCAGTGGTACAGGCAGCGGCGCTTCAGCGCGTCGTGCAGGTCCCGGGTCCGGTTCGAGGTCAGCACGGTGACCGGGGGGAGTTTGGCCTGCTGGGTGCCGAGCTCGGGGATGGTGACCGCCGCCTCGGCCAGCAGCTCGAAGAGGAACGCCTCGAATTCGTCGTCGGCCCGGTCAACCTCGTCGATGAGCAGCACCGCGGGGCGGGGCCCGGGGTGCAGCAGGGCGGTGAGCAGCGGCCGGGACAGCAGGTACTCCTGGGCGAACAGGTCGCGGTCGCGGATGTGCTCGCCGGCCGCCTCGGCCAGCCGGATGGCCAGCAGCTGGCGCGGATAGTTCCACTCGTACAGCGCCTCGGCGGCCGCGATGCCCTCGTAGCATTGCAGCCGGACCAGCAGGGTATCGATCGCGCTGGCCAGGGCCTTGGCGGCCTCGGTCTTGCCGACGCCCGGCTCGCCCTCGAGCAGGATCGGCTGCCCCATCCGGACGGCCAGGAACAGCGCGGCGGCCAGCTGGTCCCCGGCCAGGTAACCGGTGTTCTCCAGGGCGGCGGTCAGCGCGCCGACGTCGGGGAACCGCTCATCAAGGTCATGTGCCAAGACGCTGCTCACCATGTGCCCGTCTACGAAAGGTTCGCGTTACCCACAATCGAGGCTGGAGGCCTCGGCTCTGAACAACGCTCAGGGGATGAGTTTATGTTTCCTGCTCAGCTGTGGACCAATCGCGCGGGAAGGGGCGGGAGGGGGTCAGCCGATCGCGAGGTCAGTGCGCAGCGGCCGGCCCTGGATGGCCCGCCAGACCTGGGCGGGGGTGAGCGGCATGTCCGCGTGCCGGACCCCGTACGGGCGCAGGGCGTCGATGACCGCGTTGACCACCGCGGGCGGCGAGCCGACCGTGGCGGACTCACCGACGCCCTTGGCACCGATCGGGTGGTGCGGCGACGGGGTGACCGTCTCGCCGAGCTCCCAGGCCGGGCACTCCAGCGACGTGGGCAGCAGGTAGTCCATGAAGGAACCGCCCAGGCAGTTTCCCTCTGCGTCGAACGCGATCGACTCCATCAGCGCCATCCCGATCCCGTCGGCCAGTCCGCGGTGGACCTGGCCCTCGACGATCATGGGGTTGATCCGCACCCCGCAGTCGTCCACCGCGATGAACCGGCGGACCGACACCTTGCCGGTGCCCGGGTCGACGTCGACCACGCAGATGTAGGCCCCGCACGGATAGGTGAGGTTCGGCGGGTTGTACACGCAGGCCGCATCCAGGTGACCCTCCACGCCCTCGGGAAGCTCCAGGTCGGAGTGCGCGGCCAGCGCGATCTCGGCGATGGTGCGGCCCTGGTCCGGGTCGCCGCGGACGAACCACCGGCCCGGCTCCCACTCCAGGTCCGCCGCATCCACCTCGAGCATGGCCGCGGCCACGATCCGGGCCCGCTCGCGGACCTTGCGGGCTACGATCGCGGTCGCGGCGCCGGAGACCGGAGTGGACCGGGATCCGTAGGTCCCCAGCCCGAACGGCGTCTGGTCGGTGTCCCCGTGCACCACCTCCACGTCGTCCGGGGACAGGCCGAGCTCCTCGGCGACGATCTGCGCGAAGGTGGTCTCGTGCCCCTGCCCCTGGGTCTGCACCGAGATCCGCAGCACCGCCGTGCCCGTGGGGTGGATCCGCAGCTCCACGCCGTCGGCCATGCCCAGGCCCAGGATGTCCATGTGCTTGCGTGGTCCCGCGCCGACCGCCTCGGTGAAAAAGCTCACACCAATGCCCATGAGGTGACCGTTGGCCCGTTCGGCCAATTGTTCTTTCCTGAGCTCGTCGTACCCGGCAATTTCCAGGGCCAGCCGGAGCGTCCGGGGGTAGTCGCCGGAGTCGTAGGTCCAGCCGGTCTGGCAGGTGTACGGGAACTGCTCGGGACGCAGCAGGTTGCGCATCCGCAGCTCGGCCGGGTCCGCGTCCAGCTCGTAGGCCAGCAGGTCGACCAGCCGCTCGATCAGGTACACCGCCTCGGTGACGCGGAACGAGCACGAGTACGCCACGCCGCCCGGTGCCTTGTTGGTGTACACGCCGGTCACCCGGCAGTGCGCGGCCTCCAGGTCGTACGAGCCGGTGAACACGCCGAAGAAGCCGGCCGGGAACTTGGACGGCTGCGCCGTCCCGTTGAACGCGCCGTGATCGGCCAGGACGGTGACGCGCACCGCCCGGATCCGGCCGTCCCGGTCGGCGGCCAGCTCCCCGCGCATGTGGAAATCCCGGGCGAAGCAGGTCGACATCAGGTTCTCCGACCGGTCCTCCATCCACTTGACCGGCTGCCCGGTGATGATCGAGCCGACCACGGCGCACACGTAGCCGGGATAGATCGGCACCTTGTTGCCGAACCCGCCGCCGATGTCCGGCGAGATGACCCGGATCTTGTGCTCGGGCAGGCCGGTCACCATGGCGTACAGCGTCCGGTGCGCGTGCGGGGCCTGGGTGGTCGCCCACAGCGTCAGCTTGCCGCTGACCTTGTCGAAGTCCGCCACCGCGCCGCAGGTCTCCAGCGGCGCCGGGTGGACCCGCGGGTAGAGCATGTCCTGGGTGATCGTCACCTCGGCGTCGCGGAACACCTCCTCGGTGCGTGCGGCGTCGCCGGCCTCCCAGTCGAAGATGTGGTTGCCGGCCCGGCCCGGCAGGTCGTCGCGGATGACCGGGGCGCCGGGGTCCAGCGCGCGGCGGGCGTCGACCACGGCGGGCAGCGGCTCGTACTCGACGTCGATCAGTTCCAGGGCGTCCCGCGCCGAGTAGCGGTCCTCGGCCACCACGAACGCCACTTCCTGTCCCTGGAACCGCACCTTGTCGGTGGCCAGCACGGCCTGCCGGTCCCCGGACAGGGTGGGCATCCAGGCCAGGTTCCGCTCTTGCAAGGACGCCCCGGTGATGACCGCGCGGACCCGGGGGTGGGCTTCGGCGGCCAAGGTGTCGATACCGAGGATGCGGGCGTGCGGGTGCGGGCTGCGCAGCACCGCCCCGTACAGCATGCCGGGCAGCTGCACGTCGTCGACGTAGCAGCCCTGGCCGCGGATGAACCGCTGGTCCTCCTTGCGCAGCATCCGGCCGAAGCCCCCGGTCCCGGTCATGCCGGGTGCCCCGCGGGGTGCTCCGCGGCCCAGCGGATGGACCGGACGATGTTCTCGTAGCCGGTGCAGCGGCAGATCTGGCCGGAGATCGCCTCGCGGATCCCGGCCTCGTCCGGATCGGGGTCGCGGTCCAGCAGCCAGCGGGCGGTCATCATCATGCCGGGCGTGCAGAACCCGCACTGCAGCCCGTGGCACTCGACGAACCCCTGCTGCACCGGGTCCAGCCGGCCGTCCTGCTCGAGCCCCTCCACGGTGCGCACCGCGTGCCCGTCGGCCATCGCCGCCAGCAGCGTGCACGACTTGACCGGCTTGGCGTCCAGCCACACCACGCAGCTGCCGCAGTTCGACGTGTCGCAGCCCCAGTGGCTGCCGGTCAGCCCGAGCTCGTCGCGGATGAAGTGGATGAGCAGCAGCCGCGGTTCCACGTCGCGCGCGTACTCGGTGCCGTTGACGGTCATCGCCACGCGGATCGTCATGAGCTCACCCGGGCGGCGGCGCAGCACAGCGCGCGGGTGGTGAGCTCGGCGACCAGGTGCCGCTTGAAGTCCTCGGGTCCGCGCTGGTCGGCGACGGGCTGGCAGTGCCGGGCGGCGATTTTCCCGGCGGCCTTGAAGCCGTCCTCGTCCGCGGCGCGGCCGCGGAGGTAGTCCTCGGCCTCGGCCGCCACGAAGTGCTCGGCGCCCACCGCGGTCAGGCCGATACCCGCCTGGAGTATCTTCCCGCCGTCCAGCGTCAGCACCGCCCCAGCCGCGGCCACGGACCAGTCGCCGACGCGACGCGCTACCTTCTGGTACGCGCTGCCTGTGCCGGGCCGCACCGGCACCCGGACCTCGGCCAGCAGCTCGCCCCGGCCGATGACCGTCTCGTACGGGCCCAGGTGGAACTCCCGCACCGGCACCGTCCGCTCGCCGTCCAGGCCGCGGATGACCGCCGTGGCGCGGGCCGCCGCGAATGCCGCGGACAGGTCCTCGGACGGGTCGGCCTGGCAGAGCGACCCGCCGACGGTGCCCCATAGCCGGACGATCGGGTCCGCGACCACCCGCTCGGCGTCGTGGAAGATCGGGAAGCACCTCCCCGCTACGGCCGAGTCCAGCAGGTCCGCGTGCCGGGCCAGGGCGCCGATGCGCAGCTGGCCGCCGTCCAGGACGATGAAGGCCAGCTCGGCCAGCCCGTTGATGTCGACGAGCAGTTCGGGCTGGGCCAGGCGCAGCTTCATCATCGGGATCAGGCTGTGGCCGCCCGCCACGACGCGCGTCTCCGGCCTGCTCAGCAGCGACAGCGCGTGCTCCACGCTGGTCGCCCGCTCGTATTCGACGTGCGCCGGAACCTGCATGTATGCATCATTCGGCCTGGTGGGGGCGATGCGCAACCAGTCGGTTAAGCCATAGCTAATAATTGCAGCTCAGCGGCCGCCGATGTCCTCGCTCCACACCTGCGGGTAGCGTTGCTGGAACTCGGTCATGGCTGCTTTGCAGGACGGGTCGTCGAGCAGGACGACCTCCACGCCGCGACCGGCCAGGAAGCCGAGGTCGCCCTCGTAGGTCTCGGCCTCGCCGACAACGACCCGGGGGATCTGGAACAGCAGGATCGCCCCGCTGCACATCTGGCACGGGGACAGCGTGGTGTACAGGGTGATGCCGGCGTAGCTGGGCCGGCGGCCGGCGTTGCGCAGGCAGGCGATCTCGCCGTGCGCCACCGGGTCGCCGTGCTGAACCCGCTCGTTGTGCCCGGCCGCGATCACCTCGCCGCCCGCGGCGAGCACCGCCCCGACCGGCACCCCGCCGGCCTCCAGGCTGGCCCGGGCCTGGGCGAGGGCCAGCGCCATCATCTCGCGGTCGGCCTGATCCGCCTGCCCGTATCCCATGCCGACCAACGCTACCGGACGAGCCGCCAGATCACGCCGACGCCGGTCCCCTTCTCCGGTGGCGGGTCGATCCGGCGCCGCCCGGCCTCGGTCCCGGCCGTTCGGTCATGCCGGCCCGCGCCCCTTCCTTTTCTTATCTGGCCTAACGATACGTGGCTTACGCGCCCGGGCCCTGCTCCGTGCCGCCAATGCGGTGCGCGGCCATTCGTAGCTGAGTTCCTCCCCGACCCGGAGCCTGGCCCAGCGGGCGGCCTCGACCTGGAGGGCCTGCGCGGCCGCGGCGACCTCGGCCGGTTCCACGTCCGCGTCGGCCTCCGGGAGCACCGACAGCCGGGTGGCCGCCAGGGTCAGGATCTGGATGTCCGACGGATGGTCGAGGCCGGCCACGCACTCGACGAAGTTGGCCAGCACCTCGGCGCGCAGCCCGCGCTGACGGAAACTGGCCAGCAGCTGGATGGACCGCTCCCGCGCGTGCGGCGGGCGGCGGCCGCTGACGTGGTACATGCTGTCGAAGACGATGCCGGACGCGATGCCGCCCCAGATGCCGTCCGGGATCTGCAGCTCGCGTTCCACCACGAAGTGCATGATGTCGTGCGGAAGCCGGGGTCCGGCCCGGCCGCCGTACAGCCGGTATACGGCCCCGTCGTCGCGCTCCACCAGGGCATAGGCGCGCTCGTGATCCGGGAACCGGGGGAACGTCACGCGCATATCCCCACTATGCGGAGCAGGCGAACGGGCCGCCTAATGGTTTTCGCCCGGGCTGGCCCATGCCGTAGGGTGCCGATCGTGGCGGGACGCGGGACGACGGGGACGGTGGCGCTCGAGCGGGCCGGGGCTCAGAGGTACCATTGTCCGTGCTCGGCACGAGAGTTAAATCGGGCTGTGGCGCACGGTCACATCAACCGTGAGGCTGCCGCGGAGCGGCAGCGTGACCCGGACCTCAGCCGATCGCCCGGCAGCAGCGATGTCGATCCAGGCGGTGCCGCGATCCAGCGGGGGGACGATCCTCAGCCACACCATGACCACGCCGGTGTCCCCCCACGGGAGCGCGCCGTCCGTGTGAGTGGCGTGCCAGCGGCCGTCGCTGTCGTGGATCCACAGCACCGGCAGCGGCCTGACCCTCCTGGCGTACGCCCAGTCGTCCTCCGGTGTGACGCCGCTGGCCAGCAGGTGCATGATGGTGCCGCGCTCGCCGTGATGCAGGCCCACGATCGCGATCTTGGCGCCGTCCAGCTCGGGCAGCTCCGCCACGGTCGCGGCCAGGATGTCGGGCGCGGGCGGTGCTTGCGGCTCGCGGCGGCTGGGGGGAGTCAGCATGCTTTGCCACCGTTCGGGCAGGTCCCCGGCGGGCGGCGCGGTGATGCCGTGGCCTTTGATACCGAGCCTGGCGCACAGTCCGGCGAGATGTCCGGGCCCGGGGCTGTCCGGCGGCAGCAGCCCGGCCGCGTACAGCGCGGCGACGATGTGACCCGGCCCGTCGCCGGTAAACGCGCGCAGGTCGGCGCTGGCGGTCAGCTGTCCGCGGTTGTTCGGCGAGAAGGGTGCCGCGGTGGTGAGAATCCGGGCGGCGATGACGTCCAGCAGGAACTCACCCGGGCTGTGTGCGGTCCGGGTCACGGTGACATCGGGCACCGTGGTTTGCGGGTCCAGATCGATGCGGGTGGCGGGCTCGCCGGCGGCCGTGGTGAGGTCAAGCCAGCGGATCTGGTGCGGCGGGTCCGGGCGCAGCAGCAGCTGGCCCGCTGCATGCCCGCCGCTCCAGTCGATCCGGTAGCTGACGCCCCGGTCATCTGCTGCGGCCGACGGGCGGAAGGGCTGACCGGCCACTATGAACCGCGCGCCGGCTGCGGACTGCACGTAGGCCACGAGAAGCAACTCGCGGCGGAGGTCGTCGTCCCGGATATTGATCACCTGACCTACCGGCACTACCCGCCACGATGCTCGTCGGGGTGCCGGCCGGATGCGCCCCGGACCGAGGCCGGGGGCAGAGAGCCGGTGCCTTCCAGCGACGGCCAGGCCGACGTCGGCCTCGATCTCATCCGCAACGTCGGCGCCGACAGCGCCCACAGCCGAGAGCGCCTGCGTGACCAGTGCGAGCCTGGCGGAATTCCACCGACCCGGCGGCATCTTCATCGCGCGGCGTAGTTCGGCCTCTGCCAGCAGCCGCAGGTAGGTTTCCGCGCGCTCGCGGTCCATATCCTCAGTGTCCCCCTCCGGGACAGCGGACCGGCCGGTTAGGGCGTGATGCTCAGCGGGGCGCCGCTGCTGACCGTGCGACCTGCCCATCTCGCCCGGTTCACCATCGGGGGTGGTGCTGGCCCCACCCCCGATTCGGGGGCCTGGGACAGTGTGCGCGGCCCCGGGACGTGGCACCGTAGCGTCAGTTGCCCTACCCAGGAGGATCCGATGAGTGACCAGAGTGCGCCGGGCCCGGTGATCCGGTTGGATGGCGTGACCAAGATCTACCAAGCCGGCGTGACGCCCGCGCTGGAGAACGTCAGCATGGGCGTGGCGGCCGGCGAGGTGGTGGCCATTATGGGCCCGTCGGGCAGCGGGAAGTCCACGCTGCTCAACCTCATCGCCGGACTGGACCGGCCCAGCAACGGCACCGTGACCGTGGCCGGGCGGCGAATCGACACCCTGGGCGAGAGCGCGCTGGCCCGGTTCCGCGCCCGCCACATCGGGATCATCTTTCAGTTCTTCAACCTGCTCGACGACCTCACCGTGGAAGACAACGTGCTGCTGCCCGCCCAGCTGGCCGGCGCCTCCCGGCGGCAGGCCCGGGCCCGGGCCGACGAGCTGCTGGCCAGGATGGGCATCGAGGAATTCCGCAACGCCTACCCGGCCCGGATGTCCGGCGGGCAGCGGCAGCGGGTAGCCATCGCGCGGGCACTGGTCAACTCCCCCGCGGTGCTGCTGGCCGACGAGCCGACCGGGGCGCTGGACACCGCCACCGGGCAGGAGATCGGCGCTCTGCTGCGCCAGCTCAACGCGGGCGGGCAGACGCTGGTGCTGGTGACCCACGACCCGGACCTGGCCGAGCGGTACGCGGCGCGCACGGTGCGGATCGTGGACGGACGGCTGGCCGGCGCTCCCGCCGGGGTGTACCGGTGAGCTGGTTCGGGCCGGTCAGGACCGCCACCGGCGGGATCCTCCGGCACAAGGTGCAGGCGGCGGTGATCGGCCTGGTGCTGCTGATCTCCACCGCCTCGGCCACGCTCGGCCTGGCGCTGCTAGCGGCGGGCAACGCTCCGTTCCGTCATGCCTTTGCCGCCCAGAATGGCGCGGACCTGACCGTCATCGTGAACACGGCGCGGGCCGACTCGGCCCAGCTGGCTGCTACCCGTAGCCTGCATGGGGTCACGGCGGCGGCCGGGCCGTTCGCCGTGACGACGGTCCAGACGCAGTTCCAGGGCCAGCCCTTCGGACAGTTCACGCTGGCCGGGCGGACCTCACCGGGCGGACCGGTGGACACCGTGGTGCTGACCGCCGGGCACTGGCCGACCGGGCCCGGCCAGGTGGTGCTGGACGGCCCGGCGGGGGGCGGCGGCCCGGTGGTCGGCAACACGCTTACCGTCACCGGATTGCCGCACACTGTCACACTCACTGTGGTCGGCTTCGCCAACTCCATCACGAGCAGCGCCGACGGCTGGGTCGCCCCCGGCGAGATAGGCGCTCTGCAGTCGCCGGGCACCCCGCTCAGCGCGCAGCTGCTGTACCGGTTCGCCAGCGCGGGTACCGACGCACAGGTTCGCGCTGACCTGGCGGAAGTTACAGGGGCACTCCCGCCGGGCGCGGTGATGCAGGACGACTCATGGCTCGCCGCAGAGAGCCAGAACACCGGCAACGGCGCGATCATGGAGCCGTTCGTGATCGCGTTCGCGCTGATCGGCCTGGCCATGGCGGTGCTCATCGTGGCCAACGTGGTCAGCGGCGCGGTGGCCGCCGGGTACTACCGGATCGGCGTGCTGAAGAGCATCGGCCTGACCCCGGCGCAGGTCGTGGTGGCGTACCTGAGCCGGGTCGGCTGGCCGGCCCTGGCTGGGTGCGTGCTCGGGGTGGTGGCGGGCAACGTGCTGGCCATCCCGGTGCTGGACCAGTCGGCCGGCGCCTACGGCGTCGGCAGCCAGAGCGTGCCGTGGTGGGCGTCGGTCGTCGCGCCGGCCGGGATGCTGGCGCTGACCGTGCTGGCCGCGCTCGGTCCCGCGTTGCGCGCGGGACGGCTGTCGGCCACCCAGGCCATCGCGGCGGGCCGCGCCCCGAACGCGGGCCGCTCAGCCGGGGGCAAAGGCGCCGCCGTGCAGCGGCTCGCGGCCCGGCTGCGCCTGCCGCGGCCGGTCGGCCTGGGCCTGGCCGCGCCGTTCGCCCGGCCCGTGCGCACCCTGGTGACCCTGGCCGCGATCGCGTTCGGGGCCACCGCGGTGATCTTCGCGTTCGGGTTGCGCGCCTCGCTGGACCGCGCCGCGGCCAGTCAGTCCCTGTCGGCCACGGTCCCGGTGCAGATCCAGCAGAACGGCCCGGGCGGTGGCCCGAACCAGGTCCCGACGGCGCAGCAGGACGCGGCGGTGACCGCCGCGCTGAACAATTACCCGGCCACGGCTCACCAGACGACGGTGTACGAAAACCAGGTCAAGGTGCCTGGCGTCGCGGGCAGCGCCAACGCCTGGGCCTTCAGTGGCGATTCGTCCTGGCTCGGGTACGGCATCATCGCCGGGCGCTGGTACGACGCGCCGGGCCAGGTGGACGTCAACACCGCGTTCCTGAACGCCAGCGGCCTGGCGATCGGCGACACCGCCACCATAAACACCGGGACGGCCCAGGTCACGGTGCACATCGTCGGTGAGGTATTCCACCCCAGCAGCGATCCCACGGTATACGGCAGCACGCAGACGCTGCCCGGCCTGGCCACGCCGGCGAACGTGCTGTACTGGGACGTGGGGCTGCAGCCAGGCACCGGCACCGTCGGGTACGTGCAGGCGGTGAACCACATGCTGGGTAACAACAGCCCGTGGGCGGCTACCACCCATAAGGACGGCGGCCAGTTCTACACCGTTGCCATCAGCCTGATCGGCCTGCTGGCGCTCATGGTCGCGATCGCGGCCGGGCTCGGCGTGCTCAACACGGTGCTGATGACGACCCGGGACCGGGTGCACGACCTAGGGGTGTTCAAGGCGCTCGGCATGCGGCCCGGCCAGCTGCTGACCATGGTCGTGTGCTGGATCGTCGGCCCAGCGGTGGTGGCCGGCGCCATCGCGGCTCCCGCCGCGATGGCGCTGAACACAGCCACCGTGAACGCCATGGCCGGCACCGCACACACCGGGGTACCTGCCTTCTTCACCCAGGTGTTCCCGCCGTCCCGGCTCGCGCTGCTGTCGCTGGCCGCGCTGGTGCTCGCGGTAGCCGGGGCCCTGGCCCCGGCGAGCTGGGCGGCCCGGGCCCGCCCGGCGGTGGCGCTGCGCACCGAGTGACGGTGTCCTAGCGTGGAACCGTGACAGGAGAATCGGGGACGGCCCGGCCGGGCCGTCCCCGGCAAGCTGGGGCTGCACCCGGGCGATGTGGGCCACCGCCGGGTGCTCGCGGTGCTGCGCTACCTCGGCGAGGGCCCGCAGTCGACAGCGCTCAAATCGTTATGTCACGATCGCGCGTCTTGGCGGGGTTACGACATGGTTTGCCAATAAATTTTCCGGTCTAGCTACACGTCACGCGGGCGCATCATCGTCACGTCTGTCCCGGACCGCTACGGCACCAACGTCTGCAGCACCCCTTAACGGGAGTCGCCGGATGCCTCGCTCAACGAACGGAGGAGGCTGCCGTGTCCCATCGATCCCGTCGGTACCTGCGCATGGCCGGGGCACTCGCGCTGACCAGCGGATCTCTGCTGGCCGGCGGCGCGCCCGCGGCGACGGCCAACATCGCCATCGGGCCGATGCTGTTCAGCAGGTTCGAATCGGTCGGCCAGCCGCTCACCTATGCCCAGTGCGAGGCGGAATTCTTTGCCCCCTGCTACGTCCCGAGCCAGCTGCAGGCCGCCTACAACGAGCAGCCGCTGTTCAACAGCGGGATCACCGGCACCGGCCAGACCATCGTGCTCGTCGACTCGTTCGGGTCCCCGACGATCCAGGCCGACCTGGCCACCTTCGACGCCGAGTTCAACCTGCCGGCCCCGCCGTCCTTCAAGATCATCCAGCCGGCCGGTTCCCCGCCTGGGACCCCACTGGCGCCAACGGCGACCTCGGCTGGGGCGGGGAGACCACCCTGGACGTGGAGTGGGCGCACTCCATGGCGCCCGGCGCCAACATCCTGCTGGTCGAGACGCCGGTGGCCGAGACGGAGGGCACGGCCGGCTTCCCGCAGATCGTCGAGGCCGAGAACTACGTCATCGACCACCACCTCGGCCAGGTGATCAGCCAGAGCTTCGGCGCGACCGAGGGCACGTTCCCGAGCGCTGCCTCCATCTACGGCCTGCGCAGCGCCTACTTCAACGCGGCCCGCAACCACGTCACGGTCCTGGCCGCGACCGGTGACGCCGGTGCGACCGACGACTCCAACACCGCCGGGACCCTGCTGTACACCCACCCGGCGGCCGACTGGCCCTCCTCTGATCCTCTGGTCACCGCAGTGGGCGGCACCCTGGTCTCGCTCTTGCCCGACGGCCAGCGGAGCCAGCCGGACCGGGTATGGAACACCAGCGTCAACTACGCCTTCAACAACGCCTTCTTCGGCGTTCCCGGCCCCCTCGCGAGCGCGGGCAGCGGCGGAAAGTCGGCGGTCTTCGCCCGGCCGTCCTACCAGGACGGCGTGGCCGGCGTGACCGGCAACCACCGGGGCGTGCCGGACATCGCGATGAGCGCCGCCTGCGACGGGCCGGTCAACGTCTACCAGAGCTTCCCCGGCGAGCAGGCCGGCTGGTATGTGTACTGCGGGACGAGCGAGGCGAGCCCGGAGTTCGCCGGGATCGTGGCGCTGGCCGACCAGGAGGCCGGGCATTCCCTCGGCCTGATCAACCCCGCCCTGTACGCCATGTCCGCGGCGCAGGCGCCCGGCCTGGTCGACGTCACCACTGGAAACAACACGGTGGAGTTCCTCCAGAACAACCAGCTGTACACGGTGCAGGGCTACCACGCCGGGCCGGGCTATGACCTGGCGTCGGGGGTCGGCACGGTCCAACGCCGCCCTGTTCGTTCCCGAGCTGGCCCAGGCCGCCGGGGGCGGATACGGAGGGTAACTAGCTCCCGCACCAGGGCCCCACTGGGCCGGGCGGCCCGTCGGCGCATGACCGCTGCGCTGGCTGCCCGGCCCAGTGACGTCACTGGGCAACGCAGCAGGCAGCCGCCGATCCGATATTGCTGGCTGAATCGATTACCCGGTTATCCGTCAACTGGAAGGGCTCCCGGTATACGGCACCTGCCCTTTTTTTACGATATTGGCTGACTGCCTGCGCCCGGTAACGGCAGCGGCCAGACCGGAGATACCCTAAAGATATCTATGGGGTGTTAAGTTAATTACGGAATCGGCGGCTGTTGATAGTCCCGGGATTCGCGTTCAGCAGTGATGATCGTGCGGGGAAACTGGCGCCTGGGGGGCGATTTGGCGAGGGACGAGCTGTCAGCGCGCACCAGCTCGGCCGGGGATGCCGCGGCGCAGGCCGGGCAGGAACCGCAGGTCCTGGCGGCCGGCGAGGCAGGGCGCGAACTCATGCTCACCTGCATGAGCAATCTGCTGTCCGCTGCGGAAGAGCGGGTGTACTTCAAGGATCGGGAAAGCCGGTTCCTCTTGGTCAGCTCAGGCTGGCTCGCTGCGTACGCCCCGGACCGCACGGCCGGCGAACTGGCCGGCAAGACCGATTTCGACGTGTTCAGCAGTGAGCATGCGTGCGCCGCCCTGGCCGACGAGCAGCGGATCATCGCTACCGGTCAGCCCGTGGCGGCCAAGGTAGAGCAGGAGACCTTCAGCGATCGCGCCAGCACATGGGTCTCGACGACGAAGATGCCGTTGCGGGACGAAAACGGCCAGATCATCGGCACCTTCGGGATCTCCCGGGACATCACCGCCCAGATCCAGGCCGAAAGAGCTCTCGCCTACCAGGCCCTGCACGATCCGCTGACCGGGCTGGCGAACCGTGCTGGCGCTGATGGACCGGCTGGCGCAGGCGCTGGCGGCTATGGAGCGCCGTCGCTGCGCGGCTGGCGGTCCTGTTCGTCGACCTGGACAACTTCAAGGAGATCAATGACTCCTTCGGGCATGACGCCGGCGACCTGGTCCTGACCGAGATCGGCCGCCGGCTCACCCGCATCGCCCGCCGGTCCGATACCATCGCCCGCCTGGGAGGCGATGAGTTCGTCGTGCTCTGCCCCGAAATAGACAAGCGCACCGGTCCCGAGGGCATCGGCCGCCGCATCGTCCGCACCGTCGCGGCGCCCTACATCGACAATGGCCGGAACCTGTCCGTCACCTGCAGCGTGGGCATCGCCGTGACCACTGATCCCGCCATCGAACCCGAGCGGATGATCCGCGACGCCGACGTAACGATGTTCGAGGCGAAAAAGGCCGGCCGCAACCGCCATCACGTGTACCGCCCCGGCCACGGGGCCAGTGCCAGCAGGACCACGCTGCGCACCGAACTGAGCCGGGCCATCCAGAACAATGAGCTGTTCCTGGCCTACCAGCCGCAGTTCTCGCTCCGTACCCGGGTACTGGCCGGCGCCGAAGCCCTCGTCCGCTGGCGTCATCCCGAGCGTGGCGTCCTGCTGCCGGGCGGCTTCATCCCCTTCGCCGAAGAGAACGGGCTGATCGGCAGCATCGGTTCTTTCGTCCTGGAAGAAGCCTGCCGGCAGCTCGCCCAGTGGTCCGTGCCAGGCCGGCTGGCCAGAGGGCTTCACCGTGGCGGTCAATGTCTCCGGGCGCGAGCTATCCGGCCCCGGTCTGTGCGAGCGAGTCGCCGCTACGCTCCGGCGGCATGGCGTGCGCCCGGCCCAGTTGTGCCTGGAGATTACCGAGACCACGCTCCTCCAGCATGTCGGCGACGTACAGGAAACACTGTCTCTGCTATCGGCTACCGGGGTCCGCGTCGCGCTCGATGACTTCGGGACCGGTTATTCCACACTCGGTCACCTGCAGCAGCTCAGCGCCGACACGCTGAAAATCGACCGCAGCTTCGTCGAGCACATCACCCGGAGCTATCGTGACCAGCAAATCGTCGCCGCCGTGATCGCGATGGCTCATGCGCTGGACATGACCGTCGATCGGCGAAGGCGTCGAAAACAGGCACCAGCTGAGCATCCTTCGCCTGCTGAGCTGTGACCTGGCCCAGGGAAACTTCCTCGCACCCCCGCTGACCGCGACCGCACTGGCCAGACGGGTGCACCGGGCACGTAACGCCGATACCACCGGCACGCCGGAACCGGCCGCCCCGGCACCTTCGGTGCCGGGGCTTTGACCTACCTCAACGCCTGACGGGTCAGCCGAGCGCCAGCAGGGCCCGGCAGCCCCAGGCGGAGTGCCCCGTCACGTGCCCGGCGCGGCCTGTTCGGAGTCACATGCCTGTTCCCCGGGCGCCTCGTCCGGAGGGGGCGCGGCGGGAGGGGCCGGGGAAGCCAGGGGCCGGCGCTGGCTGCGGTAGAACCAGACCGCGCCGAACACGGTCAGCACGGACGCGATGTACATGTTCAGCCGCAGCCCGAGGATGTAGACCGAGGAGTCGATCCGCAGCGACTCCTCGAAGATCCGGTAGGCCGAGTAGCCGAACACGTACAAGGCGAACAGCCCCGGCGCCCGGATCGGACGATGCTGCATCTTGCGGTGGGACCCGAGCCAGATGAGGAACCCGGCCCAGGCGAAGTCGAAGATCAGCTCGTAGAGGAAGGTCGGCTGGAACGTGCTGAAGTGCAGGTCCGCCGCTGGGATGCCGCCCTGCACGCGGTACTGATACGGGATCTCCAGGCCCCACGGCAGCGAGGTCGGCCGGCCGAACAGCTCCTTGTTGAAGTAGTTCCCGATCCGGCCGATGCCCTGGGCCATGAGCAGCCCGGGCGCCATGGCGTCGGCGAACAGCGCCGGGCTTACGCCGCGCCTGCGCAGCCGCCAGACACCCACCAGCCCGCCGACCAGCACCCCGCCCCAGATGCCCAGGCCGCCGGACCAGAGCGCGAACGGCCCGTACCACACGTGCGGGATGTCCATCGGCGTGGTGACGTCGAAGTAGATCCGGCCGCCGATGATCCCGGCCGGCACGACCCACAGCGCGATCTCGCCGACCAGTTCGGGATCGCCGCCGACGGCGCGCCAGCGGCGCCGGGTCAAGACGATGGCGACGGCGATCCCGACCAGGTACATCAGGGCGTAGAAATGGACGAACAGCGGCCCGATGTGAAAGCCGGTGATCGGCGGGCTTGGAATATAGGCCGACATCGCCATATCGCAGAGGTTACCCGCCCCGGGACGTGCGCCACCCGCCGGCCTGAGCGTGGCCGGCGGGTGTCACCACGATCCGTTCGGCCCGAAAATCACTTCTGGGTCGGGACGGTCACCGTCGAGCTGGCCGGCCGCCGTCGCGGCGGCGCGGGGGGTCACGGCGGTGGTGGGCGGCAGCGGCGGTACGATGGAGGACCGGTCGGGCTGCCCGGCCAGCCGGTAGACCGTGGACCCGTCTACGGTCTCCATCTCCAGCAGCTCACTGACCAGCGAATCGAGGACGCTGCGGTGCTCCTTGAGCAGGTTGACCGCGCGTTCCTCGGCCTCGCGCAGCAGGCGGGAGACCTCCTCGTCGATTTCCGCCTGGGTCGCCTCGGCGAACGGGCGGCTGGACATGGCCGGCCCGCCGCCGCCGAGGAACACCGACCCGCCTTCGGGGTACCCGATCGGGCCGAGCTTGCGGGACAGGCCGAACTCCCGGACCATCTTGACCGCCAGGTCGGTCGCCCCGGCCAGGTCGTTGGCCGCGCCGGTGGAGCCCTGGCCGATCACCACCAGCTCGGCGGCCCGGCCGCCCAGCCGGACGGCGAGCGAGTCGTACAGGTAGTCCTCGCTGTACATGTGCCGCTCGACCAGCGGAAGCTGCTCGGTCACCCCCAGGGTCTGCCCGGCGGGCAGGATGGTCACCTTGGCCACCGGGTCGGCGTGCTCGGACAGCGCCGCCACCAGGGCGTGGCCGGACTCGTGCACCGCCACCGAGTGCTTCTCCTCCGGCAGCAGCACGTTGGAGCCTTCCCGGCGGCCCAGGATGATCCGGTCCCGGGCCGCGTCGAAGTCGGCCGCGGTGATCACCTCGCGGTGGTCGCGGACGGCGGCGATGGCCGCCTCGTTGGCCAGGTTGGCCAGGTCGGCGCCGGAGAAGCCGGGCGTGCCCCGGGCCACGGCGTTCAGGTCGACGTCGCCGGCCAGCTTCTTGCCCTTGGTGTGCACGCCGAGGATCGCGGCCCGTTCGAAGACGTTCGGCAGCGGGATCGTGACCTGCCGGTCGAACCGGCCGGGCCGCAGCAGGGCCGGGTCAAGAACCTCGGGCCGGTTGGTGGCGGCCAGGACCACGACGCCCGCCGAGGGCTCGAACCCGTCCATCTCGGCCAGCAGCTGGTTGAGCGTCTGCTCCCGTTCGTCGTTGGACACCACGGCGCCCGTACCGGCCCGGCGCTGGCCGATGGCGTCGATCTCGTCGATGAAGATGATGGCCGGCGCGCGCTTGCGCGCCTGGTCGAACAGGTCACGGACCCGGGCCGCGCCGACCCCCACGAACAGCTCCACGAAGCTGGACCCGGTGACCGAGAAGAACACCACCCCGGCCTCGCCCGCGACCGCGCGGGCCAGCAGCGTCTTGCCGGTGCCGGGCGGCCCGACCATCAGCACGCCGCGCGGCACCAGCGCGCCGACCCGGGCGTACCGGTCCGGGTTGCGCAGGAAGTCCACCACCTCGGCGATCTCGGCCTTGGCGCCCTCGTACCCGGCCACGTCGGCGAACGTGGTCGACGGCCGCTCCTCGTCGAACACCTTGGCCCGCGACCGGCCCGCGCCCAGCGCGCCCTGCAGCCCGCCGGCCGCGCTCTTGGACAGCCTCCAGAACAGCCAGCCGAAGATCAGCAGCGGCAACCCCAAGATCAGCAGCCAGCTGATCAGCTCCGAGCCGAAACTCGTCCCCGACGTGGACGCGGACACGGTCACGCCGTTGTCCTGCAGCTCGGTCAGCAGGCTCTCGTCGGCCTGCGGCGGGATGACCACCGTGTAGTCGGTCTTGTCGGTCAGCGTGCCGGTGCTGGTGCCGCCCGCCGGGGCGATCTCGATGGTCTTCACCTTGTGCGCGTACACGTCGGACAGGAACTGGGAGTAGGTCAGGTTCGGCGTCGTCGAGTGCACCGTCGGCAGGACCAGCCACAGGACGAACGCGGCGATCAGCGCGATCAGCCACACCAGGTTCCGGCTGCGTGGCGGCGGAGGCGGCGCCGCCTTGGGCGGCGTGGGCCGGTCATCCGGGGCCGGATTGGCTTGCTTACTCATGGCAACTCCTCGTGCCCAGTATGCCCGGTGTTCGTGGCGGGGTGATCGGCAGACGGCCCGTTCGGCGAATACATAGGAAGCTGTCGGCGAACGGTCAGGGTGTGAGCACGGCGGCGCCGCCGAAGCGGCCGGCCTTCAGGTCCCGCAGCGCCTGGTCGGCGGCGTCCAGCGGGTAGGGGTGGACAGTCACGGCCAGCTTGTGCTCGCCCGCGAAGGCGAGGAACTCCCGGGCGTCCGCCCGCGTGTTGGAGGTGGTGCTGCGCAGCTGGCGCTCCTGGAACAGATGCTTTTCGTAGTTGAGCGGCGGGATGTCGGACAGGTAGATGCCCGCGATGGCCAGCGTGCCGCCCCGGTCCAGCGCGGCCAGGGCGGGCAGCACGAGTTCGCCGACCGGGGCGAACAAGATCGCCGAGTCCAGCGGTTCCGGCGGCATGTCCGCCGCCCCGCCCACCGACGCCGCGCCGAGCTCACGCGCCAGTTGCTGCGCCTGCTCGCCGCGGGTCAGCACGTGCACGGTGGCGCCCTGGGCCAGCGCCACCTGCGCGGCCAGGTGCGCGCTGCCGCCGAAGCCGTACAGGCCGAGGCGCCCGCCTTCTGGCAGCTCAGCGCGCTGAAGGGCGTGGTAGCCGATGATGCCCGCGCACAGCAGCGGGGCCAGCTCGAGATCGGTGTACCCGGCCGGCAGGCGGTGCGCGTAGGCGGCGGGGACGGTCATGTACTCGGCGTAGCCGCCGTCGGCGTCCCAGCCGGTGTACAGCGAGTGCGGGCAGAGGTTCTCCGCCCCGCGCAGGCAGAACCTGCACTGCTGATCGGTCCAGCGCAGCCAGGCCGCGCCCGCGCGGTCCCCGACCGCGAAGCCGAGCGGGTTGGCGCCGGTCCTCTCGGTCCCTTCGCCGAGAGCGGCCACCTCGCCGACCACCTCGTGGCCTGGCGTCACGCCCGGCCGGTGCGGCGGCAGGTCACCCTCGGTCACGTGCAGGTCGGTGCGGCACACGCCGCAGGCCAGGACCTTCAGCAGCAGCTCGCCGGGTCCGGGCTCCGGTATTGCGTCGTCGATGCTCAGGCGCAGCGGGTGCCCGGTAACCGGGCCCGGCGCCTCGACGTGCCATGCGCGCATACGCGGCACGTTACCCCTGTGCTCGTCGATCGGCTCATCGGCGGTTCCCCCGGCGATGAGTTCCCGCCGGAGGCTGAACCTGCCCCGCCGCTCATACGTTTTACTCAGCAGGATCCCGGTATCGGCTCAGACTTCGGGGTTCTAATTATTTGCGCTGGTCGTGGGGCTACTGCCAGAATCGGGACCATCTTCCCAGTGTACGGGGCTCTGGGGTGCCGTCCCGGTTCGGTCGCAGCAGGAAGGTATATCGGGCCGCTGGCGTTAACCGGACAACGGGTTGGAGTGGCACGTGATCATTCGTCAGCTGGACCGCGTCAGCGTGGACGCGGCAGCGCTACCCGACCGCGCGAGAGGCGCGGCGGGCCAGGACGGGGGAAGTGATGTGGCCGTGATGACCGCAGAACGGACACAGGGGTCGTTGGAACCCCGGCAGCTTGAACTGTCCTGCCGGACAGACGGGGACGGAAGCCAGGTCGTCAGCGTGACCGGCGAGCTGGATATCGCCACCGCCGAGCAGGCGTACACCTTCATCAGCGGCGTGATCGACGCCTGGGAAACGGGCCTGGCGCCGGTCAGCGTGGACCTGTCCGGGCTGACCTTCTGCGACGCCTCGGGCCTGAACGTCCTGGCCCGGATCGCCCGGCGCGCCCGCGAGGCCGGGCGCCAGCTCCGGCTCACCGCGCCGCGTCCGTCGCTGCTCAAGATCATGCGGATCACCGGGCTGGACCGCGACTTTCCCGAGCTGGTCCCCTCGGCAGCCGCGTCCTGACTGTCGCCTCACCTGCCGCCCGGCCGCAGATAACTGCGTGGTCACCATGGAGGATGCCGGCCGTTCGCGTTAAGTTTGGAGTGCTTCCGGCGTAAATCCGAGTGTCAGCGCAAGCGGAGGGACTCACTCACATGGCCGAAGACGTCCAAGGGCAGGTCGAAACATCCGAAGCACAGATCGCCGTGCACTGGCGTGAGGAGGAGTACTACCCGCCGCCCGCCAGTTTCGTCGCGCAGGCCAACGCCAATGACCCGGCCATTCGGGACCGGTTCACCGAGGACAAATTCCCCGAGTGCTTCAAGGAATACGCCGACCTGCTGACCTGGGACCAGACGTGGCACACCACGCTGGACACGAGCACTGCGCCGTTCTACAAGTGGTTCGTCGGCGGCAGGCTGAACGCTTCGTACAACTGTGTCGACCGGCATGCGGCCGCCAACCCGGATAAGACCGCGATCATATTCGTAGGCGAGCTCGAGACCGACGAGCCCGTACACATCAGCTACGCGGAGCTGCTCCGGCAGGTGAACGAGTTCGCCGCCCTGCTGCGGGACTTCGCCGGCCTCAAGGCCGGCGACCGGGTGACGCTGCACATGCCGATGGTCGCCGAACTGCCGGTCACGATGCTCGCCTGCGCCCGGCTGGGCGTCATCCACTCGGAGGTGTTCGGCGGCTTCAGCGGCACCGCCTGCGGCAGCCGCATCGCCGACTCGGGCAGCCACGTCCTGATCACCATGGACGGCTACTACCGGGCCGGCCAGATGACCGACCACAAGGTCAAGGCGGACGAAGCCCTGGATGTGGCGGCCAAGGAAGGCCAGGACGTCGAGAAGGTGCTGGTCTGGCGGCGCCGTCCCGGCGAGTACCAGTCGCAGACTCCGATGGCCGACGGCCGGGACTTCTTCGTCGACGACTTGCTTCCGCGGTACGCCGGGCAGCAGGTTGAGCCGGTGTCGATGCCGGCCGAGGCGCCGCTGTTCCTGATGTACACCAGCGGGACCACCGGCCGCCCCAAGGGCTGCCAGCACTCCACCGGCGGCTACCTGGCCTACGTGGCCGGCACGTCCAAGTACTACCAGGACATCCATCCGGACGACGTGTACTGGTGCATGGCCGACATCGGCTGGATCACCGGCCACTCCTACATCGTGTACGGGCCGCTGGCGCTCGGCACGAGCACGGTGATCTACGAGGGCGTGCCCAACTATCCCGACGGCGGCCGGCCGTGGCGCATCGCGGAGAAGCTCGGGGTGGACATCTTCCACACCTCCCCCACCGCGATCCGGATGCTGCGCAAGGTCGGCCCGGATGAGCCGGCCAAGTACAACTACCGCTTCAAGAACATGACCACCGTCGGCGAGCCGATCGAGCCTGAGGTGTGGCGGTGGTACTACACCGAGGTCGGCCAGGGCCAGGCGGCCATCACCGACACCTGGTGGCAGACCGAGAACGGCGGGTTCCTGGGCAGCACCCTGCCCGGCCTGGAGCCGATGAAGCCGGGCAGCTGCGGCCCCGGCGTGCTCGGCATCTACCCGGTGATCTACGACGAGAACGGCGCCGAGGTACCCAAGGGCAGCGGCAAGGCCGGGAACGTCTGCATCCGCAATCCCTGGCCGGGCATCTTCCAGACGGTGTGGGGCGACCCCGATCGGTTCCTGTCGACCTATTTCCGCAAGTACAACACCAACCCGGACAGCACGGACTGGCGCGACTGGCCGTACTTCACCAACGACGGCGCGGTCCAGTCCGAAGACGGGTACTACCGGATCCTGGGCCGGGTCGACGATGTGATCAACGTGGCCGGGCACCGGCTGGGCACCAAGGAGATCGAGTCGGCTGCGCTCACCGTGCCCGAGGTCGCCGAGGCGGCCGCGGTGCCCGTCATCGACGACATCCGCGGCCGGGTGGTCGAGGTGTACGTCTCGCTCAAGCCGGGCTTCGAGCCGAGCCAGGAGATGGCGGACAAGGTCAGCAAGGCGATCGAGACCGTGATCGGGAAGATCGCGCGGCCGAAGAACGTCTGGATCGTCTCTGACATGCCCAAGACCCGGTCCGGCAAGATCATGCGCCGGGTCATCGCGTCCGTCTCCAACTTCGCCGACGTCGGCGACGTCACCACGCTCGCCAACCCCGAGATCGTCGAGTCGATCCGCCACCAGGTCCAGGCGGCGAAGGTCGCCCACGGCGAGGTGCCACGCGAGCTCACCGAGACCGAAGCGGCCGAGATCAAGGCGTTCGGCGCCGAGAGTTAGCCCTGTTCTGAGTGTGGCGGGCCGCCGTAACTCGTGGTGGCCCGCCACACTTTTTATCTTTGGCCGAACGGTACGTGGTGCGTGCGGCCCCTTAGGGTCCCGGCCTAGAGGTCGGCGGGGACGGTGAGGCTGACGAGGCGGGCTTGGCCCGGAGTGAGGGCGGGCCAGTCGCCGGCGAACTCAAGGACGGCAACGGCTGCTGTCGGGAGGCTGATCCCCGGCTGGCGCCCGTTGCCGGCGGCCCTGTCGCGTTCCGGTGGGGCAGCCAGGCTGCCGACCAGCTCCGACAGGCCCGGGTTGTGCCCGATGAACAGCGCGGTCCGGTACCGGCTGGGCAGCTCCTGAGCCAGGTAGAGCAGGGTCAGCGCGCTGGCCGCGTACGCGCGCGGCTCGAACCGGACGGCCGGCGACCCGCCCAGTTCCGGGGCCACGAGATCCCAGGTCTGCCGGGTCCGGCGGGCGGCCGAGCACACCACGACGTCGGGCTGGTAGCCGTGCTCGTGCAGCCACCGGCCGACCCGGGGAGCGTCCCGGCGCCCGCGCTTGGCCAGCGGCCGGTCGCGGTCGGGCACGTCCGGCCAATCCGACTTGGCGTGCCGCAGCAGGATCAGCCGCCGCGTCGTTTCGCTGGCCACATGCTTAGCCTGCCAGGGCCGTGCCGGGCCGCGGAAGCCGGGTCGGCCAGGTACGCGGCGACCAGGTCGCCTGTCTCAGGCGTCCAGGTCTGGGCGGACGCGGAGGAAATTGATCGCGGTCGCCCGCATGACCGTCCGGCCGTCCTGATTCACCGCCTCGATCGCGGTCTTCATGATGCCCCGGTCCGGCTTGCTCAGCGACCGGCGCGTCTCCACTACGGAGGCCCGGACACGGAGCGTGTCCCCCGGCCGGACCGGATCGGGCCAGCGCATCTCGTCGAGACCCGGGCTGCCCAGGCTCGCCTCCTCCGGCAGGTAATGATCCACGAGCTGCCGCATCACCAGGGCGGCCGTATGCCAGCCGCTGGCGATCAGCCCGCCGAACGGTCCGCGGGCCGCCGCCCCCGGATCGACGTGGAAAGGCTGTGGATCGAACTGTCTGGCGAAAGAGACGATCTCATCTTCGCTGACGCTGACGCTTCCGCAGTCGTAGGTCGCCCCGGGCAGGTAGTCATCGAAGTATCTCAGGCCGTGATCGATCACCACTTAAGTATCTCAGTCCCCACCGCTGTTCCGAGTCAGATCACAGATGAGTTACAGAAATAACTCGATTTGCCTGCGGACCCGAACCGGTTACTGCCATGCTTCCGCAGATGGCGCAGACCGCCGGACAGCGAAGAAACACCTCAGCATCACAGGCAGTGACAGGCCCGTCGACAGACCCCCCGCGGGACGGGTAGGCGGGCGCGGAAACTACTTGGGGAGTTCTGTGGATTCAGTTCACTCGCATCGCCGCCCGAGGAAGATCCGGCGCACGGGCAGGCACACCCAGCCGTCACAGGTGGAGAAGGTGGCCGAGGTGGCCACCAAGGCCGCTCCCGCGGTGGCGATCGCGGGCGCGCTGGTCGCCACGGCGCCGCAGGCGCAGGCCGCGGTCAGTCTTTCCGCCAAGACCACGACGGCCGCCGAGCAGGTGCACACCGACGCCCTGGTCCGGCACAACCAGCCCGCCACCCGCACGTACACCGTCCGCCCGGGGGACACGCTGTCCTCCATCGCGCAGCGCTTCTACGGCAACTCGGCGGACTGGTCCTGGCTGTACCACGTGAACTCCTCCGTGATCAGCAACCCCAACGACATCTACGCGGGCGAGGTGCTGAAGATTCCTTCCGACCCGCCCGCCAACGCCGCCTCCTACGCGCCCAAGCACGCCAGGACCGCCACCACGCTGACCTCATCGGCCACCCACCTGAGCGGCACGCTCGGCTGCTCCGGCCTCGAGGCCCTGTGGGAGGACGCCGGCGGCTCGCACGGCGAGGCCTTCATGGCGGCCGAGATCGCCATGGCCGAGTCCGGTGGCAACCAGTACGCGCTCAGCCCGACCGACGACTACGGCTACTGGCAGATCAACGCCTCGCACGGCCCGGCCATGGCCACGTTCAACGCGGTCGGGAACGCCAAGGCCGCGATCGCCATCTCCGACGACGGGACCAACTGGGGCGCGTGGACCACGTACACCAGCGGCGCTTACGCGGGACGCTGCTAGCCGCTTCCCGCCGTTCGTCCTGGCATAACTTGGACGGTATGGACCACCCTGAAGTGCTCGCCTGGCGGGACGGGCATATCGAGGCCCTCGACCAGACCGCGCTGCCGCACCAGGTCCGCACGCTGCGGATCAGCACCGTGGACCAGCTGATACGGGCCATCACCAGCCTGGCCATCCGCGGCGCGCCGGTACTCGGCGCGGCCGGCGCCCTGGGCGTGGCGCTGGCCGTCCGCCAAGGGCTCGCCGAGGGCTGGGACGGCCCGCGGCTGGCGGCGGAGATCGGGCGGATCGCCGCCGCCCGGCCCACCGCGGTGAACCTCAGCCGCGAGGTGGCGGCGGTCGCCGCGCGGGCCGGCGAGGGCAGCGCAGCCGTGGAGGCCGCGGCCCTGGCCGTCCTGGACGCCACCGCCGCGACCAGCTACCAGATCAGCGAGCGCGGCGCCGCTTTCCTGCTGGACTCGTGCGGGGGCGGCCCGCTGCGCGTGCACACGCACTGCAACACCGGCGCCCTGGCCTGCCTGGGCTGGGGGACGGCGCTCGGGGTCATCCGCGCGCTGCACGTCGCGGGCGAGCTCAGCCACGTCATCGTGGACGAGACCCGGCCGCTGCTGCAGGGCGCCCGGCTGACCTGCTGGGAACTCGGCCAGCTCGGCATCGAGCACCAGCTCGCCTGCGACGGCGCGGCGCCGTTCCTGATCAGCCAGGGCCGGGCCGACGCGGTGGTCGTCGGCGCCGACCGGATCGCCGCGAACGGCGACGTGGCCAACAAGATCGGCACCTACAGCCTGGCGCTCGCGGCCCGCCAGGCGGCCATCCCGTTCCTCGTCGCGGCGCCCGAGTCGACCATCGACCGGGCGACGGCGGCCGGGACGGCGATCCCGCTCGAGCAGCGGGCCGACGAGGAGGTCACGTCCCCGGCCGCGCCGGCGGGCACCAAGGCGCTCAACCTGGCCTTCGACATCACCCCGGCCGAGCTGGTCACCGCGGTGGTCACCGAGGACCGGCTCATCCGCCGCGGGGAATGGCCGCCGTGACGGGCCCCCGGCTTAGTTGACTCAGCCGGGCGGGCGCTCGAAGCTCAGCTGGCTCTGCCGGGCGGTGAAGCCGCAGGCGCGGTAGACCCGGATGGCCGCGGCCGCCGGGTCGGCCACGATGACGAAGGTGCTGGTGCCCAGGATCTCGCGCCCGTACCGGGCGGCCGTCCAGACCAGGGTCCCGGCCAGGCCCCGGCCGCGGGCCGCCGGATCGGTCTCGACGTGCTGGTAGCGGGCGTAGCCGTCGCCCACGTCGAACAATCCGAGCTGGGCGAGTAGCCGGCCGTTCTCGAACGCGCCGAACCAGGCCCCGGCTCCGGCCCGGGTCAGCCGCCGCCTCGCGGCCGCCCTGCGCTCCAGGAAGTCGCCGGGCTCGCCGCCGTCGAAGCAGCGGATGGCCAGGTCGACGGACTGCCGCCAGTCGCCGTCGCCGTCCAGCGGCCGGATCTCGGCTTCGGTGTTGGGGTGGGCCGGCGGGCGGAACTGGGCGGCGGTCAGCACGGTGGCCCGGTCCGCCTCGAGCCCGGCGGCCGCGAACTCCTCGGGCGTCTCGGCGTCCTCGGTACTGTCCACGCCGAGCGCGACGTGCTGGGCGGCCGGGAACTCCGCGGCGAACCTGGCCAGCCATTCCTGGCCCTGGCCCGGTCCGGGGAACCGGGCCAGCAGCAGGAAGTTGCCCCACCAGAAGTCCGGGTTGCCGGGGGAACGGATGACCAGGTGGTCGCCGCGGTCGGTAACCTCGGCGCCCTCCAGGACCCGCAGTGCCACGTCGGTCCGGAAGCCGAGCGATGTGATCCGCACCGCAACGAGCCTAGCGCCGGCCGGCGTCCGGGCCGCACCGCGTCGGCTCGGCCGCGGCCTTGTTCCGATAGGTTCCTTGGGTGGCCAAAGATGGAACGGCGGGGCCGGGCCGAGCCCAGCAGATCGGGGCGTCCGGCCTGATGGGCGCGCTGGGCTGTTCCACGATCCGCAGCTGAGCCTGCTCGCCGAGCGCGTGCGTCCGGAGGATGTCCCGTACGTTTCGGACGGGGAGTTGCGAGCGGAACACGCGTTCTGGGTGTTCGGCTTCCCGTTCCTCGTGCTCCACTACCGCATGCACCGGAAGCCCCCGCGGACGTGATCATCGCGGGCCCTCAGTTCTGCAGCGGCAGCATCACGGCGACGAAGCCGTCCACGAACGAACCGAACGTCTCGGGCCGGGTCGCGGGCCGGACCACGAACTTGCTCAGCCCGGCCTCGACGTACTGCTCGATCATCCGGCGGGCGCCGTCCCAGCCCGCCGCGACCAGCAGGTCCGGATCCGTGTGCGGCCTGCGGCGGCCGATCGAGGCCCGCAGGGACTCCGGGATGCCGTCCAGCGCGACCGGCAGGCTGAGCCCGAAGTGGTCGGCTTCCACCTCCCGTCCCGCCTCCGCCGCGGCTTGGTTGATCATGTCGACCGCTGCCTTCGCCTCGGCCGGGGTGAGCAGCGAGCCGAGCCACCCGTCGGCCAGCCGTCCCACCCGCCGCAGTCCGCCGGGGGCGGAGCCACCCAGCCAGATGTCCAATGGCCTGGGCGGCAACGGCGCGGCACTCGCACCCGACACGGTGAAGAACGACCCGTCGAACGACACCGTCTCGGTGGTCAGCAGGAGCCGCAGCAGCGCCAGCGACTCGTCGAACACGGCGGCGCGCTGGCCGCCGGGCACGGGGAACAGCGCGCGTTCGGCGGGCTGCGCAGGCTGCAGGCCGAACACCGGCAGCACCCGTCCGGGGGCCAGCCCGGCCAGCGAGGCCAGTTGCTTGGCGACCAGCACCGGGTGCCGCCCGGGCAGCACCGAGATCCCGCTGCCCGCCTTCAGCCGCCGGGTCCGGGACAGCGCGAACGCCATCCCGGTGAACGGCTCGACGAGCGGGGAGTACACGTTCTCGGGCAGCCACAGCGAGTCCACCCCGGCCTGCTCGAGGAGATCGACCGCCGCGGCGAACTGGCCGGGGCCGCCGGCCGGCCCCAGGGATACTCCGATCCGAACCTTCATGACCTCATCCGATCACAGCGCCTGATGGACCCGCGTAACCGGCCGGTACGGCGACCAGCCGGGTCCCCGGAGCCAGCAGTAGGCTAATCGAGCCACAGGTACCTCACCTGTCTCATCGCTCGCTCAGGTGTCGCCCGGCGCACCATGGGGGCGGGCGAGGTTGCCGCCGCCCACGCGCATGGTGCCACCGCGCTGCCGGCGTCATTTCATGAATTGCAAATTAAGCACGTGAAAGACACGCGCCTCTGCAGGCACGGCATTGCATCTTGCCGTCACACCTTGAAAGGCGCCTACAGGAACGTTGCGATCAGGTCTTCTCGAATTGGCCAGTGCGGATGATGCATGCCAACTTGCTCTTTCGGCACCCCTGGGTGCGCCGTAATGTCGGGTGCGAAAGGAGTGAGAAAAATGCTACACCACCTCATAAATTGGGCCATCAACAATGCGGATTCGATCTTGTTCGCGGCCCATACAATTACCCAGGGCGCTCGATGGATAAGGGAGAAAGCGACCCATCGCAAGGGGGCAAAGCGACCTGACCCAAACTCGTTATGATGTCGGGTGACGACGTTGGCTTCGCTGGTCGGCACGCCACTGGCGCGCCGACCGGCTCGTGTCGCTGTGGCCAGGTGCTGGCGCGACCGCCAGCATTCCTTCGGCCTGGCCGGGTCCGCTGCTCGTGGCAGGCTGTTCAGCGCTGCCTCCGGCAAGGAGTGCCACGCACGCAACACAACAGACGTCACTTCACTTTGCCGGGACCTGCTACCGAGCCTCCGGTGACCAGCAGGCCAGCTCGCGCCGGATCCGGCTACGTACTGTCACCGCTGTTGCCTGGGCGTGCGGGGTGCCGTTAGAATGATGCAAGATTATTGAGGAGGGGCCGATGAACCGCCGGTCGCGCTTCCTGATTCGCTCCGAGCCCATCCAAAAGTTGGTTGTGCTCCAGAGCGAGAGCACCCGGAACCATGCCATCTCATCCAGTCTTGAGTATGGACTGGTCGAGCTAGAGCGCAGAGGGATTCCTGGGAGGCTGGAGAACTTCCTTGCAGACGCCGATCGGTGAAGATTTCCTGACGGAGTCATACGGACGCTCCTGGCACCTGTTCAAGGGGAGCTTCTCTAGCACCGCTTCCATGGTCGGCTGGGCCGATATAAATGTAATCCTCTCCAATCACTGGCATGAACCGGAAACCGTCCGGCTCGTCGAGGACGGACGCCCTGTCCTGCTACGGGAATACGCTGAGCGTCGCCGGTGGCGCGGGAAGCTGAACCTGGCGGACTTCTATGCCGTCCTGGGGCGCGGCGCATCTTTGGTGATCGAGGATGTCGCGTCCTGGCATCCGCTTCTTTGCGGCCTCGTTCTCATGTTCGAGCAGGTCCTGCGGGAGTCGGTTCAGACGCAGCTGTTCATTAACGGCTGCTCCAGTAAAGGCTTCGGCATTCACTGGGATCCGTACGATGTCTTCGCCGTCCAACTCCTGGGCCGGCGAACATGGTCGATCTACCGGCCGACCCGAGAAGCGCCTCTCCTCGTGGACAAGGAAGCTCCGAGTAAGGATGAATGCGAATTCGTCGGCAATGTTGAATTGCTAGAGGGAGATGCGATTTATCTTCCCCGCGGATGGTGGCATGATGCCGGCGGGGCTCTAGAGCCCAGCGCGCACCTGACCGTCGTAGTACCGAAACGGACCGGAATTAGCTTCCTCTCCTGGATCGTGGATGAAGTCCGGTCCGACGTAGTGGCGCGCATCGACATACCTAGGTTCTCGGACGATTCGCAACTCCAAGACTATGCCGTAGAGTTGCGCGAGGCCGTAGCGAAGATCATCACTGCAGAGAATATCAAGAAGTACCTCAGTGAGCACGACCAGAACGCGGATGCGAGAGCGATATTCGGCCTACCTTGGGTACTAGGCCAACGGCCTGCGTTCCCCGCGGATCTGCGAGCCATCAATATGGTTCCGCGGGCACAGGTCGATATGATCGACGATCACGTGATCGTGCAGGCGGATAATCGGCGCTTCGTATTCGACCGCTCTGCTTTCGGCGCCCTAAATTACGTCTTCGCAGTCACTGAGACCGATCTCGATACGCTGGCCCGGGTGAGCGGCCTACCTCAGGACGACCTTCTCGACTTGCTGGACGAGCTTCAGGATAACGGGCTCGTGGCCTCGGTCGTGAATGCGAACGAAAAACAGCGGCCGGAGCACCCTGGCGGCGAGTCATGAACAACAACTCATCAAGTCAGACTACCTTTCTCGCCGACCTGATGGCCAGACGCGGGATGTCCATCGACGGACTAGCGGATCGCCTCCGCGGGCACTCCGTCGACGGCACGCAACCGGATTCCTCGTTGGTGTGGAAGTGGGTCAATGCTCGTACGCGGCCCAGTCGTCGTTACCTTGCGCTCCTCGCGTCAGTGCTCGACGTCGAGATAGACCTGCTTAGGCTTCGGATTGAAGAGGACTACCGGCGACGGACAGATAGCGCACAAGACGGCCCTCCCATATCGGATATCGTTGCGGCGACGTCGGGGCGACTTCAGTTCCCGCCCGAAGAACTCATCGACCGCCGGGTCGTCGTCAAGGCTCTTCTCCTTAGTTCCGGGGCTGGCGCGATGGTGGAACTCTATGATGCCATCGACAGAAACACCCTCAGCAGGGCGTCCGCTGAAGGACTGAGCATCGCCACGAATCACCTGGGGTGCAACTTCGATCGCTATGATCTTTTCGAGCTGCAAACGCAGCTTGATTTCCATATGTCCTTTGTAGGTCGTCATCTCAGGGAGTCGCTGACCATCGACCAGAGAGCAATGCTCTGCGTTGAGGGCGCCCGCCTGGCGGGCATGGCCGCTTCCGTGGCATTCCTCACAGGTAATGTCCACGGCGCTACGGTGTTCGATGACATTTCTTTCAGGTTGGCGAGAGAAGTGTCAGATAGGCGAATAATGAGCTGGCTGCTCTCCGAAGAGGCAGGCATGGCTTGCTACGCTGGCGAGCCTGCCCGGGCCTTGGAGCTGCTGGAAAGGGCAAACAACGTCGCGGATATCGCTCAACGCGCCAATGCGGCCAGCAATACCGCTCGAGCCCATGCCCAGCTCGGGGATCGCGCACAGGTGACAAGGGCTGTTGAGGGCGCCGAGCGCTATTCTCTCGACATACCTGTCGACGAGGATTCTTCCATATCGGGCCCGCACTGGTCTTTTTCACAGATCAGCGGCTTTACCAGAATTGCTGAGAGCTGGTTGGACGTCGATATGCCGAGACAAGCCCTGAACGCGATTGATCATGCTATGTCCGTCTCGGCCGCCCAGGCAAATCCCCGGCTGGTAGCACATGCCCGCTTGATCTCTTCCGCAGCACAGGTTCGGCTGGGAGATGTGGACGGCGCTTGCGAGACAGCTTCGGAGGTCTTTGCTTCCAATCCTCAGGACTTTCACACCATTGCCCAGCACGCGAAGCCGCTCTTCGTGCGGCTGTCGAGCTTCGAGAATTCAACCCACGTCATTGCGCTCAGGGCGGAATTCGATCATTATCTTCGCCAGGCCCCGTCTCGGTGAGATCAGGCCGGGCGTCGCTGGCCGTAAATTAGGCTCTCCTCGCCTGCTACAACCTCGGTTCGCAGGTAGCGGTGCCCGATCCTTTCTGCAACCCGGACCGATGCCAGATTCTCCGGGTGAATGACAGAGATGAGCTCGCTGAGCCCCAGCGAATTGAATGCCCAATCCCGCCAGGCGACCGCGGCTTCTGTAGCGTAGCCCTTTCCCCATGACGGGCGCGCCAGCATCCAGCCGACTTCGATGCCTGGCCAGCCTTCTGGGTACCAAAGGCCAGCGCGTCCGATCAAGCGATTCCCTGCTTTCTCTATTATTGCATTGTGACTCCATCCGCGCAGGACCTCATGCCCTAGAATGCGCGCCATCGTCCACCAGGCCGTCGCGCGGTCTTGTGGGCCGCCTAGGTATTTCTGCACTACCGGATCTGCGACTATAGAGGCGAATTCGTCTAGGTCAGATTCTGCCAGTGGCCTGAGAACTAGCCGCTCTGTTTCTAGTGTCACCACCTCGATATCCCTTCGCAGAGGTCACGCCAGTCGAGGACAATCCCTACGCGACCGGCGTGGGAGTCGCAATCGTCACGCGTATGAGAGCCTACGGGGAAGTCCGGACTGGAACGCCGCCGATGCCTCCCGAGGGCTGGTCGTGCCTCTGGTGCTGTGCTGCAGTGGCTTCAGCAGGCTGCCACGGCTGAGATAGCACGCGGGCGCCTGGCCGCCGGTCACCCGGGTGAGAGGACCCGGGAACAAGCGGGCCGAATGCCCGCGTTTGGTGGGCATGCCCCTTACCGGTGAGCGGCCATGACGACCAGCGGCCAGGCCGACCTGGCCTTTACCGGCGGGAAGATACGCTCCCCCGCGCACCCGTCCGGGTTTGTCCAGGCCCTGGCCGTCCGCGCGGGCCTGATCCAGGCGGCCGGCCCGGATGAGGAGATCAGGCAGCTCACCGGTCCGGGCACCCGGGTCGTCGAGCTACGGGGCCGGCTGGCCCTGCCCGCCTTCGGCGACGCGCACGTGCACGCGGTGGCCGGCGGCCTGGAGAGCCTGCGCTGCAACCTGCTGGGCCTGCTTACCCGGCAGGACACCCAGGCCGCGGTGGCCGCCTACTGCTCCGGCCTCGACCCCTTGGGCCCCTTGGGCCCCTTGGGCCCGGACGCCTGGGTGCTGGGCGGCGGATGGACCATGACCGCCTTTCCCGGCGGCCTGCCGACCGCGGCGGACCTGGACCCGATCACCGGCAGGCGGCCCGCCTTCCTGCCGAACCGCGACCATCACAGCGCCTGGGTCAACACCGCCGCCCTGGAACGGGCCGGAGTCGACGGGCGCACGCCCGACCCGCCCGACGGGCGGATCGAACGCGACGAGGCCGGCCTGCCCACCGGAGTGCTGCACGACGGCGCCATACGCCTGGTCGCGGACCACGTCCCGCCGGCCAGCGCGGCCGAACTGCGGGCCGGGCTGCTCGCGGCCCAGGCGCACCTGCACTCGCTGGGGATCACCAGGTTCCAGGACGCCTGCGTCGGCGCGGCCGCCGAGCTGGGCATCCCGGACGCGTTCGACACCTACCGCCAGGCGGCCGAAGACGGCGTGCTCACCTGCCATGTGGTCGGAGCGCTGTGGTGGGACCGCGGCCGCGGACTGGGCCAGATCGAGGATCTGCTGGCGCGCCGCGAACGGGCCGCACGGGGCCAGTTCAGGGCGACCACGGTCAAGCTGATGCTCGACGGCGTGTGCGAGACCTTCACCGCCGCGATGTCCGCCCCGTACCTGGACCGCAACGGTCATCCGGCCGGCCATGGTGGCCGCCTGTTCATCGACCCGGGCACCCTGCGCGACGCGACCCGGCGACTGGCCGCGGAGGGTTTCCAGCTGCACTTCCACGCCATCGGCGACCGTGCGGTCAGCACCGCCCTGGACGCGCTCGAGGCGCTGCCGGCCGGGCAGCGCCGGGCCGGCCGTCACCATCTTGCGCATCTGCAGTTCATAGCCCCGCGGGAGGTGGCCAGGTTCCGGGCGCTCGACGCGGTGGCCAACTTCCAGCCGTTGTGGGCCTGCGCCGACCGGCAGATGCAGGAGATGACCCTGCCGTTCGTCGGCCCCGAACGCGCGGCCTGGCAGTACCAGATCGGCTCGCTGGCCCGCGGTGGCGCCCGGATCGCGTTCGGCAGCGACTGGCCGATATCGAGCGCCGACCCGCTGCAGGAAATGCACGTGGCCGTCAACCGGGTCCTGTCCGGGCGGCTGGGCCAGGCCGGTGAACCGGAATGCGAGAGCCCGTTCCTGCCCGCGCAGGCCATTACCGTCGACGATGCGATCGGCGCCTTCACCTCGGGGGTCGACTGGGTGAACCACGAGGAGCACGCGGCCGGGACCCTGCTGCCCGGCATGCGGGCCGACGTGGCCGTGCTCGACCAGGATCTGTACGCCATCCCGCCCGGCGCGATCGGCGGCACCTCGGTCGTGATGACGGTCGCGAGCGGGAACGTGGTGCACGGCGACCTGTGACCGAAAGCTGAAAAAGACATAGCAGGATCGTGAAAGCTGCGCACCGCAAGCAGGCCCGCACGTGACCGGACGGCAAAGAATGTGCTGTGCTTATGGGGTGAGCGGCGAATCTTTCTCCGAGTTCAACGCGCTGCCGGCCGACTGGGCCTCCGATCCGGCCCTCATCGCCGGCCTGACCGTGGACGATGACGACGAGCACGACGACCCGGTGCTGCGCTGGCCGGACGGCCGGGTGGTCGACACCTGGCGGGAGGACTACCCGTACTCCGAGAAGATGCCGCGGCACGAGTACGAGTACCTGAAGCGGCCGCTGCAGGTAGAGCTGGTCAAGCTGCAGAACTGGGTCAAGTCCGTCGGGGAGCACATCATCATCGTGTTCGAGGGCCGCGACGCGGCGGGCAAGGGAGGCACGATCAAGCGCTTCACCGAGCACCTGAACCCGCGCGGCGCCACGGTGGTGGCACTGACCAAGCCGAGCGAGCGGGAAAGCACCCAGTGGTACTTCCAGCGGTACGTCCCGCACCTGCCCGCGGCGGGCGAGATCGTCATGTTCGACCGCTCCTGGTACAACCGGGCGGGCGTGGAGCGGGTGATGGGCTTCACGACCGAGCCGGACTACTGGGAGTTCATGCGGGAGGCGCCGCAGTTCGAGCACATGCTGATCCACTCCGGGCTGCACCTGACCAAGTTCTGGTTCTCGGTGACCCAGTCCGAGCAGCGCACCCGCTTCATCATCCGCCGGATCGACCCGGTGCGCCAGTGGAAGCTGAGCCCGATGGACATCGAGTCCCTGGACAAGTGGGACGAGTACACCGAGGCCAAGGAGGCGATGTTCCACTACACCGACACGTCCGAGGCCCCGTGGACCGTGGTCAAGAGCAACGACAAGAAGCGGGCCCGGCTCGAGGCGATCAAGCACGTGCTGAGGAAGTTCGACTACGAGGGCAAGGACGAGTCGGCCATCGGGGAGCCGGACAAGCTCCTGATCGGGCCGCCGTCGGTGCTGTCCGAGCACGAGCCGGACCGCGTCTACCCCGAGCTGTGAACCGGTGAGCGCGGGAACGCCGGTCGTCCGCCGGCCCGGGCAGGTGCCGGCCCGCCCGCTGGCGCCGGGAGTCACCGCCGCGGAGATGCTGAACGACGAGCACGGCTGCCGCGGGCTGCACCAGCGCCGGCTGCGGTTGGCTGACGGGGCCGCGATGACCGGGACGGCCGGGGGCCGCGGCGAGGCCTGGTACGTGATCCGCGGGTCCGGCGTCCTGGACGCGGGCCGGGCCGGGACCGCAGACCTGCGGCCGGGCACCGCCGTGTGGCTGCGGTCGTCGCTGGGCTACCGCGCCCTGCCGCGAACGGACCTCGACGTGCTGGCCATCACCGTCTGTGCCGGGGATGATCCCGGGGGCCTGGCCCTGCACGTCACGACCCTGGAGGCCTGCCCGGTCGAGCGCACCGGGGACCGGGAGTTCCGGGTCCTGCTGAGCGCCGGCCTGTCGATCACGCAGTTCGCCGGGCTGATCCCGCCCGGACGGGCCCCGGAGCACCAGCACACCTACGACGAGGTCGTGCACGTGCTGGCCGGGCAGGGCGTGGTCCACCTGGGCGGCGAGCAGACCGAGATCGGGCCGGGCACCTCGATCTACCTTCCGCCGCGGACGCCGCACTGCCTGGAGAACACCGGCTCGGAGCCACTCCAGGTGCTGGGGGTCTTCTACCCGGCCGGGAGCCCGGCCGCCAAGCAGGCCACTTAGGGTGGGTCGCGGGGGAAGACTAGGGCAGCGGCCAGGTGTGGACCGGCTCGTTGGAGTGCATGTGCTCGATGTAGCGCTGGGTCATCTGCCGCAGCGCCTCCGGGCGGCCGAGATGGGCGAGCCCGGCCACCGTGGCGATCTGCCAGGCGGCGCCCGTCTGGCCGGTGAGGCAGCGCTGCTCGACGATGCCGAGCAGCCGGTCGGCGTCGGCCTGGCCGACCTCCCACCGGCTCAGCCCCTCGCGGGCCAGCGGCAGCAGGCGGCGCAGGATGAGCTCGGCGGCCGGGGCGTCCCCGACGCCCGGCCAGTACAGCTGCGCGTCCAGGCCGTTCCGCGCGGCCTCGTGCAGGTTCTCCGCGGCGGTCGCGAACGACATCTGGGTCCAGATCGGCCGCTGGGCTTCGGCCAGGTAGCGCACGAGCCCGTAGTAGAACGCCGCGTTGGCCATGACGTCGGCGATCGTCGGGCCGGCCGGCAGCACCCGGTTCTCCACCCGCAGGTGCGGCGTGCCGCCGACCACGCCGTAGACCGGCCGGTTCCAGCGGTAGATGGTCCCGTTGTGCAGGCTCATCTCGGCCAGCTGCGGGATGGCGCCGCCGTCGAGCACGGCGAGCGGGTCCTCGTCCTCGCAGATCGGCAGCAGCGCGGGGAAGTACCGCAGGTTCTCCTCGAACAGGTCGAACACCGAGGTGATCCAGCGCTCGCCGAACCAGACCCGGGGCCGCACGCCCTGCTCCTTCAGCTCGTCCGGCCGGGTGTCGGTGGCCTGCTCGAACAGCGTGATCCGGGTCTCGTGCCACAGCTGCCTGCCGAACAGGAACGGCGAGTTGGCCCCGAGCGCGACCTGCACGCCGGCGATGGCCTGGGCGGCGTTCCAGTAGTTCGCGAAGGTGTCCGGGCTGACCTGGACGTGCAGCTGCACGCTGGTGCAGGCCGCCTCGGGCAGGATGCTGTCGGCGTGGGTGAGCAGCTGCTCGGCGCCGTCGATCGAGATGCGCATGTCCTCGCCGCGCGCCGCGAAGATCTGCTCGTTGAGGACCCGGTAGCGGTCGTTGGCCGACATGGCGTCCTCGCGCACGTCCTCCTCGGCCAGCGTGGGCAGGATGCCGACCATGACCAGGCGGCTGCCTACCGTGCGCGGCCTTGCCGTCCGCGGCGTTGAGGTCGGCGCGGACCTCCCGCTCCAGACCTGGCGAACGCGTCGCCGTCGAGGTGCCGGGGCGGCACGTTGATCTCCAGGTTGAACTGGCCGACCTCGGTGGCCCAGGCCGGATCGGCGATCGCGTCGAGCACGTCGGCGTTGCGCATCGAGGGCATGCCGCGGGTGTCGACCAGGTTCAGCTCGATCTCCTGGCCCACCATCGAGGGATGGTCGTCGAACAGGCGCTCGCGCAGCATGCGGGCGAACGCGTCCAGCGAACGCCGCACCTTGTCCCGGTACCTGCGCCGGTCCTCGCCGGTGATCTTGATCGCCTGGATGTCACGGCCCATGGAGGTCTAGTCCCCCTTTTTACGCATTGGTACGCAAGCGGGCGGTCTCGTCGCGGACCCACAGGTCGAGCAGCCCGCGCAGGTGCGCGATGAACTGGTGGTGCTCCTGCGCGGGATACACCGAACGGACGGTCCGGACCAGCAGCTGGTCGAAGCCGGGGCTGGCCACCCAGTCCAGGACGATCTCGTCGAGCCGGGCCTGCTTGTCCGCCCAGAAGTCGTAGTAGCGCGCGGAGTCGAAGTAGGCGTCGGCGAGATCCCGGTAGACGTCCAGTTTCTCCCGGTACGACAGGCCGGGCTCGTCGGCGACCGTGAAGAACCGGTCGGTCTCCAGGTCGAGCCGGGGCCGCCGGCCGGTCACCAGCACGAACACGCACCACTTGACCAGGGCCTTCATGGCCCAGGGGAAGTAGTAGTGCAGGCTGGTCAGCGCGACGTCCGGGCAGGCGTTGGCGTAGTCGATGGGATACACCTCGTCGCCGGTGACCAGCGTCTCGCAGGAGTTGAACTCCCAGCGGAAGAACGCGTTGACCAGCCGCCCGATCGTCACCACCTCGGTGCCGGCCTGCGGGGACAGGAAGCCGTGCTCGACCGCGTAACGTGAGTGCATGGGCTGGTCGGGCTGGAATCGCATGACCATGGTCTCGGCGCCGATCGACAGCGAGCGGGCGAAGACGTCGTAGTCGACGGCCTTCTGCAGGTGCATGAGCATCTCGCCGCTGGCGTCGTAGGCGGCGTGCAGCTCGGCCGGGGTGTTGATGCGGGAGACGCCGCGCCAGGCACCGCCGTCGTACGGCTTCATGAACAGCGGATAGCCGATCCGCTCCGCGATGGCGTCGAGGTCGAAGGGCTTGTTGTACCGGGCCGCGGTGTAGGCATAGCGGGCGTTGTCGACCGGGTTCTTGTACGGTACGAGCACCGTCTCGGGCACCTTGAGCCCGAGCCGCATCATCGCGCAGTAGGCCGCGTGCTTCTCCATCGACTGGAAGGTGAACGGGCTGTTCAGCAGGTACACCCCGTCCATCATCGCGACCTTCTTCAGCCACTCCCGCGGATGGTAGTACCAGTACGCGAGCCGGTCGATGACCAGGTGGTAGCGGGGCCGGTCCCGCAGGCTGAACGGCTCGATGGTGATCCGCTCGGTGTCGAAGGCGTGCGCGCTGCCATCCGGGCCCTCGACCGGCCCCAGCCGGCGCAGGATCTCCTCGAACGCCGTCGGCCAGTCCTCTTCGGTACCGAGCAGCAGACCGATCAGGTGCCTGGTCCCGGTCGTGGGCCCGGTGGTGGGCCCGGTGGTGGGCCCGGTGGTGGGCCCGGTGATGGGCCCGGTGATGGGCACCGTCAAGGCAGGCTCCCTCCTCAGCAGAACCGCGGCATGTGGTGGGCCACCTGGGCGCGCCAGGAAGACCAGTCGTGGGGCACGTCGTGGCCCCACACGTCAAGTTCGTGCTTGATACCCTTGTCGGCCAGCAGCGCGGCGAACTGCCTGGTGCTCGGCAGTACGCCGGTGGTGTCCTCCCACTGGCCCTGACCGCAGACCAGCAGCAGGCTGACCTGGCTGCGCAGCCATTCCAGGTGATCGCCCTCCAGGTGGCGGACGTAGTCCATGGGGTTGTTGAAGTAGGCCTCGTCACTCCGCTCGCCCCAGGCGTGCCACGTGGCGGGGTCGTAGTTGCCGGAGAAACACATCGCCAGCGGGAACAGGTCGGCCCGCTTGAGGGCGAAATTGGCCGCGTGGAAGGCGCCCATGCTGCACCCGAGCGTGATCACCTCGGCCGGGCTGCCGCAGTCCCGGTAGATCCACGGGACGACGTCGCCGACGATCCACGACTCATAGCGGCCGTGGCGGCGCGCTCGCTCCTCCAGCGCGATGTCGTGGTTGGACCAGGACGAGGCGTCGTAGCTGTCGACGCAGTAGAGCTTCAGCCTCCCGTCCTCCAGCAGTCCGGCCAGCGCGCCGACCATGCCGAAGTTCTCGAAGTCCCAGGCCCGGCCCCGCTCGGAGGGGAACACCAGCACCGGGCGGCCCCAGTGGCCGTAGCGGATGACCGTGCCCGCGGCGCCGAGAGCCGCCGACCATAGCTCGGCCATCTCCCGGTTCACGCGCGCACCTGCACTCGCACATCGTGCCTGTCCCGCGCGGAGATGACAATAGCGGGCCGCCGCAACCCAGGTGCGGCGGCCCGCCTGCTCCAGGAGGCCTGTAACCAGCGGTACCAGCGGCTCCTGGATCCGCCTTCGCCCACCCGGACGAGGAAGCCGAGGATCCAGACGATCAGCACGATCAGGGCGATCCACCACAGGATGTGGACCGCGAATCCCAGCCCGCCAAGCAGCAGGGCCAGCAGGAGAACGAGCAAGATGAGCGCCATGAGCTGATTTCCTTCTTTCTAGATGGTGCCGCAGCGGCTTACGGTTACCCTCAGGCCGGCGCTCCACACCTGTCGCGCGGATCTGTCGGCTGACGCGGAAGGTGAACCACGTTCCGTTAGGTCACATTCAGATTTTTTGCCGAACGGACCGTGGTGCACACAGCATGAGCCCGATGGCTCGTGTGATCGCGGGTCCATGGTTCACGAACAGCACGCCGTCCCGGAAGACGGTGAAGCTGCCGCCGCCGGGGTTGACGCTCATGATCGTGTAGATCTGCCCGGTGCCACGTCGAAGGGAGTTCCGGGTGAGGAAGACGGCTACGGCCGTTCGGGGGTAGCGGGGGTGAGCAGGCCGCGGTTGAACGCCTCGGCGACGGCGGCGGCGCGGTCGCCCACGCCGAGCTTGGCGTAGATGTTCAGCAGGTGGGTCTTGACCGTGGCCTCGGTGATGAACAGCCGGGCGGCGGCCTCCCGGTTGGTGCCCCCGGCCGCGACGAGTTCCAGGACCTCGAGTTCGCGCTGGCTGAGCGGGCCCGGGCCGGGCGTCCGGACCCGGCTCATCAGCCGGGCCGTCACGGCGGGAGACAGCACCGCCTGGCCCTGGGACGCGGCCCGGACCGCGTGCAGCAGTTCGGCCCTGGGGGCGTCCTTGAGCAGGTAGCCGGTGGCGCCCGCCTCGATCGCGGGCAGCACGTAGCTGTCGGTGTCGTAGGTGGTCAGGACCAGCACGCGCGCGGGGACCCCGCGCCGGGCCAGTTCGGTGATGGCGGTCAGGCCGTCCATGCCGGGCATCCGCAGGTCCATCAGGATCACGTCGGGCCCGAGGGCCTGGGCGAGCTTGACCGCCTCGGCCCCGTCACAGGCCTCGCCGAGTACCTCGAAGCCCGGCTCGCGCGCGAACATGCTGCTCAGCCCGTCCCTGACCACCGGGTGGTCGTCGGCGATCAGCAGCCGGATCGGGACCGGGAGGACCGGCTCGGGACCGCTCATGAGCGGGCCTCGGCGGATGCGACCGGGATGCAGGCCGAGATGCCGGTGCCGAAGCCCGGTTCCGATTCGACCTGCAGCCGGCCAGCCAGGCTCTCGATGCGCTGCCGCATCGCCACCAGGCCGAACCCGCCGTCGCCCGGTCTCCCGGCGTTCGGGTGGCGCAGGCCGTCGCCGACCGACAGGCCGACCGGGCCGGTCACTCCGTTGACGTGGGCGGCCGGGGTGCGGCCGTTGGCCGCGGCCGCCTGGGCCGCCCGGGCCGCCTGGGCCGCCTGGGCCGTCTGTGTGCAGAGCTTCGCCAGGTCGAAGCCCCGGCCGTCGTCGCGGACGTCCAGGGCGACCTCGTGCTCCATGTAGGACAAGGTCACCCCGACCCGGGCCGCGTGCGCGTGCTTGGCCACGTTGGCCAGCGCCTCCTGCGCGGTCCGCAGCAGCGCGAACTCGGCTTCGGATTGCATCGGCCGGGCCGTCCCGGTGGTCGTGACCTGGACCGGTATCCCGTGCAGCGCCGACCACCGCCCGGCGACGTCGGCGAGCGCCTCACTCAGCCGCCCGGTCTCCAGCGACTCGGGCCGCAGCGCCTCCACCGACCGGCGGGCCTCCGACAGGCTCTCCCGGGCCAGCCTGGTCGCGGCCTCGAAGTGGCGGCGCCAGCCGGCCAGGTCGTCGGCGGCGTGCTCGGCCGCCTGCAGCTGGGTGATGATCCCGGTGAGCCCCTGGGCCAGGGTGTCGTGGATCTCCCGGGCCATCCGCTGCCGCTCGTCCAGGACCCCAGCCTCCCGGGCCTGGGTCAGCAGTTGCTGCTGCAGGCCCACGTTCTCGGCCAGCGTCGCCTCGAGCCTGCGGTTGGCCTCGCTCAGCTCGCCGAGCGCGCGCTCGCTGGTCCACCTGGACCAGGCAAACGCCAACAGGAGAGCCACGTTGACGGCGATGATGATCAGGTAGATGAACACGCCGCTGACGGTGTGCTTATTGACGCCGTAGGCCTGCGAGGTGGCGGCCAGCAGCCCCACTCCGGCCGCGCCGAGCAGCCGCCACGGCCAGGCCAGGAACGTGATCACATAGAAGAAGATGGTGAACGTGAAGATTCCGAACACGGTGTTATCGAGCACCAGGAGGGCGCCGATCAGGATCAGCACGATGATGAACACAGCCATCACCCGCGGGCGGTACCGCCAGGCGGGATGCAGGGTGAACATCCACAGCATCCACGCCGCGGCCAGGCCGCTCAGGATGAGCCCGGCCACCAGCGCCTTCCGGCCGGGCATCTCGAGCGTCAGGACCACGAGAACGCAGAAGAGCAGCGCGCCGTAGGGCAGGACGGCCAGCACCGGAGGCCAGCGCTTCTCCAGCGGGTCCTCGGGCCCGGGCTGCGGCATCGGACTGGTCATCTGCGCCCTCCACATCGAAATTTACTCCCAGCGGAGGAATCTGGCTGCAGCCAGCCCGAACGCCGCCGCGTACGCGGCCATGGTCAGCAGGTTGGCCTGGTCGCCCTCGGCCACGGTGAAGGAGATATCGTCCACCGCCACGGTGTCCCCGTAACGTTTGTGCAGCTGCCGCACCTCGATCACTGGTGACATGCTGCTCCTCCCGGCTGCAGCCCCTGTTCCGTTGCCATGGGTTCAGGGTCGCAACGGCGGCCGGGGGCGCGCATCGCCCGAGCGGGCGGGAGGCCGGCTGAAACCGCGGATCGGCCTGACGGCTGAGCCGATCCACCGATCGGCTGACCCTCAGGGCCCTCGGTCAGGCCGACACGACGAGGATGGTGGTGCGGCCGATCCTGACCTTGTCGCCCTTCTTCAGCCGCTGGGCGGAGAACATGCGGTGCCCGTTGAGCCAGGTGCCGTTCGTCGAGCTGAGGTCCTCGACGTACCACGTGCCGTGGGCGAACTGGAAGCGGGCGTGGTGGTTGGAGGCGTGGTCGTCGCTGACCGCCAGGTTTCCCTGCCGGCCCGCGGTGAAGTCGGTGCTGTAGACCTCGGTCTTGCCCCCGACCTGGACCACAAGCGACGGGGTGGGCCCGGCGTCGGTCACGGTGGCGTCGCCGTAGCTGCTGACGGCGGACACGGCGGCCCGCCAGGCCTGCTGCTCGGTTTCGCTGACGTCGTCCCACCGCGGGACGGTCCCCTTCTGGGCCTTGCGGTAGGCGTCGTACGCGGTCCGGGCGAGAACTTCGATGTCGATGCTTGCCACGTCATCGATCATGCCAGACGGCCGGGTGGCGGCCCCCGCCACCGTTCAGCCGCCAGGGCTGGCATATGTCCTGGCATGCCAGGACATATGGCCCTGCCAATGGGTGGCCTGAGTCCCTATCGGGGCGAGCGCAGCTAGCGTGCTGTCGGACATAGACCTAAATAAGTGGACCGTCGGCCCGATGCGTCCCGCGAATGCTTCCCTAGGAGGCAGAAATGGCTACTCCAAGCCCAACTCCAACTCCCCAGCAGCCCGTTCGGCTCGTTCCCCAGGTTGAGGGACGCGCGGCGGGGCCGCTGGCCGCCAACCCGTCCCTGGTGGGGCTCCCGAGCTTCCTCATCGGCGCGGTGACGATCGGCATGGTGTTCATCGGCGTCGTGCCGGCCACGGCCGTCGGCGCTTCGATGCCCATCGTGCTCGCGGCCGCGGTCGGGATGTTCATCGCCACGATCTGGGCGGCCAGGCTGGGCGAAAGCGTGCCGGCCGGGATATCCGGCATCGTCGGTGGCTTCCTCCTGAGCTACGCCCTGCTCGTGCTGGGGCTGCTCCACAACTGGTTCGCTAATCGCGCCGACCGCGGTGGTCGACACCCAGAAGGTATTCCTGATCGCCTGGATCGCCATCGTGTCGATGCTCCTGGTGGCCACCCTCCGGCTGCAGGTGGGCTTCACGTTCCTGTTCGCGGTCGTCGACCTCGCCCTGATCCTGAGCCTGCTCGGGGTCATCCAGACCTCGGCGAACCTGACCAAGGCCTCCGGGTGGGTCCTGATGGGCGGCGCGGCCATCGTCGCGTACCTCTTCGCCAGCTCGGCGTCGCACGCCACCGGAGGAAAGGAATTCCCGCTGGGCCCGCCGATCCTGCACAGCTGACCGGTGACCAGACCCTGAGTTGACAATCCGGCCCGGGCCGACAGGCGGCTCGGGCCGTTCGTTGTGCTCAGGCGGCGACGTGCCCGCCGGCCTGCGGCTCCTGCGGCGCCTGCGCGGCCGACCCGGGGCGGCCCGGCATGAAGATCAGCGCGAGCACGATCCCGGCACCCTAGCTGGCCTTCTCGCCGTCAGGCAGCGGCCGTGTCCGGGTATCGAGAATTTCTGGCGGCCGGCGCGGAGCGGCGTTCGCCTTGACCGCGGCGTATCCCACCCGGATGACCAGCTGCGGCAGCTCGGCGAATCGCCACGGCAACGGCCGCGGGTGCCGTCCGGGGTCCCCGCGCCAGGTGCCCTCGCCCCCGGTCTCCTCGCGCTCGATGTCGTAACGCTCGAGCGGCTGGGTCAGAAGCGACACCGATAGGCCGTCGTAGGCCAGGTCCCCGTCGCGCCACTTCCGCACCAGGTGGCGTCGCCCCGGGACACCGTAGCGGTACGGCGCGTGATACTTCGCGGCCAGGCCAAACGGAGGCGACACCGAGTACCGGGTGGCGGTCAGGATGGCGTGCTGCAGGGCCTGGCCGGCCCGGAGCCAGTCAAGAAGCTGGTCGTCGTCTGTGGCCAGCACCATCAGTTGCGGGCGCTCGCCGGGCCCTCTGTCGCGAAGTGGCGGCCGTTCGAAACGCCGCGTCTCATCGGCGAGCCAGAGGCCCTTCCGGGTTGAGGGGAGGCCGTTCCGGGGAGTCGGCCCGAAGGTTACGGCGGGAACCCCCGCCTCCGTCCCTATCCAGCGATCCCGGTGCTCCTGGTGCCTGCGGTAACGCTCATGCGCGGTCGGGGACAGGTTCCCGGGCTCCTCCTCGAAGAACTGGTCGGCTTCGGCGGCGAGGCGCAGCCACTTCCGGGCCTGGTGGGGGTGGAGCAGCCGGAGTGAGGCGCCTTCCTGGGTAGCGGCGTCCTCCATGGCCACGATGATGGGAAGCGGTGCGGGGACGATCCTGTACGGCCAGCGGTTGGTGTGACGCCGCCAGATCGCCTCGTAGAGTTCCTGCTCAGCCTTGGTAGGCGCCTTGACCCGTCCGGTCATGATCTCGACCGACGCGAGCAGCCTGCTGTCACGCGCCGGGTGAGGGGGCAGCTGCACCGCGAGATCATGCCCGGCCACCCGGATGGCCAGCCGCAGGTTGTACAGGGCGGCGCCGCAGCTGATCGTGAACTCACGGGCCAGCGGATCGAGGTGACGTTTGCCGTCCGCGCTGGGGAATAGGTCCCACCGCCTCTGATTCTCTTCCCCGGGTTCGTCCAGCCTGGCGTACAACTCGATCCGGTCATCGGCCGGTACCTTCAAAGACCACGGCTGGGAGTTGAACACAGACGGCGCGTTCTTCACCGCTTCGGCTATCTGTTCGAGGTCAGGCTTCCACACGGGACACCTCCCCACCTCGATGGTCAGCGCTCCAGTTCCAGGCCACACCTCACCACCGCGGGGGGCCGCCGCGTAGGGCCCGTCAAAAAGTGCCGTTTGGTCCCGTCCCGCGGGACGTTCGTCAGCCGGGAGGAGCGGCGGAGATGTCCGGGCTGCCGGCCCAGCGCGCCGGCCGGGAGATCGGACCGACTGACCCCGGTCCGGCTCAGTACGAGCGGCCGAAGATCACCCGCTTGCCGTAGGCGGACGCCCTGCCGCAGCGGATGCACGTGCCCTGCTCGGGTTCGCCTGCCAGCGGGATGCAGCGGGGAGTGGCCGCGGTTTCTGTCTTGATCTCGTCTTCGCAAGCCTGCTCGCCACAGTGCAGCGCCAGCGCCCAGCCGACCGCCACGGCGGCAGCGAACTCAGGCCAGGAATTGACCGTGGCTGTGTGGCCGTCGCGGAAGTCGGCGGCCCGCCGCGCCAGCATCGCCTGGAACGCGGCGAGCTCGGCCGCCAGCCGGGCAGGCGCGGCTTCGATCGGGATGGCCTCCTTGGCGGCGTCCGGTTGCGGGTAGCTCAGGCGGCGGGACATCAACGCGGTACCCGAGGCCAGGTCCCGCGGGCCAAGCTCGAGCCGGATCGGCACGCCGCGCATCTCCCAGTCGTTGAACTTGAAGCCGGGCGAGGCCTGCGGCCGGTCGTCGACGTGCGTCCGGATACCGACGCGCGACAGCGTGGCGGCCAGTTCGGTAGCTGCGGACAACGTTGTCCCGGCCTGCTCCCCCCGCCCGATCGGGACGATCACCACCTGGTAGGGAGCCACTGCCGGCGGCAGCACGAGGCCCTTGTCGTCACCGTGGGTCATGATCAGGCCGCCGATCATCCTGGTGCTCATGCCCCAGGAGGTGGTGTGGCACAGCTCGGCCGTGCCGCTCTCGCCGGTATAGGTGATCCCGAAGGCCGCCGCGAAGTTCGTCCCCATGAAGTGCGAGGTGCCCGCCTGCAGGGCGCGCCCGTCCCGCATCATGCCCTCGATCGTGAACGTGCGCTCGGCCCCGGCGAACCGCTCTCCCGGCGTCTTCTCGCCCGGCACGGTGGCCAGAGCCGCGGTCTCGACGGCCACGTCCTGGTAAAAGCCCAGCGCCAGCATCGTCTCGGCGATCGCATCGGCCGCGGTAGCGTGCGCGGTGTGGCCTTCCTGCCAGAGGAACTCGCTGGTGCGCAGGAACATCCGGGGTCGCATCTCCCACCGGAGCACGTTGGCCCACTGGTTCAGCAGCAGCGGCAGGTCCCGGTGCGAGCTGATCCACTTGGCCATCATCTCCCCGATGATCGTTTCCGACGTCGGCCGGATGACCAGTGGCTCCTCCAGTTCCTTGCCGCCCGCGTGGGTGACCGTGAACAGCTCGGGCGCGAACCCCTCGACGTGCTCGGCCTCGCGTTGCATGTAACTCTGCGGGATGAGTAGCGGGAAGTACGCGTTCTGGTGTCCGGTGGCCTTGATCCGCCCGTCCAGATCCGCCTGCAGCAGCTCCCAGATCCGGTACCCGTACGGCCTGATCACCATGCTGCCGCGGACCGGTCCCCGGTCCACCAATTCGGCGCGGAAGACCACGTCGTTGTACCAGGCCGAGAAGTCCTCGCTCTGCGGGGTTACGCTGCGCTCGTCGCGTGCCATGGTCTTCAGGTTACCGAGTCGGCGACCGTCCGTCCCAGCTCGCCCGGTGGGCGTCTCCTGCCCGGATCCGTACCCGAATACGGTCGGTGACCTGCGGGTTCACGCTCGCAGGCGTTCCTTGACGCGCAGCGCGCGAGACTCATGCCGGGAGTCAGGTCCGCGCTTTTATCGCGCACTATTTGCGCAGCGACCTGAAGCTCGCGCGGATCTCTTCGGAAAAGAGTTGCGGCTGCTCCCAAGCGGCGAAGTGGCCGCCTCGGTCGAGCCTGTTGTAGTGGATGAGGTTGTGGGGATACGCGCGTTCTGCCCAGCTCCGCGGGGCTTGATAGAGCTCGTCGGGGAAGACGCTGATGGCAAACGGGATGGAGATGTTCTTGGCGTTGAAGAAGTCCGCCTTGTTTTCCCAGTAGAGACGAGCCGCGGAAACCCCGGTGTTCGTCAGCCAGTACAGCGTGATGTTGTCGAGGATGTCGTCTCGGGTAAGGTCGCCATCCGGGTGTCCCTGGAGGACCTGTCCTACGAGCCCGGGCTGGCCGGTACCGTCGCCGTGGTCCAGCATGAACGCGGCTAGATCGATGGGTGAGTCCGCCAGTCCGTACAGGGTTTGCGGCCGCGTCGCCATAATTTGTGCGTAGGCCACGTGCTTAGCGTAGAAGTTGCTCAGCTGCTGGTAAGCGCGTAGCTCCTCGTCTGAAGAGACCGGATGGCGGCGGGTCGCCGCGCTCGAACGCCTTGGTGACGTCGGCTGGAGCGGTACCGGGCATGTTGGAGTGAATGCCGAGCAGCTCCGGCGCTGCCTGTTCACCCATCGCCTGCGTGACGGCCGCGCCCCAGTCGCCGCCCTGCGCCACGAACTGGGTGTATCCGAGGCGCCTCATCAGCATGACCCAGGCACGTGCGATGCGGCCGGGATCCCAGCCGGTGGTGGCCGGCTTCGGCGGAGAACCCGTGGCCCGGCAGCGACGGAATCACCAGATGGAACGCGTCCGCCGCGCTCGCGCCATGCGCGGTCGGGTTGGTGAGCGGCTCGATGATCTTCAACTGCTCGATGATCGAGCCAGGCCACCCGTGTGTGACGATCAGCGGCAGCGCGTCCTCGTGCTGGGAGCGGACGTGGATGAAATGAATGTCAAGCCCGTCGATCTCGGTCAGGAAGTTCGGCAGGGCGTTCAGTGTCGCCTCGCACTTGCCCCAGTCGTAGTGTGTCTCCCAGTAGCGCGCAAGGTCCTGCATCATCGCGAGCCGCACGCCCTGCGAGTCGTCGGTGACCGTCTCGCGCTCAGGCCACCTGGTCGCGTTTACGCGCCTCCGCAAGTCGGCAAGCTCCGCTTCCGGGACATTCAGCTGAGGAAATGGGCGGACCGCGGTCTTGTCATTGCCCATCTGCCGTGCGTCTTCGGTCATTGCTCTGGACCTCCTGCGTGTGGGCCGCTACCAGCATCATGGTTCGCGCCGCGGGCCACCCGTCGCGCCCGTGACATCCCTGGTCGATACCCTGGCTCCCGCGGGCGAGGCGATACGGCCGCGCATGCTGTCCATCCCCGGTAGCCGAGCCTGAAGGCCCCGCTGCCTCGGTCCGAGGCACTGGCTGCCGCTTGCATTCAGGATCAGCGAGGTGATGACGATGGCGAACACGCCATCGCTGAAGGACTCCGGCCGTCCGGTCTGGAACCCCCGGCGCTGCGGTCCTTGCGGCGGTTCCATGTTGGTCATCGCCCGATCGCAGTCCCAGTCCAAGGCGGCCCCGCGCAACGCCCGGGGCTGCGTCGCCCGAGAGTCACCTGCGCTAAGAGGCCCCGGCGAAGGACGCGTACGGCCGGTGAGCCAGGTCCTGATGTCCAGCGACGTTCCGGGACGCGATCACGTTTACCCCGGTTCTGGTCCTGCGCCTGGGATATCCGGCCGCCAGTGCTGCAGCTCGTCTTTTGCTTTCTGTAGGCCCAGCTCCTCCAGAGGACTACCGTGCCCGGTGCGCAGATGACGCAGCACCGTGGCCATGAATTCATCCATCGCCGCCGTTACCCTCTCGATGGGCGCGGGCTCCGGCTCGTCGTGTGTCATAGAGGTAGCTTCCCACGGCCACGATCACCGCACGACAAGCGTCGCTGGCCTGCTGCAATATGGCTGGGGAGGTCCTTATCCCGGCGCAGGGCCAGGGTGAGCAGGAGGGTGCCGGACAGGTCAGGTCGGCGGACCGGGTGATTGCCGCTGCGCCTCGTCCAGGCAGCGCTTACTCGCGGTGGTGAGGTGCTTCATGGCCACAGCGGCTGCGGCTGCCTCCCGGGCGTGCCCGCGGCTGCTGCTATCTGATCTCCCGGCCCTCTCGCCACCGGCGCCTCCCCACGAGCACGAGGCGAGGAAGCGTAGCGCGGTCGCCCCCTTGGTGGCCATCCTCGGGCTTTCTGACCCGTGGCAAGATTGCCGTCCAACAATTGGCCATGATTGTCTGATATACTACTTTATAGAGAGTCTGGATGACGACCACATCTGGTGTCGTCCGTACCCGTTGCTAGCAAGATCAGTTTTGGCCTCTCGCTGCCTCTTGGCATATTTCGCGCAGCGCTGACAATTACGAGCAGCGATGAGGTAATGGAGCCCCCAGATGATCCGCAACTACCAGCTGACCGTCCGAGGCCTGCGTATCCACGCCCAGTCGGCAGGCGAGGGCGTCCCGCTCCTGCTTCACTCCGGCGTCTTCAGCGAGATGCACCACTGGGGGCCGCTCATGGAGCACCTGCACGGCTTCCGGGTGATCACCTACGACGCCCCGGGCATCGGCTCCTCCCAGGTGCCGTCCTCCCCGATGTCGATGCGGGGCCTGGCCGACATCGGCGCGGGCGTCCTGGATCACCTGGGCCTGGCCTCCGCCCATGTCCTGGGGGTGTCGTTCGGCGGTGCGGTCGCCCAGCAGATGGCCCTGTCGCACCCGGAGCGGGTGGACAGGCTGATCCTGGCGTCCACCTCGTTCGGCGGGCCAGCCCTGCCCGGCCGTCCGTCGGCGCTGCTGCACATGATGAACCCGCGCGGCTACCATCCCGACCGGATCGCCCGCAGCGCCGGCGCGATGTTCGGCGGCAGGATGAGGACCGAGCCGGAACTGGCCGCGGGCCTGAAGATGTCCAAGCCGGGCAGCTTCCGGGCTGCGGCGTTCCGCCTGTCCGCGCTCGCCGGGTGGACCAGCCTGCACCGCCTGCCGTCGATCCGGCACGACACCCTGGTCCTGTGCGGGGACGACGACCCGGTGACACCGCACGTGAACCACCGGGTGATGGCGAGGCTGATCCCGTCGGCGCGGCTGCACACAGTCGAAGGCGGAGGGCACCTCGTCCTGCTGGACAGCGCGCATAAGGTCGGCCCGCTGATCACCGCGTTCCTGCACGGCGGACACGAGCGAATGGAGCACGGCGGACACGAGCGGACGGAGCTGCAGGCGGCGTGAGATCCTGCCACGGCGGCTCCGGGGGGGAGGGCACCCGCATGCTGGGCTGCATCCACGTAGCGCATCACCAAAACTACATGCCAGAGTCCCTTTCCCCGTTCGGGAAAGGGACTCTCGCGGAATGGCTTGCGCATGGGTGATCACCTCCGCTGCCTGCTGATCGTGCGTCCGGGTGTGTGCCTGCGGTAGCCCGAGGTAGGGGCCGATGATCGTGACGCACTTGACTGCGGGCTGGATTAGGTCCGCGACTCTAAGCCGGACCGATCACTCCGGAAGCGGTGTTCGGCCGTCCTCGCTGCTCCTTTACAGCGGAACCTGTCACTTCACCCTCAAGCTGAGATAGATTGCTTTCCGCTACGAATCTTCGAGACTTGGCCGACAGCTCGATGGAAGATAGGATGGCCTCCACCTGAGGGGGTGGACCCTTGCCAGCTGACAACGAACATTTGCGCGATGTGTTGCGCGCCGCTGACCAAGTGTCTCATAGCTCTGCATTGGAGGTAAACGCGGCCCGCAATGGACAGCGGCCTCCCGACTGGCTTCGATTGCTTAGCGGCCGTGCTCTGACAGCTTCAGAGGTTGAGAACGGCATGGCTATACCACGCCGTTTGATGGCCATCGGAGAAGAAGTAGATCTCGCCGATATGTCTTCCTGGTTCCAGGAGCATCGTGGCGCCACTCTGTTCTTGAGAGCGGAAGCAGGTGAGGGAAAGTCCACATACTTGAGCCTGCTCGACAACACGCTAAAAGACTCCGCGATCGTATTGACATGGTTGCCTGACCGGGTTTTGCGTGTCGACGAGATCCAAGATATTGCGGGTACGGCCCGGTCGCTTTTTAACGCTGACATAGCTTCCCGTGACCCGGAGTCCCTGCCAGTCGTCGTCCTCGCCGAGTTGCTACCTGTTCTCAACGAAGCTGTAGTAGACTCGGTCCTCGCCACGCTGAATGAACATGAGTTGCGGGGCGACGAGGCGGTATTCTTGATAGCGGGCCGCCCAAGTGCCATTAACTCACTTGTGCCGCTGCCCGTTGGCGCGGAGCTTTGCTCGCTCGGCCCGATCAATGCCACCGACGTTTCGGCCCTTTGTGCCCATCTGCAGCGAGCGTATGCAGAGATTTCGAGCGACAAGCGCGAAGACTGGATCTTGGCCCGCTTCCCTAACCTGCCCGATTTCTTGAAGCTTCCTACAGGCGAGCAGGTCAGTTATTTCCTGGCGCCGGGACAGCCGTTGATCGTAGGATTCCTCAGGGCGATCTACGGCAACGACTTCATCAACCGTCTAGTCGGCGAATACAGGCGCATGGAGAATACTGCAGACGGACAAGCCTACCTTCATGTGTGCTTGGCGACAATGTCGGGTATAGGCTTGCCAGAAGATTTCCTCCGGGTGCTGGCGCCGAACGCTGCACTCGATATACGATCGGAATACGACCCATGGGTCCGGACTGACAATGACGAGCACATTGCCCGGCATCCCGTTATCGCGCAGACCGTCCTGGAGAGAAGCCGCGCTTATACTACTCTCTCCGAATGCTTTGAAGGCTTGGTAGAACTGGCACGCCAAAAGCCTAGCTCTCTTCAATTGCTGTTTGACATCGCAAACGGAGTTGTACATATGCGGGCGCTGTCCACCGCAGATAAGCGCATCACGGCCCGGATCCGCGGCCGCCTTGCCGATGTACTGACTTTGGACTCGGGACTGCCTAGCAGATTGTTTGCCGAAAGCAGCAACGCCGCGCGCCTGTTCAGCTGGGGCAGTCTCCTGCGCTCTGTACCTCCACTAACGCCCTCAGCGCGATACGTCACACTTTACGAAGCTGCAGTCGAAGTTCTTAAACGCGCATTTGATCTCGCCTCACAAGCAGACCGAGCGCTCGCCGAGAGGATTGAATATGCGTTGGACTGCGCCGTGAGAGACCTTGCACTAGCAACTGGCAAGACGGAATCCATTGCCACGCGCGAAGACCGAATCATGCGATGGCGCGATTTTATCGACCGGGATTGGCCTGGCCCAGGATTCTATGCCGATCTTTTCGACACGGCACGGGAGGTTGCGCACGAGCTGACCTTCAGCAGCGCCCCAGACCGTGATTCGGACCCGCTCTTCTGGGCGTATCTGATCAGTGGCATAGCGTATCAATATCTAAACGCTACGCACTCTGAATCCTACATTAACGCGCGTAGTCCTTACTACGGTGAGCTCTTTAACCGTGGTATGCATTATGCTCTGCCGACCCGCCAGGTCGAGGTGTGGAAGGAGATGTGGCGACTGGCTGCGGCTTTGCATACCTTCCCGATGCCCGGCCTCATGTACGCACAATCGTTGCTCGAAATCTCGGACAGCCAGTCCAGCAAGGATGACGCGATAACGACGTTGCTAGAAGTTGTGAACCGTTTCGGTCCTGATCCTGGTACGCTCCACCTTCTGGCTAAGCTTGCTTCTACTAGAACAGACTTGATACCTTCACTAAAGAGCGTGATTTCTGATCGCATTTCGCGCCCAGCCGGCTCGATGGATCTAGCGATTCTTTACCACGCGGCCGCGCTGATCGAAGAGGACGGGTCACTTCGCATTGGATACCTGGAGGAATCAGTAGAATGGTTTTCAAAAATGCAATGGAGGGGGGCTACATGGGACACTCTAGGCGAAACGTGGATGGAGGCTTGCGCAGAGTTGAAGCGCTTGGGCGCTAGTGCCGCTGGCTGTGGCAAGGTATTTCAAGATGTGCGTAATAAAGTACAGCGGATGCGGCGTTAAGCTAGGTCGGTTTAACTCAATGTTAAGCTAGGTCGGTTTAACTCAATTCCTCCTCTATGCGTTTCGATGCGGCTTCCAACAAGAGCTGTGTTTCGTGGCCGAGTGCCTGTAGTCTTGGGAGTGTTTCGATCCGTGCGGTCCGGGCATCAGTTCCTCCCCGGCTCACCTCGGCACGGTATTGGTCGAGAAGCCGGGCGAAGCGGCGCAGCAAAGTGTAGGCGTCGGCAATTTCAGCAGTGACCGTACTACTGGTCTTAAGTATTTCATAGCCATTGCTACTCCAGACGTCGAGGGCGGGCGCGCGGTCGGTAAGAAGATTGGACCTAAGATCAACTAGTGCGCCGGATATTTCGCTTCGATTCGAAGCGACTTCGCGGCTTACTAGACCCAGAAGTTCGCGAAAATGAGCTATATTTGCGCGTGCTTCTCTGGCCTTGGATCGTCGCTCGTCGACTCGTACTGCCCAGAGCGCCGTGATTAGGGCAAGCCCCGCCCCCAGAAAGGTGGCTATGAGCGTCGGCAGGAGTTGTGACCAGTCACCTGGAAAGGGACCCGTCCCGCCGCTACTCGCCGGAGGAGGCGAAGAGCGGATCCCAAGGCTGGTGGGATTAATGAGGGCTGGGGACGCTAGGGACGGCGCTGAAGTACGGGGGCTGCGCGTCGGCTTCGTGGTCGTAGGCCCTGGGAACAGGCTTGCGCAAGCCGGTTCGACACTGAGGGCTGTACCCAACAGCAGCGCGGCGATGGATACTGCCGCAATGCATGGAAGGACTCTGCGATGTCGCATCTGGGTCATCCTTCCTCACGGCCCGGCTGGGCATGCGGTAGCAGGACTTAGGTCCCCGGCCAGTGGGCCGATCCGTTCTAGCCCGTCATGGTAGATCGATGCAGCTTGGTCCATAGGCCTACCACGCTCAGCCTTGGAATGGAATAAGGGGGCGAAATGACAAGACCAGGACAGGGATCCCGGCAGACCGCCGGAAGGCCTGGCTCCGGTAGGCAGCAACGGGCAGGCCCGGCGGTCGCGGACCTCCAGCCGTGACAATCAGGCCTGGCGGCAGTTCATGGACAGGGGCGGTGTTTCCCTGGTCGCGCAGGACCTGACAGTACGGGACATCGGGGTCCCGGGCGAACCCGGCCTCGGGAGGTTCGGTGACGGGAATCATAGGTGATCACAGGCGGGGGGCTGGCATGGCGCAGGAGTTGCAGCCCCAGGATCCGCGGAAGGTAGGCCCGTACTGGCTGCTGGGCCGGCTGGGCGGCGGAGGCATGGGCCAGGTGTTCCTCGGCCAGTCACCAGGGGGGCGGCTGATCGCGGTGAAAGTGGTCCGGGCCGAACTTGCCGAGCAAGCCGAATTCCGGAACCGGTTCGCCCGCGAGGTCGCCGCGGCGCGGACGGTAAGCGGCCTGTTCACAGCGGCAGTGGTTGACGCCGACGTAGACGCACCGGTGCCGTGGCTGGCCACCGCCTACGTCCCCGGGCCGTCGCTCGCCGAGGCGATCACCAGGCACGGCCCGCTGCCTCCTAGGTCTGTGCTCGCGCTGGCGGCGGGACTGGCTGAGGGCCTGGGCGCGATCCACGCGGCCGGCATCGTGCACCGTGATCTGAAGCCACCGAACGTGCTGTTGGCTGAGGACGGCCCCCGGGTCATCGATTTCGGGATCTCCCGGGCAGCGGAGGCAACCATGCTGACCGGCACTGGCCTGGTATTCGGCTCGCCCGCCTTCATGTCCCCCGAACAGGCCCAAGGCCACCAGGTCGGCCCGCCCAGCGACGTGTTCAGCCTGGGCGCGGTGCTTATCTTCGCCGCCACCGGTCAAGGGCCGTTCGGCACCGGGTCCAGCGCCACCCTGATGTACCGGGTAGTTTTCACCCCGCCGGACACCAGTGGCCTGCCCGCCGAACTCCGGCCGCTAGTCGAGCGGTGCCTGGCCAAGGACCCAAAGCAGCGGCCCACGACAAAGCAGATCCTGGCCGAACTTAACACTGCCCCCCCGGCAGCAGGCTGGCTGCCAGGGCCGATCACCCAGGCGTTCCCGTCGCTCCTCCCATCAGAACCCGGCCCAGCCGAGCCAACGGCTGTCGGCGACCTGTCGGCCCCGCCGGTGACTCAGCCGGCCGCCGCGCCCCGCGCAGGCGTACCGGAAAGCGAAATGCCGACGGGTGACACTGGGGGATATGCTGCCGCTTGCAGCCGCCGGGGCCGAGGCGCCCGGCGGCCGGGGAGGAGGGCTGCCGGGCCACTCCCACCTGGGACTGGCCGGCGCCGCTGCGGCGGTCGCGCTCATAATCATCTATCTCATTGTGGCCATGACCGCGCACCTGCCTCCATTCAGTAAGGCGTCATCTGCGCCCTCGTCACCCGCACCAGCGACGACCGCCCCCGCCTCGACCGGATCTCGGCCATCCCCGGCGACCTCCCCGGCGACCTCCCCGGCCACGTCCCCGGCCACTTCCCCGGCGACCTCCCCGGCCACTTCCCCGGCCACTTCCCCGGCGACCTCCCCGGCCACTTCCCCGGCGACCTCCCCGGCGACCTCCCCGGCCACTTCCCCGGCCACTTCCCCGGCGACCTCCCCGGCCACTTCCCCGGCGACCTCCCCGGCGACCTCCCCGGCCACTTCCCCGGCGACCTCCCCGGCGGGGTCATCCCGGCCGGGGCCAGGGTAGCGCGGGCGGATACCCGTTCACCGCGGCCGATACGGTGTTCTTGGATCCGCTCAGGAACCGCCGCAACGATCCGGGGCGCCGCGCCGCGTTCCGGGCTCAGGACGAGTACTTCCGGCGGTTCGATGATGCGAGGTCTTGTCGCCGACCCCGCCGAGCTGCTGGCGGCCTAGCGCGCCATCGAGGACTCTAGTCGGCAGGTAGTCGCTCCGTTTCATAATCACCGGCGTCGGCTGAGCACGGCTCACATCTGCCGGCACCACGAAGCAGGAGGTGCTGACGCTGGCGCACTGGCTGCGGTGCTTGCAGGTGCCCGCAGTGGGTGCTGGAGGCGACTCGCTGGAACGGGCCTATGGTCCGATCGCCCGTCTGCGCTCGTACAGAGCCATCTAGGAGCACCCTGGCTCAGCTAGGCCCACCCTGGTCGGGGAATCGCACGAACGTTGCGTAGCCGGGCACGGTGTCAGTCAGGCCCATGTCTTTCAGCTTGGCTAGTGCTCGCCTGGCCGTGCTGTGGCTCACGTCGTAGGTCTCGACCAGCTCCGTGACGCTCGGCACCCGATCACCAGGCTTTAGCTCGCCTGACTTGATCTTCTCTACCAGCACGTAAACGATCAGCATGTATGGCGCGTGCGGTCCCGTTAGCTCTTGGCTCATGTTGGCTAAGCTTGCCAGATCTGAGCTGGACAGTCCTGTATCGCTAGTGTCAATGGCTTGGTATCTCAGCTGGGCCGGCGGTGCCGACGCCTGTGGCCGTCAGCAGCAGCAGGCCGCCCCGAGCGGGGCGGCCGCCGCGTGACAGCCTGCGTGCGCAGAAACTCATCGTTCCCGTCTCCTTCAGTCAACCCCGGTGGGTTCCCGGGCGGTCCGGCTGCGCCGAGCCGGCGCCCCCAGCGGGCCGCGGGTCGCGGGGGGACGCTGGGGGCTCAGACGGTCAGGGTGGAATGTGTGGGTTACCGCACGGTGACGCCAGGCCCGCCGATGATCGGGTACGGGCTGAGCTGGGTGCCAGTGACACCGTGGGCGTAGGTGTCATGCCGGGCGCCGTATCCGCCGTCGTGCACCTTGACGGTCACCTTGGTCCCGGCCAGGTTCGATCCAGCCGGGATGGTGAACTGGAACGTCGCATCATGGCGCTTCACCGTCGCCGACTTGATCGGCGCAATGTAGTGCAGCACCGAGGTGAACGACCCCGCGGGCATGGTGAACGTGAGCGCCTGGCCGGTCGAGGACCGCGCTATGCCGGACACCGACCCGTCGCTGGCGACGGTGCCGGTCAGGACCACCTTGTAGGACTGCCCGTTGTAGACGATCGTGGCCCTGACCTTGCCGTTGGCGACCTGGCCATTGATCTTCCAGGTGATGCCGCCCCCGTTGTAGGAGCCGCTGCCGCTGAACGCCAGCCGCTCCGGGGACAGCGCGGTCAGCTTCAACCCGCCGTTCAGGGTGTGGGCGTACTGGCTGCCCTGGTAGGTGAATACCAGCGCGTGCGACGCTGCCTCAGGCGCCCAGACCCCGGAGCCGGGCTCGGCGTAGGTCCAGTTCGTGTAGTCGACGTCGCCGTGGAACCGGCCGGCGCCCTGGAGGGCCAGGAACGTCTCGTACTGGAGCGGGTTGCCCAGCTCCACCGAGCCGACTGCCACCCGGGGCAGCGGCTTGGTCTGCAGGGTGGCCGCTGACGCGGCGCCCGCCGTGGTGACGGCCAGGCCGGCCGTGACGGCCACGGCTGCCGCGCCTGTGATGATCGTGCGGGTCTTGTTGGTGGACATACTGCGCATGAGATTCGTCTCCTTTGGATGACGCCGACTGTTCTCTTGTCTCACCACCAAGATAAGCCATGATGAGCCTGGTTCAGCTAGGCTGAGGTCAGTGATCGGGGGGACCTTGGTCACCAGTTACGTGATGCGGAAGATCCTGACCAGGTAAGGATCATCCGCTCTGACGTCGGCCGACCTGCGGGGCGAAGGCGTCCCCGGCCTTCTCCGTCTCCCCTGTCTCAGTCGTCCCGCCGCATCCCGTGCACAAATCTGAGCACAAATCCGGCTTCTGAAGTGGGTGCGGGGAGCGCCGGACCCAGCGACACGCAGTGGCGCCGCTTGATTAAGTATTTACTAATGGCTATTCGGCAACGCATAGGCAAGACACCCGCACACTGCGCCTGACGTTCCACAATAAGTCAGCGTGTTTGCTAGGGAGATGGGCTCGATGATTTTTAGCGGGCAGTCAGTTAGAAGGGCGACATTTCATTCCGAGTCCACCATTCCTGCGTCAACTGCACGTCCCCGAATGGCACTGTGTCAACGCAAACGTGCCTACTCCAGATACCGCCACTTGCCCAGCGGAGATGTCTTGAGAGGTAAGCGCAGGAGCGGTGAGCAAGTGATGCGTCCGGGGTTTATGATCCCGCCTCCCACAAGCACGGAGGCAGTCGGCGTGGCGGCCGCGGCTGAATCAGGAACCACCGGTGAACTACTGGGCGAAGGCGATGCGGTGCTCAGCGTCCCCATCGCAGGCATAGGCCGTCACCTTCCGGCCATCGGTGGACAGGCCGACCCAGGTATGCGCCGTCAGGTCCCGCGCGACAAACTCCCCGGTCACCGGTGGGGTGGACGCCGACGTCGAACTGGAGGCCGAGGCCGAGGAGGTCGTACTCAGCCTCGATCTGTGAGAGAAGGGGATCGGTGCTCGCCATCTAGCAGCTTCCTGCCGCCGCTGGGTTATGAGCCGTACGGCATGCGTCTCCTGCGTCTCTGTCAATCCCTGTGTCGCGGGCTAACCTCAGGTGGGTCCGCTCTGAAGCCGCCGACCGGGATGTCACGGACAAGCAGTGTAAGGCGCTCTCTGGCGACGGGATGGCTGATGATTTGCCAGCCATCCGGGGCGTTCTCCAGCCATATCCCGTCAACATCGACAGACCAGATGTCGGTGGGGACCTGAGCTATACGCAGGAGGAAGCTCACGTCGTCCAGGTCCTCGCAGATGAAGATGGCCGGGAGCTCGGGCCTCGTGTTTCCGGCAAGCCCCGGGGCTAGTCCCATCCGGTTCCAATCCAGGCCGTGCCGATCGATGGATTCCCGATTCGCGGCGGCTGTCGCGTGGACCCGCTTACCCCGGCCTCGGACGATTTCAAGATGCTGCCGCAGCCGACCGGTGCCAGCTCCCCACCGAGTGGCCCACTCCCGGTCGCGGCCCAGAGCCGCTACCACCTCACGTACCCACGGATCATCGAGTGGTCTTGAGGTCAGCGCCGCGATCACCTCTCCCGCGCTGCCGTAGGCGTCCGGGCAGCCGGGAAAGGCTCCTGCCCACACTCCGGCCTCATCGTCAAGCTCTACCAGCTCGATCGAACACTCGAAGTTGTCGGGATCTCCCGGCGGTGTTACCAGGACCTGACTATCGCGCACGATTGCTCCCTGCCGCAGCCCGCACTCAGCGCAGTGTAGGCAACGCGACCTCAGCACAACTCTTGCATCTTCCGCCTTACCACGCATTAGCTCGAGCCTGTAACCTCAGATGTGTAAACATTTTTGAATTATTTGATTTAGCTGCCCCTACCGTAGTCGGCCCGGGTAGGCGTTGTCGAGCTCGTTGAGGGCCTCGCGCCAGCCCATGACCCGCTGGCCCTCGACGAGGCGGGCGGGCTGGTCGGACCGCTTGCCGGTCTGCTGGCGCCGCGCCTGGCGCTCGCGGGCGCGCTTGTCCTCGATGTTGATGATGGCCAGCCACAGCAGCTTGACCACGGCGTCGTCGTTCGGGAAGTGGCCGCGGGCCTTGGTGACCTTGCGCAGCTGGTAGTTCAGCGACTCGATCGCGTTGGTGGTGCAGAGCAGCTTGCGGACGGCCGGGCTGAAGGCCAGGAACGGGGTGAACGCATCCCAGGCGTCCTCGAACACTCTCGCGGCCTGCGGGTACTTGCGGCCCCACGGTGAGGCCGAGAACGCGGCCAGGGCGTCGAACGCGGCCTCGGCGGTCGGCGCGGTGTAGATCGTCCGCAGCTGTTTCGCGACCTCGCCGGCGTCGCGGCGGGCGACCGGCCGCAGGGCGTTGCGGATCAGGTGCACCACGCAGCGCTGCACCACGGTGCGGTTGAACGCCGCGGTGATGGCGTCCTCGAACCCGGTCAGGCCGTCGCAGCAGGCGATCAGGATGTCCCGCACGCCCCGGTTGCGCAGGTCGGCCATGACGCTGCCCCAGAACCGGGCGCCCTCCCCGGCGGTCGCGGCCTCGGGCGCCGTCTTGGCCAGCCAGATCCCCAGCACGTGCTTCTCCCCGTCGGCGCCGGCGCCGACCGCGATGTAGGCGGGCTTGTTCTGCACGACCTGGCTGTCGCGGACCTTGACCACGATCGCGTCCAGGAACACCACCGCCCAGACCGGGTCCAGCGGCCGGGACTGCCAGGCCCGGACCTCCTCCAGCACCGCGTCGGTGATCCGGGAGACCGTCTCATGGGACAGCTGGGTGTCATAGACCTGCTCCAGGTGGTGCAGGATGTCCCGCACACTCATGCCGTGCGCGTACAAGCTGATGATCATGTCGTCCAGGCCGCCGGCGATCCGCCCGGCCCGCTTGGGCACCAGCAGCGGCTCGAAGCTGCCCGCCCGGTCCCGCGGCACCGCCAGGCCCACCGGGCCGACGCCGGTCTGCACCGTCTTGGCGATGCTCCCGTTGCGGTAGTTCGGCGGCCCGCCGCCGCGGCCGGCCCGCTCGTTCTTGTCATAGCCCAGGTGCGCGGTCAGCTCGGCCTCCAGCGCCCGCTCCAGCACCGCCTTGACCAGCTCGCCGAGCATCGACCCCTCACCCGTGAGCCGCAGCCCCCCGGCCTGGTCCCGGGACCGGGCCAGCAGCGCGTCCAGCAGCCGGTCATCCATCAGCTGCCGCAGCGGCACCCGCGCCGGATCCGCCGCGCTCCCGGCCGGCCCGCCCGTACGGGCATCTTCCCCGCCACCAGCGTCATCCACGGCCATTACCGGCATCGCGCCGTTACCGGCCAGGACGCCTCCAGCCTCCGCGTTTCCCCTGTTCACGGACTTCACCGTTGCTCTCCCCCCAAGTCACCGGGTGTCCTCACCCGCCGTATGATTACCCTGAGTTACTCCTTTACACACCTAGAGTGATACCCCCATTAGCTCCGGGCGGGGCTGGTCCGGATTGGTTGTCAGGCTGGGTGGGTCAGTGTGCTTGGCGGGTCCTGGGTGGATGACGCCGCACGGCGTTGGACTGCCACCCGAATTGCAACCATGCGCGCGGTTGGGTGCTTGTGCTCTGTATCTTTCCCGGCCTGCGGTACCGGGCTAGGCTGGGTCATTGCCTGGTGTGGCAGGTGCTGGTGGCCGGCTCTGCCTGTGCTGGGCGGGTGCCCGGCTGGGGTGGGCTGCTTGCGGGTGGAGGGGATGGGCGTGGCTGGTGTGGCTGGGTCCGGTGATGGGGGCGGGTGGCGGGTGTTTGTGTCGCATACCTCGGAGCTGCGGGAGTTCCCGCCGGGGAATTCGTATGTGGCCGCGGTGGAGCGGGCGATTTCGGCGGCCGGTCATGTGATCGTGGATATGGCTGACTTTCCGGCTGCCAGCGGCCTGCGGCGGGGCTGTGCGTGGACCGGGTGCGGGGGTGTGAGGTGTATGTGGGGGTGCTGGGCACCCGGTATGGCTGTCCGGTGCGGGATATGCCGGAGGTGTCCTATACCGAGCTGGAGTTCGATACTGCGGCGGGGGCGGGCCTGGACCGGCTGGTGTTTGTGCTGGATGAGGGTGCTGCCGATGTGGGCTTGCCGGTGTCGGCGCTGATTGACCGGGAGTTCGGGGCGCGGCAGGACGCGTTCCGCCGCCGGGTGCGTGAGGGCGGGCTGGTGACGGGGTCCTTTGGCAGCCCGGCCGGGCTGGGGCAGCTGGTGGAGCGGTCGCTGCGGGAGCTGGCCGGGGCCCGGCGGGCCGGTGGCGGGGGCGGCCCGGTCCCGGCGGTCGTGGTGGCCGGGGAGATCCCGCAGGAGCCGCTGGGGTTCCAGCCGCGCGCGGATCTGCTGGCGGCGCTGGATGCGGCCGGGCCGGGGCCGCGGGTGGTGCAGGCGCTGACCGGGATGCGGGGGGTCGGCAAGACGCATCTGGCGGCGGCGTATGCCCGGGCTAAGCTGGCTGGGGGCTGGCGGCTGGTGGCCTGGGTGAATGCCGAGGATCAGGCGGGGGTGCTGGCGGGCCTGGCCGAGGCCGCCGCCGCGCTGGGCCTGGCCGAGGGTGCCGGGGATGCGGTGGCGGCGGGCCGGGCGGTGCGGCACCGGCTGGAGGGTGACGGGGAGCGGTGCCTGCTGGTCTTCGATAACGCCACCGATCCGGGGCTGCTGCGGCCGTTCCTGCCGGCGGCGGGGGCGGCCCGGGTGATCATCACCAGTAACTACCAGGCGGTGGCGTCGCTGGGGGCGGGCGTGCCGGTGGATGTGTTCTCCGAGGCTGAGGCGCTGACGTTCCTGGCGGCCCGGACCGGTCAGGCCGACGCGGCCGGGGCCCGGGTGCTGGCCGAGGAGGTGGGGTGCCTGCCGCTGGCGCTGGCGCAGGCCGCGGCGGTGATCGCTGCCCAGCATCTGTCTTATGGCACCTACCTGGGCCGGCTGCGCCGTCTGCCGGCCGCGGATCTGCTGGCCGCCGAGGAGGCCGGGCAGTACCCGCGGGGGGTGGCGGCGGCGGTGCTGCTGTCGCTGGATACGGTCCGGGCTGGTGAGCAGGGCGGGGCGTGTGCCGCGGTGATGGACCTGGTGGCGGTGCTGTCCGCGGCCGGGGTGCGCCGGCCGCTGCTGTATGCGGCGGCCGGGCAGGGCCTGGCGGGCCGGGACGGGCCGGCGGCTGCGCTGGAGCCGGAGGCGGCCGACCGGGTGCTGGCGCGGCTGGCCGGGGCGTCGCTGCTGACCTTCAGCGTGGATGGGTCCGCGGTGACTGCGCACCGGCTGGTGATGCGGGTGATCCGGGAGAACCTGGCCGCGGGCGGCACCCTGACCGCGGTCTGCCAGGCGGCTGCGGGGCTGCTCGACGGGCTGGCGGCATCGCTGGCCGAGCGCTGGCATCAGGACCGGGCCGCGACCCGGGACCTGGTGGAGCAGATCATGGCCCTGGATGAGTCCGCGGCCCGGTGCCCGCCCGGCAGTGACCTGGACCGTGGCATGATCCGGCTCCGATGGTGGGCAGGCAGTTTCCTGAACCGTCTCGGCGACAGCACGGCGCAGGCCATCATGCTCGGCGAGCGGCTGGTGGCTGACCAGGAACGGGTCCTGGGCCCGGACCACCCCGACACCCTGGCCGCGCGCAACAACCTCGCCGGCGCCTACCGGGCCGCGGGCCGCCTTGATGAGGCGATCAGCTTGCACGAGCAAACCCTGGCCGCCTATGAACGCGTCCTGGGCCCGGACCACCCCGACACCGTGAACTCGCGCGACAACCTGGCCACCACCTACCGGGAGGCGGGACGCACCGATGAGGCGATCAGCTTGCACGAGCAGGCCCGGGCCGCCTATGAACGCGTCCTGGGCCCGGACCACCCCGACACCCTGGCCTCGCGACATAACCTCGCCAACGCCTACCAGGACGTGGGCCGCCTCGATGAGGCGATCAGCTTGCACGAGCAGACCCTGGCCGACCGCGAACGCGTCCTGGGCCCAGACCACCCTCACACCCTGCAATCGCGCCATAGCCTCGCTGTCGCCTACCGGGCCGCCGGACGCACCGATGAGGCGATCACCTTGCACGAGCAGACCCTGGCCGATTATGAACGCATCCTTGGCCCGGCTCACCCCGAGACCCTGCTCCTGCGCAGCAACCTCGCCAACGCCTACCAGGCCGCGGGCCGCACCGATGAGGCGATCAGCTTGCACGAGCAGACCCTGGCCGACCGCGAACGCATCCTGGGCCCAGACCACCCCCAGACCCTGCAATCACGCAGCAACCTCGCCGCCGCCTACCGGGACGCGGGCCGCACCGACGGATCGTGAGACTGAACCTCAGCCTTCAGATCCGCAGATACCCGTACCGGAGTGCGGGGCCCGTTCAGATCTGTCCGCGACCTGGGATGCGACCGTGCTCGCTGTTCAGGTGAGCCCGCGGACCTGGAAGGTCGTTCATCCCCGTGGCTCCCAGCGTGGCTCCCGGCCGCTCGGGCACGGTGACGCCCTGGTCCTCCACGGGACCGCTTCCTGCTTCTTCGCCTATCTTCCTCATAGCCGCCGAATCCCTGGTGAGCGGTCGGCGGGTCAAGGGTCGCGTAGCGATCGCGTGCGACGCCGCAGGCGCCCTTGACGCGGTGGCGCGACTGGGACACTGGCAAGCCGAGGAAGACGGCTGACACCCTGGCTCGTCCGTCGGTGCTGTCGATGAGCCGATCGGATCTGTGGATGCTCGCTCGTTGCCCGGCGCGCCGTGCAAAAGGCCCTCTTCCTGTTCGAAAGAGGGCCTCTGGCCTTGGTAGCGGGGGCGGGATTTGAACCCGCGACCTCTGGGTTATGAGCCCAGCGAGCTACCGAACTGCTCCACCCCGCGTCGGTGTGTCCTTCACTGTATGGACTCCCGGCGGCAAAGGCAAATCGGCGCGGGCCGCCCGGGCGGCCACCGCAGGCACGTGGTCTGCGCGTAACCTTCCCCCATGACCGAGGTCGTGATCTACACCGACGGCGCGTGCAGCGGGAACCCGGGACCGGGGGGCTGGGGCGTGGTGCTCCGCTGGAACGGGACGGTGAAGGAACTGCACGGCGGCGACCGGCAGACCACGAACAACCGGATGGAGCTCATGGCGGCCATCCAGGCGCTGGAGGCGCTGAACCGGCCGTCGCGGGTGCTGCTGTACACCGACAGCAAGTACCTGCTGGACGGGATCACCAAATGGATCGCGGGCTGGCAGCGCAACGGCTGGCGGACCTCGGCCCGGCAGCCGGTCAAGAACGAGGACCTGTGGCGACGGCTGGTGCAGGCCATGAACGGCCACGAGGTCAGCTGGCTGTGGGTGAAGGGTCACGCGGGTGACGAAGGCAACGAGCGAGCCGACGCGCTGGCCCGGCTCGGCATCGAGGAGGCCGCGGCTGTCTCCTAGCGAGCCGCGCGCGATCCGTACGGCGGGGCGAAGACGACGACCAGGGCCAGATCCTCGGTGATCTCGGTGAACTTGTGCGGCTCCCCGGCCGGGACGAACACCACACTGCCCGGTCCCACGTCCACGATGCCGGAGGTCGTCACCAGCGTGGCCCGGCCGGACCGGACCATGTAGATCTCGTCCTCGGTGTGCGGGGTCTGGTCATCCAGGCCGCCCGCGGGGATCGAGTACGTGCCCAGGCTCAGGTCGTCGCTGCTCACGTGGACGACCCAGTGGTTGGGCCCGGCGCCGTCGGGCGGTGTGAAGGTGCCGGCTTCCGCGATGACCCTCATAGTGATCTCCGTCAGCGGTGGATGACGTCGGTGTGGTGGCAGAAATGTACCCGGTCCGGGCTCAGGGACTGGATCCGGCGCAGCGAGTCGCGCCAGGCCGGCAGGTCGCTGGCCTGGCCGGGCGGGAGCCGGTCACTGGGTGGGTCAGCGTACACCCGCGGGGTGTAGGCCGCGTCGCCGATCAGGAGGTCGAAGGTTGCGGGGTCCCCGCCGTCGCCGCGGACGAGCACGCACTGATGGCCCGCCGTGTGCCCGGGGGTGGTGATGACCTCCAGGCCGGGCAGTACCTCGGCGTCCCCGTCCAGCAGCTCGAACCGCGCGTTCATGAAGCCGAACCAGTCGTACAGCTCGCGCGACTCGCGCTGGGCCCGGCTCAGCTCGGCCCGCTGGACGTAAACCGGAGCGTGCCTGAACACGGAGTTCTGGCCGCAGTGGTCGAAGTGCAGGTGGGTGTTGATCACCAGCCCGATGTCGGCCGGGCTCATGTCCAGCTCGGCGAGGGCGTCCGCGACCGAGCGGTTGACCACGCGCCAGTCGTCCAGGACGTGCTGAGGGCCGCCGACGCCGGTGTCCACCAGCACCGCGCCGCCGTCGTGGGTGACCACGAACCCGTGCACCGGCCAGCGGCGGCCGTCGACGCCCTGCAGGCTGGCCAGGTGCAGGCGCCGGATCTCCAATGGCACCCGACCATTGTTCGCCCACCGCTGACCGGCGGTCAACACGGCATAACTCGAATTTGGCCGTCGTTCCACCCAGTGGAGGTAGGAGAGCAGTGCGCTCGATCTATTCAGTGCGCTGGCGGGCTGCGGCGCACGACGAGCACCACCGCCCCGACGATCAGCGCCCCGCCGACGAACATGGCCGGGGTCAGCCGCTCGTTCAGGATGAGCGTGCCGAGCAGGACCGCGATCACCGGGTTCACGTACGCGTAGGTCGCCACCGTGGCGGTGGGCAGCGCGCGGACCGCGATGCCGTAGGCGGAGAACGCGACGATGGACCCGAACACGATCAAGTAGCCGAGCGCGAGCCACGACCGCCAGGACACCTCGGCCAGGTGCAGCGAGCCGAGTTCCCCGCCCGCCGCGGCCAGGACCAGCAGCGCCACGCCGCCGCAGAGCAGTTCCATCCCGCTGGCCAGGGCCGGGCTGGACGGGATCGTGACCCGGCGGGCCATGATCGTGCCGAGCGCCCACATGGCCGCGGCGCCCAGGATGATGACCACGCCGGCCGCGGAGACCCGGCTCGCGCCGCCGCCGAGGCCGGACAGCAGGCCGACGCCGGCCAGGCCGAGGGCCAGCCCGGCCACCGGGGCCAGGCCCAGCCGGGCGTGGTTCAGCACCGCGTCGAGGCCGAGCAGCCACAGCGGCACGGTGGCGACCAGCAGCGCGGCCAGTCCGGACGGCACGGTCTGCTCGCCGATGCCGACCGCGCCGTTGGCCACCAGCAGCAGCACGCCCACCGTCGCGCAGCCGATCCACTCGGCCCGGCTCGGCCAGTGGCCTGCCGTCCGGCCCGCGCGGATCGCCTCGCGGCGGGCCCCCATGGCAATCGGGAACATGATGGTCCCCGCCACCATGTTCCTGACCGCCGCCATCAGCAGCGGCGGCATGGTCTCGACGGCGACCCGGATGGCCAGGTAGGTGCTCCCCCACACGACCCATATGATGAGCAGGCATATCCAGGCAACCAGACTCGCCCGCCGCGCCGCCGAGGTCCTTTCTGGAGGCCGAACGATCCGGGGTGCGTCTGTCCGGGACACCCTCTCAAGCTTGCCAGGCGGCACCAGACATGACGAGTGGCAGGATCGCCACGTTTCGGCGAAATCCTGCCACTCGTGGTTCAGCGGGCCGTCACGAGCTCGCGCTCCTCAACCATCCCGCGCGGCTGCGCGACGCCAAGTTCGCCAACGGCCTGAACATCGTGCTCGACGGCCTGGCCACGCGGCTTCCGCGCGAGGGCCGAGGGTTCTAGGGGCTCCTAGCTGGCCAGCACCGCACCCCGGTAGGGGTGCGGCGGCCCGATCAGGGCGACCCTCACGTCGGGTTGGACATCCACACCGTGTACCGGACCGGCCAGGTAAGCGTCGGCGGCGCGGTCAGGTCGTGCGCCTCCTGCGTGGTCGCCAGGTTGACGACCTGGCGCGGCCCGCCGCCGTACGGGGTGAGCTCGGAGGAGTCCTGGGCCAGCAGGACCGGGCGCCGGCCCGCCCGCTGGATGCCGGACACCACCGCGTCGACCGCCGCCGCCGTGGGATGGTCCAGGACCGCGGCCGGCGTGTCGCACATGCCCCGGGCCACCTGGGCGAACTGGTCGGCGGTCAGCGAGTCGAGGATGACCACCGACGCGTCCGGGCCGATCGCCGCGCACAGCCGGTCAACCGCGGTGAGCTCGCCCGAGCCGATCCGCCGGAACGCCATCCCGCGCGCGCTCAGGTGCCGGCCGGGCCCGGAGGCATTGGGGCTGAAGCCGAGGTCCAGGTTGGTCAGTGTGGCCGGGATGAGCAACGAGGCCACGCAGCAGGAGGCCACCGCGCCCGCGGTGAAAGGGGCCCGGCCGTGCTGCCCGGCCAGTTCCCGGAGCCAGGCCGAGGCCCAGATGGCGGCGAGGATCAGCCCGGGCAGCACGAACGGCACCAGGCGCCGGCTCGCCCACGGCTGGTCGGGGGAGATCGCGGGCCGCCAGAGCACGGTCACGATGACCCAGAGGGCGATCAGCAGCGGCAGCGCCCAGGTCCTGGCCTCCGCCTCCGGGTCGCTCCAGGTCAGCAGCCTTCGTGTGCCCCGGTTGGCCAGGGCGGCCAGGCCGAAGGCCCCGAGCAGCACGGCGGGCAGCCCGATGTACCAGATGACCCAGTACAGGCTGTCCCGGTAGTACTGCCCGGCCGGGTGGCGGGCCAGCGGCCGGACCGCGAAGCCGGCGAAGATCGCGACGGTCCAGACGGCGGCGGCGACCGGCAGCCAGGACACCACCCGGGGCGCGGTGAGCCAGCCGCGCAGCCGCGCCGACGCGGCGCGGCTGCGGGTCACGGCCAGGCCCGCCAGGGTCGCCGCGGCGACCACCGCGGCGATCAGGCCCAGCGGGCGCAGGGATGAGGCCTGCAGGTCCAGGTAGGGGCGGGCCTTCAGGTAGCCGTCGGCCAGGCCGTAACCCACGCCGGCGAGCAGGCCGAGGCCGAACGGGATGGCCTGCCGGCGGCGGGCCGCGAGCATCAGGCCGAGGAACGGGACGGCCGGGAGGATGTCGCTCAGCCCGTCGATGCGGACCAGGCTGGTGAGGCCGAGCGCCAGGCCGGCCAGGCGCGGCCAGCACGCGGTCCTGGCCGGGCATGGCGGCCGCGGCTCCCGGCTGGCGGGCGATCACCAGGGAATCGGCCAGCAGGCACAGGCCGCCGAACAGCAGGACCTGGACCAGCGGCTCGGCGAACGTGCCGCGGCTGGTGTACTGCTCGGGCAGGCTCAGCGCCAGGGCCGCGGCCGCGGCGGGCGCCCAGCGGGCCCCGGCCAGCGCCGGCCAGGCCGCCGAACGACAGCACCGCGCACGCGCCGATCAGCGGCGTGACGACCAGCGCGGCCGGGACGCCGCCCAGCCAGATCCCCGCGGCCAGGACCAGCGGCAGCCCGGTCATGAACTGCGGCACCAGGCCACTCCCGGCCGTGGAGTAGCCGGCGCTGGCGAACGTCAGGCCCGGATACGCGCCGCCGAACGCGTCGGCCTCATGCGGGATGGGAAGCGAGCCGTGGTGCGCGATCCAGTACGCGGTCTGGAGGTACGCGGCCGGGTCGCGCAGGACGATGACCTGCTGCGTGCGCTCGGCGATCTGCCAGGCCGCGAAGCCCGCCGCCACCGCGACCGTGGCCGCGACCGCCCACCACGGCACCGGCTTGGCGGCGCCGCGAAAGCCGGGCCAGCTCGCGGGCTGCTGGCGCAGCGCGAAGTAGCACAGGCCCACGGCCAGCGGGGAGAACATGAACACCAGCGGCGGGGCCGAGAGCCGGCCCGCGAGCAGCAGCGGGAGAGCCGGCAGCAGCCACGCCGCGGCCAGCAGCGCGGGGACTACCGTGACGGCGCCGAACAACGCGCCGGCCAGGCGGCCGGGCGGCCGTTCGGGAGTGTGCGCAGGCTCCGGCCCGGCGTCCGGTCCGGCCGTCCGGATCGGCACCGTCGGGTCGTCATGGTCGTCAGCCCCGGGAACCCCACTAACCTCAGAGGCAGGCGGTTCATGCCGCACGGACCTACTTTAAGCCACCGGCTGCACGTGCACGGGCTTGGCAGGCCTTCGCCCGGCCTGGGAGACCAGCAGCCACAGCACCAGCGCGGCCGGGTAGATGAAGTAGCCGAACCGGGTCGAGGGCGCGAGCACGAACATGGCGGAGAGCCCGATGACCAGCCGCCAGGTGGCGGCGGGCACGTCCCGCGGCGGACGGACGAACAGCGAGACCGCGATGGCGAGCCCGGAGCCGATCAGCAGGATGACGACGATCGTGTGGCCCAGCTCGCCGGTCTGGGCCAGCACGTGGCCGAGCAGCGGGCTGGCCGCCTGCGACTTGACGCTGGCCAGGCCGAGCGGGAACAAGATCGTGTTCTTGACCAGCGACCCGAACCGCAGCACCGCGAACGGGCCGACGATGACGGCCACCACGGCGAGCGCCCACGCCGTGAACCGCCAGGCCTCGCGCTTACCGTCCCGGACGTACAGCAGCGCGAAGGCCACGGCCAGGGCGGGCCAGGCGGTGGCCTTCATCGACGAGGCGATGCCGAGGGCCAGCCCGGCCGCGACCGCGTTGGACCGTTCGGGCCGCCACAGCAGGGCGAAGCCGAGGCACATGAACGCGACCATGGGCACGTCGGTGCCGCCCACGCAGAGCTCGAACGCGATGATCGGCGACACGGTGAGCAGCAGGGCCCAGCGGACGCAGTCTCGGCCCCGGCGACCCGCAGCGCGAAGGCGAACACCACCAGGAATACCACCCCGAACCCCACCCGGGGGTCGGTCAGCGGGCCGTGGCCGAGCAGCGCCTGCGGCACGCCGAACACGGCCATCAGCGGCAGGTAGGGGTTGTACAGGTTGGGATCGGTGGTGCTGGCCAGGACCTTGGTGCTCTTGTACGGGGTTCCGTGCTTGATCAGCGTCTTGGCCGAGCTCGCCACGACCCCGACCTCGGGCTCGCCGTGACCGGTCCACACCATCCACAGCAGCGGGACGAGGATGGCCCCGCAGACCAGGATGCCGAGCGCGACGTCCATCCCGGTGGCCGCGCGGGACCGCCAGGCCACGACCGCGAGCGCGGCCAGCGCGTAGGCGATGGCGGCGCAGGTGCCCCACAGCCGGTGCAGCGGATCCCCGCTGAACAGGGCGACCCCGCCCCCGAACAGGGCGCATCCGACCAGCCCGGCGACCAGCCAGACCCGGGGCATGGTCACAACCGACTGCCATCCGGCGGGCGCGGTCACGGCCTCGCCGCCCGCGGCCCCCGTCGATGGCGCGAGTTCGCGAGTACCGCGACTCCACACCCGATATATCTTACGCCCCGGGCTGCCCCGACCTGCATCGGCGCGACCATCCCGGACCCGGTAGCCGACCGGGAGCAGCGACCAGCCGGACCCGCAGCGGCCCAGGCCTCTTCTGGCAAGCTAGGACGTTTCGAACGCGGGGATCGCCGGGGTCATCGCCCCGGTGGCCGACTATCCGGAGGATGTCTTCGACCAGGTCATGGCGGTGCACGTCCGGGGCTCGTTCCTGGTGTGCAAGCATTCCCTGCCCCACCTGGGCCCCGGCGCGAGCATCGTGATCACCTCGAGCGTGGTCGGCCTGACCTCCGCCGCCGGGATCTGCGCCTACGCCACGGCCAAGCACGCGCTGGTCGGGCTGATGCGCACGCTGGCCAAGGAGACCGCGCCGCGCGGCATCCGGGTGAACACGATCCATCCCGGCCCGGTCGACAACGAGTTCCAGCACCGCATCGAGGTCGCCGCCACCGGCGCATCGCCCGCGCAGGCCGCCGCGATGTTCGAGCAGCTCATCCCGCTGGCCCGGCACGCGGCACCGGAGGTGGTGGCCCGCGCCATGCTGTTCCTGGCCAGCGACGAGAGCTCGTTCGTCACCGGCGCCACGCTGACCGTCGACGGCGGCATGTCCATCTAAGTTGCCGACCTTCAGCCACCCTCCCAGGAAGTCCCAGCCGGCCAGCAGCCAGAGCCAGGCGGCCAGCGCGGCGTAGGCGAACGGCAGGAAGCCGAGCACGGCGGCCAGCCCGGCCAGCAGCATCCGCCCGTCCCAGCCCAGGCCGAACGTGTCGTCCGGGACGCCCCGCCCGGATCTGGCCCGGTAGGCGAGGTCGGCGTGGCGCGTCACCACCGCGGCCAGCAGGGCGAAGATCACCGGCAGCCAGACATGGCGGGCGAACCCGAGAGCGGCGAGGAAGACGCCCTCCCCGGCCAGCAGCAGCGACGGCACCAGCCAGTCCAGCCGCCCGTCGTGCGGGTGGCGGGCGCCCAGCGCGGCGAGCAGCATCGCCACCACCGGGGCGAATACCAGGACGCCGGGCAGGTTGGCCACCCCGAGGACGGCCAGGTCGCAGGTCACCAGCAGGCCCACCAGCAGCGGCGGCAGCGGCGGCAGCTGGCCCTGCACCACGCCGCCCAGCCGGTGCGCCAGGGCGCCGTCTCCGCGGTAGGCGGCCAGCTCGCCACCGGCCCGGGCCAGCTTGGCCGCGCCGGCCAGCTGCGCGGCCAGCACGTAGCCCGCCGCGACCACGCCCCAGGCCAGGAGGACATCGAAGGTCAGGCGCGGGCCGAAGAAGACCGCGGTCACCGCGATCACCGCGACCCGCTCACCCGCGGGCAGGGTGATGACCTGGCCGACCAGGCGCCGGGCCGGCCGGGCGAAGATGTTCCCCGACGCCCGGGCCAGGCCCTCGTAGCACACCTCGGCCAGCCGCCGGGCTCCCAGCAGGAGCATCGCCGCGACGGCCAGCCGCCACACGCCGACCTGGCCGGCACCGCCCCAGCCGACGACCTGGGAGTCGTGCAGCGAGCCGCCGAAGATCCCGTTCAGCCCGGCGGTCCCGGCGGTGTTCTGGGCCGCGAGGCCGGAGCTGACGGCCAGCGCCGCGTAGACCGCGAACTCGGTGAGCAGGCCGGCCGCCGCGCCGAGCCAGTCGACGGCCGGCCTGGTCCCTTCGATGGCCGCCAGCTGGGCGGCGGCCCGGCCGGCCGCGAACGAGACGAGCAGCACCACGATGGCCAGGACCTGCGCCCGGACGGTCGGCTCGGAGAACCACACCGCCGCCAGCAGCCCCAGGCCGAGCGAGATGCCGTAGAGCGGGGCCGGGGCGAGCTGGCGCCCGGCCGCCCAGCAGGCCACGTCCCGCGCGACGGGGCCGGCGATCAGCCGCGCGACCGCGCCGTCGCTGTCCGGCCCGGCGTCGAGGACGCGGACGCCGACCCCGCGCCGGGTGAGCTCGCCGAGCAGCGCGCCCAGCTCGGCCGGGACCGCGCGCCGCGCCGCGAGCGATTCGGCGGCACCGGCGAGCCCGTCCAGGTCGGGGGTGTCCACGACCAGCGCGCCGCCGCCGTGCGCTGCTGCCGGGGACTGCGGGCCGGTGAACGCCGCGGTGCCGCCCGCGCCGAGCAGCCGGGCCAGGATATCCTCGGGCACCGAGTCGTCCCCGACGCAGATGAGCACCCGTTCCCCGGCCGCCCGCGCCGCCGCCGCGACGGTCAGCAGTCCGGGACCGGCCCGTTCGGCCGCGTCGACCCGGCGTACGCCCAGGGCAGCCAGCTGACCGCGCAGCCCGGCGTCCGGCTGGGCCGCCAGCACCAGGGCAACCGTCATGCGGGTCCTCCCAGCGACATACGCCGTGCCGCCGAGACTTGCGCCTTCGAACTGAGCACAGCATTACTGAATTTACCCGGCGGTCCGCCCAGTGCCCCGGAGGAACACGCCCGGGCTGTCCAGCGCAATACCCGTCCCGTCCCGGGCGGAAACGGCCAGCACCCAACAAGCACCGACCACGGAAACGAAGAGATCAGTGTCTCGCCGGCCGGAATGAGGAGCGCGCGCCCGCGCAGTACCACTGGAACACCAGCGCCCCAGGACTGCGGAGGATCCGGCCTTCGCGGAGGATCGGGGCAGCCCGCGTTGCCAAAATGCTCCGCATAAGCCATATTCTCCGCGTTAATCACGCTGTATTGGTAATTTTGTGCTAAAAAGAAGCTGGTGAGGCGTCCGCGCTTGAACGGATGGCGCTGTTGGCGCGGCATAGCAAGGAGCCGCGGCTGGAGCAGCCGGACCGGGCGCGCTCATCTGGCACACCCTGTCCGGCCGCGGATACACCACTATGCCCACGCAATACCCCTGCTGGCCATGCGCCGCCTATCGGTTAGAGTCCGGCTCATGCGGATGGTCGCGGTGGTGCTGGGCGGCGGCACGGGTCAGCGGATCGGCGCGCCACTGCCCAAGCAGCTGCTGAGGCTGGGCGGCCGGACGCTGCTGGAGCACTGCGTGGCCGCGTTCGAGCAGGCGCCGGGCGTCGACGAGATCCTCGTGGTCATGGCGGGCGGGTACGTCGAGCAGGTCCGCGCCATGCTCGCCGGCGCCGGCTACGGCAAGGTCACCGGCGTCATCGCGGGCGGCGTGGGCCGCCCGGACTCGACCCGGGTGGCGCTGGCCGCCATCGCCTCCGGGACCGCCATCGCCTCCGGGACGCCATCGCCTCCGGGACCGCCATCGCCTCCCGGGCCAGCGGCGATCCGGCCGACTGCGGCGTGCTGCTGCACGACGCGGCGCGCCCGCTGGTGGACCAGCGGATCATCGCCGACTGCGTCGCCGCGCTGGGCGTCCACGAGGCGGCCGGCGTGGCCGTGCCGGCCTCCGACACGATCGTGATCACGGACAACGGCGTGATGCACTCGATGCCGCGCCGGGAAACGCTGTGGCGCTGCCAGACCCCGCAGTGTTTCCGGCTCCCGGTGATCGCCCGGGCCCACGAGCTGGCCGCCGCCGACCCGGACTTCGCCCCCACCGACGACTGCGGCGTGGTGCTCCGCTACCTCCCGGACGTCGACGTGCACATCGTCCCGGGCAGCGAGCGCAACCTCAAGATCACCTACCCCCACGACCTCGCCGTGGCCGAGGCCCTGCTGGCCCGGGGGGGCGACCCCCCGGAACCCCCCGGTGCGCTTCGCGCCCCGCTGCGGTTCTCGCCGTAGTATCGCGCGGCCGGAGGGGCCACAAGCCCCTCGCGGGCCGCGTGATCGCGGGGCTTTGCCCCGCGCCTCCCGCCGTACTGACTAGCTCCGCACCGCCTGCTTGACCAGGGTGCGGCCGAACTCCCAGATGAGCCCGCTGCCCTTGCTGGCGTCCTCCAGCACCTCGCCGAGCGCCTCGGTGAACAGCTTGACCTCGCCCTCGCCGATCATCAGCGGCGGGATCAGCTTGATGACCTCCATGTGATCGCCCGACACCTGGGTCAGGATGCGGTGCCGCTGGAACAGCGCGACGACGACCATCTGCGCGAACAGCCCGACCCGGGCCTTCTGCAGCATGTTCCAGCTGGTCCGGGCGCGCAGCGAGGACGGCTTGCCGAACTCCAGGCCGATCATCAGCCCGCGGCCGCGTACGTCGGCAAGGACGTCATACCGCTGCATCATGCTGGTCAGCGAGGCTTTCAGCGCCTCCCCGGTCCGGGCCGCGTTCTCGGTCAGCCCCTCGTCGTCCAGCACGGCCAGTGAGGCCAGCCCGGCCGTCATGGCCAGCACGCCGCCCTTGAACGTGGTGCTGTGGACCATCACCCGGTCCATCGAGGAGTAGACCTTCTCGAAGATCCAGCCCTTGGCCAGCATCGCGCCGACCGGGACGAACCCGCCCGACAGCGCCTTGGCCACGGTGACGATGTCCGGCACGACCTCCTCGTGCTGGTAGGCGAAGAACTTGCCGCTGCGCCCGAAGCCGCTCTGCACCTCGTCGCAGATGAGCAGCGCGCCGTGCTCGTGCAGCAGAGCGGCCGCCGCGGTCAGGAACCCGTCGGGCGGCATGTGCACGCCCTTGCCCTGGATGGGCTCGATGATGAGCGCGGCGACGTCGCCCTTGCGCAACTCGGCCGCCAGCGCGTCCAGGTCGCCGAGCGGGATCGAGGAGTCCGGCAGCAGCGGGTCGAACCCGCGGCGGAACTCGGCAGAGCCGTTAACGGATAGCGAACCAGTAGTAAGTCCATGAAAAGCGTGGTCGCAGTAGACGATGCGGCCGCGGCCGGTGGCGTACCGGGCGAATTTCAGCGCGGACTCCACCGCCTCGGTGCCGCTGTTGCAGAAGAACACCCGCTCCAGCCCCGGTGCCTTGGCCAGCAGCCGTTCGGCCAGCAGCCCGGGCAGCGGCCCGCAGTCGAACTGGGTCCAGTCGGCGAGCTGGGCGTCGAGCGCGTCGTGCAGCGCCTGGCGGATCACCGGGTGGTTGCGCCCGGCCGCGAACACGCCGAAGCCGGCCAGGAAGTCCGCGTACGGGTGGCCCTCGGAGTCGTACAGGTACGCCCCCTCGGCCCGCCGGTAGACCTTGTCGAAGCCGATCGCGTGCAGCACCCGCGGCTGCTGCGGGTTCAGGTACCGGCCGTACAGCTCGTATCCGTCGTCACGGTGGGCCGCGAGCAGGGCGGGGAGGTCGAAGTCCAGGCTCATGTCTCATTCTCTCCCGGCGGCGGCTGCTCCTTCGGCTTTCTTTCGGGCCGAACGGACACGCGTGTCAGCTTCCCGGCTCCGGTGCAGCTTCCGGGGGCTGGTCAGGAACCCGGTGCCCCAGGCCAGGTGCATGACGGCGAGGACCAGCGGCAGCCGGGCGCGCACCCCGGCCGGGACCCCACGGGACAGCAGCGCGCTGACCGCGGTGACGCCGGCCAGGTAGACCAGCGGGATGACCAGGCCGGCCGTCAGTGCGCCCACCGCGACCGGTGCCCCGGCCGCGAGGCCGGCCAGGCCGGCCAGCCCGGCCAGCAGGCCCGCCCCGACCAGCGCGGCCGCGCCCGGCGGGGCCAGGTAGCGGAAGCTGGCCGTCTCCGGGTGCTCGCGGACGATGACCCGGCGCCAGCGGCCGTAGTGGAAGTACTGGGCGCCGAGGGCGCGCAGGCTGTCCCGCGGCCGGTAGGTGACGCGCAGCTCGGGGATGAACCAGATCACGCCGCCGCGGGCCCGGATGCGGTAGTTCAGCTCCCAGTCCTCCGCGCGGAGCATCTCCTCGTCCCACCCGCCGGCCTGCTCGATGGCCTCCCGGCGGTACACGCCGAGGTAGACGCTGAGCGTCGGGCCCGGCTCCGCCGCCGGTGTGGAACGCGGCCGAGCCCACCCCCGCCCTGGAGGTCATCCCCCACGCCACGGCCTGCTGGAACGGGGTCACGCCGTCGGCCGCCATGACCCCGCCGACGTCGGCGGCGCCGGTCTCGGCCAGCGTCGCCACCGCGGTCCTCAGGTAGCCAGGCGGCAGCAGCGCGTGCCCGTCCACCCGCGCGATGATCTCGTGCCGCGCGGCGCGGAGGGCGGCGTTGAGGGCAGCCGGGATCCGCCCGCTCGGGTTGGCCACGACCGTGATCCGCGGGTCGGCGGCGGCCAGGTCCCGGGCGATCTGCGCCGTCCGGTCGGCCGAGGGCCCGACGGCGAGCAGCAGCTCGATCGGGCCGGGGTAGTCCTGGGCCAGGATGTGCCGGACGGAGTCGGCCAGGTGCCGTTCCTCGTTCCTGAGCGGCATCGCGACGGATACGGGCGGGTATTCCATAACGCTGGTCACGGTACCGCAGCCCGCGCCGTTCGTCGGTTACTTAGAGGCCGGAGTCCTCCAGCATCTCGGTGACCAGGGCGGCGATCTGGGACCGTTCGGAGCGGACCAGGGTGACGTGGGCGAACAAGGGGTGGCCCTTGAGCTTCTCGATCACCGCGATCACGCCGTCGTGCCGGCCGACCCGCAGGTTGTCGCGCTGGGCGATGTCGTGAGTGAGGACCACCCGGGAACCCGCGCCGATCCGGGACAGCACGGTGAGCAGGACGCCGCGCTCCAGGGACTGCGCCTCGTCCACGATCACGAACGCGTCGTGCAGCGACCGGCCCCGGATGTGGGTGAGCGGGAGCACCTCGAACATGTCCCGGGCCAGCACCTCGTCGATGACATCCTGCGTGGTGACCGCAGTGAGCGTGTCGTAGACGGCCTGGGCCCACGGGCTCATCTTGTCCGCCTCGGAGCCCGGCAGGTAGCCGAGCTCCTGGCCGCCGACGGCGTACAGCGGCCGGAACACGATGACCTTGCGGTGCTGCCGGCGTTCCATCACGGCCTCCAGGCCGGCGCACAGCGCCAGCGCGGACTTGCCGGTGCCGGCCCGGCCGCCGAGCGAGACGATGCCGATCTCCGGGTCGAGCAGCAGGTCGAGCGCCACGCGCTGCTCGGCGCTGCGGCCCCGCAGCCCGAACGCCTCCCGGTCGCCGCGCACCAGCTGCACGGACTTGTCCGGCCTGACCCGGCCCAGCGCGCTGCCGTTGGATGAAGTCAGGACGAGCCCGGTGTGGCAGGGCAGCTCGCGGGCGGGCCCGCAATCCAAGGTGCCTGATTCGTACAGGTGCTCGATGTCACCGCTGGCGACCTCCAGCTCCGTCATCCCGGTCCAGCCCGAGTCCACCGGCAGTTCGGCCCGGTACTCCTGGGCGGCCAGTCCGACCGAGGCGGCCTTGACCCGAAGCGGCAGGTCCTTGCTCACCAGCACGACGTCCTCTCCCTCGGCGGCCAAGCTGCACGCCACCGACAGGATCCGCGAGTCGTTGTCCCCGAGCCGGAACCCGGCCGGGAGCACCGAGGCGTCGGAATGGTTGAGCTCGACCTGGACCGTGCCGCCGAACGTGCCGACCGGCAGCTCCTCGTCCAGCCTGCCGTGCTCGACGCGCAGGTCGTCGAGGTGACGCAGGGCCTGGCGGGCGAAATAGCCCAGTTCGGGGTGATGCCGCTTGGCTTCCAGCTCGGTGATGACGACGACCGGCAGGACTACCTTGTGCTCATCGAAGCGAGCGATAGCGGCCGGGTCGGCGAGCAGGACGCTGGTGTCGAGTACGTATGTACGGCGACCTTTGGATTTGACCACGCAGACTCCCTGGACGCCAGGTGCGAACCCGGCGCCGGACAGGACACAGACGTGTCGGACGGGCCGGGCCTGGCCCTCGAAGGGCCGCGCCGGCCCTTCCCATCTCGCCTGCACGCAAAGCGCGAAGCCTGGAGATTCGAGGGCCCTCCCGGCGGACGGCGCCGTGCCGTCCACCATCTCTGAAGGTACCCGTCATCGTGTTGCGGCAAAAGCACCGTCAGGTTACTAACGCGTTTCCAGGACCTAACCTGCGATAACGAGCCGAACCTTCGGTTGCGCGCCGCGTAAGACCGCAGCGCCCGCAGGAAGTCGACCTTGCGGAAGGCGGGCCAGTAGGCGTCGCAGAAGTAGAACTCCGAGTGGGTGCTCTGCCAGAGCAGGAAGCCGCCCAGCCGCTGCTCGCCGGAGGTCCGGATGACCAGGTCGGGGTCGGGCTGGCCGGCCGTGTAGAGATGCTCGGCGATGTGCTCGACGTCGAGCACCTCGGCCAGTTCCTCGATCGTGGTGCCCCGGGTCGCGTGGTCCTGCAGCAGCGAGCGCACCGCGTCGGCGATCTCGCGCCGGCCGCCGTAGCCCACGGCCACGTTGACCAGCAGGCCGGGATTGTGGGCGGTGGCCTCGGCCGCGTCCTTGAGGATCCGGACGGTCTCCCCTGGCAGCAGGTCGAGCGCGCCGACCGGGTTGACATGCCACTGCTCGGCGACCAGGCCCTGCACGGTGCCCTCGATGATCTTCAGCAGCGGCACCAGTTCGCTGGCGGGCCGGGCCAGGTTGTCGGTGGACAGCAGCCACAGGGTCACCACTTCGACCCCGGTCTCGCGGCACCAGTCGAGCAGCTCGAAGATCTTGTCCGCGCCCTTGCGGTGGCCATTGCTGACGTCCTGGAAGCCGGCCGACCTGGCCCACCGCCGGTTCCCGTCGCACATCACCCCGACGTGGCGCGGGATCGCTTCGGGCGACAGGGAGGCGGCGAGCCTGCGCTCGTACATCCGGTAGGCCAGATCACGAAATCCCATGCTGCGGCCTTCCTCGTCACCGTGATGATCTAGCACTGAAGGTATCCAACGGATGGAACGCTCTGAGCCGTGACTGGAGTTCCGAGCGGGGTTAGTGCGCGCTGGGACCCTCGTCCCGCACTTCCTCCACGGCCCGCAGCGCCGCACGCAGCCGGGACAGCCACGCGTCCGTATTCTCTCCGGTCAGCCGGACGCACCAGGCCAGCGCGTCGCTGCGACTGCGCGCCACGCCGGCGTCGACCAGCGTGTCGAGTACCCGGCGCTCGGACTGCCGCAGCCTGGTCATGACCGGAACCGAAAGTGTGGTGAACATCTCACTCACGGTGCCGCAGGTGACTCCCCACGACACCTTGCGCCGGAACCGGTGCTCGGCCTCCCGGGCGATCTCGATCCGCCGGCTCCGGGTTTCCTCGCGGAACCGGCGGATCCGGGCCTCGGCCGCGGCGGCGCGCTCGGCCTCGGAGTCCCCGGCCGCGGCCGGGTCGGCCAGCATCCCTACGATGGTGATTTCCTCGCGGTCAACCTGGATGTCCGGCGGGGCGGTGAACCAGCCGGCCGGGAGCCGGCCGGACCAGGCCCGCACCTTGGCCGCGGCGCCCGCGCCGCGGTCCGACGCGGCGTCGCCATCGGCGTCCTCGCCGGGACCCCCCTCGGCCGTGCCGGGATCCTCCTGCCGCGTACTCATGTAATGATGATTACGACCAGCGTCACCCTCGTCAACCGGCCGCGGCCGGGCTGGGCGTAAAAGTGACCGAGCGCCGGGCCCTTGGAGCTCCGGCACGAGCTGAGCGCTCAGGCCAGCCCGCCGGCCACCGCGGCGGCGATCCGCGGGGACACCCTGATGGCGCCCGCGAACTGAGAGCTGAAGTCGGCCGGCACCACCTGGACGCGCAGACCCGGCTGGGGTGCCTGGATCATCCAGCCGTTACCGAGGTAGATGGCCACGTGCGAGATGTACCCGGGAGCGGTGGGGTCGGTGTGGTAGAAGAGCAGGTCGCCCGGCTCCAGCTGGCTGACCGGGACCGCGGGCCCGATCCTGGCCTGGTCGGCGGCGGTCCGGGGCAGGGCCACGCCGGCCTGGGCGAACGACCACTGGACCAGGCCGGAGCAGTCGAAGGAGGCCGGCCCGGCGGCGCCCCACGCATACGGCAGGCCCTGCCTGCTCTCCGCGGCCCGCAGCGCCGCGGTCAGCTGCGCCGCGGTCAGGCCGCCGTCGCCGGCCGCCTCGGACGCGGGCACTCCGGCCTGTGACGGCGCGGTCGTCAGGGTCACCAGCGGCTCGACGGCCGCGCCCCGCGGCAGGAGTCCCCTGATCCGGGCGGCCAGCGCGGTCACGCTGGCGGGCGGCGCGCTGATGACGATGGCGTTGGAGGCCGGCATGCCGAGCGACCGGGCGACCGGATCGGAGACCACCGCGTCGACCCCGCCGATGCCCACCGTGCCGAAGGCGACCACCCGCAGCCGTTCGGCCTGGCGGCCGGTCACCGTGACCGCGCCGCCCAGCGCCAGCTTGTCCAGGGTGCCCATGGTGTAGGACACGGCGACCCCGCCGTCGGCCACTCCCTGCCACAGCGCATCGGACGCCGCCGTGGGGCCGGCCGCGTAGCCGCGGAACGCCGAGGGATCGACCCCTAGCACGGCCTCCAGCGCGCCGTTGATCGTGACCCTGGCCGCCTCGATCGGATCGGCGCTGGTCACGCCGGGCTGCCGGGACACCGCGGCCAGGACCTGGCCGGACAGCGAGAACGGCGCGACCACCAGAAGGTCGGCCTGCCGCAGCCCGTGCAGCGGCGCGACCCGGGCCGACCCGGGGCTCGCGGCGGGCGTCGCGGACACGGCCGGCACGGCCCGGTCGGCGTCGGTGTTCGCGCCGAGCAGCGGCACCACCGGCCGGGTGGCCGGGACCAGCGGGTGCGAGGCCGTCGTCCCGGCTGGCTTGCCGCCCGCCGTGGCCAGCACCACCCCCACCGCGCCGCTCACCGCGAGGAGACCGATTCCGATGGGGACCAGGAGCCGCCGCGCGACGTCGGTTGTCAGGTGCATCGCCTCTACGATGCCCGATGCACCGCTCCGCCGTCCAACTCACGCCGGGCCGCCAGGGCCTGGAAATCTCCTCCGCCGGTGAGTAACAAACGCCGGACCTGCGCCGCTCTCCCCCGCGTAATCCCGATGGCCGCCCGGTCGGCGCAGGTCGGATCATCGCGGGACTGGACACGGCCGCGGTGGCCCGACATGCTCGGCAAGTCACCCGGGCGCGGTGCGCATCGCCTGCACCGCGGTCTGCGGACCCTGGCGGCGGACCCACGCGTCCGGGCGCTGGAGGAGGTGGATCAGTGAGCGCGGATCGTTCCTGACGTGACCGAGCCGCCGATCCCGCGCTCGAGGGCCTGTCCGGGCCCTGACCGCGGACGGAACCGCGGCTGAGCTGGCCGCGCGGCAGGCCGCGCTGGAGATGTTCAGGGACCAGCCGCCGCCGCCCGCGCCAGCCCGGTTGGCCGTCTCGATGAGCACCGCGGCCGCGGCGATCGTGCTGGCCGGCGGGATCTCAGCGGCGTACGCGGCGGCCCTGCCCGCCCGGTCCAGCACATCGCCTACCGCATGCTGGGCAGCATCGGCGTGCCCGATAGCCCAGCCGGGCCGCGCCGGGTCCTCTCGGTCCGTCTGCGTCTTGCGGGCACGAGCCCGCCCGCGTCGTCGGCTCGCGGGTCGGCGCCTCCCCGGTCGCCGGCTCCCGCGTCGTCGGCTCCCGCGTCGCCCAGATGCCCGTGCCCGACGAGCAAGCCCGGGCCCGGTGCCGCCTCGAACCCTGGTCCTGAGCGCGGCGCAGGCCCAGATCCCGGCGGACGGGAACGCCGTCCTATCCGGCCGGCTGGCCGCGGGCAGCCGAGCCCGAGGCCGGAGTCCGGGTCCGGCTGTACGAGCGTCGCCGCCGGGACTTCGGGCTGGCGGGAGGCGGCCAGCGGGGTGACCGACGGCCGCGGGGACGTGACCCTGACCGTGCCCGGTCTGACCAGCAACGCCATCGTTCCGGCTGGCCGACCCGAGGGGCGCGGTGAGCGCGCCCGTGCTCGTCACGGTGATCCCGCCGGTATCCTCGACCTGGCACCGGGCCTGCTGCCGGACCGGGACCGGCTGGACGGTCATGGTGCCGTTCGCGGACCCCGGCAACGTGGTCGTCCTGCAGGAACGGTCGGGCGGGGTCTGGCACCGAGTCGCCGCGCACGTGCTCGGCCCGATCGACCGGGCGTTCTTCAGCGTGCTGATCCCCGCGGCGGGCGACGCGGAGTACCGGGTGGTCCTGCCGCGGACGATCGCCCACGGCCGGTCCGTGAGCAGCCCGGTGCGGGTGGCCGGGATGGCGCTAGTAGGGGGCGGCGAGCACCGCCCTGAGCTCCTCCGGGGTGGTGACCGGCGCCTGGCAGGTGAACCCCCGGCAGACGTACGCGGCCGGGGCCCCGTCGACCTGCCTGCGGCCGATCAGGAGCGGCACGGTCTCCCGGGTCTTCGGGTCCCCGTCGCCGAGAGCCAGGACCGCGCCCGGCGGGGCGGCGAGCAGCGCTGTCTGGTGCAGTACCCTGGTCCGTTCGTCATCTTCGTAGCCGACTACCGCGATCTCGGCCGGCCCGGCCAGCCAGGCCTCGGCCACCGCCAGGCCCGCGCCCGCCGCGCGCGGGTACCGGGCCGCGATGGCCGGCAGCACGCCGAGAGCCGCCTCGGCGGCCTCCCGGTGCCGGGCGGAGCCGGTCAGCGCGGCGTAGCTGAGCAGCGCGCCGGCCATGGCGAAGGTGCCGGACGGCGTGGCGTTGTCGGCCGCGTCGGCCGGGCGGAAGATCAGCGGCTCGCCGTCCGCCGCCGTGTCGAAGAAGCCGCCCGCCCCGTCCCCGAAGGCATCGAGCGCGGCCTCGAGCAGCAGGCCGGCCAGGGTCAGCCAGCGTCCCTCGCCGGTCACCCCGGACAGCACCCCGAAGCCCTCCGCGACGCAGGCGTAGTCCTCCAGGACGCCCTCGGTGTCCCCGGCGCGGCCGCCGCGTGAGGTGCGCATGAGCCTGTCGCCCTTCATGTGCACCTCGGCCAGCAAGGTGGCGGCGGCGCGGGCGGTCTCGAGCAGGTCCGGCTGCCCGAGCGCCAGCGCGCACTCGGCCAGCGCGGAGATGGCCAGGCCGTTCCACGCGGCGACCACCTTGTCGTCCTGGCCGGGGCGGACCCTGCTCCTCGCGCGCGGCCAGCAGCGCCTGGCGGACGCGGGCGAACCGGTCGGCGTCGGCGGGCTCGGCGCGTCGCTGCAGCACCGAGGCGCCGCGCTCGAAGGTGCCGGCCTGCGGTGACGCCGAAGGCCCGCGCGGCGAACTCGCCGTCTTCGGGCCCGAGGACCGCGGTCAGTTCGGCGGGCCGCCAGACGTAGTACCTGTCCCTCTTCGCCCTCGCTGTCGGCGTCCAGCGAGGCCGCGAGGCCGCCGCCGGCGGTGCGCATCTCGTGCGCCATCCACGTGCACGTCTCCAGCGCCACCCGCCGGCCCAGCTCGGAGCCGGTGGCGCGCCACAGGTTCAGGTAGACCCGGGCGAGCAGCGCATTGTCGTAGAGCATCTTCTCGAAATGCGGTACCACCCAGGCGCTGTCCGTCGAGTACCGGGCGAAGCCCCCGCCGAGCTGGTCGTACATGCCGCCGCGGGCCATGGCCTCGCAGGTGCCCTCGGCCATCCGCAGCGCGGCGGGCGCCCCGGTCCGGCGGTGGTGGCGCAGCAGGAACTCCAAGACCATCGACGGCGGGAACTTGGGCGCGCGGCCGAACCCGCCGTCGGCCGCGTCGTAGTCGCGCTCGAGCGCGCTCACCGAGGCCGCCGTGACCTCGCCGAACCGCGCCTCGCCCTCGGTACGCCCGCAGCGCGCGGGTGACCGCCGCCGCGTTCTCGGCCAGCGCGGCCGCGACGTGCCGGGCCTGGCCGGCGACGCCGTCGCGCTGGTCACGCCAGGCCTGCGCGACGCCGAGGATCAGCTGCTGGAAACGGTCCCGGGGGAAGTAGGTACCGCAGAAGAACGGCTCCTTGTCCGGGGTCATGAACACGGTCATCGGCCAGCCGCCCTGGCCGGTCATGGCCTGGGTCGCGGTCATGTAGACCGAATCGACGTCGGGCCGCTCCTCCCGGTCCACCTTGATCGCGACCACGTGCTCGTTGAGCAGCGCCGCCGTGGCCGGGTCCTCGAACGACTCGTGCGCCATCACGTGGCACCAGTGGCAGGCGGCGTAGCCGACGGACAGCATGACGGGCAGGTCGCGCCGGGCGGCTTCGGCGAAGGCCGCCTCGCACCAGGGCCACCAGTCCACCGGGTTGTCCGCGTGCTGCAGCAGGTACGGGCTCGTCGAATCCTTCAGCCGGTTCACCGTTCCACGGTACTCAGGCCGCGGCAGAGGCCCGGACGCTCCTGCCGCGGACGGCCGCGTATCCGCGGCCTAGCAGGAAGAACGCGGCACCCATGACGCCGACGAAGAAGCCGAGCGGCCAGTTGGAGACGTAGGAGACCACGATCCCGGTCCAGACCGTGACGAGCGCGATCACGACGGCCAGGGTCATGGCCAGCACCGGCCGGGCGGTCACCGACCGGGCCGCGGCGGACGGGCCGATCATCAGGCTGAACATCAGCAGCGCCCCCACCACCGGCACGGTCATGCTGGTGGCCAGGGCCATGACGACCAGGAACGCGAGCTCCATCCGGCGGGCGGACACCCCGCGCGCCTCGGCGACCTCGGGCAACGCCGAGGACAGCAGGAGCGGCCGGAACATGACGATGATCGCCGCGATCGAGATCGCGCCGAGCACGATGATGGGCAGGACCTCATCGCTGCTGACGCCGAACACCTCGCCGAACAGCAGCGAGTAGGCCTCCTGCGCGTACTCGGTACTCCAGCTGACGAACAGGGCCCCGATCCCGAGCATCATCACCAGCGTTAGCGCCGTGGCCACGTCGTTCCTGGCCCGGCGGCTCAGCCCGGCGATGCCGAGCGCGCCCGCCACCGAGAACACCGCCAGGCCGGCGAACGGGTTGAACCCGAGCAGGGTGGCCCCGGCCGCTCCGGCGAAGGCGCCGTTGGGTATCGCGTGCGCCGCGAACGTGGACCCGCGCAGCACCGCGAAGAAGCCCGTCACGCCGGCGATGACCGCCACCACCGTGCCCGCGATCCAGGTGTTCAGCATCAGGCCGTTGAACATGCGTGCTCCGGGTCCTGGGTCTTCGGCCGGGGCGGCCCGGCGGTCGCGGCGGCGCAGGTAGGTGAGCAGGTAGCCGCCGACGATGAGCGTGACCACGAAGAAGCTGACCGGCCAGCCGCGCCCGGCGGGCGGCCAATAGTAACTGTCGTAGGCCAGCACGACGCCGAGCCAGACGGCCAGCACGCCGAGGACGGCCGCGGTGATCACCGCCCGCACCGGGCTGCTGGCCAGCCGCAGCGCGGTGGCGGCCGGCCCGATGAGCAGCGCGGTGCTCAGCACCGCGCCGATGATCACGGCCGACAGCGCGACCGACACGGCCAGGGCCATCAGGTAGGCCGCGCCGACGGCCCGCACCGGCACGCCGCGGGCCGCTGCGATGTCCGTGCTCAGCGAGCTCAGCAGCAGTACCCGGGCCAGGACCACGACGGTGGCCAGCGCGAGCAGCGCGGACACGATCAGGGCCGGGATGGTGGACGTGGTGATGACGAAGATCGAGCCGAACAAGATGGTGAACGACGCGCCAGTGGTGGAGCTGGACTGCGTGCCCAGGTAGAGGAAGAGCGCGGCCAGGCCGAGCGCGGCGCCGAGCACCACGCCGGTGGCCACGTCCCGGCCCCGGCGGCGCTGGACGCCGATCATCTCCATGAAGGCGGCGGCGCCGGCGCCGAAGGCCAGGAACCCCCAGAACTGGTTGACGCCGATCAGGAACGCGCCGGAACCCCCCGTGGTGGCGATGTCGGCTAGGGCGTGACCGGCGAACGACTGGCCCCGGGTCACGGTGAACACGCCCACCACAGCGGAGGTGATGGCGACGACGGCCCCGACGGCCAGCGCGACGTGCACCGGCCCGCTGCCGAAGAAGCCGGGCTCGAACACGTACCTGAGCAGATGGCCCACGTCTACCCCGCGACGCCTATGTCCTCGGCGTCGGCCTCGGCGACGTCGGTCCCTTCCGGGGCGGCCACCACCAGGATCCGCCCGTGTACCCGGATCACGTCGACGTGCCGGCCGTACAGGCGAGACAGTACCTCGGGCTGCACCACCTCGTCGGCATCGCCCACCGCCACGCGGCCCGCGGCCACGTAGACGATCCGGTCCATGACCGGCATCAGCGGGTTCATGTCGTGCGCGGAGAGCAGGACGGCGACTTCCTCGGCGCGGGCCAGGCGCGCCAGCACCCAGACGATCCCCTGTTCGCTGGAGATGTCCAGATTGGCCAGCGGCTCGTCGAGCAGCAGTAGCCTCGGCTTGCTGATCAGGGCGTGCGCGATCATGACCCGCTGCTGCTCGCCGCCGGACAGCTCGCCAACCCGGGCGTCCGCGTACCGCTCCGCGCCGACGGCGACGAGCATGTCGCTGACCCGCTCGCGGCGGGCCCGCGACGGCAGCGGGATGCCGAACTTGTGCCCGTCCAGCCCGAGGCTCACCACATCCCTGACCCGCAGCGGCATGTCCGGCTCGATGGCCAGCTTCTGCGGCACATACCCGATCGAGGAGTCCCGGTGCGGCCGCGGTGCGCCATCGAGCAGCACCGAGCCGCTGGTGACCGGCTGCAGGCCGAGGATGACCCGGAGCAGGGTGGTCTTGCCCGCGCCGTTCGGCCCGATGAGCCCCGTGAACTCACCGGGGCGGATGCCGAACGACACGTCCCGGAGGATCTCCCGGCCGCCCAGCCGCACGCTTACGTCGTCCAGCCGGAGCAGGTCCCCGGTCATCAGAGGTGCTCCGTGGAGACGTGGTTCACCACGGCCTTCTGCAGGTCCTGGACCTCGGTCAGCATCCACGACTGGTAGTCGAAGCCGGGCACGGGCATCGTCTCGTAGACGCCCACCACCGGGATGCCGTTCTGCTGGGCCAGCGTGATGAACGATTCGGTCAGCGTGTCCGTCACCTGCTGGTTGTAGAGAAACACCTTCACCTTGTGCTGGGTGAACAGGCTCCGCTCGATCGCCACGTCCTGCGCCGACGGGTCGGTGCCGTTCATGATGTCGGCCTGGAACGCGAACGGCGTCATGTTGTCCGCGCCCGCCGCCTGGAGCATGTAATCGGCCACCGGCTCGGTGGTGGCCACCGGCGTGTCCGGGTACTTGGCCTTGAACGCGGCGATGGCGCTGTTCCACGCGTCGAGCGAGGCGATGAACGCGGACGCGTTGGCCTTGAAGTACGAGGCGTGGGCGGGCTGGATGGCGGCCAGGTCGGCCGCGATCGCGTTGGCCACGGCCGGCATCGTACTCGGCTTGTACCACAGGTGCGGGTTCGGCGTGCCGGTCGGCAGGCCGAGCAGGTCTTGCACCACGATGACCTTGCGCGAGCTGCTCGGGGCAGCGTTCTCGATCGTGTTCATGAACGTGTCGTAGCCGACGCCGTTCTGCACCACGAGCTGGGCTGCGCTCACCGTCCGGGCCACCGACGCACTGGCCTCGAAGGTGTGCGGGTCGGTGTTCGGGTTGCTCATGATCGCGCTGGCCTGGACGTACTTCCCGCCGACCTGGGCGATGACGTTGGCGTACTCGTTCTCCGCGCCCACCGCCACGATCGCGTTGGCGGCGGTGGTTGAGCCGGACGTGGACGAGCTGGACGCCGAGGAGCAGGCGCCGACTAGCAGCGCCGCGCCAAGGGCCAACGCCGCCGCCAGGACACGGTTACTGCGCCGCATGACCGGCAACTCCTTTGGTACGGGGATCAGTGGGCTTGGCTCCGCTATAATGATAATGATTCCCAGTTTCGCTTGCAACACGTTCGCAAGGAGAGCCCGGAGGGGTCCGCGGGCGAAGGCGCGGGGAAGCTCCGGCCTTGGAGGGACGGTGGTCCAGGTTGTACGGTGCGACTGTGACGACGCCGCAGCCCGGGGACCGCGTGCAGGTCAGGCCTGGGCGCGGCACCCGGGTGCGCGGGACGAGGCAGGCGCAGGCACTGGCCACCGCGCTGGCGGGCCTGCCCGGCTTCTGCAGCGCCCAGGAGATCCATGCCGAGCTGCGCCGCAAGGGCGAGCGCGTCGGCCTGGCCACCGTCTACCGGCACCTGCAGGCCCTCAGTGAGGAGGGCAGCGTCGACGCCATCCGCGACGCCAGCGGCGAGACGCTCTACCGCCAGTGCGGGACCACGGTGCACCACCACCACCTGACCTGCCGCAACTGCGGCCGCAGCGTGGAGGTGGAAGGCCGGGCGGTGGAGCAGTGGGCGGAGCGGGTCGCCGCCGAGGCCGGCTTCACCGACGTCGGCCACACCGTCGAGCTGTTCGGCCTGTGCCCGGAGTGCGCGGGGCGCGAGCCGTAGCCGTAGCCGTACGCCGCGGCGGCCAGCACGGCGATGCCCAGCGGCAGCGCCATCGGCAGCGCCTCGGCCGGGACGATGACGCCGGAGTCGTCGGCCAGCCAGCCGAGCACCGGCATCAGCCATAGCACGCCCAGGACCGGGCGCAGCAGCGGCTCGGCCGCGTAGGCCAGCGGCAGGGTCTTCAGCCCGAACCACGCGGGCCGCCACAGCATCAGCCCGGTGAGCAGCACCACGATCGGGACCAGCGGGCTGAACGCGCTGACCGGGAGCGTGCCGAGGTTGGAATGGATCTTCCGCAGCAGCACCGAGCCGGCGTGGCCGTGCAGCACGTCCCCGGCGAACGCACCGATGTCGGACCTGCCGGTGACCGGGGTGAAGTAGCTGATCAGCGCGAACACCGCGAACAGGGCCAGCCCGCTGACGGCGGCCAGCGCCACCCGGCGCCAGGTGAGCCTGATCCCGGCCACCGTCATCAGCAGCAGGGCGAAGCACGGCACCATGGCCAGCGTCCCGCCCACCTTGCCGCCGAACCCCGGCCAGCCGGACGCGACCACCGCGAACGCGGCCACCGCCGACGCGGCCGCCAGCGCCGGGAGCCGGGAGGACGGCCGGGAATGGGCAGAGCGCCGCAGCGCGACGCCGGCCAGCCAGGCCGCGCCGAACAGCGCGGCGATGCCGTAGACGCCCAGCGCGTCGTTGCCGATGCCGTAGAACCGGCCGCCCTCGAGTACCGACAGCCCGAACGGCGTCTCCATCTGCAGCCGGGACCCGGTCATCACGTCGATCCCCAGCACGGCCACGGTGAACAGGCACACCAGGCCGAACGGGGCGAGCGCATCCCGGCGCCGGGCGGCGAGCAGGGCGGCCAGCGCGATGACCAGGGCGAGCGCCACCGCGACCACGTACAGCCAGGCGGCGGGATGGGCCAGCCGCCACCACGGCACCAGGTTGGCCAGGAAGGTCCCGGCGGGCACCGAGACGGCGAACACCCCGGCCACCCGCCACCACCGCGCCCGCCGCCGGCGGCGCTCGGGCGCGGCTCCCCAGGACGCCAGCCCGATCGCGGCCAGGACCGCCGCGTCCGCCAGCAGGTAGGCCCAGAAGAACACCTGGTGCGTGGACTGCCACACCTGGTCGGCGGTGTCCCGGCCGGCCAGCGAGCGGATCGTGGCGGCCAGGCTCTGCGGCCTGCTGCCCCGGGTGAGCTGCGCGCCGACCACGCCGGACGGCAGGCCGTGGCCGAGCCAGCCGAGCACGGTCGGGGTCAGGTCGGTGAGCGCGACCAGGCCGGGCTGGCGGGTCGAGCCGGAATCGAGCAGGCCGGCCCGGTACCCGGCCCCGGCGGCCAGGGTCAGCTGCAGGTGCGGGGGTTCGGTCGTCGCGCCGGGCGCGGTGACCAGCAGGGTGGTACCGGAGGGGAGTTCGGCCACGATGCGCTGCAGTTCGGTGTCCGCGGCGGCGAGAGCCACGTCCCGTTCCGTAGTGCCGAGATTTCCCAGGTCCACGACGGTCAGCGGGCAGCGGGACAGGACCGCCGCGGTCAGGTCCGACGGGGCGGGGAGGTAGGAGCCGACGTGGCCGGACGGGCCGGCCAGGGCCAGCGCGGCGCCGGGGCCGACGGCGGTGGCGCAGCCGGCCGCGCGGCCGAGCAGGCCCCAGTCGGGGTCGTTGCGGAACTGCCGGTTGTAGCCGACCAGGCCGGGCAGGGCGGGGACGGTGGCGCCCCGGTTGCCGGGCTTTTGGGGGGTTTGGGGCCCGGCCGGGACCACGGCGGGGAACGTGCCGCAGCCGGCGTTGCCGTGGTCGGACTGGGCCCGGGCGCCGGAGTTCAGGGTCAGCCAGCCGTCAGCCGGGCAGGTGACCGGGAGCACGGCGTAGTCGGCCAGGGAGGCGAGCGAGCCCTGGCCGGCCAGCCGCCACAGCGCGGGCGTGCCGGCCGGCGACACGTCGCTCCACCGCAGGCCGGACAGGCCCACGATGACGACGTGCCGGGCCGGGGGAGCCTGCGCGCCGGCCGGGTTCGCGGCGGTGAGGGCGGCCCCCGTGGCCGCCACGGCCGCGAGCAGACCGCCCAGCAGGACCCGCCCCACCCCACCTGGCCCGATTCTCACCGCCCCACCGTATCCGGGGGAAACCCTTCGGTCCGAACGATCCGTGGGTGCGCGCCGCCGGCTACCAGGCGGCGATCTCCTCGACGCCGCCGGGGTCATCTGGCTCCAGATAACTAAAGGCGCACGGCGAAGGCTCCTGCTGCTTCGCGGCTGGACCTGATAGCCCTTTTCTCTAAGCTGGAATCGGGGTAGTCCGGACTTCCGGAGGGCGCTATGGCGGCCGAGGCCATCACGGGACGGTTCCGCCCGGCCTCTGCCACGTCTGGCCGCGTTGCGCTGCTGGCGGCGGGCCTGACCGTGGTGATGTTCGGGACGTGCGGAGTCCTCCTGCTCCTGACCAGGGACTACCAGCGGGCCGCCTATGGAGCCGGCGGGACCGTGGCGGCCCTGGTCTGCCTGGCGGTGGGTTTCGTGGTGGCCCGGCGCCAGCCCGCCAGCCCGATCGGGTGGCTGCTGCTCGGCTGGTCGCTGCTGACCCCGGTGGTCGGCGTCGCGCTGCTGTACTCGGTGCTCGACTACCGCATCCACCGCGGCACGCTGCCCTTCGGCCCGGTGGCGGTGATGCTGGAATCGGGGGAGTTCGGCATCGCGGTGCTGGCCGCGCTGACCGTCCTGCTGTTCCCCGACGGCCGGTTCCAGCCGCTGCGCTGGCCCGGGGGAACGGGTACGGCTGGACGGGAGGATCGGGCAGCGTTCCGGCCCGACGCAGCTTGACCAGCTGGGCCCACAGGTCGGCCATGGCCGCCACTACAGCGTGTCCTATGCTGAACCATAAGTCCGACATGGGCCACGGGTGGTGGCCGCGGAGGGGATCGGAGCGGCAGGGCGATGGCGGATGCTGGCGGGCTAATTCTTCAGGTGTGTCCCAGCCCGGAAGATGACGCTGGAGAGCTGGCAGAGCTGGCGGGGCTGTTGCGTAGCGAACTGCTTGATCTGGACGTGTCCGCCGTCGACCGGTTGCCAGATGAGGTTGTGCCGCCGGGCGCGAAGGGAGTGGCCGCCATCGCTGGCTGGCTGGCGGTGCAGCTAGGCCCGGAGGCGCTGCGGGCGGTGCTGGCGAAGGTCGCCGACTGGGTGACCCGGAACGACCGGGTGGTGGAGGTCAACTACGGCGGGGACGCGCTGAAGCTACGACGGGCCACACGCGAGCAGCAGGAGAAGATCATCGATGGCTGGCTCGCCCGGCACCCGGCCGGCTGCTGACCCGCTCCCAGGGCCGCGCGAGACTCTGATCATCGCGACCACCAGGTATCACGATCCGGAACTTCGTCAGCTGCGCGCTCCGGCTCACGACGCCCAGGACCTGGCGGAGATCCTCGCCGACCCAGGTATTGGTGCGTTCACCGTCACCGCGGTGATCGACGCCGATGAATGGCAGGCCCGGCGGGCAATCGACGTGTTCTTGTCGGGCCGCGGCGTCGGCGATTTGGTGGTGGTGTACCTGTCGTGCCACGGGCTGCTGGACCGGCGCAACCGCCTGTACTTCGCCGCCGCTGACACGGTCAAGAGTCGGCTGAGCAGCACAGGTATCCCGGCGACGTGGCTGCTGGACCAGTTGGAGGACTGCCGGGCCCGCCAGCAGGTCCTGATCCTGGATTGCTGTTTCAGCGGCGCGTTCGCCCATGGCAGTAAGGGTGATGCCGATCTGGACTTGGAGCGGCGGCTGGGCGTGTCTGGCCGGGGCCAGGCAGTGCTGACCGCCTCCCGGGCCGGTGAGTATTCGTTCGAGGGACAGGCTCTGCCTGGAGCCGCGGTAGCCGGGTCAGTGTTCACCGCGGGCCTGATTGAAGGGTTCCGCACCGGTGCCGCTGACGCAGACGGCGACGGCTACGTCAGCGTGGACGAGGCGTACGACTACGCCTACCGCTATGTCCAGGCCAGCGGCGCCAGCCAGACACCGCAGCGTTGGCTATCCGGTGGCGAGGGGGCGATCGTGCTCGCCCGCAGTCCAGCCGGGATCGCTCTCACCCCGGCCGGACTGCCCGAGGATCTTGCCGCCAGCCTCGACAGTCGCTACGCCCGGGTGCGTATTGGCGCGGTCCATGAACTAGGCGGCTGGCTCGCCGGTGATGATCCGGCGCGCGCGCTGACCGCTGAGCTGCAGTTGCGAAAGATCGCTGAAACCGACAACCCTGCCGTCGCCGCCGCCGCCTGCGCCTACCTAGCTAGCCTCGGTCAGCCCGCCGCCCTGAGCGGCTCTCACCCGCACAGCGTCCAGCAAGGTGTAGCCACCGACGGCGCGGCGGCTGGAAAGGTCCCGGAACGTGACCACAACGGCCAAGCCAGCAGCGCCGGGCTCCTCGATGACGCCGAACGCATCGCCCGGTCGATCACCAGCGATGAGGAAAAGGTGTCGGCGCTAGGCGGCATCGCGAAAGTGATAGCTGCCACCGACCCGGGCCGCGCAGCCCGGCTCCTCGATGACGCCGAACGCATCGCCCGGTCGGTCACCAGCGATGAGGAAAAGGTGTCGGCGCTAGGCGGCATCGCGAAAGTGATAGCTGCCACCGACCCGGGTCGCGCAGCCCGGCTCCTCGATGACGCCGAACGCATCGCCCGGTCGATCACCAGCGTTAAGCAAAAGGCGTGGGCGCTTCGCCGAGTCGCCGGGACGATGGCCGCTATCGACCCGGACCGTGCCGAGCGCATCGCCCAGTCCATCACCTACCAGAACCTGGACGGGTGGGGGTTGCACGACATCGTGCGGATGGTGGCTGCTACAGACCCGGACCGCGCCGAGCGCATCGCCCTGTCGCTCCCCGATAAAAGGCAGAAGGCGTCGGCGCTAGGCATCCTCGCGAAGGCGATAACCACCACCGACCCGGACCGCGCCCTTGGCATCGCCACGTCGATCTCTGACGAGAGCGAGAGGGAACTGGCACTGGCCAGCGTGGTGCCGACGGTGGCTGCCATCGACCCGGATCACGCTGATCGCATCGTCTCGATGATCAGCAGCGAGGTTTTTAAGGAGTCGGCGCTATGTGGCATGGCTGCCGCCGTGGCTGCTGCCGACCCGGGTCGCGCCGAGCGCATCGCTCGGTCCATTACCTCGGACATATTGACGGAAGCAGAGGCACTGAGCAAGGTCGCGACGGCCATGAGTGCAATCAGCCCGGCCCGCGCAGCCGAACTCCTCGCCGAGGTCGAACACATCACCCAGTCGCGAAGACCCTCGTCGGAAGGACCCTTCTCGTTCTTCTACGACGGGCCCCTGGAGCAAATCGTACAGGAGGTGGCTGTCACCGACCCGGACCGTGCCGAGCGCATCGCCCAGTCGATCATCAAGGATCAGAGAAAGGCGTCGGCGCTGCGCAGTGTCGCCAGGACGGTGGCCGCTACCGACCCGGCCCGCGCCGAGCGCATCGCCCAGTCGATCATCGACGCGGAACAAAAGGTGTGGGCGCTGCTGGAGATCGCAAACCAAGGCGACGCGACAGGAACCCCTGACTCCACGGGTTAAAAGCAGCTCGGCCCGGTAGTCCCACTGCCTTGCTTCCCCTGGCCCCAACGGCACCATCGCAGGGCGCTCTGCCTTTGGCGGTGTGGTCGTCAGCCGGGCTGCGAGTACTTGCTCGAACGCCCGGGTTGCGCCGGTCGTTGGACACGACCAAGAAGAACTTCTCTTCGCCGATGTGAGCCAGGTGAGCACGGTAGATACGCCCGCGCAGCATGTCTGTCATGACGGAGGGCCGTTAGTCCTCGTCCGCCCAGACGGGCCGCCTGCGCCGAGCGATCCGGCGGATCTCCTCTGCTTCGCCGATGGTAAGCCTGTCCGCAGCTGCGCTGGCATAGGCAAGTTCTTCGGCCTTCATTGGCGGGTTCGGGTGGTGGATGACCCATGGGTTGAAATCAGAGTTTTGCAAGGCGACTCGGTGGTCAATCATCTCCGTTTGCTGGAAGATCAGTACGACAGCGGAGCCTTGGAACCGTACAACTGGTCGTCGGCGGTAACAGATCCGGGCGTTCTGGGTGCTGCAAGTCCGCTAAGTCAACCCGGTCGGGCATGCACCCCGGTCCAGCGATGAGTTCCGGCCGCTGCCGCAGTCCCACATGGGGAACAGCCCGGCGCGGGACAGGAGGAGGCCATGGGCAAGGTCATCGCCGACATCACCATGTCGCTTGATGGTTTCATCACGGGGCCGGACGACCGTCCCGGCCGCGGCCTCGGCGAGCGCGGCGAGTGCTTGCACAACTGGGTCATGGGCGGGCCGTGGCGCTACGACGACGAAGGCAGACGGTTCGCCCCGGCCGAGGTCGACCGCAACGTCCTCGACCAGGCCATGGGGTCGATCGGCGCGGGTATCATCGGCAGGCGGATGTTCGACGTCACCGGCGGCTGGGGCGGCCATCCCCCGGGCGGCCCGCACGCCCGATATTTCGTTCTCACCCACGCGGTGCCGCCCGAATGGGCCGGCCGGCAGTCGCCGTTCACGTTCGTCACCGACGGCATCCGCGGCGCCTTGGCTCAGGCCCGGGCGGTCGCGGGGGAGAAGGACGTCGGCATCGGCGGCGGCGCCAGCGTGATCCAGCAGTACCTGGCCGCCGGGGTGGTGGACGCGCTGCGGCTGCACGTCGCGCCAGTGCTGCTGGGCGCGGGCAAGCGGCTGTTCGATAACCTCGGCGATCAGGCGATTGAGCTGGAACGCACCGGCGTCATCGAGTCGCCTTATGCCACCCACCTGTTCTTCACCGTCCGCCGCTGACCGCCTGCATCCACCGCTCCACGACCGGGACAGTCACCGAACGGCACCCTCAATACACCGAGCGCTGCGCGAACCGCCTGGGCGGCTGCCGACTCAAGCTCAATCACGGTGCAGACTGTCCACATCAGGGCGTTCTGTACGACTGCGATTGCCGGGCCCCGGGTTTTATAGTGTCGGTCACGCCGGACGGTGCCTGGGTGGCTGGGGCCGGAGGTGGGAGGCGGAATGACCGATGATCGTGAGCTGGCCGGGCTCGATCCTTTCGCCCTGCTCGACAGCGAGGCAGGGCACTTGGATGCGTTCCTTTCCGGCCTGGGTCCATCCGGCTGGCAGCGGGCATCGCGGTGCGCTGGGTGGACGGTACGAGACGTGCTCGGGCATCTGACCGCAGGCGAGGACTACCACCGGGCCTGCCTGGATGGGACGGTCGCGGCGTTTTTCGCCGGCTTCGCCGAGCGCGGCGGCACGGACCTTGACTCGGTGAACGCGCTCGGCGTCGCCGGCTATGCCGCCCTGTCCCCGGCCGAGGTGCTCGCCCGCTGGCGTGCGGCCAGCGCTGATAACCGCCGCCGGTTCCGCGAGCGAGCAGACGGCGTTGTGGACACCTCCGTCGGCGACTACCCGAGCCGCTGGCAGGCGTTTCACGTGGCCGCCGAGCTCGCCACCCACGGCGACGACATCGGCATTCCCATCACGCATGATGAGCATGGGGAGCGGACAACATGGCGGGCCCGCTACTCCCGGTTCGCGCTTGCGGAAGCGAAACCCCAGCTGCAAATCCGGCATGCCGGCGCGCGGACGGCCGTCACCGATGGGTCCAGCACCGTAAAGCTCGACGACCACGAGCTGATCGAGGCCGTGATGGGCCGGCTGGACGAGACATCCGGGTACAGCGCCACGCTCCGCGCACTCCTGTCGATGATGCCGTGACCCCCACGGCAGGCTACCGGCCGCTCCCCTTCGGTACCGTCGGCTACGAGCACCCAGAACGAGGGCAGGGCTGATACCCCGCGCCGGGCCCAGGGATCGCGCGGCGCCCTGGAAGATGATCACGGCCGGTGCCTCAGCCGATGACCCTGACCTTCCCCGCCTGGGGTCCCAGCGCGAGGTCACGTTCTGCAGCGCACCTGCCTGCCGCTTGACGATCCGTATCCGCCGATAGGTACGGTTATCGAGCACCTTTCTTGAGGGTCGCAGCCGCACGTAATGTGGTGATCATGTGTACCCGCCGCCACGGGCGGGGACGACTTGGTCCATCGACGCTGGATGGCTGATGAGGGAGCATGTGTCAACGGCTGCGGTGGCCGCGCTCGGCGGGGATCCGGGCCGAGCCCCGCTGAGCTGAGGAGGCGTCAGGCATGACGGTTCAGCTGCCCTTTGACCAGGCTCATCCACTGGATGTCGCGCCATTGCTCCGCCAGCTGCAGCAAGATGGCGTGGTCCACCGGGTCCGGACGGCGGTGGGCGATCAGGCCTGGCTGGTTACCGGCCATAAGGAGGTACGCCGTCTGCTGGCCGATGACCGGCTTGGCCGCTCCCACCCTGACCCGGCCAAGGCTGCCCGGCTGGGGCAGTCGGTGTTGTTCGGCGGGCCGATGGGCAATTACGACACCGAGCAGGCCGACAACGCCCGGCTGCGCTCACTGCTGCAGCCGCATTTCTCACCCAGGCGGATGCGGGCACTGCGGCCGCGGGTGGAAGAACTGACCGCGGGCCTGCTCGATGACCTGGCTGCGCACGGATCGCCCGCGGACCTGCACCGGGCGCTGGCGCTGCCGCTGCCCATCCAGGTCATCTGCGAGCTGCTCGGCGTGCCGTATGCCGACCGCGACCAAATCCGCGCCTGGAGTGAGGCCGTCGGAGATTCTCGTGACCGGGCCCGTTCCGAGCAAGGGCTGGGTGAGCTGTTCATCTACGGCCAGCAGCTGGTGGCGCGCAAGCGCAGCCAGCCGGGTGACGACTTCATCTCCCGGCTGTGCGCCGGCGGTCTCGGTGATGACGAGATCGCGATGCTGTCGATGGCCCTGCTGTTCGCCGGTCACGAGACGACGGTAGTGGCGATCGGCATGGGCGCCCTGTGCCTGCTGGCCAATCCAGGCCAGCAGCAGGCTCTGATCGATGATCCGGGCCGGATCACCACCGCGGTGGAGGAGATATTGCGTGCCCCGGGCCGCAGCGGCGGCGGCATTCCCCGCTACGCCCGTACCGACCTGCAGATCGGGGAGGTCACCGTGCATGCGGGCGACCTGGTGCTGCTGGACACGCGCGCCGCCAACCACGATCCCGCGGTCTTTCCCAGCCCCGATCGCTTCGACATCGCCCGCGAAGGGCGGGCCCATCTCTCCTTCGGGCACGGCGCCCACTACTGCCTCGGCGCCCCGCTCGCCCGGATCGAACTGCAGGCGGTCTTCTGCCAGCTGCCGGCGCGCTTCCCCGCGATGCGGCTCGCAGTCCCGCTCGAGCAACTTCGGATGCGTTCCGGTTCGGTGACCGGCGGTCTGACCAAACTGCCGGTGGAATGGTAGAGCCCGGAAACAAAGCGGCCGCGCACCGCCAGGGCGGTAATCCGAAGCTGGTCGCGCCCCCGTCAAGCACCAGCGGATGCGCGCTGACATAGCTGGATTCACCAGACAGCAGCCACACCGTGCCGTACGCGACTTCCCAGGCGGTGGCCGGCTTGGTCCAGGGAGCAGCGGAGTCCCCAGACCAGGATTCACCCGCCCGTGTTCCCTTGCCGGTGGCGACCCACCCGTCACCCAGCACCGCCATCGACTCCACCCCAGCGGCGAAGAACTCGGCGACCACGAGTTCCGATCACGCTCAGCGAGTGCGGCGCTGTCGCGCAGCCACGGTGCTCCTTTCCGTAACGTTCCCGGAACGGTGCAGGCATAGCGTGGCGTTCGTAGCGGGGCGCAGCTGGCGGTTCGCCGGCTGCCGTCGAAGGCGGAGTGAGCGCGATGCGATGGGCTCGCAGGTCAGCATGGTTGCTGGGGGCTGCCACGCTGGTGATCGCTGCGGCCGGGCTGGCGCTGATGGTCTGGGACTGGTCGACCCCGGTACCGAAAGGATTCTTCGGTATCCGCGGGTTCGCCGGCCTGTATGCGATCGGATTCGGCGGTGTAGGCGCCCTGCTGACCTGGCGCCGCCCGGGCCACCTGGTGGGCTGGATCTTCGCCGCCACGGGGCTGGTGGAAGCGGCGGACTTCGCCACCTTCGAGTACGGGCTGGCGGCCTCCGCGGGCCACGGCTTGCCCGGCAGTGCGTATGTCGGCTGGGTCCAGCTGTGGATCTGGGTCCCGTTCGTCACGCTGGTCGCGGTGTACCTGGTCTTGCTGTTCCCGGACGGCCGGCTGTCCTCGCCGCGGTGGCGCCCGGTCAGCTGGCTGGCCGGCGGGTTTGCGGTCATCGCGGTCGCCGGGCTCGCCTTCTCGCCCGGGTCAGACCGGCCGAACCTGCCGGGGCTGAGCAACCCGTTCGGGGTGGCCCCGGCGGCGGTGCCGTTCGATGCGGCTGTGGCCGGGCTGGCCGGGTTGGTCGGCTGCGTGGTGCTGGCCGTGTGGTCGCTGGTGGCGCGGGAGCGGCGGGGCATGGCTACCGAGCGGCAGCAGATCAAGTGGCTGGCCTGGTCGGGGTGCCTGGTGGCCGTGGCGCTAGTGCCCGCGGTTGCATTGTCGCTGACTCCAGGGACGGCCGCGCGGCTCGCCTCGGGCGCGCTGTTCGCCGTCGTGCTGGCGATGCCCGCCGCGGTCGGGTTCGCCGTCCTGAGGTACCGGCTGTATGACATCGACCGTGTCATCTCCCGGACGGTGGCCTACGCGATCATCACCGGCCTGCTGGCCGGGGTCTACGCCGGGTTGGTGCTGCTGGCCACCGGAGTGTTCGGGGTGCGCACCCCGGTTGTGGTGGCTGCGGCCACGCTGGCCGCGGCGGCCCTCTTCAGCCCGGTCCGGCGGCGGGTGCAGCAACGGGTGGACCGGCGGTTCAACCGGGCCAGGTACGACGGCGAGGCCACGGTGGCCGCGTTCGCGGTCCGGCTCAAGGACACGGTCGACCTAGACGCAGTCCGCGGCGACCTGGCCAGCGTCGTGCAGTCGGCACTGGAACCCGCCCATATCTCGGTCTGGACCAGCCAGCCCGACTGGTCCAGCGGCAATTCGGCTGGCCTGGTTATGAGTGAGGTGGCGGTTCAGGTCTGTGCCTCAGGAGGTGGCGATGATGACAGCAGAATCACCGGCCGACACCCGGATGATGGGAATCGTGCATGCCGCGTTCCGCCGTGACCTGGCGCGGGTCCGGCTGGTGCTCACGGCGGCACGTGTGCCGCAGGGCGAGCGCAAGCAGGCGGTGGCGGACCAGGTTGTGTGGCTGACGGACAGGCTGCACGAACACCACCACACCGAGGACGCCGGCTTGTGGCCGCTGATTCGCCAGCGCAACCCGGCCGCGGCAGGGCTCCTGGAGGCGACCCATCAGATACCGGCGGTGCCGCGATTCATCCTGCTGCGCGGGTTCGCCCGCCCCTACCGGCGCCGCAGAGAGGCCTGGTGGAGCCCGCAGGTTACGGCGGGTCGCGCTGCCGCTTCGCGATGACGGCCCCAGCCAGGCAAGCCGATCCAGCGGGCCGCCAGCCGATGCCTCATGCGCAGGCGCCCTCTGGAGCACGCGCGATCGACAACCTACCCACTTTCGTTCTGTACCTCATGGCATGAAGGCGCGTCGCTGTCGGTGCCACGCCGGACCGGGTGATCTGCGGGCCGGGTGGCCCAGCGGTGCCCGTTCTGGTGAGCGGGGAGGTGGTGGCTTGCACCCCCGGACCCGCCGCCAGGACCGCGACGGGGCTATCTGTGCGGCTATGCTGGCCAACGATGCCGGCCGCCGCGCGGCTCTGCCCGTAAGCACACAGCGCGTTCGGACCCTGACTGCGACTGTCTTGACTGACGCAGGGAAGACGATGTCCTCCACGCCCTATACGTATACAAGTCCGGATGATCCCGCCCGGAAAGATGAGGGCTTGTTCGGCCCCAGGTCGGTGACCTGGCATGTCATGAACAGCCGGATCATGTGGGTGGCGATTGCCCGCGCGCTGTACCTGCAGGCATTGCACCCGCGAGTGATACGCGGCACGCTGCAGAACGCCGCCACCATCACGCAGCCAGTGGATGCCTGGACCAGGTTGAGGCGGACGAGGAAGTTCATCGAGACGCGCACGTTCGGGACGACGGCCGAGGCAGAACGCGCCGGACGTCGTGTGCGCAAGATTCACGAGGCGCTCACCGGAACCGACCCCGACGGCACGCGGTACCGGGTGGATGAACCCGAGCTGCTGCTGTGGGTGCATTGCGGCGAGGTCGCCTCCTGCGCCGACATAGCCTGGCGCAGTGGGCTGCCGTTCTCCGCCGCGGATCTCGACGCCTTCGTGGACGAGCAGCGCGCGAGCGCGGAGCTGATCGGCGTCGACCGTGCGGCGGCGCCTGCTTCCATGGCCGAGCTCGGCGCCTATTATGAGCAGATCAGGCCGAGGCTGTACGCGTGCGACGAGGCGAAACAAGCGCTGCGGCTGACCTTCCACCCTCCGGTGCCAGAAGGCAACCGCGTGCTGAAACTGGGGCTGCCGCCGGTAAGTGCACTGGCGTTCTCGACTCTGCCGCGCTGGGCGCGGCAGATGTACGGCAGGCCGAGCGGCCCGCTGAGCGACATGGCGGCCACCGCCGGGCTCCGGGCCGCGCGCCTGGTGTTCAGCCAGCAGCGGCTGTTCCTGGGCGCCATGCGGGCCATACACCGCGCCGAATCAGCAGGCGAAACAGGCCGCCGAGAGCACAGCACCAGCTGATCTGCGCGCACCAGAGTGTTCCCGGCTTGCGTCGCCAGGCTCCAGCCTCGTACGCGTTGCGACAAGGGGGCAAGGCCAAAGGCTTCCAGGCCGGGTCCGCTGGTCATCCGCGTCACGCGGATGACCAGCGGGCCCGATCACGAGGGACCGGGCACATGCGCGGCGAAATCATCGCCCGGGCTGGTCGCGGTGATCGAGCACCTCATAGTGCGCCGAGCGCTTGTCGAAGTCCGCGAGCACCGCCTGTGCCTCCGCGGGAACGTGCGCCACCTCGTAGTCCTCGCCCATGAACGTCCTCACCGAGTCCAGGCTGTCGAACCACATCAGGGTCATGAACTCCACGTCCTGGTCCCGCTCACGCCGGACCAGGTCGATGGAGCGGAACCCGGGAATGCGCCGCGCCTCGATGCCGGGGATCACCTGACCCCGGACGATGCGCTCATAGGCGTCAGCGTCATCCCTGGTGGTCCAGCCTCGCCACAGGCGGCAGATCATGCACCTGATATTACGCACCGGCCGGCGCCCGCTGCTGTTCCTGCTACCGTTGGGCACCTTGCCGGCGTCACGGAATAGGCGCCAGAATCTGAAGCGGGAATGGCTGATCCTCCTGTTACGCTTACCCCGCCCGTCGGTCAGGCGTGATCGCATGACGAATACACAGCCAGGCTCTGCGCTCGAAGTGAAATCCGCAGGCCAGGACAGAAACGGCGGCGGCCTGTAACCCCGGCTCAACCTTGGCGCAACGTCTGGCCCGCAGAGCCAGACCGCCGCTCCGAGCCCAGGGGATGGGCCTTGAGCCGGAATGGCCAGCACCGCCAGTGAAGAGAGTCGCGAGGCCGAAGGCGAGAAGGCACAGTCCAGCCCCGAGGCCAGTAATCGTCGACGGCGCCACGGTTGAGGCCAGACCAGTTATCAGGGCCGCGATAGCCACAGCGGCGAGAAGCAGTCCGAGCGGACGCAACGACGGATTATCCAGTGCTGAGGCGAGCGGGAAGAAATGCGCCCCCACGCCGAAACAGATCCACACCGGAACCCACTGGTCCTGCCCGGTCAGTCCCAATAGGGCTGCACCGGCACCGAGGAGCCCGAATTCGAGGCCCACGATAATGCTGTACCGGCGCCGGACCGCCGGGTCGCTCATGGCCGGCAACCGGCCGACCGACCGACCGCTTGGTTACGATCAGCCCCGCCACCGTGAGCAGCGCGGCCAGCCCGGTCCCCACAGCCAGGGGGACCACCAGCCACGACTGTGCGGCTGCCTGACCCCACCCAAACCACACCAGCGCGAAGAAACCATCGACGGCCACGGTGACACCACGACTGCGCCCCGTCGGGAAGAAGCCTGATCTGCGGTCCACCTCACCATTGTGATCGGCGGCGAGCCCAGGAAGAGACGAAGACGCCGCCGGACCAGGAGCGGCCTGGGCGGGTTCGTATGTAACGGAGCTGCTAACCCTCGGTCGCGAGCCGAGCTCAACCCGGTGCAGGCAGCGTTCATCGAGGCCGCGTGCGCCTACGGCCTGGCCTATGTGGCCGATGACAACCGGCCCGGCGCCGTGGGCGCGGGGCCGATACCCCGAAATGCCCGCGCCGGTGTCCGGATGGGCACCGCGCTGACCTGCCTGGCCGCCGCCCGCGGCCGTCCCAACGGTGGGTGTGGACGCCGCCCCGGCGAACACGATGGCGATGTCAACGGGCCCGAAGCGGACAGGTTCAAGCGGGAGGTCTGATGCGACGCTGCCGGCGGGCCTACCTGGGGTGCAGGCGGCTGCTGATGTGGCCGGGCGCGGCGCCGACAATCGCCGGCTGTGCTGGCACGACCGGGCTGTTGAGGTTGGCATCTTCGGCTTGACGCCGCAAACTCGAGAGCGCTTCAAGGTTGTGCTGCAGTGCTGAGGTGATGTCCCTTTCACGCTCGGCGAGATCGGACCGCGCCTGCGCCATCACCTCGGACATCTTCTCCAGGACGCCGTCCACGGTGTCCGCGCTGAGCGATTTCCCAGTTCCGGTCGGCCGCAGGCTCGCGGCGGCGCCGGACACCGCGGCGATCGCGTTGAGGGTCACCACGCCCGCATAGATCGACGCGCCACCGGATGGTATCGCCAGGGCGGCACCGGCAATCCAGGCCACAGCACTGAGGATGGTCAGATGGGTCCGGTGTTCGGGCTTGCCCTCCTCGCCGCTGCCCTCGATCGCAACGCGGACATCGCCGGCGAGCTGCAGCATGTTGCCTTGCGCCTGCCGGTATAGGGCCTGCTCGGCCTCCAGCAGTTCGCGTAGCGTCCGCGCGACCGCCTGCTGGTTGCCCCGCACGACGAGCAGCGTGCCGAGGAAGTTCCGCAGGTTCGTGCAGTACGCGCCGTCCCACTGCGACGCGAGATCGATCTGCGCGCTGGTCGCGAGCCGGAGCGCTTCGCCGTCGCCCAGCCGACCCTCTGTGCCGCGGATGGCGGCTACGTGCCCGGTGAAGACACCAGGATCTGACGCGGCCCATTCCTGGAACGCCGGAACGACCCAGTCGTAGGAACCCTCGACCTCCTTGTCATAGGCGGCCTTCAGCTCCGACGTGGGTATCCGGTCGAGCTGAAGCGGCTTGTCCGGCGCAGGGGGACCGTCGGCGCCATGCCTGGGCCGCTGCTTCTGCCACTGCTCGTAGGCCTCGGCCCACTCACCATACGCCGCGTTGACCTTGTCGCTGTAGGCACGGAACTGGTCATCGATCCAGTCGCCGAACGCTCTCGAATCGTCCTTCTTCCTCGCGATCGCCAGGCGCTTGACCTCTGCTGCGCAAGTTCGGCCTGCCGCACCTGCCGCCCGCGGTGGCCTGGTCGCACGGCTCGACGAAGGTACTGGCGCATCGGACCGATGAGCGTAGCGTCCGGCAGACCCACCTCGTGGAGTCCAGGCCCGCCGACGGCGGCGCGCCCCTCCTGCGCACCCAGCGGTACGCCTACCCCGGGGACGAGCAGGTGCCCCACGCCGAGTTGGTCGTCCTGGACGTGCAGGCGGGCACCATGGTCCGCGCGCAGGCCGAGCCGCTGCTCATGACGCAGTTCTCGCCGATCATGATCAAATGGGCATGGTGGGCTCCGGACGGCTCGGCGGTGTACTACCTCAGCCAGCCCCGCGATCTGCACACGCTCACCCTGCACCGGCTGGAACCGGCCACCGGCGAGGTCACCACCGTGCTCAGCGAGACCGGGGCCACCCGCGTGGAGCCCAACCAGTGGATGACCGAGCCGCCGATCGTTCGGGTGCTGGCTGACGAGGTGCTGTGGTACTCGCAGCGGGACGACTGGGGTCACCTGTACCGGTACGACCTGCGCACCGGCGCGCTGCTTGGGCAGGTCACCTCCGGGCAGTGGGCGGTGCGGCAGATCCTGCGCGTCGACGAGGCCGAGCGGGTGGTGTATTTCACCGCCTCCGGGCTGGTCGAAGAGGATCCGTACCGGCGCACGGTGTGCCGGGCCAACCTGGACGGCACGGGCTTCGCCAGGCGGATTCGCCGCAGCGCGGGCGATGCTGGACTTCCCCGAGGTGTACAAGACCGGAGTCGCTCTCTCCGGCAATCACGACGACCGCTACTTCAACCTGGGCTTCGTGGAGGCCTACGACGGCGCGGACAACCCCGAGGCCTGGGCCCGGGCCTCCAACGTGGACATCGCGGACCGGTTGGCGGGCAAGCTGCTGCTCATCCACGGCGGAATGGACGACCAAGTCCACCCGGACCACACGCTGCGGCTGGCCGACCGGCTCATCGCCGCCAGCCGCGGGCCCGGCTGGCTTTCCGCTGTGACGGCTTTAGCGGGCGGGCCCGGCGGGGGCGGGGCGTGGACGGCGATCAGGCGGTCGACGACGCTGGCGCGCTCGCCGATCTGCCTCCTCAGCTCCCGGCGGCGCGCGGTGCGCGCGGCGGTGATCTCCTTGAGGCTGACGGTGGCGGCCGCCAGGTCCGGGCAGATCGCCCGGGTGAGGAAGCGGTCACGGTGGAAGACGCGGATATCGGCAAGGTCACGGGGATCGTAGCGGATGGTCACCGGCTCGCCGACGTAGGCGGCCAGGACCGGGTTGAGGTAGCGCAGTCCCTGGAAGTGGATGCCGTCCGGGTGGACCTTGCGGGGTTTCGCGACGGTGAGCAGCAGCAGGTCGAGCTGTTCCGCGGACTCGGGCAGGCGGGGCAGGAACCCGCCGGCTTCCCAGCGGGCCTGCGGCGGCTGGCCGGTCTCACCGTGGACGCGGTGGTTATAGACCTTGACGATGAACTCCCCGAGCGCCGCATCCAGCTCGGCCAGGGTCAGCCGGGCCTGCCCGGCGCGGTCCCTGGTGCCGCGCGGGGCGTAGCCCGGCAGGGCCGCCAGGCACATCTGGTTGACCGTGTCCAGGTAGCGTTCGACCTTCCCCCGGCCGCGTGGGGGCTGACCGGGCAGGGAGAACACCAGCCGCATGCCCAGGTCGGCGGCGGCCTGCTCCAGGTGCCGGGAGGTGAAGTCAGAGCCGTGGTCGGTGTAGAACACTGACGGGATGCCGCAGACGTGCCAGGCCGGGTCGGCCTTGCGCCAGATCGCCTGCCGCAGCGCCAGGGCGGTCTGCAGCGCCGACGGGGCGCCGAGGTTGACCGCGTACCCGGCGATGGCCCGGGAATGGTCGTCTTCGATCACGGTCAGCCACGGCCGGGCCGGGTGACCGGCCGGGGTCACCACCCACAAGTCGAGCTGGGTGTGATCGGCCTGCCAGATCTCGTTGGGGCGGGCCGCCTGCCTGCGGTAGACCAGCTCGAACACCTCCGCGTAGCGCTTGGCCCCCTCGACCGCAAGGGTCCGCAGCGCCGGGTCGATGCCGCGGATGATCGCATAGACGGCGGAGTAGGACGGGACGGGCCATCCTTCCCGCTCCGCGACCTCGGTGACCTGGCGGTGCACCTGTGCGGCGGACGGTGCCGGCGTGCGCAGCGCCAGTCCCTCGGCCAGGAGCCGCAGCGGCTCGGGGAAGCGGGACCGGCCCCGGTCGGCGCGCGCGGCTCGGCCCAGCCCAGCCAGTCCGCCGGCTCGGTAGCGGGCCAGCCACCGCTGCAACGTCCGGTGCGGGATCCCGGACTGTGCGGCCACATGGGTCAGCGGGACGCCGTCTTCAAGGTGTGGCCGAAGGACCAGCCAGCGGCGATGCGCTTCCGCGCGGCCGGCCTCGCTGAGCGTGGCCAGCGCCGTCTGGTCAGGTGCGCCCGGCATGTGATCGAGCCCCTAACCGGGCTGGCTCCACGGCGGCCAGTGCAAGATCCCTCTCGTCTGGTTGCAGGGCCCGGTACAGCGTGGACCGGCCGATCTTCAGGTGACGGGCGATGGCGGTGACCGACTCGCCGCGGGACTGCCTGGCGCGGGCGACGGCCAGCACGTCGTCATTGACAGCGGCTGGGCGGCCGCCACGCCGGCCCTGGGCCTCGGCGGCGCGCAGCCCGTCCAGCGTGCGCTCGCGGATCAGGTCGCGTTCCATCTCCGCGGCCATCGCGGCGACTATGAAAAGCATCTTGTCGGCGATCGTGGCGCCGTCCGGGCGGTGGATCCCGGCACAGATGCCGGTGAGGATGTGCAGGTTGATCCTCCGGGCGTGCAGCTGGTCTTCCAGCAGCACCAGCAGTTCCTTCATGGACCGGGCGACCCGGTCCGGCTTGTAGATCACCAGCGTGTCGCCGGCCTGCAGCTTGCCCAGGGCCTCGCGCAGCTGCGGCCGGTCACCGCGGGTGCTGGCGGTCTCCGTGATGATCTCCCGGCAGTGCGCCGCGGCGAGCGCGTCGAGCTGGGCCTGGTGCTCCTGCGCCCGGGTGGAGACCCGGGCGTAGCCGATGCGGACGCTGTTGTCGTAGCCGGTCACGGCAGTCATGGTGCCGATCGTCCCGGATACCGTCCCGGTACCCGCGTTGCGACACGCGGTTCCGGGACTAGTTTCCGGGACGGGCTGACCTGGGCGGGACGCCGCCGACGGCGGCGGTCCCGGAAACGACCGATTCCGGGACTCATTCCCCGGCTCCCGCCAGGCCCGGGAAGCCGCTCCCGGCTGCGCGGGATTAGCCGATGGGACCGTTGTTCCCGGCGGCGTATGCTCGGCGTGGATGGCTTCGTCTGCGGGCGAGGGAGGGGCTGTGGCCGAGCCGCCGGTTACCTTCGCCGCTTTACTGCGGAAACTGCGCACCGGGGCCCGGCTGACCCAGGAGGAGCTGGCTGAGGCGGCGGCCCTGAGCCCGCGGTCGGTCAGCGACCTGGAGCGGGGGATCGCCGCCACGCCGCGCCGGGAGACGATCCGGCTGCTGGCCGACGCGCTGCGCCTGGCCGATCCGGCCCGGGCGGAGTTCGAGGCGGTCGCGCGGGGCCGGCCGGTGCCTGCCGTGCCGGTCGCCGGCGGGGCGGCGGCTATGCGGACGCTGCCCCGCGATATCGCCTCGTTCACCGGGCGGCAGCAAGAGCTGCAGGAGCTGGCCGAGGCGGCGGCGGGTGCGGGCGGTGTGGTGGGCATCCACGCGATCGGCGGGATGGCCGGGGTGGGCAAGACCGCGTTCGCGGTGCACGCCGCGCACCGGCTGGCGGACCGGTTCCCCGGCGGGCAGATCTTCCTCCCGCTGCACGGGCACACGCCAGGGCAGCAGCCGGTCGAGCCGTCCGACGCGCTGGCCAGCCTGCTGCTGACCGCCGGGGTCCCCGCCGCGCAGATCCCGCCGGGCCTGGAGGCGCGGGTGGCGCTGTGGCGGGACCGGCTGGCCGAGCGGCAGCTGCTGCTGGTGCTGGATGACGCGGCCAGCAGCGACCAGGTCCGGCCGCTGCTGCCGGGGGCAGGCGGGAGCCTGGTGCTGGTCACCAGCCGCCGCCACCTGTCCGCGCTGGACGATGCCGCCGCGATCAGCCTGGACACGCTGCCGCCCGGGGAGGCGGCCGCGCTGCTGGTGCGGCTGGCGGGCCGGGCCGGGCTGAGCCCAGGCGATCCGGCGGTGGCCGAGCTCACCGGGCTGTGCGGGTTCTTGCCGCTGGCGATCGGGATGGTGGCCCGCCAGCTGCACCATCACCCGGCCTGGACGGCGGCCGGGCGGGCCGCCGAGCTGGCGTCGGCGCGGGACCGGCTGGAGCTGATGGCGACGGAGAACCTGTCCGTGGCCGCCGCGTTCAACCTGTCCTACACGGATCTCACCGGGGACCAGCAGCGGCTGTTCCGGCGGCTGGGGCTGCACCCCGGCGCCGACATCGACGGCTACGCCGCCGCCGCCCTGGCCGGCGCCGACCTGGCCGCCGCTCGCCGCGGCCTGGAGGCCCTGTACGACCAGTACCTGCTCACCGAGCCGGCCGCGGGCCGGTACCGGATGCACGACCTGATCCGCGAGCACGCCCGCGCCCTGGCCGAGCGCCTGGACCCGGACCGTGACCGGGACCAGGCCACGGCCCGGCTGCTGGACTACTACCAGCACGCTGCCGCCCTCGCCGATGCCCTCATCGCCCGCCAAGACCGCCCGCACCCCGCCTCCGCGGATGGCACGATACCGGCCGCGGTTCCCGCCCTGGCCGACGGGGAGCAGGCGCTGGCGTGGGCACGCGCTGAGCGCGCCACCCTGCTCGCCTGCCTGGACCACGCCACCAGTACTGGCCAGCACGCCCGGGTTACCGCCCTCACCGCCGCCCTCGCCGGGCTCTTGCGGAGCGACGGCCCCTGGGCCGACGCCATCACCCGCCACATAGCCGCGGTCCAGGCCGCACGGCATCTCGGTGACCGGCTCGGCCAGGCCGACGCTCTCAACGACCTGGGGGTCGTGCGGCACCTGACGGGTGATTACCCGGCCGCGGCCCAGGCCCTGGAGCAGGCCCTGGGCATCTACCGCGACCTCGGTGACCGCCTCGGCCAGGCCAACGCCCTCAACGACCTGGGGAAAGTGCGGCGGGCGGCGGGTGATTACCCGGCCGCGGCCCAGGCCCTGGAGCAGGCCCTGGGCATCTACCGCGACCTCGGCGCCCGCCTCGGCCAGGCCAACGCCCTTCGGTACCTGGGGGTCGTGCGGCGGGCGGCGGGTGATTACCCGGCCGCGGCCCAGGCCCTGGAGCAGGCCCTGGGCATCTTCCGCGACCTCGGCAGCCGGGATGGTGAGGCCGATGCGCTCAACGAGACAGGGACGCTGCACCGGGTCAGCGGTGAACTCGCGCAGGCTGAGTCGTGTCACAGGGAGGCCCTGGAACTGGCCCGCGCCATCGCCAACTCCTGGGACGAGGCGCACGCGCTGGCCGGCCTGGGCCGCTGCGCCCAGGCCGCCGGTCACGCCACGCAGGCCGGGGTCCTGCTGCGGCGGGCGCTGGAGATATTCCAGCGGATCGGCGCAGCCGAGGCCCCGGACCTGCTCGCCGAACTCGACGCCCTCACCGGACCGCCACCCGCACGGTAAGCCCGGGAATCACGCCGACGCACCGGCGGCCGGGCCCAGAGCAGTTTCCGGACCGCCACCCACATGGGCGTATTCATCTGACCGCTAAGCCCTGCTCGGGGTGGTGGCTGGTACCCCCTCGCTTGCAAGGAGCCGGGATAATGGCTGTTACATACTCTGACCTGCTGCTTTCGCTGACCGTGCATGACCGGAGTTGACCACTCAGCACCCTGCGAATGGCACGTTAATGGCACGATGATCTTGCGAGCCGTGTCCGCCGGGTCTTCATGGGTGGCCGCTGCTGGACCGGCTGGTTTGGATGCTGGCTTGGGCCTGGCTGGTCAGCTCATCGTGAGCGTGAGGCTGCCGGTGGCTGGGCCGACGGGTGCCGGCGGGCTGATGGTGCAGGAGCCGCCGAGGGCGGTGAAGTAGCAGCCCAGCGGCGGCGGGTTGCCGTACAAGCTGCCGTTGGGCTCATCACTGCCGCGCAGGGCGCATGCCGTCGGTGCTGTCGCGAGGGCCTGGTGCGTGCGGTCGGGCAGGTCGCCGACCTCGAGGTGCACTGCGGTCTTGTGCCGCTGAGCGTTCCCGGGACCGGGCGACTTCTAGCTGCTCACCCCGCGTACCGGCACAATCACGCCGAGCACTGGCCAGAGTTCCGGCGACGGCACCAGGCCCGGGCCTGCTGGTTCCACAAGCGCGCCAGGCTCGCCCGTGCCTGCGAAATATCCCAGGTCAGCTAGCGAATGGCGGCTGCCGTACCCTCAGCCAGCCTAGTTACTGGGCGCCCGCCAGTTGTTATCGAATGACCTGCCCTCGTCCTTCAGGTTCCCGGGGGTGACATTCACCTGCCTGCCGTCTCCTATGGTGGTGCCGTAGTAAAGAACGTACTCGGTCGTTGAGACGTCTGAGTACCCGAAGCCAGTGGCGCCCTTCACGGTGTAAAGGGTTATGTCCGTGAAGGCGATCTGGGTGAAGTCAGGTACCCAGTTTCCCTCGGAGAATACTCCGGCGGCGCTGAACTCAGGCAGCGGGCCGCCGAACAGGCCCAGGGAGGACTCAAGAATCCTCCAGGAGTCCGCCGGGTGCGTTCCGTCGACTACTCCTAGTTCTACCTCCTCTTTCGTGTAGTCGGGGATAGCGTAAGCAACTACCCGGTCTCCCGGATGCATAATTTTCTCTATGGCAAGGGCGCCTCCTTTCTCCGCCCAGAAAGAGTTATAGACAGGAGGCGAGTCGGGAGACTGGCAGGTCTCTCCTATGCCGACAAGGAGACCAGTATCAGTCCCCGAGAGATCTACTTCCTGATCAACATCTGAGTTGTAAGGATCGGACTTGCAGTTGAGTGCAGGCACGGTGAAAACCGTGCTGATGTAGGTGAACGGACTGCCTGACTGTGCCAGGTAGCCCGCATCCTGAGGCATCGCGGGCGCTTCCGTGTCTGCTCCCGCAGCCGCCGCGCCCCCGCTGGTGAGCTGGCCCCCAGCCACGGCACTTGCCTGTGCTGCGGCTGGAACCACGGCTCCAAGCGCCGGTAGGAGAATCAGGCATGCGAACAGGATCCATCGCCTCATGGTGTCAAACCCCTCTCGTGGCGGACCTAAGCCCAGGTGAGACGGCCAGGTCGGTCCCGGCCTGCTGTGGCTCTTGAAAGGGACGCTAAGGGGCACCGGGATCAGCCACCACGAAGAACCAGCCACGGAAAGACCCACAGTTTCTGACGGGGGTCAAAGCGCAGGCCGCCGGCGGGTGGCACGCCGCGGAGAGTGCCCGCCGGACCGGGTGCGCCGGCCACGCCACCCAGCGGGCCAGCTCATCGACATCGGCGAGAAAGGCGTGGACGCCACCCGTGATCATGGGCACTGACCACAATTGCCGGGTGCAAGCGCCGTCCTTCAGGGCGGGTATCCCCGTCGTTCACGGCGGGGAGGACGTCAAGCGTCGGGTGTTGTCGTGTCCGGGGCGGGTACGCGGCCCGCTTCCATCTCGAACTGGTTGCGGTCGGCGGGGTAGACGGTGAGCGTGAACCGGATCGGCTTGCCATCTTCGCCGTAGCTGGTGCGCTGGAACTCGAAGATGGCTACCGGCGCCTTGTCCGACAGGCCGAAGAAGCCCCTTTCATGCCCGCGGGGCGGCCGCGCAATGACCATGTCGCGCCACCCGACCTGCCTGACGCCAAGGGTGGATTCGAGGTACTTGAGCACCCCTTCTCTGTGCCCGCCGCTAATGTCGTCGGGCTTGAGCAGGTCGGTCGCGCCGCCCTCAGTCACGAACTCCATCGGGTAAAAGGTGGTCTGCAGGGACCAGGGGGTCCCGTCGATCGACCGCTCCTGGTGGCGGCTGATGACCGGTGCTTCTTCCGCCAGGCCCAGCGCCGAAGCGACCGGGGCAGAGGCGGGCTGAACCTCAACCCGCGGGGTGCTCTCCTCTGGCTCCCGTCCCTGCCGGTGAACCTCTGATCGGAAAATCTCGTCTTCGACACCGCCGGACTCCGGGTCCTGGGTCAGCCTTGTGAGGAACGGCTCGGTCTTCCTTATGACGAACGTGCCCTGGCCGGCCCGGGTCTCGACCAGCCCGCGGCCGACCAGGAGCCTGATCGCGTCGCGGACGGTGTTCCGGGACGCCTTGCCGTCCTGGCCGTACTCCTCCATCAGCTCGGCCTCGCTCTTCAGCCGGTCGCCGGGGGCAAGCTCGCCGGCCTTGATCTGCCCGCGCAGATCCTCAGCGATCTTCCGGTACAGGGGCATGGGCTCACTCATACCAACCACCAGTCCGATCTAGTAGTTCCACTGATTCCACCATATCAGCGTGCTGAACTTACCTCAACGGTTTGCCTGGTTGGTCTCAGGGACCTAAGTCTATCTTGTGACTGAGTTTACTTAGGTCTCTCATGGGTATGAGAGAAACTGGAAGACTGGATGGTATGAGGTTATCGGACCAGACATACCAACAAGAGGTACCAGTCCGGTCAACCAGGCAGGAGGTGAGAGTCATGATCGGAAGCACCGCGATCGCCCTGGTGGAGACACCAGTGACGACTCATCTCGGCCCCGAGCCGTCCTACTGCGCCGGCAGGACCCCGCTGAGCAAGCCGCTGACCCCGTCCCAATGGGAAACCTGCTGGAACTACGGGATGCATCAGCCGGTGCCTGGATGGCTGACGCAAGTCGGCTACGACTTCGGGCACAACGTGCTCCCCGCGCTAGCCGTCCTGGCACTCATTGTCATCGCAGGCATCTTCCTCGCGAGGAGGTGAACAGCCATGCATGACCCGCAAGTACTGATACTCCTAGCGGCCGTCCTGGCTGTGCTCTGCTGGCGCGTAGCTCTCAAGCTCCTGGCCGGGGTCATTGCGATTTGCTTGATTGCCCTACTGGCCTTCGCCTCGCTCGGGCTCGGGCACTACCTGCTGCACGTGCTCAGGTAGGGGGCCTCTTGACGTCCTGCCGGGCCTGGTTGGCGCTAGCTGGCCCTTACGCATGTCACCCTGCCGGCATGAATACCATTGCCACCGCTTGAATATTCAGGCACATCAGCCCCGAATCTTCCTGTCGGGGTCCGGCTCCCGAGCCGCGTCACCGCACCCCTGCACTGCCGGTCCCGGCCCTGGCCGACTGGTGGTACCGGGCTGCGTGCCGCGGCGCCGACCTGGACGTGTTCTTGCCTGGCTGCGGGGAGTCCGCCGAGCCCGCCCGGCGGGTCTGCGCCGGGTGCCCGGTCCGACAGCCGTGCCTGGACTATGCGCTCAGCCACGGGATCACAAACGGGATCTGGGGCGGCCTGACCGAACGGGACCGGCGATCGCTGCGCGTTCATCGCACCGCCGCCGCCCGGCGGGAACGTGATGAGGCGATCGCGGCCGCGGCCGCCGCCGGGTCCACCATGGCGGCGATCGGCCGGGCGTTCGGCTTGGCGGCCACGTCGGTGGGCCGGGTCCTGTCCCGCGACGCGGACCGGCGGGGGCGGTCATGAGCCGCGTTGGACCCGAGCCCGGCGAGCGGCTCGACGCCAGCGCGCGCCGCCGGGCCGGGACCGGACGCGTGCCTGGGTCGGTGCTGATTGCGGTGGCGGCGTGGCTGCTGGCGCTGATCGGCGGCGGGGCGCTGTTCGTCTCATTTACCGCCCAGTACACCTATATCCTCGCCGTCCGCCGGCAGGACGCGGCCAGCGTGATCGAGGCGCTGCTGCTGGACCTGTTGATGATCGTGTTCACGCTGCTCGCGCTCGGCCTGTCCCGGGCGGGCCAGTCCGCCCGGGCCGAGCGGGTCCTCATCCTTCTATGCGCGGCCGCGTCGTCGTACATGAACGTGTCCGCCGCCGACGTGGCCAGCCCCCGGTCAGTCGCAGCGTACGCGGTCGCGCCGGTCGCGCTGGCCGTGGTAGTGGACCGGGTCGTGGCGGCAGGCGGGCGGGCTCGGCTGGGGCGGGACTTCTGGTTCTACTTCAGCGGGCAGGCCGTCTCGCGGCTGGGCGGCTCGTTCACCACCTTCGCCTTGCCGCTACTGGTGTTCAAGCTGACTCACTCTGCCACGAACCTGGCGTTGACCACGGTCGCGGAGTTCGTGCCCTACTTGCTGTTCGGTCCCCTGCTCGGCGCGGTCGTCGACCGGTTCGACCGCAAGCGTCTCATGCTGGGCAGTGACATCGCTCAGGCGCTCGTGATCGCCGTGATCCCCGTGCTGGCGATCGGCGGGGTGCTGCGGGTCGCGGACATCTATGCCGTGACCTTTGTGCAGTCGACGCTCGGGATCATCTTCGACTGCGGGGAGTTCGCGGCCATCCCCTCCCTCGTCGGCGAACAGGAACTGGTCACGGCCAACGCACGCATCATGGCGGCAAACAACGCCGGCCAGATCCTCGGCCCCGGCCTCGCCGGCGCGCTTGTGGCTTTCGTGCCTGTCGCCGGCCTGCTGTTCGTGGACGCCGGCTCCTTTCTCGTCTCGTCGGCCTGCCTGGCCCTGATCCGCTGTAGCTTCAACGCCGCCACGCCGCCACGCCGCCACGCCGGCCAGGCGCCCCGCCGGGTCAGCGATCCGGGCCCTCCTCGCCGACGTGCGGGAGGGCTTGGCCTACGTGTGGTCCAATCCGCTCCTGCGCTCCATCTCGATCATGATGGCCCTCATCAACTTCGTCGCCGCGACGGCCAACTCCCAGCTCGTCCTGTTTGCCCGGCGCGCCCTGCACGCCACCAACTCCGAGATCGGCTTTCTGTATGCCGCTGGCGCCGCCGGCGTCGTCGCGGTCAGTCTCATCGCCGGGCCGATCCGGCGGCGTGTCTCCTTCGCCGTCACCGCCCTCGGCGCCCTCGTCGTCGCCGGGTTGACCATGACCGCCATGGCCCTCGCCGGTTCTTACGCGGCCGCGTTGGTCCTGTGGGCGGCGTCATCGGGGTTTGGCCTGTTGTTCAACATCAACACCGGCGCCCTGCGCCAGGCGATCGTCCCGCCCCGGCTCTACGGGCGGGTGGCAAGCGTCGCCCAGGTCCTGGCCTGGTCGGCCATCCCCCTCGGATCCCTCGCCGGGGCGGCAGCCATCAATCTCAGCGGGAGTGTCACCGGCGTCTACGCCGTCATCGGCGGTCTCATCGCCGCCATCGCCCTCGCCTTCGCCTTCGCCTTCAGCCCAGTCGCACACGGGGACCGCTACCTCGCCGAGGCGGCCGGGCGGCGGGCCGGGTCCGCGGGCGCTGGACATTCGCCTGGGTCCGGGGCCGCCGAGCGCGAGGGCGCCGGGCGTGGGCCAGGGTTCCCCGGCGCCGGGCCTGCCGGGGGATCCGCCGACGCTGGCCGAGGTGCGGACGGGAGCAAGGAGGTCCGCTGACACGAGCGTTGCCCACCTCGGCACCGAGGGCCGCTCGTCGGACGCACCGATCGGGAACCTCAGGATCCGCAGCACCGGCGGGTGCCTATGGGTCGCGGAGTCGGCGTCACCGGGCTCGAAATGGTGATCGTCACTGGATGGGCGGCACCCGCGCAGTCGCCTGCCTATGCCGGCCCGGCCATTACCGGCTGCGCTCTCCCCCAGTCGGCGATGTTCGTGATCCCCGGCGTGGCGATGGTCGCGGTACTCGACGGTGGGGCGCGGTCAGCGTGTGACCGCGCCGGAATGCCACGGATAGGTAGAGCGCGCGGAAGCCGGCTATTAACGGCTCACTTACCAACCTTGTCCACAGGCAGGCCCGCACAGACGTGCTGCTCCTGCCCTCGCGGTCTCCATGGCGGCACCGAACGGTCCTTCTTAATTCCTGCCTGCACGGCCCGCGGCCCGTGTTAGCGGCGGCCTGGCCGGGAAGGTACCCTGGTAGCAGAGCAGGGTAGAAAGGCGGAACATGAGCCTCAATATTAAGAATGCCGAGACTCACCAGCTTGTCCAGGAACTCGCCGCACTGACCGGCGAGACACAGACAACGGCGGTAACTGTCGCTGTCCGCGAGCGCCTGGACAGGATACGGCACCTGCGCGAGGCCGGTCTGGCTGACCGGCTCCTGGCTATCGGCGCGGATACCGCGCCCCGGCTCCGCGAGCCGTTCCGCAGCGCCGATCACGGTGACCTGCTCTACGACCAGCACGGGCTACCCGCGTGATCATCGACACGTCCGCCCTCATCGCGATCTTGCGCGCCGAACCAGACGCCAGCGAGATGGCCCATGCCATCGAGAGCGCACGGGACAGGCGGATCTCCGCCGCGAACTGGCTGGAGACCGCGGTCGTCATCGACGCCAGCCGGGACCCAGTCGCCAGCCGCCGCTTTGACGAACTCGTGCAGACTGCGGAGCTGCACGTCGAACCAGTGACCCGCGACCAGGCCCGCATCGCCCGTGATGCATACCGCGATTTCGGCAAGGGCAGCGGCCACAAGGCCGGCCTGAACTTCGGGGACTGCTTCGCGTACGCCCTGGCCAAGACCGCCGGAGAAGCACTCCTGTTCAAAGGAAACGACTTCGGCCACACCGACATCATTCCCGCACTGCCTGCCACCCCGGACGCCAGCCCCGGCTGATGCCCGCGTTCCTCAACCGGCCGCACAGGCGGAGTAGCGTCCCGCGCGGCAACCGTGAAACGCATAAAATCCGGTGCAGCGCCCAGAACAACCATTCGCGCATACCTACCGCCGGGCGGTGCGGGACGCCAGCGGAAAGGTGACGACCTTTCCGCCCTTGCAGGTGATCGTCAGGGTCCGCTGCCCGCGCTCCAGGCCCAGGTGCGCTATATCAGCGCCAGTGGCCTCCGAGACCCGGAGCCCGTTCAGCGCGAACAGCGAGACCAGCGCATGCTCGACCAGTGAGCCGAGCCCTGCGGCGCGGATGGGGTGACGCCCGCGCGCGTGAGCGGCGCAGATCACCTGAACACGCGTGGTGGCGGCCGCCCGAACTATCCTCGTTTCCCGCGTACCGAGCGGCTACTCGCGTGCCGCATACCGGCCCCGCCGCCACTGTCCGTGACGGCGGTCAGAGTGCTGCCATTCGTTCCACGGACTAGGCGGAGGGAAGGCATTTATCCCCTCTGACCTGGGAGCCGGCGAGCGGGTTCGAACCGCTGGCCTGCCGTTTACGAGAAGTACGGCCCCGTGCACCGTGCGCGCTAGCTGCACAAATTACTCGGGTCGTCGCACTGATGGCACTCGCTGCGCTGGGGATTATCTAACACGCCGTCCCACGAACCGTTCCACGGCCACAACGCCTGGACCGTACTATCAGTTACTTTTTGTAACTTTGCTGAGGGCACGGCGCTCACACCCACGACTGGACCAGGCAGCCGCGGGTCGAACGACAAGGAACGAGTTCCGCCTTGCGCGGATGGTCATCGTCGGCGACCGGGGCATAATCAGCTCTGTCCGGATCAAGGCGGGAAAGTTCAAGTTGTAGCCGACGATTTACGACGGGCCAAAGGGCAACAGCTGACGGCAATAGACTCAGGCGCGTGAGGCGCGCAGTCTACGTGGCACCGTTTGGCGAGCTAGCCGACCCGCGGGTTTTGGCCGGCCTCGCGGTCGCTGCAGAGGAGCGGGGCTGGGACGGCTTCTTTGTCTGGGACCACATCGTGTATCGCGCACCGGTGCGGGCCGTGGCCGATCCGTGGGTGGCACTCGCGGCGGTGGCGTGCGCCACGAGCAGTCTGCGGATCGGGCCGCTAATCACCCCGCTAGCGCGGCGGCGCGTGCATAAGGTGGCTAGGGAGACCGTCACCCTGGATCTGCTGAGTTCGGGCCGTCTTACGCTCGGGGTTGGCCTCGGCGGAACGCGAAACGGCGAACTTGAACCGTTCGGGGAGGTCGTGGATCCAGTCGAGCGGGCTCGACTACTCGATCAAGGTCTCGATGATCTGGTCAGGTACTGGGCCGGGGAGTTCCAGCCAGTTCCAGTGCAGCAGCCGAGAATCCCCGTGTGGGTAGCCGCGGTCTGGCCGCACCGGCGGCCGGTACGACGGGCGCTGCGATGGGAAGGCGTGTTCCCAATCGGCCTGCCAGGCCCGGAGGCGCTAGCTGAACTGACTGGCGAGATCCGCGAATCACGCCGGGCAGATCATCCGTTCGACGTGGTCGTGGACATCGCGCCGGGCGACGACACGGAACCATGGGTGCGGGCCGGTGCGACCTGGATCGTCACCGATTTCGGCATGCAACCTACCGAGGCCGAGGTGAGCGAGGTAATCGACGCGGGCCCGGGCTGACCGCCGAGGCGGCAACCCGTGGGTACTCCAGGAGATGCGGACCCGCTCAACGTGCCGACAGTCTCCAGCGTGCGAACATGGCAGCCCCACCCCCGGCGGTGTCGGCGTCGTCGAAGTCCCGACGACGGCCGCGCTGGCCGCCGCCGGGCTACGGCCCGCGGACGGCCCGCGCTATCCTGCTGTACCGCATCGTGTCCCTCGAGACCGTCATCACCCTGGCTGGTTCGCTGAACGCGCCTTCACCCACCACCGCCACCGCGGCCGACTCCCCGAGGAATCCGGACCGGATAAGGGCACCACGAGGGGCTCGTCGGCGGTCTCAAGTTCTCCTCTATTGGTCGGGCTGCCGTCGTTTTACCCTGGTGTCGGCTCCGTTGCGGAGGGGTGGTGGGGCGCCGAGAGAGGCACGCGCTGGATATCGCCATTGTGGGGGGCGGGGAGCGGGCCTGTTCGGCGGGCTGCTGCTGGCCCGGGCTGCCCGCCCGGCGAGGTCTACACCGACCCGGATGTCGTAGCTTGCACGTGGGAAACTCTCAGGCGGCACGGCGCCGCACCGCCGGTCGCCCAGCCCACCCACGAGCAGTTCCTTACCGTCCTCGCCCGGTAGAGGGCTCCCGCCTTTGATGGTCATTCACGGGATCGGCCTGACAGCTTGGGACATGAGCGACGGACATGGACGCTAGGTGCTGGGCGTGCGGCGGCTGCGGCAGGCAGCGAAGCGGAGATGGTCGCGTTGTTCTTGCGCACCGAGCTTGCCCCTCCGCCTCGGGCGGCATTATGGAGCTATACCGCTTGACGGTATTGCAGTAATACTGCATAGTGTAGATGTGAGTAACTATCACGGTTATGCTGCGGTCCAGGGGCGGGGGACGGTCGCCCTGCCCGCGGAACTTCGGCGTAAGTACCGGCTGGATGAGCCAGGTGCTCAGCTTGAGGTCACCGAACGGGAGGACGGCGTGATCGAGCTTCGCCCGACCCTGCCGGTCCCGGTCGATGAGATGTGGTTCTGGTCCGAGGGACACCAGGCGGCTGAGCGGGAGGCGGAGGATGACCTGGCTGCCGGCCGCTTCCGTACCTTCGACGACGCCGATAGCTTCCTTGCTGACCTGGAGTCACTCGCAGCTGACCCAGACCAGTGAAGTACCGCCCGCTTGAGTCCTTCAGGAACGACTTCCGGCGGCTGCCGGCCGGGCATCAGCAGATGTTCCTGCAGGTGCTGCGCCAATTCTTCCTCCCGGCGATCGAGGCCGGGTCGTTCAGCGGCACCCCTCCCTGGCCCAAGCGGCTGCGGATCCACCGGGTAAGCAACACCGAGATCTACTCGCTGACCTGGAACTTCGCGTCCCCTGACGGACGCGCGACCTTTCATCTGGACAAGATGGACGACGGTGAGCCTCTGTTGGTCTGGCGCCGGATCGGCGACCATACCATCTACAAGAACCCGTGACGTGGGCCTGCTGCTCGGTCACGACCCTCATCGCCGGGCTCGGGACCGGGCTGAGCGTCCTGGGTGCCGAGGGCGTCGGTTTATCCGCCTGTTGGCGGCATCCGCCTGCCCGGCATTGACCGCACCGGTCGCCACCGCGTGCGACGCGGTCGTGGATATCAGGAGCCGCGCTTAACCGGCTTCGGTGACGTGGCCGTTGGCGACCGCGATACGGCGGGTGACCGCGACCGCCTCCAGCATCCGGCGATCGTGGGTGACCAGGAGGAACGTGCCCGGATAGGTCTCGAGGGCGCCTTCGAGCTGCTCGATCGCGGGCAGGTCGAGATGGTTGGTGGGCTCGTCGAGGACCAGCAGGTTCACGCCCCGGGCCTGGAGCAGCGCCAGGGCCGCCCGGGTCCGCTCGCCCGGCGACAGCGAGCTCGCCGGGCGCAGCACGTGGCCGGCCACCAGTCCGTACTTGGCCAGCAGCGTCCTGATGTCCTCTGGGAGCAGGCTCGGGACCTGCGCCGCGAACGCCTCCAGCAGCGGGACCTCGCCGTCGAACAGGCTGCGGGCCTGGTCCACCTCGCCGACCTGAATGCCGCTGCCCAGGGACGCGTGACCCGATACCAGCGGTAGCCGGCCGAGTAGCGCTCCGATGAGGGTCGACTTGCCGGCCCCGTTCGGGCCAGTGATGGCGATCCGGTCGGCCCAGTTGACCTGGAGGCTGACCGGGCCAAGGCGGAAACCGCCGCGTTCGATGACCGCGTCGCGCAGCGTGGCGGCCACCGTACCGGACCGGGGCGCGGCGGCGATCTCCATTTTGAGCTGCCACTCCTTGCGCGGCTCGGCGACGACCTCCAGGCGGTCCAGCATCCGCTCCGTGGCCTTGACCTTGCCCGCCAGCTTTTCCGAACGGGCGACCTGCCGGTGCAGGATGTGCTTGTCGTTGTCGGTCGCCTTGGCCCTGGCTTCACGGACGCCCTTGTCGGCCCAGCCGATCTGGGTCCGCATCCGTTCCTGGAGCCCCGCCCGGGTGTCGGCGTACTTCTCGTAGGCCTCGCGTGCGTGCTCCCTGGCGATCTGCCGCTCCTCCAGGTAGGCGAGATAACCGCCGCCGTAGAGGCGTACCTGCTGCTGCGCCAGGTCGAGTTCCAGGACCCGGTGCACGGTGCGCTCGAGAAACGCGCGGTCGTGGCTGACCAGGACGGTTCCGGCCCGCAGGCCCCGCACGAACCCTTCCAGGATCTCCAGCCCGGCGATGTCCAGGTCGTTGGTCGGCTCGTCGAGCAGGAAGACGTCGTAGCGGGACAGCAGCAGCGAGGCGAGGTTGACACGGGCCGCCTGGCCGCCGGACAGGCTGGTCATCGCCTCGCTGCCGGCGTCGGCGGGCAGTCCGAGGGTGGTGAAGACCGCGGCGGCGCGCTCCTCTAGGTCCGCACCGCCCAGGGCGAGCCAGCGCTCCAGCGCGGTGGCGTAGGCGTCGTCCGCCCCCGGCTTCTCCTCGACCAGCAGCGCCGTGGCCTCGTCCAGGTCCTGCTGCGCGCGGGCGACGCCGGTGCGCCGGGCGATGAAGCCGTTGATGCTCTCACCCGGGCGCCGCTCCGGCTCCTGGGAGAGGTAGCCGACGGTGGCGGCGGGCGGGCTGAGCCCGACTTCGCCCTGATCCGGTGGGACCAGCCCGGCCAGGATGCGCAGCAGGGTGGACTTGCCCGCGCCGTTGGCACCGACCAGGCCGGTGATCTCGCCGGGGGCGATAACCAAGTCGAGGCCGGAGAAAAGAAGGCGGTCGGCATGGCCGGCGGCAAGGCCCTTGGCCGTGAGTATCGCGCTCATCGCCCGCTCATCTTAGATGCGGGCCAGCGCGCCGCCGTAATCATTTCCCTCCGGCTACGCTGGACCCGCGACGCCGATCAGGTTGCCCTCGGGGTCAGTAAAGTACCCGGCCACCAGGCCCGTCGGGGCACGTTCCGGGCCCATCTGCCGCTTGCTGGCCGCCACCGCATGAGCGCCGCCGGATACCGCCGGAGGCTCAGTGTCAAGAAACCCGGCGAAAAAGTTTCGGTTTGTGAAAGTTTTTCGGTTTGCGGCGCGCTTGATGCTGAGGGGTGGCATGCCAAGCTAGGCGAATGCGAGATTGAGTCCGCCACAGGCGGTCCTTAGAGGTCTTGGCCATGGCCGCGGCCTTGAGCGGCGGTCTAACCGTTCGGGCCTACCTAGCCCGGGCCTGACTCGGGCCTGCCCAGCCTCACTTGACCTTGACGGGGCGGCTTCACTTGATCCTTGACATCGTCCCAGGCAAGCTCCGCCTAATACCGCCGAGGTTTCCGGTTCCGCAAGCTTCTGGCACGTGCGATCTGGGCTTCAGTCCGCGCCAGCCCAGCGGGCCTGATGGCGAGAGCCAGCCAGACGCCGGGCCCGATGGGCGCACGGCGAGACGTCGACAGCTGCCAGCAGGGCGCGGCCATAGTCGGATCCTTGGTTACGCTACAGGTCTGTAGACTGGCGTGGGCGTAGCGAGCTGCGGGGGTTGCGGTATGGCGAAATCCAGTCGGGCAACTTCAGGGCGAATTTTCATGAGCTACCGGCGGGATGACACGGCTTACCCTGCTGGATGGCTGTATGACCGGCTGGCTGGCCATTTCAGCGGTGGCCAGGTATTCAAGGACGTCGACTCTATCGAGCTAGGCGACGATTTTGTTGATGCGATCACCGCGGCGGTCGCTTCTTGCGATGTGTTGTTGGCGCTGATCGGTAGCCGGTGGCTTACGATCGCCGATGCGGATGGCAACCGTCGCATTGATATGGCTAATGACTTTGTGCGCCTGGAAATCGAGGCCGCCTTGGCGCGCAACGTCCGAGTTATTCCCATCCTGGTTGAGGGGGCAAGGATGCCTGACCCTGATGACCTGCCGCCCAGCATCGCCAGGCTGGCACGCCGTCAGGCCCTTGAGCTCAGCCCCAACCGGTTCGACTCTGATCTGGGTCGACTCCTGAGGGTGCTGGACAAAATGTTGTCGCAATCTCACGCTGAACGGCGGCCTGAGCGCCCACAGCGTAGCGGAGCTGCGTGGGATGAATCGGAGGAGCGGGCAATTGGTCGAGGGGACATGTCGGAGGCTGGTCACGCGGCGCTGTCGGAGGCAATTGCGCAGAGCCTCCAGCAGGCCAGGAGCACCGCCGACGTGGCGATTAGCGGTCTCGCTGAGATCGCTGCCAGTCTGCAGCTGCGCGAAAGCGCCGACTTGTTGCGCGAGGCAAGAGAGCAGCTGCGGTCAGACACCTTCAGGCTGATCGTCATGGGAAGTTTCAAGACCGGCAAGTCTAGCCTGGTCAACGCGCTGCTTGGTGCCTCCGCCTGGCCGGTTACGGTATCGGCCCACAAGGGTCCGATGGTGGTCGACGACGTGCCAGCCACGGCAATGCTGACCGGTGTCCGGTATGCCGAGAAGCCCTACGTCCAGGCCTGGAGATTCGACGGGAAGGCCGAAGAGTGGTCTTTCGCCAGATACCTGCGTGAGTCCACGCTCGATGTCGATGAGCAGGTGAATGTGCAACGTTTCGAGGCTATCAAGGAGTTCGAGATAGGCTACCCGGCGCGACTGTGCAGGGAAGGAGTTATCGTCTACGATTCGCCCGGCCTCAACGCGGACACAAGCCGCAGCATGATCACGCTGGCAGCGGCCGGTATGTGTGACGCCGCGATCATCGTCTACCGCAGCGATATGCCCATGGGGCAAAGCGAACTCGAAATCGCCGCGCATGTGGTCGCCGGAGGCGCCCGGGTGTTCAACGTCATCAACCTCTGGAACGGCAGGCAGGTGGACGACCGGATGCGCGAATCTGTATGGAACCGGTACGTACGCGATTATCTGGCGGGCCCTGCCTGGCACCATCAGCAGCTTTCTATCCGAGACATCTACTTCGTCGACGCCGCACAGGCGCGCGATGGTCTTTATGACAATGACAATGACGAGGACAAGGTTGAGGCTTCAGGCCTCGCCGACTTCGAGCGTGCTCTCGCGAAGTTCCTCGTCCGCGAACGCCATCAGGTTCATCTGCAGAAATTTGCTACCCGCGCTGATAACATGGCGTCAGGTATCGAAGAGCATATCTCACAAAGGCAGAAGGCCCTCCAATTGGACCGGGAAAAGGCCCAGGCGATTGAGCCCCACCCGAGCGAGGACGAAGGGTGGAACCGATCTATCGCTGCCCTCACCGAGACCGCGGCGGCAGTCGCCCAGCACCGTCTTGCGCTTCAGCGGGCGCTCGTCATCGCAAGGCAGACCGGGTAAGGAGCGTGCCACTCGATGCCAGAACAGGCGGAAACCGAATGACAATCGATCCGGTCTTGGGCGGGACGCTGGCGGACTCCCGCGGACAGTAACTGTGCGTGCCGAGAATGTCTTCTGTGGCTGTCACCAGCAGCGTTGCCCTCCTTGCCGTCCAGCCGTGATGATCACCGCTCATGTGCCTGCGGCTCTTCTTCCTCCTGATCACGCGGATGGCCTCATGGCTGCGGCTGTCTCGGCGTGAGGAAGCATGGAAGACCGCTGAGATCTTGATCCTGCGCCACCAGCTCGCCGTCCTGCAACGGCGGCAGCCGCGCCGCCCGAACCTGGACTGGGCGGACCGGGCACTGCTCGCGGCCCTGCTCACCGTGATACCGAAAGCGCAGCGCCAGGCGCTACGGCTGCTGATCACCCCGGACACGGTCTTGCGCTGGCACCGCAACATCGTCCGCCGCCGCTGGGCCGCTAGGTCCAGACGCGGCAGGACCGGCAGGCCAGCCACCAGCCGGACCATCAAGACCCTGGTGCTCCGGCTGGCCCCGCGAGAACCCCGGCTGGGGCTACCGCAGAATCCACGGCGAGCTGGCCGGCCTGGGAGTGAAAATAGCAGCGTCGACGGTATGGGAAATCTTGAGCATGGTCAACGAATACCGCCTGGTCGCATGACGTGGACGAGGTTCTCGGCACGCACAGGCTGCAATCGGTGTCAGGTGCCAGTGGTGCCTACCGTGTCGGCACTGCTGAGCGTAACCAGGCACCCCTGGGGCTGGCCGGTCACCACGTCATCGGTGAACGTGGTGCAGCCAGAGCTGAACCACCCCGGCGCACCGGAGGGATACCACTGCGTGATGGCCAGCGCGATGTCCGTTCCGGCGTCGTAGCTGTAGGTACAGGTGGCCACGTCGCAGGTCACCGCGCCGGGGGTACTGGAGACGCCTTCGGTGGAATCGACCGTGAGCGTATAGGTGACCGGGCTCGCGGCGTAGGCGGCGTCTATCTTGAACTTCAGCGCCCCGCCCTTGCCGTCCTTGGTAACTGTGATCGTCCAGCTGGTCGCCTGCACCCCGTCGTAGTCGGAGTACCAGGCGAAGGTGTCCGGGCCGACGAGGTTGTCCAGGTCATCCACGACCCCGGCCAGGCCCGGCATGGGCCCGCTGGGGGCGCCGGAGTAGGTCCCCGGGCTCATCCCCGCCGTCTCGCCGGAGACGACGCAGGTTTCGGTCTCGGAAGCGGACCCGGTGGCCTTGTCCAGCTTCCAGGTCCCGGAGCAGGACCAGCCGGTGACGCTGCCGGTCGGGCCGGTGCGAGTGTAGTCGGCCGTGTACTTGGCGGTGGTTACGGTGGCGGCGTGCGCCGCGGTCGCTGTGCCCACTGCTAGTAGCCCGGCAGTAGCTCCGGTAATAGCGGCGATAAGAGCCGCTTGCCACTGTCTTCGCATTGTCTGCCTCCGGTAATCGTGATCTCCTGGGTGGCTTGGCCAGGTTCTGGCAGGTTGTCTGGATGGTGCCGGGAGAGGATGAGTTCATCCGTGGTCGGCTTCAGCGTCGCTGGCGGTCAGCGGGTTCACCACACCTGATGGCCCACATAAGAGCCCACATGATTCGACCGGTGCTGCCGGGACATCCCGGTGCGGCCGCTGCCAGGCGCGGATTGGACGGTGCGTGAGTGGCTGGGCCAGCTCGGCTCGGGCGGGCTGGGTGCCAGAGAGGCGCAGTTTCCCCGGCGGTTGAGCTGGCCGGTGCTGGCGGGTGCTGGCTGGGCTGGTCGGGTCTGCGTAGGCTTGGGGTGGGTCTTGTCCGTGCCGGGCTGGCGACTGCGGGCGGAGATTCCGAGGGGGTTGAGGACGGTGGCGGAGCAGCCTGGTCTGGGGTTCGCGGGGTTGCTGCGGCGGCTGCGGGCAGAGGCTGGGCTGACGCAGGAGGAGCTGGCGGAGGCGGCGAGCCTGTCCCCGCGGTCGGTCAGTGACTTGGAACGGGGAATCCACCGCACGGCCCATAGGGACACGGCCGGGCTGCTGGCCGATGCGCTGGGCCTGGCCGAGCCGGTGCGCGCGCTGTTCGTGGCCGCGGCCCGCGGACGACGGCCGGCTACAGAGGTGCTGGCGGCCAGGCAGGGCCAGGCGACGGGAGCGTCGGCGCTACAGAACAATCTGCCGGCCCAGCTGTCGAGGTTTATCGGCCGTGACCGGGAGCTGGCCGAGGTTCGCGCCCTGGTGGAATCCTCCCGTCTTGTCACCCTGACCGGCGCTGGCGGGTGCGGTAAGACCAGATTGAGCCTGCAGGTGGCCGCCGAGCTGCTGGACGGATCCGGGGAGGGGGTCTGGCTGGTAGAGCTGGCCGCGGTCTTGGATGAGGACGCCGTGGCGCCGAGGATTTCCGAGGCGCTGCGGCTTGCCGCACAGCCGGGCCGACCGGTGCTGGAGACCCTGCTCGATGCCCTCACACCCCAGGATGTCCTGATCGTGCTGGACAACTGCGAGCACCTGATCGGCGGCTGCGCCAAGACCGCCGATGCGATCTTGCGGCGCTGCCCGCGGGTGCGTCTGCTGGCCACCAGCCGGGAGCCGCTCGGTATCAGCGGCGAGACCATTTACCGGGTGCCGTCGTTGTCGCTTCCCGCACCTGACGACTCCGGCTGCTCCGCGGCCGGGTCCTCCGATGCGGTCGCGCTGTTCGCGGACCGGGCCACGGCCCAGGGAGTAAATCTTCCACTTGATGAGGAGACGGCCGCCGTGGTGGTGTCGGTCTGCCGGCGGCTGGACGGGATGCCGCTGGCAATCGAGCTGGCCGCCGCCCGGCTGCGCTCGCTGTCACTCAGCGAGCTCCACGACCGCCTGGACCAGCGCTTCTGGCTGCTCACCGGGGGAAGCCGCACCGCCCTGGAGCGCCAGCAGACCCTGCGGGCGACCGTTGACTGGTCCTATTCCCTTCTCAACGCTGCCGAGCAGGTGCTGCTGCGACGCCTGTCGGTGTTCGCCGAGAGCTTCGACCTGGCCGCCGCCGAAGGGGTATGCGGGTTCGATGAAATCGAGGTGTTCGAAGTAGCCGGCCTTGTCGGTTCGCTAGTGGACAAGAGCCTCGTCGTCGCCGAGCCGGCCTTCACGGCCTTCCGCTACCGGCTGCTGGAGACTATCCGCCTGTTCGCCGCCGAGCGGCTGGCCGAGGCCGCCGCGGTCGCCGCGGCGCACTGCGCGCATTTCCTGTCTTTCGCCGAGGTGGCGGCTGCTCATCTGACCGGGCCGGACCAGGGCAGCTGGCTGGCCCGGCTGCACGCCGATCAGGCCAACCTGCGGCGCGCTGCCGGGCATGCGGCCAGCCGCCCGGATGGGACCGCGCTGGTCCTGCGCCTGGGCGTCGCGCTCGACCGCTACTGGAGAGCCCGCTCCCGCGAACAGGAGGCTTTCGGGCTGCTCATTCCGGTGCTCCAGCGGCCCGACGCCCGCGCCGACCCCGCACTGTTCGGCGCGGCACTGGACACCGCCGCGCGCGTCGCTCAATTCATTGACGTCACCGCAGCACGGCAGTTCGCTGAACAGGCAGTCGAGGTCGCCCGCCGCCTGGGCGACGACCGGCTGCTCATCAATTCCCTCGCCACGCTGTGCGCCGCGTATTTCTTCGCCGGCGAGCCGGAGGCAGGGCTCCTCTTCGGGCAGGAGTCTGTCGAGCGCGCCCGCAGCCTCGGCGACGACGTCCTGCTAGGCAGGAGCCTGATGGCGTATCTCACGACGTTCCAGACGATCGATCCGGCCCGGTCCCAGCCTTTGTACACCGAGGCGATCGCCTGTACCGAGCGATCCGGCGACCATCTCATTAACTCCTTCGTGCGCGACAGCGCCGGCTGTGCTGCGCTGGAGGCCGGGGATATCCCCGCTGCCCGGGCTCACGTGGAAGCCGCGGTGCAAGCCGCGCAGCAGATCGGTTGGGTCGGCCCCGCCGCCGCGGTGACCCTGGGCCTGGTGCAGCGCGCGGAAGGGGACCTGAATGGCGCGCGGTCCACGTTCGAGGCAGGCCTGCGGCTTAGCCGCCGGAACGGCGACAAGCTAATCATGGCTGAGGCCAGCCTTGGCCTGGCCTGCCTGGCCGGCGATGCGGGCGACTGGGACCGGGCAGCTGCGCTGCACGGCGTCGCGCAAGCGTTTATTGACCGGACGGGCAGTCCGTGGCGAGAATTCGGTGCGCGCTACCGTCAGGACAGCCTCGACCAAGCGCGTGCGAACCTGGGCGATGAGCAACTGGAGCGGGCCTACGCCCAGGGTATGGCGCTCCGCCTTGAGAAGGCCCTCGACCTGGCTGTCCCAGGAGCCTGCTCGGCCTGAGCGTTACCGTCGTCTAACCCCAGGGCGGTCATAATCGGCCCGGCCCGGCGACCAGGCGCAGATACCGCGTGCCAACGATCAGCTAATTCCCTAGAGCGCCTGACCGACGCTCTAGGGGGGCGATGACGTAATTCCGCACCTCGTCCTTGGTATCGATGGTGCAGCTACTGCCTTCCTCTCGTCAATCGTGTGGGTCATCGGAGCGCCCCGGGCACGGGCCGGGCCCGATCCTGATTCCCGGCAGGCGGCGACTGCCTGAAAAACGTGTTGAGAAGCCAGGGTGTCCGACGACTCCGGCACCGCCGTTTCCCGTACGGTCAGAAGCTCGCGCGTGCGCGAAGGCCCGCAGTGCGCACGTTGCGGGCCCTCGCGGCCTGGCCTTACTCGCTCTCAGTGGCCAGGTGCCGGTAGATCGAGGCGCGGCTGACGTCGAGGGCCTTGGCGATCGTGGCGGGGCTCTCGCCGCGGGCCCGGTCGCGCTGGCCGTGGTGGTGGACCGGGTCGTGGCGGTGATCCGCCGCCACGTCCTGGCCGACCAGGAACCCTCGGCCTGGACAACCGTGGGCCGTGCCGTGGCGGCCGCGGCCAGGATCGGCGCGCTGCTGCTGCTTTACTGTCTGCGGTTCGTCCTGGCCGCCCCCGAGACCGCCCGGGGCCTGCGCCGGATGGTGCTGGAGGCCACTCCCCTGCCAGCACTCCCCGAAGCGCCCGCGCCTGGGACGATCGAACCGTCTTGTACTAAGAAGGCCGTCTTGCTCGCCCTGTACCGCGCCCACCCAGACTACGGAGACCGCGGCACAGCCAGCCGGGTGCCGCCCAGCTGGCCCCGCAGGCCGGATTGCAGCCGGGCACCGCCCGCAGCTACCTGTACGCCGAACTGGACGGCAGGCCATCATGACTGCGGCCCCGCACGCTGACCCCTCGCCCCGTGCTCTGGGCGAGAGCCTGGCCGCCTTGGCCGCCCAGGTCGCCGACCTGCGCGGGCAGGTCCGCGCCCTCAACGAACGGCTCGACCAGGCCGGGCTTCACGCCGACCTGAACCTGGCCGCCCGGTTCGAGGAGCTGGCACAGACCGTCGCCGACGCCCTCGACATCGCTGCTCCTCCTGGGCCGGCCGCACCGTACTGGATCGGCCTGGACCGCGACACCTACCACGCGCAGCTAGCCGACCTGTGCCGGCGGGCCGACACCGTTCTCCGCCAGCACTACGGCGGCTACGAGCTGCGGGAGTGCTGGCCTCGCCACATCCACGTCATCTGGGAACTGTCCACCCTTGCCGCTGAGTGGCACCGCACCTACGGCGGGACACGCCCCGACTTGGCCCGGGGCCCTGGAGTTCTACGACCGGTGGCTGCCCGGCACCATGCACCGCATCAGCGACATCACCCGCACATGCATGCCGCAATGCGCGACGCTCAGCAGCCCCGGCGGCTGGACTGCTCGTCCCCGATACCGCTAATCCTGTCCCGCTCAGATTCCACAAGCGCGCCCAGATAACCCCGAGGCCTCGCGGACCTCGGGAGCCACAAGGGGCCGGTCACGCTGGCCATCGCCCGGCCGTCTGGGCGGCCACCTTCCGGCGAGGCAACCGGGGAGTGGCGCGAGCTCACCTACCCGCCGTACGGGTAGAGGGCGTCGAGTTTGTCCATCAGGTCGCAGAGCGACCTGGCGCCGATGGTCGTGCCGTCATCCGGAAGCACGCCCAGCGGGAGGATGGCCCGCCACCGGTCATACGGCCGTGCTGGCGTCACGATGGTCACGTCGGTCTGCACGGCCTCGAACCGGTGGCGCCGATCGGCACAGTCCTCAACGCCGGAGCCGCGCGGCAGCGGCCCGAGGGAACGCCCTCCGCAAGCCCGGTTCACTGGCCGACCCTCGTCATTGCATCTCCTGCCAGTGCGCCCGGATCTTTCGGTCCAGTTCATCGGGGGTGGATCCGGTCAGCACCTGCCCAGCGCTGCTGATCGCCGACCAGGTGCCATGGTCGACGCTGAAGGCGTGGTAGCCGCCGTCAGCCCATGCCTCGTCCAGCGCGGCTAGCGCGGCGTCCTCGTCGACCGCGAACACAGCGCGCCGCCCGGCAGCGCCGGCCTTCGTGGTGCCGGTCATGGTGATGTCTCCCATCCCGTGCCAATGCGGTTATCGACAAGCCAACGCGGCGTACCCGGATGGGTAAATTGACTTGCGAGAACTTGCGAGGCAACTAGCCCAGAGCGTCAATCGCGGACGCGATCAGGGCACGCGCCTGTGGCCCATAGACGGCCATGCCAGCGAGCCTTTCGAAGGCACGCACGTACAGGGTGATCTCGCTCGGGGCAGTGACCGTCACCTGGGCTGACAGCAATTCGACATGCACCCGGGAATCGTCGAAGACGGTGAAGGTTTCCAATGTCCACATCGGCCGCCTGTCCGCGGAAAACGGGATCACCCCGAGCCTTACCGCGGGAAGCGTGATGGTGTCCAGCAGGTGGTCGAGCTGCCCGGACATGGTCTCAGCGCCGCCGAGACGGTACCGCAAGACTGCTTCTTCGATCAGCATGGCGAACTGGTGGCCCGCAGACTGCACGATGCGGTTACGGCTCATCCTGGCCCGCACGGCGTCTTCGACATCATCGGGCGTCGCGTGGAAACCTGAGTTAGCCAGCAGTAGCGCGCTCGCATATTCCGGGGTCTGCAGGAATCCCGGGACGACCGTCGAGCAGTAGACCTTGAACAGGCGCGTTCGCTCATACAGCGGCCGTCGGGCATCTTGGGTGTGGCGCAGGCCCGTGCGCGTCAGCCGCCGCCACTCGACATACATCGAGTCGGCCGCCCTGGACGCTGCGATGAGGTCGGGGGCCTCACGCTGGGCGTCGCAGACCCGGCACCAGGCCTGGATGTCGGCGTCGGTGAGTGCCTGCTTCGCCGACTCGATGCGGCTGGTCTTCGCCTCGTGCCAGCCGGCCGCCACCGACAGCGCCCGGGCGGTCAGGCCCGCGTCCAGCCGGATCTCGCGCAGCCGCTCCGCGAGCTGCTGCCGTGCCCGCTGGACGCTTGACGACGGTGAAACGGCCATTGGCTCAGGTCAGCACGGCGGTCAGATCGGCCGGTACAGGTCGTGCGGAATGGCGCGTTCCCATGCAGTCTCGAACGCCTGGGCGCACAACGTCACGATGGAAGGATCGTCCGCCAGCTCGTCCTCGACGATCTCCCCGGTTCCGGAGAAGTAGTGGAAGCGCACCAGCCGGCCGTCGAACAGCCAGTAATCAGTCAGGGGCAGGCACAGATCGACCCCGCGCCGCCGGGGCAGCCACCGGACTTGTTCCCCGGCCGCGATGCTCACCGCGGTCGTCACCTCGTACTCGAACCGGATGAAGGGCGCCAGCGGTTCAGAGACGACCCGGGTGCGCCGGAATCGAACTCCCCGGGCTGTGTGGGAGCGCACGATGGCCGACCACTCCGGATTCGCGTGCTCCGGGAGCAGCTTGCCCGCCTGCCAGTCGAGGAACCGTTGGTCGTCAGGCGTGTACGCGTCGCGCATCTCCAGATGCACGGCCGAGCTCGTCGTGGCGGCTATCAGCTCGCCGAATGGTGGCACCTTGGCCATTAAGCGCCTCCAGGATCATTGCCCTCATCCGCGCCGGGAGCCGGACCACCGACTCGTTGTCGGCGATCGGGCTGTGCCGTGCGATATCCGCGAGGATCTGCGGGTCGGTGACCGTCCAGCCCTGGAAAAGGAGATCACCAGTCCCCTCTTCGGCGAAAACCGCTGGACAGTGGTCTCCCGTAGTATCCGGGTCGATCGCGATGAAGACTAGCGCCATGATTGCCTCCAGCATCCGCGAGTTGCGCGAGCTTGCAACGCGGCCGATGACCCCGCCCGCTCCTGCGACCTCGCGCGGCTCCGCGACCTGACCGGCCCGCACCCACCCCACCCCAGCGGGTCGCCGCTGCTGGTGCTGTTGGGTGCTGATTCTTCTGTGGCATCGCTTTCGGTACGTTCTGAATGACTTGAGCCCAGCAGCTTAAGTGGGTGGCCCCGTTAATTCGTCGGGGGTTCGTGTCCGAGGCCTGCGAGGTGGACGGTGCAGGCGGTGTCGAGGGCTTCTTGGGGTGTGCCCACCGGTGATCCGGTGAGCAGGACGGCGTCTTCGTAGCGGGCCCGGGCGGCGGAGTAGATCGCGAACCCGAAGGAATGGGCTGAGCCGCCGTAACGCAGCCGGCATAGCGGGATCTGCTCGCCGTCTGGGAGGATCCCGGTGACATAGGCGAACCCGGCGCGGCTGGTGACCTGGACCCGGTGGAGCTGTGGCCAGTGCTGTTCCGCGTGGTCGAGGAGCCGCAGGGCGACCGAGCTGCGGGTGGACTCCGGGATGGCGGCCATGGGCCTCATTGTGCCGCGCGGCGGTCTTGGCGGTGGATACGATCCCGCGCGGGGAGCGGATGCCGCCGGTGTAATCCCGTCCGGGAGCCCCTCATGCCGCTGCTTGCTGTGTTCGTCACCGTGACCGCTGCCGAGCGCAAGGCGCTGAAGAAACGCATCCGCGGGACCAGGACTGCCTGGCGGGACCGGCTGCGGGCGCAGATCGTGCTGGCCGCCGCGATGGGGCGCTCTACCGCGCGGATCGCCCGTGACCTGCGCATCAGCCAGGACACGGTACGCAAGTGGCGGGGCCGGTTCGCTGACCGCGGCCTGGAAGGACTCAGTGATCTGCCGCGGCCTGGGCGGCCGCGGCAGATCAGCGCGGAGGTACGGGCGGCGGTGGTGGCACTGGCCTGCCAGCTGCCGGCCGTTACCGGGGTGCCGCTGGCGCACTGGACCGGCCCGGAGCTGGCCGCTGAGCTGGCGGCCCGGGGGCTGGCCAGCCCCATGTCGGCATCATCGGTTCTGCGGATCCTGGCTGAGCATCCGGTCAAGCCGTGGCAGTACCAGTCGTGGATCTACCCCCGCGATCCGGACTTCGAGGCTAAGGCGAAGGTCATCGTGGACCTGTACCAGGGCTATTACGACGGCGAGCCGCTCGGCGCCGGTGACCGGATCCTGTCCTTCGATGCCAAGCCGCAGATCAATGCCCGTCGCCGCCTGCATCCCACCTTGCCCGCCGCGCCCGGCAGACCCGTCCGCTACGAGCACGAATACAAGCGCCAGGGCTCCCTCGCCCTGCTCGCCGGGCTGGACGTGCACACCGGCACGGTGTTCGCCTCCACCCCCGTGACCACCGGGATCAAGCCGTTCATGGACCTCGCCGGCCAGGTCATGGCCCGCCCCGAGTACAAGAACGCCCCCCGGGTATTCGTCATCGTCGATAACGGCTCAGACCACCGCGGCCAGGCCGCCATCCGCCGGCTGGCCCAGGCGCACCCGAACGCGATCATGATCCACACACCGGTGCACGCGTCCTGGCTGAACCAGATCGAGATCTTCTTCTCCGTCATCCAGAAGAAAGTCGTCACCCCCAACGACTTCGCCAGCCTCGGCGAGCTCTCCGCCACCCTGCTGGGCTTCGTGGACCGCTACAACCAGACCGCCCGGCCGTTCAGCTGGAAATTCACCGCAGCCGACCTGCACGACCTCATGGACCGCATCAGCCGCCACGAGCAGCAAGACGCCCCTCAAGACGAACCACTACCAGAGGCCGCATGACAACCCCCGACGAACTTCCGGGGCCACCCACTTAAGCTCCGCGTACAGCTTGTCGAGGATGGGACCGCGCACTTTCCGCACCTTCATGGGCCCAAGGGCAGGCTTGATGGTGCGGCGGATGAACCCCTCGTTGGTCTGCCGCGTGGACACGTCCCACGGAACGATCACCGCGTACTCATCCAGCAGCCTGGCCACGGTCGCGTCGGACTCGGGCGCACGGCCTTCGGATGCTTCCTTGAGCAGCCTGCCCAGCTCGATGTGCGCCTGCTGCTCGGTCTTGGCGGTGGCCTTGAGGCGGATCTCCTGCTTGGTAATCGGATCGATCCCGGCGTACACCCGGGCGCGCCACGATCCGCTCGGCAGTTGCTCTACGCAACCTTTGGCGACTCTCGGCATGGCACCAGGATAGGCCGGATCAGTGTCATCCGGTCCACGAACCGGTCCACGAGCCGGGAATGGATGAAGCCAAAATACCCTCTGAACTGGGAGCCGGTGAGCGGGTTCGAACCGCTGGCCTGCCGTTTACAAGACGGCTGCTCTGCCTGCTGAGCTACACCGGCGCAGACTCTGAGCATGGTAGCCGACCCGTTCGCCCGGCCGCGAAACTGGCCGTTCGCCTGCGTGCCTCCCGTGTTACCGAGCCATGTCAGGGTGTGCGAGGCCTGCGCCTGAGTTGACCGGATGGCACTGGCAGGTCAACCTACCTGGTCATCCACACGTCGGCTGTCCCCGGCCGGCACATCTGCCCTGGGCCGCGAGACTATCCGCCCGGAGCCACCGCGGCCGGCCGAAGCCCCCGCCGCACGGTGTCCCGCAGGGCCCCGAGCGCCGTGTAGCGGGGCGCCCAGCCAAGTTCCTCCTTGGCCCGGGTCGAGTCGACGATCACCGGATGGCTGGCCGCCTCGACCCACTGCGCGGCGGGCGGCAGGAACGGCAGGGCCGCCATGGCCCGGGCCGCGAGCTGCGCCGGGCCCGCGGGAAGGGGCAGCGGGACCAGGCCGAATTCCCGGGCCACGTCGGTGGCGGTGAGGATCCCGTCGGCGGCGACGTTGTACGCCCCGGGCGGGCCGGCGGCCACGATGCACTGGACGAACGCCTGGCCCAGATCCTCCTCGTGCACGAACTGCAGCGGCAGCGCCGGCACCAGGACTGGAACCGGCAGCCGGAGCCGGCCGACGCGGGCGGCCAGGCCGCGGCCGAGCGGCGCGAGCGGCCCGGGCAGCAGGTCCTTGGCGCCGACGGTGTCCGGGCCCAGGACGATCGGCGGCCGCAGCAGGTACAGGGCGGGACTCCCGGCCCTGGCCGCCTCGGCCTGCAGCAGTGACTCAAGCTCGGCCTTCTGGCGTGCGTAGAACAGCCGCGCCGCGGGTCGCACGGGCCAGTCCTCGGTCATCCCGACCGGGTTGTCCAGGTGGAAGCCGTACGCCGCCACCGAGGACGCGTAGACGAAGCGGCGGGCGCCGGCCGCGGCCGCGGCCCGGAAGGCGTTCAGGGTGCCGTCGAGGTTGACCGACCGGATCACCTCGGCTGACGCGGCGCCGGTGACCAGGAAAGCCAGATGCACCACCACGTCAGCGGAGCTGAACGCGTCCCGCAGTGCCTCGGGGTCGCGGACGTCCCCGCGCCGGTATTCCATCTTCGTCCAGCCGTACGCGACCGGGTCGAACGGGCGGCGGGCGATGCCTATGATCCGGCCTATCCGGTCGTCGGCCTGGAGCAGGGGGATCAGGCCGAATCCGAACGTGCCGGTCGGCCCGGTCACTGCGACGGTGAGATCCCGTTCGGTCATGTTTTCACCTTGCCAGAGGACACCTGCGCGCACAAAAGAGCCGAAGGTCCCGGTGGCCGGGACCGAGCGACCCGGGCCAGGCCGGGACCGAGCGGCCTACCATCCAGGTGACGGAAAAGGATCAGGTGTGGCCGAGCCCGGCCGCGGGAGCGGCCAGACCGGCTGCCGGGCAAGGGAGCCGTCATGGACAGGCTGAACCCGCTGGACGCTACGTTCATCGACGCGGAGGACGCGGACCCGCACACGTCGATGGCGATCGGGTCGGTCGCCGTGTTCGAGGGGCCGGCGCCCTCCCACGAGGAGACACTGGCCTACCTGGCCGGGCGCCTGCCGCTCGTGGCCGGCTACCGCCGGAAGCTCCGCACGGTGCCGTTCCGGCTGGGACGGCCGGTCTGGGTGGAGGACCCGGACTTCGATCTGCGTTACCACGTCCGGCGCACCGCCCTGCCGGCTCCCGGCGGAGACCGGCAGCTGGCCGACCTGATGGCGCGGATCATGTCCCAGCGCCTCGACCGCGATCACCCGCTGTGGGAGTACTGGTTCATCGAGGGGCTGGCCGAGGGCCACTGGGCGCTGCTCTCGAAGGTGCACCACTGCATGGTCGACGGGGTCTCGGGGACCGACCTGTACCGCGTGATCTTCGACTACTCCCCCGAACCCACGCCGCCCGCCGTCGACGACCGGGTGGCGGGCGCCGAGCCCTCCCCGGTTGAGCTGGCCGCCCGGGCCATGCTGGACGCGGTCGTGCTCCCGGCCCGGGAAGCGATCGCACTGGGCGGTGCCATGGCCGATCCGGTGGGCACCGTCCGCCAGGCGGCCGACACGGCACGGGGCTTGGCGAAGCTGACCCCGGCCCTGTGGCCCGCCACGGGATCGTCGCTGAGCGGGCACATCGGCCGGCAGCGCCGCTGCACCTGGTCCCGGGCGTCGCTGGAGGACGTCAAGACCATCAAGCGGGCGCTGGGCGGCACCGTGAACGACGTGGTCCTGGCCGCCATCAGCGGCGGCTTCCGCGCGCTGCTGCTGAGCCCGGGGCGAGGAGCCCGGGCCGCACATGGTCCGCTCGCTGGTCCCGGTCTCGCTCCGGGCCCCGGGCGAGGAGAGCCTCTACGACAACCGGGTCTCCGCGCTCCTGGCCGATCTGCCCGTCCACATCGCCGACCCGGTGGAGCGGCTCAGGGCGGTCCAGGCCGAACTGGCGGCCCTGAAGACGAGCAACGAGGCGATGCTGGGCGAGGCCCTGATCACCGTGGGCCGTTACACGCCGTTCCCGCTCGCGTCCGGGTCGCTCAGGTTCATGTTCGGGCTGCCCCAGCGGGATATCGTCACGGTGACCACGAACGTGCCGGGTCCCCGGCAGCCGCTGTACGGGATGGGCCGGCGGATCGTGGAGATCATCCCCTACGTCCCGATCGCCACGACGGTCCGCACCGCGGTCTCGATCTTCACCTACTGCGATCAGGTGACGTTCGGGATCACCGGCGACTTCGCCGCCGCTCCGGACATCGACGTCCTGGCTCGCGGCATCGAAGACGACCTGGCCGAGCTCCTGAAGGCCAGCCGGCCAGCCGCGCCGGAGGCGTGACCTTAGACTCTGGTCAACGGCCCGCTTCCCGCCCGAGCATGGGTGACGTGGCTGAGATCACTCGGCACGACAGCGCCGCGATCGAGGTTCGCGGCCTGACCAAGTCTTACGGCGACGTGCGTGCGGTCCGGGGGATCGACCTGGTCGTTGAGCGCGGGCAGATCTTCGCGCTGCTCGGCCCGAACGGGGCCGGGAAGACCACTACGGTCGAGATCCTCGAGGGCTACCGGTCACGCGACGGCGGCACGGTGAAGGTCCTCGGCTACGACCCCGCCCGGCAGCGGCGGCAGCTGAAGAGCCAGATCGGGATCGTCCTGCAGTCCAGCGGCATGGACCGCTACCTCACCGTGGCCGAGACCGTCGCGATGTACGCCGGGTACTATCCGCGGCCGCGGCCGGTGGACGAGCTGATCAACCTCGTGGGCCTGCAGGCCAAACGGGACACCCGGGTGCTGCGGCTGTCCGGCGGGCAGCAGCGGCGGCTGGACGTCGCCATCGCCCTGGCCGGCAACCCCGACCTGCTGTTCCTCGACGAGCCCACGACCGGGTTCGATCCCTCGGCCCGGCACGAGGCGTGGGAGGTCATCAAGAACCTGGCCACGCTCGGCAAGACGGTGCTGCTGACCACGCACTACATGGACGAGGCGCAGTACCTGGCCAACCAGGTCGCGGTGATCAGCGGCGGCCAGATCGTCGCGGAAGGGCCGCCCGCCACCATCGGGAACCGCGAACGGGCCCGGGCCCGGATCCGCTACCGGCTGGCCGACGGGGCCACGCCGCCCCCCGATCTGCTGGCGCCGCCCGGACCGGACGGGCTGATCGAACTGGCGCCCGACGACCTGACCGCCGCGCTGCACCGGCTCACCGGCTGGGCCCTGGAACAGCACGCCGAGCTCACCGCCCTGGAGGTCATCCGGCCCACCCTGGAGGACGTCTACCTGGAGCTGACCGGCAGCCCGGCCGAGGGGGCGGGGAGCATGGAACCGGCCCGGCAGAAGGGAGGACACCGGTCATGAACGACGCGGCGCTCACGCTGTCCCAGGTCAGGTACACGAACAAGGCGTTCTGGCGGAACCCGGCCTCGGCGTTCTTCATCTTCGCCTTCCCGCTGATGTTCCTGGTCATCTTCACCGCGCTGCTCGGGCACGGCACCGTGCGCATCTCGCCGGCCCGGGTGGTGAGCACCTCCACGTACTACGTGGCGGCGATGGCCTCCTTCGGGGTGATCTCGGCCTGCTACACCAACATCGCTATCAGCGTGACCACCCAGCGTGACGCGGGCGTCCTGAAGCGGACGAACGGCACGCCGCTGCCGAGCGCGGTCTACCTGGGCGCGCGGATGCTGCACTCGCTGCTCGTCGCGGTGCTGCTGGTGGTGATCACCGCCGCCTTCGGCCGGGCCGCGTACAGCGCCAGCATCCCGACCGGTCTCACCCTGGTGAGGTTCCTGATCATGCTGCTGGTCGGGGCGGCGGCCTTCTGCGCGCTCGGGTTCGCGGTCACCGCGGTCATCCCGAACGCCGACGCCGCGCCGGCCATCGTCAACGCGTCGATCCTGCCGCTGCTGTTCCTGTCCGGGGTCTTCATCCCGCTGGGCAGCAACGCGCCCGCCTGGATCGTCTGGATCGCCCGGATCTTCCCGGTCTGGCACTTCGCCCGGGGCATGCAGGCCGGCTTCCTCGGCACCGCGTTCAGCTGGACCGACGTGCTGGTCGTGGCGGCCTGGGGCCTGGGCGGCCTGCTGCTGGCCGTCCGGTTCTTCAGCTGGGAGCCGCGGACCTAGACCCCGATCCCCGGATGGCCGCCACCTCGTACAGGGCGATGCCGGTGGCCACCCCGGCGTTCAGCGACTCGGTGGCCGCCGCGATCGGGATGCGGACCAGCACGTCGCAGGTCTGCGCCACGATGCGGGACAGGCCGCGCCCCTCCGACCCGGTGACCAGGACCAGCGGGGCGGTGGCCAGGTCCAGGTCGCGGATCAGGGTGTCGCCGGCCGCGTCGAGGCCGGCCACGAAGACCCCGGCGTCCCGGTAGGACGCCAGCGCGCGGGCCAGGTTGGCGGCCCGGGCCACCGGGAGGCGGGCCAGCGCGCCCGCCGAGGCCTTCCACGCGCCCGCGGTCACGCCCGCGCTGCGGCGGGCGGGCACCACCACGCCGTGCGCGCCGAAGGCCGCCGCCGAACGGACGATGGCGCCGAGGTTGCGCGGGTCGGTCACGCCGTCCAGAGCGGCGATGAGCGGCAACTGGCCGGCGTCCGCCGCCCGGGTGATCAGGTCGTCGGGGTGCGCGTAGTCGTAGGCCCGCACGCGCAGCGCCAGGCCCTGGTGCAGCGCGCCGCCGGTGAGCCGGTCCAGCTCGGCGGCACCGGCCTCGAGCACCGGCACGCCGCGGTCGGCGGCGAGCTTGATGGCCTCGCTCGACCCGCTCGTCGCGGGCCACCCGGGCGCCGACGTACAGGACCGCCGCGGGCACGCGGGCCCGGAGCGACTCGACCACCGCGTTGCGGCCGGCCACGAACTCGGCCGCCTCCCCCGCTCCGCGCGGGGTCCGCCGGGCGGCCCCGGAGGCGGCCGCAGAGGCTGGTGCGGAGGCGGGCACGTCATCACGCCGGCGGGACGCGGACGGAGCGGACGCGGACGGAGCGGACGCGGCGGACGCGCGGCGCTGTGCCGGGTGGCCGGGCCGCATGGCGGCGGGGGGCGTCGGCCCCTTGCCCTCCAGCCTGCGCCGGCCCTGGCCGCCGGTACCGGGACGCGGCTTGCCGGATTTGGTACGGCCCGCGCTGCCACGGCGGGACCGGGGGCTATCGGCTCCGCTCAACGCTTCAGCTCCCAGCGCGGGCCCTGCGGGGTGTCCTCGACGACGACGCCGATCTCCTCCAGGCCGTCCCTGATCGCGTCCGCGGTGGCGTAGTCCCGGCGGGCCCGCGCCGCGTCCCGCTGGTCCAGGGTCAGCTTGACCAGCGACCCGACCACCTGCCGCAGCTGCTGGCCGGATCGGGCGTCCGGCCGCAGGGCCCCGGCGGACGAACCTGGCCAGTGCGCGAGCGGGTCGAGGCCGAGCACGTCCAGCATGCCGCGGAGCCGGGTCAGGCTGGTCCGGGCGCCCGTCTTGTCCGAGGCGGCCAGGGCCTGGTTGCCGTCCCGGACGCAGGCGTGCACCGCGGCCAGCGCCGCCGGGACGGCGAGGTCCTCGTCCATGGCCGAACGGAACGAGGTGGGCAGCCCGCCGGCCTCGTCGTCCCCGGCCGCCTCGAGGGCAGGGTCCAGGCTGCCGAGCATCTCGCCGGCCCGCAGCACGAAGCGCTCGATCCGCTGGTAGGCGGCGGCCGCCTCGTCCAGCGCCTCCTCGGAGAACTCCAGCATCGACCGGTAGTGCGCCTGGACCAGGTAGTAGCGGAGCTCGGCGGGCCGCACCCGGGTCAGGACGTCGGTGACCAGCAGGGAGTTGCCGAGGGACTTGCTCATCTTCTCCCCGGCCAGCCCGAGCAGGCCGTTGTGCAGCCAGTACCGGGCGAAGCCGTCGCCGGCGGCCCGGGACTGCGCGATCTCGTTCTCGTGGTGCGGGAAGATCAGGTCCATCCCGCCGCAGTGGATGTCGAAGGTTGGGCCGAGGTACTTGGTGGACATGGCCGAGCATTCCAGGTGCCAGCCGGGCCGCCCGGGTCCCCACGGCGTCTCCCAGGACGGCTCGCCGGGCTTGGCCGCCTTCCACAGCGCGAAGTCGCGCGGGTCACGCTTGGCCTCGCTGTCGGAGTCCTCGGCTGGGCGCATCTGGTCCAGCCGCTGGCCCGACAGTGCGCCGTAGGACGGGTAGGAGCGCACGTCGAAGTACACGTCGCCGCCGGAGGCGTAGGCGTGATCGCTCCCGATCAGCCGACGCATCAGCACGATCATCTCGGGGATGTGCCCGGTGGCGCGCGGCTCGATGTCCGGCGGGCGGCAGCCGACGGCGTTGTAGGCCCAGGTGAACGCGCGCTGGTTTCGCTCGGCGACGATCCAGGGGGGGACGCCCTCGCTGGCCGCGGTGCGCAGGATCTTGTCCTCGATGTCGGTGACGTTCCGGCAGAAGGTCACCCGGTAGCCGCTGGCCTGCAGCCACCGGATCAGCACGTCGAAGCACACCGCCGACCTCAGGTGGCCGATGTGCGGCGGCGCCTGCACCGTGGCGCCGCACAGGTACACCGACACCTCGCCCGGCGTGATCGGCGTGAACTCGCGTACCGTACGCGTGGCGGTGTCGTGAAATTGCAAAGTCACGGTGTAAAGGCTAAGGGATACGGCCAGTGAGAGTTGTGCGGAACCGGCTGCGAGTGCAGGCCCTTGGGCCTGCGCGAGCGGTCGGTGCAGGTAGCACGGCCAGTAACCGAAGCGGGATCCTGCATAACCCGAACTTCCGGTAAGACACCGTGCCCGGTGCGCAAGCTATATGCGCCGGGCCCAAGCAGGGCGGTGGCAATCGCGGCGATGCCCTCGCCGCGACCGGTCAGGCCGAGGCCGTCGGTGGTGGTGCCGGAGAGGCTGACCGGGACCCCGGACAGCGCCTCGGACATGACCTTCTCGGCCTCGGCCCGGCGCGGCGCGATCTTCGGCCGGTTGCCTATCACCTGGATCGCGACGTTGCCGATGACGAAGCCTGCGTCGCTGACCAGCCGGAACGTCTCGCGCAGTAGGGCGGTGCCGGATGCGCCCGCCCATTGCGGTGCCGCCGTGCCGAAGTGCTGGCCGAGATCGCCGAGCCCGGCCGCGGACAGCAGCGCGTCGCAGACCGCGTGCGCCGCCACATCACCATCCGAATGACCGTCCAGGCCCGCCTCGCCCGGCCAGAACAGCCCGGCCAGATGCAGTTCACGCGAAACGCTCAGCGGGTGGACGTCGACTCCCAGCCCCACGCGGGGGAGGTTAGTTGGCAAGGACCTCGTTCGAGCAGGGCCTCGGCCTTGTCCTCGTTGGTCTTCTCGGCCAGCGCGAGTTCGCTCACCAGGATCTGCCGCGCCTTGGCCAGCATGCGCTTCTCGCCCGCGGACAGGCCGCGCTCACGGTCCCGCCGCCACAGGTCCCGAACGACCTCGGCCACCTTGTTCACGTCACCGGAGGCGAGCTTCTCCAGGTTGGCCTTGTACCGCCTGGACCAGTTCGTCGGTTCCTCGGTGTGCGGCGCGCGGAGCACCTCGAAGACCCGCTCGAGCCCTTCGGCGCCTACGACATCACGAACGCCTACCAGCTCGGCATTGTCCGCAGGGACGCGCACGGTCAGGTCGCCCTTGTCGACCTTGAGGACCAGATAGGTTCGATCCTCGCCCTTGATCGTGCGAGTCTCGACCGCTTCGATGCGAGCAGCCCCGTGGTGGGGATAGACGACGGTATCGCCGACGTTGAAAGACATGTGGCAAGTACCCCTTCCGCTGAAAGCCATCTTACCACGTCGGGCGGTGTCGATAAAACGCCCTCGACGGTAAATATGCAGGTCAGTACGCCGGTGACCGGCCCGTGCCCACGCCGTACAGCTGGCCGTGCCAGGTTCGGCACCGCCACCGGAGGGCTCACAGCGTTTGACTACAGTCTACCTGAGTGATCGGGATGAACCCGGCACCTTGAGAGGTGTTTCCGCGGGTCCATACTGGATACCGAGGGTCCGATTCGCGCCGGAGGTGACGGGTGAATCCTGGCGGCGGGTCAGGGCGGGACGAGCCTCCGCTCCACATCCAGATCCCGGATGACGCGCGTGAACTCGAGCGCGACGTGCTCGCCTACCACCGGGAACTGCGGGCCAGGCGGCGCCGCGGCCGGCTGCGGAAGCTGACCCGGCCGTTCGCCGGGCAGGGCACCGTGATGCCCCTGCTGGCCAGCATCCTCGCCGTCTGCCTGGTGGCCGGGGCCATGCTGTCGGTGGCCACGTTCAGCCCCGCGACGGCGCCCACGACCCCGGGCCACCACTCGTCGGCCACGGCCACCGCCAGCCTGCGGTCCTCCGCCCAGCCACGGTCCAGCCCGGAGAACTCGGCCCTGGCCAGCGCCTCGGGCACCAGGCCGTCCGGCACCAGCGGAACGGCCCGGCCTTCGGGCGCGGCGAACTCCCCGCCCCGCTCCAGCGCGTCGGCGAGCCGGGTCCAGCCCACGATCCCGCCTGGCAGCCGGTAAGAGCCCGTAAGCCCCGGCAAGCCCCCGCGTCAACGGCCCGGCCGGGTGACCGCTACGATTCTTTCCGTTCCGCTGGGAATGATGAAGGAGGCCGCACGGTGACGCGCTGGACCCGCCGCCTGCTTGTCGGCGCCATAGCCATACTGGTCCCGGCGCTGGCCGGCTGCGAGGCCGGCCTCAACGCGCCCACGCTGGAGTTCCACCCCGCCTCCTACGGGGTGAGCACGACCGTCAACGGCATCGTCATCGACAACCTGTTCGTGCTCGGGCCCTCGCTGGGCTCGACGCTGCCGGCCGGCGGGCAGGCCGGGGCCTTCCTGTCGCTGGAGGCGTATAGCGGTGACCGGCTGGAGTCGGCATCGGCGCCCGGGACCGCGAGCTCGGTGCAGCTGGTCACCGGGCCGATCACGCTGAACCAGGATTCGCCGGTGGACCTCAGCGGCCCGCATCCGGTGATCGTACTCAACGGCCTGACCAATCCGCTGAGCGGCGGGGAGACGGTGCAGCTGACGCTCAACTTCGCCAACGCCGGGCCGGTGACGCTCATGGTGCCGGTCGAGCCGGCCGCCTATGACTTCGCGACCTACTCCCCGCCGCCGACCCCGACGCCCTCGGCGGCTACCGCCGCGCACCGGCACAAGGCCAGGACCAAGAAGGCCAAGGTCAAGGTGACCGCCGAACCTCGGCCTCGCCCACCGCTTCGGCCAGCCCATCGGCCACGCCGTAGCGGACGGGAGGCGGGTACCACGCTCCGTTAGGTATATAAAAGGTTCTTAAGCGACCGATTCGAACTTGTAGCCGAGGCCGCGCACGGTGACGATGTGCTGCGGGCGGGCGGGATCGACCTCGATCTTGGCCCGCAGGCGCTTGATGTGCACGTCGAGCGTCTTGGTGTCCCCCACGTAGTCGGCGCCCCACACCCGGTCGATGAGCTGCATCCGGGTCAGCACCCGGTCGGCGTTGCGCAGCAGCACCTGGAGCAGCTCGAACTCCTTCAGCGGCAGCTGGACCGTGCCGCCGCGGACGGTGACCACGTGCCGGTCCACGTCCATCCGCACCGGCCCGGACTCCAGGGCCGACTCGGCCACGTCGTCCGGCTCGCCGCGGCGCCGCAGCACCGCGCGCATCCGCGCGACGAGCTCGCGGGACGAGAACGGCTTGGTCACGTAGTCGTCGGCGCCGAGTTCCAGCCCGACCACCTTGTCGATCTCGCTGTCCTTGGCGGTCAGCATGATCACCGGCACGTTCGACTTCTCCCGCAGCGACCGGCATACCTCGCTGCCCGGCAGGCCCGGCAGCATGAGGTCGAGCAGGACCAGGTCGGCGCCGGTCCGGTCGAAGGTTTCGAGCGCGTCGGGGCCGGTGGAGCAGACCGCGACCTCGAAGCCTTCCTTGCGGAGCAGGTACGAGATGGCGTCGCTGAACGAGTCCTCGTCCTCAACTACCAGCACACGTGTCACTTGAGTCCCTCCTGGGGCTCGTCGGGATCCCGGGTGTCGAGGTCACGCAGCGCCGTTGCTGGCATGCTCGCTCCGCAGCGGAATGAACAGGGTGAACGTCGACCCGGCCCCTTCGACGCTGCGCACCGTCACCCGGCCGTTGTGCGCCGCCATCACGTGCTTGACGATGGCCAGCCCGAGGCCGGTCCCGCCGGTCGCCCGCGAGCGCGCCGGGTCGACCCGGTAGAAGCGCTCGAAGATCCGCTCCAGGTCACGCTCGGGGATGCCGATGCCCTGGTCGGTCACGCTGAGCTCGGCGTTGCCGTCGCCGGCCCGCTTCAGGCAGACGAGCACGCGGGTGCGCTCGGGGCTGTAGGCGACGGCGTTCTCCAGCAGGTTGCGCAGCGCGGTGACCAGCAGGTCCTCGTCGCCCAGCACGGACAGGCCGCGGGTGCCGGTGGAGTGGAGCGTGATGCCACGGGCGTTCGCCTTCATCCGGCAGCGGTCCAGGGCCTCGGCGACCACCATGTCGAGCTCGACCGCGCGCGGGTCGGGGACCGGCTCGACGGCCTGGATCCGGGACAGCGTGATCAGGTCCTGGACCAGGTTGGTCAGCCGCTGGGCCTCCTGGCGCATCTTGCCCGCGAACCGCCGCACCGCCTCGGCGTCGTCGGCCGCGTCCTCGATGGTCTCGGCCAGCAGCGCCAGGGCGCCCACCGGGGTCTTGAGCTCGTGGCTGGTGTTGGCCACGAAGTCGCGCTTGACCTCGTCGACCCGGCGGCTCTCGGTCTGGTCTTCGGCCAGGACCAGGACCAGCCCGCCGCCGCCGACGGCCGCGCCGAGGGGCGCCACGCGGACCGCGAAGCTCGTTGTGCGTCCGCCCAGCCTGGGCACCGGGACCTCGAACTCGCCCTCCCGGATCTCGCCGTCCCTTCTTACCTGGCGGGCCAGGGCGGCCAGTTCGGTGACCATGAGCCGGTCCCCCTTGACCAGCCCGAAGGCCCGGGCCGCGGCGCTCGCCCGCAGCACCCGGTCGTTGCTGTCCACCACGACGGCCGAGGAGGAGAGCACGGACAGGACGGCGGCGATGCCGGGCGGCAGCCGCGGCCGGGCTGGTGGGCCGTCCGGAGCCTGGGGTTACGCGCTGGGCGTACGGCGCCGTTCCTGGTGGTCCTTATCGCCATGCGATCTCCGCTGTTCGCCTTGGCCGGGGGATGCCGGAGGGGCTTCGGGCCTCGCCCCCCCGTGCCCAGCACTACCCAAGGACGCGAACTGGGAAGACTCACATGCTTCAATGGTATGCGGTGGCCCTCAGCGGAAACAGCGGGCCCGGACCTCGCCAGGCGATATTCGAAGGTTGTTCATTTGGCGGATAACCTCCGGTAATGCCGGATTTACGATCCTGCTCGCGTCGTTTCCCGCGCCCTCCGGCTCGCTCAGCGGCCCTGGTTCTTGACCGCCTCGCGCCGCCTCCGCGGCCGCGTCCGGGTCCAGGTAGCGGCCGCCGGGGACCACGGGCCGGAAGGCCTCGTCGAGCTCGTAGACCAGCGGGATGCCGGTCGGGATGTTGAGCTCCGCGATCGCGGCGTCGCTGATCCCGTCCAGGTGCTTGACCAGGGCGCGCAGCGAGTTGCCGTGGGCGACGATCAGCACCGTCCGGCCGCTGTCCAGGTCGGGCACCACGGCGTCGTACCAGTAGGGCAGCATGCGGGCCACCACGTCCTTGAGGCATTCGGTCCGCGGCCTGATCTCCGGCGGCAGGCCGGCGTACCGGGGATCGTCCGCCTGGGACAGGGGATCGTCGTCGGCGATCGGCGGCGGCGGCACGTCGTAGGAGCGGCGCCACAGCATGAACTGCTCGTCGCCGAACTCCCGCCTGGTCGCGGCCTTGTCCTTGCCCTGCAGCGCGCCGTAGTGCCGCTCGTTCAGCCGCCAGGAGCGCTGTACGGGGAGCCAGAGGAGGCCCGCCTCCTCCTGGGTGATGTTGGCGGTCTGGATGGCCCGGGTCAGCACCGAGGTGTGCACGGTGTCGGGACGCAGGCCCGAGGCGGCCAGCAGCCGGCCGCCGTTGACGGCCTCCTGCGCGCCGACCTCGGACAGGCCCACGTCCACCCAGCCGGTGAACAGGCCCTTGGAGTTCCATTCGCTCTCGCCGTGCCGGAGCAGCACCAGGGTCTTCATGGTCACCAAGCCTATCGGGGGAACAGGGTGGGGCTTTACTGGGTTGCTTAGAGCGTGCAGCGAAGGAGCCCTCGCCGGATCGCGACCATCAGCCTGCACACCTCCCCGCTGGACCAGCCGGGTACCGGCGACGCCGGCGGGCTCAACGTCTACGTGGTCGAGGTGTCCAAGCGCCTGGCCGAGCGCGGCGTCGAGGTCGAGGTCTTCACCCGCGCGGTCTGCCGCGACACGCCGCCGACGGTCGAGCTGGCCCCCGGCGTGCTGGTCCGCAACGTGGTCGCCGGGCCCTTCGAGGAGCTCGACAAGAACGCCCTGCCCGGCCAGATCTGCCCGTTCACCTTCGGGGTGCTGCGCACCGAGGCCTCCTTCGCGCCCGGCCGGTATGACCTGCTGCACGCGCACTACTGGCTGTCCGGCCAGGTCGCCGCGGTGGCGGCGGAGCGCTGGGGGGTGCCCCTGGTGCAGTCCATGCACACCTTGGGCAAGGTGAAGAACCTGGCCCTGGCCACCGGCGACTGCGCCGAGCCCGCGGCGCGGATCCGCGGCGAGGGCGAGGTCGTGGCGGCCGCCGACCGGCTGGTGGCCAACACCGCCGAGGAGGCCCGCCAGCTGATCGAGCTGTACGGCGCCGACCCGTGGCGGGTCGAGACGGTCAGCCCGGGCGTGGACCTGTCGGTGTTCTCGCCTTCGCCTTCCGCGGCTTCCGCTCCGGCCCTGCGCCGGCGGCTCGGGCTGCCTCCGGACGCGGTGGTACTGGCCTTCGCGGGCCGGATCCAGCCGCTGAAGGGACCGGACATCGTGCTGCGCGCCGCGGCCTCGCTGCTGGCCGACTGTCTCCGTGGCTTTCGGGCCGGCTGGTCGTGGTCATCGTGGGCGGGCCGAGCGGGTCCGAGGTCGGCGCCCCCGGGCGGCTTTCAGGCCTGGCGTCGTGGCTGGGCATCGCGGACTGCGTGCGGCTGGAGCCGCCGTGCCCGCAGCGGGAGCTGGCCGACTGGTACCGGGCCGCGGACATCGTGCTGGTGCCGTCGCACTCGGAGTCGTTCGGGCTGGTGGCACTCGAGGCTCAGGCCTGCGGCACGCCGGTGGTCGCGGCGGCGGTCGGGGGGCTGCGGACCGCGGTCCGGGACGGGTATTCCGGCCTCCTGGTGGACGGGCACGAACCCGGGGCGTGGGCGCGCATGCTCGCCGGGCTCCTGTCGTCGCCGGAGCGGCTCGCCTCGCTCTCGCGGGGCGCGCGGGAACACGCGGCGGCATTCAACTGGCCCGCGACGGCGGAACGGCTCCTCGGGGTGTATACCGGAGCGATGAACGAGGCAGCGGCGGCCGTGGGCGCATGAGCAGCGAACCTGAGGCTCTCGCGGACGCTGCGGGCGCCTCCGCGGGCACCGCGGACGCTGCGGGCGTTGCGGTCACCGTCGAAGCCGCCTCGGCCGTCGAGGCTGCCCTGGGCGAGCTCGGGCTGCCGTATGAGAGCCCGCAACCCGGGGCGTACCTGGTGCGGCTGGAGGGCCAGCACAAGCTGGCCACCATGACCTGGCTCATCGCGGGCACGCACAGCCTGGCCGTGGAGGCGTTCTTCTGCCGCCAGCCCGACGAGAACCATGCCGCCTTCTACCGCTTCCTGCTGGAACGCAACGGCCGCATGTACGGGGTTCACTTCAGCCTCGATCCGGTCGGTGACGTGTACCTGACCGGCCGGCTGCCGCTGAGCGCGACCAGCACGCGGGACATCGACCGGCTGCTCGGCTGCGTGCTCAGCTACTCCGACGAGAACTTCGACACGGCGCTGGAACTGGGTTTCGCCTCCTCGATCCGGCGGGAATGGGCCTGGCGGGCCAAGCGTGGCGAGAGCCTGGCCAACCTGCGCGCCTTCGCCCGTTTCGCCGACCCCGAGCGCTGAGGCGCGCGCCGCGTTGACGATCACGTCGGCCTGCTGCCTGGTGATATTCCCTGGCACGAGCCTGATCTGCATTCGCCCCGCCTATCAATGGCCCCGCCTATTCGATAGCCCGCATAACGGGTACATTGACCACCGTGAACCGGTTGGGTGATCTTGAGCGCGCCATCATGGAAATTCTCTGGGAGACTGACGCCCCTCTCACGGTGAGAGAAGTCAGTGCTAGGCTGACCGAACGTAATCTAGCTCACACCACCGTGATGACGGTGCTCGACAGGCTCGCGAAGAAAGGTTTCGCCAAGCGGCAGCGCGACGGGCGGGCCTGGCGCTATTGTCCTGCCGCGACCCGTGAGACCTATGTGACCGAGCTGATGCTGACCGCGCTGGATCAAACCGGGGATCGCACGGCCGCCTTGACGCGGTTCGCCCAGTCCGTCTCCGGCGTCGAGGCAGAGGTGCTGCGCGACGCCCTGGAAGTACTCGAAAGTAACGGCGGAGGAGATGAAGGGTCTGGCTGACGCGGCGCTACTGGCCGCGCTCGCCATGGGGAGCGTGCTCGGAGCTTCGGCACTGCTGCAAGCCAACTGGCCGCGCCGGTCACCGGCCGCGGCCATCTTGCTATGGCAGGCGTTCGGCCTGGCCGGGGGGCTGGCGGCTGTCGGCACGCTGGTCAGCCTGGGACTGCCCGGCGACCACCTCGGCGTAGCCCACTCCCTCCTGCATCTCGGCGCCTGCTTCCCGGGTGCCGCGTTCCGGTTCCCGGTCGCCTTCGGCCTGGTGAGCGCGCTGCCGACCCTGCTGCTGGTCTTCCGGCTGACCTGCCTGGCCGCGGGGCTGGCCCTGCTCGCCTCACTGTGCTGGGTGCTCATCGCCGCGTCCGCGGCGGCCCTGCAGGCCCGGCGGAGGCAGCGCGCCCTGCTGGCGCTGCTGGCCCACGGCGACCCGAAGGTGCCCGGTGCGCTGGTCGTCGACTATCCCACCGCGGCGGCTTACTGCCTGCCCGGGCTGCGCTCGCGGATCGTGGTCCTGTCCGTCGGCACCCTCGAGCTGCTCGGCCGGGGCGAGCTGGCCGCGGTGCTGGCGCACGAGCGCGCCCACCTGCGAGAACGGCACGACCTCGTGCTGCTGCCGTTCACGGCGCTGCGGCGCGCCTTTCCGCGCTCGGCGATGTGCGCGGAGGCCTATCGCGCGGTGGCGCTGCTGGTCGAGATGCTCGCCGACGACCGGGCCCTGCGCGGGCGGCCGACCCGGGAACTCGTGTCGGCGCTGGTGCGGTTCGGCACGGCAGGCGCCTGCCCGGCACCGGCGGGCGCGCTGGCCGCCGGCGAGGGTGACATGGCCGCCCGGGTGGTACGCCTGCTTCAGCCCGTGCGCCCGCTGCCCGCGGCCGCGAGCGCGGCCGTGTGCCTCACCGCGGGCCTGCTGGTCGCGGCGACGGTAGCGCTGCTCATCGTCTGAGCGGGGCGCTTACCAGGGGCCGTACGGGCCCGAGCTGGTCCCTCCGCCGTTGCGGAAGTCCTTGACCTTGGGCCGCACGTCGGCCAGGTAGATGGCGGCCGCGACGAACGCCGCCACGGGCAGGATGGACGTCGGTCCCACGCCGTAGACCGCCCCGGCCAGCCCGACGACGGCGGCCACGCCGAGGATGATCAGCCACAGCTGCTTGGTCTGCTTGCCGGTGGCCACGAAGGCCTGTCCCGGCCGGCTGATGGCGTCGATAAACGCCCAGGCCTCGACGACGAACGCTGCGAGGCCCAGGGCGAGGAAGAAATCCCTCAGCGGGGTGTAGGCACCGAACACGACAATCACGCTACCTAATCGGAGGGGCCGTTTGGCCGGGAACGTCGTCGGCGTCACCGGATCGTTCGTCCTGCTGCGCCTCCGCCGTGGCGTCGGACCATGACGACTTGGATTTCTTCGTGTCGTCCGCGGCGGCTTCGGCGGCGGCCTGCGCGGCCTCGGCCGCCTGGGCCTCGGCGGCGACCGTGTTCTCCTTGCGGAACGACTCATAGATCTCGATCAGGACCTGCTTCTGCCGCTCCGACAGCTCCGGGTCGGCCAGCAGGGCCGAACGGACCCCGGAGTCGGCCGGCCGGTCCTCCAGGATCCCGGCCTGCACGTAGAGCGCTTCCGCGGAGATGCGCAGCCCCTTGGCGATCTGCTGCAGGATATCCGCGCTCGGCTTGCGCAGGCCCCGCTCGATCTGGCTCAGGTACGGGTTGGACACGCCGGCCGCCTGCGCGAGCTGGCGCATCGAGATCCTGGCCTGCTCGCGCTGCTCCCGGATGTAATCGCCGATCGACTTCACTGTCTCGTTACGCATTCCTTCAGTGTGCCACGGGGTGCTTGCAGTTGCAAACGGGCTAGCAACGCGGCGCCGGGCCGGGCGGTCCGCGGTCGCCGGGCGGTCCGCGGTCAGGCCGGGCGGTCCGGGATGCCGAGGAAGATGCGGGCCTCGGCGGGACGCATCGGCGGCCGCTGCGCGAACCTGGCGAGCTCGGCGGCCCGCTCCACCAGCTCGGCGTTGCGGGTGACGGGGCGGCCCCGGGCAAAGGACAGCGTGTCCTCCATCCCGACCCGCAGGTGACCGCCCGCACCGAGCGCCCCGAACAGCACCGGCAGGGTGGACCGGCCGATCCCGGTCGCCGACCATGTGGCGCCGGCCGGCAGCGCGGCCGCGGCCGTGGCCAGCGTGGGCACGTCTCCCGGCATGCCGCCCGGCACGCCCATCACCAGGTCGCAGTGCACGTGCCCGCCGGCGGGCGGGCCGAACTCGCCTAGCAGCCGGTGCAGCGTCGCCACATGCCCGAGGTCGAACAGCTCGAACTCCGGGACCACCTGGCGCTCCTGGGTCAGCTGGTACAGGTCCTTGATGAACCCCCAGGGGTTGCTGAAGACGTCGTCGCCGAAGTTGACCGTGCCGCAGGTCAGCGAGCAGGCGTCCGGTGCGGCGTCCAGGACGGCGAGCCGGTCGGCGAATCCATCCGTCACCGCGCCCCCGGTGGAGAGCTGGACGATGAGGTCGGTGCCCTCCCGCAGCGCGGCCACGGTGTCGGCCAGCCGGCCCCGGTCCAGCGTGGGCCGGGCCGCCTCATCCCGGATGTGCACGTGGATGACCGCGGCGCCCGCCGCCTCGCACTCCTTGGCCGTGCCGACGAGTTCGTCCAGGGTCACCGGAAGGGCGGGTATGGCCGACTTGTCGGCCTCGGCGCCTGTCGGGGCCACGGTGATGAGGGTGCTCGCTGCCATGACACGACACTAACCGCTAGAACCCGCGAGCCGTCTGGCCAGCGGCGAGGGACAGATGCTCCCGGGCGAACGCCAGCGACTGCGCCAGGTCCGCGAGGCGGGCCTCGCGGGTCGCCGCCCGGTTGGTGTTGACCTCGATCACGACCGCACCCGGGTAGCCCGTCGCGGACAGCAGGCCGAGCAGCTCGGCGCATGGCTGGCCGCCGCGGCCGGGCACCAGGTGCTCGTCCGGGAACGGCCCCGAGGGCGCCCCGGTGCCGTCGGCCAAGTGCACGTGGGCCAGCCGCCCGCCGAGCTCGGCGGCCATGGCCAGGGCGTCCGAGCCCGAGGCGGCGGTGTGCGACAGGTCGAGCGTGACGTGCGGGACGTCGAGCGCCGTCGGGTCCCAGTGCGGTGAGTACGGCGCCACCTCGCTGCTGCCGACCCGGAGCGGGTACATGTTCTCGACCGCGAAGATGACATCGGTCTCAGCGGCCATGGCCGCCAGGCCCTTCTCGAAGCCCCGGGCGTAGTCCTGCTGCCACCGGAACGGCGGGTGCACCACGACCACCCGGGCCCCCACCCGCTCGGCGAGGTCCTTGGCCCGCCGCAGCTTCTCCCACGGCTCGCGGCCCCACACCCGCTGGGTGAGCAGCAGGCTCGGCGCGTGCACGGCCAGGATGGGCACCTGGTGGTAGTCGCTGAGCCCCCTCAGCGCGTCCGCGGTCTGGCTCACCGGATCGGCGTAGACCATGACCTCGATCCCGTCGTAGCCGAGCCGGGCGGCGATCTCGAAGGCGTCCGGCGTGCGTTCCGGGTAGGCGGAGGAGGTGGACAGGGCGACGGGCGTACCCGGTACCCTCGCCGCGCCGCTCACTGCGTGCTCCCTCCGTAGACGTCGCTTCCAGCTTACTGAGATTGTCAGTGGCAGCCGTTATGGTGCGCTCCATGGCGAAGTCATCGACGGGGGCGGCCGGCTACCGGTGCACCGAGTGCGGCTGGCAGGCGGCCAAGTGGACTGGGCGCTGCGGCGAGTGCCAGGCCTGGGGCACGGTCCACGAAGCCGGGGCCTCCCGGCCGGCCCGGGCTGGCATCAGGGCCGTGTCCTACCGGGCGGCCGTGCCGGTCAGCACCCCGGCGAGGCCCATCGGCCAGGTGGACGCGACCGACGCCCGCGCGCGCCCGACCGGCCTGGACGAGCTGGACCGGGTCCTCGGCGGCGGGCTGGTGCCCGGCGCGATCCTGCTGCTCGCGGGCGAGCCGGGAGTGGGCAAGTCGACCCTGCTGCTGGAGACAGGGGCCCTGGTCGCGGAGGGCGGCCCGGTGCTGTACGTCACCGGGGAGGAGTCCGCCGCCCAGGTCCGGTCGCGCGCGGACCGGATCGGCGCGGTCAGCGAACGGCTCTTCCTGGCCGCCGAGACCGACCTCGACGTGGTGCTCAGCCACATCGACGAGGTGGAGCCCCGGCTGCTCATCATCGACTCCGTGCAGACCATCGCGGCCGCGGAGGTCGAGGGGGCACCGGGCGGGGTCACCCAGGTCCGGGCGGTGGCCAGCGCCCTGACCGCCGTCGCGAAGCAACGGGCGATGGCGACCATCCTGGTCGGACACGTGACCAAGGATGGTTCGGTGGCCGGGCCGCGAGCCCTGGAGCACCTCGTCGACGTGGTGCTGTATTTCGACGGTGACCGCCATTCGCAGCTGCGCATGGTGCGGGCGGTGAAGAACAGGTACGGGCCCACGGACGAGGTCGGCTGTTTCGACCTCGGCGAGTACGGCCTGATCGGCCTGCCGGACCCGAGCGGGCTGTTCATCTCCCAGCACCGCGAGCCGGTGCCCGGGACCTGCGTCACGGTCACGCTCGAGGGGCGCAGGCCGCTGCCCGCCGAGGTGCAGGCCCTGGTGGGGGCCTCGGTACTCGAGGTGCCCCGCCGGACCACGTCCGGGTTGGACGGCGCCCGGGTGGGCATGGTGCTTGCCGTGCTGCAGCGCCGGGCCGGGATCAAGCTCGGCAGGCAGGACGTTTACGCGGCGACCGTGGGCGGCGTCCGCCTGACCGAGCCGTCGGTGGACCTGGCCGTGGCCATCTCGCTGGCCAGTTCCGCGGCGAACCTCAGCGTGCCGCACGGGGTGGTAGCCATCGGCGAGGTCGGGCTGGCCGGCGAGGTGCGCCGCGTCGCGGGCCTGGCGCGCCGCCTGGCCGAGGCCGAGCGGATGGGCTTCCGCCGCGCGGTCGTGCCCGCTGGCTCGGCGGGCCTGGAAGGCCCTCGTGACGCCTCGCAGCTCATCGAGGTGGTGCAGGTCGAGGACATCCGCCAGGCGCTGGCCGGGGTGCTCGGCTCTCAGCCCTGAGGACCCAGTCTTGGGGTCCAGTCTCGGGGCCAGGCTTGGGGGCCGGTCTTGGGGGCCCAGAGTTCGATGGCCCCGTTTTCGGGAGCTCAGCGGACCAGCCGGAAGCTGTATATCCCGCTGGTCACGGTGCGGGTTCTGGCCTGCGCCGCATAGCTGCCCGGGCGGGCCGAGGTGGCCAGCGTGACGCAGCCGGGGAGGGTGATCGTGCGGTTCCAGGTGAAGAACTCCTCGACCGGGACGCCGCGGGTGAGCCTGCTGAGCTGGGCCCCGCCGCCGCGGAGGCAGTCGGCCGAATCCCAGATGACGCGGCCCGCCGACATCACGACCAGGTGCAGCTGCGCGGGACTCAGACCGAACGTGCAGGTGCCGGGGGCGGTGGAGACCGCGTCGACGCCGAACTCCGGGTCCTGGCCGGCCGGATAGCTCCGGCCGGTGCTGAACAGACTGAGCACGACCGAGCCGGATGAGCAGCGTCCGCCGGGCTTGGCGCTGGTCGCTGCGTTAGCCCTGGCGGTGGACCTGGCGGACTTGCTGCTCGCGCTGGAAGAGGCCGTGGGCAGGCCGGAAGTCCCCGGGCTGGCCAGGCCCGGCACGGCCGCGTTGGCGCCCGCCGACGCCGGGACCGAGGAAGGCGGGGATGAGGCCGAGGAAGGCGGGGATGAGGCCGAGGAAGGCGGGGATGAAGCCGAGGAAGGCGGGGATGAAGCCGAGGTTCCGGGATACGCCGCGGCAGACAGCGTGCCAGACGGCTGCGAGCTCTGCGCCGCCGACCCGGCGGGCGTCCCGCCGCCGCCGGAGAAGGCCCAGGCCAGCAGGCCGAGCAGGCCCAGTCCCGCAGCCAGGATGGCGATCCGCCGGCGCCAGTACGTTTCGGGCTGGTCCGTCTCGTCGTCGTCACGATAAGCATTCGGGTCCATACGGAGAGTATGCAAGCTCTGGTGCGAGCGGAGCTGCAGACCCGCCGGACGGGGTGCGAGCCGTTACCTGGCCCGGGACGGCCCGGGCTTTTGCAGGTTCATGTCACGATAGGGGTCGTCATGACCACGCCCTACACAGAGCCGGTGCTGGCCTGGTTCTCGCGCCACGCGCGCGACCTGCCGTGGCGCGCTCCCGGCACCACACCCTGGTCGGTGCTGGTGAGCGAGATCATGCTGCAGCAGACGCCGGTGGCGCGGGTGGTGCCCGCGCATCAGAGCTGGCTCGCCCGGTGGCCTACGCCGCCGGACCTCGCCGCCGAGGCGGCCGGCGAGGCGATCAGGCAGTGGGGCAGGCTCGGGTACCCGCGGCGTGCGCTGCGGCTGCACGAGACGGCCACCATCGTGACCGAGCGGCACGGCGGGATCGTGCCGGACGACGTGGACGCCCTGCTGGCATTGCCCGGGATCGGCAGCTACACCGCGGCGGCCGTGGCCAGTTTCGCCTTCGGCCAGCGGCACGCCGTGCTCGACACCAACGTCCGCCGGGTGCTGGCCAGGCTGGTGGCCGGCCAGCCCCGGCCGCGCAGCGCGCCGTCGCCAGCGGAACGGCGGATGGCCGAATCGCTGCTGCCCGCCGAACCGGCGGTCGCGGCGCGCTGGTCCGTCGCCGTGATGGAGCTGGGCGCGCTGGTCTGCACCGCGGCCAGCCCGCGCTGCGCCGACTGCCCGGTGGCCCGGGACTGCGCCTGGCTGGCCGCCGGGCGCCCCGAAGCCGGGGACGGGGACGGGCGCTCCCGGGCACGGACCCAGCGTTACGACGGCACGGACCGGCAGTGCCGCGGGCGCCTGCTCGCGGTGCTGCGGGACGGCGGCGCCGCGACGCGGGCCGACCTCGACGCCGTCTGGGCGGACCGGGCCCAGCTGGCCCGCGCGCTGGACGGGCTGGTCACCGACGGCCTGGCCGAGGCTCTCCCGGACGGCCGCTACGCGCTGCCCGGCCATGTCCCGACAGCCTGAAGCCCGGGCCCGCGTGCGCAGGCCCGGGCTTCGGATCAGCTTCCTCAGCCGAGCGCGGAGGCGGTGCCGCCGTCCTGGGCGCTGGCGCCGCCCGTGGAACTGCTGACCGCGCTGCCCTTGATGTCCACCGGCTCGTGGACATCCTCGGGGACCGGCGCGTCGGGCAGGACCTCGGGCTTGGCCACGCCGTTGAACGTGAACTTGGCGGTCTCGCCGCTGCCCTCGACGTCGACGATGACGATCTGCCCCGGCCGCAGCTCCCCGAACAGGATCTTCTCCGACAGGCTGTCCTCGATCTCCCGCTGGATCGTGCGGCGCAGCGGCCGGGCCCCCAGCACCGGGTCGTAGCCGCGCTTGGACAGCAGGTCCTTGGCGTCCGGCCGCAGCTCGATGGCCATGTCCCGGTCCTTGAGCCGGTCGTCCACCTTGGCGATCATCAGGTCGACGATGCGGAAGATCTCCTCCCGGAGGAGCTGGTGGAAGACGATGATGTCGTCCACGCGGTTCAGGAACTCGGGCCGGAAGTGCCCCTTCAGCTCCTCCTGGACCTTGGACTTCATCCGGTCGTAGGAACCCGTCGACTCACCCGACCGGGCGAAGCCCACGGTCACGCCCTTGGAGATGTCGCGGGTGCCCAGGTTGGTGGTCATGATGATGACCGTGTTCTTGAAGTCGACCATGCGGCCCTGCGCGTCGGTCAGCCGACCGTCTTCCAGGATCTGCAGCAGCGAGTTGAAGATGTCCGGGTGCGCCTTCTCGATCTCGTCGAACAGGACCACGGAGAACGGGCGCCTGCGGACCTTCTCGGTGAGCTGGCCGCCCTCCTCGTACCCGACGTAGCCGGGCGGAGACCCGAACAGCCGGGACACCGTGTGCTTCTCCATGTACTCGCTCATGTCCAGCTGGATCAGCGAGTCCTCGTCGCCGAACAGGAACTCGGCCAGCGTCTTGGACAGCTCGGTCTTGCCGACGCCGGACGGGCCCGCGAAGATGAACGAGCCGCCGGGGCGCTTGGGGTCCTTCAGGCCGGCCCGGGTCCGCCGGATCGCCTGGGACAGCGCCTTGATGGCGTCGTTCTGGCCGATGACCCGCTTGTGCAGCTCATCCTCCATGCGCAGCAGGCGCTGCGACTCCTCCTCGGTGAGCTTGAAGACCGGGATGCCGGTGGCGGTGGCGAGCACCTCGGCGATGAGCTCCTCGTTCACCTCGGCGACGACATCCATGTCGCCGGCCTTCCACTCCTTCTCCCGGGACGCCTTCTTGGCCAGCAGCTGCTTCTCGGTGTCCCGGAGCGCCGCGGCCTTCTCGAAGTCCTGGGAGTCGATGGCCGACTCCTTCTCCCGGCGCACCTGGGCGATCTTCTCGTCGTACTCGCGCAGGTCCGGCGGCGCGGTCATGCGGCGGATCCGCATCCGGGAGCCTGCCTCGTCGATCAGGTCGATGGCCTTGTCCGGCAGGAAGCGGTCGCTGATGTAGCGGTCGGCCAGCTGGGCCGCGGCGACCAGCGCGCTGTCGGTGATGGACACGCGGTGGTGCGCCTCGTACCGGTCCCGCAGGCCCTTGAGGATCTCGATCGTGTGCGAGATCGTGGGCTCAGCCACCTGGATGGGCTGGAACCGGCGCTCCAGCGCGGCGTCCTTCTCCAGGTACTTGCGGTACTCGTCCAGCGTGGTCGCGCCGATGGTCTGCAGCTCACCGCGAGCCAGCATCGGCTTGAGGATCGAGGCGGCGTCGATCGCGCCCTCGGCCGCGCCTGCCCCGACGAGCGTGTGGATCTCGTCGATGAACAGGATGATGTCGCCGCGGGTGCGGATCTCCTTGAGCACCTTCTTGAGCCGCTCTTCGAAGTCGCCGCGGTACCGCGACCCGGCCACCAGGGCACCCAGGTCGAGCGTGTAGAGCTGCTTGTCCTTGATGGTCTCGGGCACCTCGCCCTTGACGATCTTCTGCGCGAGGCCCTCCACGACCGCCGTCTTGCCCACACCGGGCGCGCCCACCAGCACCGGGTTGTTCTTGGTCCGGCGGGACAGGACCTGCATGACGCGCTCGATTTCCTTCTCCCGGCCGATCACCGGGTCGAGCTTGCCCTCGCGCGCGCCCTGGGTCAGGTTCCGGCCGAACTGGTCCAGGACCAAAGAGGTGGACGGCGCGGATTCCGCGGCGGTCCCGGACGGCGAGGGCTCCTTGCCCTGGTATCCGTGCAGCAGCTGGATCACCTGCTGGCGCACCCGGTTCAGGTCGGCGCCCAGCTTCACCAGCACCTGCGCGGCCACGCCGTCGCCCTCACGGATGAGGCCGAGCAGGATGTGCTCGGTGCCGATGTAGTTGTGGCCGAGCTGCAGCGCCTCACGCAGCGAAAGCTCGAGCACCTTCTTGGCCCGGGGGGTGAACGGGATGTGCCCGGACGGCGCCTGCTGGCCCTGGCCGATGATCTCCTCGACCTGCTGCCGCACCGCGTCCAGGCTGATCCCCAGCGACTCGAGCGCCTTGGCCGCTACACCTTCACCCTCGTGGATGAGGCCGAGCAGGATGTGCTCGGTGCCGATGTAGTTGTGATTGAGCATCCTGGCTTCTTCTTGCGCCAGGACAACCACCCGCCGCGCCCTGTCGGTAAACCTCTCGAACATGTCGTCGCTCCTCACAGCACGGGGGCCGGTCTGGGTCGGGTATGGGTCAGGCCCTACCTTGCCTACTCCGCATAGTAGCCGCGCGCCCACCGTCGCGCTTAATGCGAGTATGCGTCACCCACATCAAGACGTTCCCTGGACACGGCCGTTCACCCTCATCAAACCGGCTGGATCGGATCCGTGTTCCCGTAATCACGTCCGGTACGCCGCAAGCGAACGCTGCCCGCCGGTCTGTCGGCGGGGACCCGGACCCACCCGCGAGCCAAAGGAAGGGGGATGGGGAGGCGGGTGGGGCCCGGACCACCCGCGAGCCAAAGGGCGCGGCGCCGACTGGACTGACGAGCGAGGAACGAGCGAGGAGGGAAGGAGGCGCAGTGAAGGGGGATGGGGAGGCGGGTGGGGCCCGAAGGCGAGCGGGACGACAGAGCGAGCGGGACGACAGAGCGAGCGGGACGACAGAGCGAGCGGGACGACAGAGCGCGCGGGACGCAGAGCGAGCGGGACGACAGAGCGCGATCGGGCCGCTGCGGGCCCGCAGGCCCGCAGCGGCCCTTTGCCGGGAGTCGCTCGCCACAGGACGAAGAACCCGGGAGAACGCCAAAGAACTCGCGAACTCCGCTGCGTGCGTACTAGTGCGCGGCTTCGTACTCCGCGACGATGTTCGCCGGAATGCGCCCGCGCTCATTGACCTTGTATCCGCGCTGCTTCGCCCACGCGCGGATTTGCGCACTGCGCTCGCGGCCAGGGCCGGTGCGGGCCCTGCGGCGCCGGGCCGGCGCACTTGCTTTGCGCGCGTGCTCCACATAGTGGGCAAGCTCTTTACGAAGCTTGCCTGCGTTGCCGGAACTGAGATCGATCTCATACGAGGCGCCATCGAGTCCAAACCCTACGGTCTCTGTAGCCTCGCTCCCATCGAGATCATCGACGAGAAGCACCTGTACCTTCTGTGCCATCGAATCGGCCCTTCTGACGGAGCAACCTATTTCAGATGTTAAACATATCCCAATCCGTTGTCGTTGACAATTCCGTAGATGCCGATTCGCTGATAATCCGCCCACGTAGCGACCATACGACTGCGCCCGCGCGGCCGGTAACTCTCCGTAATCGGGAGTCAGGTACACCGTTAGCGCTGCCATGCCGAGATGATGCACGATGAGCCGTTCCGTCAGTTCAAGTGGGTGCAACTTGTTCTGCCAGGTTCGGCATATACCCCGCCGTTCCGCGAAATATCAAGACTGGCGGTTACGCGATCGGCGCCGACCGCCCCGCGCGCCGTCGCGCCGGGCTCCCATCTCCCGGCGCAGGAACACCACCAGGCCGATGATGAACGCGACGCAAACTACCAGCGGCGGAGTCAGCGCCGCGAGGTCCTGCCACATGGCACAGTCCTCCCTGCCACCCACCGCGGGCGGCGCCCCCGCTGGGCTCGTATCGTCTCGTGCGTTCTACCGGACCACACCGATGCTCATTTCATCGATCCGGTAAGAGCCGCACCAGCATGCGGGTGTTGCCTAGCGTGTTGGGCTTTACCCGCTCCAGGTCGAGAAACTCGGCCACGCCCTCGTCATAGGAACGCAATAGCTCTGAGTACACCTCTGCGGCCACGGGAGTACCGCTGATGGGCCGGAATCCATGGCGCGCGAAGAAGTCCACCGCGAAAGTCAGGCAGAACACCCGGTTCACCCCGAGCAGGCGCGCCCTGGCCAGCAACTCCCCGACGATCGCGTGTCCGATACCCAGCCCTCGGCAGTCCGGCACAACGGCTACCGTCCTGATCTCGGCGAGATCCTCCCACATCACATGCAATGCGCCGCAGCCAACCAGCGTGGCGTCATCGACGAGTTCTGCCACGCAGAACTCCTGGACGTCTTCATAGAGCGTGACCGTGGCCTTACTCAGCAAACGTCCAGACTCCACATTGGAGTCGATCAGCTTCCGGATCATAGGCACGTCGCGAGTGCGCGCGGGCCTGATCGTGTATGCCATAGCGCCGTCCACGATAGCCGCTGGACCAGCGGAGCCGGGAACGGCAGCCGAGCGGCCCGGGCGGAACTTCCGCCGAGTCGGTTGAGCGACGGCCCTCGAATCCAATATCGTGCATCGCTGTGCGCAAACTGAGCGGAGCGGCCTGCCTGGCCGCCGCGACGGCCACGCTGGCCCTGCTGGTCCCCGCCGTCGGCAGCAACGCGCAGGTCACCACCCCCCAGCCCAGCCTGGCCAGCCTGGTCGCGCAGGCAAAGCAGCTGGAATTCCAGATCAACGCCCTGAGTGAGCAGTACGACGGCCTGCGCATCCAGCTCAGCCGCGCGCAGGCCGACGCGCAGATCGCCGAGCAGGCCGCCGCCCGGGCCGCGACGGCGCTGGCCAGCGGCCAGCTGGCCGTGGCCCAGCTGGCCGCGGAGAACTACATGAACGCCGGCCTCGACCCGGCCCTGCAGGCGCTCACCGCCGGCGAACCCGGAGCAGTTCCTCAGCCAGGCGTCCACCATCACCGAGCTCGATCAGGCCAGCGGCGACAAGGTCAGCACGCTGAGAAACGAGGAGGACACCGATCAGCGCGCCCGGCAGACGGCCGGCCAGCAGCTCGCCACGGTCCAGGCGCTCGAGGCCGCGATGAACGCCAAGAAGGCAGCCATCACCGCCAGGATCGATCAGGTCAACAGCGCGGCGATGAAGCAGGCCATGGCGATTTTCACGCAGACCGGGCAGTACCCGGACATCACCATTCCGACCGCGAATACGGTCGGGGCCCAGGCGCTTGCGGCGGCGCTGTCCCGGCGCGGCGATCCCTACGTCTGGGGCGCCGCGGGACCGGGCGCATTCGACTGCTCGGGCCTGGTCGTATGGGCCTTCGCGCAGGAAGGCATCACGCTTCCGCATTACACCGGGGACCTGTGGAACTCCGGCGTGCATATCCCGCGGGCCGACCTGGAGCCCGGCGACCTCGTCTTCTTCTTCCCCGACATCTCGCACGTGGGGATTTACCTGGGCGACGGCCTGATGGTCGACGCGCCGGACTTTGGCGAGACGGTCCACGTCGAGCCGGTGTACTGGGCCTATTACGTGGGCGCGGTCCGGATCGGCTAACCGGAGCACTCCGCGTTCTTCTCGTAGACGAGCCGGAGGCCGATCAGGGTGAGCCACGGCTCGTAGTAGTCGATGACGCTGACCTCGCCGAGGACCAGCGGCGCCAGCCCGCCGGTGGCGATCGTGGTCACGGCGTCCGGGTCGTCGGGAGAAAGCTCGCGCGCCATCCGGGTGGCAATTCCTTCCACCTGGGCGGCGAACCCGTAGATGATGCCGGATTGCAGCGACTCCACCGTGTTCTTGCCCACCACCCGGGGCGGCCTGGTCAATTCGACCTTGAGCAGCTGGGCGGCGCGGCGCGACAAGGCGTCCACGGAAATCTCGATTCCGGGGGCGAGCGCGCCGCCGACGAACTCGCCCCGCGCGCTCACCGCGTCGAAGTTGGTCGAGGTCCCGAAGTCCACCACGATCGCCGGGCCGCCATAAAGGTGCACCGCCGCGAGCGAGTTCATGATCCGGTCGCTGCCCACTTCCTTGGGGTTGTCCGTCCGCACCGGAACGCCCGTTTTAACCCCCGGCTCCACGATGACCGTGGCCAGGTCACCGTAATAGCGCCGGCACATCTCTCTCATCTCGTGCAGCACCGACGGCACGGTCGAGCACAGCGAAATGCCGTGGATTTCCCGCTCGGCAAAGGCGGCGCTGCGCCCCAGCAGGCCGTGCAGCACCACGGCCAGTTCGTCCGCCGTCCGGTCCGGGACCGTCGCTATCCGCCAGTGGTCAATGACCCGGTCGCCGTCGAATACCCCGAGCACCGTATTGGTGTTCCCGATGTCAATGGTCAGCAGCACCGCAGGAAATCCTTTCCGGCTACGAGGGATCTCATGGGATCTCGCGGGTCGGCGGTCAGCATGACCGGCATGTTGTCGATCAGCCGCGTGCCGCCCGCGGTGGCCGCGGCGATGATCCGCGCCGGCCCGGTGTGCCCCGGCCCGGCCAGCGCGAACGTCCGCGGATCCACCACCGCGACGTAGTCGACCGCCAGGCCGGACTCCGCGCTCAGCACCTCCCGCGCGGCGGCCAGTACGGCAGCGGACCCGGCGGCCCGCGGTACTCCCGGCATCTCCGGCGGCGGCCCGGGCCTGGCCGGCCCGCAGCGCGCGTGGCAGGGCGAGCGCCAGCGCCCGGTCGGCCGCGGACAGATACCGGTTGCGGCTCGAGGTGGCCAGCCCGTCGGCGTCGCGCACGGTCGGCACCGACTCGACGGCGAGGCCCAGGTCGAGGTCGCTCACCATGCGCCGGACCATGGCGAGTTGCTGGGCGTCTTTCTCCCCGAACACCGCGACGTCCGGGCGGGTCAGGTGGAACAGCTTCAGCACCACGGTCAGCACGCCGCCGAAGAAGCCGGGCCGGAACTCGCCCTCGAACACCTGGCCCATCGGGCCCGGGTCCACCGTCACCTCCGGCCGGCCGCCGGGGTACATCTCGGCGGCGGACGGGGCGAAGACGGCCCGCACCCCCTCGTCCGCGCACATGGCCAGGTCGGCCTCCAGGGTCCGCGGGTAACGGTCGAGATCCTCGCCGGGCCGGAACTGCAGCGGGTTGACGAAGATCGACACGATCACGCTCCCGGCATCCGGGCTTCCGGGGGTTCCGCGGGGTTCCGCGGGTTCCGGGGGTTCCGGGGCCCAGCCCGGCGTGGGCGCGAGCCGCCCGCAGCAGCGCGCGGTGCCCGGCGTGCAGGGCGCCCATGGTCGGCACCAGCACCACGGGGGCGGTCAGGCCCGGGCGCGCGGCGGCGAGTTCGGCCTTGGTCCGCAGCAGGACCGGCCCGGCCCCGGGACCGGGCAGGCCCGCCGGCTGGCTCACGGCCGGCCGCCCAGCACGCCGAGCAGGCGTTCGGCGTCGGCCGGCTTGAGCAGGCCGGTCGCCAGCGCGCGATCGGCGGTCAGCCGGGCCATGGCGACGTGGGCGGCGACCGCGGCGGGCGAGGCCGACGGCTCGGCCTCCAGCGCGGCCACGTGCGCGGCGACGGTGTTCGCGTCGCCGCGGGCGACCGGGCCGGTCAGGCCCGCGTCACCGAACCGCAGCGCGTTGTCGAGGGCGGCGGACAGCAGCGGCCCCAGCAGCCGCGCCGGATCCGCCACCTCGGCCGCCCGGAGCAGGTCCTCCGCCTGGGCCACCAGCGTGATCAGGTGGTTGGCCGCGCCCGCGAGCGCCGCGTGGTACAGGTCCCGGTGCTCCTCGGCGATGAACACCGGCTCGCCGCCCATCTCGATCACCAGGGCCTCGGCCGCGGGCCGGAGCACCTCGGGCGCGGTGACCCCGAAGCACGTCCCGCGCAGCCGGTCCACGTCGTCGCTGCGCCCGGTGAACGTCATCACCGGGTGCAGCGCCAGCGGCAGGGCGCCCCGGCGCGCCGCGGGATCGAGCACGGCCAGGCCGTGGCGGCCGCTCGCGTGCACGAGCATGCGCCCCTCCATCGGGGCTTCCGTCGCGGCCAGCCCGGCTACCAGGCCGGGCAGCACGTCGTCGGGCACGGTGAGGAGGACCAGGTCGGCCCGCTCGAGAACCTGGCGGGGGTCGGTGATGACCGCGCCGGGAAAGGCCGCGCGGGCCCGGCGCACGGAGGCCTCGGAGACCGCGGAGGCGGCGACCACCGCGTGCCCGGCGCGGGCGAGCGCCACGCCCAGCGCGGTGCCGGCTCGCCCCGCGCCGACGACGCCGACGGCGAGCCGCGCCGGATGCGGCGCGGCCTTGGCCCGGGCCGGGCTCGGGCCGGGCGGGAAGATCAGGGTTCATGTGCGTTCCAGTCCTCACTGGGTACCGGACGGTGCTGCGCTGACCAGGATAAGGGTGCCGGGACCGTAGCCGGGCATTCATACCGAACGGGACGTGGTGCGCGGTCCCGGTGCACCGGCTCGCATCCCGGGCGGCGCCCCCTGGCGGTACCTATCACCGGGCTTATCACCGGGCTTATCACCGGGCCTGTCACCGGGCGCGCCGCCGGCAGCACCGCCGGCAGCACCGCGGCGGTCAGCGCGAAGGCCGCGGGATACCCGGTGTGGGCGGCCAGGACGCCGAACCCGGCCGCGCCCACGCCCATGCCGCCGTCGTAGGCCAGGTTCCACAGCGCGCTGGCCGCGCTGTAGCCCGACTCGGGCACCCGGTCGTACATCAGCGTGAGGCTCGCGTTCTGGGTGACGCCGAACCCGGCCCCGAACACCGCGGCCCCGGCGATCACCGCGGCCGGGACGGCGGTCAGGCTCAGCGTCAGCATCCCGGCCGCGGCCACCAGCACGCCGGGCGCCAGCAGCACCGCGGGCCCGCGCCGGTCGCCGTACCGGCCCGCCAGCCAGCGTCCGCCGATGGCGGTCGCGGGCTGGGCCAGCAGGGCCAGCGCGGCGACGCCCGCCGAGGTCCGCGCCACCGCCAGCGGCAGGAACGTGACGACGATTCCGACCGCCATCGCGGTCGCCGAGAACGTCACCGCCGGACGGTTCAGGGCCGGGGTGCGGAGCGCGGCCAGGATCCCCGTGGACGGGCCCGCGGGCCGTCGCGGACCGCGGCAGGGCGGGCACCGAGGCCAGCCCGGCCAGCGCGGCCAGGCCGCCCGCCAGGAACACGGGCCGGTAGCCGACGTGCGCGGCCAGCCAGACCCCCAGCGGCAGGCACGCCACCGACGGCACGCCGCTCACCACGCCGACCAGGGCCAGGCCTTCGCCGCGCCGCTGCGCCGGCAGGAGCGAGACGGTCAGCGCGTAGCCCGCGACACAGGTGATGGCGAAGCCGACGCCGCGGACCACGCAGGCGGTCATGATGACCGCGAGGCTGCCCCGATGCCGGACGGCGGCGGCGAGCAGCAGCGCGGGCGCGCCGAGCGCGGCCAGCCCGGCCGCGAGCATCGGCCGGTAGCCGTAGCGGGCGATCAGGCGCGGCGCCACCAGGTACGCGGCCACGCTGGACAGGGTCAGCGCGGTGGTCGTCAGGCCCGCCGTCCCCGCGCTCGCCCCCGCCGTCCTGGCGTACTCCGGGACGGTCGACAGCAGCAGGTAGAAGCTGGCCGAGGCCCCCACGGTGGACACGAACCTGACCAGCAGCGGCCGGGTCACCAGCCGGGGCGGCGCGCCGCCGGCTGGCCGCGTCTCGTTCCGGCTCATGGTAAGGGCAGCCGGGCGCCCTTCGTCACTGCGGTCGCGGTCGGGGACGTCCGGCACCCGGCAGCAGTATTCGAGGTACAGCGCGGCGCAGGCGAGCACGACGGCGGCCGCCAGCGTGATCGCCGCGGTCAGCGCGTCCTGGCGGGGCACCGAGGCGTTCAGCGAGCCGCTCAGGTAGATGATGAAGCCGGCCGCGAGGCCGGCGATCGCCGAGGCGGCCAGCGAACTGGCCTTGGCCAGGGCCACCATCCGGGACACGAACAGCGGCGCGGCAGGCTTGAGGCCGCGCCGTCCCGCGATCCGGGCCTGCAGATCCCGGCCGGTCCAGGCCTCGGCCAGGGCGGCTACCAGGAGCGCGGGCACGCCGGTCCACGGCAGCGGCGGCAGCTTCTCGTAGACCGAGTGGAGCAGCAGCCAGGCCAGCAGCGCGCAGACGACGGCGACGATCGCGAGCGTGGATGTCCGGGTCGGTTTCATCGTGTGGCCACTCGGAGCTCCGCGCCGGGCACCTGCCGCACCCCGGCGCGGTCCAGTCCGGCCAGCAGCTCGGTGACCGCTCCCTGCCCGGGCAGTTCGGCGCCGGGGTCGACGTCGTGCCACGGAGCGAGGACGAACGCCCGCTCGCGCGCGCGGGGATGCGGGAGGGTCAGCTCCGGGTCGCCGCTGATCTCGCCGGAGTAGTCGATGATGTCGATGTCGAGCGTGCGCGGGCCGAACCGCCCGGCCCGGACCCGGCCGAAGTCCGCCTCGATGCGGTGGGCGGCCTCGAGCAGGTCCCGTGGCGGCAATCCCGTCTGGATGACGATCACCGCGTTCAGGTAATCCGGCTGGGCCGGACCTCCCACCGGAGCCGTTTCGTAGACCGGGGAGGTGGCCCGCACGTCAGTGTCCTTCAGACGGGCGATGGCTTGCACGCATCCCTGAAGGGTACCCAGCCGGTCACCCAGGTTGCTGCCCACCGACAGCACCGCGCGCGCTCGCGCGGTCACGGCCGGGCAGGCTGGCCCCCATTACCCCGGGAGGAACCCGGCGGAGCTGGCGGCGCAGGCGGCCGAGGCCGAGCTTGCGGGCGATCCGGCGCAGCTCCAGGCGCGGCCACACCAGGAACGCCTCCGCCTCGAGGGCGGCCACCGCGATCCGCGGCGCGTCCTTGCTGCTCGGGAACACGAAGAACCGCGGCTGCCAGACCGGGCCGAACTTGGCGTTGAACTTGTACAGGGACTCGATCTGGAACCACTTGGACAGGAAGATCAGCACCGAGCGCCAGGCCCGCAGGACCGGGCAGGCGCCGATCCGCTCCCCGCGCTCGAGCGCGGCGCGGAAGACCGCGAAGTTCAGCGAGATCCGCTTCACGCCCAGGCCGGGAGCGGCCTTGATCGCCTCCACGATGAGGAAGTCGTTCAGCCCGGGCTGGGCGCCCTTGTCCCGGCGCATGAGGTCGAGGGACAGGCCGTCGGTGCCCCACGGGACGAGCTGGAGCACCGCCCGGACCACCCCGTTCTCCTTGGCCGTGGCGAGCACGCAGTCCTCGTCGCCGGGGCCGCCGATCCGGCCCAGGGCCATCGAGAAGCCGCGCTCGGTCTGGCTGCCGCGCCAGGTGTCGGCGGCCCGCATGATGGCGTCGAGTTCCCGCGGCGGGATGTCCGCGATCCGGCGGACCTCGGCCTCGTAGCCGTTCTTGGCCACCCGGTTGACCATCTGCCTGACGTTCCGCATGGACCGGCCGGACAGGCTGAAGTCGGCCACGTTCACGATCGCCTCGTCGCCGAGCTCGAGGGCGGTCAGGTTACCCTCGCGGCACCACACTTCCGCGCCGAGCTCGCTGCACCCCATCACGGCCGGCGCCCAGGCGTGCCGGGCCGCCTCGTCCAGGAAGGGGCCGATGGCCCCGGGCCACGCCTCCGGGTCGCCGATCGGGTCGCCGCTGGCGAGCATGACGCCGGACACGACGCGGTAGCAGACGCACGCCTTGCCGGTCGGCGACCAGATCACGCTCTTGTCGTCCCGCAGGGCGAAGTACCCCAGCGAGTCCCGGTCGCCGTGCTTGCCGAGCAGTTCCCTGACCCGCACCGCGTCCGCCAGCCCCAGCCTGGCCCGCGGCTCGGCCGGGCGGAGGAACAGGTACACGGTGACAACCAGGGTGAAGAACGCCGAGCGCGCTGGTGAGGACGTTGAACAGGTCGCCGCGGGCCTCGGGCACCCACTGGACGGGCCCGGACACGCCCACCAGTCCGTATACGACCTCCTGCACCCGCTGGGTGAGCGAGTAGTCGGCCTCGAGCCCCCGGGCGAAGAGGATGTAGCTGAGCCCGATGGCGACGTCGGCCACCACCAGGCCCGCGAACACCCACAGCGCCCGCCACCGGGTACGCGGATCTCCCTCGGCGTAGAACTCATCGCGGAAGTAGAGCAGGGCGACGAGCAGCACCAGCGAGACGATCGCGGTCGGTACCCGCTCCATGTTGAACTGCGAATGGTAGAAGTGGATGCCGATGTCGAAGGCGAGCAGCGCGGTCACCGCCTGGAAGGCCCGCCGCTTCCGGCGGCGCAGGCCGTGCGCGAGCATCAGCAGCATCAGCCCGATGATGACGTCGACGCTGCGGATGCCGGCGCTCAGCGTGCCCGGGACCAGGTAGCTGATCTTGTTCAGCCGGTGCGTCCAGTCGGGCTTGAAGATGGCGATGATGTCCGACAGGCCGATGAGCATGGTCAGCAGCGCGGCGCAGCCGGCACCCAGGCGTGCTGGTGCCGGCGGTCGACGGGTTCACCGTGCGTCTCCCGCGGCCCGCCACTCTTGGCCGCGGTCAGGTCGGCGCCGTTCGCGTGTCCAGCTACGTCGCTGTCGCTCATCTCGGCAGCTCTCTTGTCAGGCCCCAGATCACGGTGCGTCAGCGTAGTCATCGCGTCGCCTCGCGTCCTGCTTTCACGGTACCTCCCAAGCCTAGGCAACGGTCCCGGTAAGCGGGACGGACTTAGTACACGAACGGCTCACCGGGTGCCTGCGCCCCCCAGGGTGGCCGGCGCCCCGGGGGGAATGGCTGGGGGGACCGGGGGAAGCACTGGGTGGCTACCCAGTAGACGACGCAGCAAGCCTTTCAGTTCAGCATTGAGGCCAAGTTAATTCCCGGTTCAGCGCCGGCCGTAGATCAGGCTCATGGCCTCGGCCCGGGTCACGGTGTCCCGGAAGGCTCCGCGGACCGCCGACGTCACGGTCTTGGCTCCGGGTTTGCGCACCCCGCGCATGGTCATGCACAGGTGCTCGGCCTCGATGACCACGACCACCCCGCGCGGCTCCAGCGTGTCCACCAGCGCGTCGGCGATCTGGCAGGTCATCCGTTCCTGGACCTGCGGCCGCCGGGCGTACACGTCCACCAGCCGGGCCAGCTTGGACAGCCCGGTGATCTGGCCCTTGACGTTCGGGATGTAGCCGATGTGGGCCACGCCGATGAACGGGACCAGGTGATGCTCGCAGGTGCCGTAGACCTCGATGTCGCGGACGATCACCATCTCGTCGTGACCCACGTCGAAGACGGTGGTGAGCACGTCCTCCGGGCGCTGCCGCAGGCCGGCGAACTGCTCGGCGTAGGCCCGCGCGACCCGGGCGGGCGTGTCGCGCAGGCCGTCGCGGTCCGGGTCCTCGCCGATCGCCTCCAGGATCTCCCGTACCGCACGCTCGATGCGCGGCAGGTCGAACTCCTTGACCGGGCCGTCGGGACTCGGTTGCGGCGCTCTGGGTCATCCGTTATCAGTGGGTATCAGTGGGCTCGCCTCGGCCCGGCTCGTCGCCATTGCTGGTGGGAACATGGCCGCCCGGGTCGAAGCCGAGCGCCTGGCCGTTGCTGGGCAGGGAAAGGCCGCTGCCGCCGTCGGCGGCCGCGAGCGCGAGTTCCTTGGGCGACATCACCGGCGGGCGGTCCGACGGCAGGCGCTTGCCGTAGCCGGTGTACGAGCCGCGCACCGGCCGCTTCTGCACCGTCGCGAAGATCTCCAGGACCTCCTTCCGGGACACGGTCTCCTTGTCCAGCAGCCGCAGCACCAGCGCGTCGAGCACGTCGCGGTACTCGACGAGGACCTCCCAGGCCTCGTCGTGGGCCGACTCGATGAGGCGGCGGATCTCCTCGTCGATCGAGGAGGCGATCTCCTCGGAGTAGTCCCGGCTGTGCGACATGTCCCGGCCCAGGAACGGCTCGCCGTCGCCGGTGCCGAACTTGCGCGCGCCGAGGCGCTCGCTCATGCCGTACTCGGTGACCATGCCCCGCGCGATCTGGGTGGCCTTCTCGATGTCGTTCGCGGCACCCGTGGTCGGCTCGTGGAAGATGAGCTCCTCGGCCGTGCGCCCGCCCAGCAGCATGGCCAGCTGGTCGAGCATCTCGGCCCGGCTGACGAGGAACTTGTCCTCGGTCGGCAGCGCGCTGGTGTAGCCGAGCGCCCGGCCGCGCGGGATGATCGTCACCTTGTGCACCGGGTCGGCGTGCGGCATGGCGTGCCCGACCAGCGCGTGCCCGCCCTCGTGGTAGGCGATGACCTTCCGCTCCCGCTCCGACAGCAGCACGCTCTTGCGCTCCGGGCAGGCCATGACCCGGTCGATGGCCTCCTCGAGCGCGCGCCATCGTGATCTGCTTGCCGTTGGTCCGCGCGGTCAGCAGCGCGCCCTCGTTGATGACGTTGGCCAGGTCGGCGCCGGTGAAGCCGGGCGTCCGGCGGGCGATGATGTCGAGGTCCGCGTCCGGCGCGATGGGCTTGCCGCGGGCGTGCACCTTCAGGATGCCCCGGCGGCCGGCCAGGTCCGGCTGGGCCACCACGATCTGCCGGTCGAAGCGGCCCGGGCGCAGCAGCGCCGGGTCGAGGATGTCGGGCCGGTTGGTGGCCGCGATGACGATGACGCCGCCCTTGGTGTCGAACCCGTCCAGCTCGACCAGCATCTGGTTCAGCGTCTGCTCGCGCTCGTCGTGCCCGCCGCCGAGGCCCGCGCCGCGGTGCCGGCCCACGGCGTCGATCTCGTCCACGAACACGATCGCGGGGGCGTTCGCCTTGGCCTGCTCGAACAGGTCACGGACCCGGGAGGCACCCACGCCGACGAACATCTCGACGAAGTCGGACCCGGAGATCGAGTAGAACGGCACGCCGGCCTCGCCGGCCACCGCCCGGGCCAGCAGGGTCTTGCCGGTGCCGGGCGGCCCGTAGAGCAGCACGCCCTTGGGGATCTTGGCCCCGATGGCCTGGAACTTGGCCGGGTTCTGCAGGAATTCCTTGATCTCCTGCAGTTCCTCGATGGCCTCGTCCGCGCCCGCCACGTCGGCGAACGTCGTCTTCGGCGTGTCCTTGGTGATCAGCTTGGCGCGGGACTTGCCGAAGTTCATCACCCGCGAGCCGCCGCCTTGCATCTGCGACAGCATGAAGAAGAACAGCAGGAAGATCACGATGTAGATGAAGGCGGTGGGCAGCAGGTCGAGCAGGGCGTTGCTCTTGGGGATGGTGACGGTGTACCCGTCCGGCAGGGTGCCCTTGCTCACCTGGTTCTGCAGGTCGTTCGCGAGCTGCAGGCCCTGGCCGGAGACCCACGAAGCCTCGAACTGCGTACCGCTCTCGGTCCCGATCTGGACCGGCTTCTTGGTCGTGATCTGGATCGTCTGGTTCTTGTCGGTGATTACCGCGCTCTTGACCTGGCCCTGGTTGATGAGGCTGACGATCTGGGAGGTGTCCACCGTCTGGTAGGAACTCCCGGAATTGGCGTAGTCGAGCACGAAAAGCAATAGGAGCACCGCCACCGCGATCAGCAGCAGTGGTGCCCGGAAAAAGCGCCTTAGATCCATCGATGAGCGGTCCCGTCGGCTCGGGGCCGTTCCCTCCTGATCAGCCTCACATTCCCGTCGACCTCCGGCGGGATGGCCATATTCCATCCTCGCAGCCCGTGTCCCCACGGTAGCTGCGACCGTAAATTATGACGGTACACCGCCCGGGGTACCGCACCTGGAGGGTGAACGCTTCCCCGAGCGGATTGTGTTCCCCTGCCGTGTTCTCCTGGGGGGCCAGCCTAGCTCCCCTGGTACACCGCGGGGGCCAGCGTGCCGATGAACGGCAGGTTGCGGTAGCGCTGGGCGTAGTCCAGGCCGTAGCCGACGACGAACTCGTCCCCGATGTCGAAGCCGGTGTACGCCACGTCGACCAGCATCTGCGCCGACCCCGGCTTGCGGAGCATGGCGCACACCGCCAGCGAGGCGGGCGAGCGCGAGTGCAGGTTGCCGGCCAGCCAGGACAGGGTGAGGCCGGAGTCCACGATGTCCTCGACGATGAGCACGTGCCGTCCGGTGATGTCCGTGTCGAGGTCCTTCAGGATCCGCACCACGCCGGAGGATTTCGTGCCCGAGCCGTACGAGGAGATCGCCATCCAGTCCATCTCGACGGGCAGGTGCATGGCCCGGGCCAGATCGGCCATCACCATGACCGCGCCCTTGAGGACTCCGACGAGCAGCAGGTCACGGCCGGCGTAGTCGGCGTCGATCTGGGCCGCGAGCTCGCCGATACGCGCCTGCAACCGCTCGGCGGTGATCAGGACCTCTTTCAGCGCAGATCCCATGTCACGTTCGTCCAAAATATTCCCCACCCCTGGATTCGGCTGCTTCCGTACCGGTGAACCACACCTTGCCATCGCGGCGCCAGGCCCGCACCCCGCCCGGCAGGTCGACCCAGCGCTGCCCGCGCCAGCCGGTCACCAGCGCGTCGATCCGCTCGACGTGCCCCGCGGTCAGGGCGCCGTGCGGGCAGCCGGCCATGATCGCCGCGTCCCGCAGCACCCGCGTCCTGATCGCCGCGGGCAGGGCCCGCAGCCAGCCGGAATCCAGGCCGGCCGGGTCAGAGCAAGACTCGCGGAGCTGTCCGCTTTCCGCGAACGCGAGCTCGTCGAGGCATTCCGCGTCCGCCCGCAGCTGGCTCGCGGTCCGGGCCAGCGCCTCGGCCACCCCCGGCCCGAGCGCGTCCTCCAGGGCGGGCAGCGCCTGGTGGCGCACCCGGGCCCGGGCGAAGCGGAAGTCGCTGTTGTGCGGGTCCTGCCATGTCCGCAGGCCGAGTTCCGCGCAGGCGGCGGCGGTGGCCGCGCGGCGCAGGCCGAGCAGCGGCCGGCGGTACGCGCCGCGCCGGGCGGGCATCCCGGCCAGCGACCGGCCTCCCGATCCGCGGGCCAGCCCGAGCAGGACGGTCTCGGCCTGGTCGTCCAGGGTGTGCCCGAGCAGGACCGCGGCGGCCTTGTGTTCGCGGGCCGCGGCGTCGAGGGCCTCGTAGCGGGCCGCCCGGGCCGCGGCCTCCGGCCCGGCTCCCTCCTGAACGGTCACCGTGATGCTGCGCACCGGGTCGAGCCCGAGCTGGCCGAGCAGCGCCGCCACGTCGGCGGCCCGTTCGGCCGAACCCGGCTGCAGCCCGTGGTCCACGGTCACGCCGCCGCCGCGCAGGCCGGCTCGCGGCGCCACGAAGGCCAGCGCCGCGGCCACCGCGACCGAGTCCGCGCCGCCGGAACAGGCGGCCAGCACCAGCTCGCCTGCGCCCAGGTCGGACAGGCACGCCCGCACCGCGTTGCGGATCTCCGCGACCGCGGCGCTGGGAGCCCCAGAGCCCATGGCGGCTACGACTGGCCGGCGACCCGGTCCAGCCACAGCTGCGGGTCCGCGAACTCCGCCTTGGTCGGCAGGGTGTCCGGGGAGGCCCAGACGTTGTTGAAGGTGGCCATGCCCGCCTCGTCCACGACCGCGCGCACGAACCGGGAACCCTCCGCGTACTGCTTCATCTTCAGGTCGATGCCGAGCATGCGGCGCAGGGTCTGCTCGATCCGGCCGGACGAGCCGCGCCGGGCGTTGAACTTCTCCCTGATCTGGGCGACCGTCGGCACGACCTGCGGGCCGACCGCGTCCATCACGTAGTCGCCATGACCCTCGACCAGCGTCATCACCGCGGTCAGGCGGTCCATGATCTCCCGCTGGGCCGGAGTGGCCACCGCGTCGATGAGGCTGCCGCCGTCGCCGCCGCGCACCGCCCCCGCCATCGCGTCGGCCGCCGCGCGCATCCGCTGCAGGATGGCCGCCGGGTCCAGTTCGGAGGCGAGGAGGAACTCGGTCATCTGCTGCTGCACGTAGTCACGCAGCCACGGCACGGCGGTGAACTGCAGCCGGTGCGTCTCCTCGTGCAGGCACACCCAGCGCCGGAAGTCGTGCGGATCGACGCCGAGTTCACGCTCGATCATGACGATGTTCGGCGCGACCAGGGTGAGGCGGCCCGGCTGCTGGCCGTCCACCGGGGAGGCCTCCGGCGGCAGGAACAACTCGTACTGGCCGAGGACCCGTCCGGACAGGTAGGCCAGGATCAGCCCGGCCTGGATCCCGGTCACCCGCGATCCCACCGAGCTGATCACCGAGCCGGGCCGGGACTGGCTGGGCGGGCCCGGGCTTCGTTCCCTCAGCTGCTCGACCAGCGGCTCGAGGACGACGCGGAAACCGTCCACGTTCGCCCGGATCCAGCCGGGCCGGTCGACCACGGCGACCCGCCCCAGCGAGCCGTCTCCGGTGGCGGACATTCCGGTGACCTCGTAGACCGGCTGCTGGACGGCGCCGGCCAGGTCACGTAGCTCTGCGACTGTCCGCCGTGCCTCCGCCAGGCTGACCTGCGGCCCGGGTCGGGCCCATCGGGTACCGGTGGAGATGGCGAGATCCCAGTCGATCATTTGCGTGCTGCTCACAGTCCAACCGTACGTGCTGCGGACGGTGCCCGTGACCGCGTCTGCTTGCTGGGCTTGTTTATTGGCACCCGCAGCCGGCCAGGGCGGCGGCGGCCGCGTCGATGGCGCTCGCGGCCGCCTTGAGCAGCCCGGCGGACGGGACCTGGTCGGCCATGAGGGCGAAGACCAGCACCCCGCCGCTCTTGTCGTAGGCCAGCCCGGCCAGCGAGGCCACGGTGGCCAGGTTGCCGGTCTTGGCCCGGACCGAGCCCAGGGCCGCGCCGCTGATTCCGCTGAACACGCTCTCGCCGGCCGACAGCGTGCCGGAAAAGCCCGCCACCGGCAGGCCGGCCAGCAGTGCCCGGTACGGGGGGCGGTCTGCGGCCAGCTCGAGGACCTTCACCAGCGTGACGGGCGCGATCGCATCCTGGGGCGACAGGCCGCTGCCATCCACCAGGTGGATGCCGGTGGCCACACCGAGCCGCCCGAGCTCATTGATGACGGCCCGGGCCGCTCCGCTGAACGAGGCGGGCTCACCGGTGGCCAGCGCGACCTGACGGGCCAGGTTCTCCGCGATGACGTTGTTGCTCTCCTCGAGCATCTGCGCCACGATGGCCGACAGCGGCGGCGAGGACACACTGGCCAGTACGGCGGGCCGGGCGGGGGCGGCCTCGGCCACCGGCGCGCCGGTGACATGGATGCCGTCGGCGGCCAGCAGGGCGGCGAAGGCGCTGGCGGCCACGCCGGCCGGGTCGGACGAGCGCGGCTGCAGGTTGTACGGATCGTCGGAGTCCTCGGGCTGGCCGGCCGCGTTCAGCCGGCCCTGGTCCACCTCGAGGGAGGCGATCGGGGTGACGTCGCCCGCGCTGATGTAGGCCGTGGGCCAGCCGGGTGCCATTTGCGGGCCGGTGTACAGCGACGCGTCGTAGCCAAGGGCGACGGACCGACGGCCCTGCGCTCTCAGCGCCCGCGCGGTGGCCGCGGCCAGGCTGGTCAGGGTGGCCGGCTGCGGGTAGTCCCGGGCCGGGAACGGGTTCACGGCCAGCGTCGGATCGCCGCCGCCGACCAGGACGATGCTGTCCGGTGCCGCCCCGCGCACCACCCTGGTGGTGAACCTGGCGTCACCGCCGAGGACCGCGAGGGCGGCCAGGCCGGTGGCCAGCTTCGTGGTGGACGCAGGGGTCATGAGCCGGCCGCCGCGCTCGGACAGCAGAACCCGCCCGGTGACCGGATCGGCCACCAGCGCCGACACCTGGGGGCCGAGCGCCGGGGCGGACAGCGGGCCGACCAGGGCTCCCCGCAGCCCTTTCGCGGTGGGAAGCGGGCCGCTCTGGGGGCCGGTGCCCAGCACGGCGTCCCCGCCCGCGACCGGGGCCGCCGCCACCGTGGGCACGCGCAGGGCGGCCAGCCGCGGCGGAAGCATGCGGGCCACGGCGATGCCGGCCGCGAGCGTGAAGACGTTGATCATGGCCAGCGCGGCCAACGCCGCGATCCGCGTGCGGCGCACCATGAGCTGGTCACCTCGTCTCGCTCCAAGGGGGTCCGGGGGGGTACGGGGGGGACGGACAGTCCCCCCGTGCGGGGGGTCCCCGGGGGGTCGTCCCTCGGGGGTTATGCAGACAATGGAGTTAATCACCCGGACCGGGATGGAGCGAAACCGTGGACGTCGAGGTCACCATCGAGATCCCCAAGGGGCAGCGCAACAAGTACGAGGTGGACCACGAGACCGGGCGGATCAGGCTGGACCGTATGCTGTTCACCTCCACCAGGTACCCGTCGGACTACGGCTTCATCGAGGACACCCTGGCCGACGACGGTGACCCGCTCGACGCGCTGGTCCTTCTCGAGGAGCCCACCTTCCCCGGCTGCCTGATCACCTGCCGGGTCATCGGGATGTTCCGGATGCGGGACGAGAAGGGCCTCGACGACAAGGTGCTCTGCGTGCCGGCGACAGATCCGCGGTGGAAGCATCTGCAGGACATTAGCGACGTTCCTCCGTTCGACCGGCTCGAGATCCAGCACTTCTTCGAGGTGTATAAGGAGATCGAGCCCGGAAAGTCGGTCCAGGGCGCCGCGTGGGCGGACCGCACCGCGGCCGAGGCGGAGGTCGAGGCCAGCCGCAAGCGCCTGGCCGCTGGCGCGCGGCACTGACCGGGGCTTACCAGGAAACCGGCCGCCCGTCGCGGGAGAAGTCCGGCCCGGAACCCCATAAGACCAGATATGGGCATGCGGTACCGTGGGCCGGGTCACCGATTCGGAAGCCAGGATGGGGGTTCCTGACTGTGCCACGCTATCGCAGGGTTGTCGTCAAGCTCAGCGGAGAGGCGCTGGCCGGATCGGCGAGCACCGGTGTCGATCCGGCCAGCCTTTCCCGCGTCGCCCAGGAGGTGCTCTCGCTACGCGATCTCGGCGTGCAGGTGGCGGTGGTGGTCGGGGGCGGTAACTACTTCCGCGGCCGGATGGCCGACGGCTGGGGCATCAGCCGCGCCGAGGCAGACAACATCGGGATGCTCGGCACCATCATGAACGCGCTGATGCTGCGCGGCGCGCTCACGGCCAGGACCGACGTCGACATCCGGGTCATGACCGCCGTGCCGATCCACAGCGTCGCCGAGCCGTTCATCCGGCTCCGGGCCGTCCACCACCTGGAACGCGGCATGATCGTGCTGCTGGCGGGCGGCATCGGCCAGCCCTACGTCACCACCGACTACCCGGCCGTGCAGCGTTCCCTGGAGCTTGACGCCGACGCCCTGCTGGTCGCCAAGCGCGGTGTCGACGGCGTATACGACACCGATCCGAACGTCAATCCGCACGCCGTGCGCTACACGCGGCTGACCTATGACGAGGCGCTGGCCGTCGGCGTCCGGATCATGGACACCAGCGCGTTCGTGCTGGCCAACGAGCAGTCCCTGACCATGCATGTGTTCGACGTGGCCGCGCCGGGGGTCATGCGCCAGATCTGCGAGGGCGCCGAACTCGGCACCCGGATCAGCGTCAAGACCGGCTGATCGTACGCCGGGACCCGGCCGCCCGCGCGTCAGCCGCCGACGCGCAGGTACGCGGACAGGAACTCCGCGGTCGCCTCGACGGCCTGGGTTACGTACGGTTCGGTGTCGTACAGGTCGATGTGCTCGCGGGACCGGCTGCAGCTCATGCGGATTTCCGCCGACCCGCCGCACGGCCCGATTAGGGACCAAAGTCCCCATATCGTCGGGTCAAAGGACCCCTCCATAGCCCTAACCCCCTGGGCGAGCCTCCAGGGATAGTTCTGCACTGTCGGTGCAGAAGTGAGCTGAATCGGAGCCCCCAGATGATCTGCAACTACCAGCTGACCGTCCGGGGCCTGCGTATCCACGCCCAGTCGGCAGGCGAGGGCGTCCCGTTCCTGCTTCACTCCGGCGTCTTCAGCGAAATGCGCCACTGGGGGCCGCTCATGGAGCACCTGCACGGTTTCCGGGTGATCAGCTACGACGCCCCGGGCATCGGCTCCTCCCAGGTGCCGTCCTCCCCGATGTCGATGCGGGGCCTGGCCGACATCGGCGCGGGCGTCCTGGATCACCTGGGCCTGGCCTCCGCCCATGTCCTGGGGGTGTCGTTCGGCGGCGCGGTCGCCCAGCAGATGGCCCTGTCGCACCCGGAGCGGGTCGACAAGCTGATCCTGGCGTCCACCTCGTTCGGCGGGCCAGCCCTGCCCGGCCGTCCGTCGGCGCTGCTGCACATGATGAACCCGCGCGGCTACCATCCCGACCGGCTCGCCCGCAGCGCCGGCGCGATGTTCGGCGGCAGGATGAGGACCGAGCCGGAACTGGCCGCGGGCCTGAAGATGTCCAAGCCGGGCAGCCTGCGGGCTGCGGCGTTCCGCCTGTCCGCGCTCGCCGGGTGGACCAGCCTGCACCGCCTGCCGTCGATCCGGCACGACACCCTGGTCCTGTGCGGGGACGACGACCCGGTGACACCGCACGTGAACCACCGGGTGATCGCGAGATTGATTCCGTCGGCGCGGCTGCACACAGTCGAAGGCGGGGGGCACCTCGTCCTGCTGGACAGCGCACACGAGGTCGGCCCGCTGATCACCGCATTCCTGCACGGCACGGCTGAGCGGCCGGCGCTGGAGGCGGCGCGAGCCATATAACATGCGTCCGCACAGCGTAACTGGGACGGAACGACGGCTTTCCACCTGGCGGGCGTCCTGGGCAGCTCCTACGACTCCTTGTGCCGTTTGAGGAGCAGGACCTCGCGCTGAGGAGCCACGCGCCCTACCGTTTCGATGCCCGTCCTCGCACTCGCCTGGGCGCAGACCTCCCAGCCCTGAGCACCGAGCTCGTTCAGCTGCTCGAGCATGCGCGCTAGGGGTCAGTCGCCTTCGCTTTCTTGACCTGCGCTGGAGAACGACGCCATGTGGCCGCCTGGCGCCTGCGGGCCGCAGGGCGTGCCGACGCTGGCGTGTGAGTGGTTTGATGGCGATAGGTAAACCGCCCAGGGGGTGAGGTGGCTGGCTCGGATGGCCCGCGTGATGGCGCGAGGTGGCGGGTGTTCCTTTCGCATACCTCTGAGTTGCGGAACTTCCCCGGGAAGGGGTCGTATGTGGCCGAGGCGGAGCGGGCGATCGCGGCCGCTGGGCACGTGGTCGTGGATATGGCCGATTTCCCGGCCGCGGACCAGCCTGCGGCGCAGGTGTGCGCGGAGCGGGTGCGCGGCTGTGAGGTGTATGTAGGGGTGCTGGGTACCCGGTACGGTTCGCCGGTGCCGGATCGGCCGGAGGTGTCCTACACCGAGCTGGAGTTCGACACCGCCACCGCGGCCGGCCTGCCGCGGCTGGTGTTCCTGCTGGATACGGGGGCCGCGGACGTGGGGATCCCGCTCGACCAGCTGATCGATCACGCGTTCGGGGTGCGGCAGGAGGCGTTCCGCCGCCGGGTGCGGGCCAGTGGGCTGGTCACCCAGTCGTTCGCCGGCCCGGATCAGCTCGGCAAGCTGGTGGAGCGGTCGCTGTGGGAGCTGGCCGCCGCCCGCCGCCGCCCGGGGCCGCTGCCGGCGGGCAGTGTGCTGCGGGTATGGAGCATCCCGGCGCGCAATCCGGGGTTCACCGGCCGGGACGGGCTGCTGACGGCGGTGCGGGGCCGGCTGGTGGCCGGGGACCGGGCGGTGGTGCAGGCGCTGCACGGCCAGGCCGGGGTGGGCAAGACCCAGCTGGCTATCGAGTACGCGCACCGGTTCGCTGGCGATTACGACGTGGCCTGGTGGGTGAACTCCGAGCAGGCCGGGCTGATCGGCGAGCAGTTCGCCGCCCTCGGGGCCGCGCTGGGCTGCGTCCAGGCCGGGGTCGGCACCGAGGTGGTGCGGGCGGCGGTGCTGGCCGACCTGCACCAGCGCGGCCGGTGGCTGTTGGTCTTCGACAACGCCGAGAACCCCGCCGACATACGGCCGTGGCTGCCTGGCGGCGCCGGGCATGTGCTGATCACCTCCCGGGAACGGGCCTGGGCCGAGATCGCCGTGCCGATCGAGCTCGACGTGCTGGCCCGGGCCGAATCGGTGGCGCTCTTGCAGGGTTGGGTGGCCGGGCTGGAGGCGGCTGATGCGGACCGGCTCGCCGATCGGGTGGGGGACCTGCCGCTGGCCGTCGCGCAGGCGGCCGGGTTCATGGCCGAGACCGGGATGTCGGTCGCCCTGTACCTGGACCTGCTGGCGACCCAGGCCGGGAAGCTGCTGGATCAGGCCGCGCCGGGGTCGGCCTACCCGCGGTCGCTGGCCGCCGCGACCCGGCTGACCGCGGACCGGCTCGACCGGGATGACCCGGCCGCCGCCCAGCTGGCCAGTCTGTGCGCCTTCCTGGCCCCCGAGCCGGTCCCGGAAGACCTGTTCACCAGTGCTCCCGGCGAACTGCCCGGCGAGCTGGCCGCCCGGGCAGGCGATCCACTGGCCTGGGCGCAGACCCTGGCCCACCTGGCCCGGCAGTCGCTGGCCCGGATCGACCAGCGCGGCCTGGTGATGCACCGGCTGACCCAGGCCATCCTGCGGGACCGGCTCACGAGTAACCAGGCCGCCGCCACCCGCGAACGCAGCGAGGCGATCCTGGCCGCCGCCGACCCCGGCGATGCGGGCAATCCGGTCTCGTGGCCGCGGTGGGCGCAGCTGATGCCGCACCTGCTGGCCGCCGATCTGGCCGCCACCGGCCGCCCGGGCCTGCGCTGGATGGCCTGCAACGCGTGCTCCTACCTGCTGGCCCGCGGCGATGCCCGCACCGCCCGTGACCTTGCTGCGGATTTGCGCCAGCACTGGCGCGACCGGCTCGGGGATGACCACGAGAACACGCGGGCGGCTGCCCTCTACCTGGCCTGGGCGCTCCAGGACATGGGCCGCTACGCCGAGGCCCGCGAGCTGGACGAGGACACCCTGGCCCGCGACCGCCGCCTCCTCGGCGAGGATCACCCCGCCACCCTGATCTCGGCGAACAACCTCGCCAATAAGCTGAGGGACCTCGGCGAGCATCAGGTGGCCCGCGAGCTGGACGAGGACATCCTGGCCCGCCGCCGCCGCGTACTCGGCGAGGACCACCCCGACACCCTGACCTCGGCGAGCAACCTCGCCGTCGACCTGAGGGACCTCGGCGAGCATCAGGCGGCCCGCGAGCTGGATCAGGACACCCTGGCCCGCCGCCGCCGCGTACTCGCCCAGGACCACCCCGCCACCCTGACCTCGGCGAACAACCTCGCCGCTGACCTGAGCAACCTCGGCGAGCATCAGGCGGCCCGCGACCTGGACGAGGACACCCTGGCCCGCCGCCGCCGCGTACTCGGCCAGGACCACCCCGCCACCCTGACCTCGGCGAACAACCTCGCCGCTGACCTGAGCAACCTCGGCGAGCATCAGGCGGCCCGGGAGCTGGATCAGGACACCCTGGCCCGCCGCCGCCGCGTACTCGGCCAGGACCACCCCGACACCCTGATCTCGGCGAGCAACCTCGCCGTCGACCTGACCAACCTCGGCGAGCATCAGGCGGCCCGCGACCTGGACGAGGACACCCTGGCCCGCCGCCGCCGCGTACTCGGCGAAGACCACCCCGACACCTTGACCTCGGCGAACAACCTCGCCGTCGACCTGACCGCGCTGGAGGAGGCGGATGACGGCCCGTGAGTGAAGGGTGTCCGTAGTAATAAGGTCGGGTTTGCCCGCATGCGCGGCCCGGCGGCCGTCACCGCGACGCTGTCTCCTGCTTCGCCGGTACCCTACGGCGTGGCTGACCAGAACCTGCCGCAACAGATCCGGGTCCGCCTCGGCAAGCGAGAACGGCTTCTCGAGTCCGGCGGCGAACCCTATCCGGCTGGCTTTGAGCGCACCGCGACCGCGGCCGGGCTACGCGCGAGGTACGGCGATCTGCCCCCGGATATGTCCGCCGGCGAGGTGATCACCTCGCGGTCGGGGTGAGTTGTCAGTCTTGGCCTCGTCGTGGACGCTGACCGCGAAGTCGCTGCGCCCGCTTCGTCCGCCCTGGTTAGTCCAAACGGGCAGGCAGTTCCTGAAGGCCGGCCCCCATATCCAAGCTCGCGAAGCGATCGCGTGCAGTCTGGTCTTGATACGGCCTGGTCTTGATACGGCCGAATCGGCCGGGAATGGTTTATGGGCGCTGCTCCCAGGGCACCCCGCTCTGACGGTTTTACGTATGGCCAGTTCCCCGTTCTGCTACTTGCTTTAGCCGGATTTCCCGTGGCCGTGCCAGCCCTTGGTGGCAGCTGACGTGATCGCCGCTTCGGCGCACTGGCCAGGACGCGCCACACGACAGCGTAGGGCCGCTGAGGGTAGCCTCGGTTTAAAGGTTGCGGCCGCAGGGGGGTGCATGAACGAGTGCTATTTCATCAGTTACTCGCGGGTCGATGCGGAGGAGTTCGCCCAGCGGATAGCAGATGAGCTGGTTGCCGGGCCGCCGTCGTACGCGGTGTGGCTGGATGTGCGAGATGAGCGGCCGGGGGCAGACTGGGATACCCAGATCAGGGATGCGATCCAGTCCTGCCAGGGCGTGTTGTTCCTGATGACTGAGGACAGCGTGCAGGATTACTCCGGATGCAAGGCGGAGTGGGTATTGGCCCTGAGATGCAAGAAATCAGTGATCCCCTTGCGCGTAGACGCCAGTGCCGGACTTCCGTTTCGGTTGTCGTCGCGGGAGTACATCGACTTCAGCGGCGGATTCGATGTCGGACTGGCGCGGCTGCGGAAGTATCTCGGCGGGGTGGGCAGCCCTGAGTGGGTGCTGCAGGATTTGCGGGATCAGTTGCGGGAAGCCGAGCGGGAACTGCCCAGGGCCGACCAGGCACGGCGGCCGCGGGTACTGAACGACCTTCGTGAACTGCGTCAAAGAGTCGCAGACCAAGAGCGACTACTGGCCGACCCCGAGGCCGCCAGGCGGCGCACCGAGAAGCGGATCGCTGCCGGGCTGGAGCAAGAGCGGCAACCCGAGCGACCCGCAGTTACCCTGGCGCGGGCGAAGTTCGTGAACTCCCCGCCGATGGTGGCGCCGAGCTACTTCCAGGACCGGCACGTGGAATCGGAGCTGGTGGGTGATTTCCTGCGTGCCGACGATGAGCGGATCATGACGGTGGTCGGGCGCGGCGGGGTGGGCAAGACCGCGATGGTGTGCCGACTGCTCAGAGCGCTGGAGGCCGGACATCTGCCCGATGACCTGGGGAAGCTGGCCGTCGACGGCATCGTGTACCTGAGCCCTTCTGGGGCTCATCCGGTGAACTTCCCTAATCTGTTCAATGACTTGTGCCGGCTGCTCCCCACGGATACCGCGGACCGGCTGCGGCAGCAGTACCGCGACCCGCACCAGACCCCTGCGGTGCTCATGCGCTCACTGCTGGACGTCTTTCCCTCCGGCCGTGTGGTCGTACTGCTGGACAACGTCGAAGATGTCATCGGTACCGACTCTGACGATTTCGCGATCACGGACGCGACGCTGGACGAGGCGCTGCAGGCTTTGCTGTCGGCTCCCGCGCACGGGGTGAAGGTCATCCTGACCACCCGGGTGGCCCCGCGCGGGCTGCTGCTCACGCACCCGGAGCGGCAGCATCGCCTGGACCTGGATGAGGGACTGGGCTCGCCGTATGCCGAGCAGGTGCTGCGGGCCCGCGATCCCGACGGGCGACTGGGACTCAAGACCGCCCCCGACCAGCTGCTCGACCGGGCCCGGGAGCGGACCCGCGGCTACCCGCGGGCGCTGGAGGCACTGGCGGCGATCTTGGCTGCGGACCGGGATACCACCTTGCCGGAATTGCTGGCCCAAACCGCCCAACTGCCGGAAAACGTCGTGGAGGTCTTGGTCGGCCAGGCATTCAACCGGCTGGACGCGCTATCCCAGCAGGTGATGCAGGCCCTGGCCATCTATACGGCGCCGGTTCCGCCGGTCGCGGTGGACTACCTGCTGCTGCCCTACCGGCCAGCGGTTGATGCCGCCCCGACGCTCGGCCGCCTGGTGAACATGCAATTCGTGCGCCGTGAGGCCGGGCGCTACTACCTGCACCAGGTCGACCGTGACTACGCGCTCAGCCGCCTCCCGGCGGGGGAGCCTGCCGACCGGAATGCCGACCCTGGGCCGTTCACCCGGCAGGCGCTGTGGCACCGCGGCGCCGACTACTTCGAGCAGACCCGCACGCCACGCGAGGACTGGAAGACCCTGGATGATCTGGCACCTCAGCTGGCCGAGTTCGAGCTGCGCTACCAGGGTGAGGACTACGACACCGCCGCCCAGGTGCTGCTCGGCATAGGCCTCGACTACATGATCCAGTGGGGCCACTACCGGCTCACCGCCGAGATGTATCAGCGGCTGCAGGGCCACCTCGACGACCCCTGGACGAACGCCGCTAGCAAGTGCAATCTCGGCGAGTGCTGCCGGTTGCTCGGCGACTTCGCCCGAGCCATTGACCTCCTGGAGCAGGCACTGGCCATCGCCCGGGAGACCGGCGACTGGCAGGGTGAGGCCACCTACGTGGGCGACCTCGGCAACTGCTACTACGAGCTCGGCCGGATTCCCCAGGCCATCGACCTGTACGAGGAGGCGCTGGCCATCACCCGCGAGATCGGCGACCGGCAGGGTGAGGCCATCCACCTGGGCAATCTCGGCAACTGCTACGGCGACCTCGGTCAGATTCCCCGGGCCATCGAGCTGTATGAGCAGGCGCTGGCCATCACCCGCGAGAGCGGCTACCGGCGGGGTGAGACCCTCCACCTGGGCAACCTCGGCAACTGCTACCGCGACCTCGGCCAGACGGCCCGGGCCATCGACCTGTACGGGCAGGCGCTGGCCATCGCCCGCCGTATCGGCTACCGCTACGGCGAAGCCATGCACCTTGTCGGCCTAGGGGATGTGCATAGCGATCTGAGGTCGTGGGACCAAGGTGCCGAATACTTCCGGCAGGCCGTAGAGGTCGCAGATGCGATCGGCAGCGCGCAGGCGCAGAGTGAGGCCTATCGGGGCCTGGCGCAGATCCAGCTGCTCGCCGGTGACCTTCCCGCCGCGCGGCAGGCTGTCAGTGCCGCCCGCGACCACGACTACCCACCCAGCAGGGCGAAATTGTCGTTGCTGTCCGGAATCGCACAGCTGAGGCAGGACCAGTCAGCGGCGCCTGCGCGGGAGTTCCATGATGCAATCATCCAGGCTGACGAGCTGCTACAGCAGACCAGCGGTGCCTACGGGGCGCTAGACATCAAGGCACTGGCCCTATGCGGGCTCGCGCTCACCACCGAGCCGGGCAAAGCAGCGGAAGCTTCCACGATGTTCCGTGCCGCACGGGCGATGGCCAGCGCCGACGGCATCGTCAGGCAAATCCTCGCGCTGCTCAACACCCTGGCCGCCGCCGACCGAGACGGCATCCTCGCCGGGATCCGCCAGGCCGCGCAGACCGCAGAAGTGAGTAATGACCATCGACCGGGGCCAGGTCGACGGTCTGGCGCAACCGGGCGGTGAAGGCGGACATGACCGCCTCAGCGTTGCAGCGGGCCCGGTTGACCGGTGGTCCACTGCGTGCTGCACCCGTCTGCGGAGCGGGTTGAACTGCGTCGCCGCGGCCAGTGTTGCGGCTGCCACCGCCACTGGTGCCTTGAATGGGAGCACTTCGGCGGCCGGGACCACCAGCCTGGCGAATACGGCAGCGAGTATGGCCGTGATGATGGCGTAGGAGATGATCCGGCCGATCTCCAATAACCGATCGCACTCGCCTGGATGTCTGCCCCCTCGGATGGACCAGGATGGAGCCACCTGAGCCGGGTGCGTTCCGGCATCGTTACGGGCCAGTGGGCATCAGTCTCGGTTCGGTGCCTGGGGCGATCCGCTGAATAGCGCCCGGGCGATGGGTCGGTTCAGGCGGCCGCCGCGGCCGCTTGTCGTTCGTGCCGCCCAACCGGTTTCGGTAGCGCCCCTTCCGGCCAGCCGGAATCCGAGCCGACGCGGCGATCGCGGGCCTGGTCGTCGACGCGCATGGCGAGCAGAATAGCGCCATCGATCAGAAGGTCACGCTCAGTAGGAGTGATATCGCCCCGGTCAGCCTGCTCGCGGAAGATCGCGCAGATGTGCCGGAGTGCCTCATCAACGGTAAGCACGGTGATCACAGTTCCCACCTCCACCCCCTAGGCGTACCGCCACGGATGCAGGGCCGGGGCAGGGGCTTTGGTCCTCACTGTGGGCCGACCTTATTACCCCGACCTAACCGACCACAGTATTTGCAGCTCAGGGCCTATTCTCCTTGCGCGTGAGTGCCCGCCGCAGACCGCCTCAGACCGTACCATCGGGCACGCAACGGGCATGTCTAGGGCTTCCGGCCTGCCTGCCTGGTGTCCGGGCGGGTGTCGACCTCCGCGGGCCCTGATCGGAGGTCATTCGGGGTGCCCGTGGGTGAGGGCTTGTGACCGCGGTTTTCCGCTCGTTCTGGCACGGATATGGCACGGGTACGGGCATCCGCAGTGGATGCCAGTTCCGGTTCTTGAGGCGGTAGGAGCACGATATCGTTTGGTGCATAGCAGCAAGAACACGATGCTTGGTTCGTGCGTCCGCTTCCAAAGCATCAGTTCTCACAATTTCCAGATCCGCAGGAGAGTCATGGTTGTCGCTCATCTAGCGTCGATGTGCCAGGACTTGACTGTGACAGTGGGGCGAGGTGGTGACGGTGCCTGTCGGGCCTGCGGCGTTCATGAGCTATGTCAGGTTCAATGACCAACATGATGACGGGCAGCTCAGCCAGTTCCGGGAACGACTCGCCGCCGAGGTGCGGGCGCAGATCGGGGAAGACTTCGCGATCTTCCAGGACCGCAACGATATTACCTGGGGTCAGAACTGGCAGCGGCGCATTGATGAGGCGCTCGATGAGGTTACACTCCTGCTGGTAATCATCACGCCGAGCCTGTTCCATAGCCCGGCCTGCCGGGCCGAGGTCACTAGATTCTTGGAGCGGGAACGCGCGCTGGGCCGGGGGGACTTGATCTTGCCGGTGTACTACATCAGCGCCCGGGAGATGGACAACCCCGTCTTGCGAGAGTCTGACGAGATGGCCAAGGTACTGTTTTCACGGCAGTACGCCGACTGGCGGGAGCTGCGGTTTGAGCCATTGACCTCCCCGCTGGTCCGCAAGGCCATTGCACAGCTAGCGTCGAGGCTGAGGGACAGTTTCTGGCAGCCGCCCGCCGTTGCCCGCCCAGCCGGACGTGCGCGGCCGACCGACTCACCAGCCGAGTCCGTAAGACAGGCTGATTTCACAGACCAGGTGATCACCAAGACCGAGCCGCCAACTCATGTGGTGGACGCCTTTCCTGGGCGCGGAGACTTTACCGAAGTGAGCGCCGCCATCAAAGCGTCAAAACCTGGTGACCGGATCCTGGTGCGGCCGGGACTTTATGACGAGGCCATAGTGGTGGATAAGCCATTGGAAATCCTCGGTGATGGCCCGGTCGGTGACATCGAGATCCGCGCCCGCGACGCTAGTGTGCTGGTGTTCCGTGCTAGCATCGGCCGGGTCGCGAATCTGACGCTGCGCCAGGCTGGGGGCGAAAAGCGCTCGTACGGCGTGGATATCAGTCAGGGGCGGCTGGACCTGGAGGGCTGCGACATTATCAGCCACAGCCTTTCGTCTGTGGCGATCCGGGATGGTGCTGACCCGCGGCTGCGCCGCAATAAGATCCACGACGGCAAACAGGCCGGTGTCGTAGTCCTTGACAACGGACAGGGCACCCTGGAGGACAATGACATCGTCGGCAACGCTTTCTCGGGCGTGGAGATCAAGACCGGCGGCAACCCCACCCTGCGTCGCAACCAGATCCACAACAACAAGGTGGGGATCGACTCCTGGAGCAATGGCTTGGGAACGCTGGAGGACAATGACATCACCGGCAACGCTTTCTCGGGAGTGGAGATCGATGTGGGCGGCAATCCGACGGTACGTCACAACCGTATCTATGGCAACAAGCAGAACGGTGTCTACGTCCATAACAACGGGCTGGGCACGCTGGAGGACAATGACATCACCGGCAACACTAACTCGGGCGTGGTGATCATGACCAGCGGCAACCCGACCGTGCGGGCCAACAGGATCAACAACAATAGCGCGTATGCGGTAAAGATTAGCGAAAATGGCCGGGGCGTATTGGAGGACAATGACATCACCGGCAATAAGCTAGGTGCGTGGTCCATCGCCGAGGATTGCAGGAAGAATGTAACCCGTGCGCGCAATAAGGAGTGATAATGTGCGGTCTATTGCGAGCTACGGCTTGTAGGAAGACTCTATCTGCCCTTCTCCTCCTGATACTGTAAGTGCCGCACAACACAAGTTCGTCGCGCGTGTCGGGCCTGCCTCTGGCCTGGCCCTCGCCGTCAGGCCCGCCGGGTCGGCAGTGGCTCTGCGCGCAAGGGTGGGTCCCGAAACGTAGCCAGGCATCAACCATGTCGGCCCGCGATCCTAAGGCTCGCAACGGGGCGATCGGGCCGTCGGGAGAATCCATCCGGTCGGCGACGACCCGCTGCGCGACTTCTGCCACCTCCGCCTCGGGCAAGCGCCTGAACCCGTCGCTGGTGACCGTGGTCACGACCGGAAAGATGCGCCGGGCCATATCAGGCCCGCCTGTTGCCGAGTCGTCATCAGCCGCGTCATACAGGGCATGCAGACAGCACAGCACGGCCTCACTTGCCGGCATGTTGTCGGTGTAGAGCTTCTTCAGGGCTCCCCGGGCAAACACCGACCCCGATCCGATCGAGTAGAACCTGTACTCCTCCGAGGGGCCGCCCGCTGGATCGTAGCTGAAGATCCGCCCGGCACCGCTGTCCAGGTCGTAGCCAGCCAATAGCGGGACCAGCACCAGCCCCTGCATGGCGAGACCGAGATTACCCCGGATCATGGTCGCCAGCCGGTTCGCCTTACCCTCCAGCGACAGGAACCGGCCCTCCATCTTTTCGTAATGCTCCAGCTCAACCTGGAAAAGCCTGGCGAACTCAAGGCCCAGTGCCAGTACACCGGCGATGCCCAACGCGGAGAACTCGTCACAGCGGAACACCTTCTCCGCATCCCGTTTGGAGATCATGTTACCCGCAGTAGCACGCCGGTCGCCGGCAAGCACCACGCCCTCATCGCACACTACCGCCACGATTGTCGTCGCATGCGGCAGCGCACCTGCCGTGCCGCTCGCTTCAAGGAAATCCCGCAACGACCTACCCGGAAGCAACTGCGGTGCATACGACGACAAGAACCCCGCGAAAGACGAAGACCCCAAAGCCTGGGAGGGAACACGCCGACCGCACAGATCCACGTACATATTCCGCCTCCTGAGCCCGCCAGCTACCCGCCATTCCGGCCACCCTATGCCTTTTGCCCGTCCCTGCGGGAGCGACCACCGGGACGGTTCAGGCATCCGGATTCGTTCAGAACAGTTCGTGACCTCGGGCGCAAGCATGGTCATGGGTCCTGGCCTGCCGTGATTGACCCCTCATGACTCTGGTTAATTGCACGATGGTCTACCCCGCAGCCGTCACCATCACCGGACCATGCCCCTGCGTTGCCCGGTGAGGATGGCCCGGATGGGTGCCCGCTAGGTGAGCGGCATAACGTCCGCGGTGCAGTGGCCCGCTCAGTTAGCGGGTGGCAGGTTCCCCACCTGGTCCTTGGTGAGGTTGAGCCGGATTCCGATGTCCACCATGGTCACGGCGGTGATGGGGATGGCGACTTCCTTACGGCCCCACAGGTGCCCCTCCTGGAGCAGCACGTGGGTCACCCGGTCGTCGCCCGGGTTGACGAGGAAGCCCCGCACCCGCCCGATCTCGCCGTCGACGGCGTGGACCGGGTCACCGGGCCTCACCTGGTCCTCACCCAGCGGAACAACGTCTTCGATCATCGTCCTGCGGTGTCTTGGCGGGGGCATGGGGCCGATGTCGATGAGCCCTCCAGGGCCGCCGGCGGGGGCGAATGCCTCGCCGCTGACGCTGTATGCCAAGCCCGAGCCGAGGACGCCACCGGCGTCGCCGACGTGTTGATCGGCTGCGTCGGCGATCTCGCGCTCCTCCGCGTGGTCGAACTTGTCGAACTCCGCGAGCGTGCAGCGCAGCCTGATCTCGCCGTCCGTCGTCTCGGCCAGGTGGGCGGGGACGAGTCGCCCGGCCTCCGGCCGGTGCCCGTGCTGGATGACCAGGTGGGTGACCGTCTCAGTGGCCGGGTCGAAGACCAGGCGCTTGACCTCGCCGCAGTGACCATCAGAGCAGCTTGCCCTGGCCCCGATCGTGAATTCCGTTTCCGCCGCCACTGCTGCCTTCCCTTCCGGGCTGCTGGCTTCGTCATGGCAGCGAGCCAGCAGCGCCGCGCTCGCAGGAAGTGGCGCGCTGGCGCCCACATATGTGTGGATCGAGTGTAGCCCTCGCCAGCGGATCACGCGCCGGACCAGACGCGGATCGTGCTGTGGTGAGAGGCGCGAGCCGAACTGCTACGGCTTCACGATTTGCAGCGCCGTCACGGGACTAGTGGTTTTGCAGGTGTTGCCTGCTGGTACGCCCGCAAATCGTTGCTGCATCCAGGTAAATACATAAGGTGCACCGGCTGCCCCTGCTTTAACATGGCCGAGGTCGCCGATGAAGATCCCTGTCATGCTCGAACCGGCGGCGCAGGAAGTCTCAAGGTACGTCACCACCCACCCAGCGGCCAGGAAGTTCGCGAGTCCCGGGATGTCCGCCTCGACGTCCGGAGCCCGCGAAGGCGCGCAGTCCACGCCAAGGCCGACAGTGGGATGCGCCCACGCGATGACGTTACGTCCACCCAGCGGAACTGCGGGTGCCTGCGGCCCAGGCGCGAAGACCAGGCCACTGCTGACCGCGGGCGAGCCGTCGGCTTTCTGAGTCCGATACAGGATTCGCGGCGGCGGTTGAGTCGCCGGAGGTGGCGTGGCGGCTGCGGGTCTCGTCGAATTCGGCGTATGTGTGGCGGCGGCGCTGGCGTGCGGGCGGTGAGGCGGCGCTGGCGTCCAGAAGGCCGGGCGGGGCGGTGTGCCGGCTGGGCGGGGCGCAGCTGGCCCGGCTGGGCGGGGCGCAGCTGGCCCGGCTGCGGGCGGCGCTGGAGGTCGGCCCGGCCGCGTGGGGGTGGGGTGAGGATCAGCGGTGGACGCTGGCCCGGGTCACGGCGCTGATCGGCCGACTGTTCCCTGTCCGGTGCACGCTGAGGGCGTCTGGGCGAACATGAAAAACGGCCTGGGCAACCTCGCCGCCCGCGACGTGGACCAGCTCGCCGCGATCATCAAGAACCGCTCAAGCGCATCCAGTACCGGCCCGCCCTCATCGACGGATTCCTGGCCCAGACCGGACTGAGCCTGGAACCCCAGCCACCCTAGAGACCCAAACGCTGGCCTATCAAGCTCTGTAATGGCACGGCGAGCCTTCTTATCAGGCACGTCGGTTAACGAGCCTGGCCGCAAGAACCGAGATCACGAGCCGCCGCGCCCCTTCCCAGGGAGTTGCTCCCGGCTACCGCCCAGCCCCCACTGCACGCCTTGGCGGTTCTGGCGGCCACTGCCACCGCAGCGGCGGCACCGGCGGTGCGAGTACGTGAAAAACGACCCCCCGTGTCGCCCGGTGCCGCGGCAGGCAGGGCAGCCGCGGAACGGGTGCACCCGGAGCGATATCAAATAGGGGACAGCGAACAAGACGATCAGTACGATAACCCACCCCATGCTTCAGACTGATACTAAATCGGGCAGATGTCTAGCCCCGGGCGGATAGTGGGCCAGTTCCGCAGTCTGGCCGAGCCGACCGCCGCATCGAAGGCTGATCGACGTCGCCCGCGCCGTTTGGGATTTCAGCGCCGAGCACGCACGCCAGTAGGCCAGAACGTCACCCAGCTGCTGCTATGCGCTCCACCGAGCGGGCCAGGAAGGCGCTAGGAATAACGCCATATCCCTGCGCAGGCGCGGAGCCGCGGGAATGAAGAGACCTCGTTGAAGATCATCTGACTTCCGGGAAGGCTTTCCGGGGACTGCCCAGCAGGCGGCGGACACGACTACACGGGCAGCGCGGATTACATCGTCGTTATCGGTTAGCACTTCTTTCCCGTCCCTCCTCGTGGCTGCCATCTCTCAGGCCGTGGCCGACGTTTCCAGATCCGTAGTTCCATGTGCGGGCGTCCGGACCCGTTCAGATCGGTCCGTGACCTCGGGCGCGTTCCTTTCGGTTGTCCGTGGAAGTCCGGAGAATCAAGATGCCGTTCGTCCAGGTGGCTCCCAGCGTGGCTCCCGGCCGTCCTCGACGCCTGGCACGTCGGCGCCCGGAATCGAACCCGCATTATCAGCTTGGGAATTGGACAGATCCGGCCCGTTAACGTCGCTGACCAGGCAGCTCGGGATACCTGGAGTGGCCGTGATTGTCCGCTCGTTGCCCTGGCTCGGAGCCGACGTCCTGCTGTTCCCCGACGGCAGGCTGACCTCGCGCCTGTGGCGGGCGGCCCTGCGGATCTACGCCGTGGCCTTCGCGCTGCTGGTCCTCGCGAGCTGCGTAGCGATCGCGGGCGCTGTCACCGCGCACCCGATCCGCGTGGACAACACGGGCGGCCTGGCCGCGGTTGATCAACTGGTCGGCTGGTTCAACGTCGTCCAGGGACCGCTCATCTTCGTGATCATCGGGCTGTCACTGGCCTTCGTCGCCCGGCAGGCGCTGAGCTGGCGGCGCAGCAGCGGCGACCGGCGCCAGCAGCTGAAGTGGCTGGCCAGCGGCGCCGCCGTCACGATTATCTGCCTGTTCCTGGCGGGGTCCTTCAGCACTTCAGGCGCCCCTAAGGCGCTGCTCGCCGCCCTCGGCCTCGCCTGGTTCGGGGTCGCTGCACTGCCGGTGTCGATCGGTGTGGGCATCCTGAAATACCGGCTGTACGAGATCGACCGGCTCATCTCCCGGACCCTGGCCTACGCGATCGTCACCGGCCTGCTGGTCGGCGTGTACGCCGGGCTGGTCCTGCTGTCCACCCAGGTGTTCAAGTTCCACAGCACGGTGGCGGTGGCCGCGTCCACCCTGGTGGCGGCAGCGCTGTTCAATCCGGTCCGCCGACGGGTGCAGCACGCCGTGGATCGCCGGTTCAACCGGGCCCGCTACGACGCCGAGCGGATGGTGATGGCGTTCGCGGCCCGCCTCCAGGACGCGGCAGACCCCGACCTGGTTCGCGCCGACATCACCGGCGTAATCCATACCGCTCTTGAACCGGCTCACGTATCGATGTGGATCCGGCCGGGCGATCGGCAGTGACACGGTACCCGCAAACGGCCACCTGGGCGACCGGGTTTTCCGAGCATCGGATCTCGCGCGATGGCCGCGACCAGGGATCGTCACGCTGTGCGACTGGCGTTCCGGAGTGAGAGCGAACCTCTCTGCCGACTAGGCGCGGGTGCCAACTCGTTCGTTGGAGGGCTCAGCTTGGCTCAGATCTCCCGGTTCTGCGAGGCTCGGTTGTCGCGCTTCAGCTGGTTATCTCTTCGTGCCTTTCTGGTTTGACTCGATAGCCGACTCCCCACTTCCCCAGGTGCAGGTTGTCGTTAGCGTAGCGGCTTGAACGCCGCCCGGATCTCGGTCGCGAACAGCTCGGGCTCTTCCCAGGCGGCGAAGTGGCCGCCCTTGCCGGCCTCGTGGAAGTAGGTGAGGGTGGGGTAGGACTTCTCGACCCAGCTGCGCGGGGCCCGGAAGATCTCGCCGGGGAACGTGGTGAAGCCGACCGGGAGCGAGACCTCCGGCCGAGCCTGCCCGGCCGCCGCCGCGAGAGCCTGGGCTCGTCCGCTTTCCCAGTACGACCGGGCCGCCGAGGCCCCGGTGCCGGTCAGCCAGTACAGCGTGATGTTGTCGAGGATGTGGTCCCGGGTGAGACCCCCGGACGGCTGCCCGTCGACGAAGGCGCGGGAGATCTTGTAGTAGGCGTCGGTGTCGTGGTCGAGCATCCAGGCCGCCAGGGCGACGGGTGAATCCAGCAGGGCGTAGCCGATCGTCTGCGGCCGCGTGGCCTGCTCCAGGAAGTAGCCGAAGCCGCTCGTCCTGAATGTCTGGGTCTGCTCGAGCGCTGCGCGTTCCTGCTCGGTTTCTGCCGGCATGGCGCCGCCGCCCAGCGCCGTCACGAGCAAGTTCATGTGGATGCCGAGCAGCCCCTCGGGTGCCAGGCGGCCCATCGCGTCGGTGATCGAGGCGCCTTGGTCGCCGCCTTGGGCGACGTAGCGGGTGTAGCCGAGGCGGTGCATCAGCTCCGCCCAGGCGCGCGCGATGCGGCTGGGGTCCCAGCCGATCTCGGCCGGCTCGGCGGAGAAGCCGTAGCCGGGCAGGGACGGCAGCACGAGGTCGAACGCGTCCTCGGCGCGTCCGCCGTGCGCGGTCGGGTCGGTGAGCGGGCCGACGGCCTCGAGCAGCTCGATGACCGAGCCGGGCCAGCCGTGCGTCATGATCAGCGGCAACGCGTCCGCGTGCTCTGACTTCACGTGGATGAAGTGGACGTCCAGCCCGTCGATCTCGGTCTTGAACTGCGGCAGCGCGTTCAGTTTCGCCTCGCACGCGCCCCAGTCGTAATCGGTCGCCCAGTAGCGGGCGAGCTCCTGCAACGTCGCCAGCTGCACGCCTTGCGACCGATCGGCGACCAGCTCCCGGGAGGGCCAGCGCCTCGCGGCGATGCGCCGCCGAAGGTCGGCGACCGCTTCGTCGGGCATGCCGACCCGGAACGGACGGATTTCAGTTTCGTTGGACATAAGTCTCCACCTCCTGGATGGTTGATGACGGTGGACGGCCGGACCGCGGATCCGGCCCGGCGTTCCCGGCCAACGACCCATCCCCGCGCCAGCGGATTAGCTGGCATTGCCTCACGATTGCGGATCGGGTGGACACCCCGCGCCCGTGACATCCCTGGTCCGTACCCGGGCCTGCGCCGGGCGACGACGTGGCCTGGACTGACTTGCACATTGCACCGACTGCGCAGCGGGACCGCATGCAGATCGTCCTGGTCTGTACGCATGCGCTGGCCTGCACCGAAGGAGTCGGCGGCCGTTTGGGGCGGATCCGGCACGTTGCGCTGTGGTGCGCCCGGTCACGTCAGGGTGTGGAGCGTTCGGGTAGGGCGGGCACGAGCGCTTCGAGCGCGACGGTCCAGCTCTCCCAGTAGGCGCGGCCCGGTTCGGCGGCGATGGCCTTGATGAGCTGCTGCCGGAACGGTTCCCGGTCGCCGCCGAAGGCGTGCTCGATGACCGCGGCCGCCAGCGCGAACACGGTGCTTTGCCAGGGTGCGTCGAAGGCCAGCTCGCCGTTGCGGCGGGGCAGGTCCAGCCCGGACAGGCTCAGCGGGGTGGTCACAGCCGGGCCACGCCGATCATCGAGTCCCGGGTCACCAGGGCGGCCAGCTCGGCCTCGGTCATGCCCTCGGTCGCGGGCGGGCGCTGGGGCAACACGAGGTAGCGGACCTCGGCGGAGGAGTCCCATACCCGGATCTCCACCTCCTCGGGCAGCGGGCAGCCCATCTCGGCTAGCAAGGCCCGGGGCTCGCGGACCATCCGCGCGCGGTAGGGCGGGTCCTTGTACCAGGCGGGTGGCAGCCCCAGCACCGGCCACGGATAGCAGGAGCACAGCGTGCACACGATCACATTGTGGACCGCAGCGGTGTTCTCCACGACCACCATGTGATCACCCTCGGGCCCGCCGAATCCGAGCTCAGCGATCGCGGCGGTGCCGTCAGCCAGCAGCCGCTGCTTGTACGGCGGGTCCAGCCACGCCCGGGCCACCACCTTCGCCCCGTTCATCGGGCCGATCTCCGACTCATACCGGCGGGTGATCTGATCGATGAACCCCTCGGGCACCAGCCCTCGTTCGGTCAGCAAAGCCTCAAGCGCCGCAACCCGCTGCTCAACCGGCGACACCGGAGCCGGGTGGTGCGAGCTGTTGCTCATGATGGCTCCAGGTAGCAGTCCCACAGGTCGACGTGCACCCGCACACCGCGCTGGCCGTCACCCCATAGCTCCGCGGCGTCGAACCGGACCGAATACGTCGGCTCGTGGCGCCGGGCAGTGCTGTGGGCCTCGATATCGGGCACCGAATAGATACCATCCAACCGCACCACCGTCCCGGGCTTGCCCCGCACATACCCAGGGCAGCGGGTGTGTCCGGGCGGATGCCACTCGCGCACCCGGACCCGGTCGCCAACGCCGAAGCGCGGCGTGCCGACATCCGGCCCAGCCTCTACCACGGCCGGCGCCAGCACCGGGCCGCTCAGCGGGAACCGCCCGCCCGCGCGTGCCTCAAGCTCGGAGACCGTCACCAGCTCATGCTCAACGGCCAAGGTGGCCGCCGCGGTGAGCCAGTGCTCGTAATAGCCCGACGTCAGGTAGTGGCCCGGCTCCATGCGCTCGATCGAATGCCGGAACTCCCCGCCGCTCGCCCCGGCCGCGCCAGCCACAACCGCCAGCAGCGCCCGGGCCACCGCCTCCCACCGATGGTGAAAAACCGGTTCCGCCGGCGAATGATCCACCGCCCCCAGGCCCTGCATGCCACCCAGGTCATGGATACCGTCCACCAGCAAGACCTTACTCCTCCGCGCAGCGGCACCGAATGCTCCGATCTGCGCGGTTCCAGTCACAGTTCGTTCCCGCCACGTGACGAGACAGAATCAGGCGGTTATTGGTCGTGGGTTGCCCACTGGTGTCGATCACGGGACGTGGTTCTGGGTGTTTCGGCCGTTGGGTGCCGGGTGTTCCGCAGCAGCGCCGCTGGCCCAAGGCGTTCTTCAGGCCGTCGCGATCGAATGCCGGGTCTTGGACCGGTGAGTGCCCCCGTGTCGTAGCTCGGGAGTGACGGTGTGGCCCGTTCTGATGGATGCTGGACCCTTGACGGCCTGCCCGGCGGTCAAGACGATGATCACGGCATGCCGCCTTGAGGGAGGATCAGATGACGCAGTCCGACGAGGACCGGGTGCGGCAGGCCAACGCGGCCTTCGGGAGCGGAGACCTCGGCGCGCTGCAGAGTCAGTTCCTCGCCGAGGACGTCGTGTGGCACGTTCCCGGCCGCGGCCCGCTGGCGGGCGACTACCAGGGCATCGCTGAGGTGATCGCGTTGTTCGGCAAGATCTCCGAGCTTTCCGGGGGGACGGCACGTTTCACGCTGCACGACGTTCTCGCTAACGGCAATCACATGATCTCGCTCGCCACGATCACTGCCGAGCGGGCGGGCAAGCAGTATCAGGACAAACTTGTCCATGTCATGCAGGTCCACGACGGCAAGGCGACCGAGGTCTGGACGTACGCGGCTGACCCGTTCGCGGCAGCGGAGTTCTGGTCATAGCGCCGTTGCGGTACTGACGCTGGGACCTGCGGTAGAGCAGGCCCTGGTCTCGCGCTATTTCCCGGAGCTGATGGCGCTGATCGCCGACCTGCCGGCCAGCCCCTTCCGCAGGCTGCCCTGGCATCCGGCTACTCCCGCGCCGCCGCGGATGAGCCGGCTGGCCACCGCAGCCCTGGCCTGCGCGGTTGCCGGGCCGCTGACCGCGGGGATCACCGCCGTCCCAGCCATCATCTTCGGGCATTGCGTTATTGGCACGATCCTGACGCCGCAGCGGATGAACTAGTCGCGGCGCTCATGCGGGACTTTCCGCTGGGCGCTGGCGATGCTCGAAAGCGTCCTTCCGGAGTATGGCAAGTTCCCATTCGATCGAACGCTTGAAGCGGCCCGCAACGATATTGGCAGTCAGCCTGACCTCGCCAATCCCCAGCACGCGAAGCGGCTACGTATATGGCTGAACCAGTGGCTGTGCCGAATCGGGTATCCAGGCATGGGGGACGACGTATTCGCTGACTCCCTGGCAAGCTGGTGGCGTGGCTTCAAAGACGTGCTTTGCAGTTGGTGGCAGTCGCTGCCGAGGATCGAGGTTTGACGATCTCACCCTGTCGGCGGTCAGATGAGTGCATGTGTGTCTGCATGGGTGTTGGGCGTGTATGCAGCAATTGCTGCGGTATGAATATGCTTTTATGGGTATTGCAGTCACACGGGATTGCTATGCATCTTGCAGCCCTGACTCAGGCTCGATCTTGAGGTACCTGCGGTTGATGCGGGCCATCGTGCCGGCAGTCTTCACTCCTGCGGTAGAGAACTCGTCGGTAAAGTCGCCGGATAGCTCGATGCCAGCAAAGAGCCGCGATTTCCGCGGTCATCCTGGTCCTGAGTGCTCCTGTATCCGGCGGGCACTGTATGGGAGCGGCCTGCAGCCCATCCAGGGCGATGTCAGCAACGGGCCGCGGTGTCAAAGCGCCGCTGTTCGCCGCCGGAAGCGTCCGGGAAGTGAATTTCATTGCGGCCGCGCCGGACCGTGAGCCCGCCTCGTTTGCAAGACCGGGGTCTTCACGACGGCCACGCCGGCACCTGCCAGGTGCTCGACGATGGCATCAAAGCGCCTTTCCAGGCCATGGCCACCGCGTCCACTGCGGTCCTTGAGTGCAACGCTGATCCGCCCGACAGTGGTGTACGGGATCTGGGGCTAACCCAGACAGCGCGCGTCGCCCGGCCGGGCGGGATGTTATCGAGTGCTGAGGACAGGCACCGTGACGGTGGCACAATGACCGGCATGCCGGCTTCCCCTGGCGAGAACCCTGCCGAACCTGCAGCCGTGCCGGCTGAGTCGGCCGCAACCTCATCGGCGGATGGCTCGTCCAGGCGGCAAGGCGCACCCGCCGCCACACGCTCGATCTGGGTCCTCGAGCACGTGCAGGACTGGGTCACGGTCGCCGTCGGGGTCGTATTGATCGCACTGGCTATCGTTCTGCTGATCGCCGGGATCGTTGATTTCCTCGATGGGTCCTCTGGGCCGATCTCGGCAGGCGCCCCGATCCTGCTCGACCGCGTCCTGCTCGTCCTGATTCTGGTCGAGATCGTATACACGGTCGTGCTGTCCTTGCGCGCGCACCGTCTGGTGGCCCAGCCGTTCATTGTCGTCGGGCTGATCGCGGTCGTCCGCCGCATCCTGTTCGTGCTGACTCCCGGCAGCACCGCTGTCAGCACGGCGGAACTAGCGCTGCTCATCGCGATGGTTGCCGTGTTTATCGCCGGGCTCGTAGTGGTCAGCCACTTCGAGAAGGCCGGTGGCTGAGCGGAATACCCGATCGCACAGCGACCTCAATTCGCCGTGCCAAGCATCAATAAAACCCTGCAGTGGCCACGTGTGAGCCTGCCGGCCTCCTCAGCCGTAATGCGGGTCCCCTTCGCGTTGAGTCTTGTGACCAGGTTGTTCCCTTCCTCACATCGGCAGAAGCGGCGGCCGTGAGCAGGCCAGCTCATTGTGCGGTGCAGCGTGCGGGAGGCGCTCGCATGTTGCCGGGCGGTCTTAAACTGCTACGAGAAGCATCTGGCTTGCCAGGGCGGTCGAGGTGGCCAGCGTGTCGAGGAACAGCGCGCGCGCGATGGGATCATCGCGCACCGCCCACAGCAGCAGGCAGTTGGTCCAGGCCAGATCCCGGGCGCTGTTGATCGTCCAGGTGGCGATCAGGTTGGCCACCGCGGCCAGGTGGCGGTCGACGGCCAGTTGCGCGGCGTTCTCGAACGATTGCCGGATGGACTGCTCGGCTGCGTCCAGCAGCTGGTCGACCTTCTGGTAGTCAGCGAAATGCGGGCTGGCGTCGGGTGCGGTGCCCAGGGCCGTGCAGGTGCTGACCATGGCCAGCGGCAGGTCGTGGTTGATGTGGGCGTTCATGCCCGCCAGCGCGAACTGGACCGGTTCGATCCCCGCCACGCCGCGCCGTTCCACCAGCGGCCGCCACGCCAGCGGCACCGCGGCCGGAGTGCTGGCGGTATCGGCCGCGGCGAAGTACAGGTTCGCAAACGCCACATCCAGCTGGGTCATGAACGCCGGGTCAGCGTAGAAGCCCTGGCCGAGCTGGCTGTTCACCTGCCGGGTCACGTCCAGGTACATGCGGTTGAAACACGCCAGCCCATCGGCGGCCGGCAGTGCCGCCGCGATCGCCTCCATGCGAGCGATCGCCCCGGCAACCGAGACCACCGGCGCATCCGGAGCAGGCAGAGCGGTCGGCATGGCCGTTACTATACGATCATCAAGCTCGCCAGGCACAGACACTGCCATCCAGGCCAATCCAGGCCATCGCCGGCCCTGCCGAATGCACGAGGAGCGGCAGAACCGGACATTCACCTCCAAGCGAGGTGATGCATAAACATACGGTCTGGCCGTTATCTCAAGTCCGCTTAGGAGTGTCTCCGCGATGGATTCGGCGTGGAACTCATCGGCTCGAGCGGGCGGGGATCGGGGGTGCACAATGGGTGAATGGGGTTTCCCTCTGGACCGGTGACGTTGCTGTTCACTGACATCGAGGGCAGCATCCGGCTGTGGGAGGCCGATCCCGAGGCCATGGCGGAGGCGTCGGGCCGCTATAACTGCATTGTCCGCCAAGAGATCGAGGTTTCGGGCGGTTACGTCTTTAAGACGGTGGGCGAGGCGTTTCGTGCGGTGTTCGCCGACCCGGCCGCCGCGCTGGCGTCGGCAGTGGCTGTCCAGCGGGCTGCCGGTGCTGAGCCGTGGCCGCCGGGCTTGCCCGTCCGGGTGTCCATGGCGTTGCATTCGGGAGCCTGCGCGGAACGCGACGGTGACTATTTCGGTCCAGTGGTGAACCGGGTGGCCCGGCTGCTTGCCGTCGGCCATGGTGGTCAGGTCCTGGTGTCCGGAGCGACGTATGAGCTGCTGGCCGACCGAATGCCCGGCGGGATCGGGTTCCGGGATCTGGGCGAGCATCGCCTGAAGGACCTGGGGCGCGCCGAGCGGGTCTTCCAGGTGACCGGGCCGGGCCTGGCCGAGGGCTTCGGCCCGTTGCGGTCGCTGGACGACCCGGCGCTACGGCACAACCTGCCATCGCAGGCCACCAGTTTCGTGGGCCGGGCCGCCGAGCTGGCCGAGCTGCGGTCACTGGTGTCGGGCGGGTCGCGGCTGGTCACGATCGCGGGGCCGGGCGGGATCGGCAAGTCCCGGCTGGCGTTGCAGGTAGCGGCCGAGGTGCTGGATGGCGACGGCGAGGGGGTGTGGCTGGTCGAGCTGGCGCCGGTGGCCGAACCCGAGATGGTGGCCCGCACCGTGGCCGCCGTGCTTCAGGTCCGCGAGGAGCCGGGACGGCCCATGCTCGACACCCTGGTCGAGGCGGTCGGCGACCGCTCCCTGCTGGTGGTTCTGGACAACGCCGAGCACGTGCTCGGCGCGGCTGCCAAGCTGGCCGACGCGCTGATGCGGTCCTGCCCGCGGGCGTGCCTGCTGGTCACGAGCAGGGAGCCGCTGGGCGTCAGCGGGGAGCATGTCTTCCGGGTTCCTTCGCTGCCGTCCCGCCCGCCGATCTAGCCGCCCCCGGGCGGCTGGCCGCTTTCGAGTCGGTGCAGCTGTTCACCGAGCGCGCCTTGATGTACCGGCGAGGCTTCGCCCTGGACGACGTCAACGCGGCGGCGGTGGCGGCGGTCTGCGTACGGCTGGACGGGATTCCGCTGGCCCTGGAGCTCGCCGCGGCCCGGCTGGGGTCGCTGTCGGTGCCGGAGATCAGCTCCCGGCTCGATCAGCGGTTCCGGCTGCTGACCGGGGGGAGCCGGACCGCCCTGCCGCGCCATCAGACCCTGCGCGCCCTGATCGACTGGTCCTACGACCTGCTCAACCCCGAGGAGCAGCTGGTGCTCGACCGGCTTTCTGTCTTCGCCGGGGGCTGGACCCTGGAGGCCGCCGAAGCGGTCACCTCACGAGGCGGCACCGGAGAATGGCAGGTGCTGGACCATCTGGCCGCCCTGGTCGACAAGAGCCTGGTCCTGGCCGACGAGATCCGCGGTTCGACCCGCTACCGGCTGCTGGAGACGGTCCGCCACTACGCCGCCGAACGCCTCGCCCAGCGGCCCGGCTCCGAGCTGGACGAAACCCGCGCTGCCCACCGCGATCACTACCTGGCCCTGGTCGAGACCGCCGACACGCACCTGCGCGGCCCGGACGAGGCCGCCTGGCTGGACCGGCTCGAGGTCGAGTTCGACAACATCCGCGCCGCACTGGCGTTCAGCCTCGCCGATCCCGACAGTGCCGAGCCCGGCCTGCGCCTGGCGGTCGGGCTGCGCTGGTTCTGCCACATGCGCGGCCACAGCGGCGAAGTCCTCGAGGCGCTCAACGTCCTGCTCGAGCGGCCCGACGCCCGCATGCCCACCCGGGCCCGGGCCCGGGCCCTCACCGCGAGCTGCCACCTGCTCAATCACTTCGGCGACGACTCGACGATCCCGGCGCTAGCCGGCGAGGCCATTACGATCGCCCGTGGCCTCGCCGATGACGCCGTCACCGCCGACGCCCTGTCCCAGCTGTGCTGGTTCAGGTTCGAGCATGGCGATCTGCCGGCCGCACTGGCCCAGATCGACGAAGCGGTCGGGCTGGCCCGGACAACCGGAGATCCCCGGCTGATGGCTGACCTTCTCGGCCGTCGTGCGGTGTTCAAGGGCGAAGCGGGTGATCTGGACGCCGCCTTCGCTGACAACCAGGAAACCCTCGCCCTGTCACGGGCGGCCGGAGACAACTACCGGCTCGCCATCACGCTGGCCAACCTCGGCGTCTACGAAGCTCGCGGCGGGGGAGCTCCGGGCGGCCCGGGCGCACCTTCAGGAGGCGAGCATGCTCGCCGACAACCTCGGCTACCAGAACCTCTCCGTCGGGCTTGCGGCAGAACCTGGGTCTCGTCGACCTCATCGACGCCAATCCCCGCAACGCCCGCCGCCTCTTCCTCGACAGCCTGGACACCGCCCGGATCACCGGTGTCAAGTCGTTATGTTCACGGCGCGCTCCTCGGCCTGGCCCTGGCGGCCGGCGCAGACGGCGACCCCGCCGTCGCCGCCACCCTGCACGGCGTCGCCGACGAACACTACGAGCAGGCCGGACGGGCTTTCGAGGCCATCGAAGCGGGGCTGCGCGACCGCGACCATGCCCATCTGCGCGCCACGCTGGGCGATGCCGCGTTCGAGGTCGCTTACCGGCGCGGCCGCACGCTCAGCCAGGCCGACGCCATCGCCCTGGCCACTGCAGCAGCCGAGCCCGATCCCGGGGTGGCGTCCGCCGTCACCGTTCCCGCCGCCGGCCAGGCGACGGCCGACAGTTCAGCCGGCCCGCTGTCGGAACGAGAGCGGGAGATCGTGGCGCTGCTGGCCGGCGGGGCGACCGACGCCCAGATCGCCGGGCGGCTGTTCCTGTCGGTCAACACGGTGAGATCGCATCTGGAGCGGATCCGGGACAAGACCGGCGCCCGCCGGCGCCCGGAACTGGTCCGCTACGCCATCCAGGCCGGCATCGAAGCGGTCGCCCCCTCCGGCTGAGGGCTGACTCCTCCCTGGCCCGACGCGATCCGCCTCCGGAGGGTAAATGGGCCGTTCGGCCCACACCTGGCGGGCTCGATGGGGCCGCCCGGCCCCTGCTGTCAAGGCTCCGGCCGGGCTTACGGTCGGTTTACTGCTCCGCCGCCGAGGCGGAGACCCATACCTCGGTATACCCGCGGACCGTGACGGCGTTCTGAGCCCGTCCCGACCCTACGAAAGGCAACCGCGATGTCCCCCATGCGACTGATCCGCAACCCGCTCGCTGTCATCGCCGTCCTCAGCGCCGCGCTGGCGCTGGGCGGCGCGTCCGCAGCTAGCGCCGCCACCCATGCCGCCCAGACCGAGCCCGTAAACCTGTACCTCTACGTCGGCAACGGCAACCTCGTCCCCCAAGTCGAGCCGACCCAGATCTACACCGCCGACGGAACCATCATCGACGAACAGGGCAAGCCGCTTCCGGCGCCATACGGCGCAGCCGGGGAGAAGTACCCCGGCTGGGCCTGGAGTCTTTACCCCGACCGCTGCCAGCCTGGGCTGGGCCAGCCTCAACGGGACCAAGGTGATACAGGACGTAATCGGCGCGGGCTGGGCTCCGCTGCCCGCACCCTATACCGGCAGCTACTACTACAAGTGCCTGGAGTACCTGCCGAATCCGCTCGTCAACAGTGACGAGAACTGGCTGCGCTGGGACTCCGCCAACGGCAAGTGGCTGGCCATGCCACTGGCGGACTACGGCGAATACTGCGAAAACCAGTGACAGCACCACCACCGCCGATGACCCGAAATCACATCTTCGGCAGCGTGGAACCCGTCCGGCATGGTCGGGAGTGCCGCCCGCTGCTGAAAGATGGGCGCACCTGGCCCTTCTGATTGTCGTAATCTAGTTCGAAGTACTTGTTTAAATAGGAAGAACACTAGAATTGGCGCTACGTCAGCCAGTAGACGGCGCCAGACGGCAAGTAGCTGAACAAAAAATCGAAAAATTATCAATAAGGTGGCAGCCTCGCAGAGCGGGTGACGGGAATCGAACCCGCACTATCAGCTTGGGAAGCTGTGCGGATTCGCCTTCCACACGGCCTGACCTGCAGGACGGGCTGTCCATGAGTGACCGTGAGAGACCCTTCGCTACCGGGGTTAATGGCACGCTAATGGCACGACGGTCTTCGCCTGACCTGCGCCTGGAAGGTTTGGGGCTGACCTCGGCGGGTTGCCGTGGACCCAACCGCATTAGCAGCTCGGGGCGCCGTCGTTCGGATCGGTTCAGGCTGGACCAACGTGCTTGCCCGGCCCTCTGTGTACGATGCGGCACGGCGTTGGACTGCAACCCAAATTGCAACCCGGCCCGCCCTGGTCCTGGTCAGCATTCCCGGCCTGTCCCCGGCGAGGTGACCGCGCCCTGCCATGCCCAGACCCCCTCCCCCGAACCCGATAGCTGCCAGACCTGACGGCAGACGGGTTCTGTCCAGGGTCGGCGCAGCCGATCACGTAGTGACGCCGCAGGCGCCCTGGACAGGTTCCGGCTGGCGTGAACACTCCTACGGCGGGTTCGGGGGAGGCCACCCACGCTTCCACCTGTAGGCCGAATGCGCCAGCTCGCTGTA